>NZ_CP192272.1:0-1349422 GCF_051602725.1 Wolbachia endosymbiont of Kerria lacca
ATGAACTTAACTAACCCTAAGGTTTTTACTATGTTTTTTGATCAGATTATTACAGTAACGGACCACAATGTTACTTGGGAAAAAATCCAAAATTATCTCCATAATCTCTATGGAGAAGCAACATATAACAGCTGGCTGAGTTCACTAAGATTTATCAGCAACAGAAATGGAGAAGTTTTGTTGTCTGTACCAACAAGATTTATAAAGGAGTGGATTACAGTTCACTACATGGAAAAAATATTGTCATTATGGCAAAGCGAAGATCAAAGTGTATGTTCTATTGATATTCAATTAATTGAAGAAAGAAATTCAAATTCTAATACGATACTAAAAAATAGAGAGGAAAATAATCATAATCTTGGTTCACCACTAGATACCAGATTCACTTTTGATAATTTTGTGGTAGGAAAGTCAAATGAGTTAGCATTTACAGCGGCAAAGCGTGTAGCGGAATCTATAGATCCAATATCAGGAAGCAACCCTTTATTTCTATATGGTGGAGTGGGACTTGGTAAAACACATTTAATGCATGCTATAGCTTGGGACATAGTCAATTCTCCGTCAGCAAAAAGAAAAGTGGTATATTTATCAGCAGAGAAATTTATGTATCAATATATTACGGCGCTGCGGAGCAAAGATATTATGTTATTTAAAGAGCAATTTAGATCAGTAGATGTATTGATGGTAGATGATGTGCAATTTATCAGTGGTAAAGATAGTACACAAGAAGAATTTTTTCACACTTTCAATGCATTGATAGACCAAAATAAACAATTGGTTATATCAGCTGATAGGTCTCCTAGTGATCTTGATGGAGTAGAAGAAAGAATAAAATCACGACTTGGTTGGGGATTAGTTGCAGATATTAATGAAACAACTTTTGAATTAAGACTTGGTATATTGCAGGCGAAAGTGGAACGAATGAATATGTATGTTCCAAAGGATGTCCTAGAATTTTTGGCAAGGAATATAAAATCCAATATAAGAGAACTAGAAGGAGCATTAAATAAGGTTGCTCATACCTCTTTAATTGGAAGAAGCATGACAGTAGAATCAGCTAGTGAGACCCTAATTGATCTTCTTAGGTCAAATCATAGGTCAATCACAATAGAAGAAATACAGAAAAAAATAGCTGAATTTTTCAATATAAAGATTGCAGATATGCAATCTAATAGAAGGCTCCGCAGTCTTGCGAGGCCGAGACAAATAGCTATGTATTTCGCAAAGAAGTTTACGCAAAAAAGTTTACCAGATATTGGAAGAAATTTTGGTGGTAGAGATCATGCTACTGTTATACACGCAGTCAAACAAGTGGAAAATTTCATAAGAACTGACCCAAAATTTGCTGATGAAATCAATCGATTAAAAAAGATGTTTAAGTAGCACTTTATTAATGACAACCAGGCTGTTTTCATTTTTTTGATCAAATATCTTGTTCAAGTAGATTAAGTAAATCAAAGATCATTATTAGTATAAGCTAAGAGAAAATAGCTAGTCGATTGCTTAAAAAGTATATAAAATCACAATTTAAGTAGGAAATATGGCAATTAGACTTATTCCAGATAATCTTGATATAAGATTTAGTAAATATAGAAATTTGACAGCACTTGTTAGCGTTATTCTTATCATTTTTTCAATGCTTACTTTTATGCTGCGTGGAATGAATTTGGGTATAGACTTTACAGGTGGAATTTTGATAGAGATAAAATCTTCAAGCAAGGATGATGCTATTCTCGGTATATTAAAAGAGAGTGGATTTACGATACAGAGTTCAAAAGCTGGTGATAACTTAGTTGTGCGGTTTAAAGATGAGGGAGATGAAGATAAAATTAAAAAGGTTAAAAGTATATTAGAAAGCAAATTAGGTAATTTAGTAACTTATCGTAAAATAGATTATGTTGGTCCACAAATAGGCTCAACGCAGATATTTGAAGGGATATCAGCCATGTTAATTGCAATTATTGGAATATTTTTTTATGTTTGGCTTAGATTTAGCTGGCAGTGTGGACTTGGTGGAATAATGGCACTGATCCATGATGTGATTTTAACTCTTGGCTTTATCAGCTTAACGAGTATTGAGTTTAATATTTCATCAGTTGCAGCTCTACTTACCGTGATTGGCTATTCAATCAATAATTCAGTGGTTATATACGATCGGATTCGAGAGTATAAAAAAAATAGAAAAGATGTAGAAATGGATGAAATAGTTGATGCTAGCATTAATTCTACACTATTTCGTACTATGTTAACTTCAGGTACTACTCTTCTTGCTGCTCTTCCTTTAGTGCTGATTTGTACAGGTGTGGTCAGAGACTTCTGCTTAATCATTTCTTTTGGCATTGCAATCGGCACCTGTTCCGCAATATTTATCTCTGCTCCTATATTGACCTGCAGAGCGTTGATAAGTAGAGTATAGAACGTTTAACTACGATATAATATTAGCTTATTATCCCTAATAGTGAAATGAAAATATCTCAAAAAGCTCATACCAAGTAATGAATGGGACATAGAGTGAGTATTAACACTAGCGTGTACATCATTAATTAAAAAATTTCCTATTTTAACTTGAGGGATGTGAACAACACCAGCTTTTATTTGACCTTTTGCAGTTTCATATATTTTAAAGTCTTGAATGTTTTGTAAGTTAATACCAGCATGTAACGCATCTTTTTGCGATAGAACAATATCAGTTGCTCCGGTATCAAGCAAAAACGTTATATTACGATCATTGACTTGAGCTTGAATATAAAAGTGTCCATCGTATGACTTTGTAAATTCAATACTTTCGCCATTTTGAACCCTTCCTTTGTACGGTAGAAAAGTGCTCAGAAACCTATTGCTTAGTTTATCCCCTTGTGAATCAATAAACATTGCAGTAATGACTATTATCAGTAGCCAAATAACTAGATTTTTTGCTGCATTCATATTATTAAAATTTGAAGCCATAAGAGTAAATTTTTAAGATTAGCGTTAAAAGCTATTATTAAAAATAAGTAAATTTTATTGTTTTAGTACAATATTTAATATATACTTTAAGGAGGTATGTTCGATTTAATTTCATGTCAGAAGCAAAAAATTTAATTTTAGCAACAATTCTTTCTATATTGATTATAGTATTATGGCATATTATTTATGATAATTTTCTTAACACGAGCCAAAGCCAACCATCGATTGAAAATATTGAACATATCGAATCTTCTAACGACCTTGCTCCTATGATATACCAAAATCGTTCTGAAATTATTAATTCTACTAGAGAACAGAGAGTTAATTTAACCAATAACATGCTTGAAGGATCAATTTCTCTGAAAGGTGCAAGGTTTGATGACTTAATCTTAACTAACTACCACTTAGAACCGAGTTCTTCTTCTCCACAAGTGGTGTTACTGTCACCTGCAGAATCAAAAGATGTATATTTCGCAGAATTTGGGTGGCTCGATCCGAATGAAAAGATTAAAGTTCCAGATTCTAAAACAGTATGGCAAGCAGATAAACTCAATCAAAAAGAGGTCAATTTATTTTGGGATAATGAAAATGGCATTTTATTTAGAATGAAAATTAGCCTTGACGATAACTACATGTTTAAAGTTGAGCAAATTATTGAAAACAATACAAAAGATAATGTAGTTTTGGTTCCCTATGGTAAAATCAATCGTAAACGTGATAATATTAACGAATCCTATTGGATATCACATGAAGGAGTACTAGGTGCATTTAACAATAAACTAGAGGAGTGGACATATAAGGATATTTCCAAGAAACGTTTAATAAAGGCCAGCACAAGTGAAAAAAGTTGGTTTGGTTTTGCTGATAAATATTGGTTTACAGCTATCATACCTGAAAAATCTGATCAAATAAATGTAAGTATTAAGCATACGAATGTTAATAACATTGATAAGTTTCAAGTAGATTTTGTTAAACCTTACAAACACATACTCCCTGGTGCAAGTGTTTCTACTCTGAACTACTTTTTTGCTGGGGCAAAGAAATTGAATTTACTTGATTCTTATAAAGACACTCTCAATATACCTTTGTTTGATAAGGCTGTAGATTTTGGTGTTCTTTATTTTATAACCAAGCCGGTGTTTTTACTGCTTGAATATTTTAACTTTGTTTTGAAAAATTTTGGCTTAGCAATATTATTGCTAACTTTAGTAATCAAACTTTTGATGCTTCCCTTATCTAATAGATCATATATTTCGATGTTCAAGGTGAAAAGCCTGCAGCCTGAATTAACTCGTATAAAAGAGTTGTACAAAAATGACAGCTTAAAGCAGCACAAAGAGACAATTGCGTTGTTCAAGAGAAACAATGTAAATCCAATGTCGAGCATTTTCCCTATGCTCATACAAATACCAGTATTTTTTGCTCTGTATAAAGTATTATTTGTTACTATAGAGATGAGACACGCCCCTTTTTATTTATGGATTAAGGATCTTTCAGCTTCTGATCCAACAAACATTTTTACATTATTTGGGTTGTTTAATTATAACTTTCCTATTTCTATAGGCATTTTACCTATAATTTTCGGCGCTACCATGATAATTCAGCAGAAGCTAAGTGAGAAAGATCAAACCAGTAAAGATGATATTCAAGTAAATGTTATGAAGTTTTTACCTTACATTTCCGTCTTTATTTTTTCTTCTTTTCCTGCCGGCCTGGTAATATATTGGATATTTAGTAATATTATAACTCTGGTTCAACAATACTTAATAAAGTTCTTCTTAACAAGAAAAGTCGGGATAAATGTCGAAAATACTAATAGTTAATTCAATTTATTATACCGAAATAGCGAACCTTTTGCTTGAAGGTGCAGTCGATAGATTAAAAGAAAGTCATGCAAGCTATGACATAATTGAAGTTCCTGGTGCATTTGAGATACCAGCTACAATTCTCTTTGCAGTAAAAAGCAAGAATGCTAATTATGACGGTTATTTAGCTCTTGGGTGCGTGATTCGCGGTGAAACTGATCATTATAAATACGTTTGTAAAGGAGTAATCGAAGGCTTAAATGAAGTTATTATGCATTATGCAATACCCCTTGGTATGGGCGTAATTACCGCTGACAGCAAAGATAAAGCACTAATTAGAGCTGACAAAAATAAAAAGAACGTTGGTGGCCATGCAGCCTCAACTGTTTTGCATATGATAGATCTACACAATAAATTAAAATAATGGAGGAAAAACCAGTAGATAAAAAGTGGCGCATAAAAAGAAGTACGGCAAGATTTCTTGCTGTACAAATTGCTTATTCAAATATTTTTGTAAGTTACAACAAAAGCACTTTTAAATTGGAAAATTGTGAGCTTAAGGACTACATAAGTACGTTGAAAGATATATTTGAATGTGAAGAATTTGAACATCAGTTCTTAGAAAACTTGTTATGTAAGGTTATAAAAAGCAGTGAAGAATATGATAAAATAATAGAGTCTTATTTACACCCAAGCTGGTCACTTTCACGATTAAATCTTATAAGCTTATCTATTTTGCGTATTGCAGTATGTGAGTTAATTGATTTTGATACACCAGCACCAATTGTTATTAATGAATATACTAACATTGCATCTGATTTACTTGATGCTCCAAACAAAATTGGCTTTATTAATGGGTTGTTAGATAAGGTAAAGGATGCAGTCAGACTAAATAAAAATCCTTAGCAAATTTCTTACAAGTATGTGAATATCTATTTTTTGAGACAGTTTCTACAATAAGTTTAAGTCATTAACACTAAAAAATGAAGGGAAGACTTATTCCTTTTATACTTGGCTGATTAATAATCTTGCTGGCTTTTCGTGTTCAACTTTTGGTGACTTAACAATTGAGCTTGGCACAAATTCGATGGTTAGTTCTTGAACATTATTTTCTTCAACGTTTAAACCTAACGTTTTTAACTCCTGTCCACAATTTATCTGTTCAAATGTACTATCCCCTTTCTTCTTGTATAGCTGATGTATATCAAGGAGTTTAGTGTTGCCAAGCAAGATTGGATCAGGATTATCAATATATCTGATCTGACCATAACTCTCAGCTTTGAATACTTCGCCTTTTGAGTTAGTAAAATCTATAGTATATTCACCATTTTCGTTCTTATAGTTATTTTCAATAAATTCAAGATCCTCATTTGTTACTTGCAATATCAGGTATCTTTGATAGCTACCAGTAACAATTCTCGGAGCTTTAAGCTCAGATATTTCATTGTTTTTGATGATGGAATATGTTACTGAAGCAATCAGTGCAAAGGTAACAGTTGCAAGTAGATTTATTCCAATTGGCCCTATCATAGAAGCTGAAGACATCCAACATGGAACTGAAAGTGTTGTTGCTGCACCTATGACACATAGAGAAGTAAGTACTATAAGTACAATGTTTGTTTTTTGAAGATAGTTCTTAGAAGTTAACATAATATCTCATTTAAATAAGTTGAAGTAATATGTAAAAAATTATTATTGTCAACTTATAAACAATAAATTATCTACCACTTGAGCCAAAGCCTCCTTCATTGCGGACGGTTTCTTCTGTGCAGAATTCTTCTCTGTCATCCCAAATTACCTGAGATACAGGAGTGATGAGGATTTGTGCGATTCTATCTCCTCTTTTTATTTCATATGGCTGATTACTTAGATTGATTAGGCAAACTTTAACTTCACCTCGATAATCGGAGTCTATAGTGCCCGGAGAATTTAAGACAGTGATTCCATATTTTGCAGCAAGCCCAGAACGTGGGCGAACTTGCCCTTCAAAACCGTTTGGTATTGCAATCACAATGCCAGTTGGAATAAGTAACCTTTCAAGTGGATTTAAAATAACAGAGTCGTCCAATGCAGCATAAAGATCCATGCCAGCACTCTGCATAGTTGCATAACAGGGAAGAGGCAAGCTTTTACCATGTGATAACTTTTTTATTTCTACTTTAATTTTATCTCTCTGCATTTTTATTCACCAGTTATGAAAATTTGATTGTAGCATGTAAATTATGCCTGTAAAAGATAAGAAAACTACTTGACAAATATTGCCAACTTTCCTTATTATGACACTAAGGGTATTTATGACTCAAAACTTGTTTTTGACCTGCAGGCTCAATAACAAAAATTCAGTGAAAAACTTAAGGTACTTATTGGCGGATTACATAAAATTATAGCTGCTGCATGTCTTTTTTATTTTTTCTACGTTCAGCCAAAACGCGCTTATTTTAAGCGTTAGCACATTATTACAGCGCCAGTTTAAATTATTATAGAGTCAAACTCACTAAGTGGGGATCCTTTTGCCTTTTTTATAATTAGTAAATTTATTAATATTTTGGATTAGTGAGGAGTCCTATAGAGATAGCACTTGATGCTGGAATGGCTTTGTTGCACAGCTCTTCGGATAGTGGGTAATGTATAATAAATTCATGAAGCTATATCAAACTTAGCCATGCCTATTTCAGTAAATTTGTTAAGCAAATAACACTTGAGTAGCAGTTCCTTCTCACGATTAATCTCAGATTTATTCCTAAAACTAAATCCAAATATTTGCTTCAGTCGCGAGAAAAAACTTTCTATATAAGATCTCTTCCAATAATTTATCTCTTTTTTCCACCTCTTCATACCATCTTCATCATATGACTTTATGAGCTTGATTGTAGAATTTCTCTCATTCATATAATCCAACTTTGGATGCTCTACTGCATTATTTTGCGGAGGAATCCTTGTCTTTATGTCAAGCTCATCGCACAGTTTGTATAACTTCTTTCGATTATATGCCCTATCTGCATATATCGTGCTTATGTTATACTTGGTATCCACTCTTTCAATAAGATCACAGGCTCCATAGTGGTCGGAATAAACTCCACTACTGTATTTTGCAGCTATAACTTTTTTACTACCTATCTCTAGCATTACATGTAGCTTTCTTGTTTGCTCATAGCGGCGATACTTTCTATCTGTACCATTTGCCTTACTATGGCCTGGAATATTATTGTAGATGCTGATACCTGTACTATCTATAGCAATTTCAATATCTTCCATATCGTTCTTATCAACTCTGCAGTCGTTGATTTTGATATTAAGCTTTTTAAACCTTCTTGAAGCCTGCGAATAGCTGATAATTTGCAAAATTTTCCCTATTTGCTCAAGATATTTCTCTATAAATCCCACTGTTTGCCTAAGACCAATCCTGAATAGATAGGTTATTATGTGAATTAGAATCACTACTTTGTCGCTGTAGACATTGTTGCCACCTGCTACTTTTGGACTATTTTCGTACCAATTTTCAATGGCATCGTTGATATAATGAAAAACATTTCCCCTTTCTTGAAGAAATTTGTTATATTCATTGCAGTTACTGACTTTCATTCTTATTGGCATATTTTTCCTTTGTCGGCTAAATATCTATTTTATAACAAATTCCATCAGTAACTGCCTGTTCTTTCCTTGAGTGGTGCAACAAAGCCATTCCAGTACTGGAATGATACTACATAGTCTCCTTGAATGACACTAAAGGCGCCACTGGAGTCTGTTATATCTGCATTGCAACTACTTTCATGGCACCCCTGCAAATTGCAATCTTCGTAACCGTATCTGTGAGATGGAAAAAATTCAAATTATAAATGAGTTGTATAATAGTATTTATGCAGCATTAAAAGCAAACTCTGATTTAAAGAAATATGTTACTAACATCTATGATTACCTGCCTAAGCAGATTACTATTCCTTATCTGAGATTGCGCATAGTAAATTATGTTAACCTGCATATGCTATCTAACTTTGCTACAAAAGTAAGATTTTCATGCGACATATATACTTATCATATAAGCAGTATGCTTGCTGCTATAAAGCATGTTAGCTTGGTGGTAAAGAGCATTAGTAGTGAGACCATTTTGGAAAGTAATTGTGCTATGAATCAGCATGATGAAGTTTTACATTCAACAATTAATTTTGATATTTTAATACAAGGAGGTAGCGATGAGCAAATTACAGCTGAAAATTAAAGGTCATGACAATAATTTTGTTGTGCTGAATAATATACGAAACTTAAGGTTTACTTTGCGTAATAACAAAGAAGAGATGAAAGATATTTCCTCTTTTGGCTGGAGAAAAGTGCTTGATTATGCTGGAAGTAGAAAGATTACAATAAAAATTAATGGCATTTTAAATTCAGTATTGGCTGATGAATTATTGCGTAATTCTGCAATGTTAAACTCTAATAATGATTATGAGATTAGTTTTGATGCTAAGGAGAAAATAAAACTCAGGTGTTCGGTTGAATTGTATGAGAGATATTATGATCCTGCCACTTTTGACAGCTTCACTGTAGTTTTAGCCAGTGCTGAAGTTGTAAACACTTTTCATTAGTGTTAATTTAATTTTTTCATATACAATAATAATAGGTGGGGTTTTAACTAAATTAAAAAAAATTTATGAACGATGAGGATCTTTTCAAAGAAGGCGATGATAATGTTGAAGAGAATAGCGATGACAGAAGAGAAAGGAATTTGAAGAATGAAAATCAGCTTGAAGAGCAGTGCAAAGAGTATTTAAAACCTTTTGAGGATATTTTAAGTCAAATTGATGAAGGAGTTGATAATTTAGATAGCTACGAAAGGACTATGCAAGTAAAGCGAAGTATAGATAGGCTCATAGAAACCTTATATAGCCAAGCAGCATCTGAGGATATTGATGTAGAACTTGAAACCACAAAGCACACTCGCGATAAATCAGAGTCCAAGAAAAGAGTTCTGGAAAAGAGAAGAAAACAATTGATGGAAGAGATCTTAAGTGCTCAACAACAAAAGGAGCTAATGAATAATAGGCAAAAACATGAAGCAGTAAGTGATGGGGATGTTCAGAAGGCAAAAGCACGAATGAAGTCTTCAATTAGAGGAGTGTTGTTTTCAGTTATTGCTCATAGAATGGATCCAAGAAGGAGGGCAGGGGAAACTGCTGATGATAATGAAAAGCAAGCTCGTATATATGGTAGGGAAGCAGTTGGTGGAGCTCTAGGTGCACTTCTGAAAGCATTTTTAACCGCAGTTACTGCCGTTGTACGCGAAATTGCTAAACCACTTCAACATATGAATACACAAGAGACGTCTTTTGCAAAACAAGTTGAAGAAAGCAGAAACCAGGATTCACAAAAAGGTCGATCTGTGTAGGTCAAAGTATAATTTCAAAAAAAATTTTTGAAATCATATGTACTAAACAATATCTACTAAACGCAAATTACAACAAACGCAGTAGCATAATCTTGATCATCACTTAGAGAAAGGTGTATCTTGTAGTCTTTTGAGATGAAATCCTTTGTGATAGCAAGATGTGGTTTTCCCCTGATATTACTGTATATTTCTATATCTTTCATTATAATTCCCTGGCTGAATCCAGTGCCTAGCGCTTTAACAAAAGCTTCCTTTGCAGCAAAGCGTTTAGCAAAATATTTTGCCCTTACTTCTTGGCTATTATATTTTTTGCTTATCTCTATCTCCTTCTTAGTATAGATTTTATTGAGAAATTTTTCCCCGTATTTTTGTGATATTCTCAATATTCTGGGTATATATACTATGTCAGTGCCAATACCGTATATCATTTTGCGCTAAAACGATTTATTGCTTCTTCAATTTGTATTTCCTCTACCTTGCCAGTTGCTCTATTTTTTACTTCAACTATATTTGAAGTTACTGCTTTCTTTCCAATAATTATTTGCCACGGCAAGCCTATCAGATCCATTCTGGCAAATTTCACTCCTACACTTTCGTCCGTATCATCATAAAGCACTTCATCGCTTTTCAAAGCTTTGTATATTTTATCTGCAGCCTCCGTTACTTTTGTTTGTAAATTGATCAAACCAACCTTAAAAGGAGCTACTGCCTCTGGCCAGATAATTCCTTTATCATCATGGAAAGCTTCTATTATTGCGCCAACAAGCCTTGAAACTCCAATACCATACGAACCCATATGCATGTTAACATTTTTTCCATCTTGAGAAGTAACACTTGCCTTCATAGGCTTTGAATATTTGTCGCCAAAATAAAAAATATGCCCTATTTCAATACCTTTACTAACATTTAACTGTTCTTGCGGTATAGGACAAATTTTAGGATCATGCATATCGTCTGCAACTGCATATATGCTCTTCAGGCTTTCAATATCTTCGCTTTCTAGTAATTCAAAAAGTTTATTGTCATAATATAGAGTGCTCTCACCGGTGTTTGCCAATATATGAAATTCATGACTTAAATTTCCTCCAATTGGTCCTGTATCTGCCCTCACTCCAATTGGAGTAAGCCCCATTCGTTTGAAGATTTTTATGTAAGTTTTATACATCAAATTATATGAATTCAGTGCACCTTCGTAATCTACATCAAAACTGTATGCATCCTTCATCAGAAATTCCCTGCCTCTCATAACGCCATAACGAGGTCTTACTTCGTCACGAAACTTCCACTGAATTTGATATAAACAAAGTGGTAAATCTTTGTAACTTTTTACCGTATTTCTAATCAAATCAGTTACCACCTCCTCATGTGTTGGACCAAAAAGCATATCGCTTTCATGCCTATCTTTAATACGTAGCATTTCTTTGCCGTAATCATCGTAACGTCCTGACTCTCGCCAAAGACTTGCTGGCTGCACACAAGGCATTAACACTTCAATCGCACCAATTTCATCTCTGATAATATTTTCAATATTTTTAAGTACCAAAAGACCAAGCGGCAGCCAAGAATAAATTCCAGATGCTGTCTGCTTGATTAAGCCCGCACGTAACAAATATTGATGAGAAATAATTTCAGCACCAGCAGGGGTTTCTTTTAAAGTTGGCAGGTAATATTGAGATAAGCGCATTTGATAAATCTGATTGTACTAAGTAATCTTAATACAATCAGACCTGTAGGTAAACTTATTTAAAAAGGAAAGAGAGAGGAGCAGTCTTCTAAGAAGAAATAGAAGCTATCTTAAACCTCAAGTCATCACTTTTTTACCACAGCACATCATCGATGTTTTGGTATTCAGAATCATAAAAATAGCTTAGTGTTAGATATTTTTATGATAACCTCTCTTAAACAATTGATATTTTACAGTGTTTTTGGTAAAATAATAGCTTAAGGCTTAGAATAAAAGTTTATGAGTGAAGCACAAGGTCCAAATATTGCAGAATGGCAGGCACAGCAGCAACACCAGGAAGCCGCTAGTGAGAAAAGTGGTTTCGGTCTTGGTCATAGTGACTCTGTTGCAACAATTGTGGATGGAATGAAGTGGATGTTCAACTTTCATGAAGGAGCAATTGCTGCTTATAATAATGTGTTTGAAGGTTTGGTAAGTGGTAGCAGTCTAGTAACGTTATTTGGGAAATCAGGTAATATGTTTGGCATAAAATTTCTTGAAAGTCTTGCTGAATATTTTTCAGGTGGAGGTGGAGAAGATATGCCATCAGAAGGAATGGGTATGGACTACGGTGATGAGGGGCATCATCCGGATGATTATCCCCACGCTAGCAATGAAATGGCTCATAGTGCTGATGGTTTGCATGATATGCATGATGCAGGTGATCATCATGGCCAATCTTTTTCACCTGGTCCTTCACCATCTGTTGGTGATGATCATGAGCTTGGTTACTAAATAACTAAGAAGATTTTATTGTAATTAGTGAAAAAAGTTTCAGTTTTAGGATCAACAGGAAGCATTGGAAAAAAGACTGTAGATTTGCTCTTAAAGAGAAAGGAAGAATATCAGGTGGAAGCACTAAGTGCCAATTCTAACTTTGCTCTGCTAGCACAACAGGCAAATCTACTTAATGCAAAATATGCTGCCATTTCTGATGAAAGGTTCTACAAAGATTTAAAAGAAGATCTACTTGGTACAAACGTCAAAGTAGAAGTTGGTGCTCCAGGTCTAGCAAATGTTGCTTCTCTACCCGTTGATCTCTCAGTTATTGCAATAGTTGGCATCGCAGGCCTTGAGCCAGTTATAAAGGTTATAGAAAGCGGTACTAAAGTTATTGCTCTAGCAAACAAAGAGAGTATTGTTTGCGGTGGTAAGTTACTACTTAAAAAAGCTAAAGAAAGGAGCGTACAAATAATTCCCATCGACTCTGAACACAACGCAATTTTTCAAGTTTTGCAAAATGATGATAAATGTGTAGAAAAGATTATACTCACTGCCTCTGGTGGACCATTTTTAAATTATAGCCTTGAACAATTAAGAAATATCACAGTAAATCAGGCACTAAGTCACCCTACTTGGAAAATGGGAAAGAAAATATCAGTTGATAGTGCAACAATGATGAATAAAGCACTAGAAATAATAGAAGCACATCATTTGTTTAAAATTAGCCCAAATAGAATTGAAGCAGTAGTGCATCCTGAATCGATAGTACATGGAGTTGTAGTTTACCAGGATGGGTTTAGCTTTGCTGTGCTTGCAGAAACTGATATGGAAATTCCCATTGCATATGCTTTGTCTTGGCCAGAAAGATCAACTTTGAACTACAAGTTAGACTTAACAAAACAAAAAAAATTGACCTTTCAAGAACCAGACCACAAATGTTTTTCTTCACTAAAGCTAAGCATGGAAGTGTTAAATTCTTCTTCTCCACATACAAATAGTATTGTTTTGAACGCTGCAAATGAGATAGCTGTTAACGAATTTTTGAAGTCACGAATCGGTTTCTTAGAAATATTAGAGGTAGTAAAATCAACAATAGAAAATTTTGACAAGTACTCTGATATTAAATCACTATCTGACATAACAAGTATCGATTTTGAAAGCCGTATTATTGCTAACAAAATTATTGAAAATAAAGGTATCCGTTCAGCAGAGTGATAAAATAAGGTAGACGAGAAAAGACAACTAAATGGTCAAGTAGACCCATTTCATACTCCTGTCATCCTAGTAGCTGACACTGGGATGGCTTTGTTGCACCACTCAAGGAAAGAACAGGCAGTTACTGATGGAATTTGTTATAAAATAGATATTTAGCCGACAAAGGAAAAATATGCCAATAAGAATGAAAGTCAGTAACTGCAATGAATATAACAAATTTCTTCAAGAAAGGGGAAATGTTTTTCATTATATCAACGATGCCATTGAAAATTGGTACGAAAATAGTCCAAAAGTAGCAGGTGGCAACAATGTCTACAGCGACAAAGTAGTGATTCTAATTCACATAATAACCTATCTATTCAGGATTGGTCTTAGGCAAACAGTGGGATTTATAGAGAAATATCTTGAGCAAATAGGGAAAATTTTGCAAATTATCAGCTATTCGCAGGCTTCAAGAAGGTTTAAAAAGCTTAATATCAAAATCAACGACTGCAGAGTTGATAAGAACGATATGGAAGATATTGAAATTGCTATAGATAGTACAGGTATCAGCATCTACAATAATATTCCAGGCCATAGTAAGGCAAATGGTACAGATAGAAAGTATCGCCGCTATGAGCAAACAAGAAAGCTACATGTAATGCTAGAGATAGGTAGTAAAAAAGTTATAGCTGCAAAATACAGTAGTGGAGTTTATTCCGACCACTATGGAGCCTGTGATCTTATTGAAAGAGTGGATACCAAGTATAACATAAGCACGATATATGCAGATAGGGCATATAATCGAAAGAAGTTATACAAACTGTGCGATGAGCTTGACATAAAGACAAGGATTCCTCCGCAAAATAATGCAGTAGAGCATCCAAAGTTGGATTATATGAATGAGAGAAATTCTACAATCAAGCTCATAAAGTCATATGATGAAGATGGTATGAAGAGGTGGAAAAAAGAGATAAATTATTGGAAGAGATCTTATATAGAAAGTTTTTTCTCGCGACTGAAGCAAATATTTGGATTTAGTTTTAGGAATAAATCTGAGATTAATCGTGAGAAGGAACTGCTACTCAAGTGTTATTTGCTTAACAAATTTACTGAAATAGGCATGGCTAAGTTTGATATAGCTTCATGAATTTATTATACATTACCCACTATCCGAAGAGCTGTGCAACAAAGCCCACTGGGATCCAGAAAAATTTACAAGTAAACTGAGCTTATGCTAAATTCAATGAGATTAAATGAAAACCAGCATCAAGTGCTGGAATGACACCTTACCTGAACAGATAAATCACTAGCACGTTCGTTCACAATAACTTGAGAGAAGCTTACATCATTAATAACTGTATTTGCTCTATACAGAAAACCACATCCTATTGCAAAAAAAAGCAACGAAGTTGCAGCAAGTGGAACCGGGTTGTCAACTACGAAACATAGACCAACAGCAAATACTCCAGATAACAAAAAAGCACAAGCATAATGTGTATTAAACAAGACTTGATCTGACACTTTAAAAAAGTAAGTTATAAAATAATAAAAGAAAGGAGTGTTAGATATGAGTACGATACAAACAAAAATACTAAAACCAAAGTTAGGGTTATTAGAACTAGCAAAGCAATTAGGTAACGTATCACAAGCGTGTAAGGTGATGGGTTATTCGCGTGATACATTTTATCGATTTAAGGAGTTATATGAAAGTGGGGGAGAAGGAGCATTACATGAAATAAGTAAGAAAAAACCCCTATTAGCAAACAGAGTTTCCGAAGATATAGAAAGGGCAATAATTGGCATAGCTACAGAATTTCCAGCATATGGACAACAAAGAGCTGCAAATGAGCTGAGAAAAAGGGGTGTAATAATTTCCGAAGGTGGCGTAAGATCTGTATGGCTAAGAAATGACATTGAAACGTTCAAAAAAAGACTTAAAGCCCTTGAAGCAAAGGTTGCACAAGACGGCATAATTTTAACTGAAGAGCAACTTGCAGCATTGGAAAAAGTTAAAGAGCAAAGAGAAGCTCACGGTGAAATTGAAACAGAACATTCAGGTTATTTAGGGTCTCAAGATACTTATTACGTAGGCAATATCAAGGGCGTTGGGCGCATTTACCAGCAGACTTTTATTGATACATATTCGAGAGTGGCTTTTGCTAAGCTTTATACAGATAAAACTGCTATTACCGCTGCCGACTTGCTGAATGATAGAGTAATACCATTTTTTGATGTACAAAACGTGCCATTATTGCGCATTTTGACTGATAGAGGTACAGAATATTGTGGTAAACCAGAAAATCACGCTTATCAGCTTTATTTGGGAATTGAAAATATTGATCATTCAAGAACTAAAGCCAATTCACCACAAACTAATGGCATATGCGAAAGGTTTCATAAAACTATGCAAGATGAGTGTTACAATATTATCTTTAGAAAGAAAATCTACAGTTCTTTAGAAGATTTGCAGATAGATGTTGATCATTGGTTACGCTCTTACAATGAGACCAGGCCTCACTCAGGTAAATATTGCTATGGTAAAACGCCTATGCAGACTTTTCTTGATAGCAAACACATTGCTTTTCAGAAAAATATTAGTAACGTTAAACAAGAGACTGATATTAGTTTTCAATTCTTCTGTCAGTTAATTCGTTGCTGTCAGATTAAGTTGTGTCTAGTACAGTCAGGACTAGCGGAAATGTAACTGACGAAATGATAAAAAATTATATTGAAAATCACTCTAAAAAAGAAGATAAATTTGGTGACTTTCAAGTCGAAAGTTAGCATTCTATGCTCTCTCTCAATCTTTGGATTTTAATCCATAGTGGTTGAATTGGACTTCTTTTGATTCATCTATTTTAGTATTAGGTCTTAGTGCTTCATATGTAGCACCACCAGCTACGAGTGCAGATGCTGTAGCTATGCCAATTATTGCTAATATACTTAGTCTAGTTGTATGTTCAAGTATAGTACTTGCTACCAGCCCAACAGCAAGACCAATAACAGCAGTGTACAACATTCTAGGATTATTTGAATTAGGCATATAGCTCACTAACTCTCTGCAACACTTTTCTGATTCTTTCTTTATGTCCTCGAGCTTATTTAGATCTTCTTTTTCTATTTTAGCATTTAATTCTAGTTTCTTACATAATTCTTGCATTTCTTTTACTTGTTTTTCTAATTTTTTTAAAAAATTTATTATTTTTGTTCCTTGTAATTTTATTATTGTTTCCTTAAGTAGTAACGTTGATATTGGCATTGCTATTTCTTCTATCTCTTTTTCTATTTTCCTTTCCAATTCCACTACTTTTTCTATTCCTTCTTCTGATATTTTAGTGTCTTTTTTTAGTTCTATTTCAAACTTTCTTTTTTTCAACTCTGATTTTGCTTCTTCTAATGATTCTAATACATTCCATAGCTTTTCACCAGAATTCTGACTCCGTTTTGGTGACATAGACTGACTGCCTTTGAACTTTTTTGGTGATATGGGCTGATTTTTACCATCTTTAAGCTTTTTTGAGTTTTCACCAGCACTTACTTTAGCCATAATAAACCTCACATATTAAATAATGCTATTACATAATATCTTTAAAGCTCAATGTCAAATAGTATCTTTACATAATATAACTCATAAACAGAAAATTTTAGTGTAAATTGCCATATTTACTTTGTGCTACGGTTTGAGATAGAATAACAACTTGCTTCAAATATGGAAAGGCAGTACAACTCTATAATCAAGTTACTGAACTCTCATTTACTCCTCTTTTTTTGTAAAACAATCTACAATTCATTAGAAGATCTTCAGATAGACGTTGATCATTGGTTGTGTTTTTACAATGAGACAAGACCTCATTCTAGTAAATATTGTTATGGCGATGTAGACTTTCCTGAATAGAAAACATATTAGAAAAATATTAGTAACATTACATAAGAGACTGATATTAGTTTTCAATTTTTCTGTTAGTTAATTCTTGCTTGCTAGGTTAAGTTGTGTCTGGTAACCATAATGGCAAATCTTGTTAATTTGAGGCGTGGATTTTAGCCTCTCTCATCCTTACATTAGTTACATATTCTTTCGCAGAGGGCTAATGATAGCAATGAATTTATTAGTAAAATTCAGTAATTTATAACTGACAATTAGAGCTGTTAATTAGCAACTCACTTTAAATAAGTTACTCAACTGTGACAGATTTAGCTAAATTTCTCGGACAATCTACATCTAAGCCTTTTTTTTCTGCAATAGAATAAGCAAGAAATTGCATAGCAACACTGTAGATAATTGGAGAAACAAAATTGTCAACTTCTGGAAGTTGCACCACATCTATGCAAATTCCCTTTAAGAGCGGTGCTCCTTGCTTATCACTAAAGGCAATTACTTTACCTTTTCTTGCAATAATCTCTTGTATATTGGATAGCGTTTTAAAGAATAAATTATCGTAAGGAATAATTGCGATAACAAGTACAGTAGAGTCTATCAAGGCGATAGAACCGTGCTTCATTTCTCCCGCTGCAATACCAATTGTGTTGATATATGAAAGCTCTTTTATCTTCAATGCACCTTCCATTGCAACTCCATATGAGCTTCCTCTCCCAATTATAATTATATTGTTGTGCTCTAATATACTGCCTGATATATGTTGTATTTCCATCACATTCAAAACATGCTCTACATGTTCGGGAATGGAATTAATAGCACCTCTTAGTTCCTTTATCCTCTCTCTACCCAGTATACCTTTTATTTTTCCAAGCTCTACAGCAAAGCATGCTAAAATTGCAAGCTGCGTAGAAAAGGTTTTTGTCGAAGCAACACCAATCTCAGGTCCAGCAAGAGTATGCAATACAATATCTGAGGCTTTTTCTATGCTGCTATTAAATGTATTAATTATGCTAATGATCATTTGTTTCTGCAATCTCGCATAACGTAGTGCTTCCATAGTATCTGCAGTTTCACCAGATTGAGAAATGAATAAGCCAATACTACCTTCTTCGAGCTTGACGCTGCTATACCTAAATTCTGACGAGATTTCTAGATATACCCGAATTTGAGCAATACTTTCCAGCCAACACTTTGCTATTAGTCCAGCAAAATAGGATGAACCGCATCCAACTATAGTAATGTAACCTAGTTCAGAAAATAATTCTTTGTTGATTTCTTTATATTGTTTATAAAATTGATTTATTGTTTTGTTTAATGCATACGGTTGCTCAAAAATTTCTTTTAGCATAAAGCTAGGGTAACCATTTTTACTAATTAGAAAATTTCTTGGACTGCTATTTTCTGTTCTGCGTTTAACTTGTATACCATTATTATATATACTGAATTCGTTAGATTTTATTACTGCAATATCATTATCTTCTAAATGCAATATTTTTTCTACAAATGAATTCAAAGTATTAGTATCAGAAGCAGCAAACACTTTATTACAGTTATATCCTATTGCTAAAGGCAAATTTCTTTTTGCAACAAATAAAGTATCTGGATATTCTGCAAATAATAAAGCCAAAGCAAGTGAACCTTGTAAATTGTTTAGACACTGTAATATAGAATCAATTGGTGATAACCCTTCATCAAGATATGAAGTTAATATGTTTGGTATCACTTCTGTATCAGTATCGGTGTGGAAAGATACTCCCTTTTCCTCCAGATCCTTTTTTAATATATTGTAATTTTCAATTATGCCATTATGAGCAACAACAACATTATTTATATAAATGGGATGAGCATTTTTAAGATTTGGAGCTCCATGTGTAGCCCAACGAGTATGTGCTATACCAACTTTGCTACTAGATATCTTGCTCTCATGAACAACTTCACACAATCTTTCAACTTTACCTTCTGATTTTTTTACTTCTATCTTACCTCTATTATTTATAATTGCTATACCTGAAGAGTCATAACCTCTGTATTCCAATTTTTGCAACGCGGTTAGTAAAGTTGGTATTACTGAATCACCGCTACTTACTATACCTAATATTCCACACACTTCTTAAATTATGAAGCATTTTTGTCTTTTTTACTTTCCTCTAGTTTATTTTTCTTGCCATTCTTTTCAACTTTGCTTTTTTCAATAGATTTAGCTACTGGCTTTTGAATTTCTTTATTTAAGATTTCAGATATAGCAGACTTTAGGATTTTTATTTCAATTTTTGGTGCTATTTCTAGTATTAGTTGTGCATTTACTTCGTCAACTTTGTTTACTTCACCTATTATTCCACTAGAAGTAATAACCGTATCACCACGTTTTATTTGATCTATCATCCTTCTATGTTCTTTTAGTTTTTTGTGATTGGGACGAATAATGAGAAAATAAAATACTACAAATATTAAAATGAGTGGAATAAAGCTAGCAACAGATGCTGATACATTGTTAGTCGCATCTGCCGCAAAAACCTCAGAAATGAACATATTTAATCCCAATTATTAACGATAAAGTTAAATAGATTAAGCAGCAATTACAATATCATGTCAAGTCTCTGAAAGAAATTAATTCAAATTAATAAGAAAGTTAAGGAATTTTAAGGTGTTTCTGCTGTAATGGCGGGAGTGATGAGACTTGAACTCACGACCTCATGCGTGACAGGCATGCGCTCTAACCAACTGAGCTACACCCCCCATTGCTTTTTAACGTTTGCAATCTTAAAGCTAATCAACGTGTTGCTACTTGTCAATATTTTTTGTTTGCGCTTTTTTGTCTTTTTTATTACTATGTAAATAACTTAATTTCACACATGGCTTATGCAAGTAGTCCCGTTAGGGTTATGCCATGGAGGATAAACTATTTGGAGGAGTAAATATGACAAATTTGCCTAAAGTCACTATACGTGATTTAGCTGAATCTGGTGTGCATTTTGGCCATAAAGTTAGTCGCTGGAATGCGAAAATGGCCCCATATATATATGGTGTACATCAACAGAATCGTATACACATAATAGACTTACGAAAAACATTACCATTGTTAGAGGCGGCAATGAAAGCTTTATACGATGTTGCATCTCAAGATGGTCGCATTTTATTTGTTGGTACGAAATTTCAAGCTTTAGATATTGTTGCAAGTGAAGCGGTTCGTTGTGGTCAATATTATGTAAATGATCGATGGCTTGGTGGTATGCTTACTAATTGGAACACTGTTTCTTCTTCGATAAAAACTTTGATACAATATGAGAAAATATTAAATGATGAAGATAGTATCTTAACAAAAAAAGAATTAGGAAATATTGAAAAGAAAAGAAAAAAGCTTGATAAAGAATTGGGTGGCATTAGAGAAATGGGAGCAGTTCCTGATATTTTATTCATTATTGATACTAACAAAGAGCATATAGCGGTTAAAGAGGCTAAAAAACTGGGTATTCCTGTAGTTGGAGTACTTGATACCAATTCTGACCCAGATGATATTGCCTATCCTATATCAGGAAATGATGATTCAAGAAAATCAATAGAGCTCTACTGTAAATTAGCTGCTGATTCTATATTAGCTGGAATAGAGTCTAGTTTGACAAGGTCTAGAGTTAAGGATGATGAGCTTATTCAAGAAAAAGAAGGGGGTATTGTGCAAACTAAAAAGAAGCGTATGAAGGATGAAACAGAAAGGGAGGTAATAGTAAGTAAATGAAGATGGATTCAAGTAGTATAAGGGAATTACGCGATAGAACAGGGCTTGGCTTAAGCGATTGTAAGAAAGCGTTAGAAGAGTGTGATGGTGATATTAAGAAAGCCGTTGATAGGTTACGTACAATAGGATTTGCTAAAGCTGACAAAAAGTCTGATAGAGTAGCTTCAGATGGGCTTATTGCTATGTGCTTGGCTAAAAATTATGGTGTATTGGTTAAAGTCAATTGTGAAACTGATTTTGTTGCTAGAAATGAGAAGTTCATAGCATTAGTTTCAAATTTAGCATCAATTGCTTGTCAAGAACGTTGTACTAGTCTTGATGAGTTAAAAAATGCCAAATATGAAGATGTTGGTACAGTACAGGAAGCTATTATGAGTGGTACATCAGTTCTTGGTGAGAAGTTAGAGTTAAGCAATCTTTGCTACCTAGAGACTAAGGATGGGATTATTGCTGGCTATGTACATGGTGATATGCATGGCTTAGGTAAGATTGGTGCTTTAGTAGCATTGCAATCATCTGGTGATAAACAAGAGATTGGAAAGCAAATAGCTATGCATGTAGTTGCTATGAAACCTGAAGCTTTATCTATAGATGATTTAGATCAAGAAAAATTAAACAATGAGCGTTCTATAATTGAGGAGCAAGTAAAGAGCTTAAATAAACCTGAAGAGGTAGCGAAAAAAATAGTAGATGGACGAATGGCTAAATACTATGAAGAAGTTGTTCTACTAGAGCAGAAGTTTATAAAAGATGATAAAATGAAGATTGCTGATTTTATAGAATCAAGTGCTGTTAAATTAGCTAATTATAAGTTACTTACTTTGGATGGTGCAAATAAGTAACAAAACTTCAGAAGTAAAGTACCCCAGAGTGTTATTCAAAATCTCTGGGGAGGCTTTGATGGGATCAAAGCTATTTGGCCATGATATGGAAGTTATAGATAAACTATCCAAAGACATAGTTGAAGTTTGTAATCTTGGAGTTCAAGTTTGTATTGTTGTTGGTGGTGGGAATATTTTTCGTGGTGCATCAGCATCTTTAAGTGGCTGTGAAAGAGCAAGCAGTGATTATATTGGAATGCTTGGTACTGTCATTAATGCTTTAATTTTGCAAAATTTTTTAGAAAAAAGCTCTATAGTCTCTAGGGTGTTGTCTGCTATACCCATGACTACTATATGTGAACCTTATATAAGAAGGAAGGCTATTCATCATTTAGAGAAAGGTAGAGTAGTCATTTTTGCAGCAGGCACAGGTAACCCATTTTTTACTACAGATACAGCTGCAGCTTTACGTGCTGTTGAAATGAATTGTGATGTTATTTTAAAAGGTACTCAAGTAAGTGGTGTATATTCTGCCGATCCAAAAAAAAATGAGAATGCTGTGATGTATGATAGGCTTTCTTATACAGATCTGCTAACTCGTGATTTAAAAGTTATGGATGCATCAGCAATTTCACTTGCTCGTGAGAATTCTATCCCAATTGTAGTTTTTTCTTTAAAAAGAGAAAAAATGGTTGATATTATTAAGGGTCAAGGCACTTATACTATAGTTTCAGATTGTAAACATTAGGTAATTTATGTTAAACGAAATAAAAGCTAAAACAAAAGAAAGAATGCTAAAAACTATTCAGTCTTTTCACGATGATATGAAAGGTGTACGTACTGGTAGAGCTAACGCATCATTACTTGATGGTATAGTTGTAAATATCTATGGTGGACATCAAAAACTGAACCAAGTTGCAGGAGTTTCAGCTATAGATAACAAAACTCTATCAGTTAAAGTTTGGGATGCTACTGCTATCGGTGAAGTAAAAAATGCGATAATCAATGCTAACCTGAATTTAAATCCTGTTGTTGAAGGAAATACTATACGTATAGTTCTTCCAGACTTAACACAAGAAACTCGTGAAAAATTAGTGAAATTATTGCATCAATTTTCTGAAAATGCACGAGTTGCAATTAGAAATATACGCAGAGATGTTATGGAAGAAATAGAGGAAATGAAGAAAAATAAGGAAATCTCAGAAGATGATTTTCATGTTGCCAAAAAGGAAATACAAAACATTACTGATGATAATGTAAAAAAAGTCGATGATGACTTATCTATTAAAGAAAAGGATATATTGCATCATTAAGTTAATATGAAAGAATTTTTCAGTATTGAAAAACATAAGAGGATTCGATATAGATACAGTTGTATGAATGCTGTGATTCAGATCTCATCATTACGCACACATTTGATCGTTATACCTTTTGAAATCTAGAAAAAAAGCTTTTCAGTTTGATTTTTTATTACGATAATTAAGTTTACACTCTTGAGCGAAAACGATGCTGAAACGCCTTTTCCTTATTTTTGCATTTGTATTACTCATCCCACTGTCAAATGTTGATGCCAGAAGATATATCAGAATTGTTGGATCTTCAACTGTTTTTCCTTTTATCTCATTTATATCTGAAGAATTCAGCCGTATATTTTCCTTTAAAACTCCAGTTGTAGAATCGATAGGAAGTGGATCAGGGTTCAAAATGTTTTGTTCAGGAATAGGGGAAGGCACACCAGATATCACTACTTCATCTCGCCCTATGAAGGAAGTAGAGAGAGAATTATGTAAAAGAAATAAAGTGAATGAAGTAATAGAGATAATAATTGGCTATGATGGAATTGTTATTGCAAATTCAAATCAAAGCCATAGATTTGATTTTACAAAAAATGACCTGTTTGAAACTTTATCTTCATATTCTGAAGACAATGATAGATTAGTAAAGAATAACAAGAAATTTTGGTCTGATGTAAATCAAGCTCTACCAAAAACAGAAATTAAAATCTATGGCCCACATCAAAATACAGGTACACATGAAACTTTGATTAATTTTATTATGCTTGATCAATATTCATGTATGAACTCAAGGATTTTCAAAGAGAATTATCAAGACCAAGAAAAAAGAAAGAAAGCATGTAGTAATATCAGAGATGATGGAAGATATATAGAAGTTGGAATTAATGAAAACATAATAATACAAAAATTGAAGAGCAATAAAAATGCTTTAGGAATATTTAGCTTCAGCTTTTTAGCGAAAAACCAAGATGAGATTCAAGGAAGCACAATCGCAGGAATTGAGCCAACTTATAAAAATATATCATCGGGGGAGTATATGTTAGCAAGGCCTTTATATCTTTATATAAAGAAAGAACACTTAGATACTGTTGATGGATTAAGGGAATTCATTAGAGAAGTTGTAGACTCTATTAGTACTGAAGGTGGATATTTATCTAGGCTTGGCTTAATTCCACTTTCAAGCGAAAATATAAAAAAAGTCTTGGAAAAGGTTCGTGATATAATATGATGACTTTGATATTTTTTTATTCTGGATACTAGGTTAAAAATAGAACGTTTAAATTTCTTGTTTTTATTGTTATCATACTTAGATTTCCTAAGAACTTATTTACTACAAAATACAACAAGTTCTATTTATTTGAGAAAGTTGTGCGTCTTGTAGAACAGATTTTGTTGTAGGTTTCTCTGTAGCTATTTCAAGGTTTTCTTCTATGGTTTTTTGTTCTCTGTAATCTTTAACTTCTTGAATGAAATCTTCAAGCCACTTCTCACTACCTATCTTGGCATGTCGTTGTTGCTCACCTTTAAGAAGTTTTATTACAGCTGCATCTTGATTTTCAGGCACTCTTTGATATTTAAGCCACAAGTCACGAATATCAGGAGGAGCTTTTTTCAAATGAGCTTCAAAGGTTGCTTTTGTGTCTTTTGTACTTTCTTCTTGTTGATCTTGATGGAATTTAAACCAGAAATTGCGAATATCAGGAGAAGCTTTATCCCAAAGAAGTTTAGTAATTTCTTTTATATTTCTCAGATCTTCTTGTTTCAATCTTTTACCATCACCTATATATCGTTTATTAAGACCAACTTGCAGAGGATAAAGTAAAAGGGTAGTTTTGCTCTGTGAATGTATAGGTCTATTTAAAATCATTGCTAGATTTGTATCACAATCTTCTAATACTGCTTTAACTTTTTTAACATCTAAATAATCTATTGCTTGACGTAATTTGTGGTGAAGATCACTTGTTCTCTTTAAGTTTTTCACTTTTTGCATATGCGAATCATCATTTCCTTTCGCTTCTTGCATAGCTATATCACACGAAATACTCTCAATTTTTTGCTCCATTTTCTGTATACATTGATTAATTTCCTTTTGATTTTTTTTGAATATAATCAACTGTGAAGTGGTACAAGGGTTAGGTAGATCGTCTTTAAACTCTTTTTGTATATTACTAGGTAATTCGCTTTTCAAAACTTCTTGTATATCGCTATCGTAATTATTTTTTATATTCTCAAAGTTGCCTTGTATAGCTTCACTAATTAATGAATCTCGAATGTTTTTTTGTCTGTCAGTTAATAACATACCTTACCTCTATCTCTTATGGCAAATTTAGCGCTATAATTATACGTATTTATAATCAAGTCAAGAGAAAAAATTAGCAAAGCGGTTGAAGTTTTAATAACATATAGCTTTCACAGTACTGTCTATGGAAAGTCTGCAAGTTTTACGTTCAATTGCGTTTATTGTGGGAATTTTTCTATTGTTGTTTGGCGTAGCAATGCTTATTCCTGCTATTACTAATAATTATCTAGGTTACGAATGGAAAAATTTTCTGGTTGGATTTATAGTTACCTGCACATTTAGTGCGACTTTTATTCTACTGGGTAAACTAAATAGGGTACATGGAATGCCGGCAATTTTTGCGATTACCAGTTGTACCTGGATTGCATTATCTCTGTTTGCAGCTATTCCATTTTATCTTGATAGTTTAAGCTACATTGATGCACTGTTTGAAGCAGTATCTGGGATTACAACCACAGGAGCAACTGTTCTAAGTTACATCGAGCAACAATCTCCGGGGATACTACTGTGGAGAGCAATGCTACACGGTATAGGTGGTTTTGGAGTAATTACAGTAGGAATTGCAATTTTTCCCATATTTAAGGTTTTGAGCTTAAATAATGTACTCTATTCTGAGTACTCAGATGCTCTTAAAAGAAAGTTACCACATACGCGAAGCGTAGTAATACATATTGCAGAAATATATTACTGCCTAATTTTATTGTGCATATTTTCCTATTATCTAGCTGGCATGCCATTATTTGACGCAGTATGTCACGGAATGTCCGCTGTATCAACTGGTGGATTTGCTAACTATAACGATTCTATAGGCTACTACAATAACCCTATATTGGAGGTAATAACAATTATCTTTATGATTTTAGGCTCTTTACCTTTTCTGAGCTATTTAAAAATTGTAAGACGATTAGACGTTTGTTATGATGAACAGGTCTCTTACTTTATTAAGATAGTTGTTATTTCATCTTTGCTTGCTTGTTTTTGGTTATATAAAAATTTTGACTTAGGAGTATTTTTATTATTTAGGTACAGCACATTCACCATTACCTCCTTTATCACATCAACTGGCTATATAATGTGCAACTACTTGAATTGGAGCTTTATTTCAGTCTTAGCTTTCTTTTTAGCCTTTATTGGTGGATGTGGTGGTTCTGCTAGTGGTGGAATCAAAATCTTCCGTTTAGTCATTTTTCTAAAATCTATAAGGAATTACTTTAGCTCTTTATTAAATCCAAGTGAAAGCGATAGAGTAAAACTCAATGGTAAAATACTGGAAAATGATGAAGTTCAATCCGTCTTTACGTTTTTTGCGATTTACATGTTAACGTTCACTATATCATCAATAGTGATGTCTTACTTGAGCAATGCGGACTTTATAACTAGCATCAGCTCTGTTTCTGCAATGCTTACAAATTCTGGCCCAGGATTTAGTAACCTAATAGGTCCTTCAGGTAATTATTCCTCCTTTAGTGGTGGAGTAAAGCTATTTCTATCGTTTTTGATGCTGCTTGGCAGGCTTGAAATATTGCCAATTTATTTTTGTATAGGTAGTTTATACTGGAAACTTTGCCATTCCAGAGTGTAACGCTAATTCAGGTTTACATTTAAATTCTATTACATATTATTATAAGTATTACAAAACTTTAAAGGACAATTATGGCAGTTATGCCAGATAAATGGATAAGGGAAAAGGCTGAAAACTCTAGAATGATAGAGCCTTTTGTGAATCATAAAAGCAGTAAGGGTGTTGTATCTTTCGGATTATCATCTTATGGCTATGATGCAAGAGTTAGTAATAAGTTTAAGATTTTTACTAATGTTAATTCAGCTATTGTAGACCCAAAGAATTTTTCTGAGAATAGTTTCATAGATAAGGAAACAGATGTATGTATAATTCCACCAAATAGTTTTGTGCTTGCCAGCACAGTGGAGTATTTTCGTATACCAAGGAATGTACTAGTAATTTGTGTTGGCAAATCAACTTATGCAAGATGTGGTATCATAGTGAACGTCACACCTTTAGAACCTGGATGGGAAGGTCACGTCACACTTGAATTCTCTAACACTACTCCACTTCCTGCAAAAATTTACGCTAATGAAGGAGCATGCCAATTTGTGTTTTTAAGCGGCGAAAGTGAGTGTGAGAAGTCATATGATGATATGAAAGGAAAATATATGAATCAACATGGTATCACTTTGCCGTTAGTTAAGTGATTACTTTATAAAGCAAGATATTGTTGGTTTATATTGAAGATTACCAAAATGCTCTTTTATTAGTTCATCACATCTTTTATCGCCTAAAACTGCACGTGCAGAGTGATTTTTAAATGATTCTATAAAGCTAATAAAGAAATTTGTAGAAGGATTACTTAAAGCTTCTGCAACTTCTTTTTTTTCTTTATCATTGGAAAGCCGATTAAATAATTCTTCACCTTTTTTTTGTAGATCATTTTCAAACTCTTGTTTTACAGTAGCCTTATCCGCTCTTTGCAAGAAGAAAAATTCTTCAAAAGTGTACAAGGAAGAGACAATACTGTTAAAGGCACCAGTAAAACATGCACTGCCAACAAATACTCCATATTCTGTTTGCGATTCTACTAAATGTTTAACCAGTTGATATTTTCTCTGTGATATGCGGGTATTAATATCTATATTATCATCAGCACTTTTTTTATTTTCATCTTTACAAGCTTTCCAAACCAAATTTAAAACTTGCTTCAATGTTAATCCGCTTCCACTATGTGTATCAGGGTTGTTTTTTATACGCTCCAAGCACTTAAGTGCATGTTTTTTCTCATCTTCTGTGAGTTGATCTTTATCCACAGCTTTTTGTGTACCATTTGCTATACACTCTAACTGATCAATAAATCCTTCTATTTCCTCTATAAACTTATCATCAACATCAGGCTCGCCATAGTTTTCTTTTAGCTTTTGAACGTTAATATTAATTGCATCATTTACATTAGTATCATGCGTTGTTTGTGGGACACGCACTGCCTCCATAAATGCTTCAGTTCTTTGCTCTAACCATTCTGGTAATTTGCCTCCTGCAAGAAGATATAGCTTACCCAATGCTTGAGCAACTAGAATTAACGCTATGACAAAAACAATAAATGCTATGAGTAATACTACAGCTAAACCAATGACTAGCCATCTCACAGGGGCTAGTAAAATATCTCTTGCCTTTTTAAATTTCGACATTCTTTGTATGTTATCTGGTGTATTTACTGCTACTGGCATAATTAATTTTAAATACTCTTACTACCATTAATATACTATATTTCTCTTATTTTGTCAACTCACATTTCTACTTCTCTACTTTTTCTCGGTAAGGTCAGTAATCGATAACAACAAATAGTCCTAATTTTAATTTGTTTTAAGTTTAAAGTCTTTCGTTAGGTTTGCAGAATACATTTCCTTATTATCTTGGTTATAGAAAGTAAATTTGTGATCGTCTAAACCTAATATTGCAAAGCCAAAGCCGAAAAAGTTTCTAACTTCGTGTGCTAAGTAATTTCTACTATTTGGATAGTTAAATTCTACGTTTTGATAAACAGGTTCTTGATCTTGAGCGTGTAATAATGCACCGCCGTTTCCAACTATAATCTGATCTGGAACATTATCCATTAATAAAATCTGGGCTATATGAATGTGGCCAGAAACTATGGTAGTAACATTGCTTGGAAATTTATCTCCAAAAGCTTCAATTTGTGTAAGATTGCCATGGCTTTTTAATGTCAAAAATTCTTTTTTTGGAGATCTCCAAAGTGGTTTATGAGTCAAAAACCACGTGGGCTTATCTTGTATCAATTTATCAAACTGCCTCTCAAAAGCATCAACTGTGCTTTGGGTTGTAAAAATTTCCTCACCGGATGAAGAGTCGAAGATAAAAAACTTCATCGGCCCAGCATCTAAGAACCAACTGGAAATAAGATCTTCACATTTTTGAGGGGAAAAGGGGTATGAATCTAAATATCTGAACCATCCTTCATAAGCTCTATTACAACTCTCATGATTTCCACGAACAAAAAGAAAAGGAGATTGTGTTAAAATATCTTTTGCAGGCTCAAACCAATCAGCGTACCAAGCTTCTTTGCTATATCCATAAATATCGCCGCACTTTTTTGTGTTTCTACATTTTGTTTGTCTATAATGATAATCACCAACATGGATAATTAAATCTGGTTTATGAAAAGCGATTGAATCTAAATTTTTTTTCAAAGGCCAGTTATCTACAGAATTACATTCTTGCTGAAATAACATATTTATTCTACATCCTGTATCGCCAATGAAGGCAATTTTGCTGATCTTTTCCGCTAATACGGGAACTTTTATATTGTCAATACTAATGTTTTGAGCATTTGTTTCTACTATCAGTTCACAAACTGTTTCGGTATTGTTAATTGAGCTGCGACTTAGCATTTCTACTGCCTTATTATCGACGTAAGCAATGGGACACATGTTATTGTCTATAATCGCACGTATGCTTAATTTATTTTCTGGAATGATTTGAGACCATGTGTACAATATTTGTGCATGATTAGAGTGAAAGCTAATTGTAAGAGATAGAATTAAAAAAATGAAGATATTAGCTACTTTCATTTGTATAAAAACCTAAATTAAGAATTAGTATTAAGATTATCTTAAATGATTAAAGTTTGTAACCATAAAATTCATAGTTAAATTATACAGGCATTTCCTAAATTATCCTAGTATCAGATTGACACTTTAGATGAAAAATCCTAAAATGATTAAGTAATTTAAAGTAATTATATAGAAACTAGAATAAAGTGCGGTCGTGGTGGAATTGGTAGACACGCAGCGTTGAGGTCGCTGTGGCTCACAAAGCCTTGGAAGTTCAAGTCTTCTCGACCGCACCAAGTTGTTTGGTGTAGGTGAAATGTTTATAGGAAATCAAAGTAGAAATAAAGTAGAAAGGGCCATCAGTGAAGTCAGGCGTGGTCTTCCAATTTTAATATATGATGATGAAAATAACTATCTATTGCTTGCTGCTGCTGAAACTTTAGAAAAAAATTTATTTAGTCAATATAAGCTTATATCAGGTAATGTGTATGTTACTTTGACTGCAAGTAAGGTAAAATACATATGTCAGAGTAAAGAACATAGTAGCAAACGTCTGTTGATAAGCAATTTTGATGAACTGCTCCATTTAATAAACTGTTCAAAGGAAGATTGGATAAAAGAGTTGCAATGCTCAAAGACAATAGATGCGTATGCTGTTGCCTTGCTTAAGTTCTCAGAATTATTGCCATACGCGTTAGTGGCTGATATGACTTTTGAGAATAAACATGAAATGCGAAATTGGTGTGAAGAAAATGACATTATTGCACTAAATACGTTACTTGTGAATGATTTTCAACAAAATCATAGTGTGTATGAAGTGTGCAAAACATCATTATTTTTAAAGCAGACTCAAGAAGTAGATATCATATCTTATAGAACCAAAAGTGGCGGAAGAGAACATTATGCAATTATCATTGGCAATCCAGATAAAGATAATGAGCCATTAGTGAGAATTCATTCTGCATGCTATACAGGAGACTTATTAGACAGCTTATCATGTGATTGCAGAAGCCAGTTACATCAAGCGATTCAAATAATGACCGACTTTGGGAATGGCATTATATTATACTTGATGCAAGATGGGAGAGGCATTGGTTTAACTAATAAGTTAAGAGCATACAGTATGCAAAGAAAATATAATCTTGATACTGTTGATGCAAATAGAGTATTGGGTTTTGAAGATGATGAAAGGAGCTTTGCTGTTGCAGCTAAAATACTTAAGAAATTGAACATTAACAAAATACAATTACTTACAAACAATGGTAGAAAGTTATTAGAGTTGAAAAATAACGGTATAGAAGTTACAAAGTGTGTACCACTTATTATGGAACGCAATGAATATAATCATTCATATATGGAAACAAAATTTGGCAAGTTAGGCCATGGATTAAGGGTTTATTAGCTTTTTTGTTATAACTACTTTGTTAGCTTGCTATGTTAATTAATATAAGTTAAGATTTTTAAGAATATTGAGATGCTGAAATTTTTAAAACAAGAAAAAAGTAATGAGTCATTGGATAAGGATATAAATTGGAATTCAAGTCGCTATAGCACAGTTGTTGCTCAGAGAAATACTTTACTTTTATTTACATTAATATTACTAGTTGCAATTTCTATAAGCATATTAGCTATATTTAAAATTAGCACAAGTAGCACTATTGAGCCATTCGTTATAGAAATTGATAAAAAGTCAGGAATAGTGCAATTGGTTGATCCTGTTACAGTAAAACAATATTCTGCAAATGAAACGCTGAACGATTATTTTATTTCAGAGTATATAAAAGCAAGGGAGGTTTTTGACCCATATAATTATAATTATAATTATTATACAAAAGTAAGGTTGTTTTCTTCGCCTAGTGTATATAGTGAATTTAGCAATTATATAAAATCGCAGAATATGAATGACCTTTTTAATTTATATTCAGATGCTAAAGGTGAGTTGAAAATTCGTTCAATTCAAAAATTAGGTAATGATGCTCTTCAAGTGAGATTTTCTATAGAATTTACACGAAAAGATGGAAATTCCTCAAGGAAAAATAAGATAGTTGTGATGTCGTATAAATATGCATCGCTTGAAATGAATGATCAGCAAAGATATATTAACCCGTTAGGGTTTCAAGTTATTTCATATAGAGTAGATGATGAATATGTGTAGGATATTGTTAGTTTTAGCTTTACTAATAAGTGGCAACTTAAATGCATCTATTAATAATAAACCTATTTCTGTAGATAGTAGAATAAAGACTTTTGTATATAGCCCTAATGAGGTGTTTACAGTAATTTTTAGTCAAGGTTACTATTCTTATATTGAGTTTGCAGAAGGGGAAAAAGTCAAAAATATTGCTGTTGGTGATGCATCAAGTTGGAAAATTAATCCTTATGATAATAAACTGCTTGTCATGCCATTTGAAGTCAGTAGTCGCACTAACATGATTATTACGACAACTAAAAAGAGAAATTACATTTTTGATCTAATTTCAAGACCAAATTACGATAAATACCCAGATACTGATGCTAAAAAAGTGGATCATGATTATTCCGTTGAAAAGGATATATCTTACGTAATACGTTTTTATTATCCTCAAGAAGAAGATGAATTTGATGTTGATTTAGATGAGGTTTCTTTACCTACTCAAATGCAATACATTACAGAAAAGCCAGAAAAAATAATACAAGAAAATAATACGAGGTACAACTATACATATATTGATGAAGGTGGTAACATAGATATAGTTCCAATTGAGTTATTCGATGATGGTTATTTAACCTATTTAAAGTTTAGAAATAGTAATAAAATTCCTCAGATTTTTATAGAAGGCGAATCCTGTAAAAGGCTGTTATTTGATGATTATGTTGTAATAAAAGGAGTACATAAAAAGCTATTAATGCGTTATGAAGGTAGTGAAGTTGAAGTTATAAATAGGTCACTTTAGTTCTGGTACATATAATATGAGTAAAGAAAGGCATAATAGTGTAGAAGATGAATCAGAGATAGAAAGCAAGGTAGTAACAGTTAGCTCTAATCAAGGTTATAAGGCATTGATGATAGTTATGGTAGCGCTCTTAGTTGGTGGAGTGTACTATCTTTATTTTAGTCCTTCTAATAAAGAGGGTCCAGAGATTGTTAAAAAAGAGGAAACAAAGCAAAACATTCAAGAATTGAAAGGAAAGTTAGAACAAGTTCCAGATAATGTAGTAGTTTCCGAGAGGATAGCAACTGATCTCTTGCCACCCTTACCTCCTCTTCCTATCCCACAAGTCATACCAGAAGTAAAACAAATCAAAAAAGAGGAAGTGACAAAAAAAGAAGAGCAACTAAAAGAAATTCCCTTGTCAAATATACCTGTTTTACCAAAGCAAAATTTTCCTTCTGGTAATGTTATTAGCAATTTGCCTACTTCATTTCCTACAATAGGGGGTGGCGGTTATCCTAGAGACAGACGTAGTGCACAAATGTTAGCAATTTCAGGTAGTAGTGGGGAAGGTAAAGCTACAGATGCTGTTTTATCCAATACCTCAGCACAGTCGAGCAAAGCTACCAAAGCTGGAAAGCTTGGTTTAATGATTATTCAAGGTAAAGTTATTGACGCTATTCTTGAAACTGCAATAAGTTCTGACTTAAAAGGAATGCTCCGTGCTGTTGTTAGTAGAGACGTTTATGCAGAAACTGGTGATACAATTTTAATACCAAAAGGTTCAAGGTTAATAGGTGGTTATTCATTCGACTCAAATGTTGCAAAAGCCCGCGTGAACATAAATTGGAATAGGATCATTCTTCCTCATGGTATAGATGTTGCTATTGCATCATCTGGTACCGATGAGCTTGGAAGGGCAGGGATAGCTGGAATAGTTGATAATAAAATAGTAAGTGCATTATTCTCTTCAGTGGCACTTGCTGGTGTTTCGATTGGTTCAGCTGTTGTAGGACAAAAAGCCTCTAATCTTATCGATGCGCTAACTGCCATGTATGCAGAGAAGTCTATTACTGCAACTGAAATAGATATTTCTTCTCTCAAAGGGGCTATTGTTGAGAGATTGGAGAATTCTATAAAAACTGAAGTTGGGAAGGTAGGAGACGAAAAATGGAAATTGGGTATTAGGGCTATTGAAAAAATTCGAAATGCTAAAAGTGATCAGGATTTGCTGAGAATAATAAAGGAAGAAATAGTAAGTGTGATAAAAAGTTCTGGAGCTAGTGGAGTTGATACAATTACTAGTGACAATATCGGTATAACTTTAGACGATGTACGTCAACTGTTGAGGCAAACTCAGAAAAGAAGCAAGTCTGTTTATGATGAAGAAATTGGGAAGTCAATCAATGATTTTTCCAAAGACATGCGAGATATAGTTGATAGGAGTGTAGATAAAAAACCAACTATTTATGTTAATCAAGGAACTGCATTGAAAGTATTTGTTAACCAAGATATAGTATTTCCTCCACAGTCAATATTAAATAACTGAAATGAACTATGCTGCACTTGATACATACTTGGAGCCATTACAAGGGATATTTCAAGAGGAAGGTGTAAATGAAATATCAATAAATAAACCGAAGGAAGTATGGATTGAAAATCGCGGTGAAATAAGATGCGAAAAGTTAGAAATATTTGATCTTAATCATTTAAAATCTCTTAGCAGGTTGATTGCTCAAGCTACAGAACAAAAACTGAGCGAAGAGACACCGCTGCTTTCAGCTACATTACCAAATGGTTATCGTATACAGATAGTGTTTTCTCCAGCATGTGAGCCTGATAAAGTAGTCATTTCAATTCGTAAACCTTCTTCTATGCAATTGGCATTGGATGATTATGAAAAAATGGGGGCTTTTTCTGAAACTGTTATAGGAGTGACCGATAATCCAGTAGATCGTCACCTAGATTTGCTACTGAAACAAAAAAAAATAAAAGAGTTTTTAGAATATGCTGTAATAAGTAAGAAAAATATCATAATTAGTGGTGGAACTTCCACTGGTAAAACCACTTTTACTAATGCTACTTTGCGTGCTATTCCATCTGAAGAAAGAATTATTACTGTTGAAGATGCGAGGGAGATAGTTTTGAATGATCATCCGAATAGAGTACATCTTATTGCTTCTAAAGGAGGGCAAGGCAGGGCAAAAGTGACCACTCAAGATTTGATAGAGGCATGTTTACGTTTAAGACCAGATAGGATAATAGTTGGTGAATTACGTGGAGCAGAAGCTTTTAGTTTTCTTAGAGCAATAAACACTGGCCACCCAGGGTCAATATCAACTCTTCATGCGGATAGTCCGGCAATGGCTCTTGAGCAAATAAAACTTATGGTTATGCAAGCAAATCTTGGCATTCCCCCAGATCAGATCATACCATACATTAGAAATGTAATTGATATTGTTATTCAGCTAAAAAGAACCAGTGGAGGCAAAAGAAGCATTTCTGAGATATTATTTACTAGATCTTCAAATGAAAATACTTAAATTTATACGTAAGTTAAGAAAAAGTAGTTTATGAGTAATGGAAATCACCTACGCAATATTCTCATAGGAGGTGTAGTATCTTTTAGCATACTTGAATTTTGCTTCTATTTGTCTGGTATATTATTCTACCTGTTTGTTGACGGTCCAGATGGTGTAGATTTTAGAGCAATTAATCCTAGCTTGACACCTTTTCCTCAAGCTCTCTGGCCGACAATTTTTGATCATATACAATATTGTTGGCATCATCCAGAGCTATATAGCTTTGAGCTCAAAATTAAATTAGTTGTATCTTCTATACTGCCTCAAATTGTTTTGATGATTATTTTGTGGAATGTGAGAGAAAGACTAATTGAGTGGCGGCCATTTAAAAAGAAAGAATCACTTCATGGAGATTCACAGTGGGCATCAGAGAAAGACATACGAAAAGCGGGATTAAGAAGCAAAAAAGGTCTATTGCTTGGTAAAGATAAGAGAGGATATTTTATTGCTGATGGGTTTCAGCATGCATTGCTCTTTGCACCTACAGGCTCTGGTAAAGGTGTTGGTTTTGTAATTCCTAATTTGTTATTTTGGAATGATTCGGTAATTGTGCATGATATAAAATTAGAAAACTATGAAATAACAAGTGGTTGGCGAGAGCGACAAGGACAAAAAGTATATGTATGGAACCCAGCGCAGCCAGATGGGGTAAGCCATTGTTATAATCCACTGGAATGGATTAGTGAAAAACCTGGACAGATGGTTGACGATGTGCAAAAAATAGCTAACCTAATCATGCCTGAACAAGATTTTTGGCAAAACGAAGCAAGAAGCTTATTTGTTGGGGTGGTACTATATTTACTTGCTGCACCAGAGAAAGTTAAATCTTTTGGTGAGGTTGTGCGTACGATGCGTAGCGATGACGTAGTTTACAATCTTGCTGTAGTTTTGGACACAATGGGTAAAATAATACATCCGGTAGCGTATATGAACATTGCAGCTTTTTTGCAAAAGGCTGACAAAGAAAGATCAGGTGTTGTGTCAACTATGAACTCGTCGCTTGAATTGTGGGCAAACCCATTGATCGATACTGCAACTGCATCAAGTGATTTTAATATTTTGGATTTTAAAAAGAAGAAAACTACAGTTTATGTTGGTTTAACTCCTGATAACTTAACTAGGCTCAGGCCTTTAATGCAGGTTTTTTACCAACAGGCAACTGAGTTTTTATGTAGAAAATTGCCATCGGATGACGAGCCTTACGGCGTATTATTTTTAATGGATGAGTTTCCAACACTTGGAAAAATGGAGCAATTTCAAACGGGCATCGCATACTTTCGTGGCTATCGAGTAAGGTTATTTTTAATTGTTCAAGATACTGAACAGCTTAAAGGAATATATGAAGAAGCAGGAATGAACTCCTTTTTATCAAACTCAACCTATAGAATAACTTTTGCAGCCAATAATATTGAAACGGCTAATTTGATATCTCAGCTTATAGGAAACAAAACTGTACAACAAGAATCATTAAACAAACCTAAATTTTTAGACTTGAATCCTGCATCAAGATCATTGCATATCTCTGAAACACAGAGAGCATTGCTCTTACCTCAAGAAATTATTATGCTGCCACGTGATGATCAGATAATTTTGATAGAATCGACTTATCCAATTAAGTCAAAGAAAATTTTGTACTATAGTGATAGCACATTCACAAGAAGGCTGATTAAACCAACACGTGTGCCTACACAAGAGCCATATGATCCAAACAAGGTCTTTTCTGCTGCTAACAAAGATAAGATTAGTAATGAAGAAGAGAGTAATGCTATTGAAGCTGCTGATTATCCTGTTGAAGATAAAACTGAAGATGCAATATACGATGAGCCAGGGATTGAAGATGGATTTGAAGACGAGGATATTGATGATAAGTTTGAAGGTGGTGATGGGTTTGATGATGAGGAAGACGATGATGGGTTTGATGATGAAGACAGTAAGGATGAATTTGACGATGATGATGAATTTGAAGATGAGGACAAACTAGACGGCAATAAAATCGAGGATAGAGGTTAATTTTACCTATTTTTTAGCTTAGAAAATAATTAGTTTTTTCATATTAAATCATTTTTAATTAATTAGTACTAGATTAGCTATTTTAACTAGAGGAATAGTCATGATGAGTAAAAAAACATTAGCAGTTACAGCACTTGCTTTATTGTTGTCACAACAATCTTTTGCAAGTGAAACAGAAGGATTTTACTTTGGTGGTGGATATTACGGTCAATATTTGAACTTGGGTAAGTTAAAAGCAAAAATTGGAGGCAAAGATGCTAAAGATGATAACCGTGTATCTATAAATGACATAGACGCTCAGAGAACAGAAGGTCAGTTAATAAGTAAGTATAAAGGAGATTATAACCCACCTTTTGCTGCAAATGTAACGTTTGGTTACACAGGAGAACTAGGCAATAATAGCTATAGAGCTGAATTGGAAGGGATGTACTCTTCTGTAAAAGTAGATAATATTGGTTTATCAAGTAATCAAGTAACTGTTTCGTATCTAAAAGACGTTAGTGAGAGTGCTAATAAAAAAACTTATATGTATAAAACTGTAATTAATCATGACCAAGTAGAAAACGCATCTGTAATGGCAAATGTTTATCATTATTGGAAAAGTGATAGTTTATCTTTTTCTCCTTATGTTGGGGTTGGAGTCGGTGCAACAAGAATGACAATGTTTGAAAAATCGTCAATAAGACCTGCAGGTCAATTGAAAGCTGGCTTTGATTATCGTATAAACGAAGATGTAAATATGCACATCGGATATAGAGGTTTTGGTGTTCTTGGTAGTAATGTTGATTTTGAAGCAGAGGTGTTAGGAGAAATGAAAGCAAAGCAACCGGTAAACCCAGATGGAAAAAAGATATTAGAATTGAATAAAAGTCAAAAACCATCGGACCAGAAGTTACACAAAGAAAGTATCAGTATAGGCAATCAAGTGTTTCACACACACGGTATAGAAGCTGGTCTTACTTTTCATTTTGCAAGCAAAGCTTAACTCTGATAGAGACTATTTTCCTTGTAGCACGTCTGCGTCACACGACTGTAGCTGCTAACCAGGTGACAACTTTCTCGTTATCTGAATATTTTCTTTCTTGTAATTCAGGCTCTTTTTTTCTCAGTTCCAGCGTGTAGCGCTGGAACAACAATAAAAAGCATATGGTTATGCAAGAAGTCTACTTTTTATTCTTAATTAACTCTAAAGCCTTCTTCAGATCTATACTTTCAATATCTGCATTCTTGCCCAACGCAACGTTTGTTTTACCGCATTTTATATAGAATCCGTACCTACCGTTGCAGATAAAAACTTCTTTTCCCTTTTCATTAAAACCAAGAGATTTTAGCTCTTTGCGTGGGCTGCTCTCAATAATTTGTATAGCTTCGTTTAATTGTGTGTCTAATACCTCCTTAGAGCTTTTTTTAAGAGAAAAGTATCGACCATCATAGAGAATATAGTACCCAAATCGTCCAAGACCTATTTTTACTTCTTTTCCAGTTTCAGGGTGCTCTCCGATTATTTTCGGCAGGGAAAGTAATCGAGTGGCGGTATTTAGATCAATATCATTAACATTTATATCTTTTGGTACAGAAATCTTTTTTTTCTTTTCTGACTCACTATTAAACTCCAGATAAAGTCCAAAAGGACCTTTTTTGATCATTACCTCTTGGCCTGTCATATCATCTATACCCAAACTTTTTGGATATTCTGAATTGTCATTACTGCCCGTAATTTCTTTTGTATGATTGCATGCAGGATAGTTAGAACATCCAAGAAACACACCGGCTTTTCCAAAATTTAATTTCAATATACCACCAGAGCAATTAGGACATTTTTTACCTATTTCTTCCTTTCCTTCCTCTGAGCAAAACCAATTGACTACCAAATCATGAATACCACTAAAAATCTCATCATGTGTCATTTGCTTAACAGAATTTACATGATTAAAAAATGGCACCCAAAAATAGCCTAGTTCTTTTTTCCAATCTGCATGTCCATTTGAGATTGAATCAAGCCTTTCTTCCATTTGTGCTGTAAAGTCATACTCTACACAACGCTGAAAAAAAGTTTCCAAAAATATAGTCACGATCTTACCGCGGCTGCTTGGAATAAATCTTTTGTTATCCAATGAAACATATTCACGATCTTGTAATACCGAAATAATTGTTGCATAAGTTGATGGGCGACCTATACCGACTTCTTCCATTTTTTTTACTATACTCGCTTCACTATAACGAGGTGGCGGTTGAGTAAAATGCTGTTTCGGATCAACAGAAATCAACTTGCACGCTTCCTCTTCCTTCATGGCAGGTAGCAGGCCTTCATTTTCGGCTTCTATGTTATCTTGATAAACTTTATAAAAACCATCAAAGAATATACTTGATCCACTTGCTCGCAGAATCACTTTCTGGTCAATAGAACTAATTTCAACTACCACTTGATCAAGAATCGCCGATTCCATTTGACTTGCGATGGTTCTTTTCCAGATTAAATCGTATAATTTAAATTGCTCTGGCGTTAAGTAATCCTTAATACTACCCGGTGTTCTATTAATATCAGTTGGCCGGATTGCTTCATGTGCTTCTTGAGCATTTTTGACCTTTTTTACATATTTACGAGGAGACTGCGGTAAATATTTATCACCATATAATGACTTAATTGATCCCCTGATTGAGTTTATAGCCTCATCTGCAATATGAAACCCATCTGTACGCATGTAAGTTATCAACCCTACGGTTTCACCACCAATATTGATACCTTCATATAAATTTTGCGCTACTCGCATAACATTTTTCACATTAAAATACAGTTTATTCACTGCATCTTGCTGAAGACTTGAGGTGATAAATGGAGGAAGCGGGTTTCTCTTAACTTGCTTGCGTTCTACTGTGCTTACAGCATACTGCCTTGACTCGATCTCCCTGACTAAGTTCTTTGCCTCTTCTTCATTCTTAATATCAAATTTTTCTAGCTTTTTATTGTCATAGTGGCTTAGCATAGCAAAAAAAGCCTCATCTTTGCTATTTTGCATTTCTGCCTTTATGCTCCAATACTCCTGTGTTATAAATTTACTAATTTCATCTTCTCGTTCGCATATAAGCTTTAATGCAACAGACTGCACTCGCCCTGCAGATTTGCTTCCCGACAATTTTGTCCACAGCAGCGGTGACAAGCTAAATCCAACTAGATAATCCAAAGCTCTGCGTGCTTGCTGTGCACGCACTAAGTCCATATTAATTTCACGTGGATTTTTTATAGCTTCTTGCACTGCTCTTTTTGTTATTTCGTTAAAGACTACTCTATGAATGTTACTTTCATCATTGATTGCTTTTCTTTCCTTTAGTGCCTCTATCACATTCCAAGCTATTGCTTCCCCTTCTCTGTCTGGATCTGTTGCAAGGTATATATCTGATGTTTTACTAGCTTCCTTGACTAACTCTTTTACATACTTTTCTGCTTTTTCAATAATCTCATACTTCATGGCAAAGTCATTATCAGGATCAACAGAACCATTCTTCGCTGGCAGATCTCTGACGTGGCCAAAAGATGCAGCCACTTTGAATTCTTTACTCAAATATTTACCTATCGTCTTTGCCTTTGCTGGCGACTCAACTATTAATAATGCCATAATTATTAGTACTTAAAGGTAATATGTTGAAATATATAGAATAAAAAGTAAAAAAATATTTTAATGGTCTTTCCAATTTTTCTAAGTAATTGTTTGATGTTCGCAAAAAAACTAATGAAAGAACCTGCTTTATAAATTTTTTCAACTCCCTTACCATAAGGATAACGCTATACTATTTATCTTCGTCTGTGCAGATTAAACGACAAAAGCATAACGCAGTTGTCGTCTTATTTTTAATTTTTTGCACTATGTGCATCTTATTTCTTTACAAAACTTCCAGTTTTTTAACCATATAAGCTGAAACGGGCTGTTTAAGACAGGCCAATTTTCAGGATTAGAGCTAGCTAATAGGGGGTTTCTTTTGTCTTTTTTCTACTTGGTAAATTTCTTGATATTTGTAGCTAAAGTAATTTAAGAGAGGTGTCATCCCAGTGTCGGAGCACTGGGATGACAAGAAAAGGAGTACTGGAATGACACATTCCACCATGTCATTCCAGCGGATGACCAGATTTTTTTATTTGATCCCAGACTGGCTGGTTATGCAAGTTCCAATTTTAATAATATTTACATATAAGCCATACGCTTGAGTTGCAAAGTTCTAAAAAGCAGCCAAAATAAAAATAAGCAGACATTTACAAATTAAACTAAGTGTACAATCAACAAACAAGAGTATTGATTGCAACAATACTCTGTAGAATCGCAATATGGTATGACCATATGCTCTTTATTGATCTGGTTAATATAATTAGTAGAGAATTTTGTTATGCAAAAGATATCTACTACAGCATATTGCAATTGTTTGGAATTGCAGGACTGGGTGCAATGGTAAGACCACTTGGTGCATCTGTATTTGGTCACATTGGTGATAGGTATGGAAGGAGAATGGCGTTAACGATTGCTATCTTGCTAATATCGATTCCTTCTAGTCTCGTTGCGTTTATTCCAAGTTATAGTAAAATAGGAATAACCTCTAGTATGTTGCTTCTTACAATCCATCTGATACAAGGGGTTGCACTTGGCGCTGAGCAAGGAGGTAGCTCTGTTTATCTCATAGAGCATTTACCTAATAAGAAAAAACTAGGAATGTTTTTTGGAATAATAAGTTTTGGTCGCTCTATTGGCATATTGCTCTCTGTGGTTGCAGTGATCATCTGTAAAAAAACCACTGATTTTAACGCTTGGGGTTGGAGGCTGCCGTTTATTTTTTCAGCCATTTTAGGATTAATAAGCGCATATAGTATATATACACTAGGAGAAACTCCAGTGTATGAAAAAAATCGAGAACAAAGAAATTTACCTAATTTACCAATAATAGAGCTTACAAAACGCTATAAAAGAGCCCTGATACTTGCCATTTTAATATCTGTACCTGTTAATGTTGCTGTTGGATTTACCATATTTCTTAGAACAATTGCAAAAGAAATAGTGTCTGTTGAAACTTATGTAACAACGTATGTCAACGAAGTTGTACTCATTATAACCAGTATATTAATGCCGATATCTTCAATAATGCTTGGAATTTTAGCTGATAAAACAGGGAGAGAACGCACTGCAATCTTATTTATAGTGATAACAATGGTATTATGTTGTCCTATGTTATCTATTGCATATTACTATAAAAGCTATCTTATAATCATGTTGAGTGTTATGGCTCTTTCTATAATCGAGAGGGGTATTAATCCTATAGGGATAGTTACTGCTGAGCTTTTTCCTACTAATGTTAGATTTAGTGGTGTGAGTTTATCACGTAACATTTCTTATGCCCTGCATGGTGGATTTACTCCTATGATATGCACTGGGTTTACTATAATGTTTCCTAAAATAGACTTTGCTGCTGGGCTTTATGTAATTTTTTGCTTATTAGTCAGCTTAGTAGCAATATTGCAAATAAAACCACAAGATAAAAAGTGTGATTGGTAATTTTCTCTATTTAAATTTATTTCACTTATTTAGCTAATTTTTATTAGAATTATAATTTTGGCTTTTATGAAAACTGCATACGTATGTCAATTCTGCGGTCATAGCACTGGAAGGTGGGTAGGAAGGTGTATTGCATGTGACAGTTGGGATACGGTTGTCGAAGAAATAGTACTAAAAACAGAAACGAGAAGTACATCTGCACCAATTTCAATAAAAGCGTTATCAGATAGTGAAATTATTACCCCCGATCGTTTTTTAACAGGAATAGAAGAGTTAGATAGAGTTTTTGGTGGAGGTATCGTTCAAGGTGCTAGCATTTTAATTGGTGGTGAACCTGGAATTGGCAAATCTACTCTTTTGCTTAGGATTGCAGCTAATGTTGTACAACTTTCCTCTTTTGAATGTCTTTATGTATCTGGCGAGGAATCTTTAGAGCAAGTGAGCCTCAGAGCAAAGCGTCTTAAGATAAATGAACCTAAAATTAAGCTTTTATCTACAGTATCTTTAACTGATGTAGTAGCAACAATAAGGAAAAATAAAAGTATTAAGTTCTTGATAATTGATTCTATACAAACTATGTATGATAGCAAAGTCACATCAGCACCAGGAACTGTAACTCAAGTCCGTACCTGCGCTCATGAATTGACTGTTCTTGCAAAGCAATATAGTGTTTCTCTCTTAATAGTTGGCCATATAACGAAAGATGGACAAATAGCAGGACCTAAAACCCTGGAGCATATGGTAGATACAGTACTATATTTTGAGGGTGAAAATAGTAATCAATATCGCATTTTACGCACTATTAAAAATAGATTTGGCCCTGCAAATGAAATTGGTGTTTTTGAGATGTCTGAAGCAGGACTCATGCCTGTTGATAATCCATCATCATTATTCTTGACCGTACATGATAGAGAAGTAGTTGGCAGCGCCGTATTTGCAGGAGTTGAAGGCTCAAGACCAATCTTAATGGAAGTGCAAGCATTAATAGCAAGGACTAATATGGCAACTCCAAGAAGAGCAGTAGTTGGTTGGGATATTAATAGATTAGCTATGATAATCGCGGTTCTAAGTGCTCGTTGTAAAATGTTTTTGCATGATAAAGAAGTATACCTAAACATTGCGGGAGGACTCAAAATACAGGAACCATCAGCTGATCTTGCTGTTGCTGCTTCCCTTATTTCAAGTTTAGTAAATTTACCGCTACTAACTTCTTCAATAATCTGCGGTGAAGTTGCACTTTCAGGAGAAATTAGAAATGTTTCGCATGCTGATCTCAGACTAAGGGAAGCACAAAAGTTAGGATTTAAAAAAGCGATTATGCCTAAAAATGGCAATTATTCTTCTCATGATATTGAGATAATTAAGCTTGGTCATATAAAAGAGTTAAAAGAGGTCTTCAATCACAATTAAATATTATCTGCATGAACATTTTGCTTGTGGGAAGGGTGTCATCCCAGCTTCCATAATGTCATCTGAGTAGGTGACACTGGCTTCTTTTTTTACTGTTTTTACTGTAATTAAAAATTCATTGGATCTTGATTATATATTTCCTCTGCTATAAGCAATAATTTTTCGCTCTCATCAAAGAGACTTTTTGCGCTAGCTGCTAATTTCTCACTAATTTGTGGTAGACATTGTCATAATATACTCCTTAAATTTTTAAAATATATTTATGTTGGTATACAAGTATCAATATTACATTAATATAATTGCTTTTTAGGCATGAGTGACAAGCTGAAGTGGTTTTTAATTACTCAAAAAACAGAAACGTTTCTATTTCCTACACTTTCTAAAACCATAGGCGCCCATTATTAGCTAAAGTAAAGGTCAAGTATCTGGAATTCTGGACATAAAATCCTCCTGTGTAAAAAAGAGTTAGAAAAAAAATGCAGTGCACATACGACAGATATACACTGAAGAATACATTTTTTAATAAGTTTGATTAAAAAGTCTGCAGACTAAAGATAGATTTTGAGCTCTTAAAATATCTCTATTTGTAATTATAATGAGATTGAAAATATGCGGAAGTAATTTTTATACGTTAACGGCTCACCCAACCCAATAATCACTTGCAACCAGCGTCACATGCTGGAATGAGACCATCTAAAAACGGCTTCTCATGATAATTAAGCTTGGTCATATGAGAAAATTAAAGAGATCTTCAATCACATTTAAACAGCGCTTCAGCAAACTCTTTGCCAGTAAATTCCCTCAGGTCTTCTATACTTTCACCAATTCCTATAGCGTGTAATTTCACCTTATAAGCTTCTGCAAGCCCAATCACTACTCCACCTTTGGCAGTACCATCTAGCTTTGTTACAATTAACCCGGTAACACCAACCATTTTACTAAAGGCCTCTAATTGGCTATAAGCATTTTGGCCAGTAGTTGCATCAAGAACCAAAATAACATCATGAGGAGCAGTATCATCCAATTTCTTTATCGTTCTATGTATTTTTGACAGCTCTTGCATGAGATTTACATTGTTTTGTAGCCTTCCTGCTGTATCAATTAAAACAACATCAACGCTATCTTTTATCGCTTGATTTACAGCTCTATATGCCACACTTGCAGAATCGCTACCGTGTTCTCCAGTAACAATAGAGCAATCAGAACGTTCTGCCCAAATATTTAATTGCTCACTCGCAGCAGCTCTGAATGTGTCGCACGCAACAAGCATAACGGATTTTCCTTTTTCCTTATATTTATAGGCAAGTTTACCTATAGTTGTAGTTTTTCCATTACCATTCACTCCGCACACCATTATTATGTGTGGTTTTTTATTCAAAATGAGCGGCTGCACAACAGGGTTTAATATTGTTTCTATTTCGCTCATTAACTGCTGTGTGATAATGTTATGTTCAACTTCTGATTCAAATTTGATACTTGCGAGCTTATCAATAAGCAATCTAGAAGTTTTATGACCTATATCCATGCTAATCAGCAGCTCTTCCAGATCATCTAAAAGCGACTGATCTAATTTTTTTTTGCCAGAAAAAATATTTTTTACTCCATCACTAAAACGGGAGGAGGTTTTTAATAGTCCTTGATAAAGATTACTGAATAAACTCAAGAAATACTCCTTTCAAAATTACCATATAAAGAATGACATGCACTATATGTATTTGTAAAGTAAATACACTCGTAACCTATATATTTTGTGAGTAAAATGTACTGCTTGCTAGTGTATTTTACTTTAGTTTTTAACCTAAATATGTTATAATGTAAGTAATGGTTTACGGGTAATCTATGAGTTATAATGAGAAAATTTTAGATCATTACGAAAATCCAAGGAATGTTGGTTCTCTGGATAAAAATGATCCAAATGTTGGTACTGGTTTAGTTGGTGCACCATCATGCGGAGATGTAATGAAACTGCAAATAAAGGTCAACGATAAAGGTGTTATTGAAGACGCAAAATTTAAAACTTTTGGTTGTGGTTCTGCTATAGCTTCAAGTTCTTTGCTTACAGAAATGATCAAAGGAAAAACTATTGAGAATGTAACAAAGATAAAGAATACTCAAATAGTGGAAGAATTGTCTTTGCCGCCAGTAAAGATACACTGTTCAGTACTTGCTGAGGATGCTATAAAAGCTGCTATTCATGATTATCAAAATAAACAAAAACATTGAGGAATATGAGTGAATTTCAAGGAGTAAATTCTGTTAAAAAACCTATCACTCTAACTGCAAATGCAGTAGAGAGGGTAAGGTTTTTATTGGACAAAAAGAAGCATGCTAACCTTGAAGAAGCAATAGGAATAAGAGTTCTAATTAAGCAAAAAGGATGCTCTGGTTTAAAATATGATATTGAGTATGCATATGATGTTCGTCCTTTGGAGTCGGTAATTGAAGAAAGCTGCAGTGATGATCAAAAAGTCAAGGTGCTGATCGATCCAAAATCTATCATGTTTATCCTTGGCTCTGAAATGGATTATGTAGAGGAAAAATTCTCATCAGGTTTTATTTTCAAAAATCCTAATGAGAAAGGAAAATGTGGTTGTGGAGAGAGTTTTCATGTCTAGCAACCATTTCACATTATTTGGAATTGAACCGGCTTTTAACATCAGCTTTGATGAGCTGGAGAAAAAATATATTGAGCTAAGCAAAACTGATATAAATGAAAGAGAGTCCAAAAGTATGGAAAATATCAACAAAGCTTATCAGGTACTGAAGTCACCGCTAAAGCGTGCCGAACATTTGTTGGATCTTTTTGACGTAAAAAGCAAAAAAGAGCATCTTGATCCTGAAATATTAAATGAATCAATGGAAATAAGAGAATACTTTCTAGACTGCGATGATTTACAATTTGCAAGTAGGATGATTGATGAAAAGGTAAAAGATTGTACTAAAAACCTAATTAATGCTTTTGCTACAAAAAATTTTGATGAAGCTGCTACGCAAGTTTTTAGATTGAGATATTTATATAAGTCATTTGAGGAGATAAAGGAAAATGCGGCCAGTTCAAATTTCTGAACCAAGTTTAAATGAGGTAGTTTTTGGTATAGATCTTGGAACTACTAACTCTTTAATTGCCATGGTAAATAAAGCTGGCAATGTAGAAATATTTAAAGATGAGCAAGGTCGTGAACTATTACCTTCTGTCATTTCATATGAAAAGGATGTACTAAAAGTAGGCTACGATGTTGGCGAAAACGCTATCTGCTCTATAAAACGCTTAATGGGTAAAAGTGTTAAAGACTTGCATAAAGAAGGTATCAATTGTGAAATAGATAACGAAAGTGAAAAAGTTATTAGGGTAAAATGCTCAGAAGAAAAGTATCTCACTCCTATTGAGATCTCTGCTGAGATACTAAAAACTCTATGCAAGAGGGTAAAAAAATTCACAGGGATGAAAGTTAACAAAGCAGTGATTACTGTACCAGCTTATTTTGATGATTCAGCACGTAACGCAACCAAATATGCAGCAAAATTAGCTGGCATAGATGTTCTTCGCCTCATTAATGAACCAACCGCTGCAGCACTTTCTTACTCCATTGAAAAGAACAATAACAGTGGCATATATGCAGTTTATGACCTCGGTGGTGGAACATTTGACATTTCAATATTAAAATTACATCAAGGAGTGTTTCAAGTTCTTGCAGTTGGTGGTGATACTAAACTTGGTGGTGATGATTTTGATCATCTACTTAGTTTAATCGTGCTTGAAAAGTATAGAGAACAGGTAGGTTTAAATAAAAAATGCTCTAGTGTCATCCCAGTGCTCCGACACTGGGATCCAGAAAGTTTGATTGCAAGTGAACACACCAGAAAGTTATATAATAAGAACTGGATTCCAGTGTCAAGCACTGCACCATCTGATACAACTACCTACAAATTACAACATTCATACACTAAAACTGGTATCTGCAATATACGTGCTATAAAAGAGTACCTAAGTGAAGATACCTCTGGCACTTTTGAATTCAGCATCAATGGTGAATTATTTAAGTGCAAAATTACCAAAGAAGAATTCGAGCAAGCAATCAGTCCTTTGGTTAATAAGACTATAAATATAGTTACTCGTACTATAAGCAACATAGATCTTAAAATCGATGATATAAAAGGGGTAATTTTAGTTGGTGGCGCAACTAGAGTGCCATTAGTGCAAAATTCACTAATCAAACTCTTTGGCAATAAAGTGCTGAATGATGTGGATCCGGACAAAGCAGTTGCCAATGGGGCAGCTTTGCAGGCTCATTATTTAACTTCAAACTCAAAAGATAGGAATATTCTCCTTGATGTGCTGCCTTTATCACTTGGCATAGAAACTATGGGGGGAATAGTTGAAAAAATTATACCAAGAAATACACCACTACCAGTTTCAGAAATAAAAGAGTTTACAACTTACGCTAACGGGCAAACAGCAATGAAAATTCACGTTTGTCAAGGAGAACGTGAAATGATAAAAGATAATAAATCTCTAGCACGATTTGAACTCAAAGGTATACCACAATTGCCTGCAGGTTCTGCAAAAGTTGAAATAGGATTTACAGTTAGCATTGATGGAATATTGACTGTCACTGCAAGAGAAAAAACTACTGGAGTCGAACAGACAGTTAAAATAAATTCAAGCTCTGGCTTAAATGAAGAAGATATTCAAGATATGGTCAATCAGTCAGTAAGTAACTTTGATGAAGACATGAAGGCTCGTTCCCTTGCAGAGGCTAAAATTAACGGTAACAAGCTCATACATCTAGTTGAAAATGTTTCCACTGAGCAAAAGTTAAAAATTTTACTACAGAACGCAAAAGACGCTTTACAGGAAAATGACTTAGACAACATTAATAATGCTATCTCTGAGTTAGAAAACTCTGCTTTAGAATTATGCGAATCAGCAGACAGATAGAGTTCATACAACTTTGTGAAGTACCCTGTCAAATCTCAGAGCAATAGGTAACCTAAAATCAAACGGCAACCAATCAACTTTGCCTAATTTAAACGATAAACCAACCATGCTTACGCGTCCAACTATATTTTCAGTTGGTATTAACCCAATTTCAGAAAACCTGCTATCAAAAGAATTATTTCTATTGTCTCCCATAACAAAAAATTGATCATCAGGCACATAATAAACTGGAGTATTGTATGATAACTTATTAGAAAGATTATCTATTAGAATTTCATGCTCCTTGCCGCTCGGGAGTGTTTCGATGTATCTTGCTATATTACGCTTTGACTCATAATCAAAAAAATTTTCAATTTGTCTTCGCTTTACTTTCTGATCATTTAAATATAACTCCCCCTCTATCATTTGCACTTTATCGCCCGGTATTCCTATTACCCGCTTAACAAATCTAATGCTGTCATTTCTTGTAGGCTTGAAAACTATTATATCACCACGCTCCGGAGGGGTATAAAAGATTCTACCGCTAAAGATGTTTGGAGAAAATGGAAAAGAGTGTTTACTATAACCATATGAATATTTACTAGTAAAAATATAATCTCCCTCAAGTAGAGTGCTTTTCATTGAACCAGAAGGAATATGAAATGGCTCAAATAAAAAACTACGTATTGATAGCGCAATTAGTAGCAAAAAAAACAGTGAAGATAAAAACTTTCTCGTTCTTGCTATCCGGTTCTCTCTCAATTCTTTCAATTTTATTTTCTTTATAAATTTAAGCTTATCATAACACATAAAAGTGGTAATGTGAAATTTTACTCATGGGTGTTATTGCTCTTTTTCGAAAGTCGAAATAAGCTCTCAAGTAATTGACAGTGATTGATAACCAATAGACATCATTTGCTATGCAATATTGTATAAATCACAATGCTAGTTTTACTAAAAATTATACTATTTTAGATATAATTATAGTATTTAAACTTAAGGTATAGGGATGAACCCTACAATTAGAAAGGTTTTTTGTATTCTACTTATAGTATTATTTATTTCTTTTTCTCATGTTGGAAGTGCTGCTAACTCTAATGACGATACAACTGCTCAAGTAATATGTAATATTATTGGCTACGTTTGGGGAATAGGTGGACCGCTTATGACCGTAGTGATAATAGGAGCAGCTTTACTTGCAATATTTGGTAGAATGCCGTGGCCTGCTCTTTTCGCCCTCGGTGTATTTTGCGCTGTGTTTTTTGGCGCTAAAACTATTGTCATAAAAGTAATGGGTGGTATAAACTCTACAAATGCCTCTTTTATGGAAGAATGTGGAACGGGAGATAAAAAAAAGAGTCAATAGGACTATTTCTTTCTAAAGCAGACTTGGTGCACAGCTTCAACTATATCTTCCACTTGTGGTAATGCTTTCTTTTCTAGGTTTGCAGCATAAGGTAAGGGGACATCCTTGCCGGTTACCCGTACAACCGGAGCGTCAAGGTAGTCAAATCCTTGTTCCATAACCATGGCTGAGAGTTCTGCTCCTATTCCTGCAAATGGCCAACCCTCTTCTATGCTTACTAATCTATTGGTCTTCTTAATAGAGTTAATAACTGTTTCAGTGTCAAGTGGTCTTAAGGTTCTGAGGTCGATAACTTCAGCTTCTATTCCTTCACTAGAGAGTAAATCTGCTGCATTTAATGCATCCATTAATTTCAATGAGAAAGCAGTAATAGTTACATCCTTTCCTTCCCGTATAATAGCGGCTTTGCCTATCTCAAGTAGATAATCTTTATTTGATAGCTCAGAATCAGGAATCTCATGCTCATGTCCGTAAGCAATCTCATTTTCTAGAAATATTACTGGATTTGGATCACGAATTGCAGCTTTAAGCAGACCTCTGCAATCAGAGGCAAAGTAAGGTGCTATTACTTTCAAACCTGGAACATGCGAATACCAAGATGCAAAGCACTGAGAATGTTGTGCGGCAACTCTTGCCGCAGCTCCATTTGGTCCACGAAACACTATAGGGCATCCAAGTTGTCCACCTGACATATAATTTGTTTTTGTTGCGGAATTCACAATTTGGTCAATAGCTTGCATAGAAAAATTAAAAGTCATAAACTCAACAATAGGTTTGAGCCCAGCAAACGCTGCTCCAACAGCAAGACCAGCAAATCCATGTTCGGTAATAGGTGTATCAACTACCCTATTTTCTCCGAACTCTTTCAGTAATCCTTTTGTTACTTTATAAGCACCATCATACTCTGCAACTTCTTCACCCATGATCAATACATCATGGTCATTTTGCATTTCTTCTCTGATTGCCGTGCATAACGCTTCTCTTACACTTAAGCTTGCCATTTGTAAATCTGTAAATTTCAACTGAAGTAACTATATCAAAATTACCAGGAAGTGCACAAGTTTAAGTTTTACAAACATCATGTTGCATCAAGCCTTGAATACTTACTTCTTTTAATTCACTAGGTTTCGTTGATATTACATATGTAACTCCACTGACTATTAATGAAGACATCATAGAAGTTGCAATCATCAATAGAATTGGTAATTGGAAAGCTATACTAAAGGCAACACCTACTGTCAACATAGTTACAAAATTTACAGAAGCAATTTTTAAGAAAGACAGTTGTCCTTTTTCTGTTTTTTTTAGTAATACTTTATTTGCTTTGGTTTTACTTAATTCACTATTAAGTGTTGTATTCTCGTTTTCCATATCTTTTATTTTTTGCTTTAGTGATTGATTCTCTTTGTTGAGCTTGCTAAGTTCTTCCAACTTAATCTTATGTTCATTTAAATCATTAGAGTGATGACCTTTTATTTTTTCTAATTCACTATTAAGAGTTGTATTTTTACTTTTTAGATCTTGTATTTGTTGTTTTAGTGATTGATTCTCTTCACTGAGCTTATCAAGTATTTCTAACCGAGTCTCATGTTCAGCTACGTCACTCTTTAATTTTTCTGATTCTTTCTCAACATGTTTTAATTCTTTACATGACTTTTCTAACTTCCGAATTTGGCTATCTTCTAACTGAACTTGAGTTTGCAGACTTTCTAAAATTTGGTCATCAACTTCATTAGCTGCTCCGTCTTGATTTATTTCGGAGTAGGAAGAAGTATCAAATGTAGCCTCAGACTCTAGAGCGCTGTCGTCACTACTAACACTTTCACCAGTAATAGAATGAGAAGCGATTTGCTCACTCTGAATATTATCATTATTCTCTTTCCTTCTTTCATTCCACATTTGTATTTCCACTGCTATTGATTTTTCTCTATCATTTCCTAATTCAGTAATTCCATTCACAAATGAACTGACTCGAGTTATATTATCATTCTGAGATGAGTGGTCACAACTTCCTTCTCCAACTTGGATGTGAAAGCCTTTTATCTTCTTTCGCGAATGATTTTCTTCTGCTTCCTCTAACATTTGTACTATCGCTCCCTTATTTTCTGTATTACCTACCACCTCCCTTGGAGTCTTGTTTTTACTTTTTAATGAAGGATTCACTCGATCATCACTTAGTAGTTGTTTTACCATGCTTTCATGTCCACAAGAAGTAGCAATATACAAAGCAGTTAGTCCATCATTTTTAGAACCATCTTTTACTCGAGCGCTAACACTTGCTTTCTTTTTTAGTAAAAGTTCCACTATTAACATATTGTTGCATGCTGTAGCAAGATGTAACAACGTCCAATCTTCTGCAGCTTCTTCTGAAATTTTTATACTAAATTGATGTTCTTTACTAAAATTTCTACTAAACTTGTTGTACTCTCCTGCATCTTTTCCTTTTAACTCATTCTTTATTTTTTCAAGTAAATTATCTTCATCCAAATCGCTACTTTCACCTACCTCATTTATTATTTCAAAAAACTTCTCCTTCTCTATTGCCATAACCTTTCCCTCTAAATTTATTTTTATCGCTGCATGATCTCACAAAAAAGTTAAATTTATCAAAATTCTATATTTTATATAAAATAAAATTTGCTGTTTCCAAGAATTGGTAAGCATGTTTTTGATGAGATTGTAGAAAACATACTTTTATGACACCATTTGTTGTACGAACTAACTTGGCGAAAACAGATGTTTATATAGTTGTGTGGCAAAATGTTTTGCACTAGTTGTGCTATCTCGTTTTCCGTAATAGTTGAAAAAATTAGTAGAAAGTTGTTGTAAGTTTATGTATTTTGAGGCTGTAATGGTCAAAGGTACATGAAGTATGATCAGAGTTAAAGGTGCAAGAGAGCATAATTTGCAGGGTATTGATGTCGATATACCAAAAAATAAGTTAGTTGTTATAACTGGACTAAGTGGTTCTGGTAAGTCTAGCCTCGCATTCGATACGATTTATGCAGAAGGCCAACGCCGATACGTCGAAAGTCTATCGGCTTATGCACGTCAATTTCTTAATATTCAAGATAAACCAGATATTGAGTCAATCACAGGCCTCTCTCCTGCAATATCAATTAATCAAAAGTCGATCTCAAAAAATCCAAGATCAACTGTTGGAACCGTTACTGAAATTTACGATTATGTACGTTTGATATATGCACGAGTGGGAATACCTTATTCGCCTGTAACTGGGTTGCCAATAACGAAACAGGCTGTATCTCAAATTGTAGATACTATTATAGCATTACCTTTAGAAACTAAAATATATATACTTGCTCCTATTGTGCGTGGCAGAAAAGGAGAGCACTTCAAAGAGATATTGGAAATTAAAAAGCAGGGTTACGTGAGACTAAAAATAGATGGTGAAACATACAATATAGATGACTTGCCTAAACTCGATAAAAACAAGAAACATGATATTTTTGTTATTGCAGATAGAATCTCCATATCAGATGATATAGGAAATCGACTACCAAGCAGTGTAGAATCAGCATTGAGGCTAGGCCATGGCTTAATGTATGCAGAAATAGTGAACTTACCTGATAACCACAGTTCCGAGTATAAAAATGGTCAAACTTTAACTTTCTCAGAGAATTTTGCATGTCCTGAGTCTGGCTTTACTCTTGAAGAAATAGAGCCAAGATTGTTTTCTTTTAACAGCCCCTACGGTGCATGCAGTTCATGCAATGGGCTCGGTAAAAAACTAAGTGTTGATGCAAAGCTAATAGTGCCAGATGAAACGCTCTCGATATCTGAAGGTGCTTTAAAGCCAATTGGATCAATATTCCGTCAAGTGCATACAAACTATGGATTGCTAAAAAATGCAATTCTATCACTGGCTGAAAATTGCAAATTTAGCCTTGATGTTCCGTGGAAGAATATAGACCAAAAAGTGAAGGATTTAATACTTTTTGGCTCTAGAGAAATGAAATTTCAAGGTTTGGTCAGTATCCTAGAACGCCAGATGGATTACGATTCATCACTTATTGATAGGTATTGTTCTGTTACTGACTGCAAAGAATGTGCTGGCTATAGATTGAGAAAAGAAGCACTTACAGTGAAAATTGACGAAAAACATATAGGTGAAATATCAAGGCTCAGCATCGATGAATCCCTTAAGTGGTTTGGAAATTTATCAGACAAACTTACAGAACAACAAAGGCAAATTTCAAATAAAATATTAAACGAAATAATCAAAAGGCTGACATTTTTAAAGAATGTAGGGCTAAATTACCTTACACTTGACCGTGAATCTAGCACTCTCTCTGGTGGTGAAAGCCAGAGGATCAGGCTTGCTTCGCAAATTGGCTCTGGTTTAACAGGAGTGCTATACGTGCTTGATGAGCCCTCAATTGGCCTTCATCAATGTGATAATGATCGATTAATTACCACACTTAAAAATCTGAGAGACATGGGTAATACTGTGATTGTTGTTGAACATGATGAAGATACAATAATGGCTGCTGATTATGTGATTGATATTGGTCCTGGAGCTGGCGTGAATGGAGGAAAAATCGTTGCAGAAGGAACACCAGATCAGGTACAAAAAAATTCAGAAAGCATAACAGGACAGTATTTAAGTGGAAAGAAGGAAATTTCAATTTCAAAAAGAAGAAAGCAAACAACTCAGTTCATAAAGGTAGTTAATGCTTGTGAGAACAACTTAAAAAATATAAATGTTGAATTTCCTATAGGGAATTTTATTTGTGTTACTGGAATATCAGGAGGAGGGAAATCAAGTTTAGTGATAGAAACATTATATAAATACTCAGCACACAAGATAAATCATTCATCTGCAAGGCATGGTCAATGCGACAAAATAGAAGGCCTTGAGTATATAGATAAAATTATAGAAGTTGATCAATCGCCAATTGGTAGGACCCCAGCATCAAATCCAGCAACATATGTTGGTATGTTTACTCACATCAGAAATTGGTTTGCAGGTCTTCCAGAGTCGAAGGCACGAGGTTACAATATAGGCCGATTTTCATTTAATACCAAGGGAGGAAGATGTGAAGCTTGTAAAGGTGATGGGCATTTAAAGATCGAGATGCATTTCCTACCGGACGTTTATGTGAAATGTGAGCAATGTAGAGGACAGAGGTATAACCGAGAAACATTGGAAGTTACTTACAAGGGAAAATCAATTTCTGATGTGCTTGATATGACAATAGATCAAGCATGTGACTTTTTTGAAAATCTTCCAATGATAAAGGAAAAGTTGATTTCTTTACAGGAAGTAGGGCTTGGCTATATAACGCTTGGACAGTCGTCAACAACGTTGTCCGGGGGTGAAGCACAACGAATAAAGCTGTCTAAGGAACTATCAAAGCGATTTACCGGGAAAACATTGTATATTCTCGATGAGCCAACAACTGGGTTACATTTTGAAGATGTAAATAATTTACTGAAAATACTCCATAGGCTAGTTGATTTAGGAAATACTGTTATAGTTATTGAGCACAATTTACATGTTATAAAAACTGCTGATTACATAATAGATATTGGTCCAGAGGGTGGAGTAAAAGGTGGCGAAGTGGTTGCTGTAGGAACTCCAGAAAAAGTTGCACAGACTCCAAAAAGCGTTACAGGCAAGTATCTTAAAACATATTTATTGGATCAAGTATCGACTATTTCTTAATAATTAGGTTATGAGGAGCATTTTAAAAGGTATACCTAACATATTTAATTCATGAATCTTCTCTTATTAAAAAAAGCTACAGATCTCATATTTCCAAACGTATGCGTAAGTTGTGAACGTATAATTGATAAAAGTTATGATTTATGTAGTGAATGCAATAAAAAAATCAATTTTTTAACTAAGCATTACTGTAATGTTTGTGGTGTAGTAATTCCAGATAACATTGATACATGTGGTAAATGCATCAGTAACCCTTCACCATTTAAAGTATTAAGATCAGTTTTTGCTTATGATGAACATAGCAAAAATATGATTATAAATTTTAAATTTTTTGATAATTTAAATTATGTGAAAGTCTATGCAAAGTGGATGTACAAAACTAACAAAGACATATTTCAAAATGCAGAGGTCATAGTTCCCATACCGCTACATAAAATACGCTTATTTAAACGTAAATATAATCAAGCAGCGTTGCTCGCGAAGGAATTAAGTAAGTTATCTAATTTATCTAATTTATCTTATACACCATTTGCAATAAAACGTATTCGTCACACCAAATCTCAAGCTGGTCTTTCACTTAAACAGCGTGAAAAAAATTTGAAAAATACTTTTAAAGTAAGTAACAGCGAAATTATCAAAAACAAAATCGTGATATTGGTTGAGGATGTAGTAACAACTGGCGCAACCGCAAGGTCTTGCTCTCAGGAAATTTTAAACTCTGGTGCAAGAGAAGTGAGAGTGCTATCGCTTGCAAGAACTGTATGAAAATCAGCTTTAAGGTATAATTTTCATTTTTGAAAACTGTTTAGTGTCTTAGTACTAACTTCTGTATCATTCCTCTTAAAAAAAAGTCTAGTTATAGTGTATACGGAGTCTATAATTATAGCTCTTTTTCTAATAGTTCGAATAGCTGAATATTCTTTCTGGCTAAATTTTTTATAACAAACCAATGGTTTGATTAAAATCAGGAGAATATGGAGGCAGATATATAACTTCAGCACCGACACTTTTAACAAATTCACTTATTTTCTATGAAAAGTTGCATTATCCAAAATCACCCAACAAAAAGCTTGAACTAGCTATTAAAAACGTCTGTATCGCAATAGCCTTCAAAAATCATAGGCGCCATAATTTTTCCCTTATTCAAAGCTGCAATCATATTTTTGAATACTCACTGCATTCAGAAAAAAATAGGTACATGCTAGTGTAATAGCACTGGATATAATAATTGGAACAAGTAAAAAAGCCTCTATTAGTTTTCTTATAGAGCTGGCTGGTTTAATGCTGTTATTATTCAATGATGCAAAATAATTTTCACTAAGGTTGGCCATCCATTTTGCGCCAGATAAGACCCTCTCACTATTTTTTAGATAAGTTGACTTGTATTTGCTTTCCCATGTTTATAATCATGCTAATAATAAATATGATAAGATCAACATAAATTTTTTACTTCCGTGTTTTTTCTGTTGTTGTTTATAATTGCTATAGTTACATCACATATTTCTTCCAATTAAATGTATCAGTTATTTATTGTAAATTACTGACTTTTTCAGTGGTTTCTTTTTCTAAATAATTCCTAAAAATGTGTTTACTTTTGTTTGTAATTGTGTAGTAACTGCAACGTAAAGTTATAGGAGGTAAAGATGGATTTTGAAAATCTGAAAAAGATATTAAGTGCAATTGATAAAGATGCAAGTGTAAATAAAGATAACGTAATTAATAAAATAAAAGAGGTATTGCGAAGGGAAGATACAATAGCGTATCAAGAGTGGGAAAATAAAAATTTTAGTATAAATCATACATTCATCCAAAGTGATCCTGATGCCGAATTTACATTATTAATTGCAGCTGCAGCATCTAGCTGTAAGGATTTAGTGAATGTTTTATTAGATAGGCATGCGGATGTTCATGTAGAAGATGAAAATAGAGAGACTGCTTTGCATCATGCCGTTTATAGTAGATGTGTAGGTGTAGTAAATGCTCTACTAAAAAAAGGTGCTGATGTTAATGTAAAAGACAGAAGTGGTAGTACTCCTTTGCATTATGCTACTATATATAAATTCATAGATGTAGTAAATGTTCTACTAAAAACAGGTGCAGATATTAATGTAAAAGATGAAAATGGTAGTGCTCCTTTGCATTATGCTACTTTAAGTAATCATGTAGAGGTAGTAGATGCTCTGTTAGCTGAAGGCGCAAGTGTTCATGTAAAAGATAGAAATGGTAGTACTCCTTTGCATTATGCTGCTAAAAATGGCTATTTAGAGATAGTAGATGCTCTACTAGACAGAGGTGCAGATGTTTATAAAAAAGATAGTTTGCAGAAAACTCCTTTGTATTATGCCATTATAAATCACCAAGAAGATACGGTAGAGAGTATAAAAGGGTTTTTAAAAAATAAAGTAGTTCAAGGTAGTGTAGTTGTTGGTGGCTTAGTTGCCATGTTAGGGAATTTTGTAACATCGACGCTTTTTATAACCGAGACAATGGAAATTACATTAACATCTGTTACGGCAGCAATAGCTGTATCTGCATCAACAGCATTAACATCTGGTTATGTTAAATATCTAATGTCAAAATTCGATAACGAAATAAAAGAAATAAAAGAGCGACAAAACGTAATGGAAGGGAGGCAAAGCTTAACAGAAGGGTGGCAAAGTGTAGATCTACAAAGCATACGTATACATAATGCTCTTTCGTAAATTTTTACTTCCGCACTTCTTTAGTGTTGCTTATGATAACTATAGATTCATATTTTAATTAGAGGCTTTAATTACCTACTTTAAGTTATTGAATTTCTTATCATAGCATCTGTCATTCCAGTACCCTGGAATGACAGAAAAAGAACACTGAATTAAAAATACAACATACCATCTTATATCTTAATACTGCATAATACCTCGATCATAGATTGATTAAGGACACCTTGAGTTATCTCTTTAATTAGTCTTGATTTACTATGAAAAGCTTGTACTCTTTAAATGTATTATTTATAAATTAACTGTTTATAAGCTAAAATATGTCTAGTAGAGCTAATATACCTTTTTTTATAGCTGGTGCTATTGCTTCTCTTACATTAATTACATCTGGAGTTTTTGCTGTAGCTCCTTACGTTGCATTTTTATCTTCAGTTGCAGCTTTAAATATAGCTCCCCCTGTTATTTTTATTTTATTTGCGCTTTCTGCAGTAGTAATTGTGTTTTCATATAAAATGATTAAACAAAATAAAAAATCTCAAGAAAACTCGAAAGCTGAAGTCGAAGAGCCGAATAAAGGGTTAAGGAAAGAAGAAAATAAGCTAACTCCAATTAAAGAAGAATTAGAAGATGGAAAGGATAAAGAAAATAAATACGGGTTTAGTGGTCTAGAAGAAAAAGTTCATAGAATTTTAGAGAATTTTGTAACGAAAGATGAAGTGAATGGGTTAAAAAAAGAGGTTAGTGACCTTTCTGCACAGTTAATTAATAGTACTGCAATAGATGAAGTAGAAGCAAAGCTGAATATGGAATTTTACGCAAAAGGTGAAGAAAGAGGGTGGAATACAACATTTAGTGATATTATATTACCAAATGACATAAAAGAAAAATTGAAAGGGATTTGTGAGTTACAAGGCAGAGGATATCTCTTGTACGGTCCACCAGGAACTGGTAAAACTAGTATTAGTAAGGCAATTGCAAATCAAACTAAATCTCTATCTGCGTTTATATCTATTTCTGCATCTTGTTTGTCTAATAAATCGAATATAGATCAAATTTTTGAGAAAGCAGAGACAAACAGTCCGTGTATAATTTTTATAGATGAGATTGACGGCATTGGCAAAAAGCGCACTTCCAGTGAAAATGCAGGACCTTTAACTCATTTACTCACTAAATTGGATCGAGAGTTTTTATCCTCAAAAAATATAACGGTAGTTGCTGCAACTAATCATAAGAATCATTTAGATCCTGCGCTTATTAGGGGTGGTCGTTTGGAGTGTATTGAGGTTCCTGGGCTGGATAAAGACGATACACGTCAAAAAATATTACAAGAACGGCTCATCAAAAAGTTAAAAGATAGCGATATGAAAATTCTTGTACAGGCTAGTAAGGGATTCTCAATGGCAAATCTGATTTGCTTAATCGATAAAATAAGCGAAACTACAGAAAAGGAAGGCGAAATAAAATATCTTCGCACTTTCTGTAAAAATTTCAAGAAGGAGCATAACATAAAAGATGAGCCAGATAAGAAATATAGTAACGGGAAAACTAAAAACAAGGATATAAGGCTATCATCTGGAAGCTTATCTAGAAGTTCATCAGTAAGCTCTTCATTAAGTGATGTATCTTCTCGAGGAAGTAAGTGGCAAATCGAGGAATAAAGAGAATTACTACACAGTCTGGTCATGCAAGTCGAATCATGTCATTCCAGTGCTTGACAATAGTTTTTATCCAGAAGGAACTTCTAAAAGGGTGTCATTCCAGTACTGGAATCTAGGAATTTTTTGAGCATGCAAGTTGTGCCAAGTTTTTTGTTGGTAAGAAAGGCTGGATCCCAGTACTGGGATGACAGGAAGAGGGCTACTCGGGTGACATCGAAGGGGCTACTTGCATGACAACAAAGGGGCTACTTGCATAACTCAAATTCAAAGAAAAATCATTTAATGTCATTCCAGCGCGTAACGCTGGAATGGCTTTGTTGCACAGCTCTTCGGATAGTGGGTAATGTATAATAAATTCATGAAGCTATATCAAACTTAGCCATGCCTATTTCAGTAAATTTGTTAAGCAAATAACACTTGAGTAGCAGTTCCTTCTCACGATTAATCTCAGATTTATTCCTAAAACTAAATCCAAATATTTGCTTCAGTCGCGAGAAAAAACTTTCTATATAAGATCTCTTCCAATAATTTATCTCTTTTTTCCACCTCTTCATACCATCTTCATCATATGACTTTATGAGCTTGATTGTAGAATTTCTCTCATTCATATAATCCAACTTTGGATGCTCTACTGCATTATTTTGCGGAGGAATCCTTGTCTTTATGTCAAGCTCATCGCACAGTTTGTATAACTTCTTTCGATTATATGCCCTATCTGCATATATCGTGCTTATGTTATACTTGGTATCCACTCTTTCAATAAGATCACAGGCTCCATAGTGGTCGGAATAAACTCCACTACTGTATTTTGCAGCTATAACTTTTTTACTACCTATCTCTAGCATTACATGTAGCTTTCTTGTTTGCTCATAGCGGCGATACTTTCTATCTGTACCATTTGCCTTACTATGGCCTGGAATATTATTGTAGATGCTGATACCTGTACTATCTATAGCAATTTCAATATCTTCCATATCGTTCTTATCAACTCTGCAGTCGTTGATTTTGATATTAAGCTTTTTAAACCTTCTTGAAGCCTGCGAATAGCTGATAATTTGCAAAATTTTCCCTATTTGCTCAAGATATTTCTCTATAAATCCCACTGTTTGCCTAAGACCAATCCTGAATAGATAGGTTATTATGTGAATTAGAATCACTACTTTGTCGCTGTAGACATTGTTGCCACCTGCTACTTTTGGACTATTTTCGTACCAATTTTCAATGGCATCGTTGATATAATGAAAAACATTTCCCCTTTCTTGAAGAAATTTGTTATATTCATTGCAGTTACTGACTTTCATTCTTATTGGCATATTTTTCCTTTGTCGGCTAAATATCTATTTTATAACAAATTCCATCAGTAACTGCCTGTTCTTTCCTTGAGTGGTGCAACAAAGCCCGCTGGAATTCAGAAATAAAGAACAATGGATCCCAGTGTCAGCTACTCGGATGACAGGAAAAGGGCTACTCGGATTACATCCTTTTTTTCCTGGATACCAGTCGCATGACACTACTATATAGTAGGTCCCAATTTTATCCCAGTCTGGGATCTTCTTTCAAAAATTCAAAACAATCTATTAAAAAGGAGAATATTATGTCTACAATAATTTTATCATCAATTTTAAGTAAAGCGGGCAGTATTTTTGGGCCAATTGGCCAGATTGTTGGCTCAGAACTCGGTGCTCTGCTTGGTGCACAGCTTGATAATGCAATATTTGGTCTTGATGCCGACCAAAAGATAACGCATGGGGCGAGGCTGAAAAATCTGCAAGTTCAAACCTCAACTTATGGCAAAGCAATTCCAATTATCTATGGCACTGCTCGCATTGCTGGAAACATTATTTGGTCACAGCCAATAAAAGAGGAGGCGATAACCACTCAAAATAAAACAGGAAGAGGTATAAATATTACATATAACTACTATGCAACACTCACAATTGCAATTTGCAAGGGGAAAGTAGAAAAATTAAATAGAATCTGGGCGGATATAAAATCGCTTAGTTTTGATGAAATAGATTATACTTTTTACCACGGCAGAGAAGACCAAAACCCTGATCCGTTTATGTTATCAATCGAAGGTGAGAAGAATGTACCAGCTTATAGAGGAATATCTTACATAGTCATCAAAAATTTCCCTTTGGCAGACTATAGTAATCGTGTTCCGGTGTTTACATTTGAAGTGCAAACTGCACTGAAGCTCAATGGATTCTCAGTAGCAGAAAACATTAAAAATATCAATATCATACCAGGTTCAGGGGAGTTTGTGTATGATACGAAAATACAGAAGAAAATTGCACGAGAAAAAATAAGCAGTAGTCAATATATTCCCTATGGACCGGTACAAAGAGTAAATCACAATAATCACACAAAAAAGAGCGATGCTATGCTTTCTTTGGACCAATTGAAGGAAAGTTTACCAAATGTTGAATGGGCATCGGTAGTGGTTAATTGGTTTGCAAGCAGTTTGAATATCAAAGATTGTAAAATATATCCTGCAGTTGAATTTCAAGACGATTCTGCTATAGTGCCTGATGATTGGCAAGTGGGAAATATAACCAGGGATAATGCCCAGCTCATTTCAAAAGATAATCATGGCAATCCAAGATATGGTGGTACAGTTAGCGATGCAGCACTAATAAGATATATAGAAGAGCTGCATAGCAGAGGTTATAAGGTGATGCTCTATCCAATGCTCTTGCTTGACACAAAAAACAAAGAGTGGCGAGGAAAATTGAGCGGTACTCCTCAGGATATAAGTGATTTTTTTGAGAATCAGTATAGCAAATTCATAGAGCATTACACAAGCATTGCCAAACAAACTAAAGTGGAAGGGTTTATTATTGGTTCTGAGTTTGCTCAGCTTACCAGAGTAAAAGATGCGAAAGGCAATTATCCTGCAGTAGCAGAGCTAGTTAAAGTTGCAAAGCAAGTAAAATTTCAGCTTGGAAAAGAAGTAAACGTAACTTACGCTGCCGATTGGAGTGAGTATCATTCATATGATGGTTGGTATAATATGGATGAACTATGGTCTTCAGAGTTTATCGATGTTGTTGGCATAGATGCTTACTTTCCACTCACCGATGGCCCAGAACCTCCTTTTGGCTATTCCGCGAAAGATGTAACGGGTGGTTGGAGCAGTGGGGTAGGGTATGATTATTTTTACGATTACTCAAAAAGTGATCCTGAGAAAATAAAGTATAATGACAGCGAATATGCGTGGAAAAATATCGAGAAATGGTGGAGTGAAGTTCATGTAAATTCAGGTGGTAGTAAAACAAAATGGCAACCAAAAATGAAGAAAATATGGTTTACCGAATATGGATTTCCCAGTATGAACGGCTGCACTAATGAGCCCAATGTGTTTGTTGATAAAGGTAGTATAGAGAGTAAATATCCACGATACTCAAACGGAGAGGTGAGCTTTCTTTCGCAGAAAACTGCAATCGAAGGAACATTAAAAAAGTGGCAAAGCTCAGAAATGGTGGAGAAAATGTTCCTCTGGGCGTGGGATGCAAGGCCATTTCCTTATTTCCCCAATTTATGTGACATGTGGGCTGACTGCCATAACTGGCAGACCGGGCACTGGATTCAGGGAAAAATTTCACAACTTAATGTTTCCGATGTTTTGTCTGATCTGTTGCAAAAGGTAGGTCTCAAAGGCGATCAGTTTGATACAAGTGATGTTAAAGGATTACTATCTGGGTATGTAATAAATGATCAGCAACCCGTACGCTCAATTATTAAAATGCTGCGAAGGTGCTATTTTTTTGATGTGGTTGAACAGAACTCAAAACTGAAATTTATTCAAAAGGGCAGGGGAGTGACAACTGGTATACCAGTTGACGAAACTGTTTTCAATCACAATCCCAAGCTGATACAGCTTAGTCAATTAGATTTAAACAATAGGATTAACATCGTTTATTTTAACCGCAATTTTGGCTATCCAATTGATGTGAAATATGCTGAACTGCCAAAGCAGGGCAATGCTGCAACAGTTGAAATACCTCTCATTATGGAGGAAGGGGAGGCGCAAAATATAGCTGAAGTTTTACTTTATTCTTCGTGGCAAGAGAGAAATGTATACAACTTTAAGCTCCCGATAAAATATGCATGGCTTTTACCAAGTGATGTCATAGCAATTTCAGATGGCGAGAAAAGACATACGATGAGAATTATAAAAACAAAGTTTGAAAGCATGTCCATTCAAGTAATGGGAGTTGGTTATGATCCCTCTATATACAAGCTCTCCTTTCCTTCAACAAGATCACTTATGCTTAAAGAATACCCTCCTTCTCACATCAGTAAATCTATCGTAGAAATGATAGATTTACCGCATATTAAAGGTAATATCGCAAGTTTTACTTTAATTAGTGAAGAGGAAGGTTGGAAAGGAGCAACACTTTTTATTTCGTATGATGATAAAAATTATAAGCCCATCGCGAGCGCAAATATACAATCTACTTACGGATATGTAATCGAATCTACCGATGAGGGAATTACAGTAGTGCTACGTTTTGGTAAGCTAGACGTCATGAATTCAACTGTGTTAGCGCTGGTTGGAAAAGAGGTAATAAAATTCCAAGATGCCAAGCTTATAGATAAAAATAAATATAAGCTTAGCAACCTAATTAGAGGTCAAGAAGGGACTAAGAAATATGAACACACTGCAGGTGAAAAATTTATTCTACTTGATGATTCAATAATTTCTTTTGAAGTGCAAAAAGGGAGAAAGTTTTATCTTAAGGCAGTCACTTACGGTGATTCATTAGATAATACGGAAACAAAAATTGTAAACTGAGAGAGCGTAAGTGAAATCTTAATGTCTACTTGTATTTTATTAAAAAATCCACTATATTATAAATATAGCAATATAGTAAGGTAAAATAATGATCGGTAATGTAAAAAAATTATCAAATGAAGCGCCAATAATACTAACATGGGTGCCAAGAGTACATGGTGCATCTTTACCTGATGGTAAAAACAGTGACCTTAATTACTTAGATATAATAAAAAATCATAAATTAATAAATAAAGAAGAGAGGGATATATATTTGATTATCAACGGTCCTGGATTCAAAGAAAATCAAATAGATGATTTAAAATGTGAACTGAAAGGAATTGAAGGAGTACATGTTATAGACTTGCATCAGTATGACTGGAGCGAAATAGATCAAGGATGGAAGATAGATGGTAAAGATACTAGTATCAAAGATTTCTTTAGAGATATGTATAACATGACAGGTGAACAAAGAACATACTTTGCTGTTGAAATAGATACTTTTAGATTAGTTGCTCTGGCACTCTTAAAGCAGTTTACGGAACATGAAGGTGGAATATATATAGACTTTGATTCTTTAAAAGCCATTGACACTCATATAGGGAAGGATATAACAATCCCTGAGGGAATATTGTTGGGACCGATTGTTGTAGGTATTAACGATAGTGGAAAAATCGTTTATACACAGTTAAATAATGACTTAATTGCGATAAATGATTTAAGCATAGCAGTTGATATCTTATCTAAGTATAAAAGTGAAATACTAAGTCAAAAAGAAATGTGCGGTAAATTAGTAGAGTATTTACCTTCAGCTATAATTAAACTAGGTGATTGCATCAGTATGCTTGAAAAAGAGGAAGAGATGAAAAAGGAAGAAGAGAAAGATGAAATAAAAAGGATTATCAAAGAAGTGAAGAATCAGAAAGAGTATGCAGAAAGGTGTGTAGAAGATTTAAGCAATGGTAGAATAGCGACGTTATATGAACAAGCTTTTTTTCCCTTCCTTACCCAATTTGGAGAAAATTTAGGTCAACGAAATGTTGTGAGGATAGTGCATGATAAATTAATTGGTCAAGAAGAAAGCAAATGGAAGTCATTTGCTTTTGGAGAGAACAATGGTAACTATTCTATGGGTCTAGTAAATAGTGATGTATCCTGGATGAAAGGAAAAGATCTATACCGTGAACGAGTAGATAATAAGCTGGAAGGAGCAGAAGTAGACAGGGTAGCAATGGGAGAGCTATCACTTATATAGCATTGATTAAAGAACTTTCTAGTATCGTCGATTCGGTGCTAGAAAATTCAGTAAAGTAGTTAAAATATTAGCTGAAAAATAATTTTCTTCGAAACAGTCACCTACATATAGAAACGAGAATGTTTAAGCCCCTAGGAGATTTTATTTGTACGCCGCTAAAATTTCATTATAATATGAGTATGTTAATGTGTTGAGGTAAAATAATGATCGGTAATGTAAAAAAATTATCAAATGAAGCGCCAATAATACTAACATGGGTACCAAGAGTATATGGTGCATCTTTACCTGATGGTAAAAACAGTGACTTTAATTACTTAGATATAATAAAAAATCATAAATTAATAAATAAAGAAGAGAGGGATATATATTTGATTATCAACGGTCCTGGATTTGAAGAAAATCAAATAGATGATTTAAAGCGTGAACTGAAAGGAATGGAAGGAGTGCATGTTGTAGATTTACACCAATACGACTGGAGCGAAATAGATACAGGATGGAAGGTAGATGGTGAAGACATTAGCATAAAGGATTTCTTTAAGAATATGTATAATATGTCAGAGGAGCAAAGGATGTATTTTGCTGTTGAAATAGATACCTTTAGATTGATTGCTCTTGCTCTTTCAGAAAAAATGACAGGAGAGAAAGGTGCAATATATATAGACTTTGATTCTTTAAAAGCCATTGACACTCATATAGGAAAAGACATAACGATTTCTAAGGGAATTTTGTTAGGGCAAGTTACTGTACATGTTAATCAAGAGAGCGGCAAAATTATTAAAACGGATTTAAATAATGACTTGATTGCAGTAAGTTGTCCAAGTATAGCGATTAATATTTTAGCTCAATATAAAAGAGAAATACTGAGTCAAGAAAAAATGTGCTATGAGTTGGCAGAACGTTTATCTCGGTTTATGCAAAGAGAAGAATCACAATTTTTTACCGCATGTAAAAGATTGGAAGAAGAACAGCTGTGGGATTATGAGACGAAGAGATTAGTGAGAGTTATTAAATACGGATTAAAGAAGATAGAGTGTACAATAGGTGATCTCAAAAATGGTGAGATAAGAAAATTATATGAGCCACGGGTGTTAAGGTATATGCAACATCCTGAAGTAAGTATGAATTTGGGTCAATTTTATACTGTAGAAGTAATTCGTAGTGAATTAATTGGTCAAGACGAAAGTAAACTGAAGCTGTTTTGCTTCGAAGAGGACAATGGCAATTACGTTTGTACAATAAATGGTGACCTATCTTGGGCTAGAGGAGCAAACTTATACCATAAACAGGTAAAAAGTGAGTTAGAAAAAGTACAAGTAGATCAGATGGAATTGGAAAATCTATCGTTAGAGTAATCAAGTGTAAACCGGAAAGTAACTCAGGTTACAGTTGATAGTCTATATTATTAAAAGGTTAATAGTTATATATATATTATAGTATAAGAGCTATTAATAGTATATATGTCAAAAAAAATGATTAATGAGTTGAAAGATAAGGCGAGGGAGAGGAGATATGCTGATTTGAAGTCTACAGAAAGTTCTGATTATAGAACATATAAGGATTTGGATATGGACTTCAATAGTGAATATGAATTTGTTTGTGACCTTGTTATTAATGGGAAGGCAATAACTAATGATTTCATTAAAAATTTATATTTAAAACATGAAAATCTCATTACAGAAGATAAGGACAAAAAAGGGAGTTATCGTCTGTTTCTTAAGCAAATCTTCACGGAAGTATTTGTACACGCCGGTGCAGCAGTTCCAAATGACTCTATTATGGAAGAATTGATAACTTATTATAACAGGTCTGGGTACAAGCAATTCTTTTCTTCTCAAAGTCAAGCACTTCGTTCTTTTGGATTGTGCATGTATTCATTCCACTATTTAATTCCTTCTTACAGAGAAAGGACCTGTATAAGTTGTGAAGATCCAAATTATCTGAAGTTCAGTTTTAGCGTAAATGATGGTATATATAACGGTAATAAAATTTTAGTATGTGATTTACAAAACTCAGTGGAGTTTAAACTAAAATGTGAAGGTGAAAATGTGATATATGAAGAAGGTAAGGTTTCTCTCACTATTCCTAAGGAGCTGAAAAATTACAAAGCAAATGATAAGAATTTGTTTGACGTTATTATTGAGTATTTTCAGAAATTTTGCGAAAAATTTGGATTTCACTTTTTTGAGGAAAATTTTGAGTATAATCTGGATAAGCCACTTGGAGTATTAAGTGATATAAATACAACCAAAGACAAGAATCTAAACTTGAAGAATTTAAAATAAGATATTGAAATCTCCGCTTTTTTTAATAAGGTGAGTATAATAAAAAGTAAATCAAGTTTTACAGAAAACCTTTACTTATGATGAAAAGTACGTAATACGTATATAATATAAGATTGTGATATGTCAAAAAAAATAGTTAACGCATTGAAATCTGAAGTAAAAAAGCTCAAGTATTCTGATTTAAAATCTATACCAATGAAATCAGGTGGTTGGAGTAGCATAAACTCTGGTTACAACACATATATTGACCTTGATAGATCACACAACCTTACTATCAACAAACAAAAAATAACCAATGAGCTTATCGAGGAGCTATATTCAAAACATAAAGATCTCATTTTAGGGAATGAAAAAGGGAAAAGAAACTATTGTTTGTTTCTTAAAGTAGTCTTTATGGAAATGTTTATACGTGTTGGTGCAATAGTTCCAAATGACTCTATTATAGAAGAATTGATAACTAGTTATCATCAAGAAGGATATAATCATTTTTTGTTTCTGCATTTATTAAAGGCTCTTTTTCCACTTGGCTTGCTTGTGTTAGATTCTGATATAATAATAACTTATAGTATGGATTGCCATAGTTCCAATTGTCTAAAACTCAGTTTTAGCATGGAATGTATAAGGGTACTTAGCAGTGATCTTGCTAGTGATATCAAAACACCAGGTTTTTACAGTTCAGTAGAATTTAAACTGAACTGTAAGGGTAGAAATGTAACATATGAAGATGGTAAAGTGTCTCTTATTATTCCGAAAGAGCTGAAAAATTATAAAACAAGTGGTAGAAGTTTGTGTGACATTACTATTGAGTATTTTCAAGAATTTTTTGGAAATTTGGGATTTAAATTTGAGACAAAAGTGGAACATAGTCTAGGGGAGCCACTGAAGGTGTTAAATGATGTAAGTGTGCTTTGCTCTCAGTTAGAATGTATCCGTTCAGCAGAGTGGTAAAATAAATTAGACGAAACTAATAAGTGGGTATCATGAAAATCCAGTCTTTTCATGCAAAAAAAAATGATGTCATTCCAGCGCGTGACCAGTTCTGATTGACTAATCAGTCTTCTGGATCCCAGTAGGCTTTGTTGCACCACTCAAGGAAAGAACAGGCAGTTACTGATGGAATTTGTTATAAAATAGATATTTAGCCGACAAAGGAAAAATATGCCAATAAGAATGAAAGTCAGTAACTGCAATGAATATAACAAATTTCTTCAAGAAAGGGGAAATGTTTTTCATTATATCAACGATGCCATTGAAAATTGGTACGAAAATAGTCCAAAAGTAGCAGGTGGCAACAATGTCTACAGCGACAAAGTAGTGATTCTAATTCACATAATAACCTATCTATTCAGGATTGGTCTTAGGCAAACAGTGGGATTTATAGAGAAATATCTTGAGCAAATAGGGAAAATTTTGCAAATTATCAGCTATTCGCAGGCTTCAAGAAGGTTTAAAAAGCTTAATATCAAAATCAACGACTGCAGAGTTGATAAGAACGATATGGAAGATATTGAAATTGCTATAGATAGTACAGGTATCAGCATCTACAATAATATTCCAGGCCATAGTAAGGCAAATGGTACAGATAGAAAGTATCGCCGCTATGAGCAAACAAGAAAGCTACATGTAATGCTAGAGATAGGTAGTAAAAAAGTTATAGCTGCAAAATACAGTAGTGGAGTTTATTCCGACCACTATGGAGCCTGTGATCTTATTGAAAGAGTGGATACCAAGTATAACATAAGCACGATATATGCAGATAGGGCATATAATCGAAAGAAGTTATACAAACTGTGCGATGAGCTTGACATAAAGACAAGGATTCCTCCGCAAAATAATGCAGTAGAGCATCCAAAGTTGGATTATATGAATGAGAGAAATTCTACAATCAAGCTCATAAAGTCATATGATGAAGATGGTATGAAGAGGTGGAAAAAAGAGATAAATTATTGGAAGAGATCTTATATAGAAAGTTTTTTCTCGCGACTGAAGCAAATATTTGGATTTAGTTTTAGGAATAAATCTGAGATTAATCGTGAGAAGGAACTGCTACTCAAGTGTTATTTGCTTAACAAATTTACTGAAATAGGCATGGCTAAGTTTGATATAGCTTCATGAATTTATTATACATTACCCACTATCCGAAGAGCTGTGCAACAAAGCCATCCCAGTATCAAGTACTGGGATGACAAGAGTAAAGAGGAAACTGGGATGACATTATGAAGGCCTAGCAATTTATGACGGTGTCATTCCAGCGCGTGACCAGTTCTGATTGCCTGGTCAGTCCTCTTGGTTTCAGTGTTAGGCTACTCGAATAACAGGTGTTACTGAAATAACACCGATGGGCTACTGGAAGGATAAGAGGCTACTTGAATGAAAAGAAAGGGAGTGCACATTTCTTTGAACAGATAGGTTAAATTAGGTTGAAGTTTTAGCAGCAGCAAGTCTGTTAAAATCTTCTTCAGCGTGGTACGATGACCGCGTTAATGGGCTTGATGCAACTACCAAGAAGCCTTTAGAATAAGCAATATATTTATAATGCTCAAACTCTTCTGGAGTAACATATCTATCAATTTTTGCATGCTTTGGAGTTGGTTGCAGATATTGACCAATTGTAATGAAATCAACTTCGGCGCTACGTAAATCATCCATAACCTGAAAGATTTCTTCTTTTGTTTCTCCAAGACCAACCATAAGCCCTGACTTCGTGAAAAGTTTAGGATTAATCTGTTTCACCATCTTTAGCAAATATAGTGAATGAAAATAACGAGCTCTTGGTCTTATTTTTGCATACAGCCTTGGTACTGTTTCGATGTTGTGGTTATAAACATCAGGTGATGCAATAGCTATTGCTTCAAATGCTCCTTTCTTATTTAAAAAATCAGGAGTGAGAATCTCTATTGTTGTTTCCGAAGTTATCTTTCTAATTTCTTCTATACACCTTATAAACTGATTTGCACCACCATCTGATAAATCGTCACGGTCAACAGAGGTAATGACAACGTGCTTTAAATTTAACTTTTTTATTGCTTTTGCTAAATTTTCTGGTTCATGAGGATCGAGCTTATCAGGAATGCCAGTTGCAACGTTGCAAAACGCACAAGCACGAGTACAAACAGAACCGAGAATCATCACAGTAGCATGACGTTTATTCCAACATTCACCAATATTTGGACACGCAGCTTCTTCGCATACTGTATGTAAGTTATGTAGCTTAACAGTGTTTAAGGTTTCATTGAATACTTTACCAGCTGGAGCTTTTGCTCTGAGCCATGTAGGCTTACTATGCATCTGAAACAGCTAGCTCTACCTCTTGTTTTGCTAAAACTTTCTTTAATCTTCTTTTTATCTTTTGCGCTTCTTTACTTAGTTTAATTGTTTTTGTGTTGAGCAAGAAAGCATCAAGATCACCTTTGTAATCTATAGTTCTTAAAGTTCTTGTCGCTATACGAAAGCTAAACTTTTTTTCTAATATATTACTCGTTAATGTAACTTTATGTAAATTTAAGAGAAAGGTACGCTTTGTTTTACGATTTGAGTGCGATACCTTATTACCAAAAGACTTTTTTCTATTTGTTAATTCACAAATTCTACTCACTTCAATATACCAATTTATCCTATGTAACTAGGTTAACCTTATATAGTTAAATAGTCAACTCCCTTGCTTGATTTTTATACCGTATACTGCTTTATAGCCAAAAAACACTGTAATTTTTTCTATTACAAGAGAAACCATATGCTGCATTTCTAATGCTTTACTGCCATTTGTTACTAACAGATGCAGAACACCAGAATTTACGTTTTGTGCGTATGAGATCTTTTGTGGTTTTGTACATTCTGCTAATTCCTCTCCAACTATACTTTTCCAGTTTAAAATAAGACGTATTTCATTTTTGCTGATCTTATTTTTCATGCATTTTAATGCATAGTTTTCTATTATAGATTTTAATTTCTTTGGCCCGATATATTTAAGCATAGTTTTCTATTAATCAGATTTTGTCATATTCACAACATAGTGTGATGGATATTGTTTATAAGCTCCAGTAATTGCATCGACAGCAAAACCAGGTAACCATAGTAGATTCAATAAGGTAACGCTATTAAAACTTTCACCTACCATCACATTTAATTGTTTATAATCTTCTTTTTTACAATCAACAAACAATGATCCCGAACCTCGATGAATAACCACTGTTCCAGGGTTAGATGTGAGAGAATGATTCGTTCCAGATGGGTCACGTATGACACATTTGACTTTTTCTACTAAGTTATCGTTATCATCTACTACTTTCATTTTAATCTCTTGTGTAGAACCCGAAAGAATTGTTGCAAAACAACCGGTTAATAACACAATTGTAGACAACATTAAACAAATGTTTAGTAACCTAGAAGATATACAATATTGGTATATTTTAAACATAACAACCTCACAAATCAAATTTTATTATCCGGTAGGCTTAACATAACACATAAAAAGCAGTATTTGTATATTTTTGCCTAACTTGTAATCATTTTTAATTGTAATTTATTAAATTATTATGAAGCTAATTAAAATTCGAGTAAAGTATAGTATTTCCAAGAAGATTATCTTTTTACTGTATGCAGTAATTTTCTTATAGCTATCTGTTTTTTAAGATCTTTCTGCAATCCAAGCTGCTTGAATGGCCTCTAATATTTTTTCATTACAATACTTTTCATCATCATCAAACTCCTTCAAACCCAAGATCTTTTTCTTAAGTTCAGTGAATCTAATACTAATTATATCCTTATTGGGAAACTTCTCTTCTAGAGCTTCTGCAATATCTTCTATATCAAGCCATTTCATACTTTTTTGATAAATTAAACTGGTGCCCATGGGGAGACTTGAACTCCCAAGGTCGCAAAACCCACGGATTTTAAGTCCGCTGCGTCTACCGATTCCGCCACACGGGCCTTATGTTGTTTATCTAGAGTAAAATTCTACTACTAAATTGACTTCCATGTCTGCTGAATAGGGGACTTCGGAATATTGAGGCGCTCTCAAATACTTCACTGAAAGTGCTTTGCTATCTGCCTCTAAATAATCTGGAGCCTTACGTTCTTGTTTTTGTTCAGCCTCTATTAATATAGGAATTTTTGCTGCTCTTTCCCTTATTTTTACTATATCACCAGGCTTCACTCTATAACTTGATATGTTAACCACCTTATCATTAACTGTAACATGTTTATGAGATATAAGCTGTTTTGCCGAGTAAATTGTTGGCACAAAACCAGAGTGATATAAAACAGAGCTTAACCTTGATTCTAAGGCACCAATAAAATTATCAGCCGTATAACCCTTTCTTTTGTAGGCATCTAAAAATGTACGTCTAAGCTGCTTACTTGAAATTGCATAGTAGAACTTAAATTTTTTATGTGCAGCAAACTGCTTACCAAAATCAGATAACTTCTTAAATCCAAGAATACCATGCTGACCTGGAGGGTATTTTCTTTTATTGACCGAATCTTTTGCTCTACCCCATAAGTTTACACCAAGCCTGCGACTGATTCTATACTTTCTATTGATAACAGTTGTCATACAAAAATTCTCACAATCTAACTATAAATTATTAATGATTTTAACATTAAGTGTCAACTTGTTTTTGCCACTATGATATAGTATACTTCACTTTTAAGTTTTCCTATTAATACATGAATCATCTACTACTAAAATCCATGGCAAATGCTGTCCGCTTTTTATCAATTGATGCAGTACAAAAAGCAAATTCTGGACATCCAGGTATGCCACTTGGCATGGCAGATGTTGCCACTGTATTATTTGCTAAATACCTAAACCATAACCCTGATGATTCTCAATGGATCAGTAGAGATCGTTTCGTCTTATCAAATGGTCACGGTTCAATGTTGCAATACTCTATATTATATCTGACAGGCTACATTAGTATAGATGAACTAAAAAACTTCAGGCAACTTACATCAAAAACTCCAGGTCACCCAGAATTTGGCTTAACTTCTGGTATAGAAGCAACAACAGGCCCGCTTGGTCAAGGATTTGCCACTGCTGTTGGCATGGCACTTGCTGAATCGATTCTTGAAAAGCAGTTTGAAATCAGTCACTACACTTATGTAATGCTAGGAGATGGCTGTCTTATGGAAGGTATAAGCCATGAAGCAGCGTCCCTTGCTGGGCATCTTAAATTAAATAAGCTGATAGCACTTTTTGACGACAATGACATCTCTATAGACGGCTCTACTAGCCTCTCTTGTTCTGATGATGTAGAAAAGCGTTTTTCAGCGTATGGATGGAATGTTGACAAAATCGATGGGCATGACTTTGATGCTATATCCCTTGCAATAGAGCAGGCACAAAAGTCTGATAAACCTACACTAATCTGTTGCAAAACTATTATCGGAAAATTTTCGAGCCGTGCTGGCACATCTTCTGCTCATAGTGGTGCCTTTACAGAGGAAGATGTAAAACAGATGAGAGAAAAATTGAATTGGAACTATGAACCATTTTATGTACCAGAAGATGTGAAAAACGCTTGGATGGAAACAGTTAAGAGGGCAAAACAAAACTATACATCCTTGATCAATGAAGAACTACAAAGAAGACTTGAGAAACGTTTGCCGAATAACATCGAGAGTGATTTGGCTAACCTGAAGAAACAAATATGTGAGCTCATGCCAAACGAAGCTACTCGATCTTCTTTCGGCAAAGTAATGGAAATATTGACTAAGTCTATGCCAGAACTAATTGGTGGCTCTGCTGATCTTACCGGTTCAAATTGTACTAAATATAAGCACATGCAGGCAATAGATAGTAATGATTATGGTGGCTCTTATGTCCACTATGGAGTGAGAGAGCACGCTATGGCAGCTTGTATGAATGGTATGGCTCTTCATGGTGGAATTATTCCTTATGGTGGAACTTTTTTAGTATTTTCCGATTACTGCCGCCCTGCTATACGTCTTTCAGCTTTGATGAAACAGCAGGTTATATATGTAATGACTCATGACTCAATTGGAGTAGGGGAGGATGGTCCAACTCACCAGCCAATAGAGCATTTAGCTTCTCTGAGAGCTATACCAAATCTGTATGTTTTTAGGCCAGCAGATGCAATTGAAACTTTGGAGTGCATTAGCATTGCATTGGAAAAAAAAGAATCTCCATCGTTATTTGCACTTTCAAGGCAAAATATTAATTACATGCACTCTTATACTGACCAATTGGCCAACCTATCAAAATTTGGTGCATATATACTATGCGAATATTCAGGGAAGCTAGAAGTGACGATATTTGCTACCGGATCTGAAGTTGAAATTGCAGTTGAGGCAAGAGAAAAATTACAGGAAAAAGGTATAGGTACAAGGGTCATTTCTATGCCGTGTTGGAGGCTTTTTGACGAGCAAAGTGATGAATATAAAGGGGCAATATTAAATAATGACAGCATTAAAGTTGCAATTGAGGCTGGAAGTGAAATGGGTTGGCGTAAATATGTAGGCTCAAACGGTATATTTATTGGCATGAAAAATTTTGGAGAATCAGCACCTTATGAAGCTCTTTATAAGCATTTTAATATTAGCGCTGATTATGTAGTAAAATGTGTTTGTGAATAACACTTTTTGTCATTACGCTGCGCATAAAATTACTTAATTGTACTAGACACAACTTAATCTGACAGCAACGAATTAACTGACAGAAGAATTGAAAACTAATATCAGTCTCTTGTTTAACGTTACTAATATTTTTCTGAAAAGCAATGTGTTTGCTATCAAGAAAAGTCTGCATAGGCGTTTTACCATAGCAATATTTACCTGAGTGAGGCCTGGTCTCATTGTAAGAGCGTAACCAATGATCAACATCTATCTGCAAATCTTCTAAAGAACTGTAGATTTTCTTTCTAAAGATAATATTGTAACACTCATCTTGCATAGTTTTATGAAACCTTTCGCATATGCCATTAGTTTGTGGTGAATTGGCTTTAGTTCTTGAATGATCAATATTTTCAATTCCCAAATAAAGCTGATAAGCGTGATTTTCTGGTTTACCACAATATTCTGTACCTCTATCAGTCAAAATGCGCAATAATGGCACGTTTTGTACATCAAAAAATGGTATTACTCTATCATTCAGCAAGTCGGCAGCGGTAATAGCAGTTTTATCTGTATAAAGCTTAGCAAAAGCCACTCTCGAATATGTATCAATAAAAGTCTGCTGGTAAATGCGCCCAACGCCCTTGATATTGCCTACGTAATAAGTATCTTGAGACCCTAAATAACCTGAATGTTCTGTTTCAATTTCACCGTGAGCTTCTCTTTGCTCTTTAACTTTTTCCAATGCTGCAAGTTGCTCTTCAGTTAAAATTATGCCGTCTTGTGCAACCTTTGCTTCAAGGGCTTTAAGTCTTTTTTTGAACGTTTCAATGTCATTTCTTAGCCATACAGATCTTACGCCACCTTCGGAAATTATTACACCCCTTTTTCTCAGCTCATTTGCAGCTCTTTGTTGTCCATATGCTGGAAATTCTGTAGCTATGCCAATTATTGCCCTTTCTATATCTTCGGAAACTCTGTTTGCTAATAGGGGTTTTTTCTTACTTATTTCATGTAATGCTCCTTCTCCCCCACTTTCATATAACTCCTTAAATCGATAAAATGTATCACGCGAATAACCCATCACCTTACACGCTTGTGATACGTTACCTAATTGCTTTGCTAGTTCTAATAACCCTAACTTTGGTTTTAGTATTTTTGTTTGTATCGTACTCATATCTAACACTCCTTTCTTTTATTATTTTATAACTTACTTTTTTAAAGTGTCAGATCAAGTCTTGTTTAATACATCTCACTTCGCTTGAAATAAGTAATAATAATATTGGAGACAGAGGTTTTGCATTTTTAATTGGCAGCAAACGCTTCACAAAACTTACTTCATTAAATGTAGAAAACAATAACATTGTTGGAGTATGGCGCCATCACTATGGAGGAGATATAGCACTCAAAAATCTTACTTCACTTTATGTAGAGGGCAATGGTAAAAAATTTTTAGATGATGAAGTAGTTATCCTTAGAAACGTGACAAGACAAAACACCAAAGTACCTATATGCTCTGGAGTAGAGGGCGAAGTAAAATCTGAAGGTGCTACACAAAAATTGTTAGCCAGAAGAAAAAAAGCGGTAAAAACTACTCTAACTGTAGCACTTTCTAAGCAACGTGAAATAGTGCTTGATACTGAAACTACTGGTCTTAGTGTTAAGTTCGGTCACCGTATTATTGAAATAGGATGTGTGGAACCGTATTCCAACAGGCAAAGTATCCCACTGGTACATCAATCCAGAACGGCATATAGACAAAGGGGCATTTAAGGTTCACGGCATCAGTGAAGAATTCTTAAAAGATAAACCATTATTTTCAGAGATTGCACCTGAATTCCTTAAATTCATATCTAATGATATTTTGGTAATTCACAATGCTAAGTTCGATGTAGAATTCCTTAATATGGAACTTGGTAAACTGAATGCCAAATTAATCTCTTCAAACAGAGTGTTAGATACATTACCACTTGCGAGAAAAAAGTTTCCAAAGTCACCTGCATCTTTAAATGAGTTATGCAAGCGTTTTGATATATCGCTGAATGATAGAACATCACACGGGGCGCTAATTGATGCTCAGTTACTTGCAAAAGTTTATGCTCAGCTTTCAGGTTACAATTATGCAGCATGAGGTTAAAACTCTAGCTTATTTATCTCTCATAATGGATTACATTCATAAGGTGAGTTACATTTTTTTACTGCACTGCTGAAAAGATGGCTTTCTGAAAGCTCTTTTGCTTGGTTGGAAAAATGTAGAAGATTGTGATAAGCAAAAACTCAATATTAGCCTGCAAATTTGCTTTTACCCTCAAAAGATTATGAACAGGTTCTTAGTACTAAAACAGATAAACTTAATACACCTTTACACCTAGCAGCAGAGAATGGTCATCTAGATATAGTAAATGTTTTTATTGAAAATGGATTAGATGTTAATGCTGTAAATAATGATCGAGCAAGACCTTTGCATTCTGCAGTACAAAATGGTAACCTCGAAGTAGTTAAAGCTCTTATTTCACAAGGGTCTGACATTAACGCTGGATCTTCAGGCATAGGTAATCGTAAAGTTGATGCAAACATTACACCCTTACATCTGGGAACACAAACTGGTAGGTTAGATATAGTTAAAGTTCTGCTTGAAGCGGGAGCAAACGTTAATGCAAAAACAGATGATAAGATTACACCTCTACATTTAGCGTCTCAAAATGGCTTTTTAGAGTTAGTAGACATTTTACTAAAAGCAAAATCTAATGTTAATGCTAAGGACCACGATAATTCCACAGCTTTACATATAGGATCTCAGAATGGTCACTTAGAAGTAGTGAAGTTACTAATAGAGAAAAAAGCCAATGTTAATGCTAAAAAAAACGAAGGTTTTACACCTTTACATCTAGCAATGCAGCAAAGTCATTTCGAGGTGAGTGATTTTTTAATTAAAAATGGAGCAAACATTAACACCGTGGATGATCAGAATTGGACTCCTTTACATAATGCAGCATATAATGGTTTTTCTTTAAAAATAGTAGAGAGCTTAATTGCAAAAGGAGCAAATATAAATGCAAAGATGGATGATGGTAGAAGAGCTCTACATTTAGCAGCAGAACATAATCACTTGGAAATAATGAATTTCTTGATTGAAAATGGAGCAGATATTAATGCTCTAGATAACAGAAGTTGGACTCCTCTACATTGTGCAGCATATGATGGTAATTTAGAAGTTGCTAAATCTTTGCTTGAGAAAGGAGCAGACATTAATGCTAAAACAGTTAAAAGTACTACACCTCTACACTTTGCAGTAGACCATGATCATTTAGAGGTGGTTGAATTGCTCTTAGAAAAGGAAGCAGATATTAATGCTCTAGATCACACAAATTGGACTCCTTTACATTTTGCAGCAGAAAAAAGGTTATGATCAGATAGCAACCGTTCTATTGAAACATGGTGCTGATGTAAATGTAAAAGAAAATCAAAATAAAGGCACAGCCCTACATCTTGCAGCTCAATATGGTCATCCTAAGGTAGTTAAAACTCTTATTATAAATGGAGCGGATGTTAATGCAAAAATGGATAAAAATGCTACGCCTTTACACTTAGGGGCACAAATTGGTAATTTAGATATAGTTAGGTCTCTACTTATGAGCGGAGCATACTTTAATGCTAGAGCTGAAGGAGGTAGATATGTTTTACCATTACACTTTGCGGAAAGAAGAGGAAACCCAGAAGTAATAAAATTACTAAAATTGGTTGAGAAGTTATTTAAGGCTATAGAAGATAATAATTATTTAGGAATTGAGAGTTCCATTAGAGATGGAGCAATCATTGATTCGAAGAACGTGGATGGAAGAACGCCATTACATTATGCTGTTAATAATGGGCACATAAAAGTTGTAAATATCTTGCTAGCAAATGGAGCTGATGCTACTCAAGTTACTAACAAGGGTAATACACCATTACACACTGCTGCTTCCAAAGGTCATAAAGAAATTATTGAAGCTTTGTTACAACGTGTAAGCCACAATAAATTGAGTGATTTTATTAATGCTAAAACAATAGTTAAAGGCACTACATCGTTGCATGTTGCTACTGAAAATAGCTTTTTCGAAGCTGTAAAATCTTTGTTGAAACACGGTGCAATTTATAACATCAAGAATAAAGAAGGTAAAACACCACTTGATCTTTCTCGAGACCAGAATATTACTAACCTATTGAAATTAGTAGAAGAGCTATTTGAGAATGCAAAAAATGGTAATGTTGAAATTATCAGTAAGCTGAGAGCAATAAAATCCGATGAGCGCGTAGCTGTGACAAATGCTCGTAATGATCAAGACAAGTCATTAGTCCAGGTTGCAGTAATCAATAAACACTCAAACCTTGCAAGTAGATTATTAGAAATATTAAAAAGTCCAGATCAGAGTTTACAAGATGTCAGCGTAGAAAATCGAGTAAAGAGTTTAAAGTTATAGTTCTCTTAAATGAAACTCTAATGAGGGTGCCAAGATCTAGATCATTTAGAAAATTATAGTGGGCTTTACATCTTATTAATTATAAATTAACTTACTATCTAATCAATCCCTAAGTCATGTATGAGTAACATTTTGATAATATTAGCAGCAGGAAAGAGCAGTAGAATGAATTCTGAATATTCAAAAGCGTTGCACCAAGTGGGAAATCTTACTCTTTTAGAGCATATAATTCACAATGCAAAACCGCTGAGTCTAAAAAGCTTATCAATTGTTGTTAACAACTCCCTTCTAAAAGATTTAGAAAACTTTGATACTCTAAAAAGTATAATCGATCAATACAATATAAAACTAATAATTCAAGAAGATATTACAGGTACTGGCACTGCAGTTAAAATTGCTCTAGAAAATCTGGAGGAGTTATCTGATCAAGACATAGTTTTAATACAGTATGGAGACACTCCTTTTATATCTAGTGATACAGTTATGAAAATGACTGATTGTTTAAAGTATAATAATTTAGTTCTTCTTGGATTCAATAGTCAAGATGAACAATATGGAAGATTAGTAATTGATAATTACGGAAATGTTCAAAAAATCCTAAAAAATGGAGATAAAATGCTTCTTGCAAACTCTGGAATAATAGCTTCATATGCTAAAGATCTTTTTACCTTAGTAAAAGAAATAAAATTTAATAATTCGACCAATGAATATTGTCTTAATGATATAGTACCCATTGCAGCAAACAATAACTTGAGTGTAGGTTATGTAGTTTCTGATGAAAGAGAAGCAATGGGAGTAAATAATAAAGAGGATTTGATTAAAGCCGAACACTATTTTCAAAAAAAAAGGCGGCCAACTTTTCTTTCATAACTACATTTTCTTATTCATTAATTTAAGTTGACATTTGTTTTATACTGGTTTTATAATACCTTTTGATTCTTACTTGTAAGATAATTGGTACGACAAATTTTCCTAGTTGTAGTGAGAGGGTATACATGGGGATATTAATAACAGGTGCTGCAGGTTTGATAGGGTCAACCTTGGTGAAAAAGTTAGAAAACCAGGGCCATGAAGTAATAAGCTGTGATATTAGGTTTCACAACAATCCACTCAGTTTTTTTTCAGAAGATATAGTACCACTACTTGCTAAGTGTACAGGAATTATTCATCTGGCTGCAATTTCTCGAGTTATACATGGTGAACTTTATCCTGAACTGTGTAGAAAAATTAATGTTGATGGTACAATGCAGTTTTTAGGGTTATGTAAGTCACTTTCAAATAAACCATGGTTTATATATGCAAGTAGTAGGGAAGTCTATGGAGAGCAGAAGGAACTGCCAGTTACAGAATCTGCTAGTATCGATCCAATAAATAATTATGCAAAAGGTAAAGCATTTATTGAGGAACAAATAACAAGTTCAAAAGATTTTAATGTAGCAATATTACGCTTTTCAAATGTATACGGTGGTTTACTAGATCATAACAGTAGAGTAATTCCTGCACTCTTTATTAATGCATTAAGAGGTGATCCAATTAAAATAGAAGGTAAAGAATGTGTTTTTGATTTTACCTATTTGGATGATGTTATAGAGGGTATATGCTTAACTGTTAAATATTTACAAAGCGAAAAATCTTCTCTTCCTGCTATTCATCTTACTACTAATAGCCCATGTACTTTAGAAAACTTAGCAAAAACAATATTAAAAGTCACGAAAAGTGATTCTAGAATTTATTTTTATCCTCCAAGAAATTTTGATGTAACTAAGTTCCATGGTGATTTTACTAGAGCTAAAGAGCTACTTGGTTGGTCTCCAAAACATTCATTAGAAGTAGGATTAAGTAAATTTATAAAAAGTCTACAAAACAATACACAAGAATATCCTAACAATATAGATATGGTAATATATGAAAATATTAAAAGTTATTCATGGTTACCCTCCTTATTATAGTGCTGGTTCAGAGGTTTATAGCCAAACTCTTGCTCATGAACTAGCAAATAACAATGAGGTACAAGTATTTACTAGGTATGAAAATAGCTTTTTACCTGATTTTTATTACACTACAGTACTAGATCGTAGTGATTCTCGAATCTTACTGCATTTAATTAATATACCCATAGCTAAATATCGTTACAAATTTATCAATGAAGAAGTAGATATACAATTTAAAAGAGTAATAGATAACTTTCAGCCAGATCTTATACATTTTGGTCATCTTAATCATCTATCAATTACTTTACCAGAAATTGCTTTTAAAGAAAATATACCTACAATTTTTACGCTACATGACTTTTGGTTAATGTGTCCAAGAGGAAGGTTTATTCAACGCAATTCTGAAGATTTGTTACGGCTTTGTGATGGACAAAAGGATCAAAAATGTGCAACCCAATGTTACAAAGGATATTTTACAGGAGATGAAAAATTCCTCAATTTAGACATAAATTATTGGGAACAATGGGTTGCAACTAGAATGAAGCACACAAGGAAAATAATAGACTATATAGATTACTTTATTTCCCCATCGAAATTCTTGATGGACAAATTTACTCAGGATTTTAATGTTCCGATAAACAAAATTTCTTATCTTGATTATGGTTTTGATCTCAATCGTCTTAAGAATAGAAATAGAGCACAAGAAAAAGAGTTTATTTTCGGTTATATTGGTACTCATACTCCCGAAAAAGGTGTTGATCTATTATTGAAAGCTTTTTCTCACTTATCATCTAAAGCAAAACTTAGAATTTGGGGAGCAGCAAGAGAAGAAACTAAAGCTTTAAAAGCGATTGCCGATCAGTTTTCACCTGTTGTTAAAGAAAGAATAGAGTGGATGGGAAGTTATGATAATAAGAATATAGTTACTGACGTATTTAATAAAGTTGACGCAATAGTCGTTCCTTCAATTTGGGGTGAAAATTCACCGTTAGTAATACATGAAGCACAGCAACTTAGAATACCAGTTATAACAGCCGATTATGGTGGCATGGCAGAATATGTAAGAGATGGACTATTATTTAAGCACAGAGATGCAAGTAGTTTGTCAGAAAAAATGCAAGTCCTATCTACAAATCAGGAGTTATACAATAAACTTACCCAAAAAGGCTATCCTTATACTGAAAATGGAAATATACCTTCTATAAGTGAGCATACTGAGAAACTTAACAAGATTTACCGTAATGCTATTGAAAAGAAAGGCAAATCAGTAGCTTTGAAACCTGGTCCTTGGAGAATTACTTTTGATACTAATCCAGATTACTGTAATTTTGCTTGTATAATGTGCGAATGTTTTTCACCATACAGCAAAGTTAAAGAAGAAAAGAAAGCTAAAGGAATAAAACCTAAGATACTGTCGATAGAAACTATCAGAAAAGTAATTAAGGAAGCAGCTGGCACACCTTTAAGGGAAATCATTCCTTCTACTATGGGTGAGCCTTTAATGTATAAAAGCTTTGATGAAATAATCAATTTGTGCCATGAGTTCAGCCTTAAGCTTAACCTCACAACCAATGGTTCTTTTCCTATTAAAGGAGCTAGAAAATGGGCTGAACTATTGGTACCAATTTTATCTGATGTTAAGATTTCCTGGAATGGGGCAACTAAAGAAACTCATGAAAGAATCATGAAAGGTTCAAAATGGGAAGTAGTGACAGAAAATTTAAAAACTTTCCTTGAAGTTAGAGATAAATACTTTAGCGATACAGGTGAAAGGTGTACCGTTACTTTACAATTAACATTTTTGGAAAGTAATTTACATGAACTCTATGACATAGTTAAGATGGCCATAAAGAATGGCATAGATAGAGTCAAAGGACATCATCTTTGGGCACATTTTGAGGAAATTAAGGATCTATCTATGAGAAGAGATGAATTAGCAATTAGTAGATGGAACACGGAGGTGAGAAGGTTATACGAACTTAGAGATAATATGCTATTGCCAAATGGTAAAAAGATAAAATTAGAAAATTTCACAATCCTTTCTCAAGAAGGTATTAAGGATTTGGCTCCAGGTGGTCAATGCCCATTTTTAGGTAAAGAAGCATGGATAAACAATGAAGGAAAGTTTAGTCCTTGCTGTGCTCCAGATGAACTCCGTAAGACATTAGGAAATTTTGGTAATGTTAATGAGGTTAAACTCGAGGAAATATGGCAGAGTAGTGAGTACCTAAGCTTACAAAAGAATTATTTAAATTATAAATTATGCAAAACATGCAACATGAGAAAACCTTTGATCAATTAATCAAAGATAATTTTAAATCTATTAAAATTTCACCATGTGAGGGCTTTCATGAATTACTAGGAAATCCTTTGTATGAAAATAGGTTTATAAAGGTTGGTAAATTTCATGAGCCCGGTCTTGCACCGGTTTATGATCAGATAGGCGCTTATCATATCAATGTGAGAGGAGAAGCAGTTTATCATCATAGATTTCTAAAAACTTTTGGATTCTACTTTAATAGAGCGGCCGTAGAAGATGATACAGGGTGTTACCATATTGATTCATCTGGATGTAGAGTATACAAACAGTCGTATCAATTGATTGGAAATTATCAGGAAGATGCTTGTGTAGTTAGAAGACATGATAAATGTTTTCATATTAATTTAAATGGCAACAGGATTTATCAGGAGGAATATGATTATGTTGGAGATTTTAAGGATGGTATCGCTGTAGTCTATAAGGATGGCAAAGCTACACATATTAATCATCATGGAAAGTTAGTACATAATAAATGGTATAAAAAACTTAATGTTTTTCATAAAGGGTATTCTATTGCAGAAGATCAACATGGTTGGTTTCATATAGATATTAATGGTGATCCTGTTTACCAGCAGAGATTTAAAATGGTAGAAGCATTCTATAATGGCATGGCAAAAGTTGAAACTTTTGAAGGTGTGTTAGGACAAATCGATATTACCGGAAATGTAAAGTTTAGTATTTTTGATTTAGGTAAAGAATCTCAAGTGCATAGGATTTCTGCAGAACTTTCAGCCTTTTGGAAAACTTACCTAACAAGCGTTGCTATTGAACTTGATTTGTTAAATATTTTACCTGCAACTGTGCCGTTTTTATCTAAAAAGTTAAACATTATCGTACCAAATCTAGAAAGGCTGTTAAGGGCGTTGTGGGAAATAGGGTTTATTGATTACGATAAGGACGAGGACTTATGGAAACTATCATCAAAAGGTAAGTGTTTTAAGGAAATACCATTTTTGCCAAAAGCAGCAACAATGTGGGCAAGAGTTGCCGCTGAAAAGAATTGGTTAAAGATTGCCGATATACTAAAACAGAAGTCAATCTCTTCATTTGAATCTTTTAAGGAAAGAGAAGCATCAGAAGATAAGAAAATAGCGTTTTACCAAGCATTGCTAGGATATTCTAGATTTGATACTAAAGAGTTTAATTCTAGGATTAATATAGATGGTGCTAAGAATATATTGCTATTTGGTGTACACTCTTTATTTCTTGCTTATTCTGATATACACAATAAAGGTTCTATAGGCCTATATAACGAACATAAAGTACCAAGACAGTTAGTAGAAAATTTAAAAGTCAAACTTATAACTCAGGAAGAACTATCAACTACAAATTATGAATTAGGTGTCTTTTGCCGTTTTCTACAGCATTATGATGATGATAAAGTACTATCTTATTTAAAATTGGTCAAAGGAATATCTCGCATTTTATTGATAGAAACTATTTTAGATAACCATTCTTCAGTAGGAGGTTCTGTAGATATTAATGTAATGGTTGAAACAGGAGGTAAGCTAAGAACATTAAGCAATTGGGAAAAAATACTAACACAAGTAAAAGGGTTCAAAATTTTTGCTGTTGTACCTTTAACAGATTACTTATCAGTTATTGATGTCAGGTGTTAATCATATGGAAATACTACAAAAAAATGGTTTTTTTATTATCAAAAATCTTGTTCCTTTAGAGCTAATAACTCAGTCTTTAAGTAATATAACAAATAAGATATCAAAGCTATCCCAAGAACTAAGTGTTTCAACTTCTGACTACTTAAACTGTACCGGAAGATGGGGCACGTCATCTCAAGTAACTAGAATTGTTTCTCAAGCATTAGATAAAACTATTAAAAATTACCTTGAAAAGTCACTTCAGTGTCAGATACTGCAGAAAAAATCAAATGTTATATGTAAAACTGCTGATTTAATAGATGCAGTTCCCTTCCATCAAGATATCTCTTATAGTTTTAATGATCCTTACCACTTTTCCGTTTGGTTAGCTTTGAATAATGTAAGTGAAACTTCAGGTGCACTGCAAATTATAGAAAATAGTCATAAATGGGAAATACAGCCTTTAGTTGATTTTTGGTACCCATATTTTTTTGATCAGTACTCGAATAACCGAAAAAATTATAAAATTGAGTCACTGCCTATTTTAGCAGGGGATGCAATAGTTTTTGATTCGCGGTTGTGGCATGGTAGTGATAAAAATACAGATGCTAAAGATAGATTTGCTTATGTGACAAGGTGGGTTATAAAAGATCAAAATCTTCCCTGTGTGCCAAAACCTCAGCCTTCAGTTTTTGGTATACTAAATTGTGGCAAATTGACGGAATCTATATTAAGAGAATACTTGTCATTATTTGGCTACCAGAAAAGTATAAAAGCAAAAAATATGGAAGAACTTATCAAGAGTTGGTTAGCCTTTATTACAGACACAACTACAAATATTTCTGAGGTCAACACTGCTGGAGCTGAGCGAGATTTATATAAGCTACTTATTCTGAATCAAGCGTCAGCACTACATGATGCTGGGGACATTTCAGGAAAAATATACAAAAATTTATGGTTTTCACTACTTGTATTTCTCAATAAAAAAGTCAACGTAGTGGAGCTAGCATTATAAATGAACAGAAGTAGAGTTGATAGCTTCAAATGTGTATTGATGTTCATCTTGAATATAGTATCTAAATTCAAACTTAATGTACTTATAATGTCTTTAGTTGCCCTGGTGGTAGCTATTGATTTGTCTTTTAGAAAGTATTTAGTAAAAAATATTCTAGATACAGCTGTAAAATATCAGGAAGGTAATGTAATTGAGAATCTTTTATTACCTGTAAGCGCTTATCTTGGTATGGCATTACTTATCACTACTGCTTTTAGATTCTATGGCTATTTTGTTGACATTCGAATGTTTACCTTAATGCGTCAAAAAATAGCTGATATCTCTTTTTGTAGACTATTTCAACAAGACCATTCCTACTATCAGAACAATTTATCTGGAAGTTTAGTACATAAGGTCAGTAACTTAATGGATAGTGTGATAGAGTTAATAAGGTTGCTTGTAGATTGTTTTTTCAGTTATAGTATAGCATTAATCTTAGCTATTTATACTTTATCACTAGTAAACATAAAGTTTGCAATCGCTACATTTACTTGGGTAAGCATTTTTATTTTAATTTCGATTTTCAGCTTTCGTGTACTTACTGAATTAGCTAATAATTATTCTAAACAAAATTCACAAGTAATAGCTAGTATAGCAGACAGTATTTTAAATGTTATATCAGTAAGGTTATTTACTCAGCAAGCACATGAGAGACACAAATTTTTTCAAATATGCAAGAAAAGAACTATTGCAGAGAGAAAATTACAATGGGCATACTTTTGTCTTTGGTTTATATATGGATATTCATTCGATATACTTCAAGCAGTAAACTTGTATTTTTTAATTCATGATTATCAATTGAACAAGGTTGCAATAGGAGATATTGCTCTTGTACTTGGAATTAATATATCGATTATAGAGTTTCTTAACCATCTAACTAGGAATCTTACCCAATTTTCTACTCATTTCGGCAAAGTTTCAGATGCATTGCCAATCTTGACTACCGTACCAGAAATTCAAGATAAGAAAAATGCTAAAGAATTAAATTTATTAAGTGGAAGAATAACGTTTAAGAATGTTTCTTTTTCTTATGAAGGTCAGGAGTCATTATTTCAAGATTTTTCAGTTACCATTAATCCTTGTGAAAAGGTAGGTCTAGTTGGTTATTCTGGAGGTGGTAAATCTACTTTTATAAACTTAATCCTAAGGTTATTTGATGTTAAAAAAGGTAATATAGAGATTGATAATCAAGTAGTATCAGAAGTTACACAGAGTTCTTTGAGGCAACAAATATCTGTAATACCTCAAGACCCATTGTTATTTCATGATACTATTTTAGCAAACATCATATATGGTAGACTTCAATCTACTATCGAAGAAATAATGAGAGCTGCAAAGCTGGCTGGTATTCACGATTTCATTATGACTCTACCAGATCAATATGGAACTACAGTCGGAGAAAAAGGCATCAAGCTATCTGGAGGAGAAAGACAAAGAATAATAATAGCCAGGGCATTTTTAAAAAACGCTCCAATACTATTTCTCGATGAACCAACTAGTCAGTTAGATTCTATAACAGAAAAAACAATTCAAATGAGTTTATTTAAACTGATGCAAAATAAAACTACGATTACTATAGCACACCGTATTTCTACACTTTTACACATGGACCGAATTCTAGTATTTAATAAAGGAAAAATTGTCCAAGATGGTAAACACGCTGAACTAGTTTCTAAGCAAGGTCTTTACAAAGAACTTTGGAATGCTCAAATTGGTTGTTTGAATGGCAAAAAAGAAGATGGAAAAAATTATTGATCTGAGAAGTGACACTACAACTCTGCAGAGCTCCAACGTTATACATGCAATAAGTAATGCAACTGTTGGAGATTTTGCTTACGGTGAAGACAAAAGCTGTAATGACTTATCAGAATATTGCAAACAATTATTCAAAGTAGAAGAAGCATTATTTGTAACTAGCGGTATGCTTGCAAATAGATTAGCCATTGCCAGTCAAACAAGTCCTGGTGATGAACTAATAACTCACTATAATTATCACGTTAATTTTTTCGATAGCGCAGGCAATGCAAAAGTAAATAATATCGTATTTAATTGCATTAGAAATAATAGCGGAATCTTAGATGTTGATGAAGTAGAATATGCTATTAATTCTAAGCCAAGGTATAAAATTTTTGCTCAGGTGAGTCTTGTTTCTATAGAAAATAGTATAAACGGGTTTAATGGTAAAATTTATCCTTTTGAAAAACAAGCAGAGTTATATCACTTCTTAAAAGCTCACAATGTAAATCTTCATTTAGATGGTGCAAGAATATTTAATGCTCATGTCGAAACAAATACTGCTTTAGCAGATTATGCTAAGTATGTGGACACAATGAGCTTTTCTTTTACTAAAGGACTTGGCGCTCCTTTTGGTTCAATGCTTATGGGTAAAAGAGAGATAATTGAAAGGGCTAAAAAGCTACAGATTTGGCTAGGTAGTGGTTATCATCAAATAGGGTATTGTGCTAATGCAGCAAAGTATGTACTACAGAATAATATTTCTAGGCTTAAAGAAGACAATAAACTCGCCAAACTGTTTGCAGACAAGATTAAGGAAATTCCACACATAAAACTGATACTACCTTATCCAGAAACTAATATAGTAAGCTTTAGTATAAAAGCACTAAATGTAACTAATGAGGTTTTCTTGAGTAAGTGCCAAGCTTGTGGTTTATTGCTTTTTCCTTGGCTCGAATCTCATATAAGAGCAGTTACCCATCTTGGCACAAAGGAAACAGATATCATGAAAGCTGCTGAAATTATAAAGGAGGTTGTGTTAAATTTAATATGAGAGTAAAAATAGATTTCTTTAGCGATTCAAACACTGACCCTTCAGCTAAAATGAGGGAAGCGATGGCTAAAGCAAAAGTTGGAAACGAAGCTGCATGTGAAGATCCAACTGTGAACGAATTAGTGGCAACCGCATGTAAAATATTAGGTAAACCTGCAGGAATCTTTTTGATTTCAGGAACGATGTCCAATGTAATTGCTTATAAAGTACACATTCAAAGACCTGGTGATTACTTGCTGCTTGATGAAACTTCACATCCACTCATAGTACAATCTGGCTTGATCGCAGCCCAGGCACATGCTACTCCTTTGCCCATCAAAGGTACAAGAGGAATATTTACTGGAGAACAAATTGTTGAGTTTATTACTCGTCCTAGTTTAAGAAATATTCCGAGAGTTGGGCTTGTTTCTATCGAACAAACGACAAATTTTGGTGGTGGAGCTGTGTGGCCTTTAGAATATATTCAAGAGATCTCAAGTCTCTGCAAAGAGAATGACGTATTCACTCATTTAGATGGAGCAAGACTGTTCAACGCTTGTGCTTATACTAAAATATCTCCAAAGGAGTATGCAAGTTATTTTGATTCGGTATTCATTGATTTTAGTAAAGGATTAGGTGCTCCAATGGGCGCAATATTGCTTGGAAGTGAAGATTTTATTGAAAAAGCTTGGTACTATAAGTTTCAAATTGGCGGAGGTATGCACCAAGCTGGCATTATTTCAGCTGCATGTTTATATGCTCTACGTAATAATGTAAATTCTTTAGAAGAAGATCATAAAAAAATGCAGCACCTTATAGAAGGCCTAGACTCCATAGATCAAGTTATAATTGATATCGACCTGTATAAAACTAATATAGCGTATTTTTCATTACGTACTAATTGTATATCTACTCAAGAATTAATAAACGTACTAATGACAAATTATGGAATTAGAATGGCTAACATCAAAGGTAAAATCAGAGCTATAACACATAGAGATATAAGCTATGAAGATATTAATACTACTGTATCTGCTATAAGAAAGATACTAAGTAATTTTCTGCACTAATTGTTTGCAAACTTCTTGTCAAACAATATTATACCAATATAGTATTATTCTAGCATCTGCATAGAGCTATTTGGGAATAGGTGTGAACTTTGTCTTCTTTCAATATTTACTATTCTTCTGTGGATATATGCTGCTTTATTTATCAAGACAAAGTATACCAATTGCTCTACCACTGTTAATAGATACTGACCATGTAAAATTAAGCTATTTTTTTGCCTGCTTTTCTTTTTTTTATGGAGTATCAAAATTTGTTAATGGAATAATCATGGACTCCAAAAATAATCCATTATTTATGTTTGGGCTATGCAATATTGCAACTGGATTATTAACCATTGGTATAACTTTATCATATAATAATCTAACTTTATTACTGTTAACATTAATATTATTAGCTTGGACACAAGGGTTAGGTTGGCCAGCTATTACCAAGTTTATGGTTACAAACTCTAGCATCTCTTCAATTGCATCATCATGGGGAGTTATGAGCGCATCTCAGCAACTTGGTTCTTGTATTACTTTAATTGTATTACCAAGTATAATTAAAATATATGATGCAAAAAGTGCATTTTTGTACTCTGGTTTCTTATGCTTACTTTTTGGAATTTATATAATATTAAAGGCATATTACAAAGAAATTGCCAACTTTACTACCTATTATAAGGTGCATAAATCTCAAATAGGTATCAAGGTAACAAGTTCCATATGGTTTCTATGTTGTGCTACTTTTTGTGCTTATATTATAAAAATGGGAATCTTCTTTTGGTTTCCTATAATTTTAAGGGATAAATTACAAATTTCTCTTGTACAATCCTCACTAATAACAGGCGTATATGATTTAGGTGGAATCCTTGGAACTTTAATCACAGGAAGAATTAGTGATATGTACTTCTTTCAAAATAGAAGCTTGCTGGCATTACTTTACATGTTGGGTATAGCACTCACTTTTATTGTAATGAATTTTGGTCAAAACATAATTCTTATGAACCTTGGTGCAATCTTATCAGGATTCTTTATATTTGGAACGCAAGTACTGACAGGTGTTATAGCTGTAGAAATTGCTCCACAAAATAATGTATGTGCAATTGTAAGCTTAACAGGATTATTTGGGTATATTGCAAGTTCAATATTTTCATGCGTGCTCTTAGGAGTACTTGTTAAGCACTGTGGTAACAGTATTATGTTTTCATTTTTTTCCATTTGCTCTGTTGTTGCACTCGTTTGCTTTTCCATACTATCAAGCAAAGATCTAAAAAAACTAAGTAAAGCGGTGTAAAAAAAATTTCTCAACAGTTAAACTTTGTAGATAGATTTTTTACCCAAGGAATAAACATGGTAACCATATCTTAGTAATAGCTCGCTATCTAATAAATTACGGAAATCAAAAACATTAGGTGCAGCCATAATACTCTTTAAACTTGCAAAATCTTGATTTTTAAATTCTTTCCACTCCGTTAATAATAATAAGGCTTCCGCGTCTCTTGCAGCTCCTATAGCGCTGTTCGCGTACTCTATATCCTTTAGAATTTGCCTAGCATTATCCATCCCTACTGGGTCATATGCAGTAATTTTAGCCTTGTTATTCACTAACGATTTTGCAATATCTATAGCTGGGCTATTTCTTACATCATCAGTACCAGACTTAAAAGTTAGCCCCCATATCGCTATTTTTTTATTTTTGACTCCATTTAATAGATATTCTACCTTTTTAGCAATGTTTGTTATATGATTATAGTTAGATTCCTTAACTGAACTTAAAATTTGTAGCTTGACATTGTGATCTTCAGCAAGTCTTATTAAAGCTGACAAATCTTTAGGAAAACATGATCCTCCAAATCCTGGACCAGCTTTGAGAAATTCCTTACCTATTCTATTGTCCATTCCCATACTGTTAGCTAAAAGGTCAATGTCTGCTCCTAATAGCTCACATAAACCTGCCATCTCATTGATAAAAGCAACCTTTGTTGCTAGAAAAGCATTAGAAGCATATTTAATCATTTCAGCAGTAACTGTATCAGTGACTATTAACGGAATATTCTTATCTATAAATGATCTATATATAACTTCTAGTTTTGCTCTAGCTAGCTTAGTTTTTACTCCTATTATTATCCTATCTGGGTATAAAAAATCTGATACTGCAGAGCCTTGCTTGAGAAACTCTGGATTAACTCCCAAATCAAAGTTATAGCCCTTATTAGATAAATAATTATGTATATTTTCTGCAGTACCAGGAGGAACAGTTGACTTTATCACTATTAAGCAATCTTGATTAACTCTCTCAGAAACTTCACTTACTGCATTATATACATTCTTTAAATTTGCATTTCCTAGAGAGTCTGATGGAGTATCTACAGTTATAAATACTACTTCTGTATTGGGATTTATTTGAAAATAAGAATCGAAAAATCTTATCCTTTGTGACTTTATATTATTCTCTAAATAATCTGCTAATCCAGGTTCATATAAGGGAATTTTCCCTGATTTCAAAAGTTCAATCTTCTCAGTATTTATGTCAATGCAATCAACTTTATGGCCCTGCTCAGATAACATTGTACCAGATACTAATCCTACATACCCTACTCCTATAATAGTTATGTGCATTTTATTATCACCTTAAAAATATAGCTTAGCATCTAAAATAAATACCATTAACAATTATAAACTTTTGTTGTTACATTATTTTTCTTAATTGCCTTACCTTCCGAATAAGCTATAAATAAGGTTGATGGTATTAATATCAAAGTACCATATAAAGCACTTTTATCAGGTAATTCATTAAATATAACGTATGTTACTATTGCAGAAATTATTAGCTCTATGTATCTATACGGTGCAAGTGCAGTAGCATCAGTAAGAGCAAAAGCTTTTAACATGAAGAACAGAATTAGGTTTGAACTTATTCCCAAAATCAGCAGTAATACTAACTCCAACAAGGAAGGCATATGCCAATAAAATAACAAAGGTGGAGTAGAAAAAATAGTTGTCGTTAGAGCTGAATAAAATAACATACTTATTACTGACTCTTTTATTACAAGTTTCTTATTAAGTATGTCTAATATAGCAAAGATTAATGCGGATACAATAAAAATAAGAATTTTAGGATTAAAATCTTCACTATGAGCTTTGGTAGTAATAGCAATACCAACAAAGCCAATAACAGTTACTATCCATCTTTGCCAAATTATATTTTCGTTTAGCAAAGGGATTGCAAGAAGTATAACAAATAATGGTATAGAAAAACTTATAATCGTTGCAGTTACTATGGGGAAAACAGTCAACCCGTAAGTCCATAAGGTCATTCCACAAAACAACAACCCACCCCTGGTTATTTGAGTAGATATTTGACTTGTTTTAAAAGTTTCTATTCCATAGTAAAACATAAAAGGTACAAGGGTAATAGTGGTAAACAGAAAGCGGAAAAAAATTATTTCAAAACTCTGAAGATGTAAACTTAGATATTTTGATATAGTATCATTAGCTACACTACTAAGTAAGCTAAGTATAAACCAGATAACCCCAAACAAATAAGCTCTCAATCTGTAATCCATAAAGCTTCTGATTTAATAGATACGATGTACTCATATAATTTTACTACAAAACTAATAATATAAAAGTTTTCTGATGTACGTCCCCAGAATGTGATTGTAAGGGTTCATTATAAATAATTCGGGAAATTTCGTCTCTTTAGACATATTAAGAGCTATGTAACGAACGTTTATATTTGTGAGTAATAGTAAGGCTCAAGGTAAGGAAAATGCTAGTGAGGTAAAGTAGAATAACGTTGATTTGATAATTTAAGCTCATTCCCTCTTGCTACATCTCTCTTTAAATATCTCCTCTTTTGCAGCAGGTCTATAGAATTATACAGAGTATTTTATCTTCCAATACAGGCAATCTTGACGTTCTTCCATGGCATTTCTTCTGTTCTTGAACTTTTTCCCACTCTGGGCGCACTTTTTCTACAATCTTTTCGAATTCTTCTATTTTCAAACCTGTTACATCTCGAAAATTTCTCGGATGTTCTTTTAGATTATGGTAGTTTAAGCTCATCTTCCCTCTCTATTCTCTTGCTATACCTCCCTATTTTATAACCATTCCCACTCTTTTGCAGCAGGTTTAAAGAAATACTAAAGGCAAAAGATACGCTTGCGTAGTTCGAAAGCTTTCTATAGGATAAGTCTCACCTGATTTACAAATAGAATTGTTATGTTAGATGTTTGCTATTTATTCTTAAGCTCATTTTAACAGCATTTTGCTTTTTTTAGTATGTAGGGGTTTTCTAGGAATTATCCTATTGAATTCTATGATATTATTTTTTGTAACATTGTTATACATATCATGATAAGAAAGCTAGTGAAATGTTTCGAATAACTTTTTCTTTTCTATGAGCTACTTGACGGCAAGAATAAAGTTTTAATCATTCCATGGTTTCTGTATAATTTTCAAAACTTAATTGGTATATATGAAGGTAATAATAGGTAGCGCTAGTAAACGATTAGGAGATTCAATAGCAAGTGGGCTAAATGCTCAGCTATTCCCCAATCAGGTGTCAAGATTTGCCGATGGTGAGGTAAATGTAGAAGTAGCAAATGATCTACGTAATCAAGAAGTATATATAGTACAATCTCTTTCTTCCCCTGTAAATGATAACCTTATGGAGCTTCTGCTTACAATTGATGCAGCAAAGAGATCTGGAGCCAAGAGAATAACAGCTATTATTCCTTATTACGGATACAGTAGGCAGGATAGGGTTATTAAAAACAATAATATGCAATCTGCTTTAAGTGCTAAATTAACTGCAAATCTTATTCAAACAGCTGGTGCAAATAGCGTTGCTGCTATTGATTTGCATTCAAGTCAAATTGAAGGTTTTTTTGATATACCAGTTACTAATCTAAGCTGTTTTGAAGTATTTGTTAACTCTATATACAAGGAAAACTTGGCAATAGTTGCGCCTGATGTTGGAGCAATTGGCAGAGCTCGTGCTTTTGCAAAGATTTTAGAGGAAAAACACAAGTTGGATAATGATATTGTTGTAGTAGATAAATATAGAGAAAAAGCAGGTACATCTGAGGTAATGAATGTAATCGGAGAAGTTGCAAACAAAAATTGCGTCATTGTTGATGATATAGTTGACTCTGGCGGAACATTATGTAATGCAGCTCTTGCTTTAAAAAATCGAGGAGCAAAGTCTGTAGTTTCGTGCATTACACATGGAATACTTTCAGGAAATGCAGTTGAGAAAATCTCTTCCTCTTCTCTGGATAAATTAGTAATTACGGACACCGTATTTCACAAATTTGAAAAAAATGATAAGATAGAGGTTGTTTCAATTGCAAATATTTTAATTTGCTTTATGCAAGGAGGTAAAAGTGCCAGCTAGATCAACAGAAGATGTTATCACTTCGTTAATAGAATTTGCAAATAAGAGAAAAATAACAATTACTAAGGAAGAAATGCTTAAAACTGCACAGCTTGTGAGGATTAAGTTATCCGATGATGAGATTCAATACTACTCAAAAGAACTGACAATGCTGGATTGGATACATGATACTTTGTTGAAAGTTAATACTGAAGGTGTTTCTCCTATGCGTTATGGAACTATAGATAAGGATATTCATGTACGCGATGATATTATAAATTCTCAAAACATTAAAGAAGAAATATTATCCAATACAAAATCAGAGCATGGGTATTTCGTAGTACCGAAGGTTATAAACGATTAAGATAAAGCAAGATTTATACCGATTTTATAGATCTACTTTCAAAAATAAGACCAATCTGGTAAAGAAGCATTCGTTGGAGTAAAAACCATTTTTTGATTTTTCTTTACTAAATCTACTAAATATAATTTAGAGTTGCTTGGTGATTCTGCGTTAGTAAAGATAATTTCTCTGCCATTTGGTAGCCATGCCGGAGATTCAATTTTATGTCCCTCTGAAAGCAAGCTCTCTTCTTTGCCATCTGGCTTCATAACTCCTATGTAAAATTTTCCTGACTGAATTTTTGTAAAAGCTATCAGATCTCCTTTTGGCGACCAAACAGGTGTAGCATATCTTCCATTTCCAAAACTAATTCTCTTGGGTTTTTTGCTTTTTTTAGTGAAATCTATGATATATAGTTGCTGACTTCCACTTATATCAGAACTAAAAACCATGTACTTTTGATCTGGAGACAAAGAGGGAGAAGTACTTATAGCTGAACCTTTAGTAATTTTTTTTGTTCGTTTACTGCTTAAGTCTAGAGATAATATATTTGTTTCACCACTCAATGAGTGGGAAATAAAAAGAGATTTACCATCAGGAGAAAATCTTGGTGCAGAAATAACTCCTTCAAATGCGCTGATTATTGATTCAGTGTTATCTTTTAAATTTTTTAATATTATATAACTTTTACCATTTGTGTATGATATATAAACAATACCCTTTCCATTTGGTGAAAATCTTGGTGTTGACACAAATTTCTCACCATTTGTTAAGTACTTTATATTACTTCCATCTTGATTCATCACAGCAATTTTACGGACGGATTTGTAATTGCTATCTTTTTCTTCAGCGATATATGTAATTTTTGTATTGAAATGCCCTTTCTCACCAATCAATCTATCATGTATCAGATCTGAAACAAGATGACTAATTTTCCTCCAGTCTTTTGCTAGAAAAACAACCGACTGAGTAAGCAATTCTCTGTTTGTAAAGCTGTCAGATAAACGAAAAGATAGCTCTAAATTTCTGTTTGATACTTCACTTAAACTTATTGTGACTACAGTATCGCTTTTCCAAGACTCAACTTTCGCGTCACGTTTCACATTAAATAAGCCACAATTAGATAGATTTGTTTCAATTACTTTTGTGATGCTTTCACTTAGCTCATTTTCCACTTCTGTCTTGCATGTACATTTAGATACAACAAGATCAATATTACCAATATTGCTTTTTTTTATATCAACATATAAAACAGCTTTTGTGGAATAAGGAATAAATAACGAAATAAATAACACCAGTTGAACGAATAGCTTCATTAGATTTCTTGCATTACCTCCTTTCATCTCAGCAAATAGCTTACTTTTGAAGTTAAACTGCATGACAGTAGAGTAAATCAATTTCTGCAGTACTTGACACTGGAATCCAGAAATTTGACTGCAAGTAAGTGCACTGAGGTGGCAAGCATAAAAGTAGCTGTTTTATTCTAAAATAAACGTCTTTGACAAGGTTGCATGAAAAACTGGATTCCAGTGTCAGAGCACTGGGATGACACTCTACTGGTGGAGATTGCTCTAAAACTACAATGTTTGCCTGGGCGTTGAGATGGCACCCTTCTGGTAGATTCAAATCACAATGTTTGTATAGTTGTGTGATCTGACACTGATTTTTTTTTACGGATTCCAGTATTGCATGCTGAAATAACATCAAAGAATACATTGTTAACTTCTTACTCAAATAATGGTTAATAAAAAGAGGTATATTTCTATACCTGTTCTATTTGGACTTCAATTATAGGTCTTTTTAGTAAATATTCCTTTAAGATACTAAATATTGAACTTTCAATCTTATTTCTTATTTTTTTTATCGGCTGTGAGTCAAATGCTGACTCAACCTTCTTTATGATCTTTTGCATAATGGCTGCATCTTTTTGCGCTTCGAAAACACCAGGTGCAAATACTTTTGGCTTAGCAAGCAGTTTATTTTTCTTGTTTACAACTGCTGTCACTACGATAGCTCCGGCATCTCTCATTCTCTCACGCATTTTTATAACGCTGCATTCTGGATGACGGAGTAACATACCATCAATACCAAAGTAGTCGACATCAATGGAGCTAACTTTTTCCCCATTTTCCAAATTAACAATATCACCTGGTGCAATCATTATTGCTTTTTTCACACCGCACTCTTTAGCAAACTTTACATGTGCATCCGTATGAATATACTCACCATGAACCGGAATAGACATCTTAGGTTTTATCAAAGAATACATTTCCCTTAGCTCTGCTTTTACTGGATGCCCGGAAGCATGAACATTCTCTGTTTTTTCAGTAATAACTTCCACTCCCATCTCAATAAAGGCATTGAGCGTGTTATGTGCACGAGTTTCATTGCCAGGAATGACTTTTGATGAAAAGATCATGGTATCACCTTGCTGCATTTTAAATGCTTGATGACTCTTAGAGGCAAGTCTTGCGGTAGCTGCCAGTGGCTCACCTTGACAACCTGTGCAAAGTAGCACCAGCTTTTCCCTTGGAAAATTTACTGCCTCCTTTGCTTCTAGAAACTCAGGAGAATCAGTTAAATAACCACTATCCTGAGCAACTTTCACTATTCTCCATAAAGATCTGCCAAGTAAAACCACTTTTCTATTTAGTGCTTTTGCAGCTTGGCTTATTGTTTCAATTCGCGCCACATTCGAGGCAAATAGCGAGACAGCAACCAATTTTTTAGACCGCTTTATTATATTGTAAATATTATCATAAATTTCACTTTCTGATTCAGGGTCGTGTTTGCTCAGTATGTTTGTTGAATCACAAATTGCTGCAAGTAGATCACCTTTATCGCCAATTTCTTTTAAACGCTCTATATTAGAAATTAATCCAACAACAGGTTTTGGATCAAATTTCCAGTCCCCAGTATGAAGTGCACTACCTGCTTCAGTGCTAATTAATATTGAATTTGCCTCAGGAATTGAGTGAGTTACATTTATAAACTCAACGGTAAAAGGACCCAAATTTATGCTGCCATTTATGTCTACCTCTTTCACAGGTACCACACCTTCCAATCGAAACTCCTTTAGTTTCTCCTTGAGAAAATTAACTGTAAACTTTGTTGTATATATGGGACATTGCAAATCTTCCCACAGATGAGGCACTGCACCACAGTGATCTTCATGTGCATGTGTAATTATTATTCCAAGCAAATCTTTTTTTCTTTGAGCAATAAAATCTACATCAGCAATGAGTAGCTCAACACCTGGCATAGTTTCATCTGCAAAACCGATACCAAGGTCGATCATAATCCACTTGCCTTGATAATGATATAGGCTAACGTTCATCCCAATTCTTCCTACTCCTCCAAGAGGAAGAAATAAAAACTCATTTTTGTTTATGTTCATTAATTTTAAATTATTAAAATGCGAGGATAGCAAAACTTCGACCTTAAATAAAGGAATTTATCACTTTTGCATAACTTAAAAAAATCTTTTCACTAAAAGAGAAGGCTTTCAAATTGGTAAAAAGAATTAAGTGTAGACAGCTACCTCTTTATATCATTTAGCAAATTTCTCATTTTTTTTTTACTTTTCCAAAGAATCCTTCAGATTTCTGCTCTACACTTTCATGTTCCTCTTCCTCAAGCGCTTTTAATAGCTCAATCTGCTTTTGGGTTAAATTCTTTGGATTTAAAGTCTCAACTATTACCTGTACGTATAAATCACCACGAGCATGTGAGTTCATATATGGCATACCCTTTTCCCTACAACGTAGTTTGGTACCAGTTTGAGTGCCTTCAGGGACCTTTACTTTTATTTTAGCTCCATCAATTGATTGAATATCGATTTCACCACCAAGTACTGCTAGTGTCATTCTTATAGGCACTTTACAGTGTAAATCTGCTCTATTGCGAGTGAAGATCTGATGAGTAGCTATTTTCACACATACGTATAAATCTCCGCTTTTTCCACCTCTTGCTCCAGCTTCTCCTTTACCACTGACCCTTACCTTAGCTCCTTCTTCTATGCCTTTTGGAATTGAAACGGAGATATTTACTTCATCTCTTTTACGCCCACTTCCACCGCATTTCTTACATTTATTTTGTATTATTTCTCCTTCCCCATAGCATGTAGTACACGTTCTTTCAATGGTAAAAAAGCCCTGTTGAGTTCTAATTCTACCGCTTCCCTGGCATGTGTTGCACTGAACTGGTTTGATTGCTCCTTCGCTACCTGTGCCTTGGCATGTATTACATTTTATATTTGTCACATAATGTATAGGTGCTTGTATTCCTTTAAATGCATCTTCCAAGGTAATTTTAAGGTCGTAGCGCAGATCTGCTCCAGATATTCCTGTTGTACTTCTTTTTGTTCTTGACCTACTTGTACTGCCGCCGAATCCTCCACCAAAAAAATCGTTAAATATATCACTAAAATCCCCTCCAGCTTGGCTGAAATCAAATCCACCGGAAGCACCATCGTGACCATAACGATCATAACCTGCTCTTTTTTCAGAGTCAGATAGAACTTCATATGCAGCTGTTACTTCTTTAAATTTTTCCTCTGCTTCCTTATTACCAGGATTTCTGTCAGGATGATATTTTAATGCTAGTTTTTTATATGCTTTTTTTATCTCGTCAGTACTAGCATTTCTGCTCACTTCTAGCAGGTCATAGTAGTCTTTTTTGTTCATATATAATAGCTCAGTATTTTACCTTTAAAGATAGGTATTACATATATGAATTTCAAGTATGACCTCTATTTCCTATAAAATATGGTGCACCCTGAGCGACTTGAACGCCCGACCTTTTGATCCGTAGTCAAATGCTCTAATCCAACTGAGCTAAGGGTGCTTGCACAAAGCTGACTTTAACAGATTTTATAGCTTATTTCAATTGGTTTAGCTAAAAATAAAACTCTTATCATGTATGAAACCTGTAAGAAATTGTACTAGCTCTCTTAAAGGATAACTTAAGTTAACAGTTTCCAATTACTTTGATTTTAGAACCGCTATCCGAATAAGAGCTTTTCACATTATACTGCCAAGCTGCTAACAAATAGCGGAATGACGGTTATAGTTAAATCTAAACTATTTTGGCTATATCAGAAGACGGGTTATGCAGAAACCTTAAAATACTTCTTGCTTGCCAAGGAGAATAAATACATTCCTACAAACAAGCAGATACTCAATATCGATGCATAGGAAAACTTGAAAATTAAATCTTTAATATATATTGATAAGCATTTACCTGCAGAAATTTTGTATAGTAGTCCAACACAAATAATCGTACTATCAATGACCGATGCTATAATTAAAGTGATGAAATTTGCCATATGAAAATTCAATTTCGACTTTAATTCTTCAAAAACAACTATGCTTGAGAGAAGAGAGATTAAAATTGGAGTATATAGAACCAGTATCATAAAACCAAAATTTTGCAATTTAAAAAGACAGCATATCACTGTACACACTATTAAGCTGTAAGTAGCTTTGCTTCTACCATAAAACTCAACCATTGAGTTTACAACTAAAGTAGCTCCCACAAATAAGGCAGCACATATCATTAATTTATTTGAAGTGTTAAGTAAAGAAAGACTGATAAGCAAGAGTATTGATAAAATGGACATAATCACCTACCCAAATTTAATAATATGCATTTATTTTAATCAGACATTACACATAATGAAAAATTTGTCTAGCGTAATCAAAAGTTATTTAAACTAGTACCTAAGTCTTTCAAATCTATTCTTATAATATCCTTTATATTGAGAGCTTTCTCCTCTGTCACTTTTCCAATACATGAAAAAACTATACCTTTAAACAATTCTTCAAACTTCCGCTGATTTTGCGGGGCAATGGTTACTAATATTCTACTTTGCGATTCAGAAAACATTATTATCTTGTTTATTATGTCTGTATTTTGTGTTTTTCCTATTGGTACTAGTGAAAGATCAATTTCAGCACCAAGGTCTCCTGCAATTAGCGATTTTGCCAAAGCAATAATTAAGCCGCCTAAGTTTGGTGCAATTGCAGAGACAATTATGCCATCTTTTATTGCCTGGTTGTAACGTTCATACAACTTCCTAGCGCTCTTTGCATTAACTTTTGGCACGTTGTTATTATCTATTCCACTATATAACTGATATTCAGATCTACCAAGCTCATCGTAGGTTGTACCAAGCACATATATCAAGTCCCCTGGCATTTTCACATCAAGCGATACCGCATTTTCAATATTGTCTATAATTCCAATTGCTGAAATGAGTAGTGAAGGTGGTGCAGATATCATCACTTTCTCGCCATTTTCATCATATCCCTTGAAGTCATTGAACATACTGTCTTTTCCGGATATGAATGGTGTTTTAAATGCAGTTGCAAAGTCGTAACAAGCCTCTGCAGCTCTCTTTAGTTGCCACAATCTTTCTGGATTATAAGCATCACACCAGCAAAAATTATCGAGCAACGCTAGATGATTTATATTTCCTCCTGCAGCTACGTAGTTGCGTATGGCAGTGTCAATCGCACATGCTGCCATGTGATAAGTGTCAATTTCTCCATAACTTGAGCCAAATCCCTGCGATTTTACAACACCTTTGTTTGAAGAAAGGACTGGCCTCGAGACAACAGCTTCGCTGCACACTCTTCCCTTGCCTTGCAGTGGTTTCAGTATTGACGATCCTTGAACCTCATGGTCATATTGCACCACTATAAACTCTTTGCTGCGTATGTTTGGTCTGCTTAGCATTTCTTTTAGTTCAAAGGTGTCATGCAAGTAGCTGAGACTGGAATCCATTTCACGCTCAGCTCTACCATCGTATGGGTTTTGGCGTAAAATGTTTGCAGGCTTTACCTGCTGGATCCCAGTGTCAAGCACTGGGATGACAGGAAAGGATACAGCAGACTCCTTAGACCACGGTTTCGTCTGTAAATGCACTTTGGGATTACCGTCATGCAGAAATTCAGTTTCGATGTCCATTATTACTTCTCCTGGGGGACATTTTACAACGGCTTTGCCACTTTTGTTGAATTCTCCAATTACACAGACCTCCACATCATGTGTTTTCATGATTTGCTTAAACGCAGGAAGATTTTCTTCTGGCACTGCTAAGGTCATTCTCTCTTGTGATTCTGATATCCATATTTCCCACGGAGCCATACCATCGTTTTTAAGGAGAACCTTGCTCAAATCAACTTCAAATCCGTCTTTTCCCATTTCACCAATGGACGATGATAGACCGCCTGCTCCATTATCCGTTATTGCATTATAAAGACCAAGATCTCTTGCTTTTACGACGGCGTTGGATAATTTTTTTTGTGTTATAGGATCACCAATTTGCACAATTGTTGAAGGGCTGTTTCCCGACAATGCCTCTGAAGAAAAAGTTGCACCGTGAATTCCGTCCCTTCCAACTCTTCCACCAATAATTACGATTTTATCACCGTTTTTGGGTTCTTTTATGTGTGAAGGTGCATTATTTATATTCCGTGGAATAATTCCGATGCTTCCAACAAAAACTAATGGCTTTCCACAGAATCTATCGTCAAAGTATACCGATCCAAGTTGCGTTGGAATACCGGAGCAATTACCAGCAACATTAACACCGTGAATCACTTCTTTCATTATATATTTTGGTGGTAAGATTTTATCAGTACGCTCTTTATCTCTATAAAGTTTGCCTTTTGATTCTTTGGCAAAGCAAAAGTAATAAGTATTCATGATAGGTTCTGCACCTTTGCCAAAACCGACTATATCTCGATTAACTCCAAGCACTCCAGTCATTGCTCCACCGAACGGATCGAGAGCTGAAGGACTATTGTGAGTTTCAACTTTATCTACAATCAAGTAATCGTCATCAAAAATTATTCCTCCTGCGTTGTCGGAGAAAACTGACACGCATATGTTAGAATTTATCTCACGCGTTGCACGCTTAATATAATGAGCATATAGACCATCTTTTATTTCATCAATAGGGGAGCAAAAAATATTGTGTTTACAATGTTCAGACCAAGTCTGTGCCAGAGACTCAAGTTCAATATCATATGGATTTCTACCGAGTTTTTTAAAGTAATCCTTTATAGCTTTCATTGCTGCCAGCGAGAGCCCTAAAGTGCCATTACCATCGATTCCATCTCTGCTGATTTTTTCAAGCTCTTGGTCACTTACATTGAGTTTGACAGATTTTGCTCCATTATTACCTGGTGTCATCCCAGTGCTTGACACTGGAATCCATTCTTTTTTTTCCTGGTCACGCGCTGTAATGACACCAACTGGGGTATTTTGTTTACTGTAATACTTCCAATGGCAATTGCCGTTTTCTTTATGGAAAAGTGTGCAATATTCAGTAATAGGATTGAATTCCTGTTTTATGTCATCTTCGGTTGGAAAACCTCCTTGACTTAGAATCAATTTTGAACTTCTTGCCTTGATAGAAACACTTTCATCAATGTGGCGTTTGCTCATTAGATATTCTCTAACAATTTGTTTTGCCGTGTTTCCTACGTTATCGGTCATGCCAGGTAAAAAGCTTATCTCCAAGCCCCACTTTGCTTGTGATTCTATGAAGTTATATTGAACTTCTTCAAGGTTTTCATTGTAGGAATAATAACGGCAGTCTTGTATGGCTTTATTATAAAATAGCCCACAAATTTCTTCATGTAATTTTGATGGTAATTCTTTGCTTATGTAAATCAAGTAAACATTAACTACCCTTCTGCGGCTAACTTGTTCACATTTATTAAAAACTTCTATTCTGATGTTTGCCATGTAATATTGTGAAAGACTTTAATATATCATAGCATAAGAAACTGCGAGCACATTTATATTTTAAATAATTTCTATACAATAAAAGTGTTGTATTAATTGTTACTGTTAGTGGGAAGAGTTTTTACTGTTAATGTGAATGAGTCCCTTTTTGATGTGCTGGTTCAGCACATATTTTCTGAATATGAAAGAGAAAAAATTCCCGAGATAAAGATCATACTTCCCTGCAAGAGGGATGTTATAGCATTGCTGAGTGCATTCAAGAATTACAGAACTATAATTTTGCCAGAGATAGTTTCACTAGAAAACATTGATGAAGAAGATTTAATATTAAATCTTGATAGAGTTAAAGTTATCAACCCAACAAAAAGAACACTGCTACTCATTCAATTTATATTGGAGTGGAATAAAAAAAACAATGATAATTTTCCAATCGATCTGGTTTACAGTTTGCCGTCATTGCTTCAATATACCCAAATAGAGGGTGATTATCAACTTGATGAGCACTCAAAAAAAGTAGGGAATTTCATAAATTTACTTATCAAAACTTGGAGTAAAACTTTAAAAGGTTTGGGAGTAATAGATATACTAAAGCATAAGAATGACTACATAAACAATATGATAAACTTCCTGCAGAAAGATCAGCATATGATCTTTATTGGAATTGGAAAGGGTGAAATCTACAAGTTATTGATTAAGGCTATATATGACCTGCCATTTGGAAAGATAATTCTACCTAACCTGAATTTGAAAATGAACGAAAAAGATTGGAAATCACTTGATAAAAAACACTATCAACATTGCCTGAAAGATTTACTCGATTATTTAAAAGTGGATAGAAGGGATGTTAGTTTTCTGTCAGAAGCGTGTTCTGGTGTCATCCCAGTGTCAAGCACTGGGATGACAGAAGAAAGGGCTGGGATAACAGGAAGTCCTGAGGAATATCTTGATTATATCTTCGATACAACTGCTGATCTAAGTGAAGTTGGTGGCGGATCAATTGAAAATATTGAAGTCATCACTTGTGATTCAAGGGAGGAAGAAGCACAAGTGACGTCACTAATTATAAAGAATGAAGGTTATGAAAACGCTTCTTTGTTTGTCTTTGATAAATTACTTGCAGATCGTATGGCGTGTACCATATCGGAAAACTATTCTTATGTGACGCTTCTGCTTTATAGTATTGAGATTTTGAACTCAAAATGGAACGGTGTGGCATTGCTTTCTCTTCTTAAACATAGGCTAGTGACTTTTGGTTACGCTCAAGAAGAGTACACTCGTATTTTATCTGAGTTTGAGATAGAAGTATTGCGTAGCTTTAATACAAATGGTCTTAAGGATATTATTAACGCTATTAATACTTGTAAAAAGCTAAGACATAAAGAAGATATATTAATTATTATCAGTAAGTTAAAGATTATATTTAATCCTTTACTGTATCTTGTAAATTATCCCATTTTTGATGTGGCATCAGCTCATTTGCAGTGTGTTAATGTCCTTTCTAATATCAATTTTTTAGAGCTAAATGGTGAAATAGGTAATTTTACTCGTGATTTCTTAAATGCATGTGAAGATGTAGCAATAAAATGCTCCTTAGAGTTATATAGCCAAATCCTGATATTATTTTTAAAAAGGAAGTTTTTTTCTCCAGAAAATAACTTAGATAAATTCAGCTTATATCACAATAAGGTTGTAGTACTTGCTGGATTTAATGATATACCAAATTTTCAGAATCCGTTTTTGAGTGCACTGAATAGAGAAAAATTTAACCTTCCTTCTGTGCAAGAAGAGCAAGGGTACTTTTTGTATACTTTGCGCAATTTATTTGGTGCCGGCAAGGTTTATATTACGAGGCTAGTGAGTGATAGAAAATCAATTCTATTGCGCCGTTTGGAAGTTCTGTTACAAGAACCAAAATATCCTTATCGCAATTGGCTAAGAATATTAAATACACCTGAGTGCATTGTTCCATGTACTCAGCCTATGCCAAAACCTAAAACTGAAGTGAGGCAAGCAAAAATGCAAGTGATGTCTTGCAGTGCGGTAGAAAAACTGATTCGTAACCCTTATTCATTTTATGTTGAATACATACTGAACCTTAGACAGTTGAAAGACTTAAATTTTAAGCCATCGATATTGGAGTTTGGCACTATGGTACACAATATTCTTGCAAGATATTTACGCAACGAAAAGTCGCTGATGAATATTGCACGAGAAATATTCTCGTCTAATCGATTCCACTTTTCAAATATGTGGTGGGTAAGGTTGCAGAGGATAATTCAATCTTTTGTTGAGCTTGATAGGACTGGAAACAATCAAGTTGAGTTGGAGAAGAGCTTTTCCTATCCGATATTTCATATTCCAGCGCGTGACACACAACTGCGCGGATGCTGTACAACTTCCACTAAGAATAAGGGTGTCATCCCAATGCTTGACTACTTGGATCCAAAAAATTTGATTGCAAATGAACACACCAGACAATTGTGTAATAAGAGCTGGTCAGATACTCGAATGACAGAAGAAATTTTATTGACAGCAAGATGTGATAGAGTTGAGTATCTACCAGGTGGGCAAGTAGCAATTATAGACTATAAACTTGGTTCACCACCTTCCAATGAGGAAGTTATGTCAGGATTTTTCCCGCAATTAATTTTACAAGCTTTAGCAGTGGAATACACAACAAAAAAAGAAGTCTCGGAGCTTGCTTATTGGAAACTTGATTATGATAAAATAAAGGTTATTGCTTTGAAAGATTATAGACAAAAAATGCATGAATTTCAGAATATTCTACCAGATTTCTTATCTAATTATTTAAGAGATACTACTCCCTTCATTGCCTCTCCTTATTTTGATAAATTCCTGAGATTTAACATCTACAAACAACTAGAAAGGATAGGGGAGTGGTTATAAATTATATCTCCTCTCATCCAGATCAAAATAGCTGGTTGTACAGCTGGTTTACTAAGTGCAGTAGGAGAATTACTAGATTGTGATATAGACTCATCTTTGCTAGACTCAAACAACCATAAAAAAACACTAAAAAGTGATTCAATCAATTTTAGCCATTAAAACTTGAATAGTGGCTAAAATAGCTTTAAACTGTATATTTATTTTAGAGGGGTATATGCCATCACAAAAACAGCTAAATGCGCAGCTAATTGATGCTGCTAAAAAAGGACAGCTAGATTTTGTTCAGCAAGCTATACAGGGTGGAGCAATTATTAATACAATAGATGATGATTATGGGAGAACTGCTTTAATATGGGCTGCTGACAATGGTCAACTAGAGATATTACAATACTTGATAGAAGAGGGAGCAAATGTTAATGCAGAATCTCCGGGAAACATAACTGCTCTAATTCATGCTGCTGCCCATGGTCATCTTGAGGTAGTACAACTTCTAATAGCAAATGGAGCTGATTTAAATGTGAAACGTAAGGGTCAATTCTCTGCCCTAACATATGCTATTGTAAATGGCCATACGGAGATAGCAAAGCTTCTAACTAGATATCGTTTAATAGCTAATCTTGATATGTCAATACCTCGCTTGCCTCTTCCTACTTGTATACCAGAGTTATCATCTTATTGGTATGACTGTAAGGATGAGCTCAATAAAATGAAGGAAGAAGATAGTGAATTATATAATTTTCTTGTAAGTAAGAGAATTAATGAACAGGTAAGAATTTGGACAGAGAGTGAGACAATACGAAATATTGCACAAGATAGATTAAATATAGAATACTCAATCTATGCTAAAGATTTAACAGGTAAAATAGAATTAGTGATATTTTTTCTTAACAACAGGGAAATAATCAATTCTTTATCGTGGTATTATAAGGTAAGAATTCAAACAATTGATCAGGTAAAAAGGCTACTTGATCGTTTCACAAGAGAACATGTAGAGCTTGAAGTAGAAATTGTTCCAGCACAATTAAACTTTAATACTCAAGAGTTACAACCCCCTAAACTAAAAACATTATCATTTGCACAAATGATTAACAATCATGCAGGATTATTTTCAGCTGCCAAAAATGGTCAATTAGAAACAGTAAGATACCTGATAGAAAAACAGAAAGAAGATATTAATTCAACAGATCACTATGGAAGAACTGCTCTAATGTGGGCTGCTGGAAGTGGCTATTTAGAGGTAGTAAAGTACCTGATAGAAACAGCAAAAGCAAATGTTAATGTGAAAGATGGCTATGAAAACACTGCTCTGAATTATGCTACTAGAAACGGGCATTTAGATGTAAAAGAATATCTGAAAAGTCATATACAAAAAGAGCTACGGAAGAAATACGTCTGCATTGGTGTTAGTGGTATAGTAGGTTATGTTGCAGGTATGACAATATCATGTTCTGCGGGAGCAGTGATTACAGTTTGTGCAGCATCAGCGACCGTTAGTCTAGCGTTAGGTGCAATGTTGGGTTATATGATTGTAGAAGTAAAAAAAGAGAAAGCAAACAAAGGTATAGCTTCTGCGCTTAAAGATGTTTTCACTATTCAAGCTCTAAGTAGAATAGCCTTATAGAGAGTGAAAGTAGGTTTATTGCTTAAGGTTGCATGATTGCCTTAATAACAATAAAAAAATAATAGAAGCAAAAGATATGGCTTGAAAATTTTCTAAGGTCTTCACTAAAAATGTCTCAACTTGACACTGAAATACAATTTGATTTAATTAATTCATATATGTAGGTAACGTCAAGCACTAGAAGGAGGAAATATGGATAAAAAAATTAGGATAGAATCAGATAGCTTAGGAGAAGTAAAAGTACCAAGTGAACGTTACTGGGGAGCTCAGACTCAGCGTTCTTTGGAAAATTTCAAAATTGGTACAGAGAAAATGCCAGAGCCCCTGATTAAAGCGCTAGCAATAGTAAAACTTGCAGCAGCACGTGTTAACATGAAACAGGGTAGCATAGATAATAGAGTAGGGGATGCAATCTGCACAGCGGCACAGGAGGTAATAGACGGTAAATTTAATAATCAATTTCCGCTTGTTGTTTGGCAAACCGGTTCTGGAACGCAGACCAATATGAATGTGAATGAAGTGATCAGCAATCGTGCAATAGAAATTTTGGGCGGTGATTTAGGTAGTAAGTCTCCAGTGCATCCAAATGATCATGTAAACTGTGGTCAGTCATCAAATGACACTTTTCCAACAGCAATGCATATAGCAGTAGCAGAGCAAATAAACCGCTTGCTTATTCCCAATCTTGAAGAATTATATAAAGCGCTAAATAATAAGGTTCATGAATTTAAAGATATAATAAAAGTAGGGCGTACTCATCTGCAAGATGCAACTCCTCTAACACTTGGGCAGGAATTTTCTGGCTATGCAGTTCAGATTAAAAAGGGAATAGAGAGAGTAAAGTCAACTCTAAGCAATGTATATGAACTTGCACAAGGTGGTACCGCGGTTGGCACGGGAATCAATACTAAAAAGGGTTTTGCTGAGGATTTTGCTAAAGAAGTGGCAAAAATCACTAATTTTCCATTTATTTCAGCAAAAAATAAGTTTGAAGCACTAGCAGCAAATGATGCTTTAGTTGAGCTCAGTGGAGCACTCAATACAGTAGCAGTAAGCTTGATGAAAATTGCAAATGATATAAGGCTACTTGGTTCTGGTCCAAGATGCGGGATTGGAGAAATAATGTTACCAGAAAATGAGCCTGGCTCTTCAATCATGCCGGGTAAGGTGAATCCAACTCAATGCGAAGCAGTGACTATGGTATGTGCTCAAGTTATGGGAAATCATGTTGCAGTGACAATTGGTGGCTCAAATGGTCACTTTGAATTGAACGTGTTTAAGCCGGTGATAATTTACAATGTTTTGCAGTCTATAAGACTTTTAGCTGATGCAAGTTTAAATTTTGCAGAGAAATGCGTAGTTGATATTAAAGCAAACGAAGAAAGAATAAAGGATTTACTAAATCAGTCGTTAATGCTAGTTACTATATTAAATACGCATATAGGATATGACAATGCAGCAAAAATAGCGAAGCTTGCTTATAAAGAAAATATCACTCTAAAAGAAGCAGCAGCAAAACTTCAACTGCTCACTGAGGAGGAGTTTGAAAGGATAGTGAAACCAGAGGAGATGGTAGGTTAATCTACCACCTTTTTTTGTCCCTAGTTAATTGTGGTAATATGTATAGAACTTTGCTGGTTGCTCTACATATACCTCTTCTAAATCACTTAGAGCGTGGTCATTGTGATTAAAGCCATATCTCTTAACCATCTCATCTAGCGTAACAGAGCTTAGAGAGAAACTGAACTCTGGCAATGGATTCACATTTGAGGATTGCAGACTAGTGAATGGCTCTCCGCCATTTATTTGAGAGTCTAGGAAAGTTAGCTCACCTTCCAGGCTAGTATGTTCTTCTGGCACTGCACTATCATTAACTATTGAATCTTCTGGTACTATATTGCAGAATTGATTATGGAATTCAGCAAAACCCTCAAATGGAGGTACTGATATGCACTGGCGCTTTGCTGGTGGCTCCACTGTGCATATTTCTTCTAATTCACATTCTGTAAGACTATTATACGCTGTAAAATATAAGTCTTGTGATCGCTGTTTTCCAGTTATTGAACGAATTATTTGGCTATATAATTGATTCTCTTCAGCTCTTTTTCTTTTGTTTACTAACGGTTCATTTTCATAAGAAAAGTCTGGTCTACTATCAAATGTATGTTCAATAATTGTTTCCTCGAATGCAGGAGTTATAGGAGATAAATTTAACTCTGGCAAATCATCCACAATTGAGGATTGCAGACTAGTTACTCCATTTATCAAATAGTTATAATACTCTGGGGATAATTGCTCACCTTCTAGGCTATCTGATATATGCTCATTCGACGTTAAACTACTACTAACTGTTGAATTTTCTGTTACAGTATTGCAGAATTGATTATCGAATTCAGCAAAACCCAGAAATGGAATTACTGTTTGGCTACATGATTGATTCTCTTTGTCAGAAGAAAGTTCTAGTCTAGTATCAAATGTATGTTCAACAACTGTTTCCTCGAACGCAGGAGATATAAGAGAGAAATGTGCTGCTGGCAAATCATCTCTGTTTTGTATTAACGGTTCATTGGAGTTTTCAGTACTTAAGTTGCTTGAACTCTCTTTATTGCTTAAGTAAACATTCTTTAGGACAAGCTTAGCTTTGACAGTTGATTTTGTCTCTAAATTTACTTTATAGTCTTCTTTTTGCTGGGGATTCAGTTGATTAAATAGGGTTTTAAATAAAGTAGATTGGGGAGAAATACAATCGAGTGTATTGAAAGAAAATTTTTTATTGTCCCAAATTTGGGAGAAAAACCCTGGACTTGAAGTCCATCCTTTTAAGAATATAATTTTAAGGTGAAAAATCTGAAAGAATGTGGAATATTATAGAAAAAGCAGTCACTCTGTATATATATCACATAGTGTGGATAACAAAATATCGATATCCAGTACTAGTTGGAGATATTGGACAGAAAGCTAAAGAAGTTGTACAAGAAGTATGTGCAAATAATCAAGTAGAAATTATCAGAGGTAGAGTTGCGTCAAGTCATGTACACGTATACGTTTCTGTACCCCCATACTTAAGTATTAGTAAGTTAGTGCAGTTAATAAAAGGAAAAAGTTCCAGAAAAATCCAGAAAAACTTTCCAGAGCTAAAAAAGAGATATTGGGTTGTGGGCAGTAGGCTAGTTTGTCAGGACTAGCGGAAATGTAACTGACGAAATGATAAAAAATTATATTGAAAATCACTCTAAAAAAGAAGATAAATTTGGTGACTTTCAAGTCGAAAGTTAGCATTCTATGCTCTCTCTCAATCTTTGGATTTTAATCCATAGTAGTTGAATTTGATCAGAAATTTTGCCTTCTAATGTAGTTTGAGATTTTTTATTACTTTCAAACTCTGCAACTTTTTTACTTGTAAAAATGTCTTTTCCTTCGAATTTTTGTTTAAATCCAGCAATCTTTTTAAAATCTTCAGCTATTTTTTTTTTGCTGCACGATCCATTCGACCTTCAAGATTATGAATCAATTTTTTAATAATCTTCACTTCATCTTTACGCCCTTTTTGAGCTTTAAGCTCTCGGTGCAATTTAACAATAATTTTTACTTTATCTTCCAATGAAGAATTTTCTGGAAAAACATCTTTAAGTTCCCGATTCAACTCGACGATCTTTTCAAAATCTTTAGCTACTTTTTTAGCTGCACGGTTCATTCGATCTCTAAGACTACGATTTAATTTTGCACTGGCCTTCACTTTATCTTCCAATGCAGAAATATCTTCAAACTTTTTCTCGAGACTTTGTCTAGTTACTTGCCTTTTGTAAGCTTTAAGATCTAGACGCAACTCATTGATAATCTTCACTTTATCTTTCAGCGACGTGCTTTCTGGAAAAGCGCCTGCAAAAGCATCTTGAAATTTCTTCTCAATATTTGATATATCTTGAAGCTGTATCATACCTACTATATAAAAGCTTATGCTAAAATAAGTATACTAGGTAATTATGTAAAAATGATTAACATAGAAGCTTTATCATCAAAATATTATTTACTTATTAGCTTAAAATACGTAACAATATAAAAATGAAAAATAGCCGATTAGCGGTAGTATTCGATTGGGATAATACCTTAGTTGATACTCAAGATAATATTTCTAATGCCATTAAGCATACTTTAGATTTGATGGGATCTGGCAGTAAGGTTGTTGATAGAAATTCTCATGAATCAAGAAAGAGCTACATGGTCAATTTGTTTGGTGATCAGTGGAAAAAAGCGAATCAGATATATCAAAAATACCTAGATAATGCATTGTTACAAAATATTACTCTGAATGAAGGAGTAGAGAAAATGCTGCAGACACTGAAAAGCCACAATATTTACCTAGCGATAGTTAGCAATAAGAAAAATACTAATTTACGTCAAGAAGTTGCCTACTTTAAACTAGATTCTTACTTTGAAAGAATAGTTGGATCATGTGATACTGCAGAAGATAAACCATCTGCAACTCCACTGCTATTTGCACTAGAGGAGAGTACGCTACCTGTAAATAGAGAAAATGTGTTTTTTGTTGGTGACAGCATCACAGATATTCTATGTGCACAAAATGCAAATTGCTTACCTATTGTATACGGACAATCAATAAGAGGTTATGAAGATTTGTTATATTTTCAACATTTTAATAAACTTACAGAATTCATAGTAAAGTATTTGAAAGATAGGTGGTAATGACAGAGATCGCTAGTGTACACAGGCGCTTTTGCGCATATTTAATAGATGTAGCAATTTTATTAATTCCAACCTTACTAATTGTGTTGTCATTAGGGGATTTTCCATTAATGTTACACCTGTCATACATGTGTATAAATTGTGGATACTTTACATATTTTATATCTTCAACAGCTCAAGCAACTCCTGGTCAACAGTTAATGAATATATATACTATCACTTTAGATAGTTCTAAAATAGGTTTGAGCTTAGCATTTGATCGCACTATCTCTCAGTTTTTCCTTCCTATGCTAAATAATTCAATTATCACCTTTATCAAACTTTTTCAAACATCAGTAAATGCTTTAAGTATACTAGAAGTGATTATAGTGATGCTTACCTTCAGTTGGTATTTAGTTGCTTGCTTCTCTCAGAGGAAACAGGCATTTCATGATGTGCTATTTGATACGATTGTTGTGAGAAAAATGAATTGATGTTGCCTTGATTGTTATGTAGATTACATTGGTATATTAGCTAAAGAAAGGTTATGAATAAAGAAATAGTAGAACATTTAAATAAATTACTTACAAATGAGCTGACTTCTGTACGCCAGTATCTTTTGCATTCTGCGATTCTTAAAAATAGCGGAATTAATAAACTTGCAGAAAAGATGAAAAACGAGCTTAATGAAGAACTTGAGCATGCAAATAGGTTGGCAGAAAGAATTTTACTGCTTAAGGGCATGCCAAATTTTCAAGATACAAATAAAATCTCAAAGTATGAAGGAAAGTTCACAAAAGATACAATGCAGAAAATCTTAGAAGATAATTCTAACTTAGAAGAAGAAGGTATCAAGGGCATCAAAGAGGCAATTTCCGTTGCTGAAAAAGAAAAGGATTTCGTGAGTGTAATGTTATTAGAAGGACTACTGAAAAATGAGGAAGAGCACTTACATTGGATCAAAGAACAGATTGACCTTATTGAGCTTATGGGTACTGAAAATTACTTGAGAACACAAATATAGAGTGTTAAGAAAAACAGTATTTATTTTCATTATACCTTTTTTACTTCTTTTTTCACTCGGGTTATGGCAGTTATTTAGATTGAGCTGGAAGAATAATATTATCAAAAATATGGATCTTCCAGTTATTCATCTACTGCCTAGTGATAATCTTTCAAAGTTTAACTACAGAAACGTTAAAATCGACGGAATTTTAAGTGATATAGAACTATATGTTTTCGCAGGTCAACGTGGCTATCATGTGCTGTCTCCTATGTTGCTTATCAATGGACATTACATGTTAATAAATAAAGGAATAGTCAGAGAAAAAAAAGAAGAAAAAGCAAAAATTGAAAAAGTAGCTGCTGATGGCGTTTTGTATTGTGATGGTAGCAAAAATTGGTTTATCAAAAATGATATTGCTTCAAATACATGGTTTACCTTAAGTACAGAAGAAATCTCCAATGATCTAGGTATTAAGCTAGAGAAATGTATATTGTGGCAAGACAATTTTGGTGGCAAATTGACTATACAGCCAATAAAGCATCTTGAATACGCAATTACTTGGTTTGCACTTTCCTTGATTTGGCTCATTATGTGCGTATTTTACTATAGGCAAAATATATATAAGTCGTAGAGATACAGTGTGGAAAAAGAAAAGCTACAAATAGAAAAAATGCAACAAAGTGGAAGAAAATACTTATTACAAGGGTTAGTGATATGTCAGTGTTGCAAATCCGTTTATTATGGAATGAGTAATGCTAAGGGAGGAAGAAGTTACTATCGTTGTCCTGGAAAACATTTTGGTGAATGTAACAGCAAATCAATACGCGCAGATATACTAGAAGGGGTAGTATGGGAAGAAGTGAAGATGTTAAGAGGGCATATAACGAAGGAAAAGTGTGATTTATCAGAGGTAGATTGGGAGACTAAATTTAATATAATTAGAAAGTTAGTTCAGCGTATTGAAATTGATGATGATAATGTACATATGGTGTTTCGATTAAAAGAACTCGCTCTCGAAAGACAAAAAGAAGATATTCAACCTTGTACCAGAATTATAAAGAATGTAGTGCTATCAAATGCAATAGGAATGCATAAAGTTAGCAATGCCCTGGCTGCAATATCAGTTGCAGTGAAACTTGGAATTAGTGATGAAGAGATTAAAAAAGGTCTTTTGGAATTTAAAGGAGTAGCAAGGAGATTTTCTTTAATTGCCGATATTAAAGGTGTTAAGTTAATTGAGGACTATGCTCATCATCCAAATGAAATACAGGCAACCCTGTCAGCAGCACGTTTGACCACTAAAGGAAAGGTAACAGGAATTATCGAGCCGCTTCGTTTTGCTCGTATTCGTAATTTTTTTGATGAGTTCGTACGAATTTTCATGATGTTTGATTATGTAATTCTCACTCCTGTCCATCCTCCAGAAGATAAGCCTATTCCTGGCTGTGGAATTGATGATATACAAAAAACCTTGATCAGTAATGGGTTTAATGATGTGAAGATTATGAATGATGCTTTACTCATTTCACATTTTATTAGTAATTCGACAAGTTCAGGAGATGTAGTATTATTTATTGGTGCTGGTAGTAATATAGCTAAACTAGCGAAAGAAACTGCAAAGCTGCTGCTAGTAAAATAAACTTAAGCATTGGTGATTTATATGATAAAATTGTGTAGTAAAACTGGATCCCAGTGGGCTTTGTTGCACCACTCAAGGAAAGAACAGGCAGTTACTGATGGAATTTGTTATAAAATAGATATTTAGCCGACAAAGGAAAAATATGCCAATAAGAATGAAAGTCAGTAACTGCAATGAATATAACAAATTTCTTCAAGAAAGGGGAAATGTTTTTCATTATATCAACGATGCCATTGAAAATTGGTACGAAAATAGTCCAAAAGTAGCAGGTGGCAACAATGTCTACAGCGACAAAGTAGTGATTCTAATTCACATAATAACCTATCTATTCAGGATTGGTCTTAGGCAAACAGTGGGATTTATAGAGAAATATCTTGAGCAAATAGGGAAAATTTTGCAAATTATCAGCTATTCGCAGGCTTCAAGAAGGTTTAAAAAGCTTAATATCAAAATCAACGACTGCAGAGTTGATAAGAACGATATGGAAGATATTGAAATTGCTATAGATAGTACAGGTATCAGCATCTACAATAATATTCCAGGCCATAGTAAGGCAAATGGTACAGATAGAAAGTATCGCCGCTATGAGCAAACAAGAAAGCTACATGTAATGCTAGAGATAGGTAGTAAAAAAGTTATAGCTGCAAAATACAGTAGTGGAGTTTATTCCGACCACTATGGAGCCTGTGATCTTATTGAAAGAGTGGATACCAAGTATAACATAAGCACGATATATGCAGATAGGGCATATAATCGAAAGAAGTTATACAAACTGTGCGATGAGCTTGACATAAAGACAAGGATTCCTCCGCAAAATAATGCAGTAGAGCATCCAAAGTTGGATTATATGAATGAGAGAAATTCTACAATCAAGCTCATAAAGTCATATGATGAAGATGGTATGAAGAGGTGGAAAAAAGAGATAAATTATTGGAAGAGATCTTATATAGAAAGTTTTTTCTCGCGACTGAAGCAAATATTTGGATTTAGTTTTAGGAATAAATCTGAGATTAATCGTGAGAAGGAACTGCTACTCAAGTGTTATTTGCTTAACAAATTTACTGAAATAGGCATGGCTAAGTTTGATATAGCTTCATGAATTTATTATACATTACCCACTATCCGAAGAGCTGTGCAACAAAGCCATCCCAGTGTCTAGGCAAACAACTGTACAGACATTGCGATATGGGGATAGCTTCCATTAAGAATGGTGTCATCCCAGTGCCCAGACACTGGGATCCAGAAGACTTAACTTTAAATAAGTGGCTGTATAATCAAAACTGGATTCCAGTGTCAAGCACTGACCATCCGCTACTCAAATTACCTGTATATTGCAATGTTCGTACACTGAAATGTTACAGCGCTGGGGTGACATTTCCCGAACGTGAACACAATTGTGAATCTAGTGGAGGTTTAGCATGATGAAAAAGACGATCAGCAGTGTATTTGCAAGAGAAATTTTAGATAGCAGGGGTTACCCAACAATTGAGGTAGAAATAGAACTATGTGATGGAGCAACAGGTAGAGCCGCTGTCCCTTCTGGGGCTTCGACCGGTAAACTAGAAGCATTGGAGCTGAGAGATCAAGATGAAAAAAGGTATTGTGGTAAAGGAGTGCTGAAAGCTGTTCAATCTGTGAGTGGAGTGATAGCAAATAAAATCATTGGCATGGATGCAGCAAACCAGAGTGCAATTGATAAAGTTTTAATTGAACTAGATGGAACAAAAAATAAATCTAAACTTGGAGCAAATGCAACTTTGGGTGTGTCTCTTGCTGTTGCAAAAGCAGCAGCAAACAGCTTTAAAATGCCGTTATATAAGTATTTGGGAGTAGGGGAAGAGCAGATGCCAGTTCCGCTAATTAACGTCATTAATGGTGGAGTACATGCAGATAATAAACTCGATTTTCAAGAATTTATGATTCTTCCGGTTGGTGCTGAAACTTTCAGTGAAGCAATCAGAATATCTGCAGAGGTATTTCATAACTTGCGCAGCATTCTTAAGAAAAAAGGTTATAGCACAAACGTAGGAGATGAAGGTGGTTTTGCACCAAACATTGGAAGCACTGAAGAAGCTCTTAATTTGATAATTCAGGCTGTTGAATCTGCCGGTTATTCGATGAAAAATCACTTTGCACTGGGTCTTGATGTTGCTGCATCTACTTTTTATGAAGATGGAGTTTATAAATTTGAAAACAGAGAACTCACTTCAGAGGAATTGGTTCAGTATTATTTTGACCTTGTAGGCAAATATCCAATAATTTCTATAGAAGATGCAATGAATGAAGACGACTATGAAGGTTGGAAATTACTTACTGTAAAACTTGGGAATAAAGTTCAATTGGTTGGAGATGATTTATTTGTTACAAATTGTGAACTAATAAGTAAAGGAATAGAGGAAAAAATGGCAAATTCTGTACTAATTAAACCAAATCAAATAGGAACGCTTACGGAAACTTTTGCTGCTATTGAAATGGCAAAATCAAATGGCTATAGGGCTATTATTTCGCATCGCTCAGGTGAAACAGAAGATACAACGATATCCCACATAGCGGTTGCATCGAATTGTGGACAAATCAAGACTGGCTCGCTGTCGCGTTCTGATAGGCTTGCAAAGTATAATGAATTAATGAGAATAGAAAGTTCATTAGGAGAAAATGCTAAATATTATTGTGGGTTAGCATGGACTTCATAGACGAAGTTAAATTATATTTAAAAGCAGGTGATGGTGGCGATGGCTGCGCAAGTTTTCGTCGAGAAAAATTCGTTGAATTTGGTGGCCCAAACGGTGGTAATGGGGGCAAGGGAGGAGACATAATTTTCATCAGTGATGCAAATCTCAACACTTTGCTTAATTTTCGTTGTCGAAGACATATTAAAGCAAGTAGTGGAAAAAGTGGTACGAGTAGAGATAGATCTGGCACGGCAGGAAAAGATATTATACTTAAAGTTCCAGTTGGTACACAAATAATCGATGAAGAAAGTGAGGAAGTGATAGTAGATCTTGATAAACCCGACATGGAATTTCAAGTAGTACAAGGTGGAAAAGGTGGACTTGGAAATACTAACTTTAAATCTTCCACCAATAGGGCACCAAGGCATTTTACTCATGGTCAGCCTGGTGAGGAAAGAAACATAGTATTGAAGCTAAAAGTTTTATCTGATGTTGGCATTATTGGTATGCCAAATGTAGGTAAATCTAAATTTTTAACCCGCTGCTCGAATTCTGATACGAAAGTAGGCGATTATGAATTTACTACTATAAGACCACATTTAGGTGTAGCAAAAGTGGATTATAGCGAAATTGTAATAGCAGATATTCCTGGAATAATCGCTGATGCTCATCTTGGAGTTGGGCTCGGACACAAATTTTTAAAGCACATAGAAAGGTGCAAAATTTTACTGCATTTAATTGATGTAACTCACGATGAAATTATTTCAGCTTATAATTGTACGCATAATGAACTGAAGCTTTACAATAGCGATCTTGTTGAAAAAGAGGAAATTGTAGTGTTAAATAAATGTGACTTATTGGAAGAAACAGAAATTCTTGAGAAGAAGAATCATTTAGCCAATTATCTTGATAGAGAAGTACTGTGCTTATCAATCGACGATGATTTACAGCCCATCTTAAGATTATTAAATGAAAAAGTGAAAATTAAGGAAATTAATGTATATGATCCTTTTAAGACATAGATTCAGTATACAGATGGCTAATCTAATAATTGCAGTTTTAAATTATATTAATACCTATAGCATAGTAGTCATTACATAGAATGTTTTCGTCCTCATATCTTGCTTTAATGCTATAATTGGTATTTATTCTTAAAAATCGGAGAACATTATGAGTAACACGTCGATATTACAAAAAATACTATATAGGATTGATAATGATGACAAAATAAGTGTATCTAACATAATTGAAAAATTAAAAAGTGAGCTGCAGCAGCATGTTAATATGTACAATGCATGGGAAGAAAGTGGATTTGACATAAATGCTAATTCATTTGATGGAAGTAACTTACTATGTTTAGCATCTGGAAGTGGCTGTGTAAAAGTAGTAGAGTTTCTTATAGAGAAGGATGCAAATGTTAATATACAAGATAATGAAGGAAAGACTCCTTTGGATTATGCTATTTCTAGTGGAAGGGAAGAAGTAATAGAAATTCTTACAGGAAAAATTCTTTTATCTGATGAAGGACTGACATCACAGATGTCATCAGAACAAGAAGTAGAGATTGATTCACAAGATCAATACGAAACTCTTCCTTCATATCCGTTTTTTTCTAACAAGTAGAAAGTTAGAAAGTACACTGAATTGATTTAATTCTTGAGGAGAAAAACTAATTTATAGTCTAGTTACACAGGCAATTTTCCACATTTGTCTGCATTTTTTGTTCCACAACTTATCTTTTTTTCGGCTTGTGCCATTTCTCACACTGTCTCTTGCTTTCTTGAACTCAGAAATTCAATAGCTACAAAAGCATTTGAGTAGTTTTTTGTTAAGAATTAGGCATAGAATCCCCCATATTTATTAATAAAGAACAGAAAAAATGTAACGCACATGCGACAGAGATTAAGCATATGTGTGCACCCATTTGCGCTGAAGAAGATACGCTACATTCTTTACTTAGTTTGATTATTTGATAGAAAAGTCTGCAGACGAAGATAGATTTTGAGCTCTAAAAATACCTCTACTTTGATTATACTAAGATTAGATAAATAGGCGAAGTAATTTTTATATTAGTTTTTTAGTTGCCAATCAATTTGGAGTTCAATAACTTGACATTTATTCAATACTACTGTATAATAAACATGTGTATTTTTATACACTATGGCAATAAAATTACCTTGTAATAGGTGTATTGGACCCGAGGGCAGTACTCGGCGCCTCCACCATATTTTTGATACGGGGGCGAATAAGGATCGACATGCATAGTAAAGATGGTACCTTTGCTCGGTTAGATACCACCGCTAAGAGTTCATAATTTAGATGCAAACGATAACTTTGCTGCCGAAGACAATGTTGCATTAGCTGCTTAATTTAGGCACTATAACTTCATTGCTATAAGCACGGTTTAGGGAACGCCGGGTAACAGAAGTTCCCCCAAACATGTAAGGGTTATATGGATAAAACAGATTATCAGAAGTCGCTTAGTTATGCTAAATTTCAAGTTATCAAAAAGGCTTTGAATACTATATTAGATAATGTTTTTACTCCTCACTTAGAAATAGTATTTTTTACGCGCTTTAATGGTGTTGTCATACCAGACTACTTGAAAGAATCATACCCTACTCAAATGCTTATTATATTACAGCATCAATTTTTTGGTCTAAAAGTTCTTGAAGATAAGTTTAGCGTCAGTTTGAGCTTTCGTGGAAAACAAGAACAAGTCACTGTACCGTTTTTTGCTATTAGTGAGTTTCATGATAAAATTTCAGGAGATATTTTAGTATTTAGCGTTGATTCTGATAAAGAATACGAAAGTGAAAAATGTGCTGAAAAATCATCAAATGGTAGTATTATATCTATAGATCAACTTTACGATAAGTAGTTGCTTAATTTTATAAATAAAAAATATTGTATCTGTTCAGGATATCGACAAGACCATAGAGTAAAAGTGAGTTTATAACAAATGGTATCATTTGAGTAGCTGACATTAGCTTTCACATAAAAAACGTTATAAAGCGCTTTCATGTTTACCAACTTAGTGCCAATCTGGATCCCAGTGGGCTTTGTTGCACCACTCAAGGAAAGAACAGGCAGTTACTGATGGAATTTGTTATAAAATAGATATTTAGCCGACAAAGGAAAAATATGCCAATAAGAATGAAAGTCAGTAACTGCAATGAATATAACAAATTTCTTCAAGAAAGGGGAAATGTTTTTCATTATATCAACGATGCCATTGAAAATTGGTACGAAAATAGTCCAAAAGTAGCAGGTGGCAACAATGTCTACAGCGACAAAGTAGTGATTCTAATTCACATAATAACCTATCTATTCAGGATTGGTCTTAGGCAAACAGTGGGATTTATAGAGAAATATCTTGAGCAAATAGGGAAAATTTTGCAAATTATCAGCTATTCGCAGGCTTCAAGAAGGTTTAAAAAGCTTAATATCAAAATCAACGACTGCAGAGTTGATAAGAACGATATGGAAGATATTGAAATTGCTATAGATAGTACAGGTATCAGCATCTACAATAATATTCCAGGCCATAGTAAGGCAAATGGTACAGATAGAAAGTATCGCCGCTATGAGCAAACAAGAAAGCTACATGTAATGCTAGAGATAGGTAGTAAAAAAGTTATAGCTGCAAAATACAGTAGTGGAGTTTATTCCGACCACTATGGAGCCTGTGATCTTATTGAAAGAGTGGATACCAAGTATAACATAAGCACGATATATGCAGATAGGGCATATAATCGAAAGAAGTTATACAAACTGTGCGATGAGCTTGACATAAAGACAAGGATTCCTCCGCAAAATAATGCAGTAGAGCATCCAAAGTTGGATTATATGAATGAGAGAAATTCTACAATCAAGCTCATAAAGTCATATGATGAAGATGGTATGAAGAGGTGGAAAAAAGAGATAAATTATTGGAAGAGATCTTATATAGAAAGTTTTTTCTCGCGACTGAAGCAAATATTTGGATTTAGTTTTAGGAATAAATCTGAGATTAATCGTGAGAAGGAACTGCTACTCAAGTGTTATTTGCTTAACAAATTTACTGAAATAGGCATGGCTAAGTTTGATATAGCTTCATGAATTTATTATACATTACCCACTATCCGAAGAGCTGTGCAACAAAGCCATCCCAGTGTCTGGGCACTGGGATGACAACAAAGGGGCTACTTGAACAGAGGCTATTTAGGTAACAAGAGGTGACAAGAAAAGAAGCGCTGGTTTCATACGTACCTGAACACTTATCCTGCATGTAATAAACATGATCAAAAAGCTATTCATACAGTACACATCTCTCCGTTAATTTATCAATAAGTTTTTTATCCACGTGGAATCAAAGGGTATAATATCTTATAGCTTATTGTTTACACCTATTTCAGCATAAAAATTATTGTGGGGCTTGATTTTATACATATCACTACACATAATAGGTTTTAGTGTAAATTAGTAATATGCATCCAATCATATACTTACTTAACCTGTTACTTGATCTTTACAGCTTCGTTCTAATATGCTCAATTGCTCTCGATTTGTTGATTAAATTGAATGTAGTTAACATGTATAATGAGATTGTAAGCAGCATAATGCAAACTTTAAACAGACTCACTTATCCTCCACTAAAGGTTATCAGAAGGTATATACAACCATTCAATGGATTAGATTTATCCGTGATGATATTGATAATAGCAATTCACTTTGTAAAATATACAATTACTTATTACTTTAAGTAGATGTTAAAAAAACAGCTAAAATCAGCGATATACTTGTCACTATTAATGTATATATATATATCGGTTTTTAGCTATAATTATAAAGATCCATCCTTAAATACAGCTACAAATCAGGAAGTAACAAATTTGGGCGGAGTAGTAGGTTCATATTTAGCTGATATATTGGTTCAATTTCTTGGACTCGCTAGTATTACAATAGCTACAACCATAGTTTACTTTTTAATTTTCAGAGCATCATTGCTGAAAATTATCTACCTAACGTTAATCAATGTAGCAATATATGCTATATTGTCGCAACTTTCGCTTGGCATTACTGCTAGATACATGCACGGTGGAATAGTCGGTAATGCTCTAATTGACCACTGCCCGTTTTACATATTCACAGTAGTAGCATCAATAGGTATTGTAGGATTGATTGGTTGGAAGAGAACGGTTTATTCTTTGCTTTTCCTATGTAAAAAAATATTTTCCCTTTTTACAAAGGTTCTGTTTTTCAGGTTACGTAAAACTACTGATTATTCAATAGCACCATTAGTAGTAGAGGAAAAATATATAACCACTAAACAACAACCGAAAGAAAGAAAGAAAAAAGCTGCCGAAGAAATTGTTAAACCACCTTCTAGCGAGTTTGAGTTTCCAAGCATTCACTTACTTTCCAAAGCAGAAGAATCTTTGCAGAGAAAACAGTTGAATGCATTAGAGAGCAATAAGAATTTATCTCTGCTCGAACAGGTTCTGAGTGATTTTGGCGTGCAAGGAAAAATTATAAGTGTATGTTATGGACCGGTTGTGACTTTATACAAACTTGAACCACAAGCAGGTACAAAATCTGCAAGAGTGATTGGTCTTGCAGATGATATTGCACGTTCAATGAGTGCACTTTCTGCACGTATTTCAATAATTCGTGGACAAAATGCCATGGGGATAGAATTGCCAAACAAGGAGCGAGAGATTGTAATGCTGCGTGATTTACTTGAATCGCCAGAATACCAAAATGCAAACTTAAATCTTCCAATTGCGCTTGGCAAGGAAATAAGCGGAAAACCAGTTATTGCAGATCTGACTAAAATGCCCCACTTGCTTGTTGCCGGAACTACAGGGTCAGGTAAGTCGGTTGCAATTAACACGATGATTCTGTCGCTTGTTTATCGACTAAGTCCTGATGAATGCAAGATGATAATGATCGACCCCAAAATGCTCGAGCTTTCAATATATGATGCAATACCGCATCTAATAACGCCAGTGGTAACAGAGCCAAAAAAAGCTGTTATTGCTCTTAAGTGGATAGTGAAAGAGATGGAAAATCGCTATCGCATGATGTCATATTTAAATGTGCGCAATGTAATAAACTATAATCAAAAAATTACAGAAGCGATGAATAGCGGAATAGAGTTGGAGCGCGTTGTACAGATTGGCTTTAACTCAACAACGGGTAAACCTTTATTTGAAAAAATACCACTTAAAATGGAGACATTTCCGTATATTGTGGTGATCGTAGATGAAATGGCAGATTTAATGCTTGTTGCTGGCAAAGATATAGAATGCTCTATTCAACGTTTAGCTCAGATGGCTCGTGCTGCAGGAATACACATCATAATGGCAACACAACGCCCATCTGTAGATGTGATAACAGGTGTGATAAAAGCAAACTTTCCAACGAGAATTAGTTTTGCTGTTACTTCTAAGATAGATAGCCGTACAATACTTGGTGAACAAGGGGCCGAACAGTTACTCGGTATGGGTGATATGCTTTATATGGCCTCTGGTGGTAAGATTATTCGAGTGCACGGTCCATTTGTAAGTGATGATGAGGTGCAAAATATAGTTGATCATCTGAAAACGCAAGGTGAGCCAAACTACATGGAGGAAATCACTCAAGAAGATGAAAATTCTTTCGCGGAATCAGAAGGTGAAACAGAAGATGAAGAGAACGATCTATACAAGCAAGCAGTGGCCATCATTCAGAGAGATCAAAAGGTTTCAACTAGTTACATTCAAAGGCAACTTAGAATAGGCTATAACAGAGCTGCAAATATTGTTGAAAGAATGGAGAAAGAAGGTATTGTCAGTGCTCCGAGTTACTCAGGAAAGAGAGAGATATTGGTAGAATAACCCTTAACTTAAACCAAAGAAAGTTATTTTAAGATCAATAGATCTCTTGCATAACTGGAATTCAAAAGTTCCAGCGCATGACCAGATATTTCTTATTGGATCCCAGTTGTATAGTGTTTAATACTAAATTAACTACTAAAAACGTACAATAGTAATATATTAATTAGCTAGGGGGTTAAAAATGGGTATAACCAAATTTGTATTCGGTTTTGATAAATCGGATGTAACAGCATTGCAGGAAAGTCAAAATATTGATGCTAAAAAGTTTCAAGAAGTATTTAGCGCATTAAAAGAATGGCAAGAAGCTCAAAAGATAGATGCTAAACAGTTTGAAGAGGTATTTAGTGCATTAAAAGAGTGGCAAGAAGCTCAAAAGATAGATGTTGAGCAGTTTGAAAAAGTTTTTGGTGCATTAGAAGACAAGATTGGTACTGAGCAGTTTCAAGCTATGCAAGAGCACTTAAGCGGCTTGCAAGAAAAATTTACAGGCTTAGAAGAAAAAGTAGAAACATTTGCAGACATGGTAGGGGGACAAGAACAAGCAATACTAACTTGTGCCATAGTCAGTGCTGTTGCTGCAATAGCTGTAACTAGTTTTGTTGCATTCTGTATCTATCAGGGAGTTAAGCTTGATAAAGAGAAGAAAAACGACTTGTCTCAAGATATGCCAAGCGGAAAGTTTAATAATGTAAATGATACCGAAAAACTGAAGAATAACTTACAGCAAGGAAGAGTGTAATGCTCTTCTTGAAAGGGTGTTACGTAAAATTTGTAACACCTTAAATTTCCTTTAGATTATGTAGGTTTTGGTAGTAAATTTTTTAGAAAGATGTTTGTATTATAAAGTTGGTAGAGATTCTGATTTACTTGAAGTTTGTTAATTGGTATCTTTTAAAGCACAATATTCACTATAGTATGCTTAAGATCTTTTCTAAAGTTTTATTTATATTAATACTTTTGGTTTCTAGTTTCTTTACTGTACATAATGTTGAAGCGAAGTCTAAGGTAAAGTTCAGTAAGAGGTACATACCTCCTGGTAACCCTGGTGGTGCAAACTTTCATGCAGACGAGGATTTTGCTGAGTCATATAAACTGTATGAGAAGCGTAGGGAGCTCCTCAAGAAAAAAAAGTTACAAGATCTAGCTATGAATAAAGAAGATCTAATCAAAAAATTAAAAGAAAAAAAAATTGCTAGCCTTGATAACGAGCCAAACAACGTGGGAGCTTGCATAGTTGAAGATGGGGAGGATGCTATGATCAATCAGCATGGTATTAATCTTGCACGTTTAAAGGGTGCTGTATTTATAGATCAAGAGCCAGTTTCTCAGTATGAAAGTAAGCAGCATAAAAAAAGTGAACAACAAAAAGGGAAAAAAGTTACTTCAACACGAGAAAAAAAAGTTTCCCCTATAAATGTTACTATAAAAGAAACTCCATCAAGAAGAACGTGCTCTCATGATTCTATTACTGATCTAAATAGAACACCACAGCATAGTTTAAATGGTTCAAGTTCATTTGGCAGTGTAGTTGACACAGTAAAATAGTGTCACGATTAATAATATGCTAGATAGAGACCTGACATTGAGTGATGATGCATATGAGTCATCGCCGGTTTCCAGGCATAAAACTCATACTGTAAAAGTTGGACAAATGAAGATAGGTGGAAATAATCCTATAGTTGTTCAATCCATGGCACTTGGTGCACATATAGATTCTGACAACATAAAAAGCAGTGCTCAGAAATATGCAAAAGAAGTAATAGAACTAGCGCATGCAGGTTCAGAATTGGTGCGAATTGCTTTGAACTCAGAGGAAGTAGCAAAAGCAATACCTTATATAGTAGAGGAAATAAATAAAGAAGGCTTTGATGGTAAGATATTAGTAGGCTGTGGACAATATGAGCTCTACAGGCTGATTCAGGATTATCCAGACAACATTAAAATTCTGGGTAAAATTAGGATAAATCCAGGTAATATAGGCTTTGGTGATAAACGTGATGAAAAATTCGAAAAAATTATAGAGTATGCAATAACGCATGATCTTCCTGTCAGAATTGGAGTAAATTGGGGTAGTCTTGATAAGTACCTTTCACAAAAATTAATGGATGAAAACTCCTTATCTAGTAATCCAAAAACTTCTGATGTTATATTACGTAAGACGCTTGTAATGTCTGCTCTTGGTAGTGCAAAAAAAGCTGAAAAGATTGGCCTTAATGCAGAGAAAATAATCATTTCATGTAAAGTCAGTAGAGTGCAAGATTTAATTTTAGTTTATACGGCACTTGCACAATCTTCCAATTATGCGCTGCATTTGGGTTTAACCGAAGCTGGTATGGGTAACAAAGGCGTAGTAAATACCACAGCAGGGCTTACTTATTTATTGCAAAATGGTATTGGAGACACTATCCGGGCTTCTTTAACTCAGCGCCCTGGTGAATCACGCACTAATGAGGTGGTAGTATGTCAGGAAATACTGCAGTCTATAGGTTTGCGCTACTTTAACCCTCAGGTGAGTTCATGTCCTGGTTGTGGACGCACAAGTAGCGATCGTTTTCGTATATTAACTGAGGAAGTAAATGGCTACATAAAAACTCATATGCCGGTATGGAAGAAAAAGAATCCTGGTGTAGAGTATATGAACGTTGCTGTTATGGGATGCATAGTAAATGGTCCTGGAGAGAGCAAACATGCAAATCTGGGGATCAGCCTGCCTGGGTATGGAGAAAAACCTGTTTCAGCAGTCTACAAAGACGGCAAATATTTCAAAACTTTACAAGGTGATAATATTTTTGAAGAATTTAAGGAAATTATTAGTGATTATGTGGAGAAGCATTACACATAAGCCTTTCACAAGTTTGTACTTAGACTACATTCTGTAAATTAAATGCAAAAATGGTATCTATTGAGTGGATGTCAAATTAGACAATAAAGAACGCCAATTTAAAAACTAGATAGTATCTGACAGGGTTCCTTTTGCCTTTTTTCTATTTGAGAAATTTTTTAATATTGAGATTGACTCTAAGTAGTATAGAGATGTTATTCCAGTATCAAGGACTGAAGTTTCCTGATCTACAATATTTGTACAGTTATGAAATAGACGTAATTTGACATAAAAAGCTTTACTTTTTGAAATTTTGGGTTACGTTTAATTTAACATATTTCAGTGGGGAATTTATTGTAGGTAGAAAGGAAGCTTTAAAAATATTAGGTTTTCAATCAAGCGATGCGCCCAGTGAACAAGAAATTAAATCAGCGTATAGAAAATTAGCCTTGAAATATCATCCTGATAAACATTCAGGTAAAAATGAGGTTGTGAAGAAACAAAATGAAGAAAAATTTAAGCAGCTAGGTTCTGCATATGAATTTCTTACTAAGGAAAGCATAGAAGAGGTTACAAATCTAACTGACGAAAATTTAAATGAAATTAATTCGCCTGGAGATTTGAGGTTTTACTTAAGTAGGGCTCTATATAATCAGGATATAAAGTTTCTTGAAAAGCTTTTTTCCAAATTCAAAAGCAGTAAAGATGGAAGATTTGGTGATTACATCAATGAAAAACTTATTTATATTTACTTTCCATTATCTATTGCTTTAATGCAAGCTAAAGATTCAAGAAATTATAGTATTTTGAAACTTCTTTTAGAAAATGGTGCTGATCCTAATATAAAGCTATTACATAATGAAGCTTCGTTATACTATTGTAGGGTTATCGATGACAGCAGAATTGTAGAGTTATTGTTACAATATGGTGCTGATCCTAATATGTTAGAATGGTAAAAATCCGTTGTTTAAAGCGTTTTTGTGTGATGATGATCATACTATGGAAATACTTTTGAAATATGGTGCTAATCCTAATATGTTAGATAAAAATGGTCGAGTTCCATTATATCAAGCAATCAATTGTGACAACGATAAACGCGAAAAATATGTAGAGTTGCTTCTAAAGTATGGTGCTGATCCTAATCAGAAGGTTAATGGCTCCAGAGTTATAGAGTGTGCTCCATATTTCACTAATAATGGTGTAATGAATTTGATTAAAACGCTTACTCTGCCATACGGTAACAATGATAAAGTTAAAAGGTTGATGGCTGAGTACGGTGGAGTTGATAGACGTTATCTACGTGATCAAACGATACTGACTTGTTGTTGCTTAATAGTCGCTTCTGCTACTTTTTTTAGTATAGCTTCTCCTGTGCGCTATGTACCGACAGCAATATTTGCACTTGCTGCATGTTTTTTTATTAAAAATGCTGTACATGCTGCATTTTTTGCAAAAGAACCTTCTACTGAGTTTACCGAAGCTAGAGCTTGTCCAGAGATTAGTAAAAGAGGCTATAATATCTAAAGTTTTAGTACTGGGTAAAGACGAGAAAAAAGCACCCAGCAGACCTAAGTCAAAGGGAATGGACAAGAATAGAAAGCTATTCCAGAGTATCATACAGGAAAGTAAGAAAAAAATATACTATAGTTAAAAAAATGTGATGGGATACCAAGGAGAAAATTTAAAAATCATATAAAGGAAGAATATGGTATGGATATTGAGATTGTCAAAAGGCCTTCATGTAGGTTCTAAGTCAACAAAGACACACCGCCTTAGCTACTACCAATGAGGGGTTTAAAGTACAGCCAAGAAGGTGGGTTGTAGAAAGGACTTTTGCTTTAGGAATAGAAGACTATCGAAAGAATAAGATTTACTCACTGAAAATTTCATATATCTGGCTATGAGTAGAGTTATGTTAAGGAGAGAAATATGCTTGAATTCGCGAACAAGTTCTAATCATTAATGTTATACACGTTCTTTTCTTTTTCTATTCTCTCTTGTTCTTCAATACAATACATAGCAAGCGGATTAGCTTTAAGTCTTTCGACTCCTATTTCTTCTCCCGTTCCATCGCAGTAACCATAAATGCCTAATTTTATTTTTTCCAACGCCTCCTTAATTTTTTCTTTTCTATCTTTTCGGCGCTTAATTAATTCTCCATTTTCACTATCAGAATAAATACTACTATCTTCTAGATCTTGTTTCTCCAGTTCAGAGAGTATTGATTGTAACTTTAAGCTAAAGTATTCCAGTTGTTTTACGTTCATATATTCTTCATTTTCTGAAGGAACGTAATCTTCCGGTAACTTTATTTTTATTAATTTTTCCATAGCATTATCAATAAAATATATTAAAACTTATATAACTTGTAAACACAAAAAATTATACTACCCTCAAAGTAAACACTATAATTTATAATAAACATTTAAAATCCTGGTATGATTAGTTTGGTAAAAAAATTAGTAATAAATGATAATAATCTTACTTATATAGTATGTATTTTTATTATAATGTTAAGTTTATCTTCATATACACTTGAAAACAACAGTAAACAAGAAGTCATATTAACATTAACATGGATATGTGCTACATTTGTTTTGCAGATCTCTACAAATAATTTATTTACATCTGATTATCATGATGGAATATTAGAGCAAATCTTTTTACAGCCACTCTCTTCTAGGCTGATAGTTGCTTATAAAATCTTCGCTCACTGGTTGTTATTTGGGTTACCGATTTCAGTGATTTCTTTCATGTTCAGCTTTGCAATTCTAGGCAATAATATTGAACATTCAATAGCAGTTGGAGTGTCTTTATTATTTAATACGCTGATAATCATTAATATTTCAGCTACTGGAAATGCATTGATGATTGGTCGAAATAACTTAGCATCAGGAGTGTCGCAAATTCTTGTTTTGCCAATGATAATGCCAACTTTTGTATATTTCAAATTGCTAACTCAATTTGAAAATTTATCCTTGAATATTTATACACTACTAATCACCATCTTAGTTTTTGTCATTTTAATTGTTAACAGCACTATAACTACTCACATAGCATTAAAATTTGCTGTGGAGCAGGATTGAAAAAACTTACTAGTTATAGCCCTTCTCATAATAGTCCAAAAAGAGTAAGATATGGATTGATAGTAGTGGAAGGTGAGGATGCCAGTAGCAAATAGTTATGACTTAAGAAAAAAGGTAATGGAAGCATTGGATGAAGGAGAGAGTGGAGAAACTGTTGCCAAGAGATTTAAGATCGGAAAAACAACTTTATATGAGTGGAAGAAAAGACGTGAGAAAACGGGAGATTTTCAATCAAAAAAGCTTGGAAGCGTGGCATAAAATTACCGACTGGAATGCATTTGCCGAATTTGCAAATGAGCAAGGTGGCAAAACTCAGTCAGAGATGCTGGGGCAATATTAGTAGACAAACAATTCATCGAGCACTTAAAAATATAGGATTCACAAGAAAAAAAAGACCTACGGATATAAAGAAAGAAATGAAGAAAAGCGAGCTCAATTTTCAAAAGTTATAGCAACAAAAGAACCTAAAGAATTAGTGTATATAGATGAGTCTGGCATTGATAACACTGAACCTATGGGTATTGCCAGAAAGGACAGCGGTTTTATGCCCTAAAATCTGGAAAGAAAACTCAACGAATTAGCATGGTTGCAGCCTTAAGTGGAAGAAAAATAATTGCTCCGTTAACCTTTAAAGGCCACTGCAATATGGATATCTTTAATAAATGGTTTGAGCAGTTTCTGACACCGATTTTGGAACCTGGACAAACTGTTATCCTTGATAATGCTACTTTTCATAAGTCTAATAAGATTTGCTAAAGGAGTTGGTGCAGAAATTTTATATCTTCCTCCATATTCTCCAGATTTCAACAAAATTGAGCATTATTGGTTTGCTATAAAAAACAGAACCAGAAAAAACATTCCTTTATTCAAATCTTTTCGTCATGCTGTCGATTCTTCTTTCTTATGACCTTTTTGGACTATTATGGGAAGGGCTATATTTACTTGTATCTGCTTAGTTAAGGGTGTTAACTTAAGTAGAGATGGAGACATTAGACTTCTTGCATGAATTACAGCGTGTGAAACCATTATTGGATTTCAGACTGGCTGGTTATGCAAGAAATCTAATATCTATCGAAGAGTCAGAAACTTTTATAACTTACCTTTAATCAACCTAACCCATGCGTGCCAATCTCTCTCACCAAGATTGCTTTCGAAAGACAGAAGATCCTTTACGGCTTTTGAGCAAATTTCTTCACTTGGAATTGACAACTCCCTATTCATTGCTAGCATCAGGCATTGAGTTTTACAAGCTTGTTCTAAGTGATACGTATAAAACATTGCTTCTTGTATAGTCTGACCACATGTTATAGATCCATGATTGCGCATTAACATCACAAAATTTTCTTTCAAATCAGCTATTAATCTTTTTCCTTCTGTATCATCAAGTGCCAGGGAATTATAATCATGGTAAGATACCTTATTATAAAAGTGCAGCGCCCACTGACTTATTGGGAGTAATCCATCCTTGAGAGAAGAAACTGCTACAATAGAAGGTGTATGTAGATGAAAAATTGCTTGAATATCTTTCCTTGCTTGATAAATGAAGCCATGGATTACATAGCCAGTTTTATTATATTGATATTCTTTGCCTTCAATTATATTCCCATCAAACGATACTTTCATCAATGAACTTTCATCTACTTCATAAAAACGTATACCAAACGGATAAACATAAAATGACTTTTTATCTTCAGAACGTACAGAGAGATGAGTATACGTATGATCATCTAATTTAAGATAAGATAAAATTTGATAGGCGTTAACTAGGTCTCTTTTCAACTCACTATTTGTTAATAACATAGCTCTTGACTAAAATTTTCTAAAGATTTATACGTAAAAAAAAGTTTATTACAAACTAAAAGGTGAACCTACGTTAAAATACTAAGCACTTTTACTTGCCTTAGGTGATTAGAGTTTACATTTCTAGATTACATAGTATTTTAACTATAAAAGCGACTTTTTATGTAATGTTTCATATGTTTTAAAGCCTTGTTTTTATGTTATTATAATTGTAGGTTTTAATATTAAAAATAATATGATAAACGTTGAGATAAAAAAACAGCTAACAAAATTTTTCATATATATCACTGGTCTTCCAGGAAGTGGTAAACTTTCTACAGCAATAGTATTATCTAGTATGATAAATGCAGTAATTGTAAGTGGACTTGAATATAATCAAACTTCCAAAGAAGCTCGAGATAGAATATATAACACTACACATGTTATGTTTCAGGCAATAGAAGCCTATCCTATTGACTCAAAAAATTATATATTTGTTGATGAATTAATTAAAAATAATGATTACAACATAAGAATATATAACTCAGTAGTAGAACTTAGTAAAAAAATGAGCACAAAAATCCTCCCTATAGTACTTAGGTGCAATCCATTGATATTACAAGAGCGTACTATATCAAAAAAGCAAAGAAAAAATAGGAAGGTTACTAATATAAATAGTATTAAATTTAGGGAGGAAGATTTATTTGTACCACAAAATGCTATAGAGGTAGAAAATTCAAATATGAGTATAAAAGAAGTAGCAGAAGAAATAGTAAGTCAGATGTACAAACTTGGCCAAATTAATAGTGTTTACGCAATAGGCAACGATTTCATATACTGAGGCTCATTTAAATATAGAGCCTCAACTCCATTTAATTTTTGTTTATTTTTTAGTCTATAACGGACTAATAGCCCTGCATGGCTAGCATCCAACTTTGGTAAACTGCAATCCATATATGTAATGCAGTGCGTTTCAGGCTGGAGTTCACTTACTACAGCAGGATTTGATAGCGGTAACAAATTGAAATCAAATAACTGCGTATAAAACTTTTGATCATCTTCGATTATAGCTTTAATATTTTTTTTGCTATTTGTACAAAGTAGCGATATTGCATATGCTTGAGCTTCCAGGGCACTAACCCCATATAACGGCTTATTTGTAGCAAGATTTATACCTTGTGCAGTTGATATACCAACTCTGATTCCAGTAAAACTTCCTGGTCCAACTATCACTGCTAAATGGTCTATTTTATCGTAGCTGTAATTATGCTTATCAAACAAAGTATTCAGTATTTGAAAAAATGATTCTGCATGACTATTGTTTGCAGAATTGCGTTCTACAAAACAATTACCATCGTAATCAATTACTGCTATTGAACTACCAGCACCTACAGTATTAATTGCTAGAATGGACATCACTTAAGCTTATCATAGAGCTTTGTAAACATCATAGTGAACGCACCGTTACCCATAACATTTGCTGAAGTTATTATTGGGTCAAACACTATATACAATGCTGTAATTAATGAAAGCATCTCTGGGGAGAATTTAAGATACTTCTCAAGAACGGGCAACATTACCATAATCCCTCCCGCTGGAACTGCAACAATAGCAAATTTAAATAACAGAAAGTAGAGAAGGAAAGTCACATAGTCTGTTGCAGACAATGCACCACCAAAAGTCATTATCATTGATAGTATTATAATAAAAAAGCAATCACCTACTAAATGAAAGCTAGCGGTTATTGGCACAACAGACGATGCTATATCATGCTGCTTTACATTTTTTTTGCTTCCTTCAAGAGTAAGCGGCATAGCTGCATTACTAGACATTGTGCTCATTGCAGTAATAAATGCTGGTATCATATTACCTATACTAGCTATCCAGCTTGTGATCTTGAACGAATTTGCTGCTCCATATAAGAGAAAAACATAAAGGTAGGTTGCAGATGATATAATAATAAAAATTATTGAGTAATCCTTAAATATTATGGGTAAAACCTGATCATGTTCCATTTTTAAAGCAAGACCAAGTACAAACATTGGAATAATTGGCGTCAAAAATGTCTTCAAAATAAAGAGAGTTAAATCTAACATTTTGTTCGAGAGCTCTTTGCTTTTTTTTGGTAATATTGTGGACACTAATATGCTTAACACAAATCCACAAGCAAGGGCATAAAAATTAGAAAGCAATGCAGGTATCCTAAATGACCATAAAGGAACAATTGTTTCTTCATATGTTATATCTTGTATTGAATAAGTGTTTTGTGTGATGAAATGCCCAACAGAATAAGCTATTAAACTTGAAGCTAGATTCGACAAGAAAATCGTTATAATAAGTAACAATATAAACTTTATAGCCGACTGCTTAAGATTGTTAACACTACTAAAGATTAATGCAAAAACAATAAAAGGCATTATAAATAGTAAGATCTCTTTTATACTAAGGCTTATTGAATACAAGAAGGTTTTCACTTCCATTGGAACTAGATGACCAAAGAATACAACCGAAGTGATAACAGCAAGTAAGGTTAGTAATTGTAACATATTCTAATATAGCGATACCCTATGGAAATACATATGATAAATTAGCTGCTAAGTAAAGTAAAACTGCCTAGAATATTTGCATTACCTTCTAGTACTTGAATGAGATTTCAAATTACAACGTTTCCACAAAGTATATAATTAACATCCACACCTTTGGTCAAGTTCCATTCACGCTTTATTACATTATATTCCATACCAGTCATATCTTGTAGTGTTACATTGTTCTCTCTTAGATGATTTGCAATTTCTGATGGCTTGAGAAATTTATTCCAATTATGTGTGCCTTTTGGCAGCCAGTTTAATATGTACTCTGCGCCGACTATTGCAAGACAGAAGGATTTAATAGTTCTATTTATCGTCGATATAAAAATTAGCCCTTCTGGCTTCAACAGCTCTATTGCTTTTTTCATGAAAAACTCTAAATTATCGACATGTTCAACCACTTCCATCAACAAAACCACGTCATACTTCTTGTCATTGCTTAGCTCTTCAATGCTAGTGTGTGTGTATTCTATATTTAACCCTACTTTCTTCGCATGCAACTGTGCCACTTTTATGTTTTCCTCACATACATCTATTCCTGCAACGCTAATACCAATACGCGCCATTGACTCTGACAAAATGCCACCACCACAACCAACATCGAGCAATGATAGTTCTTTTAAATCGCATTTTTTTAATTCTTTTATTTTCTCAACGATGTATGATACTCTCACAGGATTCATCATGTGCAATGGATTGAATTTGCCATTCTCATTCCACCATTCACCTGCTATTTTAGCGAATTTTGATATTTCATCTTCGTTATAAGTTTTTGTGGTTTTTTTCTTGCTAATATTGCTAAGTTTATCAAGGCGTTCTTTATGTCTACTTTCTTTTGAAAATTCTGTTTCGAGGAATTGTTTGACTATGTCTTTTGCTAATCCACTCGCAGTAAACCCTGCACCAAGACAAAGTATATTCGCGTTGCCATGCTCGCGAGCTAATTTTGCGATCTCAACACTATTACATAAAGCAGCGTAGATTCCTTCAAAACGATTTGCCACAGTACTCATGCCCAAACCTGTACCGCAAATTAATATTCCATAATTTGCTTTTTTGTTTGTTATATCTTCTACAACTTCAGCAGCATAGTCAGGGTAGTCTACACTCTTTTGTTCAGCAGTGCAGCCACGGTCTATCACTGTATAATCTAAAGTTTCCAAGTAAGCCTTTATTTCTGATTTTAGTTCATAACCTGCGTGGTCTGAAGCAACTGATATCACATCTGACATATAAGAAATTGCAACTTAAGGGTATTTATATGGGTAATTTATTTTGAGCTTTTTGTCAAGCTCTCCTGATCTTTCTGAATAAATTTCGAGTCAGATATGCATAAATTCTATATAATTTTTATCCTACCACTACTCATTCGGTAAAATGGATCATATAGATATTATAAAGTCAAAATTATTGTTGTCCGACATAGTAGGAAAAAAAGTTAGGTTAATAAAAAGAGGAGATAGTTTTGTTGGACTCTGCCCATTTCATAACGAAAAAACTCCATCTTTTTCGGTCAGCAATGTTAAGGGCTTATATTACTGTTTCGGTTGCTCAGCTCATGGTGATGCGTTTGAATTTATTTCACAAACTGAGGGCTTAAGTTTTAAGGAAGCGTTGGAAAATTTGGCATCTGTTGCAGGTGTTGAGTTACCCAAAAACCTCAGCTTTGCTAAAGAAAATGACAAACTGTTTTCAGCACTGAATTTAGCTGCAAGTTGGTTCGCGCAGAAAAATCGAGGTGTTATGGCTTATTTAAGGCAGCGCAAGATCTCACCTGAAATCATAGATAAATTTAGAATAGGTTATGCGCCAAGCTCTGGTTTAAAAGAATATTTGAACTCCTCTGGTATTAAAGACGAGATTTTGATTGATGTTGGCTTAATAAATAAGAATTCTCGTGATTATTTCTATGATCGGCTGATATTTCCTATACACAACATCACGGGCAAAGTTATTGGTTTTGGTGGACGTTCGCTGAACTCTGAGCAACAGCCGAAGTATTTAAACAGCCCAGAAAGTCAGCTCTTTAAGAAAAGAGAAAATTTATATGGATTAAACTTTGCTTTGAGTGAAATACGCAAAAAACAGCATCTATTTGTTGTTGAAGGATATATGGATGTAATAGCACTACATCAGGCGGGAATTAGCAATACAGTTGCCCCGCTTGGCACTGCGATTTCTGCAGAGCAGATAAAAAATCTATGGAGATTTGCTAAAGAAATCTCCATCTGTATGGATGGCGATAGTGCCGGACGTCGTGCCGCCACCCGAGTTGCGGAATTTGCTCTTCCGATACTCAAGCCTGGGTATACATTGAAGTTTGTAACTTTGCCAAGCAACAAGGACCCATACGATATATGCAATGAACTAGAATATAAGACGGAAGATGTACTATCCGCTTTTAACCGCTCAACAGAACTGCACTCTGAATATTTATGGCATCACATAATTGGTAGCAATTTGCAAAATTATGAAAAATTTGCTCCGGAAAAATATTCAATTCTTGAGCACAAGTTCATGAAATATGTCAATGCTATCGGTAACAGCAGTATTAGAAGGTATTATAGAGATTATTTTTACAATAAGGTCAGTGAATTAAGAAGAAACTTTAAAAAGCTGATTTTTAATAGCAAAGCAACAAAAGGTGAGTATCTTTACAATAAATCTCCAGAGCTAATTGAAGCAGAGCAAAATCAGGCCATAATTTTGCGTATAGCCGTAGAATTTCCTGAAATCTTGAACCGTCCTATATTTTTTGAGCAATTTTCTCATTTCGAATTTACTAATGAGATGAAAAAATTACAACAGTGCGTAATTAATATAGTAACTAATGAGAGCAACTTTAATAAAGAAATTCTGCTACAGGAGTCTAGTGTTATAAAGTTTATATTTGAAAAAACTAGCGTACTAAATAGTCAATTAAGTGAGAAGAGATCGGCAGAAACTGTCTGGAATAACATAGTATTACGGAAAGAATTAAATGTATTACAAGAAGAAAAAATTAAAGCAAGGCTGGGCGGTAATTTTGACTTAGAGGAAAGGCTAATAGAACAAATAAAGCAAATAGAGGATAGTATACAAGAAATGCAAATGGAATTTATTCAAAAGTAGATGGCTTAAGATGTTCAAAATTATTAGAAAAACACTGTATTAGTATTTGCTTAAAATAGCTTATTCTAGTATATTTCTGGTTTGTTCAACTACGATAAGTGTTTTCATTTCTTCCTCTTATTATCTTTCTAGCCTTATACCTTGGAAGTGGTATTTATTTTTCTTTTATCGGACTTGGTAATCCTCTTCATCAAATTTCACCGTTAGTTTGCTTATTACCAGCATTATTTTTTGCTGTTCTATTCAATAAAAACAAAATTCAACATAGTATTGATACTCTTATAAAAGGTATGGGTAATAAAACTACTCTTACCGTATGTTTGATTTTTCTATTTGCTGGAGCATTTTCTACTGTTACTGAATCGCTTGGTAGTATAAATGTTATTACTAACTTAACTATTCGATTTCTTCCAGCAAGATTATTACTTCCTGGAATGTTTTTACTTTCTACTTTTATTTCAAGTGCAATCGGCACATCAATCGGAGTTATTGCACTTATAACACCAATAGCTGTTAATTTAGCACAAAATGGAGCTTTTGATTGTGCAGTGGGTGTTGGAGCTGTGATAGGTGGGTCTATGTTTGGCAGCAACCTTTCAATGATATCTGACACTACTATTGCTGCTACTTCTTCACAAGGAGCTTCAGTAAAGGATAAAATAAAACTCACTTTCAAGACAGGATCTGTTACAGGTCTTATAATACTTATTTATCTAGTAATAATTTCAAATAGTACAGAAGTTGTTTCTATCTCAAGTCTGAATTATTTATCCATAGTCAAAATTATCCCTTATATATCTTTAATAATTATGGGTTTATTTGAAATAAACACTCTAGTAACATTAGCTATTAATATGGTTATTGCTGGGATATTAGGAATAGCTTTTTTTGATTATTCTCTTATTGAATATTCTCGTGACATATATAGGGGTTTTTATAAGATGAATGAAGTAATGATATTTATTCTCTTCAGTAGTGGATTAAGCCACTTAATGTACGAATACAGTCAGAAAAAGATAGATATATTCACCGATAAGGTGAATATGACAAAAACTCAAGCTGAATTTATGATTGCGGGAATATCATCTCTGTTTACTATTTTAGTTTCCAGCAATGTTGTTGCTATTTTATTAACTAGTAATATTGCGAAAAGACTTGCACAAAGATATAACATTGCACCACACCGTAGTGCGTATTTATTAGAAATATTTACTTCTATCACAAAAAGTATCTTACCTTATGGTTCTCACGTATTACTAGCAAGCAGCATTGCCTCTCTGTCACCTATCATCGTACTAACAAAAGTATATTATTGTTTTGTTTTTGCAGCAGTTGCAATAAGTGAAATAGTGATTAATGGCAGACGTCATGCGGTTGTAGCTCCTCAATTACCATAAACAACTCTTTAAATTTTCACTCAATTTGTTGATAAATTAACAAATATTATAATCTTTGCTAAAATACTTATATAGTACCAATTCTTTTAAAGACATAGTATTACTAATGTTATAAAAAATGTATCAAAATAGTGGAGAAAAAAATGCCTGATTATTATGAAATATTAGGAGTAAAAAGAGATGCTACTCATGGTGAGATAAAAAAAGCATATCGCAAATTAGCATTGAAGCTTCATCCAGATAAATTGCTTGAGGAAGTGAAAGAGCTAGATAGGCTAGAAGGAAAGAAGAAGGACGGAAGGCTACTATCACAGTCGGAAGAAGATCAACGGGCTCAACTTGAAGAGAAATTGACAAAGTTCAAGGAAATATCAGTAGCACGCAAAGTGTTATCTGACCCAACAAAAAAAAGCCAGTACGATAGAGGAAAGTATGAGTATGGGGATTGTAGTGATGAACTGGAGTTGTTGCGGGAAGAGATGAGTAAACTTAAACAAGAAGAGAAAAGAGAAAAATTTTTTAATGAAATATATATTATGTATTGTTCGAAAAGTCAAAAATTAATCGAAGAGAAAATAGAAAGGCTAAAGAAGAGTTTAAAAGAAATAGGCAAGATGGGCAAAGCTAGTGTACTAGACACAACTTAATCTGACAGCAACGAATTAACTGACAGAAGAATTGAAAACTAATATCAGTCTCTTGTTTAACGTTACTAATATTTTTCTGAAAAGCAATGTGTTTGCTATCAAGAAAAGTCTGCATAGGCGTTTTACCATAGCAATATTTACCTGAGTGAGGCCTGGTCTCATTGTAAGAGCGTAACCAATGATCAACATCTATCTGCAAATCTTCTAAAGAACTGTAGATTTTCTTTCTAAAGATAATATTGTAACACTCATCTTGCATAGTTTTATGAAACCTTTCGCATATGCCATTAGTTTGTGGTGAATTGGCTTTAGTTCTTGAATGATCAATATTTTCAATTCCCAAATAAAGCTGATAAGCGTGATTTTCTGGTTTACCACAATATTCTGTACCTCTATCAGTCAAAATGCGCAATAATGGCACGTTTTGTACATCAAAAAATGGTATTACTCTATCATTCAGCAAGTCGGCAGCGGTAATAGCAGTTTTATCTGTATAAAGCTTAGCAAAAGCCACTCTCGAATATGTATCAATAAAAGTCTGCTGGTAAATGCGCCCAACGCCCTTGATATTGCCTACGTAATAAGTATCTTGAGACCCTAAATAACCTGAATGTTCTGTTTCAATTTCACCGTGAGCTTCTCTTTGCTCTTTAACTTTTTCCAATGCTGCAAGTTGCTCTTCAGTTAAAATTATGCCGTCTTGTGCAACCTTTGCTTCAAGGGCTTTAAGTCTTTTTTTGAACGTTTCAATGTCATTTCTTAGCCATACAGATCTTACGCCACCTTCGGAAATTATTACACCCCTTTTTCTCAGCTCATTTGCAGCTCTTTGTTGTCCATATGCTGGAAATTCTGTAGCTATGCCAATTATTGCCCTTTCTATATCTTCGGAAACTCTGTTTGCTAATAGGGGTTTTTTCTTACTTATTTCATGTAATGCTCCTTCTCCCCCACTTTCATATAACTCCTTAAATCGATAAAATGTATCACGCGAATAACCCATCACCTTACACGCTTGTGATACGTTACCTAATTGCTTTGCTAGTTCTAATAACCCTAACTTTGGTTTTAGTATTTTTGTTTGTATCGTACTCATATCTAACACTCCTTTCTTTTATTATTTTATAACTTACTTTTTTAAAGTGTCAGATCAAGTCTTGTTTAATACAGCTAAAGAGACTGAAGAACCAACTGAATCCGAATATGTAAGAACTATTCTGGGATTGTTGTTACATATCCAGTCAAATAAGTATGAAGAGTGTGATGATATAATAAAGAAAGTTACAATTGATGCTGGTGACATTACATTTCTAGTGCAAATTGCTATTATGTACGATCGTGTGGCATTTTTCAAGCTCTTTGAAGGAAGGATAGAAATATCACGAAATGAAATCTTAAGCTATGCTTATGAATACCAATCTGAAGAGTTTTTGGATTATTTTTTTAATAAGTACTTAGATAAATTAGATATCAACTATAAAGATAAAGAAGGAAATACAGCTTTACATCATACATTAAAATGGTTGGATTTGGGTAAATCGAAATACCAAGGTTTTGTCAAGTCACTTCTTAGTAAAGGTGCAAGGCTTGATGTTAAAAATAGCAAAGATGAAACTCCATTTGATCTCTTGGTCAATTATGCTACATACTTCTCTCGTAAGGAAAAAGTAGTAGAAAAATTAAATAATCTTTCGGTGGTGCTTAGTGGTTGTAAAACCGATGAGCTAAAGAAGCTAGAAGGTACTTCTGCGTTGAATGAACTAGTAGATACTATTGTTAGATATAAGCATAAAAAAGCTCTAGATCTTCTAGTTGAAAATAACATAAAGATTTCAAGTACTATTTTAGAAGGTATTGTTAAACACAATTGGAAAAAAGAGATTTTTGATTGCTTTTTACATAGAAAGAAATATAATTTTCAGGATGAAAATGGGAATACACCTCTACATCATGCTTTAAGAAACTTACAGCCCTATACGTCAATGCTTCGCAAAGTTGAATCACTTGTGAGTGCAGGTGCGAGATTTGATGTTAACAATGACCAAGGTGAAACTCCGTTTGATCTCTTGGTTGAATATGTTGAGAAGGGGTTTTATGGTCAAGCGTCAAGGTTAAGTTATGCTTGGAAGTTGTTTAACAAATGTGAAAATAAAGATGTACTAAGAGAGCTAAAATATAAAGATGGTACTACTGCATTAGATAAACTAAATGAGCTTCGTATTAAGTGTCGTAATACTTCTATCATAGTTGCTTCTACGTTAGCAGTAGTAGGAGTTGCTTTAGAAGTAGCTATTGCAGTTTACTCAGGAATGTTAGCGTTAGGGATAGGAATTGGAGTTTGTTGTCTTGTTGTTGCTGCAATCATATACCATTGTAATAGTCCTGCAAATTTATTGAAAGATAGCAATGCTGAAGTTGCAATTAATCAAATGGCATTAGTAAAATTATAACTTAAGATCAGAAGAAATGGCAGATCAAGTTTAATAATGTTAATTCAGTAATATATTTAGTAAAATCTAAAACTAAGAAAATTCTATACTTGCAACTCTGTGAGATGCTGGTGGTATCTATCTTACTTTCTTGATAGGAATATAGATGACAAGAGATAGGCAATGGAATTACAAAGAGTTTGCAAATATTAGTTATTATTTGTAGAATATAGAGAAATTAGTAGAGATTTTAATAGTATGCCATCCGTTACTTTTATTTTACCTGATGGAAGTAAGAAAAGTTATGAAGCTGCAGAGGGAGAAACTCTTCTTAATTTAGCCCATAGAAGTGATCCAGATCTGCTTGAAGGTGCATGTGAAGGTTCTCTTGCTTGCTCTACATGCCATGTGATTGTTGATCCAAAATTTTATGATGTTGTAGAAACACATAATCCTATATCTGATGAGGAAAATGACATGCTGGATCTAGCTTTCGGTTTAACAGAGACATCGAGGCTTGGATGCCAAATAAAAATCACAAAAGATATTGACGGTTTGTGCGTAACCGTGCCCAGAGGTACAAGAAATATATCATTAGATAAATAAGAGGATAATGCGTAAAATTTTTATCTATATTCTCATCTCCTTACCTTTGTTTATTCCTCTAGCGTATAGTGGTTTTTGGTATTTTTCTGCATTTAAGGTAAAAAGTCTTTTAACTGATTACATTAATGACGAAAAAGTTGATATTTCACATGATTTTAAGGGATTTCCTTTTAACCTAGTTTTTCGTGTAACGAATCCAAAATTTTCTAATGAGCAATTAACTGTTTCATCTGAAGCTTTAATGATAAAAAACAGATTATTTGATAAGTCAGTATATATCTATATACCAAGCAATAAAGTAAACATTGCTGTCCGTAGTGATGAGAAAAAGAATATAAAGTGTCACACACACGTGAGTAGCCACTTTGTTGTTAAACTAAATGATTTACTATCTTCATTAAAATTCAACAGAAATAGCACTGTAATAGACTATATAGATACATTTCGTTACGAAGATTATGGATTAAAATGTGATGTTTTAGAAAATCAGCAAAGTGTTATAACTGAAGTGAATGATAAAAGTAATTACATTCAATTTCACTTTGATAAAGAACTGAATGAAAATACTAAACTAGAATTTGATTTTTATACTTACCGTTATAAACATACTGCAAGTCCTGAAAATTACCTTAGTGTCGACGCTAAATTAGATTATGAATTTGTAAACCATATTTCAGCTTCTAAGATTAATTTCAACATAGAAAAATTTTTGATTGAGAGTAATAACTTTTCTATTGCTGCGAATGGTGGAGTAAGTAATTACAATTTAGTTACATCTTCATTTGAAGATAAAATCAATGTAGCCATATCAAATTATAAAGAATTAATTTCGTTTGTGACTAATGATTCAAAGACTGCAGATAAATTGGAAAAATCAATATCTTCCTTATCAGAAAAAATCACTAATAACGACATTCAATTTTCAATAAAGTACGACAATAATGTAGGTTCAGGCTTTATTGGAAAATTATCCACTACTGATTTTATCACTCAATTCACCAAGAATGAGAATAGTAATTAGCTTACTTTTTACATTGATATTCCATTTAAGCATAAATGCTTTTACTTTGGATGATAAACTAAGAGACGAAAGCATGGAAGAGCGAGCAAGTAGCTTATTTGCAGTAATAAAGTGTCCAGTATGCTCTGGTGAATTATTATCCGAATCTGAGTCTCAAGTTGCATATGGTATGCGTAAGACAATTCGCAAGAAGATCAGTGATGGATATACTAACGAGCAAATAGTTTCAGAGTTAAAAAATTCTTATGGAGATTCAATTATCATTGTACCACCTGTAAAATCTAGTACCTACATTTTATGGTTTACTCCTTTTATAATTCTTCTTATTGGATGTTTTCTAGTACGAAAATCAGTTCAGAAAATAGATAAAGTAGTAAAAAGATAACTATAGAGTAAAAGTGAGTTTACAACAAATGCAAGTAGCTACTATACGAACATTTGAGTTTAGATCAAAGATTGTAAGGTTAAATCTTCCATCCAAATAACCACGCACTCTACCTGCTTATCTGGGTAGACTTCTTGCACTAAGGTTTTATAGATCAACATTTGCTTTTTTATTTCATTTGATGAGGAAATAGAAACGTTATGGTGTGATTTATAGTCAATTATGATTGCTTTGTCTTCTGTTATGCACAGTCTGTCTAGCCGCACTAATACTGGTTTTCCGTCAATTGTTCCACTAAGTGGAATTTCTGATTTGCCCTCCAAGTCGAACAGGTAATCATATTTTTCATTAAAGGTTAATATTTTGCTGTAAATTTCATCCTTATCTTCACTAGTGTTTATGCTATCAAGATATTTCCTAACCCAATTTTTTCTCCTGTCTTTCTCTATCTTGGGCATATATTGCAATATACTGTGAATTATTAAGCCTCTTGCATAGCTGTCTGTCGTCCCAATGCTCCTTTTTGTCATTCCAGCATTCTCATCTGTCATCCCAGTGCTTGACACTGGCTTTTTTTCTCCAGGTTCCAGCGTTACGTGCTGCAATGACATTGATAGGTTTGATGGAGGTGAAATCACTGGAACATCAAAATAATCACGTTTTTTATAAATAGAAGGGTAGTTTGCATTCATGCATAGCACTTCAACTTTTTCTTTAAATATCGGCTGTAAGTATAGTTTTTTCCTCTCATATAATGCTCCATATTGAATAACTAGATCATACCAAGAGCCCTTTTGCACTGGCTCTTTGCCTAAAATGTATAACTCATCTTCAGCACGCGTAAGTGCCACGTACAGCAAACGCAAATATTCGTTATAATCCTCTAGTTTTTTCTCTCTTTTTACTTGATTACAATAAGCATTACTATTTTTGCCACACCAAAATGGTGCTTCCGTTGCATCAAACAAAATATTTTCGCTGTTTCTTGGTACCGTATTTGTGTCAACTAAAAACACTATTGGAGCTTGTAGACCTTTTGATTTATGAATTGTCATTATTCGTACAGCATTGAGTTTTGATTGCATATCGTTTTTAATCTCAGGATTATTTTCTTTGATCCACTGAACAAATGCTTGAAGAGATGGGTGCTCAAATTGCAATACGAGGTTCATAAATTCGTCTAGAATCTCGAAGCACTCAAGACCTAGCCTTGCAGCAAATTTCTTCCTGCCTGTGCGCAATATATGAGTGAATAGTGTAAGGGGGGATTTTGTCTGAGATAAATTAATTAGATAGTTTAATTCATTAGAGATAATCTCCTGATAATCTTGAAGTTTTTCCCACAACGACTGTTCTTTACGATTGTATGCAATATTGAATAAATCATCCTCAGTGAAGTTAAATAGCGGTGATTTTAAAACATTTGCAAGAGCAAGATCATTTGCCTGGAGGAGCAAAAATTCAGCTAAAGCTATTAAGTCCTGCACAGCTATGTAATCCATAATTCTAAAATAATCTCGGCCTATAACTGGTACATTTACTTTTTTTAGTTCACTTATTATGTAATCAACTAACACATTTCGCTGCCGTACCAAAATCATAATATCCCTTGGTTCTATATGACGATCTTTGGCGACTAAAATCCGCCCTTCGTTTAACCAATTGTGAATTCTTTGGGCTATTGCCTGAGCAAGTAATCGATCCTTTACTACATAATCTTTCCTCTGTGTTAAATGAATTTGTAAGGCTTGCTGCTCTTCCTCTTCATATCCTGGCAGTAACGGCCAAATTTCAATGTATCCTTGATCGTTTTCTCTATATGGAATATGTTTTATCTTGTTATCATTGAAAGATATTTCTTCACGAAAATTGTTAAATATTCTGTCTACAAGCATCAAAACTTCTGGAGTTGAGCGAAATGACTTTTCAAGTTGACATGATACCCAATCTCTGCCACCGGTTTTCGTGTGAAAATATTGCTGCATGTAATTAAATAGATGGGGATTTGCTCCTTGAAATCTGTAAATGGATTGTTTTACATCCCCAACAACGAATAAAGTTCTCTTTTCGTCACCACCGGTAAAAAATTCATTCCAGAGATTTGTTATAATTTTCCATTGACTGATACTATTGTCTTGCGCCTCATCAACAAGAATGTGGTCTATTTTTTGATCTAGATTAAACAATATCCAATCTTTATAGCCTGGATTGCTAAGGAGATTTGTTGCTAAATTGATGATATCATCATAATCAAGCAGTGCATTCTTTGATTTTTCACTATTATATAGATCAACATATACTTTAAATATACTAAGTAAACTACTGGTTCTTCCGAATATTTGATAAGAATTTATGTCCTTTACATGGGTAAACAATGCATTTTGAATGCTTTCTATCATTTGCTCTACGTCTTCAAATTTTTCCAAAGCACCCTTTGTTATAATGGATGATATGCTCTTTTTTTCGTACGATTCTGATTTGAGAAATACTTTAGCTAAGTTCTCTATCTTGTTGTCATCCAAGTAGCTGACACTGGGATCCATATTTCTTTTTTTCTGGATCCCAGTGTCAGCTACTTGGATGACAACATTTGGTACGGACGATTTTCTGCTATTACACCAATCATAAAGTATCGCACTGTAACTCTGATCTCTTTTGCTGCCCTCACTTAATATTTTAGCTAATCTTTTTATCTGCTCAATCGTTTCACTCTGTAAATCGTGAATCTTATCTGGGGCACTTAGTTTATCTTTGATATACCCTAAATTATTTTCTAGAGCTGATCTCTTTATACATAAGGTATAGAGCAAATCACTCAGCTTGTTTTCATCAAATTCAGCTGCAATGATATTTATATCGTCCTGCACAGTTTCATTATGAAGCGTTTTTTCAAATATGATGGAATGCAATTCTTTACATTCGCTCAACGTACAATTTGGAGCGATACCAGCTTCTGTAGGAAAGCTGGAGATTAATTTGTAACAAAAGGCGTGTATAGTTTGAATATTAAGACCAAGATTTTCCAGTTCAGAAAAAAGCCTTCTTGCTCTTGTTAAATAATCTTTATTTTCTCTGGTTACACACTGGGCTAATTGTTCTAAATCTGCGACCAATATACCCTCTGGATATATTGCCCACTTACTAAGTGTACTGTAAATGCGATCCTCCATTTCATTTGCTGCAGCATTGGTGAATGTTAAGCAGAGAATATTTCTCTTATTCTCTAATAGAAGTCTTAATACTCTGTCTATTAAGATCTTTGTTTTACCTGTACCAGCTGATGCACTTACCCATACAGAGAAGTTAGGATTTATGGCATTTGATCTCATTAGGAGTGTATAAAGTTTGACTGAAGTGGCATTTCAAGTATAGTAAATAAGATAGTGTTAGTGAAGATATACAGATGGAAAGTTTTTGTGTAAAGGCTCCTGCAAAGATCAATCTTTTTTTACATATTATAAATAGAGAAGAAAGAGGGTATCATTTAATTGAAAGTTTGGTTGTCTTTGCTAAACTTTCTAATTTTTTAGAGATAAAAGTAGGAGAAAAAAACTTTAGATATGATAACTCTACAGTTGAATTTGTAAATTCTGAGTTTAGAATAAATTATCGATATAATACTATAACGAGAGCAGTGAGTCTACTGCTTAGGCATGCTCCTGTACGCACTAAAGTCACTGTGAAGGTTGTAAAAAATGTACCAATTGCTGCGGGATTTGGTAGTGGTTCCTCAGATGCTGGAGCTGTGATACGCATGCTGGGAGAGCTTTGGAACATTGATAGGCAATTTTTAAATGATATAGCTTTAAGCGTTGGTGCTGATGTACCTGCAAGTATAGATAGTAAGCCAGTTTTTGTCAGAGGTGTTGGTGAGGAATTATGCCCCATTAAACAATGCTCTTTACCCACAAGTCTGGTACTTGTGAAACCGAAAAAAAAGTTTTTGAATACATCAGAAGTATTTTCCAAGTATAAAGAGGATTTCTCTCAGCCAATTAAGTGGAGTGATAACACTGAGGAGAATTTGTTAGAGCTTCTTAAAGAGACAAAAAATGACCTGCAAGAAGCAGCAATAAGTCTTGTACCTGAAATTCAGAATGTAATATCAACACTAGAGTCACAAGAAGGCTCTATACTTTCTCGTATGTCAGGTAGTGGTGTAGGGTGTTTTGGAATGTTTGATAGTGAAGAAAGTGCAAAAGCTGCAGCGGCAAATATCAAAAAGGAATATCCAGAATGGTGGGTGTGCGACACGGAATTAATGGTTTGATTTATGCCCTTAATTTCCAAGAAGAAAAATCTTATAGATGGTTACAGGGAAGAAAGATTTTGGGTAAATAATCAAGAATATCATGGCTCAATTATAATTTTTCCTGAAAAGGTGATTGAATTGAAAGAAAGTGATATAAATAACAAGGAGTATTTTAAATCTTTTTTAACAGAGGAAATAGAGATTTTGATAATAGGTACTGGTAAGATACGCGATTGTTCAATGAAGTCTTATCTTATGGAGCAAAAGAATTTAAATTTTGAATTTATGACGACGGGTTCTGCATGCAGAACCCATAACGTTTTAATATCTGAAGATAGATTTGTTGTCAGTTATCTGATAGCATGTTAGAGATATTTACACAGAGTTTTTTTATAAACAGTCTAATTGCGGTAATTATGATTAGCCTAGTCACAGGAGCTCTAGGGTCATTTATGATATGGCAAAGGTTATCGTATTTGGGTGATAGTTTGTCCCATTCTTCATTGCTTGGTATTGCACTTGCTTTGATCTTTAATATCAGCCCATCGGTAAGTATAATGCTCATTGCAATTATGTTTGCTATACTACTTTCTCTTAATTTTAATAAATTATACTCTGCTGATACGATATTGAACATAGTTACCAATGTAGTTTTATCATCGAGTTTAATACTTATGTCTTTTCTTCCATCAGGTAATAATAGTATTATTAGCTCACTTTTTGGTGACATATTAATGATTGACCAAAGTAATATAATATCAATTTTTCTAACCTCCGTAATAGTTACTTTGATATTAATATTTAGATGGCGCTATTGGCTGATGATTTCGATTAATCAAGATTTGGCAACAGTTGAGAAAGTAAATGTTAATTTTGTTAGGCTAGAATTTTTGATTATACTCGCTATCTTTATTGCAATTTCTGCTCAATTAATAGGAATATTACTCATTGCTGCATTTTTGTTAATACCTGCTGCATCAGCAAGACTCATTTCAAAAACTCCAATGCAAATGATTATTGTTGCAACAGTTTTTTCTGTGATTTCTGGAGTATCAGGTTTGATATTATCTGCAAGTTTTGACTTATTAACTGGACCTGCAATTATACTTATCGCAGCTGTGTATTTAATCATTGCTTATTTTATAAGATTGGTGTTAAGTAGATCGACTTAATTTTGGTCTCGGAAGTTCATAATTCATTAACAAATGAGTGTAACTATCTGAGCGTAAAGTAGTTTTTGCTACGTTGTTTTTATGTGCTAATTGTTAATTTGTGGAGTGAAAGATATGGCCGAAGGATTTTTTTCTAGATATATAGGACAGCCTATAAAAAATTTTTATAATTATGTTACGGGAAAGAAAGAAGTGTCTGATGATATGCAGAATACAGCAAATCAAGAAAGCTCAGAATTGTTGGAAACTGATGTGCAATCAAATGATGTACCACCAAATAGTGATAATATAATATAGATGGCATGAGAATCACGCCATCTAAAGTTAAAAAATTCCTTGAGAAACCCGATACTTTAAGTGGTGTATTAATTCATGGGAGTGACAATAGTAAGGTCGATATTTTTGTACAGGAAATAGTTGCCAACTTGAATGAGTATTCAGTTCAGGTGATGGATTTTGCAGTAGTGAATAAGTCGCCTGGCTTGTTATTTTCCGAGTTGGCAAACATTTCGATGTTTACTAAAAAAAGGTTAGTTAAGCTGATAAATGTCAGTGGAAGTATATCTAAAGAGTTAAGAAACATATTGGATCATAATATAGGCGATCATTATATAGTAATGATAGCAAATGATCTTCCATATAGTTCTACAACTAAAAGTTATATGGAAAGCTCAAAAATTTTCGGTGTCATTACCTGCTATAAGGACAGCGGTAGTAATCTTTGTGATATTATATCAAGTTACTTGAAACAAAATGATATAGAGTGCACAAGTGAGATAATCTACCACTTGCAGTCTTATTTTAATCATAGCAAACTGCCTATATATTCAGAGCTTGAAAAATTAGTTTTATATCTAGGAAAAAGAAAAGATCTTAAACTTGCTGATATAGATCTATGCTTTTCAACCTCCGGCAATGATTATGTTACACTTGATAATCTGTGCTCTGCAATAGTGAGTAAAGACATGGGACAATTCATCAAAATTTCCGATGTATTGATATTACAAGAGAATTTTTCACCGATAGCATTAATCCGTATTATATCAAATTATTTTCTACGGCTAGAAAGCGTTTTGCTGTTAATACAAAATGGAATGAATGAACAAGCTGCAATTGACCAGCTGAGTCCTCCATTGTTCTTCAAACAATTGCAGAGTTTTAAATCTCATTTGAAAAGTTTGCAACTTTCAGAACTTAAGAAGATCTTAGAAAATTTGATGAGCTTGGAAGTGACTTGTAAAAGAACTGACTTGGACCATAAAATGATCTTTCAGCATGAGATTAACTATTGGTGTTATTCGTTCAGCAGAGTAGTAAAATAAGGTAGACGAGAAAAAACAACTAAATGTTGTCATGAAAGTAGCTGACACTGGGATGGCTTTGTTGCATCACTCAAGTAAAAAGAGCTAGCAGTTACTGACAAAATTCACTATAAGACAAGCATTTAACCTACGAAAGAAAAATATGTCACAAAAAATGAGAGTCAGTAACTGCCATGAATATAACAAATTTCTCCAAGAGAGGGGAAATATTTTTCATTTTATTAATGAAGCAATTGAGAATTGGTACGAAAAAGGTCCAAAAATGGCTGGTGGCAACTATATTTATAGCGATAAAGTTGTGATTTTAGTGCATATAGTCGCTAATCTCTTTAGAATTGGCTTAAGACAAACGGTAGGGTTTATAGAAGGGTATTTGCAGCAAATAGGAAAAAATTTGCAGATTATCAGCTATTCACAAGCTTCAAGGAGGTTTAGAAAACTCAATATTAAGATCAGTGACTGTAGAGTTAACAAAAATGATACGGAAGGTATTGAAATTGCCATAGATAGTACAAGTATCAGATAATACCCCTGGTCACAGTAAGGAAAATAGCGAAGTATCGCAGTTATAAACAGGTAAGAAAGCTGCATGTAATGCTGGAGATAGGTAGCAAAAAAGTCATAGCTGCAAAATATAGTAGAGGAGTTTATTCTGATCATTACGGAACCTGTGATCTTATTGAAAGAGTTGAAGCTCAATATAAGCACACTGTATGGAGATAGGGCATATAACCGAAAGAAATTATATAAATTGTGCAATGAACTTGGGATAAAGACAAAAATTCCTCTGCAAAATAATGCAGTAGAGCATCCAAAGTTAGACTATATGGCAGAGAGAAATGCTGCAATTAGACTAATAAAGTCATATGATAAAGATAATATAAAGATGTGGAAAAGGCAAATAAACTACGGAAAAAGATCTTATATAGAAAGTTTTTTCTCGCGACTGAAGCAAATATTTGGATTTAGTTTTAGGAATAAATCTGAGATTAATCGTGAGAAGGAACTGCTACTCAAGTGTTATTTGCTTAACAAATTTACTGAAATAGGCATGGCTAAATTTGAAATAGTTACATGAATTTGTCGTAAATCACCACTACATGAAGTGTTATGCAACAAAGCCCACTGGGATCCAGAAATATGGGATATGTATAGAAGTTATTTTAAAATACAACGTTTTGGCGAGATTATGGATTCCAGTGGGCTTTGTTGCACAGCTCTTCGGATAGTGGGTAATGTATAATAAATTCATGAAGCTATATCAAACTTAGCCATGCCTATTTCAGTAAATTTGTTAAGCAAATAACACTTGAGTAGCAGTTCCTTCTCACGATTAATCTCAGATTTATTCCTAAAACTAAATCCAAATATTTGCTTCAGTCGCGAGAAAAAACTTTCTATATAAGATCTCTTCCAATAATTTATCTCTTTTTTCCACCTCTTCATACCATCTTCATCATATGACTTTATGAGCTTGATTGTAGAATTTCTCTCATTCATATAATCCAACTTTGGATGCTCTACTGCATTATTTTGCGGAGGAATCCTTGTCTTTATGTCAAGCTCATCGCACAGTTTGTATAACTTCTTTCGATTATATGCCCTATCTGCATATATCGTGCTTATGTTATACTTGGTATCCACTCTTTCAATAAGATCACAGGCTCCATAGTGGTCGGAATAAACTCCACTACTGTATTTTGCAGCTATAACTTTTTTACTACCTATCTCTAGGCTCTGTGAACAAAATTTTTCTGCGAGAAAAAAGTAGAGAAGAAGTAGGAGAGAAGAGGAAAAAGAGGTAGTTTAACTGTGAATAACAGAGAAACTACCAATGGTATATTACATACAAGAAACAAAATGGAAACAAATTTTTGAATTCTTAAAAGGAATCAAAGGAATACACAGCAAAAATGAAAAAAGGTTGAGAATATTTGTGGAAGCAGTTTGGTACATAGTTCGCAGTGGTTGTCAGTGGAGACTTTTGGCAGAGATTTACGGCAATTACAGGAGCATACATAGAAGGTTTAAAAAGTGGTGTGAAAAGGGAATTTGGAAAAGGCTGTACAAATATACACAAGATCCAGATTTAGAAGTGCACATGATAGATGGAACGATTATTCGTGCTCACGCTTGTTCGGCTGGATATAAGAAAAACTCCGGAGGTCAAGAGGCTTTAGGACGCAGTAGAGGTGGCTTTTCTACAAAAATTCATGCACTTGTCGATGCGCTGGGAAATCCTTTGAAATTTATGCTTACTCCTGGACAAAGAAACGACATTACACAAGCTGAAGCTTTAACAGAAAATATCTCAAACTCGACTATAGTGGCAGATAAAGGCTATGACAGTAATACTTTTATTACCAATCTTAAAAGTAAAGGTTGCAAAGTTGTGATTCCACCAAAACGAAACCGAAAAATGCAGAGAGAGTATGACAAACATGTCTATAAAGAGCGCCATCTGATTGAGTGTTTCTTTGGTAAAATAAAGCATTTTAGGCGCATCTTCTCTCGCTTTGACAAGACTGCTGTAGTATTTATGGGATTTTTAAATTTTGTTGGAGCACTTATATGGCTGGTCTAAAATTTTGTTCACAGAGCCTAGCATTACATGTAGCTTTCTTGTTTGCTCATAGCGGCGATACTTTCTATCTGTACCATTTGCCTTACTATGGCCTGGAATATTATTGTAGATGCTGATACCTGTACTATCTATAGCAATTTCAATATCTTCCATATCGTTCTTATCAACTCTGCAGTCGTTGATTTTGATATTAAGCTTTTTAAACCTTCTTGAAGCCTGCGAATAGCTGATAATTTGCAAAATTTTCCCTATTTGCTCAAGATATTTCTCTATAAATCCCACTGTTTGCCTAAGACCAATCCTGAATAGATAGGTTATTATGTGAATTAGAATCACTACTTTGTCGCTGTAGACATTGTTGCCACCTGCTACTTTTGGACTATTTTCGTACCAATTTTCAATGGCATCGTTGATATAATGAAAAACATTTCCCCTTTCTTGAAGAAATTTGTTATATTCATTGCAGTTACTGACTTTCATTCTTATTGGCATATTTTTCCTTTGTCGGCTAAATATCTATTTTATAACAAATTCCATCAGTAACTGCCTGTTCTTTCCTTGAGTGGTGCAACAAAGCCATTCCAGTGTTAGCTACTTGAATGACAGGAGCAGAAACTGGAATGACAAGAAATCTAATATTTTCACATTTCCTGAACAATGCTTATTGGTGTCATTCAAAATACATTCGGTGCATTTAAACCTTTTGTATAATTCTTTGGCTTTCTTCTAACCTTGCAATAATGCTCTCTCTACCGATAAAAATTAATAATTTAGCGAGTTCTGGACCTGTTTCTGTTCCTGTTAAAGCGAGGCGCAACTGCATAAATAGATCTTTTGCCTTTATATCAATTGTCTGTCGAATATTTTTAACCCACTCTGATAATGTGTTTTCATTACAATCACCTTGAGGTAATGTGCTTAGCGCTATTTTTATAAACTCTTTATTAAGAACCACAGGTTCTATACCAAATTTGCATATTTTCCACCATTTGGCCACTTCAGAAAACTTTTCTATATTACTCCTTATAAAATACCAAAACTCTGAGCCAATTTGACTTAAACGATCTTGCACCATTTCAAATGGCATTTGTTGTAGCACTTTGCTATTTAGCTTATACATTTCACTCAAGCTGAATTGTAAAGATGCTGAACTAAATTTTTTGATATCAAATGAGTCAATTAAAGACTGCATATCAATATAAGCTTCTATCGGATCAGATGTTCCAAGCTTTGCTAAATAGCTAGTTAGCGCCATTGATTCAATCTCATCTTCTCTTATGGACTTAATATCCAGCCCGCCTTTCCGTTTCGATATTTTGCTATCATCAAAGTGTAGTAAGGGAAGGTGGGCAAAGATAGGAATTTTCGCTTTTAATGCTTGAATCATTTGAATCTGAACTACGGTATTAGTTACATGATCTTCCCCACGTACAACATGGGTTACATTAAAGTCAATGTCATCAATAACAGAAGGTAGCATGTACGTATAAATTCCATCTTCTCTTTTTACTACAGGATCGCTGATATGAATTGTTGCAATATTTATTTCGCCTTTAACTTCATCATTCCATTTTACAGTTTTATTTCTATCCAATTTAAATCTGAAATGTGGTTTTCGTCCTTCTTGCTCATAACGAATTTTCTCTTGCTCAGTTAAAAGCAACGCACCTTTATCGTAAACAGGGGGAAGACCTTGTTTTAATTGCAATTTTCGTTTAGTGTCTAATTCTTCTCTTGTTTCATAACATGCATAAATATGACCTTCTTTCATTAACTGTAAGAACACCTCGTTATAGCGCTCAAAACGCTCTGATTGCTTAAAACTTGAATTCCAATTTATGCCAATCCATTTTAGGTCTTCTATGATATTATCTACATATTTGATATCTGAACGCTCAAGATCAGTATCATCAAAACGTAGTAAAAATTTTCCATTTTGATTACGTGTGTACATCCAACAAATGAGTGCAGTGCGTATGTTTCCTACATGTAGGTAGCCAGTTGGGCTTGGAGCGAATCTTGTTAGCATTTAAATGATTACTTTAGTTTATTTTAATTTTATATAAATGTACTGCTAAAGCAAGATTCTTCTTTGTCTTGGTGTTAGTTGCTACAAAGTACAGCGAACATGAAACCTTTTTGTTAGAGTTCCATGATCTGCCTAAAATACTCTGAAAGCACGGCTTTAGTTATTTACTCTAAATATATTATACGTATACTTGTTATTAAATTAAATTTGAAATGATAAGAAATGAGTGAATTTAAATCAATCCGCAATATTGCAATAATTGCACACGTTGACCACGGAAAAACTACTTTACTTGATAACATGTTAAAACAAAGTGGCACGTTTCGTGAGAATCAAGAAGTTCAAGAACGAGTGATGGATAGTGGTGATCAAGAACGTGAACGTGGGATTACAATACTTGCAAAATGTACGTCAATAATGTGGGGTGATGAGAAAATCAATATCATTGATACACCAGGACATGCGGATTTTGGTGGAGAAGTGGAAAGGGTGCTCTGCATGGCAGATGGTGTATTACTACTGGTTGATGCTGCAGAAGGTCCAATGCCACAGACTAAGTTTGTGTTGTCAAAAGCACTAAAGGCAAATTTAAAACCGATTGTGATAATCAATAAGGTTGATCGACCAGACAGCAGAATTGATGAAGTACTAAATGAAATATATGAGTTATTTTTTAACCTTGATGCAACCAACGAGCAACTAGATTTTCCAGTACTCTATGCTTCAGGTAGAAATGGTTGGTGTGCTAAGGAGCTATCTGATGAAAGAAAAGATTTAAGCCCATTATTTTCAACGGTGATAGATTACATAAAACCTTCCGTTTATGATCAAAATGCACCTTTTGCTATGCTAGTTACTTTACTTGAATCTGATAAATTTCTTGGCAGAATATTGACAGGAAAGATTTACCAAGGAATCGCGCAAGTTAACTCAGATCTTAAGGTAATTGATCTTGATGGTCAAGTGGTTGAGCGAGGGAGATTAACTAAGTTACTCTCATTTTCTGGCTTAAAACGCGTTCCAGTAGAGCAAGCTGTAGCTGGTGATATCATTGCCATTGCAGGACTTGAGAAAGCTTCAGTTTCAGACACTATAGCAGCACCAGAAGTTACAACTGCGATCAGCTCAACTCCAGTTGACCCGCCAACAATGGCGATTACTATAAGCGTGAATGACTCACCTTTTGCTGGGCAAGAGGGAACAAAACTTACCTCAACTGTTATAAAAGATCGTTTATATGCAGAAGCAGAAACAAACGTTGCAATTACTGTAACTTTGGCTCCAAGTGGTGAAGCATTTGAAGTAGGTGGACGTGGTGAGTTGCAGCTTGGGGTACTGATTGAAAATATGAGAAGGGAAGGTTTTGAACTTTCAGTTTCACGGCCTCGAGTGCTGTTTAAAGAAGAAGATGGCAAAAAACTTGAACCTATAGAGGAAGTAGTAATTGATGTAGATGATGAGTATAGTGGAATCATCATGGAAAAACTTAGCTTTCGAAAAGGTGAAGTAACTGACATGAGACCTTCTGGTAGTGGCAGAACTAGGTTGACATTTTTAGTGCCATCAAGGGGATTAATTGGCTATCAAGGAGAATTTTTAACTGATTCTCGCGGCACTGGTATAATCAACCGTTTATTTCACAGTTATGCTCCACATAAAGGTTCAATTTCCGGAAGGCGTAATGGGGTTTTAATTTCAACAGACAAAGGCGAAGCAGTAGCGTATGCAATTTTCAATCTGCAAGATAGGGGAATTATGTTTGTTAAGCCACAAGATAAGGTATATTGTGGTATGATTGTCGGTCAGCATAGTCGTGACAATGATTTAGAAATAAATGTACTTAAAGGTAAGCAATTAACAAACGTAAGAGCTTCAGGTAGCGATGAAGCTATAAAGCTTACTCCACCAAAAATAATGACACTGGAGGATATGATAGCATATATAGACGATGATGAATTGGTAGAAGTAACTCCAAAATCTATACGTTTGCGTAAGAAGTTCCTCGATCCAAATGAACGTAAACGTGCAGGAAGGGCGAAGAATAAAGAGTAATCAACGTTCCTGATAAAAATCTGGATGAGCTACTCGGATAACACCATCATAAAGGGAACCAGTGTCAGTTACTTGAGCAGGTATTGGGATGACAAGAGAAGGCTACAAAGGTGTCATGCAAGTGGCTCATCCAGCTTTTTTATAATCATCGAAAACATTGTATTTTAACATTACTTTTATACTTATAAGTTTCTAGGCACTGGATTTGTTGTAGACTTACTCTATCACTTTACCCTCTTATTTTACCACTCTCCTGCCTATATATTTTTATATGAGGATTTTTGCAAAAGTTTCGCATTTTTTGTAACATGATTTTCAGTATGTGTAACCTAAATGCAAATTGATCACGAAACTAGTGTAATTATTGAGGCCATAGAGAAATTTGGTGGTGAGGCAAGGCTTGTTGGTGGATGTGTTAGAGATTCAATTTTACAGCGTGACATTCACGACATCGATCTTGCTACTAATCTGCTGCCTAATCAAGCAGTTAAAGCGTTAAAAATCCGTAATATAAAAACTATTCCAACTGGCTTAAAACATGGAACTATTACTGCGATTTTAAATAAAAGATCCTTTGAGATTACAACGCTAAGGCATGATGTAAAGTGTGACGGTAGACATGCGAAGGTAGAATTTACTAATGATTGGCAAGCTGATGCTTCAAGGCGCGACTTTACGTTTAATGCTCTTTATGCAGACAAATATGGCCATATATACGACTACTTTGGTGGCATTCAGGACTTAAAAGCACGAAAGTTAAACTTTATAGGTAACGCTGAAGATAGAATTAAGGAAGACTATCTACGTATTTTAAGAGCGTTTCGTTTTCACGCTAAAATATGCATAGGAGATTTAAGTGATGAAATATTGGATGTGTGCAAAAAGCATTCACACATGATTCAAAACCTCTCTGGAGAGAGAATAAGAGAAGAAATATTTAAGTTGTTGGAATGCAATGATCCTGCTCCAACACTTAAGAGCATGCAAAAATCTGATGTTTTACAAAAAATCATTCCAAAAGAAGTAAAATGTGAAATTTTATCTTCACCACTTCTTATCAACACTAAACCTCTTACAAAACCCTCAGCGTATGTCCATACGCCTTTCCTAGATCCCACAATCGATGCACTAACAAAATTAGCTTTGCTTCTTAGGACTGCCGAAGATAGAGTTAGTCTTGGAGAAGAAGTGAGCAAGTTTTTACGTCTTTCAAATAAGCAAAAGAAAAAGCTATTATTTTTATTATCAAACAATATTAAAACAGAGCTTTCAGAAAAAGAGCAAAAGAAATACATATCTTTATTTGGTAAGGAATTATATTGTGACTTAATGAAGATTTGTGGTATTGAGTCTGGAATAAATGTTGATGAGTATATTTCATTTGCTAAGATGTTTAACATTCCAAAATTTCCTTTATCTGGTGATGATTTAATAACTATAGGTCATCAACCAGGGAAAAGTTTAGGTAGAAACTTGGAATTGCTACGACAACATTGGGAAGACAGCTCCTACACTTTAACAAAGGAGGAGCTGATACTTTATGCTAAAAGTTTTATCTAGACTTTGCTTCTTGCTTCACACTTACCGGAGTGCTATTAGTGTGACTCATGGAAGGATTAGGTGTTAATTTGTATTTTTCTTTAGCTTTTTTTGTTAATTGGTATTCATTGTTTTCTTCTGAAGTTTGAACGCACATTTTCTGATCTGGAGATAAAAATTTATCTCGTATGCTTGATGCTAGTTGTAATCCTTGAATCTTATCTGAAAAACATTTCATTTCAGCTTCCGTTAACTTCTGCACAACAAATTTTTTGACTGAGTCATTATTGCTATCATTTCTGTTAGCCAAAAAATCTGTGAAAGAATTTAGTATTGATTTACTATCTTCTTCATTTAAATATAACCCTTTTGCACACTCTTCAACAAAAAATACCTGTTCGATAGAATGTTTTTTACCAACTTCTATAACAACTTTGTTAACTTGAGTTTCTATGATCGCTCTTCCAGATTTAATCAAATTCTCTTCCAACAGTGCAAGTAACTTATCACTTTCAAATTTACCATCACCTTGATTTGATAGAGACTTTATAGTTTCCTCAAGCACGTTATGGCAAAAGTGTTCTCCTTTAAATTCAGGAAAACTTTTTTTCAATTTTTCATTTTGATCAGATAAAAATTTATCGAGATTCTTATTCCCACGAAGCTTAGAGAAACCATTTGAAAATTTTGACTTAATAGAACCAGAAGTAGAGAAAATACTCTTTGTATCTGCTTTAGTTTTTTTATTAATATCTTCTGGCTTTTTACTAGAGTCTTTTTGCTTGTTTTGTAACTTTTGTTGTTCTTGATTATTTGACAATTGCTGTTGCTCCAACTGCTTTGGCGTGCTTGATAAGCTTCTCTTTAATTGATCTATTTCAGCTAACAGACCTTTATTTTCTTCCTGTAGTTTTGTAATATCAATTTTCGATCGATTTTCTGCTTGCTTATGTTCCTCTTGTAACTGCTTAATCTGCTTCTCTTGCTTTGCAAGTTCTTCTTTTAACATTTCTGTCAGATTCGAATGAGTTTCCTTTAAGCTATCATCTATTCCCGCTGATTCCCACTCTTTACTTTTTTCTAATGCCTGTACTTGTTCTTGTAGACTAGTAATCTTACTTTCTAATTCTTTTTTCTCTGTTTCAGTAGCATTTAGTTTACTAATTGAATCACTTTTGTCTTTCTCTAATTGTTGTTTAAGATTCTCTACTTCAGCATCTTTTTCCTTAGCTTGTTCTTTCAATTCATTAATTTCACTTTCTAAATCTTGTTTCTTTTTTTCAATGGTATTTAGATTAGTCTTTTCTTGCTCTAATTGTTGCTGAGCACTTTCCAATTTTTTTTCTAAATTTAGTATTTTTTCCTCAGCTTGTGTGAATTCTGCTTGTTTCTCCTTAAGTTGATTTTCTAATTGCTTTATTTTAGTATCAGACTTGTTGTTTAACTTACTAAATTTACTCTTAAGTTCTGTGTTTTGCGCTCTTAGGCTTTCATTATCTTTCTTCACAGTTTCATTTATATCTTTATTTTCACGAAATGAATTTATCAAATCGTCTTGCTCTTTTATTTTTTGGTCTTTTGTAAATATAGTTTGCTGTTGTGCATTATTTTTATTCTCCATTTCCTTTTTCTCTTGTTCTAATCTTTCATTTAATTGCGTTAAACTACCTATTTTCCCATCTTTTTCTTCTACCCTTACTGAGAGCATTTCTATTTTATTTGCAAATTCTTTGCTGCACTCAATTAATTCTTTCTGCAAATGTAATATCTCCTCAGACTTTTCCTTGAACTGTGCTAAAAATTCTTCTCCTCTTTTTTGTGCAATTTTTACCAATTCACTATAGTTCTTTTTAAGTCCTGCAAGTTTAGACTTTAACTCTTCATTTTCTAATTCTAAGTCTTCAATCTGCTGTGCTTGTGCTGCAAAAAATTTAGCAAATATTTCTTTTTCCTCTCCTAATGATTTTACTTGTTCTTTAAGTTTAGTAATTTCTTTCTCTTTTTTAGTTAATTCCTGATTTAAATTTAACTGATTTTCCTCCTTCTTACTACCTTCTTTCAACTTTTCTTTTAATCTCTCATTTTCATCCTTCAATTCCTTTTCTCTGTTAGAATTTAAAAGATCATCAGTCTGAACCACATTATCTGCAATATTGTAATGTAGGATACTCTTTGCCCATTGATTCCACTTTTCTGGCAACATTCGTCCAATTGTTTTTAGATATAGCCAAGCAAGCACAGTGGATAAGCTATATTTTTTTTCCTTTTGTTTAGGTTCGTAATTAACCTTATTGTTAGCATTTAGCATAAAATTACCTAATTTTTAAAGTATTGAAGTTATATATATTAATATAATTATTAAATAAATAATAACATAAATGTTAAATTGTGTGAAAATTTTTATAGATTTTAAGTAGAAATACACATGTTCGTAAGCACAGAATTTGCTTTTTCTATTGCTCTTGCTAACATTTCTTGTTCATTGTGCTGATTTTTCACGTTGATTACCTGAGCTGCCAAATTTGCAGGGAAAGTGACCAAACTAACTTCCCATAGCTCCACTTGTTTTAACACTCGAGCTCCGCTTTCATGATCAACATCATACTCTATTGGTATATAGCCAATCGAAAGCCCGTTAATAGTTCCAGTTTTGAGCATTAAATATGCTTCCTCTGCTTTTTGAATACCAAAAAGCAAATGTGCAGTTATATATAGACCAATATCATTTTTGCAAATATCCGTAATATTACCTATAGGCTCGCTCGGATTGTGCTGCCAAAGAAGTTTTATCTGACTTTTATTTAAGTTATTCTTAAATGCTCCTGGTAATATCAGATCATTTTGCTTATCAACTATATTAAAAACGCTCGCATAGCCAGAAAATACTCCGTTTTCTTCTATGCTTTTTATTGATAATGGTGAATAGAGAAATTTCTTATTCATAAGTCCTCCTTGTAAATTATGGTATTGGGTTTGCCAGCGCTCTGAGCCAGCTTAAAATGTTGTATAGATTGTTTTCCTATATCTCAGGATGAGTATAAGGCACTACAATATAATTCTATTGTATGCAGTGCTTTGAAAATGTGGAAGTACTTTTTTAGTTATAAAATTTGTCATTTTATATACATAAGGGTAGGGTTTGTTGCACATTGGGTTGTTCAACAGCAGCGTTTTCCAGATTTGTAGAAACAGCTTCGTTTGTAGCTTTTCCTAGAAGGAAGCCAAATCCCAATGAAACAGCGGCTATAAAACCATTCATTAATGACTCTGTCCATCTCGTATTCTTGATAGATTTTAGAATATATCATTATTGGCTTCATTCGGGTTTAAATTTCTTCCCAACTCTTCTGATGTTTTCTCCCCAGCATCTTGGGATTTTGTTGATGAACTTTTCTGTAAGTTTTCTAATTCTTGTGCGTCCATCAACACCTCACTATTAAAGCTTAAGCATAAATTATACAGCACTATAATTGTTTAATCAAGGTAAATACTAGTATATTAAGTAAATATTTACTATATTAATATGATTGCTTAAATTCACAACTAATTGTTTGGGGGAATAAAAAGATTGTGTTTTGTAGGTGATTTTCGTAGCGGAAGGTATTACCCCAGTTTTACAACACCCGGGGTAACGATAAAGAAGGAAGTAGGGAAAGTTATTTATAATAGTTTGAAGCTATTACAAGTTTATATGCTCTGTCCTTGAATATTTGTTTGTTCAATAGTAGTACTTTCCAAATTTGTGGAGATAGTAGCAAACATCCTTCTCGCTAAAGCCGTTGACAATGCAGCACCAATTCCAGCTCCAGTTGCAGCTATAAAACCAGGGCCTAATAATTCCATATTTGTTTCAGTGCTGCTGCTAGTTATATTGTTAATTAACATCATCGCGCCTGCTCCTAAAGCTGCTACTAACCCAATCCTTGACGGTTTACTTGTTGCATCAAGAGAATATTGTACTACTTCTCTAAGCTCTGAATTACTGTTTTTTAACGCTACTGCTATTGATGCTGGTAACATGGCCATTATTGGCATGGATAATAGTCCTCCAAGTGTTGCACCAATAATTTCACTCACTTTTGATTTTCCAAGATTAACTCCTAGATTAACTCCTAAGGCTGTTATACCTAATACTCCAATTGAGGTGATAATCCTTACATTTCTCTCTTCCATTTCTCTCACATGCGCCTCATATTGTATTGTAGCTTCTGCTACCGCTAACCCAATACTATTTGGTTGCTGTGGAATCTGATTTACTCGCCCTAACTCTTGTGAAGTTTTCCCTCCAATACTTTTGACGGCATCTTCTAAGTCTAATAACGATCTGTTATTTAACCTTACGTTATCTTGACTATCACAAAAGACAATGTAGTCTAAAATTGTCATTCTCAGATTATTCATTTCTATATCATCATTAATATGATCTTTTAATATACTTATAATCTCTAATGCTCGCTCCTTCATATCTCTTTCTTCTTCTGCACTAGCTGGTGCAAGTATGAGAAAAATTATTCCAAGAAAATCTTGTTGTAATTTTTTTAATTGTTCTAAGCTCATAATAATTAACATTAATATATATTATTAAATAATATAGTACTATAGTTACTTAATCAAGATTTATATTAATATATTAAAGTATAAAATACCAAAGAGTAATATCCTTAGCCGTAAAATACAAAAATAACTGATGGGTTCTTTATAATTAGAAATATTAAGGAATTTACTAAATAAAAAAGGTAAAATAAGCCCTAATTGTTATCTACTTTTCAGAGTCAGCTACTTAGCTAACTCTGAAGATTAGGAAAGAGCTATATGCTCTGTCCTTGAATATTTGTTTGTTCAATAGTAGTACTTTCCAAATTTTGTAAAGATTCAAATTCTTCTTGCATATCCAGTATGTCTTCTATTACTTGCTGATCTTCATCTCTTTCTTCTAATTGAAATGCTGCTGCTTCTTGAGGTGCTTCTAGCAGTTTTTTTAATATTTCTGTGCGCAGTTTCTCTGTTATTGATTTCCACTGTAGCATTACTAGCATTTCATTTTGCAGCACTGACATTTTCTGTAGTGTTTTCACTTTTTCTGACAGTCCTTTATTTTCTTTTTGCAATGCTTCTATTTTTCTTTGCTGATACTGATTATCTGAATTTGTCATTGGTAATCCATGCATAACCTACTCCAAGTTAAAATTTAGACATTATTAATTAAGTGATACAGTTTCTTTAGTCAATCAATATATTATAACATTAGGATTAACAACTAAAAGAATAGAATGAAATATCAGGCAATATTCCGTATAATTAAACTTTTAAGATGGAAAAATGACAATTCGTGTAGGAATTAATGGTCTTGGTAGAATAGGCAGAAGTGTATTGCGTGCTATTTTTGAAGTAGAAAACTATAGCGAGCAAATAGAAGTTGTGGCGGTAAATGGGTCGCTCAGTGCTGAGCAGCATGCACATTTGATTAAATATGACTCTGTTCATGGCAAATTTAACGGCGATATTGATTTTAACGAGTCTGAAAATTGGCTATCTATAAATGGCAGGAAATTTTCTTTATATAGAGAACGTAGCCCTGAAAATATTCCTTGGAATGTTGATGTAGTGCTTGAATGCACTGGTGCATTCAACAAGCGTGCGGAAGCAGCAAAGCATAATGCAGAGAGAGTAATTGTCTCTGCTCCAGTTTCAGATGCTGATGTAACTGTAGTTTACGGCGTAAATAACGATATGCTAAAAAAGGAGCATAAAGTGATCTCAGCAGGTTCTTGTACTACAAACTGTCTGGCTCCGATTGTACACGTTTTACACTCCAATTTAGGTATAAAAAGCGGTTTTATGACCACTATACATGCCTATACGAATGATCAAAATATTCTTGATGGCAACCATAGAGACTTACGTAGGGCAAGAGCTTGTGGCCTTTCTATGGTGCCAACTACAACTGGAGCAGCAAAAACAATTGGTTCTGTCATTCCTCAGTTAAAGGGTAAGCTAGATGGTACTGCTATTAGAGTTCCGGTTAGCAACGTTTCTATGGTTGATTTTAAATTTACGACTGATAAGAAGGTAACAGCTGGAGAAATAAATGAAATGTTTAAGAATTCAGCAAATCATGTGCTTTCCGTATGTAACGAGCCTTTAGTTTCAATAGACTTTGTCCATAACCCTTATAGTGCAATTGTGGATTTAGCTGGTACATATGTCACAGGTGGTATCTGTAGAGTTGCAGCGTGGTACGATAATGAATGGGCTTTTTCACTGAGAATGTTAGATATAGCTTTATTGTAAAGTATGAACGAAAACTCACAAAAATATGCTTCATTTTATGAGCACTTTGCGGAACTTAGAAAAAGGGTTATTTTTTGCTTTCTATTTTTTTGTGTTACCTTCGGGTTTTGTTACTACTTTAAAGAAAATATATACCGCTTTTTACTTGCACCTTTAATAGAAGTTACAAAAGATAGCAATGATTTTTCTCTAATCTATACAGACTTAACAGAAGCGTTTTTTGTATATCTCAGGGTTGCAATAATGAGTGCACTGTTGTTTTCTTTTCCTGTGTTTGCATGGCAATTCTATATGTTTCTAGCACCTGGCTTATATAAAAGAGAAAGGGCGGTGTTATTGCCATACTTAATTGCAACACCTGTTTTGTTTGTAACGGGAGCCGCTGTAGTTTACTACTACATATTTCCCTTAGCCTGGAAATTTTTTATTGCTTTTGAACATAGCGGTAAATCTTTCGGTATACCAATAGAGTTTATGCCATCAGTTAGTGAATATTTAGACCTTGTTCTTCAATTCGCGTTCGCTTTTGGTACTGCATTTCAAATTCCAGTCATACTAACCTTAATGGTGAGAGTAGGGCTAATCACTGCACAAAGTTTGTCAAATAAACGGAGAATTGCGATAGTGGTAATTTTCATTATTGCTGCAATCTTAACTCCACCTGATGTACTAAGCCAAGTAGGGCTTGCAATTCCAATGTTGGTATTATATGAGCTGTCTATTCTGATATGTAGATATATTGAGAAGAAAGCAAAGGATTGAATCAAGAATATTATTTATAAACAAAGAATGAGCACCAGAGCACTTTTTCTTGAACATTGAAGTGGGATTATGTAAACTGCCCTTGTTGATTTTTTAGTAGACGCCAAGTGAATTAAAATATTACGAGGTGTGTTATGATAATAGTTGTTGGTGGTCAAAAAGGTGGTACTGGTAAAACGACCATAGCCACAAATATAGCGGTGATGCGTGCTAGGGAAGGTAGAAATGTCCTTCTCTATGATCTTGACCCATTAATGCTAGCTACCTTGTGGGCATCCCTGCGAGACAAGGACAAAAGTTTACCGAAAATTAACAGTATTCACAAGGTGTTAGGCCAAATTAACATTGGTGTAGTAATCAGAAATGAGCTACAAGCTTTACAGTCCAAATATCAAGATATTATTGTTGACGCAAGAAGAGTAGATGAAACTTTAAGGGCTGCCTTATCATTAGCTAATCTAGCTATATTTCCGATTCTTCCATCTGCAGCTGATATGTTGACGTTTAACACTCTGAGCAACTTAGTTAACGGTGCTCAAAGTTGTAACAAAAACTTTCAAGCAAGAATCCTACTTAATCAAATAAATACTAATCCAGTTGTAACCAAAAAAGGAATTGAGAAATGTGATGCTTTTTTAAGCTGTTTTGACAACTTAACAAGGTTCGATAGTTTTTTGAGTCAGCGAATTGCAATTGAAGATGCCTATGGCGAAGGTATGGCAATTGTTGAATCAGCAGACTTAAAAGCAATTAGGGAAATTGAATCTGTTTATGAGGAAGCCTTATCTACTGTTAGAAAATCAGAGCCAGCACAGTCAGTGTTAAGGTTGCCACCTAGTTTACATCAAAAATTGAAGGAAATAGCCTTTATAACAAAAGATACAGTTTCTAACATTGGATTCAGGGCTTTAACGGAATACATTAAAACTTTAGAGAAATAAGAAACCAATCAAAATGAAGAAGAGAGGTTTGTTTCCTTGATTGTCTTTCAACTATTTTTCTGAAGTTGGAGGTTCGATAGGTTGCTGTGTAAAAGATTAGGAAGTAGTTTTGTTAGTGTTGAAAATTATAGCTCTTTTCCTAATAGTCGGAACATGATGGAATAGGTAAAGTAGTGAGGAGATGTGAATGCCAGCAGCATATAGTTATGATTTAAGGAAAAAAGCATTGGATGTAGGGGAAAGTAGAGCATTTGTAGCCAAGAGGTTTAAAGTTAACATTCTATGAATGGCAAAAAGGTGCAAGAAAATAGGCGATTTTAAATCAAAATGTAGATCCAATAGAGCGTGATTGATATCTTGCTAGTAATAGTGTAACAGCTTTTATTAAGATATTTTTTTGCCATACGGCAGCAATAACAAAATTAGAAAATTGATGGCTGAATATGTTGGCATTGATAAACAGTATATTATGCTTCAAGCAATATTTACTTTAGTAGCTTCTACAACTTTTTTTAGTATATTGGTGCTATGTACCAACAGCAGTATTTGCACTTGCTACGTGTTTCTTTGTTAAAAATGATGTACATGCTGCATTTTCTGCAAAAGAACTTTCTCCTGAGTTTGCCGAAATTATTACTGAAAAAGTAGTAAATAATGTTGAGCTCAATGCAGAAGACAACTCTCAATCGAGAAGCTACTTGTATGAGACTGTGTTATATAGCGAAACTAGATTTCACTTTTACACACCTAGATAAGGGGTAAAAGCAGATACTAGAATGACGAAATCGTTATTCTGCTACGCATTATCGCCGTATAACTATAGCTATATATGAACTAAAAAAGTAATATTCACTAGATCTTAATATTTTAGATCTATATTTCAATAAAATATTACAATTAGTATGAATGATCCATTTAAAAGTGAGGATTATAAAAAAAATCTCGATTCTCTGATCAAAGCTATAAAGCTAGGGAATTCAGAGAAACAATATGGTAAAACAGTAACAGATTTATCTCATGCTTTAGAGGGTTTTACAGATAAGGCAGAAGATGTAGCTAAACTTGTTATACGTGATGACTTGAATAATTGTGTAAAGAAGGCAAATAAAAAGCCATTAATTCTTAGGATATTCAATAGAATATTAGGAAGAGATGTTTCGATTAGGAATATAAGTAATTTTATAAAAGATAAATTGCCTCCTTCAACTGCTAGAACAGCAATCGAATATACAGATGTTATTCAAAAAATTTCAGATTTAGAGCGAATAGAAAGAAGTCAAGATAAATATAGGTCATATGGAATAAATTTAGAAAATAGACAGCAAAAGAAAAATCTCTTATATGAGCGAGAAGATTCAGGTTATGGAGGTTCATTAAACGAAGATCCTGAGTATGAAGAAATATCAAATTATCAAGAGGAAAAAAGTAAATCTTTAACAAAAGATTTACGTAATCTACAATCAATTAAAGAGGAGCCGATTTATGCAACAATTCCTAAAGAACATATAGAAGCAAAAAGAGAACATAGGAAGAAACAACAACTTCAATCTCTTGCACCACCAAAACCACCAAGAGTACCACCAGTACCAGAGAAAATGTTTACTGCCAATCAAAAAATTAGACAAGAACCGAAAAAAGATAAACCTGTAGTACCACCAAAGCCTAAAGATTTAGGCGAAAAAGTAAGCACAGAGCAAAAAATAGTAGTGGAAAAATCAGCTGAGAGTAACCCTACACTACCACTAAAATCTGAAAATCAAGATGGTAAAGAATCAGCAAAAAAAGCTGATGGACCAAAAGTACTAGTAGTTGCTATGAAAAAAGAAGTGACTCGCGAGAGTAGTAAAGTAAAGGCATTAAAAGAAAGATTTGAGCGAAATCAAGTAAAGAACGTGTTGCCTGCTGAAAACAAAACTGCTTCAGTAACACAAACGGATATCAGTGTGAAGAGAAAACAATCTCGTTCATTTCCAGTAGGGAATAAAAAATCTTCGATCAACCATCTTGCCAGCAAAAATTTACCTTCCACGAATGTAAGTGTAAAAGAAATGGTTAAAAAATTTGAAGGGAGAAAAGGTGAAAGATAGTAATATTTGGGTATTTCCCTACTCATGAAAATTAGCTCTTATCATAACATTTTTACAGCCATAAGAGGAAGTTTTTATAAAATTGGGGCTAAAGAAAACTTGCATGTAAATGTATCAAGGTATAAAATTATAAATATTAAGAATGAATAGGTTAGTTATGAATCTTGTAACAAAATCCGCTATCGATTTTACTGCTTCGGCTGTTCTTGCTAGTGGAAAAATAGTTGATGATTTCTGTTTAAGTAAACATATAAAGGATAAGTATGCTATCCTTTTTTTCTATCCACTTGATTTTACTTTTGTCTGTCCAACTGAGTTGATATCATTTAGCAACAAAATAGAAGATTTTTCAAAACGTGATGTTGAAGTGATAGGAATAAGTATAGATTCAAAATTTTCACATTATAAATGGCGAAACACTCCAGTTAATGATGGTGGTATTGGAGAGGTTAGCTACAATTTAGTGTCTGATATCAAAAAGTCTATATCAAGAGACTATGGGGTCTTATATGATGACTCAATTGCACTAAGAGCAACTTTTGTTATTGATGATAAATTTGTTGTACGTCATCAATCGATAAATGATTTTCCTTTAGGGCGTAATATCGATGAATTCATTAGAATCATTGATGCAATAAAACATAATGAAGAGCATGGTGAAGTATGTCCAGCAGGGTGGAAAAAAGGCAAGCCTGGGATGCAGGCAAGCGATGAAGGAGTGGCTGATTATCTAAACTCACACAGTGCAGAATTATAAATTGAGTACAAAAGTTCTTATTATTGGATCTGGAGCAGCGGGTTATGCTGCTGCTATATATGCAGCACGTGCAAATTTAGAGCCAATTGTAGTAACAGGAATGCAACCTGGTGGTCAGCTTACAATTACTACGGATGTTGAAAACTATCCAGGTTTTATTTCTATACAAGGTCCAGAACTCATGGAACAAAAGAGGTTGCATGCAGAGAAGGCGGGAGCAAGAATAATAGACGATGAGATAAAAAGTGTAGAACAACTTGAGGATTCTAATGAGTATAGATTTAGATCTTGTGGTAATGCTAGTGACTACTATTCGAATGCAATTATAATCGCAGCTGGTGCGCAAGCGAAGTGGCTTGGCCTGGAGAGTGAAAAGAAATTTCAAGGTTACGGAGTTTCGGCATGCGCAACTTGTGATGGTGCATTTTTTAGAAATAAAGTTGTAGCTGTGGTTGGTGGTGGAAATACTGCTGTTGAAGAAGCAATATTTTTAACTCGATTTGCTAAGGAAGTTATACTGATACACAGGCGTGATAACTTAAGAGCAGAGAAAGTAATGCAAGACAGGCTCTTTAAAAATGATAAGATAAAGGTAATATGGAATCATACCGTAGAACAGGTTCTTGGAGAAGAAAATCCAAAAAAAGTTACTGGCATTACAATTAAATCGACGAAAACCAATACAGTTCAGGAATTAAAAGTGGATGGAGTGTTCATTGCAATTGGGCATGCGCCAAATACAGGTATTTTTAAGGGCTTTGTTGAAATGGATCAGCAAGGTTATATAATTACGAAACCTGGAACAACTCTAACCAGTAGGGCAGGGGTGTTTGCCGCTGGCGATGTTCAAGATAAGGTATATCGCCAGGCAGTAGTTGCATCAGGTACAGGGTGCATGGCTGCACTTGATGCAGAAAAATTTTTGGAATCATAATTAGTTCTAAAATTTTTAACTAAATTACTTGCAATTTTCTTTGTTTTTTTTATAATTATGTTAATAAATTATAGGTTGAGGAGAATTTAGTATGCTTTCGGGAAGTAATGTAGATTTTAGAAGAAGGGTTGTTAGTGATGTAGGATTACGAACTCAAAATCAAACAACTTCAGGACAATCAACAACAAAATTATTTAAAGCTATTGATGATGAAAATCTAGGAGATTTTGAGCGAGCTCTAGCAGAAGGTGCGAATGTTAATGCGTTTGATGAGGGATATACACCATTAATGACTATTATCATGGGTGGTGATGATAGTCCTACAAACTTAAAAATGATGACTTTGCTTTTACAGCACCAGAATTTAAATGTTAATATTCAAGAAGCTAAAGAACTCAATACAGCTCTACATCTAGCTTTTCGTATGGAAAATAGGAGTTTCGTACAGATGTTACTTAGACATCCTGAATTGAATCCAGTCATTAGAAATGATTATGAAGATCGTTATGGGAGCAGAAAAAGTTACACTCCTAAAGAATATATTGAACAAATTGGGAGAGAGCAGGAGAAAGATTTTTCACATCTTACAAAAGAAATACAAAAAGCACAAACAGGAAAACAATTATTGAATGCTCTTTCTCATGGAAATTTCCATGAAGCAAAAAGACTATTAAATGAAGAATTCAACCCTAATTGCTGGAAAAGAAATTTCAATGGAGAAATAGAAACGCTGCTTAGCCTGATTATCAAATCATGTTTACAAGGAATAACACAAGATAACGAGGAAGTATTGACTAAACTTTTAGAACATAAAGACCTAGATTTTAATCAAATAAAACCGATACCAGCTATAGAGCAAAATCCATGGGTGAAGCAAATAATTGAGCAAGTTATGAAGGAGCGATTAACTGATGTTATTAATAAAAAAGATTTGGATGATGTAAAAGAATTAGTGGAAGATAACTGCTTCATAAATAGTGAAATTGTCATTGCTCTGTTGAGGAATGTTAATAATCCAATTGAATCTATTAAAAATTATCTCAATGAGAAATTTCCTGCAAGTATGGAACAGCCTTCAGCAAATGTACATAATGTTGCCCCGGAAATAAACGACGATTTGATTGCTCAAGAATTGCAGCAGCTCGAAAACCTTAGAGATGAGCTTGAAAGAACAAGAACTCAACTTAGAAAAAAAGAGCAAGAGTTGGGTAGGGTTGTAAGTGAAAGAACAAGAGACACTAACAAAATTTCACAGTTAGAAAGGGATTTTAGGCAGGAAAGATCAGCTCAGCAAACAAGGATTAACACTTTCACTGATCAAGTAGCTCGACTTACTAGAGAAAAAAGTCAACTTGAAAACCTTAGAGATGATCTTGAAAGAACAAAAACTCAACTTAGAAAAAAAAGAGCAAGAGTTGGGTAGGGTTGTAAGTGAAAGAACAAGAGACACTAACAAAATTTCACAGTTAGAAAGGGATTTTAGGCAAGAGAGATTAGAACTTCAAGCTCAAAATCAAGACTTAAAGAACAAAAACAGAAAACTTTCAGAAGCAAACATTTATAATAGAAGGCAAAGTAACTATGCCTCTGCCTCTTTTGTGTTATCTGGAGCGTTTGCTATTGGTGCATGTTTAACAATATCGAATTTAGAAATATGTATTTCACTTGCTGTAGCTGCATTTGTCTTCCTTACAATTGGATGCTACTGTTCATATAAAGCAAGTACAGTACTGAGTGATGTGATAAGCACTGAATTTGGTAATGTTATCAGTTTAAGATAGAGTTAAGGTTTTTACTTCCTGTCTAAACTCTTCTGAAAATTTTTGTACATCCTGAAAATACCTTGATAATTCGAGTGAATGTGAACCTGAGTGGTTTCAAGACTTAAATAGTTGATTGTAAACTTGCTTTTATTATCTTTTAGTTCAAGAAATTAAAAGTTTAACGATGAGAATTATAATTACAGACCAAAGTAAAAAGTAGGCTTTTCCATTTGATTTATTTTTCACCTGTAATTTTTTGTCAGCTATTAGGTTTAATTTTTCTATAAGGCTAAATATTCCCTGAATTGCTTTTATGGGATAAGAGCTTTTAATTTTTTCCCTATACCCTATTTTACTTTCATGTTGATTGTTTATCCATGTTTCAACTACTTTCCACATATTGATTTCTGGATAGACTTTCCTACATGTTCCTTCTAATAAAATCATAGTTTTCTGCAGCAATAACAATTGTGTTTGAACTTTCATATCAAAATCACCAGTTATTTTTAGTAGCTGAGTAAGTAATCGAGCAAATGAAATCTTCTGTATAGGCTGTCCAACAATGGGCTCACCTATTGCTCTGCAAGCTGTAACAAAATTTCTATGCTGTGATGGAACATAACCGGCTCTAAAGTGCATTTTTGCAACGTGATCATAATCCCTATTTAAAAAGCCTTTGAGTATCTCTATAACGTAATAGCATGTCTCACGATCTATTCTACCCATGATTCCACAATCCAGGGCAATAATATTGTTATTACTATCGATCATTAAATTTCCAGGATGCATATCAGCATGAAAAAAACAATCCCTATATACCTGATTACAAAAAGATTCTATAAGATTGATAGCTATTTGCTTTCGGTTATTCAGCTTTTCAACTTCGTATATTGGTATAGCTTCCATCCATTCTAATGTTAAAACCTTTTTTGAAGTTCTACTCCAATCTATTTCAGGTACGTAGAAACCTCTGTCATGTTTAGTATTTTCCTTCAGTTCCGAAGAGTGGGCAGCCTCAAAGCGTAGATCTAACTCTAATCGGCAAATTTCAGCAAAAGTTTTGACTAATTCAACTGGCTTCAGCCTTTTTGATTGTTCACTAAATTTTTCTGCAATTTCTACAAGCCAAGAAAGCATTTTTATATCCCTTGAGAATGTTTTCTCAATATTTGGCCTCAAAACCTTTACAGCAACTTCCTTACCCTCAATTGTAACTGCTCTATGCACCTGAGAAATTGATGCTGCTGCAATTGGCTTTTCAGAAAAACTTGAAAAAATATCGCTTAATTTACAATTAAACTCACTTTCTATAGTCTTAACTGCTATTTTATACGAAAATGATGGCAATCTATCACATATCAATAGCAAGTTATTTGTTATGTCCTCATTTAAAATATCAGTGCGTGATGAAATGGATTGCCCAAATTTAATGAACACCGGACCTAATCTTTCAAGAGCACGCTTTAGTTTATGACCTTGTATTTTATTTATTGATTTTTTTGATGGTGGAAGTAAATAAGGTAACACATTGTAGCGTGTTAGCACTGTAGTTATTTGCAGAAGACGTAGAATATTTTGAATCATTTCGCTGCGTAACTGCCAAATATTTCATTTATCTCCATAATTTCATCAGGTTTACCTTGATAATAGATAGTATTATTTATGCAAATTATGTAATCTGAGGATGGTAGAGCAGAGTTAAGGTCATGAGAAGTCATGAGAATCGACACTGATCGTTCTTTTGCGATTTTATTTATAATATCATAAAATTTAGATCGTGCGTTAATATCCATTGCACTGACTGGCTCATCTAAAATGATCAAATCAGATTCTGAAATTAAACAGCGTGCAAGCAGCAGTAATTGTGTTTGTCCTGCAGAGATTTCTAATACTTGATTTTTTAGGATGTTACCGATACCAACCAATTCTATTGCTTCTGTAACAATGGGTTGATTTTTCTTCAATTTCTTCGAGGAGCTATTGAAAAGGAAAGACTCAACTGTTATTGGCATCAAATTACCAATACTAAAATTTTGTGGCATATAGCTAATTTTTATATTGTCAGCGAATACAATACTGCCAATAAAACCTTTATTTATACCAGCAACTGCTTTCACTAAAGAGGTTTTACCTCCGCCATTTGGACCAAGTATTGTAACTATATCTCCTCTTTGTACTGATATGTTGATATTATCAAGAACTTTTTTATTATCGTATGAAAGAGTAAGGTTTTCTATTTTTAGAATGCAGTTATTGACACTACTTAATTTTTTGGCAAAAATTGACTTCTTCTCAACATTTATATGAGACATTTACTGTTTTTTTTTCTATTACTTTCATTTACATTATACTACAATAGTGCCTTTTCATCCAATTTAAAAATTGTAGCTACAATCAAACCTATACACTCACTTGTAGCTTCTGTTACAGATGGAATTTCAAAGCCAGAACTACTAATGTACGAAGTAGTGTCTGAACATAACTACATGCTCAGGCCTTCAGACGCAAGTAAATTAGAATCTAGCAATATTATATTTTATATCGATGATTCTTTGGAAACATTCATTAAAACTTTCGCTAAAGAAAATAAGAAGTTAATACCGCTATCAAGTGCAATCGATCTACTTCCTGCTCGAACACATTCATTTTCTAGTCACATTCAAGATGAAAAAGATTTGCATATTTGGCTGAGTCCTGAAAATGCAAAAAGTATGATACTTTCTATCAGTGCAACATTATCTAATATAGATAAAGAAAATGCCTATCGATACAATACTAACGCAGAGGAGGCTATAAGAAAGATAGACCAAGAAGTAGAAAAAATTACGAAAGAATTGGATGAGTTAAAAAATCAAAAATACATAGTTACTCACGATGCTTATCAATACTTCGAAAAATATTTTGATTTAAGTTATCCAAGCGCCATTCTTTCTATAGAAGAAGATTCTTACATAGGTATGAAGAGTTTAATGAAATTAAAAAAGGTAATGAAAGAGGAAAACGTTAAATGTATTGTTTCTCATTCACGAGAGGATAGCATAAAGCCTAATGTCTTTTCTAGTGACGTAAAAATGGTGATTCTTGATCCTATTGGATCAGATGTAGAGCCTGGAAAGGATGCATATCTAGATATAATCAGCAGCATTGCACAAAATTTCAAGTCTTGTTTCACTGAGTAATGAGTTCTTTTATCTATTCAGGTAGCATTGCAAACTTAGTGCTTTCTATTCCAATCACAACTATACCGACATTATCTACCAGAAGTATATCATCCCAGTATCAAGTACTGGGATGACACCTTCTACTACGCAAATTACCACAATGTCCGCACGGCTATACACGTGATGCTGGAATTCTTAGCACACCTTTTGATTTATGAAAAATCAGTGTCTGCATTTACTTCTATTTTTTTATCTATTTTATTTTGCCATTTTACTGCTTACTCTGTATTCAAATTACATGAACCTTTTTATATTAGGCAAGCTCAGGTTATTTTTACGTTTATATATTGATCCGATCTAGTCCAATAAACCCTCTAAGGAAAACCCTTAGATTTTTGACCTACTAACGTGTGACACTTTAGGTTTTAGAGCGTTTTCTGTGTTTTATACTTTATGTTTATTAATTGTGTAATGATCAACACTATGAGTTTCACCTTCCCTTCCATTATATCTCTGAGCTCTATTATTAGAGTATAACTTGATTATAAACTATATATAACAATAAACTTACTTTAATTTTTCTTCTTTAAATAATACGTGTCTTCTGACCACTGGGTCATACTTCCTAAACTCGAGCTTTTTGGGAAGGTTCTTAGGATTACGTTTTTTTACACAAAAATAGCCTGTTAGTTTCTCTTCTCCAGTTTTTGTTGTTTTAGTTGCAGTGCTAACTAGCTTGACAAGCAAAGAAGCATTTTTTTTCGCCATAATTGTTAGTGATATAATAAACTCTATGCAAGTTTAGAACGCAAAACACTGAAAGTCAACCCAATAATGCAGGTCGCAAAATTCTTGACAATCAATAATATATTAAGTAGTATAAGAACATTTCAGAATGGAAAGTAGACGGTAAATAAGTGGTGAGTGATGGCAAAAGGTTATTGTTGATAGAAAGTACTACCTGTTCTAACGAGGTAAGGGTTGCCCTACTAGTTAATGGTAGGGTTGTAGAGTTTGAACAAGAATTCAAGGAAAAAAAACAATTAAGAGGTAATATATACGTTGCTTATGTAAAGCGTATAGAGCCTGCTTTGCAGGCCGTGTTCATTGAGTATGGAAAAAATAAGCAAGGTTTTTTGTCTTTTTCTGAGATATCTCTAAATTACTTTAATATTCCAGAAAAAGAGAAGGAAATTTTCCCTGATGAAGACTATTCGAGCGGTGTGGACTGTTCAAATGATAATTGCACAGAAGAAGGCCTAGATTCTACAGCTAGTAATGAATCCAGCAGTGGTTTTGTGAGGGGGGTACCTTTACATAGAAAATATAAGTTACAAGATGTGATTTCAGTAAATCAAAAGTTATTAGTTCAATTAACTAAGGAAGAACGAGGAAATAAAGGAGCTTCATTTACAACATACGTAACTTTGGTCGGTAGATACTGTGTTTTCATGCCCAATTCCATAAGTAGGGGTGGAGTATCTCGCAGAATTGAAGATACCAACGTTAGAAAACAGTTAAAGGATATATTAAATTCAATAAATTTACCAAAAGGCTCAGGTTTAATAGTAAGAACTGTTGGTGCAGGAAAAAGTAAGAAAGAAATTGAGCAAGATTACAATAATTTGACCTTATTATGGCAAAATATTCAGCAAAACTTCTCTTCTTTAAATGTTCCATCATTAATTTACAACGAAGCAGATGTAGTTATGAGATCTGTACGTGACTTTTGTAGTAATGATACAGAAATTATAGTATCTGATAGAGAAGTTTGTGAAGCGGTAAGAAAATACACTAAAAATGTGTTACAAGGAAAATTGCGTCCTAGATTATATAGAGGTTCTGTTCCAATCTTTACTTACTATCGAGTCGAAGATCAAATTTCTGAATTATATAGCAATAGAGTAGAATTGCCATCTGGTGGGTCTTTGGTGATAACCTTAACTGAGGCATTTGTTTCAATAGACGTAAATTCAGGGAAAATGACAGGAGAAGATAACATAGAAGAAACAGCTTATAGAACTAATATGGAGGCATTATCTGAAATATCAAGGCAAGCGAATCTCAGGGGCTTATCAGGGTTAATAGTTGTTGATTTTATTGACATGTTGAAACTTGAGTATTGTAAAAATGTTGAATTTGCTATCAAGCAGGCGTTTAAAGATGATAAAGCTAAAGTTCAATTTAGCTTTATCAATGACTTTGGTTTAATGGTCTTTTCAAGACAAAGAATTAAACCAAATATACAGGAAATTAATACTACAGAGTGCTTACACTGTAAAGGTATTGGAAGAGTGAAATCAAACGAAGTGGTTGTTGCATCGATACTAAGGGATTTGCAACATATTGCTAATAAAAATCAAAATAAGTCCTTTGATTTAATAGCACGCAGTGCAGTTATAGCGCACATTTTTAATAATAAGCGTGATATGGTTTCTACAATCGAAAAAGAGTTCAATATTACATTAAATGTTAGTATTGATAATAGTTTAGATGCAGATACATTTATTTTAAAGCAAGGAGACCATATTAATTTTAATGATTATAAGCCATTGCAGAATTCTGGATGTCGAATTGTGAATAGCAGGGATAAAGAAGCTGGTAAACTACCGGGCAACTTTTGGTTAACTAAATGGCTTTCGCGCCTTTTGGGCTCTAACAACTAAACGGGACTTGTAATTAACGAGTTTTATACTTATATATTTTACATCAGATAATATTTAAAAGGGAGTATTCATTATGGGAAGAGCAATAGGTATAGATCTTGGAACAACAAATTCTTGTGTTGCAATAATGCAAGGCAAGGATGCAAAAGTAATCGAGAATAAAGAAGGAGCAAGAACTACTCCGTCTATAGTTGCATTTACTTCGTCTGGAGAAAGGTTGATTGGTGCTCCAGCAAAAAGGCAAGCAACTACCAATGCAAATAATACTTTTTTTGCAACTAAGAGATTGATAGGTCGCCAATATAGCGATCCTGAAATGAAGAATCTAGGTGTACCGTATAAGGTATTTGCAGCAAAAAATGGTGATGCATGGGTTAAAACAACTGATGGTAAAGAATACTCTCCTAGTCAAATTGGTGCATTTATACTACAAAACCTGAAAGAAGCAGCTGAGGCTTATCTTGGGGAAGAAGTAAAGGATGCTGTGATAACAGTGCCGGCGTACTTCAATGATTCTCAACGTCAAGCAACAAAAGATGCAGGAAAAATTGCTGGATTAAATGTCCTCAGAATAATTAACGAACCAACTGCTGCAGCACTTGCTTATGGTCTTGATAAAAAGCACGGACACACAATAGTAGTGTATGATCTTGGTGGTGGTACATTTGATGTTTCAGTTCTTGAAATAGGTGACGGAGTTTTTGAAGTAAAGGCTACAAATGGTGATACTCACCTTGGAGGGGAAGACTTCGATAATGCAGTAGTAAATTATTTACTGGGTGAATTCAAGAAAAGTAATGGCATTGATTTGAAAAACGATCCAATGGCTATGCAAAGAATCAAAGAAGCTGCAGAAAAAGCAAAGGTAGAATTGTCAAGTGCAATGGAAACAGAAGTAAATCTACCGTTTGTTACAGCTGATGCAAGTGGCCCAAAACACTTAAATATGAAGCTAACAAGAGCAAAGATTGAAAGTTTAGTGAATGATTTAATTGAAAGGACTATAATTCCTTGCAAAAAAGCTCTTGAAGATGCTGGTTTGTCTGCTAGTCAAATTGGTGAAGTAGTTCTTGTTGGTGGCATGACTCGTATGCCAAAAGTCATAGAGAAAGTTAAAGAATTCTTTGGCAAAGATCCACACAGAGGGGTTAACCCTGATGAAGTTGTAGCAATTGGAGCTGCAATACAGGCGGGAATCATTCAAGGTGATGTAAGAGATGTATTACTACTTGACGTAACTCCACTTTCTCTTGGTATTGAAACTCTAGGGGGAGTGTTCACTCCACTTATTGAACGTAATACTACTATTCCCACAAAAAAATCTCAGGTGTTTTCAACTGCAGAAGATAACCAAACAGCCGTTACAATTAAGGTACATCAAGGTGAAAGAAAATTGGCGATTGATAATAAACTGCTTGGTCAGTTTAGTTTAGAAGGAATACCACCTGCTCCTCGCGGGGTTCCTCAAATTGAGGTGACATTTGATATAGATGCAAATGGAATAGCGCATGTTTCTGCAAAGGATAAAGCTACTGGAAAAGAGCAAAAAATACGTATTCAGTCTTCAGGTGGTTTATCGGAGGATGAAATAAATCGGATGGTGAGAGAAGCTGAGGAAAAAGCACAAGAAGATGAAAAGCGTAAGAAATTTATTGAAGTGAAGAATCAAGCGGATAGTTTAGTTCATTCTACAGAAAAATCTTTGACAGAATATGGTGATAAAATTTCTCCAGAAGATAAATCTGCTATTGAGAATGCAGTTAATGAATTAAAGGAAGTTAGTAAGTCTGATAATATTGATGATGCTGATTCAATACAACAGAAGGTTACTAATCTTTCTCAACTTTCTATGAAGCTTGGAGAAGCTATGTATAAGGAATCTCAACAACAACAAGGTGGAGAAAGCTCATCCACAACAAATAATGAGGAAGAAAAAGTAGTAGATTCTGATTATCAAGACATGGATAATAAAGAAGAGAATAAGTAATTCGATTGTCATCCCAGTGCCCAGATACTGTGGGATGACAAGAGGAGCGTATTGTTGCTTAAAGGAACTATTGTGGATATTATTAAGACAATAGAAGAAAAATTACGCGATTCAATAGGTGTAATTGATATTAATATTATCGATGAATCAGCAAAGCATGTAGATCATTATTTTGTTTCTTCTTCGACACTACCTTCACATATCAAATTAGTATTAATATCTAACGACTTTTCTGGAATGAGCTCTTTAAAGAGGCATAAATTGATCTATGAATTATTAAAGAGTGAAATAGAGCGATTACATGCGATTTCTCTTCACTTGTATACGCAAAGCGAATACAATCTAAAAAATAAATAGTAGAAACGTGAGAGAAGAGTCTTTATTAGTTAAAGCAGGAAGAAAATTTAATGATTATAAAGGATCGATGAACCCACCAGTTTATCATTCTTCTACCATATTATTTCCTACTTACAAGGATTACTTAAGTGCAGCGAATGGGGAGAGTATATATGATGTGATCAATGATGGTGTTGCAAGGGATTACAGTTACAGTAATGTTGGTACGCCTACTGTTCATTATTTTTCAAATGCACTGGCTGAAATTGAGGGTAGGGGACAAGCACTCATCTACCCTTCTGGATTATTTGCACTTACTTTTGCTATTTTGACTTTCACTAAAGCAGGTTCACATGTCCTGATACAAGATAATAGTTATTATAGGCTAAAGAGATTTGCCGAAAATGAGCTACCAAAAAGAGGAGTAGAAGTAACTTTTTATAATCCGACACAGGATATAACTGATTTAGTTCAGAGTAATACTTCACTCATCATGATTGAGACTCCTGGTTCTATAACGTTTGAGATTTCAAATATAGAGCATATAGTAAAAGTTGCTAAAGAACGTGGAATCGTAACCGTTTGTGACAATTCATGGGCCACTCCTTTGTTGTTTAAGCCGCTTGATTATGGAATTGATGTTGCACTATACGCGGTGACAAAGTATCTAGCCGGTCACTCAGATTTAGTGATGGGAGCTATGGTTGCTGAAGGTAAAATTTTTAAATTGCTTTATGAGAGCTATAAAAATTATGGAGTCACCATTCAATCGCATGACTGTTACCTTGCACACAGGGGACTTAGAACACTGCAAACACGCATGAGGAAGCATCAAAGTACAGCAATGCAAGTAGCAAAGTGGCTGGAAAAACATCCAAAAATCAAAAAAGTCTTATACCCCGCACTTTTTTCCTATTCTCAGCATGATTTATGGAAAAGTTATTTCAAAGGGGCAAGTAGCGTATTTAGTATAGTACTCGATAGAGAATATTCATGTGAGGAACTAAGCTGCATGGTTGATCACATGAAAATTTTTGGCATCGGTGCTTCTTGGGGAGGATGTGACAGTTTGATATTACCAATAGAACATAGATCTATGTCAAGATCTGTAATGAATTCAGATTATGGTGGAAGTTTTGTGCGAATATTTTGCGGACTAGAAGATCCTGAAGATTTGATTTTTGACTTGAATACTGCATTAATAAGACTGCCATGTTCAAGTGTTAAAGATGATTGTGAGACTGAAAGAGCTACTGCATAACATTGTAAATGCTGACTTTGATATTGAAATCAAAGGCGTCACATGTAATCCTAAGAGAGTTAAAGAAGGTTACCTTTTTGTTTGTGTGTCAGAAAGGAGTAAAGAACACGTAACATGTCTTCCTAATGGATGTGTACACAACTGTGTAGACGTTGTAATACAAGGGGCCAAGAAAGATGTCATCCCAGTGCTCAGACACTGGGATCCAGAAAATTTAATTGTAAACAAGCATACTAGACAATTGTATAATGAAAACTGGATTCCAGTGTCCGCTACTCGAATGACAAGTACTCCAAGTTTTGTAGTGCTTTACCACTCGGACCCTCAAGGAATATACAGTGAAATAGTCAGCAGGTTTTATCAATTCAAACAACCTAAATATGTTGCTGCTGTAACTGGTACGAATGGTAAAACTTCAGTGGTGGAATTTTGTCGCCAGATTTGGCAAGATAATGTAGCGTCTATAGGAACACTGGGAACATGTGTCAATAATAATAGAAAAGATAATAGCCTTACAACGCCAAGTGCAGATGATCTTTATTCCACATTGCGTGACATAAATAATAAGAACGTAGAACACTTAGCATTAGAAGCTTCAAGCCATGGAATCGATCAATACAGAATCCATGGACTCAGGCTCAATGCTGCAGCTTTTACTAATTTCTCTCAAGATCATTTGGACTATCACAAAAGTATCGATGAGTATTTTGAGGCCAAGAAAAGGTTGTTTGATGAGGTATTGCCAAAAGAAAAAACAGCGATTTTAAATGCAGATATAGGCGAATATGGAGAGTTGCTCAACATAGCTGAAAAGCGTGGCAACAAAGTTATAACCTATGGAAAAAAAAACTCTGACATTACTTTATTAAAGCAGATACCCACTGCCAATGGTCAATACCTGACAATTCAAATCGGTGATGAAATTTATAACGCATTTTTTCCGATTTTTGGGCAATTTCAAGCATATAATTTGTTGTGTGCAATCGGTATAGTTATTTCATCTGGTATGGACTATCAAAGAATGTGTATAGATAAACTCGCTTCTCCATCTGGAAGAATGGAAAAAGTGAACACTTTTGCATTTGTCGATTACGCTCATACTCCAAGTGCACTCAAACAAGCTCTGTTGTCTTTAAAATGGCACTTCAATAAAAAGATAGTTCTAGTGTTCGGTTGTGGCGGGAATCGTGATCAAACAAAACGTGCAGAGATGGGTAAAATAGCACAAATGCTTGCAGGTAAAGTTATAGTCACAGATGACAATCCGCGCGATGAAGATCCGGGGAAAATTCGTCACGATATTTTGTTACATTGCCCTGATGCACTGGAGATAGGAGATAGAAAAAAAGCTATAGAGAAAGGTATAAATATAGCACATGATGAAAATATGATTCTGCTAGTTGCAGGAAAAGGACATGAAAGATTCCAAATAATAGAAGGCCAATCCCTTGAATTTAGTGATGTTGAAGTTATTAGAGAGGGCCAAAAATTTGCTACTGCTGTTTTGCTCTCTCCTTCATCCAACGCCTGAATGGCTTTTTTCCTTAAGTCATAACTGTACGCTGCTGGCATTTTTACCTTCTTGTTACACTAAATCACTATCTTATCTTGTTCCTACTATTATGAGAAGAGCTATACAAGGATATGAAAGTGGAGATTGTGGTTACAAGATTAGTGAGAGAATATAGAAAAATTTAGGATGAAATATTGCGTGATATAGTTCATTTAGTGATAAAGGCTCTTACAGGTATAGTAGCGCTTCATAAGTAAGAATATTTTTACAAAGAATTTAATAATCACAATTTAGGCAATGATGAAAGTTCTTTAAGAAAAAAGTTTAATACTATCAAGAAAAGTTTGCATAGGCATAGCAATATAATACATAATAATCAAAATATTCCAAATTCTGTCAATTTATTTGCACAGTCAATCACTTGAGAATTCGGAAATTGATTTTTAAACCAAGTGTACTGGCGTTTTGCATAATGCCTTGTGTTTGTTTGAGCAATCTGTATTGCTTCGTCTAAAGTAATCTCCCCTTTTAAGTATCTTATAATTTCTGGTACTCCATGTGCTTTCATAGCTGGCAAATGTGGAGATGGGTTCATGCTAAGTAGGTTTTTTACTTCATCAATTGCTCCATTTTCAACCATTTCAATAAAACGAGAATTTATTTTTCGGTATATATCCTCACGTTTAGGTAGAATTGTATATACCTTAAAATTATTGAACAAAGGAGGCTGTCTATTTTCTTGCCATACAAAGATTGTCTTGCCAGTTTCAGTGATAACTTCAAGTGCTCTTGAGAGGCGATGTGAGTCATTAATAAATATTTTACCTTGAATCCTTGGATCTTTGCTTAGCACTAATTTGTAGAATTCCTCTTTACTTAAATTTTTTCTAAGTTCATTTACGTTTTCTCTCACTTCCTGGCTTATTTGTGGAATCGATGATAATCCCTTGATTAAGCTGCTAATGTAAAGCCCACTTCCTCCAGTGATGATCGGTATTCGTGAATTTTTCAGCGCGTTGTTAACTTCCCTATTTAAATCCTCTATCCATAAACCTACGGAATAATTTTCTCTTGCTGAAACATAACCGTATAGCCTATAAAATTCTTTCTGCTTTGGTGGTTGAGCAGTAATTACGGGAATCTCTTTGTATACCTGCTTTGAGTCACAGTTTATTATGCTAATGTTTTTATGCTTTTTTATCAAGTTATCGCATAATTCTGATTTACCTGAGGCTGTAATTCCTGTAATAATTACTATATTATCTTTCATTTATATTAATTTAACTAACCTATGATAGGGTGTAGTAAAAATTTGGATTCTACAATCTAAAATTTGGAGACTTTTATGGCAGAAAATGATAACGATAACTCGTTTACTAAGCGTTTTACAAATAGGACTTCTAATGAGACAAGAGGAGGTTTTTCCAGTAAGTATTCATCTCAAAATACCAAAGAACATGCACTAGGAGCAAAAGGAAAAATTTCTGAATTGGCAAACAAAAAAGCTGAAGCCAAGGAAGCTTTTTCTGAAAGTGGCGGCATAAAGAGTAAAAGCAGAACTATCAATGAAAGATCCTTTGCTGATGCAACAAGAAGAAGTAGATCAGATCTCATATATCTAGTTCGTGGTAAAGATCGAGGAAGATCAGCTTGGCACTATGTATTAGTTGATAAAGATAAAAGAGAAATGTTTCTGGCAAAAAGTAGAACTGGCTCTATAGATGTTGCAGATTATGGAGAGATTTTATATTCAGGATGGGGAGATGATCCACCACAGACGATAGTCGATAAAATCAATGAGGAGTTCGGATTGTAGTAAATCTGTTGTAAAAACGAGCAGTTGCTAATAAAATTTACTGTAAGTATACAACAGTAGCCATTTCGGTATCTTAATTGCTACCATATAGCGAGATAACTGTAAACCCAGAGCTATTGTAGACATAAGTTTTAGCTATATGGTATTTGAAGTAATAAATGCAATAAAAAATAATTTGTTAGCATGCTTTCCAACAGAGACAGTATATGCTCTTGCTTGTAATGCGCTAGGTAAAGAATCTATAGAAAAAATATACCGGATAAAGAAGCGTTCTCAAAACAAGCCACTCTCTATATTTGTTAGTGATGTTGATAGTTTGACAAATATAGCAAAGGTAAAAGAAGAATATATCAATTTAATAAACTACTTTTCTCCTGGACCAATGACCTATATTTTACCACTTCAAGATAACAGTATATTACCAAATGAGTTCTTTAAAGATAGTATAGGCATAAGAATTCCTGATCATCCTATTGCGATTTCAATATTAAATGAACTGAAAACTCCAGTAGTTGCAACTAGTATTAACATTTCAGGAGAAAAAAGTATATGCAAAGCAAGAGATATACCTCAGTCTATTAAGCAACACTTATCTGCAGTAATTGAAGATGATGAATTAGTTTCTGGTATAGAATCTACTATTATTGACTTAACTGGAGACAAGATTAAGGTTTTAAGAAAAGGTAAAATTTCATTACAAACAATAAATAACGAATTTTCAAACTAAGATCTATAGGAGAAAGAATGAAAAAGGTGATAGGCCACAACCAAGCAAAAAAAAAGATAATGAACAACTTGTCTGTTCAATCTTGGCTGATCTGTGGTAAAAAAGGCATAGGAAAAGCAACACTTGCACAATCCTTTTCTAATTGGTTTCTTATCAAAAATTACGATGAAGTAGCATTAGACTTACACATTGTTGAAGGTGATACAATAGGAGTGGAAAAGGTGAGAGAAATGAAAAATTTTCTGTACCTAAGCCCCATTCAATCAGAATATAAGATAGCTATAATAGATAGCTTGGAGGCAATGACTAGCAATGCTAAAAATGCAATATTAAAGATATTAGAGGAGCCGCCACAAAATTCTAAAATACTTATAATTAGCCATAAACTATATGATATACAAACCACCATCCGGTGTAGGTGCTTTCAGCTGAATTTACTTCCGTTAACTTACGATGAAACAAAGCAGGTTGTTTCATCTCAGTGTAAATTCGACAATAAAATATTTAGTGAGATCATTACTTTGTTTCCTGGAACTCCGGGAGTAATAATAAATGCAATAAACAGTGGTGCTTATGAGTCACATAAGCATTTTTATACATTTTTCCGTAATCTAAATAATTCTGATATAGTTAATAAAATAATTAATAGTGAAATTGAGCTAGAACTAGCATCACATATCATTCAAACCTCCATTTTAGAAAGTATAAAGAAAGAAGTAAATAATGTTGAAATTTTGCTAAGTCAATGGAAAGAAATAGATGAACTTTTCGTTGCTGCAAAGCAATTTCGCTTAGATAAAAAGCATGTTTTAGCTAATGTAGTTAACATCATGACACAAAAATATAATACTTTTAACATAAATTCATGATAAAATCCTGATAATTTAATACTTAAAGTATATAGTTTGACTGATAATAAATTAACTTTATGGCAATCAATAGAAGTTTTAACAAAAACCATATTGAACATGCAGAAAGAATTGAGTTTACTCAAGAATACAGCTTTAGACCAAGACGTCACTTTAGAAAAAGGGAAGGAGCTGTCAAGTGGTATCTATGAAGCAAATTTTAAGCTCAATAAGGCAATCAATATAGCTACTTTGCCAAAAATTGGCCATCGCATGCTCAGTGGCGAGTTAGTCATACTTAATCATATTACGAAAGAAGAAGTAAAGATTCCTAGAGATTTTCATTATCTTAAAGTTATTAAACTCAATCATGATGACTATAAACTAACGTTTTGTAATTTTTTAGGTAATGAGTTTTTTGAATATAAAAAGTATGATCCACAATATTCTGATCTTTCAGATGAATATAAATTCGTGGATTTTGGTAGTGTAAAAAAGACTAATAATCTAAAATTTAAGGAGTATGTTGGTCATGCACCTAAATTTTTTGCTGTAGAAGGTCTTATTGAGCCTGGATCTGAAAACCATGTAATTGATCTATTTGAGCTAGTCAGAGACGGTAAAGGCAGAAAAGTGGGAACCCTTGCTGATGAATTTGGTTATTTTGATGATCAAAATAAATTACACTACTATAATTATCACAAAAGTGCAGAAAGTAATACTTATGATCCTGAAAGCTTCAGTATAAAAATGATAAATTTAGATGTGAAGAAAATTGATAAATTGCATCTTATTGCAGAACAAGGTGATATAATCATTCATACTATTTTGGAAAATTTAGACATATTTTAAAGTTTTTTTAGAGTTATTATAATTAGGTTATGGAAGTTGAATCAGTAAAAAACAAAAGTTATTTCAGGAAAGCAGTAGAATGGTATTGCCACAGATACCTGTTCTGCGTTGTAGAAAGATCTTGGATGGCGTTAATAACGTTACTTCTCTTAGTATGTTTATTTTTATCATTACTAAACATATACCTATTACTTCCTGTTAAAAAAGATTTAAATTTTGTGAAGTACACGAACCACACAGAAGATGAGTTTTCTACAATACATAAACTTAGTTTTAGTGAAAAAGAAGATGAATACACTTCCATAGCAAGGTACTTGGTAAGTCAATACGTCGAAGCATACGAGTCCTCTCAGATCGTTGAATCAAAGTATCAAGAAAATTTTATAAAAAACAATTCTATATATAAAATCTATCAAGACTTTCAGGAAAAAGTAAACAATGAAGCTGTTTCATCCACAAAAAAAATTACCAACATAAACGTAACAACACTATCTATTGACCGATCGATCAAGGACTTAGTTAAATTTGCTGGAAATGCCACTGTACTTTTTGCAGCTGAGCAAAATAAGAAAATGAAAGACTATGCTGTGGAGGTTAGCTTTACTTTATCAAACATGAAAGCAACTCTAACTGGTATAATACCATTTAAATTTATTGTTAACGGCTATAAATACAGCTGATTACATTTAAAAAATTACTTGGTAGCTAAAAAAATAACTAAAGTGCATACAGCAGTAACAACTGGAGGTAAAATTAGAAGCATTGGTGTCTTTTTAATAAAATAATTTCTAGAAGGTTTTAAGAAAAAGGCATTGTAAATTATCGGTAAGAAGTATAGAGCGTTGAGTATAGTACTGACAATTAACACCAGAGCTACAAATACAGAAAGTGTTACATTACTAGAGTTAAAAACAGCTTGAAAAATGAAAAATTTGCTCCAAAAAGTCGGAGCAGGTGGTACCCCTATCATGGACAATGCACCTATAGTAAATGCTATCATACTAATTGGCATACTACGTCCTATACCGTGAATTCTATCTATGTATTTCTCACCTGTTTTCGTTATTATTGCTCCAGCAGTGAAAAATAAAGTGATTTTTGCAAATGCGTGGCAAACTAATTGAAAAATTGCAATCCTCATGCTAAATTCACTAAAAATTGAAGCGAACAATATAATATATGACAACTGAGAGATAGTAGAATAAGCAAGCAATTTCTTTAATTCCTTTTGCTTTAATGCAATTAACGATGCAGTAATAATAGTAAATCCAGCAGCGTACGGAAGCCATCCTCCAGCAAACCAACTTTGCTGTGCAAAACGTTGCATATTATCGATGCCAAAAGTGTATAATATAACTTTGATGATGATGAACACTCCTGATTTCACAACAGCAACAGCATGTAGTAGTGCGCTTACAGGAGTTGGTGCAACCATTGCTTTTGGCAACCAAAAATGCATTGGCATTAATGCAGCTTTTCCTATTCCATAAATCAGCATAGCAAAACACACTGCAATAAAAGTTATGAACGAAGTATCAAACTTGAATATTCCACCTCTTACAAAGTCTAAAGTATGGAATTCATTATATAAGAGACCTATTGCAGGAAAAAATAACACTAAAGAAGAGAAAAATAGTAAACCAAAGTAATAGCGTCCTGCAATTACTGATTCATTTGTTGAGTTGTGAGTAATCAGAGGGTATGTACTAATAGTTAGAAGCTCGTAAAAGACAAATGTAGTGAGCAAATCTCCAGAAAAAGCAATAAACATTGCACAGCTAATCGCTATTGAAAAAAAGCATAGAAAACTCGAGTAGTTACTATCAGCATAGTTATTTCGCATATAACATATTGCATATATACTGGTTAGTACCCACAAAAATGATATTAATAAACTGAATATTGCTCCACTAGACTCTAACTTTAAACTAATATGCAAATTATTACCAAAGTCCATGAGAATAAATTGAGAATGATCACCATACACCAAATATAAAGTGCATAGAGATGTATACGCAAATAGAAGCATAGAAGAAACAACAGTAATGCTATTGTTCACTCTGGGCCATTTACTAGTAAAAGAAATAGCTAATGCACTTAAAAGTGGGATCAACGCAGTAATTAACAAATAATTCTCAGTAATAAAAAGTGGCAAGGAAAGAGATATTAAAACAAAATCCATTAAGTAATTCATCTTTCTGTTTAGGTAAAGCTAAAATTATATTCAAGTTATAGAGAATTTGCTATTTTTTAGTTGTATATCGGAAGTGTTAAATAAACCATACGCATCAAGTTAAGAAAAAGTGGCGTAAGGAAGAAAGGAAATAAGAAAAAACTATTTTATATATTAAGTAATAAGGTTAGTAATTTATAGATCTTTCTAAAAAATCATCTTATCCTAGATAAGAATTTCCTAAAAAAATAAATGTAACAAATAAAATGCCAATCTTAAATATTGCTATGTTTCACGATAGCTTCTTAATTTGGCACGTATGGTTTGTTAAACACTTCCAGAATTACTCAAAACCGCTACAGACTATATCTTTCTGTATAATCTTTAAATGCACCTCTATTGGAGTCAAAATGTAGCTTCACACTGCCAATTGGCCCGTTTCTTTGTTTTGCAATGATCAGCTCTGCAATATTTCTAATTTTCTCCATTTTCTCTTGCCACTCTCGATGTTTATTACTTCCTTCATTTGGTTGCTTTCTTAATTCATAATATTCTTCTCTATAGAGGAACATTACTATATCTGCATCCTGCTCTATGCTTCCTGAATCACGTAAATCAGAAAGTTGTGGTTTTTTATCATCCCTTTGCTCAACAGAACGAGAGAGCTGTGATAGTGCAACAATGGGAATATTTAGTTCCTTTGCAATTGCTTTTAAACCCTGCGTCACTTCTGAGATTTCTTGCACTCTATTTTCACTACTCCTTTTTGTTGTTCCTCGAATTAATTGCAGATAATCTATAAATACCACCTCTACATTGTATAGTTGATATAGCAGTCGTATTCTGGTACGAAGGGCACTAATTGATAGAGCAGGAGTATCGTCTATTATGAAAGGTAATTCTGATAGATCTGTACTAGCATTAATGAATTCATGTAATTCAAAATCACTAATTCTCCCAGTCAGTGCCTTATAATAACCAATGCCTGAATCTATAGTAATCAATCTTGCGGTTAATTGCTCTGCTGACATTTCAAGTGAGAAAAAAGCTACGTAGTGTTGTTTATCTGTTCTTTTTTGCAAAATCTTACAAGCGTTAAGTGCGATGTTCAGTGCCAATGCTGTCTTTCCCATTGAGGGCCTTGCAGCTATAATTAACAGATCAGATTTCTGCAAACCACCAAGAAGCTGGTTTAGATCTTGAAGTCCGGTTGTAATACCTAGAGCCTCTGGGTTATTCTTCAGCTTGCTAATCTTCTCAACCACATCTTTAATTGAACTTGCAAGCTTTATGTATGTTTTCTCACCTTGCTTTTTTACTGCTAAATTGAACAATTTTGTCATTGCTTGCTCAATTTGTACCTTTGCAGGATTTTCGATGTCATAGTTATAACTATCGTCAATTGTCTCTTGTCCGAGCTTGATTAAGCATCTTCTTAAATAAGTATCACGGATTATTCTGGTCAAGCTATAGATATCAAGAGCAATACTTGCCTTCGCTGCAAGCTTTGCTAGGTACTCAACTCCACCACATTCGGCAAATGCTTTATCATTTTCAAAAAACATCTTAAGGCTTAGTTCATTGGCAACTATGCCGTGTTTTCTGGTTTTAGATATCTGGGTAAAAATGCTTTGATGTAGTGGATCGTAGAAATTGTCTGCTGCAATTATATCTTCAACTGCATCACAAATTCTATTATCACGAATCATTGCACCAATGAGCATTTGCTCTGCTTCTAAATTATGTGGCAATTTACATATTTCTTCTCTTGAATTAATAAGGTTAACTAATTCATTCATTTTAAGTTTTTAGAGTAATGATTGATTATTGTAGAATATTCAATCTCGACTTAAAAGAGAAAAAATTTGACTAATCCTGTGTTGCTTATAGCATTAAAATAGGCCCCTGTGGTGGAATGGTAGACACGGCAGACTCAAAATCTGTTGCTTGCAAGAGCATGCTGGTTCAAGTCCGGCCAGGGGCACTCAAACATTGGAAAGTGCTTTATGTTACACAAGTTTTTTAATCGTTCATTTGCCATTCTTTCTTCTATAAATGCTATTCAAAGGATAAAGAAAGATGAAAATGGAATATGTTACGTAACGGGACTTAGACGCTATTTGTCAGTGCTGCTTGATTTAATCATCATCGTTTTATTTTTACAGTTTTGCGGTCAGGCCTTAAATCAACTCTTTATGAGCTCGGAGAGCAGTAAAATATTAGGCCAAATTGCTGCAAAATATCAAATGCAGGTGCCACTATCTGCAGAGGAAACAGCAATGCAGAGTAAACTAATAAAGTTACTAGTTCTAAATCAGATAGTTCAATTTATTATGCTTTTTAGTTATGTAGCATATATGTGGATAAGATTTGGCGCTACACCTGGAAAATTCTTACTTGGACTTAGAGTTGTGAATGCACAAACTTTTGAAAAATTGACTCTGAAACAAGCAACAAAGAGGTTTTTTTCCTTCATATTGTCAACTGCACCATTATTCTTGGGTTTCATATGGGCAAGTTTCGATAAACGCTGCCAAACTTGGCACGATAAGATTGCAAATACAGCAGTTGTCACAAACAAAAGTCTTAAGTGTGATAAAATGAACTAAATTCGTTTAAAATAAGAAAATTTTAATAGTTTTATTGATAAATTTGATCAAATGCTTAATTAATGATATACTAAAATAGTAGGTAAAAAATATGCCAAGTATTACTCATGATCAAAGTATGGATTCTATTAGCGATAGTATTGTACATATTGATGATAATGAAATAAAAGAATGCGTAATTGAGGCACTAGAACCATTTAAGAACGAATTAGAAGCTCAAAGTTTTGACCTTAATGGGCTAGGAACTTCTGACCTAGTTAAAGCATGGAAGAAGATAGAAGATTTTAAAGGTGCTGAGTTAAAGGATGCTTCTGACCTTGCTGATCTGATAAAAGGGCAAATTGCAGAATTTGATGAGGAAAAATTATGGAAAATGTGTACCTTTAGCAAAATTTCCTATGGTGATGTGGATAGAAAATTAGAGAAAGGTAAATACAAAACTAAAAGGAAGTTTGAAGAAGAAGGTTATCAGATTATAAGATTTTACGATAATGAACTTATTGAAGATAAATATTGCTCAGATGTTGATTATAAATTAGAGCAACACGATGTTGGCTATGCTTTAACTGGTAAAAATTCATATAATCGAGATGCTGGTTATATTTTTATTAAAGATAACGAAGTAGATATAGCTTACCATGGCACTCGTGATTTAAATGATGTGAAGGAAGATCTGCGTGCTTCTTTAACTAAGTTGCCATTTTTGTCTGGAGATAATTATGTTCACTCTGGTTTTTACTCTCTATTCAAACGTTCTTGGCCCAGCGTACATAAAATATTACAAGGGCATGCTAATGATAAAGGATTAGCAATCAAAGATTTAAAAATCAATGTTACAGGCCATAGCATGGGAGGTGCTCTTGCTAGTATAACTGCTTTATGTCTTAATAAAACAGAAGGTGCTGAAGATGTTCATGTTGCAACTTTTGGCTCTCCAAGAGTGTTCTACAATGGTGCTGCTGAAGTTTACAATGAGTGTCTTGGACATAATACTATTAGAGTAGCTTGTCAATCAGATCCGGTACCATGTTTGCCACATGGTAATGCTGGTATGCACTATAAACATGTAGGTAAACCATTAAAATTAGAAACAGGTAAAACTCTGGAGTATTTAGAACTACACTATCATAAAATCGATACCTATTATAACCTTATTGAGAAAATAGAGCAGGAAAAATTTAAATCGGATAGCGAAGCATCTAAGTATCGTCATATTGCTTATATTTGTGGCCTATTTTACCATGCAGTTTTGTCATATGTTGATGTGGATGATAAGGAATTCTTTGAAGAAGTCAGAGAAGAAAATGAAGGCATTAAGCTTTCTGAGATACCAATTCAACGTGCTCCAAATTTAGAAGAGGAATTTAGACAAGGAAAACAAAAAGTAGCTCAGCTTACTAATGAAAAAATTCAACTAGAGGGAAGGTTAAATAGTATACAACAAAGTTTGGTTGGAAAAACTAAAGAGTTAGATGATGAAAAAGGAAAATTAACACAAGAACAACAGAAGACTAATCAACTCAATGATCAAGTAGATAAACTTACTGCAGAATTTAAAGGGACAAAAGATCAGCTTGCAGAAAACAAAGCAGAGTTGGATGAGCAAATTAGCAAAGTAACTAGGCTTAACGGTACTGTAGAAAAACTTGAAGAAACAAATGCTGGATTAGAAAGAAAGAATAGTAATCTGACTAATCAACTGAAGAAGCTTGAGAAAGCAAAAACTAAGCTAGAAGAAAAGGTAGAATGTGCAGAAAAAGAGCTAAAGGATGCTAGAGCTCAATTCAGAGAGAGTGAGGGAGGGCTAAGGGAAGTAAAAGCTCAACTTGAACAGGAAAATAGTAATTTGTCTAGTCAAGCAAGGGAGCTTGAAAGGAAATGTGAGCAAACAGAAGTTCAACTTGTAGCATCAAAGCAAAAATTAGCTGAAGAAACTAGTAAAGTCATGCAACTTAGCAAAGAATCTAATGAAGCAAGAGCTCAGCTTGAAAAGAAGAAAAAAGAGATTGGAAGGCTAAAAGATCAAGTAGATCAAATGACTATACAAAACAATCAATTGGAAGGGCGGCTGGATGATGCAAAGCAAGGTCTAATTGATAAAACTGATGAAGTAACCCGATTAACACAGGTTGCTGATACGCTAAATGGTCGGGTAGCTCAATTGACTACACAAAATGATCAGTTGGAAGGGCAGCTGAATGATGCAAGACAATCGTTCGCTGATCAAATAATGCAACGCGAAAATGAAAATAACGACTTAAAGACAAAGCTGCAAGAAATTGAAAACAAAAGTGAAGTACTAGAGAAGAGTCTACAGAAGCAATTTGAAAGCAAGAATGAAGAGCTAAGTGAAAAATTCTTGAAAGCAAGAACTTACAGTAAAAGGCAAGGTAATTATGCTTCTGTTTCTTTTGTATTATCTGGAGCACTTGCTGTTGGTACAAGTCTAACAATTCTTCATTTAGCAATGTGTATTTCGCTTGCTGTAGCTGCATTAGCTTTTCTTACAGTAGGGTGTTACTGTTCTTATAAGGCAAATACCACATTTAACAATGTAGAAATCGAAAATTGTAGTTATAGAATAGCTGCTTAGATATTAAGTTAGTAATTTAAATACTCTTTATTGCTAGTTATTATGCCATCGCTTTAATTTGTTTGTGTTTTACTAAAAAAACTTTAGATTATACTTTATAATTGATACTAAAATATGATTTGGAGTTTATTGCAGACAGGCCAAAAGGAAGGCTATAAAATTGCGTATACCAATGCTCGTATTATTGACCCGGAAACTAAACTTGATATAAAAGGTTCATTGTTAACTGAAGGGGATAAAATTGTTGATTTTGGCGAATCGTTATTTTCAACAAGTGGGGTTGATGAAACAATAGACTGTAAAGGGCTTGTTCTAATGCCAGGCCTTATTGATATTCACGTGCATTTTCGTGAACCAGGTCAAGAGCATAAAGAAAATATACATACGGGTAGTAAATCTGCAGCTGCAGGAGGCGTTACAACTGTAGTTTGTCAGCCAAACACTGTTCCAGCGATTGATAGTGTTGTCTTGGCTCAGTATTTGAAATATAGAGCATTTGAAACTTCGCATGTGAATGTGGAATTTTACGCTAAAATCACCACTTCGGAAGAAAAATTAACTGAAATGGCACTCTTAAAGGAAGCAGGTGCAGTTGGTTTCACCGATGATGGTATGCCAGTTATGAATCCAATGATTATGAGACAGGCACTGCTTTATTCAAGTATGCTTGGTGTTCCTATTGCTCAACACGCAGAGGATTTAAATCTATCTGCTGGTGGCGCAATCAATGCAGGTAAAATTTCTGAAGAATTGGGAATAAAGGGAATCTTGAGTGCGTCAGAGTCGGTTATGGTAACTCGTGATATACTGCTAATGAAGGACATAGAAAATGTACACTACCATATTTTACATGTCTCTTCAAAAGATTCACTTGATGCTATTAAACGTGCAAAAGATTTGGGATTAAATGTTACATGTGAAGTAACTCCTCATCACTTTACTTTAACTGAAGATATAGTAAAACAACACGGAGCAATCGCAAAAATGAACCCGCCGCTTCGCACTGAAGAGGATCGTTTAGCTATGATTGAAGGTTTAAAGACAGGTGTGATTGATTGCATTGCAACCGATCATGCTCCGCATGATCTTAGTTCTAAAGATTTGCCACTTGAAAATGCTGCATTTGGTATTGTTGGCCTTGAAACAATGCTGCCCATTTCACTTGAACTATATCACAGTGGACAAATGGGTCTACTTGATGTGCTTGCAAAATTGACATATAAGCCTGCAGATATCATACATGTGCCACGTGGCCGCATACAGAAAAACCTTGCAGCGGACTTAATTTTAGTTGATTTGGATCATGAATGGAAAATTAAAGTTGACAACTTTGCTAGTAAATCAAAAAATTCCCCTTTCGATGGACGCAAAGTGAAAGGGCGCGTAATACGTACCGTTGTGTCTGGCAAAACTGTATATTTACAGAAGAATTAGTTATCATACAGTTGCGTTCTCAATTTCAATCAATTGTAAATATTCAATATAAGTGGTAAAATATAGCCACTGAATAAAAAATATATGCTAATTAGTACGACATCGGAGCTGGAGAATGCATGTGAAGAATTGATGGCAAAAGATCCAAAATTTATAGCAGTGGACACAGAGTTTATTAGAAACAATTTAACCTACTATCCTAGATTATCACTAATTCAAATTTCTTACGGAGAGAAGAGTTTTATTGTAGATGTGTTAGTACCGGGAATTGACTTATCGCTTATTAAGAAAATAATGCTGAATCGAGAAATAACCAAAGTTTTTCATAGTTGTCGGCAAGACATAGAATCCTTACTCACCGTGCTTAAATGTGTTCCTACTCCCATTTTTGATACCCAAGTTGCTGCTATGTTTTGTCATTATTATCACGACTTTATTGGTTATTCAAAAGTAGTAGAGCAATATCAGGGGGTAGCGCTGGATAAAATTAAAGCTAAAAATTCAGATTGGTTAAAACGGCCATTATCTGAGGATCAATTAGATTATGCAGTAAATGACGTGATACACCTATATGACCTACACCAAATATTGTGCAATAAACTTGAAGAAAATAATAGGATGGGCTGGTTTCAAGAAGAGATGGAATCAATAGTTGATGTCAATAAGTATTTGCATAATCCAAAAGATGCATGGAAGAGGATTAAATTTAATTATGAAGCAAATCCAAGGTTGATGTTAACTGTTAAAGCAGTTAGTGAGTGGCAAGAGACCTTAGCACAGCGTTACAATATAAATCGTAATAAGGTAGTCAATAATGCCGTAATAACTGGTTTAATTGAAAAAAACGTGGAACATATTGATGACATTTTAGATGACCTTAAGAGAAACACAAAAAATATAAAAGAGGAAGATTTATTAGAATTTATAGATATTTTCAATGAGAATGAGAAGGAATTTGTGCAGCAAAATTATACTCTGTCGGATAATTATGATAAATCTGTCTTTGATATACTCTCGATTATTTTAGAGAGCAAATGTAAGGAAAATAACATATCGAGAAAGTTAGTTTCGTCAAAAGATGAGTTAGCTGGATCAATATCTGGGAAGATAGATAAATTGTTCAAGGGATGGAGATATGATTTTTTCGGCAGATCAGTAGAATCGTTTTTGAATGCAGGCTCAAGGTTTGAAATTTTAATGGTAAAATCTGCTGATAGTACAGCTAAAATTCGGAGTAATCTTGTGGAGAATAACCGTATCACGTGTTGAGGTCTAACGAGTTTATTATATCTTTCACTTGAGAAAGAACATTTGCGCTGGTATCGATGATAAAGTCGCTCATTTGCTTTTTTTCTTCAATAGGGAGCTGAATACTAGACATTAGATCCAGCTTTTTTTTATCCATATTACGCTCACTAATCCTTTGAGCTTGCACAACGCTATCTGCATGGATAAAAACAATAAAATCGCAATACAAATGGAATCTCGTTTCCAGCAGGAGTGGAATGTCTAGAACTAGAAGTTTTCTGTTGTTTTCTTTCTCATGAGCAATAAAAAATTCTAATTCATTTTGCACAGCGGAATGTACTAAAGACTGGAATTGCTTCCAATTTTCATCATGTGCTAAAAAATATTTAGACAATACTGTTCTATCAATTTTTCCATTTACTACTACCCCAGGAAATTTTTCTTCTGCATAACTTATTATGTTTTTGTCCACTTTATAAAGCTGGTGTACGACAGAGTCAGCATCAAACAAAGCGGCACCAAATTCTTTAAAGCAATTGGCTACAAAGCTCTTTCCGACTGCAATTCCACCTGTTAGACCTATTATCATATATCAAAGACTTCTTAAAAAGAATATGTGTCGTAGCTGTTATGTCTACTTAAAACTGAATTTGTGTGCATTAAAAGAAAAGCTATTATTTTTTTAGCAATCAAGTAAAATAGAGTGAAAGATTAAGAGGAAATTTTGAAAAATAAGATAAAAAAGATAGCAATTTCAGGGAAGGAAGTATGGCCAATCATCGAGGGCGGCAAAGGCATTGCAGTCAGTGATGGAAGGTCAAGTGGAGCATTTGCTGCAGCAGATGCTGTTGGTACGTTTTCTGGTGCAAATGCTAAACTTATTGATGACAATGGTGAGTTGGTGCCGCTGATTTATAGAGGTAAAACAAGAAATGAAAAGCATGAGGAATTAATTAAGTATAGTATTGAGGCTGGAGTTAGTCAAGCAAAAATAGCGAATGAAATATCAAAGGGCCGTGGAAGAATACATATGAATGTGCTTTGGGAAATGGGAGCAGCAGAACAAGTCCTTCATGGCATATTAGAAAAAGCAAAAGGTTTAGTTCATGGCATCACTTGCGGTGCTGGTATGCCTTACAGGCTTGGAGAAATTGCAGCTAAATATCAAGTTTATTACTACCCTATTATCTCATCGGCGCGCGCTTTTAAAGCGTTGTGGAAACGTGCTTACCAAAAAATATCTTCTTTTTTACTTGGTGGAGTAGTATATGAGGATCCGTGGCTTGCTGGTGGTCACAATGGACTCAGTAATAGTGAAGACCCAGAATTACCGCAGGCTCCATTTGAAAGAGTTGCAGAGCTTAGATCTTTCATGAATGAGGTCGGTCTTTCTGAAACGCCAATTGTTATGGCGGGGGGAGTGTGGAATTTGAAGGATTGGGAACATTGGTTTGACAATTTACAAATCGGACCAATAGCTTTTCAGTTTGGCACTCGTCCACTTTTAACAAAAGAAAGTCCGATTTCTACAGAATGGAAAAAGAAGTTACTTACTTTAGAAGAAGGTGATGTATTTTTAAACAAATTTAGTCCAACAGGATTTTACTCATCTGCAGTAAGAAATAGCTTCATATATGAGCTACAGGAACGAAATTCACGTCAAATGAAATTTTCAGAAAATGTGAGTGGAGAGTTTAATAATGAATTTGCAATGGGTAGCAGAGGTAGAAAGATTTACCTCACTGCAAAAGACAAAGAGCTAGCAAATGCATGGATTAAAGCAGGGTATACAGAGGTAATGAAAACTCCAGATACAACTGTTATTTTTGTGACGCCAGGCAAATTTGCGGAAATAAGACAAGATCAAATTAATTGCATGGGATGTTTGAGCCATTGTCTGTTTAGCAATTGGAAAGATCATGGTGACCATTCAACAGGGCGAAAGCCAGATCCACGGAGTTTCTGTATACAAAAGACACTGCAAAACATTGTACATGACGGCAATGTTGAAAATGAACTCATGTTTTCTGGGCACAATGTGTACAAATTTAAGCAAGACCCATTTTATAAAAATGGTTGCATACCGACAGTAAAAGAATTGGTAGATAGAATATTGGTTGGTTTATGACTAACTTGACAAGAAGACATTATTCTATATAATTTATAGTAATAATTGTTTATTAATTTAATCTTAATTTGAGGGGAATATCTATGCGCGATAGTGTTTTAAAAAGGTACGCACTTGCCTATATAAAAGAAAATGGCAGTGATAAGAATGTTCAAGAATTTTTACGTTCTCGTGGTATGCAAAATATTGAGAACTGGAGTGATAAAAATTTTGAAAATGCGTATAAGGAATTTAGGCGCTATAACCCAACTAATGAACACAATATAGGAAGTGATCGACGTGATAGTAGGCAACAACCTACAAGCCCTCAGGTTACACACGTACATGTACACAATAATAGAGGTTTAGATTTTTGGGATTATTTACTACTTAGCAACCTGTTTAGTGGTCATACTACAGTGATAAATAACCTTGGTTCCGGTAGCAGTAACCAGCCATGCAGAGAAGATAAGAAAAAAGACGCAGAAGACAACAGGAAATTATTAGCTTTAGGGATAGTAGCTGTAGTTACGTGTGTTGCTTTCCATGCTTTAATGTGTGTTTGGTACAACAGCAGCGAAAAAACGGCTAGAAAATCAGAAAAGGTAGATTACCTGGATAATAAACTTAAAATGTTCAGAAATATAGAATTTGCAGTTGGTGCAATTTCTTTAGCAGCTTTGGTAGGTTGCGCTATTAACCCAGTCTTACCAGTTTGGGGTTTAGTCATTCTTGGTATTAATTCTCTTGTATGTTTTGCTGGTGGTGTGGCTTTTCATATGAAACATGAGAAAGAGTCAGAAAATATTAAGAAGGCTGAAGAAGTGGTAGATAATTATCATAAACGAGGACCTGGATATGATTTGGGAGATTCTTCTAATCTTGAACCACCACCTCCTTACTCTCCTCAAGATCCTAATACTGCTTCAAGTGCTCCTTCTTATGATGGCACACCTGGGTATGCATTTGGTGATCCTAATGCGACACAACAGTTAGAGGTTGTGCTGCTAAACCATAAGTTACTAATCGAGAATACCGCTGCAACGCGCAGCGGTATAATGGATTTTCAGATTGCTTGTCTGGTAGGATATGTATTGATTTTTATTACTAGTGCAGATACGATAAAGCTTTAAACTAGTACAAAATGGAGCAATTTGAGAGCTTTTACATCACTACGCCAATATATTACGTAAACGACAAGCCACATATCGGCCACGCATATACTTCCCTTATCTGTGATGTTACAGCTAGATTTATGAAATTAGCTGGAAAGAACGTCAAATTTACTACTGGTACAGATGAACATGGACAAAAAATTGAAAAAGCAGCTAAAACAAAGGGAATAGAGCCAAAAGAATTTACAGATGAAATAAGTGTTACGTTCAGAAAATTAGCTGAGCTAATGAACTTTAATTCTGATGATTTTATCCGCACCACAGAAGAACGTCATGAACAAGCAGTTATAGCTCTATGGAATAGGCTTGAAGAGAGAGGGCAAATATATCTGGATTCTTACTCAGGTTGGTATTCAGTTCGTGACGAAGCGTTTTATCAGGAATCAGAGTTGATAGATGGCAGAGCACCAACAGGCGCTGAAGTTCAGTGGATAAAAGAAGAGAGCTACTTTTTTCGTTTGTCAAGTTGGCAAAATAAATTACTAGAGTTATACGAAAATCATCCGAATTTCATCTTTCCTGAGAGCAGAAAAAACGAGGTGGTATCGTTTGTAAAATCAGGACTTACTAACCTTTCGATTTCTCGTACTAGTTTTAATTGGGGAATAAAAGTACCAGGGAATGACAAGCACGTAATTTATGTTTGGATAGATGCGCTCACTAACTATCTCACGTCAATAGGCTTTCCTAATATAGAAGATGAGGAATATAAGAAGTTTTGGACAAACTCCTTCAACATTCATGTGATCGGTAAAGACATATTGCGTTTTCACGCTGTATACTGGCCAGCTATTCTTCTTGCAGCAGATTTACCACTGCCAAAGCAAATTGCAGTTCATGGTTGGTGGCTAAACGAGGGGGAAAAAATATCCAAATCCCTTGGTAACGTTATAGATCCAATTAATCTTGCAGAAGAGTTTGGTGTTGATCAACTACGCTATTTTCTCCTTCGGGAAGCAAGTTTCGGTCAAGATGGTAATTTCAGTAAGAAGAACATGATCAGCCGCATAAACTCAGAGCTGGCAAACAATATAGGCAATTTAGTGCAAAGAACAATTTCATTTCTGCACAAGCAATGCTTTGGAGTTGTACCAGTGGTCGATCGCAATTTGCTTAAAGATGATGAGAGTTTACCAAATTGCAAAGCCATAATTGATCAAGTAATGGATCATCTATCAAAGTATGAATTTAACCAGATTATACTCCTGATTATCAATATCTCTTCCAAGGCCAATGCTTACATAGATAAAAGTGCACCCTGGACACTCAGTAAAACCGATAGAGAGCGCATGAATTTAGTGATTTATAAATTACTCGAATATATCAGAATAATTGGTATTTTATTGCAGCCAATTGTTCCAAAGTCAGCAGAAATAATACTTGACCAATTACAGACTCCAAAAGAACAACGTGATTTAAAATCTCTGTGCAACGCATGTGTAAGCTTAGGTGTTACATTACCTAAGCCTACGCCGATTTTTTTGAGGTTTGATATTTAAAGAACCCTTAGTAAACCAGGCTGAATTGGTCGTTGTGTAGTTAATTTGCTTAGTTCAACAGAATCAACAAAGGTACCTTGCTGTTTTGATGTGTTTATACCGTTGTCTACTTTGGAAGAAATGACTTTATTTTTGTTTTGATCAAGCTGCTTTATGATCTCGGCTACAGGAGGATTTGATGAATCTTCTACCTCACCTGGTTTTGTTGAAGAAGAAGCTGAATATGGATAATTATCCCTATTCTTCATTTTCTCTTGTTTTATATTATCACACTGAAAAGACATAGAATCTTGGGATGTATCCCACTCTTCATCATCAGATACATTACTACTATTGCTCAATAAATTATTACTAGGGCTATTTAGTAATGGATTTTCACTGGACATTATATTCTTTAATACTATTGGTAAGTTTAGCGGTTGTACGGGTTTCTTTAGCTCTTTATTGGACGTGTTATTTGGTTCTATAAGTGATTCTTCCAAACTACAAAGAGAATCATCTTGTTTGTCTAAGGAATCTAGCTCTTCATCTTGAAAACCACTTTTATTTCTTTGCTTTAGAACTTTGCTTTTCAAACCCTCATTCATATAATTTCCTTGTTGAATACTCTCACTATTGTTTTGCTCTTTGTCAGTTTTTTGATTTTCAACTTTCCTTATTTGATGTACTTCTTTGTTTCGCGATTGTACGTCGCTCTCTTGCTTTTCAGCAACACTTTCCTCCTCTTGTTTTTGAGGTATTTTTAAACCATCCTTTGGAACTGGCTTCAAAATAACACCTTTTCTTATCTGTTCAAGCAGATCAGAACGATCATGCTTAGATTCATTAGCCTTTTTCGGTGCACCATTCTTAGGTTTCTCCGTATACTTGGAAGCTGTAGGAGGAGGCGGCGGAGATGGTAGTGGTGCAGCATTTTGTGGCAATGGAGGAGGTGGTGGAGGTAGTAGTGGTACAATGGGTATTCCAGACATTACTGGAAATGATGGTGTAGGAGTATTGCTATGTTCAAGTCCTTTTGCTTTCTGTAAATCTTGTGATTGTTTTCTACCAGGATCAACTCCTTTCTCGCTGTTTATTGCAGAAAGGTATGAATAGATAAGATATGCAGCTAAGCTCAACATAACCGATGCAGAAACAAAAGCAATAACTGCAGAAGAAACTGGCACTGCAGCACTACTTAATACTGCTGAAATGATAAAATACGTGCATACTCCAGCTACAGGACCGGATGTACACAATAACAAAATAGCAATTGAATATTTTAAGGCAGTTGCCTTTTTTTGTTCTGCTACAGATGACTTTTGATTTTCACTATCAGAGTGTACACCATTATGTTGTTCAGTCATAGGTTTTTTCGGCACACCCTGTTTAGTATTGCTTCTATCATTTTTAGTTTTGTCACTCGCATTATCTTCTTCTTTATGACTGAGCGCTATTTCTGGATTCTTAACATGAGTACTATTCTTGCTTCCTTCATCTGCATTTTTGCTATCCACATTATTTTTTTCTTGTATTTTCTTAAATAGTGGATTTTCTGCAAAATTAAGAGATGATTGTTGAACAGGACTCTTAGATTGACCTTTTTTTGGTTCAGTGCGACTGCTAATTCCTGATGTAGCCAAATTAGAAGGTTTTTTATTATCCTGTGGAGGTGTCCAATTCTTTAAACCTTCGAGTGGTAAAGGAGGTGGTGGTGGAACTGATGCAGGTATTTTATTATTAGATGAATCAGTAGTAGGAATTTCTCTTCCTTATTATTAATATAATGTTATTAATAATTAAATTATTAGTACTTGTTAATAATTTTTGAGTAAGTTAACATTAAGATAATAAAATAAAAAGGAAAGAGAGAGGAGCAGTCTTCTAAGAAGAAATAGAAGCTATCTTAAACCTCAAGTCATCACTTTTTTACCACAGCACATCATCGATGTTTTGGTATTCAGAATCATAAAAATAGCTTAGTGTTAGATATTTTTATGATAACCTCTCTTAAACAATTGATATTTTACAGTGTTTTTGGTAAAATAATAGCTTAAGGCTTAGAATAAAAGTTTATGAGTGAAGCACAAGGTCCAAATATTGCAGAATGGCAGGCACAGCAGCAACACCAGGAAGCCGCTAGTGAGAAAAGTGGTTTCGGTCTTGGTCATAGTGACTCTGTTGCAACAATTGTGGATGGAATGAAGTGGATGTTCAACTTTCATGAAGGAGCAATTGCTGCTTATAATAATGTGTTTGAAGGTTTGGTAAGTGGTAGCAGTCTAGTAACGTTATTTGGGAAATCAGGTAATATGTTTGGCATAAAATTTCTTGAAAGTCTTGCTGAATATTTTTCAGGTGGAGGTGGAGAAGATATGCCATCAGAAGGAATGGGTATGGACTACGGTGATGAGGGGCATCATCCGGATGATTATCCCCACTCTAACAATGAAATAGCTCAAAGTGCTGATACTTGTAATGAAAAATAGATCAGCAAATTTTCAATCAACAACAGCTAAAGACCTTTCTGCAACGTTGATTTCTCTTATATCTGTAACTTCGTCATTCTGATTAAACGAAATTTGCAGAGACTTACTACTGTACTTCCTTTTTCCCAAGAAGTTAGCTTGTTTAATTTTATATGAGACATAGTACCAAACATTTTCGTCGAACTTTGATACTAGTGTTGGCGATCCTAAAGTATGAACCACTTTTTCTCTATCATCACCTACTTGTATTTTGCTCCACAGTTCAATATTAATGCCAGGAACTCCGTGATTGTGAATAGTGTGAGTGCAGCTCACTGTAAATAATAAAATAAAAGATATTAATACTCGCATTTCGTCAATTAATTATTTGAAATCATAATACACTGATAAACTATCTGTCGTCAAATTTCAAAAAAGTTAAATTGACTGATTCTCAATATCATTTAATATAATATTTACTTCAAAATAATTAGGTACCTTATGTCATTGCTAGAAGCAGATCCAATATACAAGCCTTTTAATTATCCTTGGGCATATGATGCATGGTTGCAGCAACAAAGGATACACTGGATACCTGAAGAAGTTCCGCTTGCTGATGATGTGAAAGATTGGAAAACTAAACTTTCGAATGTAGAGAAAAATTTATTGACCCAGATTTTTAGGTTTTTTACTCAAGCAGATATTGAAGTAAATAACTGCTATATGAGGCATTATTCAAATATATTTAAGCCAACAGAAATATGTATGATGCTTGCAAGCTTTTCCAATATGGAGACTATACACATTGCAGCCTATTCATACCTTCTAGATACGATTGGCATGCCAGAAAGTGAATATCAAGCATTCTTAAAATATGATGCTATGAGAAAGAAGTATGAATATATGTTAGAATTTGAGGAAAGTAAAAAGCAAGATAAAAAACATGTTGCTAAAACTTTAGCAGTATTTGGTGCCTTCACTGAAGGATTGCAGTTATTTGCATCATTTGCAATTTTGCTCAATTTTCAACGGTTTGGAAAAATGAAAGGTATGGGGCAAATAATTGCTTGGTCAGCACGTGACGAAACCTTGCACACCAATTCAATTATCAATTTGTTCAATACGTTTATTAAAGAGAATAATGAAATTTGGAATGACGAGTTCAAAGAAGAATTATATTCTGCATGTCACACTATTGTTGAACTTGAAGATGAATTTATAAGTCTTGCTTTTGATTTAGGAGATGTTGAAGGGCTATCTGCAGAGGAAGTGCGCAATTATATACGTTACATAGCAAACAGAAGGTTAACGCAATTAGGTCTTAAATCTATATATAATGTTAAAGATAACCCTATTCCGTGGCTTGATGAAATACTAAATGGCGTGGAACATACAAATTTCTTTGAAAATAGAGTAACAGAGTATAGCCGTGCAGCAACTCAAGGCACTTGGGAGGAAGCTTTTGCTAAAAACTATACAAAAAGTGAATAGCAGTAACTTCGGTTCTGTCGCATTTGTAGGGAAGTAGAAAAAAGAATGATATAATTGTCTAAAAATAAAGCAAAGATGTTTCGTATCAATAAAAAATTATTGCCATCCTTCAAAGGATTTAGCTTTTCAGCGATGTTATCTGTATACATGAAATGTCGATTCTCTTTGAGCTATCGAGATTTGGAAGAAATTATGAGTATAAGGGGAGCAAAAATTGACCATGCTACGTTACAAAGTGGGTTATCACCACTGATAGATTAGGCAGTAAAGAAAAGAAAGAAGCAGGTTGGTAGTAGTTGGAGAGACCTACATTAAATTAAACGGTAAATGGGTTTATTTATATAGAGCACTATTGGTAATACTGTAGACTTCCTCTTGTGTGTTAGTAGAGACAAGTCTGCAGCACTTGCATTCTTTCGTAAAGCCTTCAGGAGTAACTATCTTCCTGAGAAAATTGTCATTGATAAAAGCGGCAGTAATACTGCTGCTCTTGATGATTTGAATGCAGAAATTTCTGAAGATTATAGAATCACAGTTCTTCAAATAAAATATCTAAATAATATTGTTGAGAGGTTTATCAAGAAGCGAATAAAGCCTATGCTTAGTTTTAAAAATTTTCATTCCGCAAAGATTACTATTACAGGTATAGAAAATATTCGCATGATTCAGAAAAAACAAATTATCGGAGCTAATGACAATGTTTCTACTTTTGAGAATTTTGCTATGTTAATGGCTCTATAACTCCTATAATCCCAGCTTTAATGATCTTCTTTTCTATGGTTTATAGATGCAACAGAACCAGATAGGTTGCTGTGTAAAAATTTGGGAAATGTTTTTGTTAGTATTAAAAATTACATAATGTATATTATGGAAAATATAAGAAACACAAGCTTTCAGCAAGAGAAAATGCAATTTTTGCTCTTCTCAAACAGCATAAAAAAGTGCCTGTTGAACCTCCAGATTAATGCTCAAAAATGTTCAATTGATACTTTAAAAGTATTACTTTAAAAATACCTAAAGTATCACTTCAAAAGCACTTAAAAATTTTATCTTTTAGGAAAAATTTTCCAAGACTACCCCCTTATTGGCTTTTGTTAGAAAAATATTAAAACTATAACCAAATATGTAATCTTTTATATGATTGTATTAGCTTAGCTCCCTTAATGGTTGTTTCTTTTTTTTTTTTTAAATATTAAAATAAATATAACTTTTCAGAGTTATCCACAGTTTTTTTATTCTCAATTATATATTAGTATTTGGAGATCATATTTATTATAGATCTCCAAAGTACTCAGAAATGTAAAATTATATACTCTACTAGGTTATCAACTTAGTTATTAACAATTCTGTGAATAACTTAAACAAGAAAAAGGGGCTTTTGCACGAGTTTATGGTTACACCTATTATCAGATCTAGGTACCCTGAATAGGATTAAGGGTACCTAACGAAGTAAAAAATTTGGAGAAAAAGGAAGAAAACTTCTTCGCTCTACTTAATTAAACTGATATACCTGTCGCTGTATTAGTTTCTTGTTTTACAGTGTCAAACCCTTTTGTCGTATAAACGGTATCTATACAACTCTTAGGCTTTAAAACATCGTACGTAATAGCACCAATCGTAGCTCCAACTAATAATGCAGCGACTAAAGCTATACCAATTATAGTCGGCAATGCCGTTAATGCGGCACCAGTACCAAAATACAATCCCAACCCAACTGCCAATGCAGTTATAGCACCACCAATAGCACCAAATTTCATTCCTTTCTTAACTGCATTTTTCCTTAACTCACGGTTATCTCCAAAATCTAGTGTCCTTTCCATTCCCCTTAACGTTCTTGTATTGAACGCTTGTTCCGATTCGATTATACTGATTTCTTCTAGAAAATTTTTATATTTACTTTTCTCTTGATCATCTCCCAGTTTCCCCATCTCTCTTTTTAAAGCACCTTTAATCATATTACGATCTGAATCTTCAGGTAAAGCTTTCCAAAACTCTTTTAATCCAAATTTGTCTTTGATTAAATCTAAATCTTCAGTTATATTAACTGAAGATTTCACAATAATATCAGCCATTCTATAATCTTCGCGAATACCATTATCCGATTTTACACAGCTAAGATCGATACTTAAAAATTCTTTTAATATATTTCTCTTTTTAACCATATCGAAAACGGCTGATCCGCAAATTTTATTCTTACCAAGAAGATCGAATAAAAGGCTAACTCTTATATCAGGAGAATCTTCGTCTCCTTTTTCATCTCTATATAATTTAAAAACAGCAAAAAGATCTTCTGTTTTAGCTTCTTCAAGTATTGGAACTATATCCTTAGTTCCGGTTCCTTTTATTACAAGCTCTAGATCATTGCGTAAAGTTGTTTGTTCTTCTGTTAACGCCATATCAAACTCTCCTACTAAAAATAATAATATACTTTAATTATGATATATTTAAATAATAAAGTCAAGAATTTAACTAGTATTGCAAACACTTAAACAAGAAAAAGGGGCTTTTACTCGAATAGATATTTTATAACGTCTTAATGCTAACTCCACCGACATATAAATTTGCGTGGCTTTTTCCAGTATTAAGCAATGCAAGTCCAATATTGTCGACACTAGAGCGTAGTTCTCCTACTTCTTCATTATGTTCACTGATTACTTTAGTGCCAATATTTGGAAGTGCATTTTTTCCCTCAACAAGGTAAAGTTTCCTTCTGAATTTTTCTTGTCTGCTCATTCGATTTACAACTTCCTGACCTATATAGCACCCTTTATTAAAGCTTATACCATTTATCTTATCGATTAAATATTGCAGCGGAAATGATGAATTTTGCACCATATCTTTTGCTCCATCTGGGACAAGGTTTTTAATTCTAACTTTTTCATACTGAATAAAATCTCCAACCGGTTCTTTTATTTCATCTTCATGTATGATCCTCATTCCTAGCAGCTTGTGCCTTGGATCTTGAAAAATAACTTGTGACTTACTACTACACTTCGCCAACTTAGCATCAAACAAAACTCCAACCTTATATAGTGAACTAATGTCTTTAATCCTCACTCTAAGGTAAGTTTTGAGCAAGTCTAATTTTTCAATTATTTGCTGTAGATGGGCATTTTCACACTCCAAATAAATATATTTATCATGCTCAATGAGGAAAAAATCGTACAGATATTTTCCCTGAGGGTTGAGTAATAAAGAGTAAATTGCCTGCTGGCTACTTAGTTTATTAATATCATTTGTTATAACACCCTGAAGAAAATCTCTCGTATCTGGTCCGTATAAAGATATTAGACTACGGTTTGCTAGCGGTATGTAACCCATAAAACTTCTGTTCAAATCTTAATTATACACTTTTACTAACTCCAACCCTTGAAATGTAACCTTTAGATGACTACATAGAATTGTAGGTTAATCTATTAATGAGGAAACATAAATGTCAAGTGTAAATTTGAATGTATTAGATGATAACGTGCTAATAAAGCCTATTACTGAAGAAAAACAAGGTGGAATTGTACTACCATCAAGTGCTGAAAAGAAGCCTACTAAAGGTGAAGTTATAGCAATTGGTAGTGGTTCACGCAACTCAAGCGGAGAGCGTATAGCTTTAACTGTAAAAACTGGTGATAAGGTTTTCTACAGGCAGTGGGCTGGCACAGAAGTAGAGCATGACAATGAAAAGTATGTCGTGATGAAGGAGTCAGACCTACTTGCTGTTATCAAGTAGGTATCCCTATTTTACTAAACTAATGCGCTATATAGTGCATTATGTATTTTAATATTCTAAATTTTTTATTAATTTAAGGAGTGATAAAAATGGCTAACATAGTAGTATCAGGCGAACAGTTGCAAGAAGCCTTTCGTGAAGTTGCAGCAATGGTTGACTCAACGGTGGGAGCAACTGCAGGGCCTAGGGGAAATACAATAGGAATTAGCAAGCCATATGGTGGACCAGAGGTCACAAAGGATGGCTATAAGGTAATGAAAGGTATAAAGCCTGAAAAACCATTACACTCTGCGATAGTAAGCACCATTGCTCAAAGTGCTTCTCAGTGTAATGACAAAGTTGGTGATGGTACCACAACATGCTCAATACTGACTAGCAATATGATAATGGAAGCTTCAAAGTCAATTGCAGCTGGAAATGATCGTATTTGTATCAAAAATGGAATACAGAAGGCAAAAGATGTGATATTAAAGGAAATTACATCAATGTCTCGCACAATTTCTTTAGAGAAAATGGATGAAGTTGCACAAGTTGCAATAATTTCTGCAAATGGTGATAAAGATATTGGTAATAGCATTGCTGATGCTGTTAAAAAGGTTGGAAAAGAAGGCGTCATCACTGTTGAAGAGAGTAAGGGTTCAAAAGAATTAGAAGTTGAACTTACAACTGGTATGCAGTTTGACCGTGGTTATCTCTCTCCATACTTTGTTACAAATAATGAAAAGATGAGCGTGGAGCTTGATGATCCATATTTGCTGATTACAGAAAAAAAACTTAATATTATTCAACCTTTACTTCCTATTCTTGAGGCTATTTTTAAGTCTGGTAAACCTTTGTTTATCATTGCAGAAGATGTTGAAGGTGAAGCATTAAGCACTTTAGTGATCAACAAATTACGTGGTCTAAAAGTTGCTGCAGTAAAAGCTCCAGGTTTTGGTGATAGGAGAAAGGAGATGCTCGAAGATATAGCAGCTTTAACAGGTGCTAAGTATGTCATAAAAGATGAGCTTGGAATCAAGATGGAAGATTTGACTCTTGAAGATCTTGGTACTGCTAAAAATGTTAAAATCACTAAAGACAATACCACAATTGTTAGTGAAGACAGCGACTGTGACAAACAAAACAGAGTAAATGCTAGAATTAACCAGATTAAATCTCAGATTGAAACTTCAACCTCTGATTATGACAAAGAAAAGCTAAGAGAGCGTTTAGCAAAACTATCAGGCGGCGTTGCTGTACTCAAAGTTGGTGGAGCAACTGAAGTAGAGGTAAAAGAACGTAGAGATAGAGTAGAAGATGCACTTCATGCAACAAGAGCTGCAATTGAAGAAGGGATAGTTCCAGGTGGAGGAGTTGCACTTCTTTACGCTGCATCTGCTCTTGATAAGCTAAAAGCTTCAAGCGATGAAGAGCAAATAGGTATCAACATTGTCAAAAAAGTTCTCAGTGCTCCAATCAAAAGATTGGTTAAAAATGCTGGTCTTGAATCTGCTGTTATAATTGACTATTTGATTAAGCAGAATGATAAAGAGCTTATATACAACGTTGAGGCTATGAACTACGCTAATGCATCAACAGCTGGTGTAATTGATCCGGCAAAAGTAGTTCGTATTGCTTTTGAAACGGCAGTGTCTGTAGCAAGCGCACTTATTACTACTGAATCTATGATAGTTGATCTACCAAACAAAGAAGAAAATGCTTCATCACCTATGGGTGCAGGAGCAATGGGCGGAATGGGTGGATTCTAAGTAAACAAGAGCCTTGGAGCAACTTGCTCCAAGGTATCTTTCTAGTTCTAAAAAGTCTTACATTTATAAAGGAAATAAATTTGTGATTTTCTATGCAAAGCCACTACTATTTATATTTGTTACGTCTCTTTAATATTATAACTGCTTAAAAATAAAAAAATAATATATGAAAGTTATAATTGCTAGTATATTACTATTAGTATAATATTATATTAATAAATGATTTATATAATATTTTTATTATAATAGATAGAACTTAAATTATTTTCTTCATAAATAGAGTATTTATGAAAATACGTATATACTCAATCCTACTTTTACTTTTTTCTTGCACTCAATTGTGCGCTGAAGAAGAAGTTGCAAAATTTGATCTGCTCATTGGTAAGGTAAATAAAGCAAACCTTACCATTGAAGGCGCAATAAAGGTTACAATAAAACCAGGTTGGCATATATATTACAAAGACTCTGGAGATTTCGGCCTTCCTACTTCCTTTGACTGTCAGGGTAACATATCAAATATAGATATTCATTGGTCTACTCCCAAGGAACATGAAGATAAAGTTGGGGAAGTTACATTTGTTAGTAACATATATGAAGATATGGTGTTATTTCCCTTTAAAACTAATATCATTCCAAATCAGGAATACGCTGATATTAACTTTCATATAAAGTACGCAATATGTAAAGATAGGTGTATCCCTAAAAATGCCGAGATAAAAACCAGTCAACCACTAAAGGATTTTATGGATTCCGATATCAATAAACTCATAAATGAGTGGTATGAAAAATAGAGCTCCCAGCGAGCAAGTGATAGTTATACGATAGCTTAAAAATGTTATTCCTGTGCCTGAATTTTCCAATAAAGATCTTTCCAAAAATTTCGATCATGAAGCCTTTTGGTCCCCAAAAGGCTTCATTTCAATCAATAACGAAAATTATAACTTTGAAAGAGCTGCTTGCTTATTAACTCCTGTAGTGATTTGTATGCTTTCCACACTTGTTGAAGGATAAAATCCTTTTATTACTTCAGAGCCTTCTCGCTTTAAATATGACAATGCTTCATATAAAGGCTTCGCTTCATATTGTCTTCCTACTTTTACTTCTTTATTTGCAGCTAATTGCTCCCAAGTGACACCATTGCTTTCAATAAACTCTACAGCACCATTATCACTAATGATAATTTTCATTTCACACTCTTCTCCTTCAGCATACCAATTTAAAGTCATATAATATGAGCCGTTAGCTACTTCATAAATTCTTGTTCCATTCTCATCAACTCTGCAGCGTATTCCCCTTGTTTCACATTTGCTTTTACTAGGCAGCAATAATGTAATTCCATCTACACCATATTTTCTGCATAGATCACTATTTAAAACATCAACCACATTTATTGATTTTGTAGGATCGCCAAGCATAATTCTGAGTGCAGGCTTAATCTTACCTTTCTTTCTACTTTCTTTAATTCCTATATATTCTAAAGTATTATCTTTTATACTTTCCTTTACATCTTTTGCAATTTTCTGAGCAATTGCACCTACGACATTTTTGCTACCGTACTTATTGGCATGTTTATATTCATACCTGCCATTAACCTCATATCTATACTTTTCCTGTCCTTCTTCATTGGAAAGTACAGTAGAAAAGTGTTTAAACCACTTTTCATCATCATCAATACTAACTTCTTCGTTCTTCTCTTCAGAATCGATAGTCACTTTACTACCTGGATTCACATTTTGAAAAAAATTATCTTTTAGGCGCAAATAAAAACGATTACTTTTATCAAAATAATCCTGATTATTAACTGCTTTTGGATTATCTACCACCATATTACCTCCACATATTAGCTATATAGAGGTATATATTAGTGTTGACCTTCTAGGTCAACACTAAACAATAACGAAAACTATAGTTGTTTCTTTTCACCTGCTAAAGATTGTGCTTGTGCTCCATCTACACTTGTTGAAGGTTGCTTCTCAATATGTGTGATTTAGATATTCTCGTGCTTCATCACTATATTTAATGCTCTTGTAGCTTAAACTTCTTATCAACACCTTGCCTAAATGAAAATATTCCTATTTCTTGGAAAAATTTGTTATATTTACCTTGGTTACTGACTCTCATTTTTTATGATATATTTATCCTTAAGCGGTTAAATGGCTATTTTATAATGAATTTTGTCAGTAATCGCTAGTTTTTCTCCTGCTATGCAACAAAGCCCTCTGGCATCCAGATTAGACACTAAGTTGATAAGTATAAAAGCAGCTAACCTTATGTAAAAACACAATATTCCAGTGTTAAGCACTGGAATGACATTGTATGAACATTGTACCATATTACAATCAGTTGTGATTGGTATGACAAGATTAAGAGGTGCTATAATAATGAAACCGAAGTCATACATAGAAAATAGGTTAGGTATTTTTCAACTTTTGCTATATACTCAAGTAAAAATCTCTCTTTTACAGATGGATACAGTAAAGTTTGTTTTCTTACTGCCAACAATACTACTCATACTAGTTGCTGGTGTTTACCTATCGGTTAAACTAAAATGGTTACAGGTGTTTAGACTACCGTATGCCGTTTCACTTATTGGAGCTAAAAGAGGAGAAAATAAATTTTCTTCTATAGCCGCCCTGTTTACAATCTTAGGAGGAAATTTAGGAGTAGGAAACGTTTCAGGCACTGCTGTTGCTCTAAAAACCGGAGGACCAGGATCCATTTTATGGATGGCAATAATTATTGTTGTTACTTCTGTGATAAAATATGTTACTTGTTACCTAAGTATAAAAACCAGAAAAGAAAAAAATGGACGGTTTATAGGTGGACCTGTAGCCTACATGACTGATGCATTTAATTCTAGAAAAGCTACAGTTGTGTTTCTAGTTATTATGATGATGGTTTCAATAACAGTTGGTAACCTTGTTCAGGTAAATTCTCTATCAATACCACTCAGCATGGTAGATATACCTGTAGTCATTGGCGGCATTGTAATGGCCATAATATTTTTTGTTGTTGCAGCTCTCAGCTTAAAAAAAATTAAAATTTTTATATCGGCTATGATACCGATAATGACGGTAAGTTACCTGACACTTTGCGGTATCATATTATTGAAGTTTAGTGAAAATATTCTTCCTTCTCTAAAACTAATAACAAGCAATTTTTTCACAACTAGTAGCTTTAACTCTGGCTTATCTTTAGGTTTAATTTTAGAAATGTTGACTATTATTCAAGTAGGAACTCTGCGAGGTATTTTTGCAACAGATATAGGACTTGGCCTCGAAGGAATTGTACACTCCTCGATTACTCCTAAAAAAAATAACAATAAATTTATCATTGAACAGAGTCTAATCACAATAATATCTCCTTTTATAGTTGCACTCATAGTGTTCATTACAGCAATGGTACTGCTTGTCACAGATTCTTGGATTACTGATTTAGAGAGCACTAACATGTGCATTTTTGCTTTTAGAAAAGCTATGAATTGGCCCTATACTGACTATTTAATTATGGCTATAATGTTTTGTTTTGCCTTTACTACTATCTTTACTTGGTTTTTTTGTTCAAAACAAACAATACGCTATGTATCTATGGATAATAAATACACTAAAATCTGGACTGTAGTTTTTACCTTAATCATTCCATTTGGTGCAATCGGTGGAGTTAAGTTACTCTGGGATATCGCTGATATTTCAATTGCTGCTTTGCTACTCATAAACATACTTGCTATACTCAAGCTCACTTCTCAAGATCCAGAAGTATTTACTATGAGTAGCAAATACCTGAAGTTGCAAAAACAGAGCTAAAGCAATATTTTAAGTTGTCATCCCAGTCTGGAATCCAGCCTTTCATGAACTTCATCAAAAATTTTATGTTTTAACATAATACTTTTATGCTCACTAACTGAGTGCCACTGGATCCCAGTGGGCTTTGTTGCACCACTCAAGGAAAGAACAGGCAGTTACTGATGGAATTTGTTATAAAATAGATATTTAGCCGACAAAGGAAAAATATGCCAATAAGAATGAAAGTCAGTAACTGCAATGAATATAACAAATTTCTTCAAGAAAGGGGAAATGTTTTTCATTATATCAACGATGCCATTGAAAATTGGTACGAAAATAGTCCAAAAGTAGCAGGTGGCAACAATGTCTACAGCGACAAAGTAGTGATTCTAATTCACATAATAACCTATCTATTCAGGATTGGTCTTAGGCAAACAGTGGGATTTATAGAGAAATATCTTGAGCAAATAGGGAAAATTTTGCAAATTATCAGCTATTCGCAGGCTTCAAGAAGGTTTAAAAAGCTTAATATCAAAATCAACGACTGCAGAGTTGATAAGAACGATATGGAAGATATTGAAATTGCTATAGATAGTACAGGTATCAGCATCTACAATAATATTCCAGGCCATAGTAAGGCAAATGGTACAGATAGAAAGTATCGCCGCTATGAGCAAACAAGAAAGCTACATGTAATGCTAGAGATAGGTAGTAAAAAAGTTATAGCTGCAAAATACAGTAGTGGAGTTTATTCCGACCACTATGGAGCCTGTGATCTTATTGAAAGAGTGGATACCAAGTATAACATAAGCACGATATATGCAGATAGGGCATATAATCGAAAGAAGTTATACAAACTGTGCGATGAGCTTGACATAAAGACAAGGATTCCTCCGCAAAATAATGCAGTAGAGCATCCAAAGTTGGATTATATGAATGAGAGAAATTCTACAATCAAGCTCATAAAGTCATATGATGAAGATGGTATGAAGAGGTGGAAAAAAGAGATAAATTATTGGAAGAGATCTTATATAGAAAGTTTTTTCTCGCGACTGAAGCAAATATTTGGATTTAGTTTTAGGAATAAATCTGAGATTAATCGTGAGAAGGAACTGCTACTCAAGTGTTATTTGCTTAACAAATTTACTGAAATAGGCATGGCTAAGTTTGATATAGCTTCATGAATTTATTATACATTACCCACTATCCGAAGAGCTGTGCAACAAAGCCATTCCAGTGTCAGCTACTCAAATGACATACTTTTTGGTGAAAATTACTCTTATATTACAACGTTTGTAGTTATGAATTTGACTATAGGATCAAGTCTAGAAAAATCTAGATTCCAGACTGGAATGACAACTTAAATTGCTCGATGTGAACATAAAATAGCTCATGTCATCACGTTAGCAATACAACTTCTTTAATAAAAACTAAATCAATTCCCGTAATAATTGTACTAGCTAAGGCTAAAAGGCAGAGGGTTATTAGTGAGGGAAAATATGAATACTCAAAGCACACAACAATATCATGAATTCATTCGAGGATTTTTTACTTTATTCGATGAAATAAAAAAGGAAGACGACCCAATTTATAATTCCAGAGTTGGTTTTAATGCAGTAAAGTTTCTAATAGAGCACTCCGTCTGGAATTTGGAGACAGATGAAGACAAAAATAAAGCTTATGAAGTTATTCTTCCAGAGCAGAACAAGATAAAGAAAGCCGAACAAAAGCTTGAAAGTGAAGTTAAAGCAAGGTTAAAAGAGTATGTTGATGATATCGCAGGAGTTTCAATATATGGCGATCACGCAAGTATTACACTGGGAGATGACAAAAAAGAGTTTAAAATCAGCGAGTTTTTAAATAGTGACTTTTGTCAGAAGAAAGGAATTTCGGGATTTTCAACGCTGCATAGTGATGGAAAGAGCGGAATGCACGGTTTTGTTGCCGAAGAAGGAGAGAAAAGAATAAGGCATTATGTTGTAACCGATGGTTCATATGAAATGACTTTGAATTGGCATGACAAAAATGGCAAAAAATGTACTATCAAAATCAAGATTGATAAAGATGGTGTAGATCTCACTGAACGTAATGGTGTTACTGAGGAACAATTAAAAGCAAACACAGATGTAAAAATAGGTGGCTTATTCCTATATCAAATACAATTCAAGGAGAAAGGACAAGAACAAGAGAATCAACAATCATCTGAAACTTTCATAGAAAATGATATTAGTAAAGGTGTTGGCGTTCAAGCTACTCAAGATCAAGAAGTTAAGTTTAAGCATGCAACGACTAGCACTACACATTCTAATAACGCATCTGCTAAAAAGATTCCACCGTTACTGCCAACTAGAACTAGTTCATTACCTAATAATCAGCAAAAAGGTGAGTATCAGCCAATACGGATTAATAGTGGAAATAACTACAATTCTCCATATTCTGATCATTCAAACAGTACTGCTTTCACCAAATCTGTAAGCCAAAATCAAAACGATAGGCAGTCTACATTTACTACGTTTGGATATACTGCATCTGGAAGCCGAAGATCAGATGAAAGTGAGCAAATATCTAATAATCGGCAAAAAGGTGCAATTTTTGATCCTACAACTAATGAAAGCACTGCAGCAGCACAAGACGTTGCATTCAAAAAAGTTAAAGGTGCATTTAAGTATGAAAACGCTAAAGAATCAAGCAATACTGGAAATAAGCAATCACTAAATGATGTAGCTTCGATTCTTGCATGGAAAGCAAAAAATGAGTTATTACGTAGTGAAAGTAAGTATGGTGAAGAATTTTCTGACTTCGAAGATGGTTGGAGCGATAACGAAGATGAGTATATAACGCTTTCAAAACCTCAATCAGATTATAAACAAGAAAAAGATTATCTTAGCACTAAGGAAAACGAAGAAAGAGGAAACGATGAACAAAAAGAAACCGAACAAGAAAATGAATCGCTAGAATACAGCTCAACAGATATAAAAACAAACGATTCGGGCTATTCATCTCCAACTCACTCTAATCATGAACAATCTCGAGTAAATTCTGGACAGTTAAAAGCGAGCCTAATGAATGTTGAAAAAAGAGATTATACCCTACTTACGGAATTTACCAGTAGGTTGGATAAAGAAACTCAGAAATTCCCGCTAAAACCAGTAAATCAAAAGAAAATGAGTGAACAAACAAAAGAACATTTATTAGCAGCTGGATTGCTAAAAGACAATGCAGCGGAGGAAGAAATAAACGACTCAGGTTACTCATCTCCAACTTACACTAGCCACGATAATTTTCAGGTAAATCCTGAACAATTAGAGAGGAAATTAGAAACCATTGAACCAAAAGATACATTGGAAAAATTGAATAAAGGATTGAGAGACCAGGCTACTAAAGATTTATTCTCAGAAAGTATGTTGAAAGAAGTAAAAGAAGGTAAAAAATATGACCCTGTACGTAAGTTATTAGAAAGAAAAGTAGCAGAACAAGAAAATGATAATACTAATCTGACTATAGACAAAAATAGCGAACTATATAAATTGCTAGAAAAAGATGCAGCACAACTGAAAGCTGGAATAGTAGAAGAGGAAAGAAAAGATACTTTAACAGAATGCAATGATAGTCCTGATCGCAATAGAATTGCATTAGCAAATAGAAATAGAATCTGGGCTAAACTTATTGCTGAAGAAAAACAAAAAAAGGACAGTGGTATTAGTATAGGTTAAAGTAATTACTTAGCAAGCAATTGGTTTCATGTAATGGTAACCCTATTACAGAAGAGTAAGAACCACGTAAAAATAATACAAACATTCCCGCAAGGCCTTGTATGTTGCATCCCCCTGCCCTGTTTTTCCACTCTTCTGATGCTAAATAATATTTAATTTCTTGTTCGCTGAGACGCTTAAATTTCACTATTGTAACTACAGTCCTAATATGCTGTTTAGATTGATCAGGAATTAATAAACACACACTGGTGTATACTCTATGCCTTCTTCCTGATAACAAGCGAACGCATTTTTCTGCTTGTTCAACGTTTTCAGCTTTGAGCAATATCCTTCTACCACAAGCAACAACTGTATCCACACCAAGCACAAAGTAATTTGGATTTGCACTTTGTATTTTCTCGGCTTTACTTTTTGCCATACGGATTGAGTAATCTTTTGGCAGTTCTTTCTTCAAAGGCGATTCATCTATATCTGCTGGCAAAACCAAACCTGGCTTAATATTTATTTGTTTGAGTAAGGCTACTCGCCTTTCTGATGATGAAGCAAGAATAAGATTATCTAGAGATTGTTCTATCACTTTAGCCTTTTTATTATCCTACCCTTTCTTGCATTCCTATCATAAATACTCATCTCAACTAACACTCTATCGCCTATAATAATACGTATTTTACTTCTTCTCACTCTTCCTGATACATGACAGATAATCTCATGTTCATTGTCCAGCTTCACTCTAAATTCTGCTGCAGGTAGTAAAGCAGTTACTGCCCCTTCCACTTCAAAAATTGTTTTTGATTTGTCTTCTTTTATCATTGTCGTATTATAATTTAATAATCTTTTTCAGTCTACTATAGATTTTAAATTATTATCAATACAAGAGATTTTTGTGAGTATTCCTCTTGCAACTTATCTCTATATAATACGAGAGGAAAGCAAGTTACCTACTTTTCTACTCTCTGCCACCTTCTCAACAGAACTTATAGAACTTATGTTAGAAGATAAATCATTATCACAACTTTCCTCATCGCTATCAAGTCCACTATCAAAACTTGAAGATCTGGATAACTCTGTCTTCTTTTGTGAGGCACTATCAGGCTCACTAAAAACGTTTCCTGCTAGAGTATAAAATTGATGATTGAAGCTTCTTTGTTCAATAGAACTCATGTTAGAAGATAAACCATTATCACTACCATATCCGCCATCAGAGCTTGAAGATCCGAGTAACGTCATCTTTTCTTCCAGTGGAACACAAGACTCATTATTAGTCTCATTAAAAATATTTCTTGTTGGAGTATAAAATTGATTATTTAGGCTTCTTTGTTCATCAGCATGAATTTTTTCTCCCAGTCCATCAGCTATTTCTACAACTTTATCATCCCATTCATTCTCACACTCTAGTTTGCTTCTTAACTCTTCAACTTCCCATGCTAGTTTGTGTATCCCTTGTTCATAAGATTCCAGTTGTGCTTTATGCTCATCTTTCAACTCTTGCACTTGAAGTTTTAAATTGCTTATATACTGCTCCTTTTCCTTCATTATGTGTGCTGCTTCTTTTAATTTGTCTTCTAACTCCTTCTTTTCTGTATTGACATCTTTTAGCTTACCCTCTAGCTTTCCTTTTGCTTCACATACATTTTTAAGTTCTTGTGCTTTCTCTTGTAACTCTGCTAACACACTTGCTAACTTTTCATTTTTTTGTGCCAGTTCAGTTTGCAATTCTGTCTTTTTTCGCTCTTCTTTTCCAAAACTGTTTTGTAAATCAGTTATTTGTTGTGAAGCAACTTCTGGTTGAGTTTCAGTGTGCTGTAAATTGACTTCCAATGCATTGCTATTAATAGAAGGAGAAGAAGGAAGGCTATTATCAGCATCAACTTTATGATCTAACTTCCCCTCTGGTTCCTTACCTTGATAAGCCACCATAGATTCATTGTAAAAATTAATAGGAGTAGCCCTATCCTCTTCTAGTGATTCCATTACAGCATCATATAAGGAGAGACCTTGAATATATAATTCATCGTTTTGCTTTATTAATTCTAGAATCTCCTTCGATGACACAAAATCTTCACCATCAAATTTTAGTACTTCAGTTATGCCATCACTACTCACATTCATAATCATGGTACACATTCCTGATCCATCTTTTGCAGCCCAAGTGCTTGTCATTTCATAATATGCACCTTCTTTAAATTCATAATATCTTTTCTTATCTTTTTTATGAGCGTGTATTTCATGTTTTTTATTGCAATAGATATTCAGTTCTTTAATATCTTTCTCTTGCTGTAAAACGTCACTAATCTTTGTTGGCTTACTATTGTCGTAATGAGTAAGGTTAATATTCAAAACTTTATTATTATTGTCAATTTCTTCACAGTAAACTTGAAAGTCCTCTTTCCATTTTCCAAAATACCTACTTGCAACTTCTTTTCCTTCCTTTACTAACTCTATGTATTTACCTATATTTTTCTCAAAGTCCTCATTAACAGGCTTTTCTCTTTCTTTTACTGCTTCATCCACATACATTCGCTTAAAATCATTATCACCTATTAGATTACTAAAACGCCAATTACCATAAGCTTTTTGTATATCAGTAAAGTCCATCTTTTCTCTCAAAAGCGCTAATAAGCTTATCTTATCTCTCAAATTTTCTAACTCACAATCGAGAAAATCATCGAAACTGCATAACTTTTTATACAGTTCCCTATCTTCTATAATTGAGCGAAGAAATTTCATTATAGTAAGGTTCTTAATGAAAGGCTCATTTTTTTCTGCATCATTAATATAGCTTTTGAGAAATTGAAATATACCAAGCCCATCACTATCTTGGACAAACTTCTCTCTATCATTAACACAATTGTTGCCCTGTGATGAACATAATCTATTATGCAATTTTTGCAAGTCATGTATTGACTTAACTACATATTCTGCAACTGACAATTCTCTCGGCTGATCACTTGTTTTTTCCGCTCTTACTGCTTTGTCTCCCTTAGTCAAACCTGCAATCATAATACGCCTCCTTTAACTATGTTTATATTATAACAATCAACATGTATTTAAGAAAAATCACACTGCTCACTGTACGTTTACGCTGCTACTTTGCATAATAGATTGCTTGAAGTCACACAAGTATCGTTTTTTATTAGATAAAAGTTAACAAGACGTTTTCATAGATTTTTAAGCTTAATAACATCCTCTCTATTGGGACTAGTTGAAATTAGATGAATTGGTACACCTATTAATTCTTCTATTTTTCTCACATATTTCATCAAATTTGCAGGTAATTCCTTAACTGACCTTTTGCCTTGAGTTTTCTCTTTCCAACCAGGAAATTCTTCATATATTGGCTCTAATTCTTTTTGTATTGAATGTGATGCGGGTAAATAATCATACATTTTTCCGCCATACTTATAACCAGTGCCTATTTTAATAGTATCAAAAGAATCAAGAATATCTAATTTGGTTAATACAATGCTTGAAACTCCAGAGAGTTGTACGGCCTGGCGCACTAAAACTGCGTCAAACCATCCGCAGCGCCTTCTTCTATTGCTTACTGTTCCAAGTTCCTTACCTATAGAAAATAAGCTGTCTCCAATCTCGTTATTTTGTTCAGTAGGAAATGGACCATTACCCACTCTTGTTGTATACGCTTTTGCTACACCAATAATTTGAGCATTGTAGGATAATCCTGAGCCTGTTATCGCTTGCGATGCTACGGTATTACTTGAAGTAACAAAAGGGTAAGTTCCGTGGTCGATATCTAAAAATGCGCCTTGAGCGCCTTCAAATATTATTTTCTTACCTTCTTTCATAAAATCATTTAGTATCTTCCACACAGGTTTTTTATATAAAAGAATTTTTTCTGAAATCTCTTGAATTTCCTTTAATATTTCTTCTTTTTTAACTACCTGGTAGTTAAGTCCTTTTCTGATAGCATTATGGTAACTCAGGAGAGCATCCACTCTTTGATTGAGCTCATCTGTGTTTTCTAAGTCACAAAGGCGTATAGCTCTCCTGCCAACTTTATCTTCATAACATGGCCCTATCCCTTTGTTTGTTGTACCAATTTTGTGATTTCCGTTTAAATCTTCAAATAGCTTTTCCTTGTCCTTATGTACGCTAAGTATTAATGGACAGCTCTCGGATACCATCAAGTTGTTATAGTTTACGTCTACTCCTTTAACTTTCAATGACTCTATTTCTGAGACTAGAGCATGTGAATCAAGAGCAACACCGTTTCCTATAATAGATATTTTGTCCGCTCTCAAAACAGCAGAGGGCAGTAAATTTAATTTATAAACCTCATCATCTATTACTATAGTGTGCCCTGCATTATTTCCTCCCTGAAATCTCACAACTACATCTGCATTCTCAGAAAGATAATCTACTATTTTACCCTTGCCTTCGTCACCCCATTGCAGACCAACAATTACAATATTATTCATCACTATTTTCTAGATTAATACGTAAATATTAATGCAGCATGCTACAAATGAAAAGAGAAATCTACGCCTTTCCTATATCCCTAAAATAAAGAAATAGACTATCGACTTTTTTATATATTATAAAATTATTCATCATTATATGGTACAACTTACAGCATATTTATAGTAAGGTGTTAATTATGAAAGAGGCAAAGAAGAGTCCGGTAGTTAGATTAAAGGCCACAGCTAAAGAATTCAATTTTAGTAAATTAAGAGCAGATCAAGATAATAAATTAGCGAATTCCGGTGAAACAATGTTCTTAGATTTTCAAAGAATGAATTTTATTATTAATGAAAAAGAAATAGATAAAAATTTTATTATTGCATTTAAGGAAGGAGCTAAAGATTATAAAAATGAGATTTTTAACCGTGATAATTTTGATAACCTCTCTGAAGAAGGTAAAGCTTTTATGGAACCAGTACTTAAGGAGCTTGATCAAGATAGACTATCTGAAGTTTGGGAAAATCATTGTAATAGCCCTACAGTTGCTGATGAAAAAAAAATTGATGAATATAGAAAGGAATTTGAGAGATTTTATAACGCAGGGAGAAGCTCTTATCATCTATTCTCCAAAAAAGATTACCGTGCATTAGCAAAGGAAATTTTCAAGGAAATGTTCAGGTACGCTGGGGCAGAAGTTCCAAGTAATGCTATTTTAGAAGAGCTAGTCACCAATTGTAATCAAGCAGGGTATGAAGCTGGTATATTTAATGAATCTCATGCAGCACTCAGTAGTTGTAGCTTGATTCCACATAGTCCTAAAAAAGCGCTAAACATTTACTGCACTGATCACAACCACATAAAAGTGAAGTCTGATATGGCAATGCCTATAACCACGCTTAACAATCCGAAAGAGAAAATATGTGACCTATCCAGCTCATTAGAATTCACACTTGAATCTCAAGATAGCAAAAATGGTATAATATATAAAGAAGGTAAGTTATCACTTACTATTCCTGAAGAGCTAAAAAACTATAAAGATAATGGCAAGAGCTTGTTTGACATTATTAAAGAATATTTTCAGAAATTCTGTGCAGAACTAGGATTTAAATATGAGACAAAAATACAAATAGAGCATGACTTAGGTACTCAAATCAAAGTAAATAACTATTTAGATGGTACGATATCAACCATAGGATCAGATGCAAATGAAGAATTTATTAATCTTTTAAGCAAAAACCTCAGAGAGAAGTTATTGGAATCAGGAGTTGCTCTAGGAGGTGAAGACGTTGATGATATTATTGAAGTCAGAGTATCTGCAGTTATGGATCTACTGCGTGATTATACTAAATTAGAAGATAATAAAGAAAACAGAGAGTTATTAATAAGTGAAGTAGCAGATAATTTAGGGCTTTCCACTCAAGATAAAACAGCATCAGAAGTATTGATGGAATTAAACTCTTTACCTTCTTCGATAAAAGGTCAGGTTAATCATAATCAAGTGCAGTTTGTTGTAAATATTTTTACCAATTTAATTGTTGAAGGAAAAAGCGAAGTATACAAAGAAAAAAATGCAATTAATGCAATTGATGCAATTCATCAGAAGATAGATAAGGCAATTGTTGAGCAAGAAAAAAGAGCAACCAACAAACAAGATATAGAAAATGATAAATGGACAGATAAAATAAAAAAACAGAGATTATCTATGGAATCACATGGGCATTTGCATTAAAGATACTGTGTACAGAGGCGTAGTATGCTCAATTTTCGCCTTTCATTTAAAGCACTCAAATTGATCAAACACACTCAATCGAAAGCGTTTGTAGATTCGATATCTTGAGTAACTTGATGCAGAGAGAATTGTATACCTTAGTCAACTTTTCTAGCGGTATCCATAAGGTAAATCATTATTTGAGTGTTACACCCAAGCCCTCTTTATTTTCCTCTGTTATCAAGCTAAAAATACCATTTGGTTTCATTATGTATACGAAACTATTATGCTTGCAAGAAAAAAAAACCTAAAAAACTGGAAAAGAGAATAGGAATTTGACATAAGCTATTCCCAAATTTTCAATGTTCATATGGTTATAAGCATTACAGCTATTAATCATCCATTATTGATATACCTGAATTATTCTCAGTAAATAAATCAAGTATAATGTTAGGTACTCTACCGTCAACTATGTGAACAACCCCTGCACATTCTTCTACCATTTTAGTATATGACATAAGCCTTTCAACAAATTTTTCTCCTTTAATTTTTCCACAATCAATCGATTCTTTTAAATTTTTAATCAAGACTCTTCCATTGCCAACTTTGTTTATTTCTTCATCTGTATCACTCAAGATTATCATTTTAGATGCGTAAACTGCAAGTGCAATTGCACTTGCAGTGCTATCAGTATCAATATGATATGTTTCTCCATTTTTTCCATAACCGATAGGTGCAATAACTGGTATAGAATCTGATTCTTCAATAAAGAATAATATATCAGGATTGATTTCAGTTGGTCTACCGATAAATCCCATGTCTAGTATTTTTTCAATATTATTTAATCTATTTTCCCTAAGCGTAGTGCTTATCTTTTCAGCTTTTATGAGGTTGCCATCTTTTCCACATAGTCCAATAGCTGAACCACCAGCAGAATTTATATGCTGAACAATTTTTTTATTAATTGAACCACACAGTGCCATTTCAATGATTTTCATAGTGCTTTTGTCTGTAAGTCTGACACCATTTATAAACTTATCATTCATATCTAGCATTTTTAACACTAAGTTAATTTCATATTCTCCGTCATGAACTACTACCGGATTTATACCAAGCTGTTTCAACAGAACAACATTATGCGCAAAAGCACTAAGCAGCGTTTCATCTGAGATTATTACACTGCTGCATTTGATGATAAAAGTTTCGCCTACAAATTTAGGTATGTTAGACAGAACTTCAAATAATATTTCTGTTTTTTCCTTCAATGGCATCTTACCATTTAAAGATTCATCACTTTTCATTTTTTTATCTTGTAAATTTGAAAAACTCATCTCTTACCTTGGTGATTTTATGCTTAACACGAATGCTTATTTGATGAATTGATACATGTTCATTATTAACCCACTTTTGAGTATTTTCTAGAATAGCATTTAGACTTTCCTGATTCACTTTATCTATTTTTGTTAGCACAATATTAAAGTTAATATTATTACATATTAACCAATAAACAAAGTCTTTGTCTATTTCTTTTAATCCTACCTTGCTATCTATAAGCACAAACACTCTTTTTAGATTTCTCCTGTGAATTAGATAGTACTCAATTAGGTTTAAGTATTGTACTGCTTCTTCCTTGCTTGCACAAGAATAGCCATAACCCGGTAGGTCGACAATCCTAAACTTATCATTGTACATAGAGTAAAAATTTATTTGTCTAGTGCATCCAGGTTTAGAAGAAACTCTTGCAGCTTTTTTGCTGTTTATCAGCAAGTTGATTAAACTTGATTTTCCTACGTTTGATCTACCAGCAAATGCAATCTCTGGAGCCGACTCATCTGGTAATGATTTTTTGTCTGAAGCTCCAAATATGAAGCTGCAGATTGATGTTATCTGTTTTGCCATTATACTTAGGTAGAAATATTCGAGACAATTATAGTGTTATTGCTTGATATAAGAAATTTTTTATTTCAGTATATATTACTTACTTAAACAGCTGAAAACTAGACCTGTACTATATGGATATAGAGAATAATTTACAAGACTTAAAAAAAAAGTTTTCTGATGTAGAGAGAAATCTGGAAAACCCTACCAATTTGAGTCAAAAAGAATTCGTTAGTTTTTCAAAGGAATACTCTGAACTCAGACCAATTATCGAGATAATCGATGAATATAATATATTAAAAGAGGAAATTTCAGATTTAGAAGAAATCATGAAAGATGAGAACAGCGATGGTGATATAAAAGAGTTAGCAAAAGAAGAACTTCTTGAGAAGCAAAAGATAGTATTACCGAAAGTAAAAGCAAAACTAAAGTTGGCATTATTACCCAAAGATGAAGATGACTCAAGAAATGCAATATTAGAAATTAGAGCAGGCACAGGCGGAGAAGAAGCAGCATTATTTGCAGCGATGTTATTTCGTATGTATCAAAAATATGCAGAAAGAAGAAATTGGAAGTTTGAGCCAATAAGTATTTCTAATACAGGTATAGGTGGCTATAAGGAAGCTTCTGCACTCATTAATGGAACAGAAGTTTTTGCAAGACTGAAATTTGAGTCAGGGGTGCACAGAGTACAAAGAGTGCCAGAAACTGAATCCTCAGGAAGATTGCACACTTCCGCAGCTACTGTTGCAATATTACCTGAAGTAGAAGAGGTTGACTTTGAAATAGAAGAAAAAGATTTACGCATAGATGTTTATAGATCCAGTGGTCCTGGAGGGCAATCAGTGAATACAACTGACAGCGCAGTAAGGGTCACCCACTTGCCAACAGGGATAGTTGTAATACAGCAAGATGAAAAATCGCAGCACAAAAATAAGGCTAAAGCGCTCAAAGTGTTGAGAGCAAGGCTATACGAAATTGAAAGACAAAAAAAAGAAATGGAAAGGTCAACAATGAGGAAAAGCCAAATTGGTTCTGGAGATCGCTCTGAACGTATAAGAACTTATAACTTTCCACAATCAAGAATAACAGATCATAGAATTAATCTCACTTCACATCGACTAGAACAGATTATAAAAGAAGGTGAACTAGATGAATTTATTGAGGCATTGATTTCACGAAATGAAGCAGAAAGGTTGACTGGAGGGGGTAATGTTACTTTTTGATGGAAATTTGAAACAAAGCATAGGTATCAGGTTAAAAAGAAGTAAAGTTAGTTGTTCATAAGGTTGACAATTATTTAAATTTATGCTATAATTAGCAGCTCTATAACTTACAGAAACCATGGAAGTTGACTTTAATCAATATGTTAATAGTAACACCTTAGAGTTAAATAATCTATATGTATATATGGAAAAGCTAGTAAACTTTTTACAGAAAAAGCAAAATATTACAAGCTTGACTTTATCTAATTGTTATATTGATGCTCAGTGCGGAGAAGTTTTAAATGAAGCATTAGAGAATATTAATCTTCCAAATATTACTGAGTGTAAATTAACTTCTAGCATTATTGGCGCAGAAGGCTCAATAGCAATCACTAAATTGTTAAAGAATGGTAACTTTCCAAATCTTATTAAACTTGATTTAATTTCTAATGATATTGATGTTGAAAGTGGAATAATATTAATGAGTGCGCTAAGGGGTAGTAGTTTTTCAAATATTAAAGAATTTAATTTACTTTATGACAACGTCTGCAACGAAGGCATAGCAGCATTACGTGAATCATAGAACAACAATATGCTTCCAAATCTTATTAAGTTTAGTTTTCCCTTTAGTATTACTAATGATAACAAAGATATGGAAATGTCAAACGAATACCTATTCGGTTAATAGCATCATATAGAAAAAGGCAAGTTACATTTATTTGTTGCTGCTCATAGAACATCCAAATTCAACTATAGACCTGCTAAAAGGTGTAGGAAATCTTACTGCTATTGACATTATTGCGAAAATTCCATCAATTGATAACTTCCTATTCTGTGTAAAAAAATAAGAAAGGAGAGGAAAAAAAGGATTAGTTTCTTTTATGATTATCCAAGAAGTCTAGTCTAAATTCAAGTTTTGTGAATAGGCCTAGCGCTTAAATTTTTGATTAAAAAGGGACAAGTTTAGTAAAAAATAATGATATTATAAGTGGAACATAAAATAGTCCCACTGCAGTACTAATTAGGAGCAATAAAGTAGCTTTATCTGGTTGGTAATTTAAAATATTAGCAAGTATTATACTGGATCCAGAAATTGGAATAATAGCCAGTAACATCAGTGCTTTATAGATGCTTTCATCATATATACCTGTAACATGCTTGTCTAGTAAGACAATTCCCAAAACAAATAACGGCCAGAATATGTACTTTGCTACAATAGTGGTCAAAGCAAGCTTCCAATCTACTTTAAAATTTGTAATTTGTGCAATACTTATTCCAAGCAGCACCATTCCTAATGTGATAAATGTACTTCTGATATTTATCATAACATCCGTCAAAAAAGTGGGTATTTGTATATCATATATACTTAAAAAGAAGCCTAGAATCATCGCATATAATGAAGGAAGTTTGAGTAACTTTAATATGCATTCTTTTGCAGTATAGATACCATTTGCAGCTATATAAAATCCCAAGCTATTTTCAAATAGTGCCATTCCTATGTAACAGACAACATACACAGACACTGAATCTTCATCAAATAAAGCCATGGCAATCGGTAGACCAAAATAACCCATGCTTGTGCTGCCCGAGCTAAACGCTAATATGTTTCTCGTGTTGTCCTTAAATAAAAAAGAAGAAAGATAATACACTGATAAGGACATAGTACTACCTATAAACCATATCAAAATCGGCAGAGAAATTACTTTTAAATTAACTTCTGTATGAGATACTCCGTATAAAATCACTATTGGATTAGCTATATAAAAGAGTATTTGAGATATAGTATTTCTATCAATTTTAAGATATCTTCCTGCTAAGTAACCAATAAGTATTGTAATGTAAATAGGTAATATTTTGAGGAAAAGAGTGAAGAACATACTAGCCTATTGTGATATCTTTGCTGATAAAGTGATATTAGATTTTAAGGTATTGTAAAAGCAAGTAAAATTTATTTTCCAATTAATCAAGTTCATAGTTAGTTAAAAAAGATTCACTGAGTGCCAAAATTTGTTCTTATATAGGACTTAATAATGATATTTTTATGACTAAATTATGTTAAGTTTGTATAAAGCTCCTTGTATATTTTTATAAGCCACTTTTAGTAATTTAGGTAGATTGTTGAAAAAACACTCATCTTGAATGGTTCTCAGGAATTCTTGCCTTAATCATTAAAATCGCACTATTACTTTCCATAATTTTTTAAAGCCAACTTTTTCGTAAACACGGATTGCACAAACATTTGCTATACCTGGGTCGACAAAGGCATTCTCATAAACTTTAAAGACAAATTTGTTTAAAAATATATTCAAAGCTTGTGAACCAACTCCTTTACCTACATAGTTCAGCTCTCCGATATACCAGTCTATAGCAGCACAACTTTCTGGAAGTTCTAAAGTGTTATAGATCTGTTTAGGTGGGAAATCATGTTTGTTGTAATATTGAATATAACCAATATCAACTCCATCACAATTAATAATGAATGCGTGCATTGGTTTTTCAATAATTTGTGTCTTAAATTTCAAACGTTTGAATCCTTTAACGTAGTTGCTATATTTTTTCTCAATTAACTCTGGTGTCCAATTTATATCCGTATCCCACCACTTCTTATATGGGGCATTTCTACCCATTTTAATAATAGTGAAAAATGTTCTTCTTTCAACGCTTTAAATGTGATATTTTTATTCATTAATTAAAGATTTTAAGTGTTACTACCGTTTTTATTAATTCTATCTCTAATTGCTAAGTTCATTGAAATTGATATTTCTGTACCTAGTTTTCCTGATATAGTACGCTATTTTAACGTACCGGAAGGCACAATTCAATTAACTATTGCTTATAATTTTTTAGGCGTTTGCATAGGAGGGTTATTTTTTGGTCCATTGTCTGAATGCTATGGCAGAAGAAGGATGATGATCATAGGCAACACTTTGCTACTCATCGGTGCTGTTGGCTGTGTTTTTGCGCTGTCAGTTTCTTGGCTTTTAATCTCTCGCTTTATTCAAGGCATTGGTGTTAGCACATCTGTAGTTGTGTTTGCAATTATTGCAGACAGCTATAAAGGCAACGAAGCAGTAAAATTTATTGGAATCATGAATTCTATTATCACAGTTCTCATAGCAATTGCACCAGTATTAGGCAGTTTCATCAACAAAATTGTTGGGTGGCGTGGTAACTATGCAAGTGTTGCAATACTTTGTTTCATCTCTTGGGTTTTGCTGCTTTTTCTGTTACCAGAAACAAAAAAGGACCGTGATATTTTTAGTCTAAAAAAAATGATGAAAGACTATAAAAAATTATTATCAAGTTCAAAATTTATGGTGTTGTCTTTGGCACAGAGCCTTTTTTCTGCGGCTTATATGTCATTCATTACTTGTGGCCCTTTTTTGTATATGGAAACTTTTGGTTTATCCAGCACTATTTATGCGCTACATCAAGGTGCAATGGTTGGGTCTTTCTCACTAATTAGCCTGTTTTCCAGTAAGATCTTAAAGAAACTTGGAGCAATTTGGTGTGTAATTTCCGGTACAGGCGTAATTGCTATTGGATCCCTATCACTTTTAATATTCAGTATAATCATGCCCAGTGCTTACTACTTAGTAACGCTGTCTATGGTTATTTTTTGTATTGGCTGTGGAATTTGTCAAGCAGTCATTTTCAATGCATCATTAAATATTTTCCCTGAAATGAAAGGCACAACTTCTTCTGCAATTTCATTTATTAGAGCTTCTATCATGGCTATTTTTATCGGCTTAACAAGCTACGTTTACGATGGTCAAGCAACCAGTGTAGCTATTCTTGTTTTTTTTGCAGTAGTTCTAATTTACTGTCTATTTATTGTTTTCAAGGTCTGGAAAAATCTATAATCACCATATAGATCCTTCTCATTTCTAGTTATTGCGGTAATATGTATTGTAACTTTGCTGGCTGCTCTAGATGTATCTCTTCCAAATCACCTAATCTATATTAGTTAAAGAGTATTATCTTGCTCATGCGTCTAAAGTTTGAGAGCCAATTTTCAGCAATCCAATCAAATTCCAATTTTTTTCAAACAACTGTTTCTTGCTATTTTTGTACCTTAAAAAATTTAGCTTACTTTTACGCTAGCTTGTTCAAATAGCATTAGTACGATTTACTTTTTTTGAATGTAGAGATTTTCTAGGGATTGTCCTCTTAAATTCTATAGTATCTTGTTTAACATTGAAACGAGAATCCAGTTTCAAGCATTGAAGTGACGAATCAAGAGCTGCTTTTATTCCACCACTCTCAACTACTCGAGTAGTGGACAATGGAATACGATTACTTTCGTTTATACTAATCAGCACGTCAAATTCTATGCTATTATTGTGTTGTTTGATGTTGCTAGCTCTAATTTTACCATTTCCAAACCAAAACTTTATAGAATTACTCGCATCATGATTGATGTCTGCAGAATCAGGCAAAATAGCAAAATTCGCGTTGTTTACAAATCTAGAAAACGCATTTTTGATGTCGTTAAATGTACCGTAATGGTCTATATGGTCGTCATTAATACTTGTTACAACAGCAATATCTGCAGGAATTTTTAACATAGTTCCATCAGACTCATCAGCCTCAATTAAGAAAATGTCACTTTTGCCAAGTTTTGCATTACTCTGATAGGAATTTAATATTCCTCCAACAATTACAGTGGCGTCAGCACCAGAATGATCAAAAATGGAAGCAATCATAGCTGTCGTCGTCGTCTTGCCACTTGAACCTGAAACTGCTATCACATATTTACCTTTCATAATTTTAACCAGCATGTCTGACCTATGCAAAACGGTTTTATTGTTATTTCTTGCTGCAACTAGCTCCACATTATCAGGTTTTATTGCGGAAGAATGTACAACTATTTGAGCTTGTCTAATACTACTTGCATCGTGACCAATATAGACCTCTATACCTAATTTTTGTAACCTATCTATATTGTCGTTTGATCGCGTATCACTGCCTTGAACTTTATAACTGGAATTATGAAGAATTTCAGCAATTGCGCTCATTCCAATTCCACCTATACCGATTATATGTATTACTTCTTTTTTAGTGCTGTGCATATTTGGCAGTAGACGTTTACTTATTACTAAATTTATTATAGTATAATTTAAAATCCTCATGGTATCGAACCATTTCACTAAGTACAATGATAAAAAAACTAGCCTTTCTATGTCTAATATTCGTTTTGATGAGTAGTTGTAGTTTTAGCAATAGGTGTAATCACACTGCAGGTCATTATAAAATTGGCAATAGCTATACAATAAATGGTATCACCTACCACCCAAAATACTGTAGCTGTTACGAAGAAGTAGGAATAGCATCGTGGTATGGAATAGAAGATCATGGCACAATTACAGCCAACGGTGAAGTGTTTAATCGTCACTTGATTTCTGCAGCACATAAGACCTTGCCCCTACCCTGCTTTGTTCGTGTTACTAATTTAGAAAATGGAAGAAAGCTTGTTATAAGAGTTAATGATAGAGGGCCATTTGTTGAAGGTAGAATAATAGACTTGTCAGAAAAAGCAGCACAAGTTTTAGGACTTCATAAGTCTGGGCTTGCGAAGGTAAAAGTCGAGTACTTAAGAAAGAGGTCAGAACAATTGATACAAAATACTCCTCATTACAAAAGGCAATATGAAAAAGAAATGCAGAAACGTCACCCAAAACAAAACAATGCAGAAAGTAAGGGATATGTAGCATTTTTTGTAAACGCTCAGGTAGCTAAATCAGCTGCATCAAAGCTTCGTAATCAAGGAATAGAAAATGTTAGATTGCTTTTCAAGAATGATCAATATTGCGTAAAAGTAAGTTAAAACCTGCATTACAGATTGTGTAGCATGACAGAAACTATTTGACAAATGAGAATGTTCCAAAAGCATGTGCGTTAAATTGAGAAACTATCGTGAAATATAGCAATATTTAAGATTGGTATTTTATTTGTTACATTTCAGGTAGTGACAGCTACCTCAGATGTAGCTGTAAAAAATAATCTACCACTTAAGAAATTTCATTAAAAAAATAGCATAATCTTATTTCTCTAAAAAATACTATCTTCAACTTGAATATGTTGAAAAATATTTTGCGTATTATCCAAAAAGTCATCCTTTATAGCAGCTAGCTCGGATTGTTTTTGAGATAGATTATCTTCTATTGTTCTATTAAAACAATCAAGATCATTGCACTTTAGTTGAGAGCGCATGTCTCCATTTTCATATAAACCTCGTATAACGTCATAATATGCTCGAGTTTCATCAGTTTCTGGTTGTTGCTTTTCTTTGAGTATTGCCTTTAATTTTGAATCTATGTCTAATTCTCTTTTTATAGCTTCAGTAGAATTTTTATGATATTTTTCATAATCTTCAAAACTTTTTAATATTTTACCTTTGATTTCATTTTGTAACATCTTTAGCAAATCTTTAGCATGAGGTTTTTCAATTTTTTCCTTCCACTCATCATACGTATATTCTTGTCGACTACCATATTTTTTATCTTGACACTCACTTCCTATGTTAAACAGCTCTTTGTTACAGATTTTATCACCCTTATAAAAGTAATCGCTTATATTAATTTTATCGCTAGTTAAAGTTTGTCTAATTGCTGCTTTATTTTCTGCAAGTTCTTCTCTGTACTTGCTAATGCAATTTAGTAATTCTTTTTTGCAATCTGTAGTCATAATCTAGCTCCTTTAATAAAATTAGACCTAATTTAGTGTAAAATAATTAATATTTTATTACTATTTTGGTTATAACTAAGATAGTAATGAGAAGTTCAGTGTCTACAAAGTTCGTTTAAACTATTTTCAAAATGGGTATAATATAATTTTAGGTTAATAAAATGAATTACGATGTAATCATTTCAGGTAGTGGGCTAATTGGTCTTATTACTGCTATTGGCCTGAGTAATGACTCTGTATCTGTAGCCGTAATTGAGAAAAATAGTTTACCACGTGCAGTTGATGATAATCGAGCATTTGCCATTTCTCAAGGATCAAAAAAAATACTAGAAAAATTAGGGATTTGGCGGCTCTTAGAAGGCGAAACTGAACCAATACTTGATATATGCATATTAGATGGAGATAGTCCATTTACTGTGCATTATGACCATAAAATGGTTGGTGAAGAGCCAATGGGCTATGTAATCAAGAGCGCTATTATATGGAATGCAATCAATAAAAATTTTTTGCATAAACTCAATATATATTCTCCACGTTCCTATAAAACAATCTCTTGTGACGAAGGATACATGGAAGTTACTCTTGATAATGATCAAAAATTGATATCATCACTATTTATCTGTGCTGAAGGTAAAAACTCTAGGTTGCCAGAGTTGTTTTCTATACCAATGATAAAATTTGATTATAAACAAAATAGCATGGTATTTAATGTAAAACATGAATTACATCACCAAAACTTAGCTGTAGAGCGGTTTTTTCCTGGTGGTCCATTTGCAATTTTGCCAATGAAAGGTGGCTATACTTCTTCAATAGTTTGGACAGAAAAATGCGAAATTTCAAAAATGCTGATGAGCTTATCCGAAGAGGAATTTGTCATAGAACTCAAAAAAAGATTTGGTTCTTATTTGGGAGAAATTGAATTAGAGGGTGAAAGAAGATTCTATCCTTTGAGTTTTTCTTTTGCAAGAAAGCTGCATAAAAGCAGAATTTTGCTGATTGGCGATGCAGCACATTCAATCCACCCGGTTGCAGGTCAAGGACTTAACCTTGGAATGAGAGATGTAGAGAGTGTTATTAGACAAATAACTGCTGCAAAATCCTCTGGCATTGATGTTGGCAGTAATTATCTATTGAAGAAAATTTCATATGACAGATACTTTGATAATTTTACTATGGCACTTGCAACTGATGGACTAAATAGAATATTTTCCAACAGAATACTTTGCGCTCAAGTTCTGAGAAATCTTGGTTTAATGGTAGTTGAAAATTCAGATTTTCTTAAAAAAAGCTTCGTTCGACATGCTATGGGGTTTATATAAACCATTAGATTTCTTTCATCATAATCAGGTATCATTAGAGTAGTTGACACTGGAGCTCAAATTCCATAATGTCATGCCAGTGCCCAGACACTGGCATCCAGAAAAATTTATAAGCAAACTTGAGTTATGCTAAATTTGATGAAACGAAAAACTGGATCCCAGCTGGCTTTGTTGCACCACTCAAGGAAAGAACAGGCAGTTACTGATGGAATTTGTTATAAAATAGATATTTAGCCGACAAAGGAAAAATATGCCAATAAGAATGAAAGTCAGTAACTGCAATGAATATAACAAATTTCTTCAAGAAAGGGGAAATGTTTTTCATTATATCAACGATGCCATTGAAAATTGGTACGAAAATAGTCCAAAAGTAGCAGGTGGCAACAATGTCTACAGCGACAAAGTAGTGATTCTAATTCACATAATAACCTATCTATTCAGGATTGGTCTTAGGCAAACAGTGGGATTTATAGAGAAATATCTTGAGCAAATAGGGAAAATTTTGCAAATTATCAGCTATTCGCAGGCTTCAAGAAGGTTTAAAAAGCTTAATATCAAAATCAACGACTGCAGAGTTGATAAGAACGATATGGAAGATATTGAAATTGCTATAGATAGTACAGGTATCAGCATCTACAATAATATTCCAGGCCATAGTAAGGCAAATGGTACAGATAGAAAGTATCGCCGCTATGAGCAAACAAGAAAGCTACATGTAATGCTAGAGATAGGTAGTAAAAAAGTTATAGCTGCAAAATACAGTAGTGGAGTTTATTCCGACCACTATGGAGCCTGTGATCTTATTGAAAGAGTGGATACCAAGTATAACATAAGCACGATATATGCAGATAGGGCATATAATCGAAAGAAGTTATACAAACTGTGCGATGAGCTTGACATAAAGACAAGGATTCCTCCGCAAAATAATGCAGTAGAGCATCCAAAGTTGGATTATATGAATGAGAGAAATTCTACAATCAAGCTCATAAAGTCATATGATGAAGATGGTATGAAGAGGTGGAAAAAAGAGATAAATTATTGGAAGAGATCTTATATAGAAAGTTTTTTCTCGCGACTGAAGCAAATATTTGGATTTAGTTTTAGGAATAAATCTGAGATTAATCGTGAGAAGGAACTGCTACTCAAGTGTTATTTGCTTAACAAATTTACTGAAATAGGCATGGCTAAGTTTGATATAGCTTCATGAATTTATTATACATTACCCACTATCCGAAGAGCTGTGCAACAAAGCCATCCCAGTGTCAAGCACTGGGATGACAAGAAGAAAGAGTACTGGCATTACATTAAATGATTCTCCTTATTTTAGCATTAAACGCGATGAAGAAAATCATTTATAATCGCTATAGCAACTAGTGTTGAAACCTGACGTACCTTTTGGCTTGACAAACGAGAGTTTTTATCTGATTTGACAACAAGGGCTTCTAGATGACTTTGAAAGTAAATATTACTATGCTTATCTTCGATAGCTTCTATTAATCCGTCATTGGCAAACGCTGCAATTTTATATCCAAGTAGCTCTAGCCTTCTTCTATTCTCTGTAGTATTACTTACTGTACCTGAATGAGCATTCGGAAAATAAGTTGAAAACCAGCCATTTTGATTAGGTAGTAAAAATCTAGCTACCACTTTTTCCAAACTACTACCTGGAACAATTTTTATCTGCTGAAGAGGTATATTCTCTTTTTGTGGATAGGATGCTGATTTTAAATGATTCTTCTCATCATTAACAACATTTGTTATTTCAATTTCTTTTGCATGCATAATGTCTTGTAAACCACCGCATATGGCAAGCAAATGAATTGTAGGATTGTCATCTACTATTTTTACAATTTCTTCATTCACAAGCTGGCGGTAAGGGTTAAGAGCTGAATGAAAGTTATCTGAAATAAATATTCTGTTTATCTTTTGCTCTTTGATAAATTTTGCAACTTCAACTTTTATTCGATCTAGTATCAGCTTTTTTGCCAATATTTCATCTTGTTTTGCGAACTCTTCTTGGATTTCTTTTAGATTAATTATTTTGTCGTAGTCAATGAATATAGTTTTAACCCCAAAATTATTGAATATCTCATAGATATTTTGAGATTCATCTGTTTGCAATAAACCAACAATTATATTATAATTTACTGCATTTTCCACTGTCAAAGCAGGTAATTCTTTGTTTACTTTTTCACTATAAGCGATATTACTTAATAGTAGAAATGTAATTAATAGTATATTAAATATTCTATTGTAACATTTATACATTATTTCCTAAATAATTATATTAATATTATAATATATTATAGAACATTAAGAAAAAGAATGTGGCCTGAGCAGGAATCGAACCAGCGACACAAGGATTTTCAGTCCTTTGCTCTACCAACTGAGCTATCAGGCCAACTACGTACTTTCATTTTTAGATAAAAAACGTTATCATGTCCATCAAAAGTTTTTGAAGTATAGAAACAAAGAATGAACATTAGTAACAAAATAGGAATTTATCCTGGTACATTTGACCCCATAACTTTTGGGCACCTTGACATAATAAAAAGAGCATGTAAGCTAGTCGATAAGTTGATAATTGGTGTTGCAGAGAATGTTAATAAACATACTAATTTTGACATAAGACTGCGCACAAGCATGGCTAAAAATGAAGTGAAAGGAGCAGGAATTGATGCAGATATTATATCCTTTAATGGGTTGCTAGTGAAGTTTGCCAAAGAGCAAAATGCTTCTGTTATTATTAGAGGACTGAGAGCAGTATCGGATTTTGATTACGAGTTTCAAATGAGTTGGGTAAATTATAAGCTCTTTCCTGAAATCGAAACTATATTTCTTCCTGCATCTGAGGATACTCAATTTATCTCATCAAGTTTTGTAAAGGAAATAGCGAGATTAGGAGGAGATGTTAGCAACTTTGTGTCAAAAAGTGTCCAAAGTGAATTGATTAATCTAAATAGGGTAGAAAATGGAGAATAAGTATTTGTTGTCTTTTTTATTTCCAAACGAGTATGTTAGATGTGTAAAATATTGTAAGCTAAAGGAGAGACATGTTAAAAGTGAGGGATAATAATGTAATAGTTTGCTGCCGTGGTGATGAAAATGATGATGGTTCTGGTCATCCAATAGTATACTTACACAAAGAAGGAGAAATGTATTGTCCTTATTGTAATAAGTCAATGGATGAAATAGTGAGTGCCGAAGAATTTCAATCTGTTGAGGTGAAAGTAATAAGCAAGAAGGAAAGAACCAAAGGTTAATAGTACTTCATTTTTTTAGCTTATGTAAATAGCAATGAGAGGGGCAGTAAAAATGAAACTATCCATACGGTCGAGTACTCCTCCATGGCCTGGTATAATACCTCCACTATCTTTAACATTGTAAACTCTTTTGATGAGTGACTCAGTGAAATCTCCAAGTTGGGCTAGAATAGCAACTATCAAACCAATTATTGGAGAATAAAAAATTGGAAATAAACTCAAAAATATTGAGCCAAAAATTGTACACACTATTCCAGCTAAGACTGCACCAAAAAGTCCTAACCAAGTTTTCCCAGAGCTAATGATTGGACAAATTCTAGTTTTACCAAAATTTTTGCCGAAAAAATAGGCAGCAATATCGATGCTCCAAATAGTTAAGATAAGCCATACTAATGCATATTTTCCCTGTGGTAGATTATATAGGCATATTAGCGAGGCATTTGGTAGTGCGATTAATAGTAATGCGAAAATGTATAAGATTCTATTGCCCTGAGTTAGATTATACCATTCAAAAGAAGATAAAACTGCAATTGAAAAAATTAGTAGATAAAATGATAAATCACTGAAATATGTAGCAAAAGAAAATATGAGTAATATTACTATTGAGGACAATATTCTAACCATAAAGTTATTATCTACCATATTTTTTTTCTCTTTTCGTATAATCTTCTAGTGCTTTGGTCAAATCTTGACAAGAAAAATCGGGCCACAAAGTATCACAAAAATACAATTCAGCATAAGCTGCTTGCCATAATAAAAAATTGCTTAACCTTTTTTCGCCACCAGTGCGAATTAATAAATCCAATTTTGGCAAATCTTTAGTATACAGAAATTTTTCAAATTCCTCTTCCAATACGCAATCAATATTTCCTTTTATGACGTTGTTGATAGCATGTATAATTTCCTGCTTTGCTCCATAACTAACTGCAACAGTGAGTAATAGACCATCGTTCTTATGTGTCACTTCTTCTGCTTTTTTGATTTGATCGAATATTTTACTGGGCAATAGACTTAAATTGCCAATAAAATTTAACTTAATGTTACAATTGTAAATGAATTTCATTTTATCTTCATTAGTTAAAGTGTAGTAAAATAAATTAAATAGGTAGTCTGTTTCGTTTTCAGATCTGAGCCAATTTTCCATGGAAAATGCATACAAAGTTAAGTAAGGTATGGCCAGGACTGTGCAATGCTTAGCAATATCAAATGCAACCTCACTGCCTTTTCTATAGCCATCAATTTTTACCCTTCCTTGATTGTTTGCCCACCTACCATTACCATCCATAATAATTGCTAGATGTTTTGGCAGAGATTCTAGATTCAACATTTGAATTCAACCTGTTCTAATTAGCTTAATGTCTATATCTCTGTATGAAACGTTCACTATATCCACCTAAAACTATATTATTACTGAAAAATCATTGATAGTCTATATTACAAAAATTTTCTCAACCTCGGTGTCAGCTGCCAGTGATTTTACTAAGAAATATGGCAAAAATGGTCTAAATTGAGCGTGTTTTCTTAATTTGATGCGTATGGTTTATTTAACACCCTCTTAAATTTATAAAGCAAAACCTTGGATATAAACACTTTTTAAGCTATGTCATGATATGTAACTGACTTGCATTTTTTCTTTCCGTGTCCCACTTAAGACATTACTAGGCCCATTTTTATCTTCTAGTAGTTTTATAATATCGCTAAGACTAGAATGACTACACATGGATTTTAACTCTTCAAAAGGAGTAAAACCGATTCCATTAACAACTTTCTGATTTCCTAGTAATTCTATTGTATCTACGTAGTTAAGATTATCACGATAAAATATGAGTCGAAATTTTTTAATGTTAAAAGAAATGATATTCTCAATAACCTCCTGATTTTTTAGTAGTCTTACAATATCGCTAAAGAGAAACTTATCATTACAAAGTATGAATTTAAGTTTTTCATAATCAATAAAATTGATGTGCTCAACAACTTGTTGATTTTCTAGCAACCTTATAATCTTGTAACTGCTACTAGTATAATTGCTACTATTAAACTTATCGCTATTATGAATGAGTTCAAATTTTTCATAATCAATAAAACAGAGGTATTCAACAACTTTTTGATTTCCTAATAACTCCATAATATTTTCACCACTAAACTTATTACTCTTGAGTATAAGTTGAAGCTTTTTATCACCAATAGAGTTAATTCGATCAATAGAACTCTGATCTTTTAGTAATTCTGTAACATTTTGCTCACTAAGCTTACCATCACTCTCAACTATCATCCATTGAATAAGACGGATATTCCTAATATCATTTTGATTTTTTGGTGGTATTCCCACATCTGCATCGTTGCAAAACTGAACATCATCAACATGTTTTTCATTAATTCCTTTATTTCCTAGTGCTTCTTTAGCGAAGTTATTCGGATCATTTTTTTCATCTTCCTCGTAATCATAATATCCATAATTTTCTCCATTCTCCTCACTATCACTACTTTCGAATTCATTGTTGATATTGCAAATCTTTCCACCTTTTAGTATTTCTAGAATATTGTGCTCCGCAGGTGCATTATTTAGCATGGACCTAAACATTTCATCATCATAATCGTTGATGTGATTAACAATGCTCTCATCTAATAATAATTCTTCAATACCTTTGTGACTAAACTTATTATGATACTTGCATAAGATTTTAAGCTTACTGTAATCCATTGAATTGATGCCATCAACAACTCTTTGATTTGATAGTAATTCTCTGTTATAAGTCTTACATATCAGTTGAAGTTTTTCGTTATATAAGTCTTCTGCATTGCCTGCCTTATCAAAATCCATAATCTTATTTCAATTTACTTAGTATTTTAATTTTGCATGTATTAGGAGGAAAGAATCAAGCATAAGGCCTAATGAATTTATTAGTTTATTTATGTTTCTTTTCATGTATAAATTTATAGAAAGTTTTATATAGAAGTTATTTTATGAGCAAAATTATAGAAATCAGAGCGCCAAAAACTCTTGGTGGTGAATCAGTTACGGAAGGTATAGTAAAAATAAAGAAAAATATCGGCGAAGCAGTAAAAGTAGATGACTTGATCTTTGAAATTGAAACTGATAAAACGGCGCTAGAACTAACTGCAGAAGCTTCAGGACAAATAACTGAATTTTTTGTGAAAGAAGATGATATAATTAGCCCTGATCAATTACTGGCAAAACTTGCTGCAGGAGAAGTAGAAGAAGAAGTGAAAAAAGAAGATAAAGGCGAAGGCCCTGATAAAAAAGATGCCCCTTCAGCTCGTAAAATTATGGAAGAAAATGCAATTAGTGCAGAAAATGTAAAAGGAACTGGCATGGGAGGTAGAATAACTAAAGCGGATGTGATAGACCATATGAGTAAAGCTGAACAACCTTCGGTAAAACAATATGAATCGCCAAAAAGTGTAGTAAGTGGAGAGAGAAGAGAAGAGCGAGTGAAAATGAGCAAAATAAGGCAAGTAATAGCTGCTCGTTTGAAAGCATCGCAAAATACTGCTGCAATACTGACCACGTTCAATGAAATTGACATGAAAAACGTCATGGATCTGAGGGCAAAGTATAAAGAAACTTTTGAAAAGAAATATGGAATAAAACTGGGTTTCATGTCGTTTTTTATAAAGGCAGCAGTGCAAGCACTAAAAGAAATTCGTGAGATTAACGCTGAGATTTCAGGTGATGAAATTGTATATAAAAATTACTATGACATAGGTGTTGCTGTTGGCACTGATAAAGGTCTTGTTGTACCAGTTATTCGTGATGCTGATCAAATGTCATTTGCTGAAATTGAACTAACTTTAGTTGCTCTTGGCAAAAAAGCACGAGAAGGTAAGCTGCAAGTATCGGAAATGGAAGGTGCAACATTTACTATCTCAAACGGTGGTGTATATGGTTCACTTCTTTCTACTCCGATAATAAACCCTCCGCAATCTGGAATACTTGGCATGCACTCAATACAAAATAGGCCAGTTGCTGTGAGTAGCTCAATTGAAATCAGACCTATGATGTACATTTCCCTCTCTTACGACCACAGAATAGTTGATGGCAAAGGAGCAGTTACTTTCCTTGTTAAAATCAAAAATTACATAGAAGATCCAAATAGATTGGTTTTGGAAATTTAAACAGATTAAAAAAAGACAAGTAAGTTTTTCTGAAGTTTTTAAGGTGGGTGTTACAGCTGTACAAACATTTGTTTATAAAGGTAACTTATACGAAAAATGGTCAGTACGAGCATTGTGATTTAGGCCTAAAAAATGCGAGTAGCCCATTTGGTGTTATCCAAGTAGCTGACACTGGGATGGCTTTGTTGCACCACTCAAGGAAAGAACAGGCAGTTACTGATGGAATTTGTTATAAAATAGATATTTAGCCGACAAAGGAAAAATATGCCAATAAGAATGAAAGTCAGTAACTGCAATGAATATAACAAATTTCTTCAAGAAAGGGGAAATGTTTTTCATTATATCAACGATGCCATTGAAAATTGGTACGAAAATAGTCCAAAAGTAGCAGGTGGCAACAATGTCTACAGCGACAAAGTAGTGATTCTAATTCACATAATAACCTATCTATTCAGGATTGGTCTTAGGCAAACAGTGGGATTTATAGAGAAATATCTTGAGCAAATAGGGAAAATTTTGCAAATTATCAGCTATTCGCAGGCTTCAAGAAGGTTTAAAAAGCTTAATATCAAAATCAACGACTGCAGAGTTGATAAGAACGATATGGAAGATATTGAAATTGCTATAGATAGTACAGGTATCAGCATCTACAATAATATTCCAGGCCATAGTAAGGCAAATGGTACAGATAGAAAGTATCGCCGCTATGAGCAAACAAGAAAGCTACATGTAATGCTAGAGATAGGTAGTAAAAAAGTTATAGCTGCAAAATACAGTAGTGGAGTTTATTCCGACCACTATGGAGCCTGTGATCTTATTGAAAGAGTGGATACCAAGTATAACATAAGCACGATATATGCAGATAGGGCATATAATCGAAAGAAGTTATACAAACTGTGCGATGAGCTTGACATAAAGACAAGGATTCCTCCGCAAAATAATGCAGTAGAGCATCCAAAGTTGGATTATATGAATGAGAGAAATTCTACAATCAAGCTCATAAAGTCATATGATGAAGATGGTATGAAGAGGTGGAAAAAAGAGATAAATTATTGGAAGAGATCTTATATAGAAAGTTTTTTCTCGCGACTGAAGCAAATATTTGGATTTAGTTTTAGGAATAAATCTGAGATTAATCGTGAGAAGGAACTGCTACTCAAGTGTTATTTGCTTAACAAATTTACTGAAATAGGCATGGCTAAGTTTGATATAGCTTCATGAATTTATTATACATTACCCACTATCCGAAGAGCTGTGCAACAAAGCCCACTGGGACCCAAATTGCAAGTAATGCATTAGGTTGGGTGAGTATAGGTCTTGCGTTATAGAATAACATCATTTACTATGTGCCATATTGCAATGTTTGTAAAGTTGTGTGTGTGGTCCACCAAAAGGGTGTCAGCTACTTGCATGACACTATCTGCTATTTTTCCTTATCTGAATGAATACAAAACGGTTTTTGGTTACTCACGAAATAGATTTGTCCATTTTGCTCTTATTATTTAAAACGCTTTTATGTCAAATATATCAAATTTTTATTGTCCCAAATTTGGGAGAAAAACCCTGGACTTAAAGTCCATCCTTTTAAGAATATAATTTTAAGGTGAAAAATCTGAAAGAATGTGGAATATTATAGAAAAAGCAGTCACTCTGTATATATATCACATAGTGTGGATAACAAAATATCGATATCCAGTACTAGTTGGAGATATTGGACAGAAAGCTAAAGAAGTTGTACAAGAAGTATGTGCAAATAATCAAGTAGAAATTATCAGAGGTAGAGTTGCGTCAAGTCATGTACACGTATACGTTTCTGTACCCCCATACTTAAGTATTAGTAAGTTAGTGCAGTTAATAAAAGGAAAAAGTTCCAGAAAAATCCAGCAAAACTTTCCAGAGCTAAAAAAGAGATATTGGGTTGTGGGCAGTAGGCTAGTTTGTCAGGACTAGCGGAAATGTAACTGACGAAATGATAAAAAATTATATTGAAAATCACTCTAAAAAAGAAGATAAATTTGGTGACTTTCAAGTCGAAAGTTAGCATTCTATGCTCTCTCTCAATCTTTGGATTTTAATCCATAGTGGTTGAATTGACATATGTTAAAAACATTCTAAGATAAGACTATTTATAGAATAAGGGGGTATATAATGTTAACTAATTCTTTTAAAAAAAGTTTTGAAGCTGTTCAAGGTATATCTGAATCAGTATCGAGTGATAAACCGAATAGGACTTTCAATTTTCCTCCGAATAATAGGGTGAGAGCAGATGATCATCCATTTTTAGGTACCAAGCATGACCGCAAAATTGAATATTTAGATTGTGATGATGAAGAGTCAAAAAGGCGAATTCTTGCTGATAGCTCTCCTTATAATTCAGAAAATGAAAATCACGGTAAATATCTAAAAGGCAAGATTATTGATGAAACTAAGCAAGAAATTGCTCAACACATAGAAAACAGTGATGTAGAATCTGTACAGCTTAGAGTGAGAAGTCCAATTAGAACTATGTTGACTGCAAGAACTGTGCTGAATGATAATAAAGGAAAAATAAACATTAGTAATATTTTAACTAATGATTTTTTTGAAAGCAATAGGATAACGGCGGTTACATTGTTGCTACCTGGAGATGAAAAAAGAGGAATGCGTGGACGAGTTGATGAGCATGGAGTAAGAATTTATGAAGTAGCTAATGGCTCATATAACATGACTTTGAATTGGTACGATGAAGAAAAAGAATGTAAAATGAAAATTAATATTAGTGATGACGGTTCTATCAAGCTTATTGAAAGCAATGATATCACTTGGGAGCAAATAGCTGCACATAAAGAAGTAAAAGTAGGAAAACAATACGAAGCGAAGTCCTTGTATGATGCACTATCCTACTTACGTAAAGAAGGTTCTGAAATAGTAAAAGTTTCACAGAATCCTTCAACAAGTATGGAAAGTGTGACTATATCAAAACAACTTTCTTCTGCCCAAGGAGTAAGTAAATAAGAAGACTTTATGAGCTGCTTGCAAATATAGGCAGCTTATATTTCAGTATCCTTATTTCATGTTCTCTAGAGTATTTTTATTTCCTGTAATCTTTTTATAAAAACCATAGGCGCCAGTTGGTTTTAAAGTAAAGGTCAAGTATCTGGAATTCTGGACATAAAATCCTCCTGTGTAAAAAAAGTTAGAAAAAAATGCAGTGCATATACGACAGATATACACTGAAGAATATATTTTTTAATAAATTTGATTAAAAAGTCTGCAGACTAAAGATAGATTTTGAGCTCTTAAAATATCTCTAATTGTAATTATAATGAGGTTGGAAATATGCGGAAGTAATTTTTATACGTTAGCTACAGTTAAAACATAATTGACTTTGCCTAGTTAATATTTCAAATTATAAAAAAGGCAAATAATTTCTATGATATTGCAGGGTAAAAAAGGGTTAATAACCGGAATAATAAATAAGAGGTCAATAGCATATGGTATAGCAAAGACTCTCTCAGAGCACGGAGCTGAGCTTGCAATCACTTATCAAAATGAAGTAATAAAAGAGAAATTATTACCAATAGCGAATGAATTAAATGTGGAGCTAACACTACATTGTGATGTTTCAAATGAGGAAATCATACATAGTGCTTTTAAAGAAATAGAGGAAAAGTGGGGTGCTATTGATTTTTTGGTACATGCAATAGCATATTCTGATAAAAATGAGCTCAATGGTAAATACGTCGATACTTCACTAAACAACTTTCTCAATGCAATGCATATATCGTGCTATTCTTTTACTGCTTTAGCAAAAAGCGCCGAAAAAATGATGTTAAATGGTGGTAGTTTACTTACTTTATCTTACTATGGTGCTGAAAAAGTTATGCCAAATTATAATGTGATGGGTTTATGTAAAGCAGCACTTGAAGCAAGTGTACAATATATAGCATGTGATCTTGGGCCAAAGAACATCAGAGTAAATGCAATTTCTGCTGGTCCAATCAGAACTTTGGCATCTTCTGGAATAAGTGACTTTCACTCCATATCGGAATGGAATAGAATTAATTCTCCACTTAGACGCAATGTTACAATAGAAGATGTTGGCAAGGCAGCACTATACTTATTAAGCGACCTGAGTAGTGGTACAACTGGAGAAATTTTACATGTTGATTCAGGGTATAATGTTGTGGGAATGAAGATAGTAGACTAATACAGTACTGCAGATGCATGTGAAGCCTGTGTTTTTTTGTTATCCGAGTAATTGACATTGGAGCCCAGTGTCAGCTACTCGAATGACAACATTTTTTAATTAAATCTCGCACATTAACCATAGAGTTATTATTTTATAAGTATTTGTTGCTGCTGATCTTCTATTTTTACTTCCTCCATTTGGGTTAAGGGATTGTGCGTGAGGGTTGCTCTTGAAGTTGCCTTGCAAGGAAAAAGTCTTTTTCCTCCCGATCTTGGAGTTGCTTTGCAAGCAAGAAATCCTATTGTTCTTGTGTTTGTTTTGCTAAGACTTTATTCTTATTAAGCAGTGGTTAAAAATGAGCATGGCTTTTATTATAGAATGCCCCCCTATAGAAGTATATAGACTATGAAGACTTATCTTACAGGTTGTGGTACTTGTTGTTGATAAAATGTTTTTTCTACACGTGCTTCTTCCACACTGCACCTTCTTGATAAGACTGGCTCCTCAAGGCATTTTATACGTTGCTGTACATCATTAATGCACTGCCCTATAACATCACCAATTTTTCCATCAGCATTTTTTGCCAATAACTCATCAAACTCCCTCTCAATCTCTACTCTCTCAGAGATATCCTTTGAAAGATCACAATATTCCAAAATTTCATCTATCTGAAGTTGTTTTGCTAATAGAAAGTCTTCTTGCTCCTGCTGCTGTTTTATTAACTCTTGAGTTACAATTTTAGCCCTAGAGTAATGATTTCCTTCAAGATATATTGTTTCTCTCTCTTTACTACCCCATAACTCGTCATTTAATTTATAACTCTCACGATTAAACATCTGATTTAGTTGATCATTGTTTATCATTTCAGGATTTGGTTCAAACTTTTGTTGTTTCTCTCTGCCGCTAACTTTACAATGGACATTAATTTCAATGTTGGCTAAAGAAGCTAATAATTGAATTTCTTCAATAAAAGGAAAATAACTTTTACTTTCTATTGCTTCTAGATAGGATTGATAGAGTTCAGGTTTGTCAAGAAATGAGCGTGTAATAAAATCACTGTTATATTCGGCATTATAGTCACTCTCACCAATGCCATCAAGAGCCTCTGCATATTCACTTAGATTAAGCACAGCTTGATTATGCGATATATTAAATTTGCTAACAGCTCTACTTACTAACCTCTTCACATTACCTTCAGCATTTTCAATTTTCCTATTTGTTTGCTTAACCAGACCCTTTATTTTATCAGACTTGCCAGTTAAATCCCCTGGCTTATTAAAAAACATATTAAAAACCTTTTCTAGCTGATCCTTTAAAGGAGCTGGCATACTTGGATCATCTAAAGACGTAAATCGACTTAAAAATTTGTGCCATTCCATTCTCATATCTTGCGCTCTTTCAGCTTTATATGTACCAGAACTGTTATCACCAAACACTGCATGAAAAAAGCAATTGCCATCACCTGCAGTATCATATTTAACTACTTGGTTATTAGAAGGTTCTTTTTCTACATTACTCTCTGAAGTCTTGCGTCCTTTAGCATTTTCAATACTGTCAAAACCATTTGGTAATTTCCGTTTTCTAAGCCCAACCATAATTTCTACCTTAATTCAAGCTATATGTTATTATATTAACTAACTTATTAATAAGTAACTAATTAGGTATAGCAAAAATTTTTTAATTATGCAATAATTAAGGCTTTAAATAGCAAATATGAGCTTTAACTGTGGTATAGTTGGGTTACCAAATATAGGAAAATCAACTTTATTTAATGCACTTACAGAGTCAAGTGCAGCTGAAGCTGCAAATTATCCTTTTTGCACAATCGAGCCAAATGTTGGCAAAGTGCCAATACGAGATCAGCGTTTGAAACAAATTGCCTCGATTGCTCACTCAGGGAAAATAATCTACAATCAACTGGAAGTTGTCGATATTGCCGGCTTGGTTAAGGGTGCGAGCAAGGGTGAAGGACTAGGAAATAAATTTTTGAGTCATATCAGAGAAGTTGATGCCATTGTTCATCTGCTCAGGTGCTTTACGGATGACGATATCAGCCATGTAAACAGTAAAATAGATCCAATATCAGATGCTGAAATAGTGGAAATGGAGTTAATTCTAGCTGATATTGATAGCATAGAAAAAAGGCTTCCTCAATTGGAAAAGAAAGCAAAGCAAGGTGATAAAGAGCTAAAGAGACAACTTGAATTAATGCAAGAGGTATTAGCTACTTTAAAATTAGGTAAACCGGCAAGAAGCTTGGAGAATATCGATGAAGATGAGATGAAGTTGCTTCAATTGCTAACAACAAAGCCTGTTATGTATGTATGCAATGTTGAAGATACGAATATCATAACTGGTAATGAACTATCTAAAAGGGTGGAAAAAATGGCGGAAGAAAATAAAAGCAAATTTTATTGTATTTCAGCGAAACTTGAAGCAGATATTGCAAATCTTGATAGTGAAGAGGAAAAACAGAATTTTTTATCAGAATTTGGCTTACAAGAATCAGGACTTGATGGAGTAGCACGTATTATGTATGAAGTGCTAAGTATGATAACTTTTTTTACTGTGGGCCCCAAAGAAGCACGTGCATGGCCAATAAAGATAGGATCAACAGCTGACAAAGCAGCAGGTGTAATTCACACTGATTTTGAAAAGGGCTTTATAAAAGCAGAAACCATAAGCTTTGAAGACTATATAAAATATGGAAGCGAATTAGCTTGCAAAGATGCAGGGAAAATTCGCTTCGAAGGCAGAGATTATATCGTGCAAGATGGCGATATAATGCACTTTAGATTTAATGTCTAATTAGTCTAGCACCTTCCTGATGCAGCCCGTGAATTTTTATATTCTCTTCTCTCTTCTTCCTCTATCTCCTCTTCAGATAAAGGAGAGAAAGAGAACTGCCCTATCTCCAGATTATCAAGTTTAGTTCCAGGAGTTTCATCACATCTCTTTATTATCTCTTCCTGTGATTGTACATCTTGCTCCAGATATCCTTCTAAAAATTCATGTAAAGCTTTACCTTCTATAAGCACATCTTCGCTTTGCTCAGCTAATTTCAAAATTTCGTCTAGTTCAACATCTTTACCATTAATAGTTGCCTGACCAATCTCAATTTCACTAGGATTTACATTTAAACTAATAAAGCAGTTAACAGAATTACCTTTCTCATCTTCTGCACTCCACCTAATTTTCATATCGCATGTTGCATCTTTTGCAAAGCGGTAATTTCTTTTTCCATTATCATTCTTCTCAACCGTTGCTATTCTTTTATCGTTACTGTATATTTCTACTATCTTTACCTCATTTTTATTTCTTTCCATCCCTTCAATTTTGTCAGTGAAAAGACGGCTGATTTCTAAGCTACACCCAGGCTTAGAAATATTAATACTAAGATGATCATAATGATTAAGAGAACGTTTTGCATATGCGCATGGCACATAACATCCATCAAAAAAGGCAACTGCACTATCAGTTTTGAGAAATTCCTGTCCGTTACTCATCCCTTCTTCAACTCGAAGAAGATATCTACCCAACCTCTTTTTAAAATTCTTTCGCTTGTCTTCAGGAATAGACTTTTCATTCAATATACTTATTATTTCTTTTTGCTTACTTAATACTACATAATTAAAAAGGAAAATGTTCTTATTCCATCGATAATAATTCGCTATTTTGTCAAATGGATCTGCAGGCCAGCCTTTATTATAATTTACGTTATCCTTATCATCTTTACACAAATTATCCTTAAGGCCAAAATTCAATTTTCTAAAATCTGATAATACTTCTTCTACCCTATCTTCAAAAAATTGAAGTTTATTTTGAAATTCTTTCCCATAATTCATTTTCTCATTTATTTTAAGAAGATATTACTAAATTTCTTCCTAAAATTTTCTTGATCTTTGTGGGCAAGCCTCTGATCTAATATATCTGTTATGTATTTTCGCTTATTCAATATTACGTAGTTAAAAAGGTCACTTTTTTTCCTCCTTTCATAATCTTCTGCTATTTCGTTAAAACACTCATTACTGTTCTTAAAATCCAATTTTTCGAAGTCTTGGAGCACGTTTTTTACATCATCCTCACTAAATTGAAGATTTGTTTGAGGAGACACGTCAGTTCTACTTTGATCATCAAGTTGAGGATTTTTTTTAGTAGATTGGACTAATAAACTTTCTGTGCTGTTAGAGAAAGAATGATTATTTTCTTCAGATTGAGAACTTTTCTTTTTAGACGTATTAGTAAAAAAATTAGTTAGTGAACTAAACATTAAGCACCTCTTAGTATTACTATTTAACTATAACTTAATGCCAAATGTTGTAAAGCTAAAATTAATATGTAAATTCATTTTTTTAAGACAATTATAAGTATCTTCCTTCTATAAAAATTTTATAATCAGCATATGACAAATGTTTAAGATATTGATTTTGTTTGTATTTTTATTACTTTACCAGGCAATATTATTAATGAATTAGTCAGACAAATATCTTGGCCAAACTTTACTCCATCCACAAACTCTCCATTTGTTACTCCAGTTGCAATGAACACTGATTCACTTCTTGCCATGTCTTTCACGGTGTAGATTTTTTCTGGGTCAGTGATATTCAAATTTTTTGCTCTTTCTTTTAATTGATCCGTGTCAAATATTAATCTTCCTTCTATCTGCCCACCGATTGAGCTTAGCGCTGCTGCTGCAAGCACTCCTTCTGGAGCTCCTCCTGTGCCGATATACATATCGTGATTGCCATTTATTAGCGAAACTATGGCTGCAACATCACCATCATCTATTAATTTCACTTTTGCTCCTAGCTTCCTAATTTTTGCTATTAATTCATCATGTCTTTCACGTTTAAGTACAGTTACTATAAGATCACTTGCTTTACATCCTTTTGCCTTGGCTAAATTGTCCAGATTCTTCTCAATCCTATTTTTTAGTGAGACTACACCCTCTGGGAGATTTTTTCCCACTGCTATCTTTTCCATATAAACATCAGGTGCATGTAAAAAATTACCTTTTTTTGTTGCAGCAAGAACAGACATTGCCCCTTGTTTATAATGAGCGCAAATCGTAGTGCCTTCAAGTGGATCAACAGCGATGTCAATCTCAGGGCCACTTCCTGTGCCAACTTTTTCTCCGATATATAGCATCGGTGCTTCGTCCCTCTCCCCTTCCCCAATCACAATTCTACCATTTATTTCCATTGAGTTTAGCACCGTACGCATTGCATCAACTGCAACCTGATCGGCCTTTTTTTCATTACCAAGGCCTGCCAATTTATATGCAGCAAGTGCTGCAGCTTCGGTTACTTTCACTAACTTATAGGCTAAATCTTCTATCATTTGCTCGAGAATCATAAATCAATATATATCATGCCACTTGATACTGCAAGATTACTTGACTGAATAATGAAAAAGTTGATATAATAAGCGTATAGCAATAATAGTAAGATTTGAATATGATCGGTAATTTAACTTATGAAGATGTAAAGAAATTTGTAACTGATAATCCTAATATAGTTGCTCAGGAATTTGGTGAGAAGCTAAAACAAAGTGGTCCAACAGATGCAAAGATTTGTGATTTGTTTATGGATATTCTCCGCTCAGGGAAAAGCAGTATTTTAAATGATTATGATACATTTCTAAAAATTGTTGAATTGCTCGCAAAGTCAAATATTAAAATTGATATTGGAGATACTACTTCTAAAACTGTATTAGATTACGCTGTGTCAGGTGAAAAACCTAACGTTATAAAGATATTTTTGGATAGCGATAAATTTGATCAAGAAAGAAAATCGAATGCTTTGTTGACCGCCGTTAATGAAGGTAAAGTTCAAGAGTTTGAGATATTTTTAGATTACATAGATCATACGAAAATACTAGAGGTTCTTAACACAGCTCCTCACAATGAGAGCACTGAAGTTATGAAGATACTCTTGAATAACAAAAGATTTACTGGAGAAGAGAAAGTTCAGGCTTTGAGTAATGCCTCTGTAGATGGCGACCTACCAAAAGTTAAGTTACTTTTAAAGTATATGACAGGTATACCAGAAGATGACATAAGAAATCTTCTAAAAATAATTGAAGAAGGGAAATTATCACTCAGAGAACAACTTCAAATAGATTCTGAGTTTAAAGTCGACTTCAGCAATTCTGATCACAATAAATATCTCTCAAGCTGTGTAATAATTGCACTGCTTAGATCAGCAATAAACAAGAAGCAAAACACACCTGATGGAGCGGAGTCCAATGTCAGTAATACAAGCACTGGTCTCACGCTAAATAATGATGACATTAGGAATCTGTGTCTTGATATAGATAGGGTTACAAAAAAGGATAGCACAGTTACTAGTTTTGAAGATTTGCAAAAAAGGTTAAGAAGGAAGGGAATTAATCTTCAGAGCAAATGTGAAAAAAATGCTGTACTAGAATATGCAATTAAAGATCAAAATTTGAACGTTATAAAATTTCTCTTACAAAATGGAATGACCATCATCAATGCAATCGGTCAAGAAGGAAGGTATTACGTTAGCAAAATTGAAGGAGACAAACCTATATTATGCTTTGTTGTCTCTTACACTGATGATGACAATGCTGAGATTCTGAGCACGTTACTGCAAAGTGTTAATGCAGAGCAATCAAAACTAGATCCTGAAAGTGAATTGTACAGATTATATCAACAGTTAAAGGATGATGCATTCTGCACTGCTTCTTCAAAAAAGAATTCTGTGGCAGCAACAGCACTGATACAAAATGATCGAGAAATAATTGTGCCGCATGGATCAGCAACAAATAAGGAACAAGAAACATGCCACATAGAAACAAATAGTGTATCCAATAGTAATAGAAATGTTATTAGTAGACCTGTAGCAACAGTGCTCCCTGTTAGTACTAATTGCAATAATAACAAAAATGAAGCACCTGTATCAACAAGGACTGGCCCAACTGTCACACCAAATAATGATAAGAAAGCTAACGGCTTTGTAGAGGCTCAATTTTCTCCACCACATGAAAAAGAAACTAAATACAAAAAAAGTAAGGAGAGTTTTTACGCCTCATTAAGGAGTGATGTTGTTGGAGTTGTTATTGCAGGATTGTTTGTTGCTGCTGCTGTGATGGTTCCATCTTTAGCTGGTGCATTAGTTTGCAGTGTCCTAGCTATTTTAGTTGTAATAGTAACTGGATTACATGTAAAAAATTCTACACTGCCAAGTTATAGAGCAATGGAAGAAAATAAGGTTGAGCATATAAACCCAAGCACGCAAACGCTGTAAGTTGAGAAACTGGGACTCTAACTCCTAGAACGGTGTTGTAAACCTGTGTTAGTTTCTCCTACTTTATTAAAATTAAGTGGGACTAGTGCGATTCGAACGCACGGCCTTCGGATTAGGAATCCAACGCTCTATCCTACTGAGCTATAGTCCCATGTCTTCTGCTATTTATGCAAAATTATAGCAAAAAGTCTCGCATTTTTCTAGGTACCCTGTACAATTAATTCACAATAATAAAAAATATTTCTGTATTTCTTGAATGTAATACTGTTATATTTAATAATACGATTCCAGTTGAAAGATTAATGCTAGTTAACAATATTAGTTACTTTTATAGTAATCAAGATGGCTTTGCTTTAAGCAACATCAACATTCAAGTGAAGAAAGGAAGTGTTGCCTGTTTACTAGGTCATTCTGGCTGTGGCAAGTCAACAATTCTAAAATTAATCGCAGGAATAGAAAATCCAAAATCTGGAACCATTGTTATAAATGATAAATTAGTTGCAAGTAACAAAGTGTCAATTGCTATAGAGCGTAGAAATATCGGATTGATTTTTCAGCATTCTGCATTATTTCCTCATAAAACAGTAATAGAAAATATAACTTTTGCTATTTGCAGTACTTCTAAGAAAGAAAAATACCTTACTGCATTGGAAATCTTAAAGCTATTTAATATAGAAAAATATGAAAACATGTACCCTCATGCTTTATCAGGAGGACAGCAACAATTAGTTGCAATAGCAAGAGTAATGGCGCAAAATCTTGATGTTGTTTTGCTCGATGAACCATTTTCTAATTTAGATATACTGCTCAAATATCGAATAAGGCACCATATATTGTCACTTTTTAGAAGCAAAAATATTCCTGTACTCATGGTAACTCATGATCCGCAAGAAGCGTTGAAAGTTGCAGATTTTATTTACGTGATGAAAAATGGTAAAATTATTCAATCAGGAGTTCCTAGCTACATATACCACAGACCTAAAGATGATACGTTAGCAAAATTTTTTAGTGAGCTTCCTTTTACTCTACAGCTAAACTAAACTTAATGTTAGGCTAAAACTATTATAAGATAATTAAAAACTCTTGATTTATAATTCAATAAAAGTGATATAATTTATGTATCACTTGGCTTCAGTCAAGTTTTAATACCTAAAAGTTAATATTTTCAACGGAGGTACAAATGAGTTTAGGTCCATGGCAGCTGTTTCTAGTCTTAATAATAATCTTAGTTCTGTTTGGTGCAGGTAGGTTACCACAAGTTATGGGTGATTTAGGCAAAGGCATTAAAAACCTTAAACAAGAACTTAAGGATTCAGAGAAACTATCATCTAGTGAACCAGATCGTTAGCTTCCTTATGTTTCGTGACACGCACTAAAGTGCGTGTCATTTGTTTAAACAAGGCTAAAGAATTGAAGAGTTATGATTGAAGTACAGTAATAATTATGTTAGTTAGAATGTTATTAAAGGTTAATCGTGGAAGAAAGTGAGAAATTGACTGAAGATAAAAAATTGGCCTCTGATATTCTAAAAGAGGTTGCAGATACCAATAACAACGATAGTGATAAAGTAACATTGTTCGACATCAAAACAGCTTTACATGAGCGTGGTTTTGGTATTTTAATAATCATCTTCTCTTTACCGCTATCAGTACCTATACCTGTTCCACCTGGCTATACAACCATTCTTTCTATACCTTTAATCTTATTTTCACTGCAGCTTCTATTTGGGTTTGATTCTCCTTGGATGCCTAATTGGCTAGAAAGGAAATCTTTTCAACGTTCAACACTAGCTCTCGTGGTAGAGAAAACTTCACCTATATTAAAAAAAATAGAAAAGTTCATGAAACCAAGAATGTCTTTTATTTTTCTTGGTCCGGGTGAAAAGATTCTAGCTTTTATGATGTTGCTTTGTGCAATAATAATAGCTCTTCCATTACCTTTTACTCACTTCCTTCCTGCAATTGGTATAACTCTTATTTCACTCGGCATTATGGGTAAAGATGGATTTTTATCTACGTTAGGAGTGTTAGTTTCATTCTGTGCGTTATTGGTTACCCTTATTGTAATAGTTAAAGGACCAAAACTTATAGCCGGAACACTTTCTCTTCTTAAAAGCCTTATAACTTAAAAGCTTTACAACACTTTAATAAAAGAATGAAGTACAGCATGAAATGAATAATCGATATTGAAATATAGCAATAACTATGTTAGTTAGAAGTTATATTGTTATTAAAGGGTAACTGTGGAAAAAAGTGTGAAATTGACTGAAGATAAAAAATTGGCCTCTGATATTCTAAAAGAGGTTGCAGATACTAATAATAACGATAATGATAAAGTAACATTATTTGATATTAAAACAGCTTTACATGAGCGTGGTTTTGGTATTTTAATAATCATCTTCTCTTTACCGCTATCAGTACCTATACCTGTTCCACCTGGCTATACAACCATTCTTTCTATACCTTTAATCTTATTTTCACTGCAGCTTCTATTTGGGTTTGATTCTCCTTGGATGCCTAATTGGCTAGAAAGGAAATCTTTTCAACGTTCAACACTAGCTCTCGTGGTAGAGAAAACTTCACCTACATTAAAAAAAATAGAAAAGTTCATGAAACCAAGAATGTCTTTCATTTTTCGTGGTCCTGGTGAAAATATTTTAGCATTTATAATGCTGCTTTGTGCATTATCGATAGCAATCCCACTTCCTTTAACTAACTTCATTCCTGCAATTGGTACAACTCTCATTTCACTGGGTATCATGAGCAAAGATGGATTTCTCTCTATAATGGGAGTATTAGTATCATTGTGTGGGTTATTACTTACTCTTGTCGTAATAGTTAAAGGACCACAGCTTATATTTGGAGCATTTTCTTTTCTAAAAAGCTTTGTATATGGTTAAGCTTTACAACACTTTAACAAAAAAAAAAGAGCCCTTTACACCGATCGATAAAGATCATATAAAAATGTACGTTTGTGGGCCAACAGTATATGATACAGCACATATAGGTAATGCACGTTCTATTGTTGTTTACGATGTATTATTTCGACTGCTTAAATTTTGTTATGGAAAAGTTACTTATGTGCGTAATATAACCGACATCGATGACAAGATAATCAATGCAGCAAATGAGAAAAATAGTAATATAGAAAGCATTAGCAAATATTACACTAAAACTTTTCATGAAGACATGGAAAGCATAAATTGTGCAGAACCAACATATGAACCAAAAGCAACGGAAAACATAGATAACATTATCAAGTTAATTGAGTCTTTGCTGCAAGCTGGTCATGCTTATGAATCCAATAAACATGTATATTTTAGTGTAGAATCTTACCCTGAATACGGCGTTTTATCAGGAAAAAAAATTGATGAATTAAACTACGGTAGTAGAGTTGAAGTTGGTGAAAATAAAAAACACCCAGGAGACTTCGTACTTTGGAAACCTGCAAACGAAACTGACTATAAACTTTCAAGTCACTGGAATAGTCCATGGGGAGAGGGAAGACCAGGGTGGCATATAGAATGTTCAGCAATGTCATATGCTTACCTTGGCAAAGATTTTGACATTCACGGTGGGGGTATAGACTTGCAATTTCCTCATCATGAGAATGAAATTGCACAGAGTAAATCTGCATTTGCTGAGTCAACGTTTGCAAAATATTGGGTACACAACGGGTTTCTTACGGTAAATGAAGAGAAAATGAGCAAATCCTTATTTAATATAGTCAAAGTAAGGGATTTGTTAGATAGTGGAATAAAGGGTGAAGTAATACGTTATGCGCTGCTTAAAACTCACTACAGAAAACCACTTGATTGGACAGAAAATGTTATCTCTGAGTCGCAAGAAACTTTAAACAAGTTTTATCGGTTATTACGTAGTACATGTATTGAGGAAAGTGATACAGAAGTCTCTAAAGATTTTATAGAGGCTTTGAAAAACGATTTAAACATTCCTGAAGCTGTAGCCATATTGCATGAAATGGCTACAGAAATCAATAAGACAAGTAATGAATATGAGAAGCTCAAATTAACTAAGAAGTTTGTTAAAAGCGCAAGGTTCATTGGTATTCTTGAGTCAAGTTATCAAGAGTGGTTTGCAAGTGGTGTGAGTCATCAAGAAATAGAAAGGTTGATAGACTTAAGAAAAGTAGCAAAACAAAATAAAGATTATGATACTGCAGACAAAATAAGAGAGCAATTGAAACAAATGGGGGTTACAATTTCTGACAACGAAGATGGTACAACAACTTGGTATGGAAAATTATCTCCTATTGTTTATAGATAGCCTAGTATCATCGCTTATCTTACCCATACATCAAGGTTTTGTACTTTACACTATGTTATGCTTTAGGTCAAACTACGATCAACTACTTATATTACTTTTTGGAGTATTAGGATCCAGTCTTGGTGGAATAGCTAACTGGTATTTAGGTAGAATAACAATTTTTATCAGAAGATCACATCACAAATTAGAGAATGAAGACAAAACACCAAAAATTGTAAGGCACCTACTGATTTGTGCAGTTGCATTGCTTTCGTGGGTACCAGCACTTGGAAGTGTGACTCAGATTTTATCCGGTTACTTCAAGTTAAACCTTTATATTCTTGTTCCCTTAATTATTTTATCTAACTTCCTCTGTTTGTTGTATCTAACGTTTACCATCTAACTAAACATCAATAAACAACTTTTCTTCTGGTCATATTGAGCTAAATTTCTTCTTCAAACTACCTTTTAAAATGCTTTTATTACTTTTTGTCATAATACGATCAAATACTCCTAATAACCTCTTAAGTAAGCTTGGGGTTAGCGAAGAGATAGGATTAACAGATACGTTGTTGTTTTTATCATCACCATTTGCTTTGTAGTCTATTGAAATAATCCCCCTACTCTTTCCACCAGTCAGAAGTTTTCCGATTATAGGGATTTTCAACAAAGATTTGTTAATTGAGTATGCCGGTATTACTTGTCCTTCAACCTGGAATTTATAACCCTTAATATCGAGCGTACCACTAGTGCTAATGCCTAGTTCCGCTCCTTCAAGCCAAGATTCTTCAATTTCAACAGTGCCATCTTTATATGAAAAAGGTGCATTACACTTATAAAAATGTACACCTTCGTTCTTTATAGCATTTACAATACCAGGCAGTGAAGACATTGATAATAAAGTGGTAAGCAGTGGAGCATCTTTGATATAGAAATTGCTGATAGATAACATACCATAATGTTCTCCATTTTCTCTCTTAGAAGATAGATAAAGAGATAATTTGCCATTTTTAACTGATTTACCAATACCTAAAGAACGCAAAAGCATACCTGAATTATCCGAATATATTTCAAGCCCTATTTCACTATGTTCTACTAGTATATTACTGTTATCTTCTAAAAACTGTCCTGTGAATTGACTTCCACTACAATCACCTTTAGCACAAGTTACATTTAGCTTAGCATCTTTTATGATAATTCCTTCTTTCATAATTATATTATCAACATTCATAGTAACTTCTATTTTGTTATTTAATCGATTACTATCTTTGCCAAGTAAACCTAACACATCACTTAAGTTGATTTTCTCACCGTGAATAGTTATGGCATTTTTCTCCTTACCTGATTCAATTTCTATACTAAAATTATTATCAGGTAATTTAAAGTTGCTAGAATTTAAATATAGATTTCCATTTTCTACTCTTCCGCTAAATTTTATGTCTAGATCATTTCCTACAACATCTAGTTTATCTATTAGTAACTTACCTACTCCTTTTAGCCTTGTAGAAAATAAAACTTCATTGTGATCTTCAAAATGGTTTTTCCACCCTAAGTAGCTTGAACGCAACTCGAGCTCTGATAAATCTATATTACCATTAATATACCCTGTTTTGTCTTGATACATTACTGACTCTATATTTGCATTGATATAGCCATCACCGAAATTAAGTATTTGAGCAGGCAAATCTCCAGTCAAACTCCAGGCAAAATTTTCATTTTTATTGCTACTTTTGAGGTCAAATAGCAGCTGTGTATTATTTACCATACCACTGCCATTTAAATCAATAAAATCTCCGCCGAAATCAAGCTTAATCTCATATTTACCAAGACTGCCATTATACGCGACAAAATTATCAATTTCAGAATGAAATTTGGCTAAAAAATCTACTTTTTTATCATCAGCATTTAAATTAAAAATGTGAAAACTGAATACAGATTTTGCTATTCCACCTATACTGTCCCTTGTAATCTTCATCATATCATCCAGCTTAAATTTTATAGGTTCATATAACCCATAAGCATCACTTACAGCCTGACCATTAATTGTGAGAACAGAATCCTCTTTATTAAGAGATTGCATCTCAATTTCGCCACCATCAATATTGAAATTCTGGAACTTAGCGCTATTTACAATAATTTTGAGATTGTTATCCTTGAGGGTTAACTCACCGTTCAAGTTCTCTACTCGTTCAAAATCCTCATCAAATTGAACGCTGCCATTTTCTATATCAGCAACAATTACAATACCTGACAGATCATCATTTATTAAACTATCGATTTTACCGTTAAAACTTATAATTGTATTTATAATATTCCCATCAATATTATTACAATACCACTTTCTAAATTCATTGTTCACTAGACCATCTGGTACATAAGTACATAAATCTTTTGCAACAAGTTTACTAATATTAACTCTAAGCAAAGCATGATTTGTGCCAAAGTTCATTTTACCAATCAAAGAAAGGTAAGTATCATTTAACTTAAAATGAAAGTTTTTTATGCTAATGATTTCATCACTATATGTCAAATTTACATTTACATTAGTCAAGGCTAAGTTTTTACCTGAGTGACTCTCTGTATTTAACACGTATATGTTTCCGTCCACAACTTCATCCTTTCCATTAATTCTAATTGAAAAGTTTCCTTTGAATCCTATTTCTTTGTCCAAATTGTAACTTTTAACTAGTGTGGAAAATTCGTTAAATAGCCCCAACTTTAGGTTATAGAATGTTCCATAGAAATTTAGTAAATTATTACGGTTTTTTATCGTAATGGATAAATCATCTAGAAACCCTTTACCTTCTTTTGTATGGACACGAATATCCAAAACATTGAAATCTTCCCCCTTCCCTACATATACTTTATCAATAAAAAATTCACCTTCCATGCTTTTATTGATAGCAATGTTAGTAATTTTAATCCTTGAGTCTGCATTGAAGTAGAAAAAAAATTTTCTTATTGTCTTTAGCAGATTTTTTGTACTACTCATCTTCTCTGTCATTACAGATGTTATCTCTTTGCTCTCCTCCCTCTTGATATATATGTGTACATTATCAGCTAAAACCTGAGAGAACTTTTTGGAACTTAACTTAAAGTGTACGAAAAGCTCAGGAACTTCTATTGTAAAATCAGGATTTGTTATTTTTAAATCTGTAATGACTAGCTTGCCATCTTGATGCCAAATAACCGAAGTACTCTCCATGCTGACATCCGAATTGGTAAATATCTTTAATATTTTTTTCTTTATATAAAAATTAATATAACTAATATTGATTTCTAGAGGTCCCTCACCTTTAAAAAAGATAAAGAAGCAGGATATAAATAATAAAATTATAGAAAATGATATAGTAATTTTTTTAAGCATTGATTATTGCTTTTCTTGCTAGAATATCAGCTTCCTCATTGTATTTGTCACCATTATGCGCTTTCACCCAATTCCAATTAATTTCGTGTTGCAAAGCAGCATTATCTAATTCTTTCCATAATTCTATATTTTTTACTGACTTCTTATTACTTGTCTTCCAGCCGTTCATTTTCCACTTATTTATCCATTCTGTTATACCGTATTTAATATAGAGGCTATCCGTATACAAACTGATATTACAAGGAAATTTTAATACCTTCAGTCCATTGATCACTGCTGTTAACTCCATTTTATTATTTGTAGTATTTTCTTCTCTACCACAGATGTTCTTTCTATGATTTTGAAATAATATGATTGCTGCCCACCCTCCTGTCCCTGGGTTACCAGAGCATGCTCCATCTGTGTATATTGTCACTTCCTTTTTCTTCATCTTTAACTGTAGTGAATTAATAAAGTATATCGTTGCTTCTATAAAATCACAATTTTTATAGATATAGAGGCAATTTAAGCCGCACCTTTAAATTTTATTATGGAAATAAAAAAAAGTGCTACAACGAGCATTATTAGAAGAGAAAGTAAAAGATAGTTTTTATGTTCTTTCATGGTTAAAACAAATCAATAGAGCAGTAAATAACGCTGGCAAACAGAGAAAATAGATAAGAAATCGAATAAGAAAACATTTTTTTCTGCGAGCTATGACTCTTAAGCCTTATAACGGATGCAGCAGACCAAATAAAAACACACCCTTCAATAATTGCCATATTGAGGTAAAATAGAGCCTTTTTCAAAAATAGTGCTGGGAGTAAGCTAGTTAATACGAGTAACACGCTATAGATTAATATATATTTCCTCGTTTTTTCTGGACCATAAACGATATTGAACATTGGAATCGATGCTTTTGTATAATCTTCAGATCTATTTAAGGATAGAGCCCAAAAATGTGGTGGAGTCCACATAAAAATTATTAAAAATAGAATACAACTTTCCCAGCTTACAGAGTCAGTTACAACCGCCCAGCCAATCATTGGAGGAAAAGCACCTGCTGCACCACCAATAACAATATTCTGCGGAGTACGCCTTTTGAGCCAAATTGTATACACAAAAACATAAAATAATATGCTAATTGCAAGCAAAGCAGCAGAAACATAGTTCACTGCTATTGCCATGATAAATACTGACAATATTCCAAGAGTTATGCCAAATTCAAGCGCGCTTTCTGCAGAAACTCTACCTGAAGGTATAGGGCGGTTTTTTGTTCTCTCCATAAGCAAGTCTATATCTCTGTCATACCACATATTTATTGCACCTGCAGATCCTGAACCAAGAGCAATGCACATAAGAGATATTAGTGCAAGGAAAGGATGAATGCTACCTGGTGCAGCAACTATTCCAGCAATTGCAGTAAACACTACAAGGTACATTATCCTTGGCTTTAGCAAATGCCAAAAATCCAGTATTGTTGATTCAACATTTAGCAAAACACTTGTGTACATTCTATTTTATCACTGGTGGTTTTTCAAAAGTATGAAAAGGCGGTGGTGAAGATACCGTCCATTCTAAAGTGTCACCTTCCCAAGGATTATCTCCAGCTTTCTTGCCCCATTTGAAGAGATGTATAACTATAAACACAAAAAACATAACTGAAACAAAGGACATATATGAGCCAACTGAGGATATATAATTCCAAGGGATAAACGCGTCGGGATAATCAGGTATACGCCTTGGCATGCCGGCTAATCCCAGGAAATGCTGAGGTAAGAAAGTAACATTGGTGCTAATAAAAGTGAGCCAAAAGTGTACCTTTCCTAAACACTCGTTATATTGCTTACCTGACATTTTGCCTATCCAATAATAAAAACCAGCGAAGGCTCCAAATAATGCAGCAAGCGACATGACATAGTGAAAGTGAGCAACGACATAATAGGTATCGTGTAAAAGTTTATCTATTCCACCGTGAGAAAGAATTATCCCTGTTATACCACCTCCAACAAACATGAAAATAAAACCTAATGCAAACAGCATTGGTGTCTTCAATTCAATCGCTCCACCCCACATAGTTGCAATCCAACTAAAGACTTTTACACCAGTTATAACACCAATGAAAATTGTGCTAGTGCTAAAAAATATAGCAGCATCCTCGCTAAGCCCAACAGTAAACATATGGTGAGCCCAAACCATGAAGCCAAACGTTGCTATTCCTATCATGGCATAAACCATTCCCATATAACCAAATACTGGCCTATGAGAAAAAGTTGACACAATCTGACTGATGATACCAAATGCAGGAAAAATAATTATGTAAACTTCTGGATGACCAAAAAACCAAAACAGATGTTGAAATAACACAGGATCACCACCACCAGCAGGATCAAAAAAGGAGGTACCTATATTACGATCAGTGAGCAGCATAGTTATAGCACCAGCAAGTACCGGTAAGGCAACAATTAACATAAATGACGTGAGTAAAATAGACCAAACAAATAGTGGTATCTTAGTTAGTGACATACCTTTTGCACGCATATTGAATATGGTAACTATAAAGTTGATCGCCCCAACAATTGATGACATACCAGCAATATGAAGTGCAAGTATAGCAAGATCAACTCCTGCACTTGGGTGGGACATAATTTGCGACAAAGGTGGGTATAAAGTCCATCCTGTTCCAGGACCTTCGCCAGCAAATACCGAGAGGATAAGCAAAATAAAAGATGAAACTAACAACCAAAAACTTAAATTATTCATACGAGGAAATGCCATATCTGGTGCACCAATCATGAGAGGTACGAACCAATTACCAAATCCTCCCATTAAGGCTGGCATTATCATAAAAAACACCATTATTACCGCATGCCCTGTAATCATTACGTTATATAGCTGGTAATTATTGTTAAGTATATTAATGTGCATTAGCTGAGTACGAATAATTACCGATAATAATCCACCAATAATTCCAGCTAATATGGAAAAAATAATGTATAGTGTCCCTATATCTTTGTGATTAGTAGAAAACAGCCAACGTCTTATACCTTTTGGTACATCACTCATATCTATACTCCAAACTTAACTTACTAATTTTTTATCTTCAATCCACTTATTAAAATCTTCTTTACTCACTGCTTCAACAACAATTGGCATAAATCCATGACCTTGACCACATAGTTCATAACATTGCCCATAATAAATACCGGGCTTTGTAACGTTAAACCATGCTTCATTCAGCCTACCTGGTATTGCATCAATTTTTATACCAAAAGCCGGTATTCCCCAGCTATGTATTACATCTCCTGCTGTCACTTGTAAACGAATATTAGTATTGATAGGTAAAATAACGTTATTATCAACAGAGAATAGTTTTAAATCTCTTTCGGTAAAGTCTTCTTTTCCTTTTATATAGCTGTCAAATGAAATACCTTGATATTCTGGGTACTTGTAACTCCAATACCATTGATGACCAATAACTTTTAGTGTTATGTCAGCTTTTGGCACTTTCTCCTGTAGTTTAATTAATTCAGCATTTTTAAAAGCCAATACCCCAACAATAATCGTTGGTATAACAAACCAGATAATTTCTACAAAGATATTATGAGTTATTTTACTGACATTTTTCACTTTGCCCTTACGAAAGCGAAATACTACATAAGCAAGCAGGGCCCATACAAAAAGCATAATTGCAATCATTACACTCATCACAAACGAATGTGACTTAACTACAACCTCCATTATCTCAGTTGCAGGCGCAGGAAATCCAAATTGCCAAGAAGTAGGAGCAGAAGCAATTGATATATTTGAGTAAAACATTATCAATAATGCAAATAACTTCACCATATTTTTTGCTGTAAAACTAACTGTATAATAATATATATACACTTACTATGCAAACAGAGATTATAGAATTTACACAAGTGTTTTGCTAAATATTGAATCAAAAGTAAATGATGATTAATGTTTTTTTAGCATTTAATAAATATAATAATACGATACTAACTTGAGGAAAAAGCATTTACATGAATCTATTTTAACTTAAAATATTATAATATTTTAAGTTAAGTATTTACTTTAAGGAAATTCTATAATAAGTTTAATAGTGTCTGTTATTGCTAATAACCCTCTAGCCTCACACCTAAAAAGTAACAGACACTATTAAACTTTAAGTAAGTTTGCCTATTTATAATTCATTGAGGTAAAAATCTTACTAATTCCTTTAATTCTATTATACAGCTGAGTTTACTAATTAACCTTTAATGTTTACGTTAGCATTTGCATCTTAAATCAAAGATTTACATATTATAGAAAATAATTATAAAATAATACACTACTTGTGTGTAAATTTTTTTGCATATCAAACTCTGTAAACAAATTTTCTAGAAAAGCCAAATAAATTATCTCTCTATGAAAGATCTATCGAATGTTGCAATTATAGGTGTAAACAAGAACGATAAAAGAGTGCGAGATTGAGTAACTATATATACTTCTACTGGCATACCAGGATATAGGTATACGTTTTTAAATTGAGCAAGTTCTGATTTTGGTATCACCACTCGCACTGAATAATAACGCCCCATCCTTGGATCATCAAGAGCATCAGGGGAAATATGGTTTACTATACCGTTAATTAAACTTAAGCGACGTGCACTATAAGCGCTCAGCCTTACTTTAACTTTCAGCCCTTCTAGTCCGTCGATAGAGACTATATTGCTATCTTTCTTTTTTGCTGACAGTATCTCTTCTATGTTTCTGGTTAGAACTTTAGCATCTATTATTAGATCATCATCTGATGGTACTATACTCAGGATTGGGACTCCAGATTGTATAACACCACCTTCAGTGTGGTATCTTATATCTGTAACTATACCATCTTGAGGTGATTTAATTATTGTACGTGCTAACGAATCTTCAGCAACCATCAGCCTCTCTTTTAAGTCTGCAATAGATGTATTAACTTCCTTAAGCTCAGCATTTGCTCTTTCTTGAGCATCATTCTTCACATTTATAATCTCTAACTCATTTTCTCCAATCTTTTGCTGTACTTGAGATATTGCAGAACGGTAATGTCCAACTCTACCCTCAATTTCAGCAAACTGTTTTTCTAAAGCTAAAATGTGTGGTTTGCTTATATGGCCACTATCAAGTAATTGTCTTTTTGTTTCTAACTCCTCAGTTATCAAGTCATATTGCTTATGGGCTGCATTTAGTTGAAAATTTAGCCCTGCTAATTCATCATTTAACTGCTTTATACGTTGTTGCAGTATGTCAGTTTTTCCTAATATACTCTTTCTCTGAGAGTTGAACAACTTTACCTGATTCTTTATCGCTTTATTTACAAGTTCATCGTTAGATAATCTTTTAACCTCATCAGAAAATTCTAGCGTATCTAAGTCTCCCCTGATTGCAATAAGTCTTGCTTCAGTTGCCAAAAGTGATAAGAGTTTTTCTTTAATTATACTCAAATTTGCCTTTTCGTTAACATCACTTAATAAAACTAAAGGCTCATCTTTTTTAACTGCTTGACCTTCTTTTACTAAAATTTTGCTTATTATTCCCCCACCCAAGTGTTGCACTATTTTTCTATTTGAAGAGACAATAACTTCTCCACTTGCATGCACTGCTCCGTCAATTGGAGCTATAGCTGACCAAATACCACCTATTCCAAAAAAGATGAATATCACCACTAAACCAAAAAATAGTGGTCCCCATGTGACTTTTAGGACTTCATTTACGTTATTACTCTCACGTTTAAAAATAAAATTTATCATCGCATCAATCCATGCGAACGTCTTATCCAAAAATTGATATTTCTTCTTTCTATTTCCTGCCCTTTGCATATCTATATCATCACTACCAATAAGGCCTGTCAAAGAAAGTCCAGCACTAAGCTTTTTTAACTTACTCATTATAATACTACTGCGAATTCTTGTTAATCAGGATAACACACAAAAACAAAGAATCTATATCTTAAGTACTCTACTTAGACTATGGAACATCAGAATAAACTATTTAGTAACAATTCTTATACTCTATTGAATGGTTCAGCATTAGGCTAGAAAATCAAAAAGGTTTTACAATAACCATAATAACTATAATTATTATTAACACTGTTACTGCTTCGTTTAAAACACGAAAATAAACGTGAGTTTTCTTATTCAAGCCCACTACAAAATTTTTCCTATGCTTTGCAAGTAGGAAATGAATAGCAAACATTAAGAATAATGCTAGCGCTTTTACATGAAACCACCCTTCGTGATATGGTTCCCTAATAATCATTAGCATAATTCCAAAACTAAGGGAGAAAAGCATTGCAGGGTTTATGATATATCTAAGGAGTCTCTTCTCCATTATTTGAAGTAAGCTGTCATTTTCTGACCCTGGTTTTACAGATGCATGGTAAACATAAAGCCTTGGCAAATAGAGCATACCTGCCACCCACATAATTACAGAGATAACGTGAAAAGCTTCAAGCCAGTGATAGTAGTCCATATAGATAGTATTATAAAATGTTAAAGATTTCTGGTATGATCTCAGTTTAATAAAAGAAAGTCAATATGAAAGCAGGAAATTTCACTAAAGAGCAAGTGATTGGGTTCTACAGAAAAATGCTTCTAATACGCAGATTTGAGGAAAAAGCAGGACAATTATACGGAATGGGATTAATAGGCGGATTCTGTCACTTATCAATAGGGCAAGAAGCAGTTGCAGTTGGGACTCAAGCTGCATCAAAACCTGGTGATGCTTTTATCACAAGCTATAGAGACCATGGCTTAATGCTTGCATGTAATTCTGATCCAAATGTTGTGATGGCAGAACTAAACGGCAAAGAAACAGGGTGTTCAAAAGGTAAAGGTGGCTCCATGCACATATTTGATGTTGAAAAAAATTTCTTTGGTGGACATGGAATAGTAGGTGCACAAGTCCCAATTGGTACAGGAATAGCATTTGCTAATAAATACAAGAAAAAAGATAACGTTGTATTCACATATTTTGGTGACGGTGCTGCAAATCAAGGACAAGTATATGAATCATTTAATATGGCATCTTTGTGGAAGTTACCTGTGGTTTATATCATAGAAAATAACGAATACGCAATGGGAACTTCTGTGCAAAGATCAACTTTAGTAACTGAACTATATAAAAGAGGAGAGAGTTTTGGTATTCCTGGAAAACAAGTTGATGGAATGGATTTTTTCTCTGTCTATGAGGTAACAAGTGAAATAGCTGAGCACGTACGTGGGGGAAAAGGACCTCTCTTGCTTGAAATGAAGACATATCGATATCGTGGCCATTCGATGTCAGATCCTGCTACTTATCGCACAAAAGAAGAAGTTGAAGATATGAAGCAAAATCATGATCCTATAAGTAATTTAAAGCAGTATATGAAAGATAATAAAATAGCTTCTGATGAAGAATGCAAAGCTATTGATAAGGAAATACGAGACTTAGTAAAAAAGTCAGAAGATTTTGCTAAAAGTAGTAAAGAGCCAGAGATTGATGAGCTGTATACTGATGTTTATAAATTTGTTAGCTAATCAGTTGCCATCAAAATTATGTTTTGGCCTACTATAGATATTTTTTGGCAGCACTTAACTTTATTATATAACAGCCTAGTCAATAGAAACTGTAGTAACTCTTATATTATTGATATACACCGCTCTTGGATCATAGGTTAAATGAGTTTTATTTGACTTTTTGTGCTAGTTTGCAGAATATAAAGTTATTAATTGAATAAAATACATGACAAAAGAAAACTGGGAGACAGTAATTGGACTTGAGGTACACGCTCAGGTTTCTTCTAAGACAAAGCTATTTTCTAGTTCACTAACGGAATTTGGCACTGAGCACAATACTCAAGTTTCTCTAGTTGATGCAGCAATGCCAGGTACACTACCAGTATTAAATTATAGCTGCATAGAGCAAGCAATATGCACCGGACTTGCAATTTCTGCAGAAATTAATAAATGCTCTTACTTTGACCGGAAAAATTATTTTTATCCCGATTTACCACAAGGTTACCAAATAACCCAGTTCTTTGAGCCAATAGTTAAAAATGGTAAAGTGTTTATCAATAATAATGAAAAAGAAATAAGAATCGCAAGAATTCACTTAGAGCAAGATGCAGGAAAGAGTATTCATGAAGAAAGCAAAACTTACGTAGATTTAAATCGTGCAGGTGTTGCTTTAATGGAAATTGTTTCAGAGCCAGATCTTCGTTCATCTGCAGAAGCTGCAGAATTCATGAAAAAATTGAGGCAGATTTTGCGTTACATCGGTTCATGTGATGGTGATATGGAAAAGGGGTCACTTCGCTGTGATGCAAATGTTTCTGTTCGCCCAAAGGGTAGTAGCACATTTGGCACTCGTTGTGAAATAAAAAACTTAAATTCAATACGTTATATTGTACAAGCTATAGATTATGAAGCACAAAGGCAGATCAAAATTTTGGAAAGCGGAGGAGAAATAAGTCAAGATACCTTATTGTTTGATGTCACTTTAGGAAAAACAAAAGTGATGAGAAGCAAAGAAGATTCAAGTGACTATAGATATTTCCCTGAACCTGATTTGCTACCTGTTGAAATAAGCCAAGACAAAATTGATTCTATTAAATCATCTTTACCCGAGTTACCAGATCAAAAAAAACTGCGGTACATTAATGAATTAGGTATAAATGAATACGATGCAGACGTTATCACTTCTGATAAAGAAATTGCCGATTATTTTGAAAAATTAGCAAAAAAGCATGATTCAAAGATTGCAGTTACCTGGTTAACCGTCGAGCTTTTCGGTCGTTTAAATAAAACAAATATTGATATTGTTAGCTCTCCAATTAAAGCAGATGCTTTATCCGAGCTCCTCGACTTTATCGTCGATGGAACGATCTCTGCTAAACTTGGCAAACAAGTTTTTGATATTATGTTTGAAACTGGCAAACCGGCATCTCTCATCATAGAAGAGCAGGACCTAAAACAAATAACCGATAGAGGTCAAATAGCAGAAGTTATCGACACAATCATCAATAGCAACCAAGATAAAGTTCAAGAATACAAAAGCGGTAAAACAAAACTATACGGATTCTTTGTTGGCGAAGTTATGAAATCCACTAAGGGAAAAGCCAGCCCTGATGTCGTAAACTTGGTTTTGAGTGAAAGATTAGGGTAAAAACAGGGGTAATGTATCTAGAAGATGATTCTAATTATGGGGGGTTCAAACGCCCTTACCCTGGTATTACCTTCCAAGAGTTATTGATCGTAATATCTCTAATGCATGAGATGGATATAACATCTCTCATGTCTAAGATGGGTAAAGAATATTCTTTCTCCATAGACACAGAGTTAGAGCCAGTTCAAGGTTTTGATGATATTGTTGTCCGGCATGAGCAAAATAAAGGTATAGTATATGAGTTTACACAAGTTAAACACAACCAAGATGGAACTAAAAAAATCAGTGTAGGTAGCTTATTAACAAAGAGTGGTAAGTTTAATTTGTTGAAATACTTTATTGCTTATTTAAAGATCAAAAATAATGCAAAGTTTAGTGGTGGAACAAAGCATTTTCTTTTTGCTACGAATATGGATCTTGATTCACCATATTCAATACAACACGAAGTAAGAAATCTAAGAGCAATGTTAAGTGGAGAAAATAAAGGAAAAGAACTTTCATTTGTAAGAATAGACACAAAAGATGAGTTTCTGGATATAGGTGATAGTGCAAAATATAGAATTAGTGATTCAGATGGTAGTATTGCTCAATACTTGAAACAAAATATGGATTTTATAAAGCGTAAGATAGGTAAGGAAGTCAGCAATAAAGAGATAGAGGACTTTTTAAATGAACTGGTGTTCGTCGTTAACTTACCCCATGAAGCTCAGCTAAGAGAATTATTGCTAGGTGAGTTGAGTAGTAGGTTGAACAAAAAGTTTGGCTATATTGGTGACAATCAAATCTTTTGTAATAATCTTCTAAAAAAAATATCAGACTGGGTAAAAGATATAAAAGCGCGTCCTTTTTCGCACAAAGAGGGAGAAGAGCTTTTTCGAGAAATTGAGCAATTTCCTAAGACTTTAAGTGAAATAGAGAGAGAAGTAAAAAAAGGGAATAAAGGAATAGATGAAATAGTAGAACAACAGCGTAAGGATAGTAAAAAACTGCATGAAATACATGTAGCTGTAACAGCACAAAATAACAAGCAGATAGAGGAGCCTATTTGGTTTAAAATAATAGAGCCAGTTGCATTTTTTACTGGAAGAAATAGTGAATTAAAAGCCTTACATGATGCACTACAAAGGAGTACGGGCAGACAAGCGGTGATATTGCAGGTTGCTACTATTAGTGGCCTTGGAGGAGTGGGAAAAAGTGAGTTAGCTAGGAAATATGCTTGTGAATATAAAGAGCATTATGATGGTAATCTTGTATGGGTAAATGCAGGAACACAAAAGGATCTTGAAGAATCGTTTAAAGGATTAGCTAAGGAGTTAAATAGAAGGTTACCTGAAGGTTCGAAAATTTTTATTACAGATGAAGATACTGAACAAGAAAAGGGAATCAGATCTATTATTAAGAGTGTATATAGATATTTTAAAGATGTAAAAAGTCTTTTTATTTTCGATAATGCAAGAGAATATAAATACATTAGAAAGTTTTTACCTTCATCTTTACATTCTAGACATAAAAAACCTTATGTTTTAATTACTTCTCATGATCAAAAATGGGATTCGGTAGAAGAAGGAGATATAAAAGTAATACGGTTAAATGAATTTTGTAAAACAGAAGCTTGCGAGTTTGTTAAAAAAGCTTTGAACATAGAGGACAATTTACAGGATCAGGAAATAGAAGAATTAACAGAAAAGCTGCAGTATGTTCCCTTGGCTTTAAAACAAGCAACCGTATATATTTGCAACAAAAATAAAAAATCAAAGTTGAGAGGTTGTGGAAGATTTGAGGTAAGTGATTACTTAAAGGAGTTCCAACAACATACAAGAAAGTCACTTAAAGAAGGAGATTGTGAAGGCGAAGATCGTTATACTGAAGCAGTTTCAATAACTTGTACCATTACGATGACACATATACAAAAAGAATACGGCTGTGAAACGTTGAATATTCTGGAGATAATGGCCTACCTTGCTCCTGACAAGATTCATATAGAAGAAGTCTTTTCAAAGTTAATAGCAGAGGATAAGGAAAAGTTATGGAAGGCTGTTGAACTACTCGATAGATATTCAATGATTGACTTGAAAGAGGAAGTGGCAAGTATTCACAGAGTAGTGCAGGGAATAACTAGATTAAAATTACAAAAGGAGGGCCAAGAAGAGGAAGTTCTAAGGAAAGCTTTGGAATTGATAAACAGTGGTGGTTTAGCACAAGGTAGTATGAGCCATATTGCATTTGTATGGGGATACGCAAGTACATACGGTAAGTTGATTGATAACTTTTACTTTCACTCATTTTATGTATATGGAGGAACACTGTTTATAAGGAAAAGCACCCCTTTGCACTTGCTTGCTGAAAGTGGTGATTGTAAAGCAATTAGTGCAATAATAACACATATAGAAAAATATTACCCAGGTGAATTGGTAAAAATTGTTAATGTTAAGGACAATCACGGTCAAACTTTGTTGCATATTGCTGCTAAGAGTGGAAATTTGAATGTAATGAAATGTCTAGTCAATAAAGGTGCTAGCACTAATACTAAAGATAAATATGATAATACTCCATTGCATTCAGCTGCTTATTACGCTGGGGAATTGGATATAGTAAAATACCTGATTATTAAAAATAATAACATTAATGCTAAAGGCGAATATGGCAGGACTCCATTACACATTGCTGCTATAAATGGAGATCTAGATATGGTGGAATATCTAATCAAAAGGTATGCTAATATTGACGCTAAAGACAATTGTGGTATGACTCCATTACATTTAGCTGCTGACGTTGGGGAATTGGGTATAGTGGAACACCTAATTAATGAGGATGCTTATGTTGATGCTAGGGACGAACACTACAGAACCCCATTATTTTTTGCTGCTGAGAATGGAAAATTAAATGTAGTGAAGTGCCTAATTGAAAAAGGTGCTAATGTTAATGCCAAGAATGAATATGGCGAAACAGCGTTACACCGCGTTGTCTATAAAGCCACTTTCAGTGGAGACTTAAGAATAGTGGAGTTTCTAATCAATAAAGGTGCTAATGTTAATGCTAGAGATAGAAATAGTAGAACTCTATTACACTACTCTGCTTTATCTGGAAGCTGCAATATTGCAGAATGCCTTATTCGAGAAGGTGCTAATATTAATGCTAAGGATAAAGATGGCAACACTGCACTACACTTGGCTGTTATTAGGCAAAAGGTTGATATAACGAGGACGCTACTAAAACACAATGCAAACGTTAACGCTAGAAATAATTTAGGGAATACAGTACTGGACTGTGCAGTTGATAACTGCCAAGAACTTGTGGAGTTGCTTTTAACCCATGATGAAAGTGTTGAAGTAGCTTAAGAGAAAATTATTTATCTGTTTATTTTAACGTCCCAAAAATGTTTAACAAAAGTGTGTCAAACTGAATTTTTAGTTTAACTCAATTTTCAATAGATTTCTTGCATAAACAGGTGTCATCCCAGCTGGAACCCAATATCTGGATTCCAGTGGGCTTTGTTGCACAGCTCTTCGGATAGTGGGTAATGTATAATAAATTCATGAAGCTATATCAAACTTAGCCATGCCTATTTCAGTAAATTTGTTAAGCAAATAACACTTGAGTAGCAGTTCCTTCTCACGATTAATCTCAGATTTATTCCTAAAACTAAATCCAAATATTTGCTTCAGTCGCGAGAAAAAACTTTCTATATAAGATCTCTTCCAATAATTTATCTCTTTTTTCCACCTCTTCATACCATCTTCATCATATGACTTTATGAGCTTGATTGTAGAATTTCTCTCATTCATATAATCCAACTTTGGATGCTCTACTGCATTATTTTGCGGAGGAATCCTTGTCTTTATGTCAAGCTCATCGCACAGTTTGTATAACTTCTTTCGATTATATGCCCTATCTGCATATATCGTGCTTATGTTATACTTGGTATCCACTCTTTCAATAAGATCACAGGCTCCATAGTGGTCGGAATAAACTCCACTACTGTATTTTGCAGCTATAACTTTTTTACTACCTATCTCTAGCATTACATGTAGCTTTCTTGTTTGCTCATAGCGGCGATACTTTCTATCTGTACCATTTGCCTTACTATGGCCTGGAATATTATTGTAGATGCTGATACCTGTACTATCTATAGCAATTTCAATATCTTCCATATCGTTCTTATCAACTCTGCAGTCGTTGATTTTGATATTAAGCTTTTTAAACCTTCTTGAAGCCTGCGAATAGCTGATAATTTGCAAAATTTTCCCTATTTGCTCAAGATATTTCTCTATAAATCCCACTGTTTGCCTAAGACCAATCCTGAATAGATAGGTTATTATGTGAATTAGAATCACTACTTTGTCGCTGTAGACATTGTTGCCACCTGCTACTTTTGGACTATTTTCGTACCAATTTTCAATGGCATCGTTGATATAATGAAAAACATTTCCCCTTTCTTGAAGAAATTTGTTATATTCATTGCAGTTACTGACTTTCATTCTTATTGGCATATTTTTCCTTTGTCGGCTAAATATCTATTTTATAACAAATTCCATCAGTAACTGCCTGTTCTTTCCTTGAGTGGTGCAACAAAGCCATTCCAGTGTCACGCGCTGGAATGACATCAACTTTTGAATTCGAGTTATGCAAGAAATCCAACATATTAGGAACGACAATATCAGGTTGAGATGTAGTTCATATGTAAAGGTAACCTCTACTTTTCCTCAGCTTTCTTTCTAGGCTCTGTAAACAAAATTTTAAAGAAGCCATATAGTGTAGCTAGAGACATTTTTAGTCAACTGAGTAATTTTGTTCCTCTAGCCTGAGGTCAAAATAAATTTGAATGGGTTTCCCAGTACGTCAACAAGTGCATGAACTTTAGTCGCAAATCCCCGTCCTCAATTAATTTGACCTGCTAACATTTTGTACACAGAGCCTAGCTCTTTTGCTATTTGCTTGACTTGTTTCTTTACATAGCTTCTAATTTAAATTCTGCTGTCTATTCTCTTTCATTCATAACCTTTTGCAAAACGTTTTTGCTTTCTTCTCTGCTGGTCACTATTGCTTATATAAAGCAAGTACAGTACTGAATGATGTTGCAAGCACTCAGTTCGGCAATATTATCGATTTAAGACGAAGTTAAGATTTCGATTTTTTATTCAAACTCTTCTGAAAGTTTTTATACATATTGAAGACATCTTGATAATTTAGGTGAGTGTAAACTTGAGTAGTTTCAAGGCTTGAGTGGCCAAGCAGCTGTTGTATTGATCTTATGTCAATATCTTCCTGAAGCAAATGAGTAGCAAAACTATGGCGAAATGCATGTGGAGATAAAATTTCTGGTAAGTTTAAAAATCTTCTTATTTTTTGCAAACGATTAGCAACATAAGTTCTTCCCAATTTTTTTCCTCTTACCCCGACAAAAAGATGTCCCGCTTCGTCAAAGTGGGGACAAGCTTTTATATATTTTTGTATACACTTTTTTACTACTGGAAGAATAAATACCTGCCTTTGTTTATCTCCCTTACCTGTTACTATTAAACTTTCATTGCTAATATCACTAACCTTAAGATTCAGTGCTTCAGTGATTCTTAAGCCCGTACCATATAGCAGAACGACAATTGCAATTTCTCTTTTTACCACCCAAGGCTCGCCTAGATCAGGCAATTTCATTTCTTTCAATAGAGTTTCTATGTTAGATATTGAAAGTGCTTTAGGTAGAGTTCTTCTCTGAATTGGCCTTGATAAAGAAAATACCGCTTCATTATTTATTTCATAATTGTTTTTTATATATTTGAAAAAATTTCTGATTACTGACAATGCGCGAGTGTTAGATCTCGCATTTACACCTCTTGCATAACGAGAGGTAAACCAACTTCTCAGTTCAGGTATGCTTAATTTTTCTAAAGAGCCAACATTTACTTCTTCACCAATGTGAGTATTTAGGAAACTTATAAGATCTTTGAGGTCCCTCATGTATGACTCCAAAGTGTTTGGTGAGTAAGACCTGTTGTACTTTAGCCAATCATACCATTTTTCAATGATTGAACCGAGGTCCACAGTTACTTTTTAAAGAAAGCATCGATGCACGCATCCCTAAAGGCTTCATTTATATCAGGATGAGAGTGACAAATTCTGTATATATCCTCTGCTGCTGCACCATATGCCATTGCAACCGCTGCTTCATTGATTAGCGTATCAGCGTATGCTCCTATGATATGTACACCGAGTATTGTATCTGCTTTGCTACAAGTCAGAACTTTCACGAATCCCTCAGCATCGTCAGTGACTTTTGCTCTACCGTTTGCAGCAAATTGACATTTACCAACTTTATACTTTCGACCAGCACTTTTTAGTTCTTCTTCAGTTTTACCGATTGAAGAAACTGCAGGGTGGGTGTAAATGACTGACGGTATGATTTCATAATCAACGTGAGGCAATTGCCTTGCTAGTATCTCTGCAACTGCCACCCCTTCTTCCTCAGCTTTGTGAGCAAGCATTGCTCCACCAATCACATCACCAATAGCAAATATTCCTTTTACGTTGGTTTCATAACTATTGTTGACTTTAATAAAGCCACGACTGTCTTTTTCTATTTTTTCAAGACCCTCAGAGCATGGTTTGCGCCCTGCTGCCACCAATACCTTATCCGCCTCTATAGTATTTGTTTGATTATCTTTTACAGAGCAAACTTTCACACTCAAAGAGTTACTACTTTGTTTTATTCCCTCAACTTTAGTGCTAAGTAAAAATTTTATTCCTTGTTTTTGTAGACTAGAAAGTAGAGACTTACTTAATTCTCCATCAATTGCTGCAGCGATTCTGTCAAAAAATTCTACTACAGTGACTTCAGACCCTAGCCTCCTCCATACAGAAGACATTTCAAGCCCTATTGCCCCGGCTCCGATTACGACAAGTTTTTTTGGTACTTCAGTTAAAGACAATGCACCAGTTGATGAAATAATACTTTTCTCATCGATATTAATTCCTGGCAAAGAAATAACGTCAGAACCGGTTGCAATTACTATATTTTTTGTCTTCAGCACCTTACCTTCAACTGAAACTTCAAGGTTGCCTTGATCAAAAGAAGTAATTTTTCCAAGTCCATTGATCTTCGTAATTTTGTAAAGGTTAAACAGATATTCTATGCCTTTTCCAAGTTCCTGAACTCTAGCGTCTTTATAGCCTATCATTTCTCTCAAATCGAGACTTACATCCTTAACTTTTATGCCAAGTTTTGATAGATTATTTTTCGCGCTAGCATACTGATAAGAGGAATGGAGTAATGCTTTTGATGGTATACACCCAACTCGCAAACACGTGCCACCAAAAATGCTATTTTTGTCTATACAAGCAACTTTGAGTCCAAGTTTTGCAGCAGCAATAGCGCATTTGTAACCACCTGGACCACCACCTATAATAATCAAATCATAATCAGTCATAAAAAACAAACCTATTTTCTAAAGAATAAACACCATTTCCTTCAGTCGTTATATACATCTTACCATGGGTAAATACTGGAGCATGAAACACATTACCGGGTATTTTAATTACCCTTCCTGTACTTTCAGATCCAGGAAAAGCAAATATTGAACCTTTATTACTTGTTACCCAAAGCGTATGGGCATACATAATTGGAACAAACAATTGCACATTCTCTATAAAATCAGATGTCCAAACTGTTTTTCCACTTTGTATGTCGATGCCAATTACCTTATTATCTTTAGTCACCATGAAAATTCTTCCGCCTTCTTTTTGTTTCTCTGCAGGAATAAGAGGGCTATAATATGACTCAATGTTTGATATACTTTTTACTTGTAGTGGCCTTGACCATAAAATATTTCCTGAGTTTACGTCAATGCTATAAATATAAGAGTTGCTCGTAGCTATTAAGATATTATCGTGTACTCTAGGTGTAGTAGTTACATCTGTAAGCTGTGTATCCAAAAGGTTTGTAGCCAATTTTTGGCTCCACAATTTTTTACCGTCTTCATTAAAAGCTATCAATTCACCATTTGAAAATGGTGCTATTATTTTATCATTGGAGATTGCTGGTGAGATGGAATACAAACCTCGAACCTCATTTATACCATTTTGATAATTCCAAATGGAACTGCCATCTTTTATACTAAATGCATGCAGATAGTTATCAATAGTCAACACTACCAACTTATTGTTTATTACTACTGTTTTCCCTCTTACCGGAGCTCTTAATTCTTTTTCCCATTGAATCTCTCCTGTTTTCGCATCTATTGTGTGTAGAATGTTATCCACTATGAAGAAAACGTTTTCTTTGTAGCTCGATAAACTGATATTACCAATTTTTTTCCTACTTGAGAGGTATAATTTCCAATTTATAACTCTTGGGTTATCGATATCAAAGGAATATAAGGTACCGTGCTTGTCTGGTAAAATAACGCTATTTTCTGTAAGTATTGGAGCTACATATCCTTGAGATAATTTTTTATCTACTAAACTTATTCGTTCGCTTGCCATTGTATAGTTACTATACAATAACATTATCATGACAATTATTATTTTCATTATTTAGTGAAAACAAGATTCATTAATATACATACTAGAAACGTAAATCACAACGAAAATGTTCTTAATTGTGGATCAAAAGCATTAACGTAATGTCATGCCATTATGTAAAGATCCTCTTACTGTAATAATTTTTATCAAGTATTGATTAAAACACATTTCGATAGCCCAGACTAACGCTGTCAGTAATATTACCATAATATGAAATGGAAATGGACGCAGCATTTTCACGATGAAAGATATTGTTGTAATGTCATTCATTTAAACTATGCATATCAATTTGAAAAATGTACATTGTCTTATGCTATAGTACCTAAAAGTAAATGCTCAACATACAAAATAACGCTTCACTTTGCAGGCAATGGATATTCTTGGCAGTACTTGCTCTTGCTTGTTCTGGACTGCTGTCAATAATTGTTATTTTTCTACGATTGCCTTTTATTTCTTCTCTCATTCCTTCTGCACAATATATCTTTGATAATGCACTGGTGATACACGTAAATTTGTCAATTTTGGTATGGATGTGCTCTATAATATCTCTGCTCTTCATCATAAACTTAAAAAACACCAATCATTGGTTTAACTTCTCATGGACTCTCTCAATCCTTTCCATGCTGCTAATGTTTATATCTGCATTTGTTCCAAATACTGAAGTTATCAAAAGTAACTATATACCTGTATTACAAAACAAATTATTTTTACTTGGACTCAGTCTTTTCATTACCAGCATATTGATAAATACAGCTCTAGCCTACATATCAAATAAACAAGACTCATATCTTTCAATCGGACAAATTGGCCTGGTCATTATACTTGTGTCATCATTTCTTTGTGTTGTTTTAGCACATAAAAATATGCCTCCAGGTCTATATCACTCAGACAAGAATTTATTTTATGAATATCTCTTTTGGGGAGGCGGACATTTACTGCAGTTTGCCTTTGCTCAAGCAATGTTTTTAGTTTATTTGATCATACTGAATGCTCGCTATATTAGTCTAAATAAAATTACCATTTTACCACTATTTATAAACACAGTTTTGACCGTAGGTGCGCCGTTTATATACTTTATTTATTCGGCGGATAGTGCTGAATTGATACAGTTTTTTACCTGGCATATGAGAATTGCTGGAGCAGTTCTGCCGTGCTTTTTAACAATATTAGTGTATTGCAACATAAAAACTCTGCTCAATGATAAGGGCAATTATCTTCTTCACTCGTTTGTATTGTTCATTTATGGAGGTGTGCTTGGAGTGCTAACTATTGAAGGAAATGTCACTATTCCTGCGCATTATCATGGTTCTGTAGTTGGTATTACTATAGCTTTTATGAATTTTGTCTACTGGCTGTTACCAAAATTGGGCTGTAAAGAAATAAAAAGCTCCATAGTAAGATTACAGATTTATGCATATAGCTTGGGACATTTTCTCCACATTACTGGACTTGTTTGGCTTGGTGGATATGGTGCCTTAAGAAAAGTTGCAGATCTGCCAAGTATTTCATCAATGTTGGCACGTGCTTGTTTTATTACGGGTGGAGCTATATCAGTTATTGGTGGAATGTTATTCGTAATAATTGTGATTTTACATCTTCTTAAAGGCAAGGCTCGTACCAACTAACCCACAGAAACAAAACTAAAAATTTTAGTGTAAAATTACTATATTTACTTTGTACTATGGCTCAAACAACCTGCTTCAAATTTGGAAAGGCAGTGAAATGAAAAAAACTATATCAAGCTACACTGAATTCTTATTTGCCACTCCTTGTGGTTCTTGTGTTCCATTTACTTGAGAGCTAGGTTTCATTATTAAATCACCAGCTAAGAATGCAGATACTGTTGCTATAACAACGATTAACCACATGTCCAATTTAGTTGTATGTTCAAGTGTAATATACACTACTAACCCAACAGCAAGACCAGTACTAGCAGTAGCGATGTATGTTGCTTTTTCTTTTAGTTGTTTATTTGCTTCATTTTTGACTTCTAATATTTTCTTTTCTTGCTGTGAATGCTGGATTTGAGTATTTAGTTTATTTTTTTCAGCTTTTAATTCTATATTTTCGTTCTGAGCTGTCTTCCTTGCATATTCTAAGGATCTATTTAACCCTTTAGCTCTATCCTTTTTAGTTTGTAAGTCTTTATTTTCCGCCTCTAGCTGCTCAAGTTTATTTATTTTTTGTTTCATTTCACTTTTCATTTCATTTTTTAATTCATTTCTTATTTTATCTTTCAATGTAGCTATTGCATCTTCTGAGCTTTTTTTAACTTCTAGTTCCAACACGTCCTCAAGCAATTCTGCTAGTTTTATTTTTTCGTTGGAGGGCAGATAGTATGGATCATATAGAGCATTAACAAGATCTTGTAAATCAGAAAATTTAAAATCAGGCATAATAAACCTCAATACTAAAAATTTATCGTGTAATACATAAAAAACTAAAATCAAGAAATTTTGTATTATAAACTCAACAACCATCACCTACAAGGTGAAGGGTTAAATTTTAATCAATTTGAAATTGATCATTGTCATGAAGTGGCTCGCCTTCCTGGATAGATATGTACTCTTGTATAACCTCGTCTGTCAGAACTTACGGCTCAATATCCACGTGCCCAAAGGTGCCTGCCCCAAAATTGCTTACTTAGACTTGCAAAATCTTGCATCAGCAACCTTGAACTTGTTCCTTTCAAAAGTTGTACAATTTTACTAACACTTTGCTGTGGTTTATATGATATAAACATATGAATATGATCTACTGCAACTTTGCCTGAGATAATTTGGATCTCATTTTCCATAGTAACCTGCCTTAGCAGCTCCCTAACTCTAACAGCAATTTGGCCTATTAGCACCCTTTTCGATATTTGGGAATCCATACCAAGTGTACTCTCATATCGTACTTAGAGTGTGCATTATACCCATAACGTCGCATACGCGACTATTGTAACTTGCCCTTCGCCTCAAGGCGGGACAATCCCCGAAGGGGGACACTAAAATGTCAGACATTAAAATTGCTGTATTTGCTCAATTGTGCTAACTTAAAGCTTAAAACTGAAAAATATTTATGTTAGAAGAAAAATACAGCTTTAGAGAAATTGAAAATAAATACAACATATTATGGGAAGGAAGTAAAGTTTATAAATGGAATGGTGAAGAGAATAACACTTTTACTATAGACACTCCTCCACCAACGATATCAGGAAAGCTGCACATCGGCCATATATTTAGCTATTGCCATACGGATTTTATTGCAAGGTTTCAACGCATGCTGGGAAAAGATGTGTTTTATCCAATTGGGTTTGATGATAATGGTCTTCCGACTGAAAGGTTAGTCGAGCAAACCTATAAAACCCGTGCAAAAGAAGTTGGCAGAGAAAAATTTATAGAGATGTGCCATGAAGTTATTGAGAAGTCAAAACAAGAATTCAAGGAATTGTTTAAATCAGTTGGCATTAGCTATGACTGGGATTTGGAATACCACACGATCAGCAAGGAAGCTGTGGCACTTTCTCAAATGTCATTCATTGATCTATATGATAAAGAGTATGCATACAGGAAAATGCAACCTATTCTTTGGGACCCAGTCGATAAAACTGCAATTGCACAAGCAGAAATAGAGGATAAAGTCTTTGAGTCATTTTTGAACACGATAGTTTTTTCCACTGAAGAAAATGAGCAGATTAAGATTGCAACTACACGGCCTGAGTTGCTTCCAGCATGTGTTGCAGTTTTTTGCCATCCAGAAGATGCACGCTACACTCAGCTGATTGGAAAAATAGCCGTAGTGCCAATAACAGGAGCAAAAGTTCCAATAATAGCTGATGATAAAGTTAAAATAGATAAAGGTACTGGGCTTGTTATGTGCTGTACGTTTGGTGATGAGCTCGACATATATTGGCAGCAAAAGCATGGTCTGCCGATGAAAATTATTATCGATCAGGATGGTAGGATAAGTCTAGATTCAGTGTATGGTAATAATAGATCCCAGTGTCAAGGCACTGGGATGACAAAGGGGAGTGACATTCCAGTGCTTGACACTGGAATCCAGACATTAGAGGAGACACACGCTCCAGCGCGTGACGCTGGAATCTACGATGAAGTAAATGGCCTAAGAGTTAAAGAAGCAAGAAAGAGAATTATTGAAATCCTAACTGAAAAGGGCCTTTTAATAGAAAGCACTAGCATTTCTCATTCTGTTAAATGTGCTGAAAGATCTGGTGCGCCGCTTGAAATATTACCTACTTATCAATGGTTTGTCAAGACTTTAGAACAAAAAGCTCAACTGTTAGATAAAGTGAGTAAATGTAATTGGCATCCAGAATCTATGCGTAAACGTATGGAGGTGTGGATAGAAGGGCTAAGTTGGGATTGGTGCATCTCAAGACAGCGTTATTTTGGTGTACCATTTCCAGTTTGGTATTCAAAACGTAAGGGAGAAGAAGGCAAAATCATTCTAGCTGAAGTAAAGGATTTACCTGTAGATCCACTCAAAGATTTGCCGAAAGGGTATATTAAAGAAGAAGTTACTCCAGATCAAGATGTGATGGATACTTGGGCAACAAGTGCGATCACTCCTCAATTAAGTGCACTGGCAGTAAACAGTGAGCTCGGTTTACCAAGCCATCGGTATGATAAGATATTTCCTGCAGATCTGCGCAGCCAAAGCCATGAGATAATAAGAACTTGGGCTTTTTATACGATTTTGAAGGCACATTATCATGCAGATTCACTGCCGTGGAAAAATATCATGATTAGTGGTTGGTGTTTGGCTGATGATAAAAAAAAGATGAGTAAATCAAAAGGTAATATCATCACTCCTCATGTAATGCTTGAAACCTATGGAGCTGACGTAGTACGCTATTGGGCAGCAAACTCAAGACTTGGAGTTGACACAGTCTACTCTGAAAATATCTTCAAAATTGGCAAACGACTTGTTACGAAACTTTGGAATGCTAGCAAATTTGTTTCCATGTTTATGGAAAGATATCAAGGATTGAGCATAAATTCCATCAGTGAGACGATGGATAAGTGGATATTGTCCAAATTATATAAAGTGATAGAAAAAACGACGAACAACCTATTACAGTTTGAATACTGCGAAGCTTTGAGCGCAATAGAAGAATTTTTTTGGAAAGATTTTTGTGATAATTACTTAGAGTTAGTTAAAAAACGTGCATATGGAGATGCATTGGACAGCGAGGCAAACATGAGTGCGAAACAGAGTTTGGCATATGTACTCAATATTATTTTGCGGTTATTTGCACCATTTTTGCCATACATTACAGAGGAAATATATCATCAGTTGTATAGTTATAACTCCGTTCACAATAAAAGTAATTGGCCTAACAAGGAAGAACTGACCTATGATAAGTATTCTGAGGAAATGGGAGATAATTTCGTGCAGATATTAAACCTTGTGAGAAAAATAAAAGCAGATAATAACGTATCAGTTAAGCATCTTATACAAAAGTTGATGATAAAAGCGAGTGTAAAAGAGGATGAGTTAAATTATTCTGCTCAGCATGATTTGCAGTCAGTTTGCAATGCTGAAGTGATAGAATGGGTTGAGAGTACAAAAGCAGAGCTTATAACTGAGGATGGAAAATTTACTGTAAGTTTATTGATTGATGTAACTTAGCATTCGTATTACTATACTAATTATTTAGTTGTGAGGTAATAATGTTTGGTAATTCATATGATAATAAAATTGAAGAACAAAAAGATGATTATCATGACTTCATTCAAGGGTTTTTGTTTTTGCTCGGTAAGATAAAAGAAAAGAATAAATCAATTCACACTGCTGTAGCTAGTTTTCACATACTATCTTTTTTAATAAAATACAATGCCAATTTTAATGAAGATGAAGTGTATAAAGCCGTTATCCAAGATTTCAATAATGTAAAGGAGGCGAGACTAGAGCTTCAAGATAAGGCTAAAAAAGTATTGAATGGGTATATTGAAAGTGGTGTTGAAACAGTGTCAATATATGGTAGTTGTGCAGAAGTTAAATTGGGAGCTAATAAAAACAAATTCAAAGTCAGTGAGTTTTTGAATAGTAATTTCTGTCAAGATAATGGAATTTCAGGGTTTTCAACTCTGCATAGCAATGGAAAAAATGGAATGCACGGTTTTGTTTCTGAAGAAGGAATAAGGCACTATGTTGTAACTGATGGTGCATACGAAATGACTCTGAATTGGTGTGATGAGGACGGAAAAAAGTGCACTATTATAATTAATATTGATGCTAATGGTATAGAACTTATCGAGCATAATCGTGTTACTGATGATCAATTGAAAGCAAATAAAGATGTAAAAATAGGTAACTTATTCTTGTATCAAATAAAATTTAGAAATAAGGAGAAAGGCAATCATAAATCATCTGAGATTCTGATAGAAAATAGTAATAGAAATATTAACATTAAAACAACTCAAGGAATTGAGTGTGACAGCAAAGAAGCTCAAATAGGCAGTACTAAAATGCAAGACAAAAGTGCACAAGTTGTAGATGAAAGCTTAAACGAAAGAATTAATAAATTGGAAAAAGAAAATACAAGATTGACTGAAGATAAAGAAACTATGTCAGAACAATTGCAGCAGAAAGTGAGAGAGATAGAGGAATTAAATGGAAAGGTAAGGGAAAAAGATGAAGTTTTGGCTGAAGTAACACAAAAATTCGGGCAGCTAAGTGATTCGGTAGAGAGTGAATTTAAAAGGAGAAAAGTAGAGAAGGAAAAGTTAGAGGAGAAGTTAAGGAAAGCGCAAAAAGAGATACAAAAGTTAAGTAAAGAAAAAGCTGAATTAGTGCAAGAAAAGCAAGATTTAGAAGAATTTGCTGAAGGTCTAGATGTTAAAGTACAAAGACTAAAGGATCAAATAAGGCAATTAGAGTACAGTGTGGCTGTAGCAGTGAATGAAAATAAAAGATTAAAACAAGAACTGAATGATGCTCAAAAAAAGTTAAGTAATAAGGACAATGAAATCCAGAGATTAAAAAATCAATCACATGAATTAGAATCTAAAAAAGTAACAGAATTGATGACATGTTTAGCAGCGAAAGAGAAAAAAATAGCAGAGTTAGAAGCGCAGTTGCAAAAAGAAAGGTCTAAAGCTTCTGATCTAGGACTTAAATCATGGGATTTAGAAGAAGAAAAAAGACGATTAGAAGAAAAGTTAAATGAAAAAACTCAAGAAGCGATTGAACTAACTGTAGATTTAGAAGAACTAAGTACGCAATCGGAAGAGAAAGAAACTAAATATTTCAGTAGGATTAAAGAGTTAGAAAAAATTCTTAATAAAGAAAGAAAAAACAGTGAAGAGTTAGAAAATTATAGCATCAATCTGGAGGAAGAAAGTCAAATTCAACATGAAAAGTACAAAGAGTTACTATTTGAGAAGCATTCTATAAAAGAAGAAATTTCAGATTTGAATGATCAATCTTCATTAGTTCATCAGAATCGTGTGAGCTTAGCACAAGATTTGGCAAAAAACATGATATATTTGTTCAAAGAGAATGTAAGAGAAGGAGATAAAGTGATTATATCGCAGGAAACTGTATTAGAGATTTTGAATAGATTGGAGGAATTAATCAAGAATGTTGGAGTCAGTGATCAAGAAATAAAAGGAGTAATTGAAGAAATATCTGTACAAACTAATGATAGCCTTGCTCCTTCAGATATAAGTAATGGAGATTTATCAGCACTACCAAATAAAGAGCTAGATGAAGCTTCATATTCAGAAGATTTTGGATATTCTAGTAGATGTTCTACTCCCGTCTGATGCCACCTTGCATTTTGAGTTTAGTTAGCATATCAACTAAAGTTTATCACTGATACAATTGTGATAAGTGTTCTCCTCTACAGGTAAGATAATTTTAATCAATATATACAAGACTGCTGAAGTTTTGTATATGGGTGATGAGCAATTTACTTAATAAATATAATATATTTTATTTTATAGCTAGTTCTCTGGCTACTCTTACATTACTTACATCTTTAGCGCTTATTAATGTACCTAGTTCTTTAATTCTCGCTTTAGCTGTATTATCTGCTTTGGCTCTTATGATTTTGTATAAAATAATTATTGACACTAGTAAAGTGGGAAAGAAATTTGCTCACAAAGAGCTTGAGTTGACTCAAGAAAAGCACAATTTATACGAGGAAGGAAGAAAATTTGGTCAAAAAATAGAAGCTGAGAGGAAATCTTTTCTTAAAGAAAAAAAATCTTTGGAGGAGAAATTAGAAGCAAAAATGATCCATATAATTGGAATAACAGACGAATTAGAAAAAGTAACGAAGGAGAAAGATGAGCTTGCTGCACAAGAAAAAGAACTACTCCATAAAATCTCATATTTGTGTAAACAGTTACAGGAAAAAGAAGCTACTCTAACTGAGAGGGAAAAACACATAATGGAATTGAAAAGAAAAATAGACAATAATAAACATGAAGAATTGAATAAGGAAATAGAAAAATTATTCAAAGAAAACGAGGAGTTATCTAAGGAAATAGATAAATTACGTAAAGAGAAACATATGCTATATACACAAAAAGAAGAATTATATAAAAGGCAAGAAGAACTTTGTGTGGCATTAGATGAATTACATTGTAAATTTAAAGAAATTGATCAGAAAAATAAAAACTTATCTCAAGAGTTAAAAAGGAAATTTGAAGAGCTAGATAAAGCAGATGGTTTAATTAAAAATCAATCTTTTGAGTTAGACAAAATAAGACAAGATTGTAATAACGAAGTGAAAAATTTAAGAAATTCACTTTTAGAGCGAGACAGTCAAATAAAACAACTTCAATATGTGATAGAAAAGGTAGAAGAATCAATAAGAGAAAATAGAGCAATTAAAGATTATAGCACAAAAATAATATTAGGGGAGACTCAGAAAATAAAATTTATATTAGGGGAACTTGCACAATTCACTCCAGTTAACGGTTCCAAAACATCGGAGGAAACGTCTGATTCTTTACAGGAAGATCTTGGATATGCCAGTCGTTCACCCACTCCGACCAGATTATCGGGTTCAGTGTCTGTACAAAGCATTGCAAGTGGACCAATCCCTGAATATGGATTGTAAAATGCAACAATTACTCTTATTATAAAAAAAATTATACAAGATAATGAACCCAATAATATGCGCACTGGATACACAAGATTTGAATAAAGCTATATCTTTAGCTAATGCTCTGCGTGATAAGGTTGGCATGGTAAAGCTTGGGTTAGAATTTTTTGCTGCACATGGCCCTTCTGGAGTGAGAGAAGTTGCAAAATGCAATATACCAATTTTTTTAGATCTGAAATTGCATGATATTCCAAACACTGTCGCTAGAACGATTGAAGCAATCAAGATTCTAGATGTTGAAATGCTAACATTGCATATCAGTGGTGGAACAAAAATGCTTCAAGAAGCGCTAAGTATAGTGCAAGGCACTAAAATAAAGCTAATTGGAGTAACAGTATTAACTAGCATGAGTAATAAAGATCTAAGTGAGCTTGGAGTGGCAAGAGAAACAAAATCACAGGTAATTTTGCTGGCAAAGCTTGCAAAAAAGATTGGTCTACATGGAATAGTTTGCTCTGCACTAGAGGCTCAAGAAGTGCGTCAAGAATGTGGTAAAGACTTTAAAATTATTACTCCAGGAATCCGTATGAATCGAGGTCATGATGATCAAAAAAGGACAGCAACACCAAAAGAAGCAATAAATTCAGGAGCTGATTATATCGTAATTGGCAGACCCATTACAGAGAGTAGCAATCCCGCAAGTAGTGCAGAATTAATATTGAAATCTTTTATTGATTGAAGCAGGGCAGATAAGGTAGCATAGGGTAAAAGCAACAAACGGTATGTATCCGTTCAGCAGGGTGGCAAAACAAGGTAGACGAGAAAAGATAACTAAATGGGTGTCATCCCAGTGCTTGACCATTTTTCTTTTTTTTCTGGATTCCAGCTGGCTTTGTTGCACCACTCAAGGAAAGAACAGGCAGTTACTGATGGAATTTGTTATAAAATAGATATTTAGCCGACAAAGGAAAAATATGCCAATAAGAATGAAAGTCAGTAACTGCCTGTTCTTTCCTTGAGTGGTGCAACAAAGCCAACTGGGATCCAGTTAAATTTACAGGTATAAAAGTAATCAACGTTTCTGGTGATGATAGAAAAATGGATCCCAGCTTTATACGGCTACGTACTTTATTTGCACATTCTCCTGAATAGATACTCAGTGAAAAAAAGTGCTTGACACAAAAAAATGGATGCTGTATAGTACTGACAATTAAGTATAATACTTAGCGTGGTGTAATACTACACTGCTTTTTTTACTTCAACAAGTAATCATTATCATTTTTCTCTCGTTACCAAGCAGCTTACGTTCATTTGTATCTACCATGAAGCCAATGCTAGAATCCAGAAAAAAGACCGGTGAATGGCAGGCACGAGCATTATACGTATACAGTTGTATGAACGTTGTTTACCATGAGGGCGCCTCCCAGCACTGGGATCCATATTGTAAACAAGCGTTTGAGTTATACTAAGCTGCCATTCACCGGTCTTTTTTCTGAATGCAGGTTGCATGACAACGCTGAGATTACTGATAAAGATTACCTTCAAATTACAATAACTATTCTAATTTTATTTTTAAAGGAGGCTATTATGTCACTTACTGATATCGCTCACCGTGTTAATGAACTCGCTTCATCATGGGAGCAATTTAAATTAATAAATGATCGCAAACTAAAAGAAATCGAAAGCAAAGGTCCTGAGCAGCTATGCAAGATAAATAGTAATATTGATAATTGTAAAGAGCGCTTAGATTTTATTGAAACTTCAGCTCAACGCCCAGAGATTAGCACAGATTTTAATACAGGTGATAAATATTTTTCTGATTATATTCGCAAAGGAATGGAAAACAGGTTATCACACAAAACCCTAAGTGGAGATGACAATGATATTGGAGGGTATTTAGTTACTCCTCATATTGTAAAACGCATAAACAAGCGTATAGCTGATTCATCTCCAATGCGGCAGATATGTTCTAGTCAAAGAATCTCTACTGAAACATTGGATTATATTATAGAGGATTGTGACCGTGCTGGTGCAGGTTGGAGTGGTGAAGTAGTAGACGACGAAGATGGTGGCTATAAATCTAAGTATGATTTTACACAAGACACAAGTACACCTAAAATTCAAAAGATTTCCATCACAACTTATGAGCTCTATGCTCAGCCGCAAATATCACAAAAATTGCTCGATGATGCATTTGTCAATGTTGAAAATTGGCTTGTAGAAAAGGTTACCGAAACTTTCAGTAAGAAGGAGAATGAAGCCTTCATTAAAGGTGATGGCACTTTTCAACCTAAAGGAATTTTAGCTTACGAAAATGGAAATGGTCATAATAAGATAGAGCAAATTAAAGCTGATAAGCTAGACAGCGATGCCATAATGATATTGTACTACTCTCTAAATGAACATTACTCTAAAAATGCATCATTTTTGATGAACAGAAGTACGTTAAAGGACGTGAGGCTACTAAAATCTGAAACAGGTCAGTATCTTTGGCAGCCGAGTTTATCGCTTGAAACTCCAGATACTTTGATGGGAATACCGGTATATCAATCTGCTGATATGCCACCTACAATGATTGCAGTAGCAGATTTCAAACAAGCTTATAAGATCGTGGATAACAGAGGAATGAGAATATTGAGAGACCCTTATACAAACAAACCTTATGTTAGATTTTTTGTCACTAAGCGTGTTGGCGGGGAAGTTGTCAACACCAGTGCTATTAAATTATTGAAAATTGCAAGCAAGTACTAAAATTTTTATGAAATAGTTGATATATTATACTTTTTATGTAATAATTAAATTATTGTTAATTTAAGGAGTAAAATATGTTAGAAAAAATAAAAAACTTTTTTCAGTCGATTGCAGGAAGAATTGCATCAGTCTGGAACAGCATTAAAAACTTGTGGTCTAGTAATAAGGCAAACCTAGTAAGTGACCCTAAGGAAAGGATAGTGGCGTTATCTTTTGTAGAATTGAGCGACGGTAAAATAAGGTTGGTTATACCGCAAGGTGTAACACTTCCAACCAATAAAGATAAACATGGTAATGTAATTAATGATGAGTTTCGTTTAGATTCACATTATAATAGAAAAGTATATATCACAGGTCGTTACGACTCGAAAATGGTGATAGAAAATGGCAAGATATGTCTATCTATAAATTCAGTTGGGACTCTAGATGGCAAAGAAGTTTATGGTGATAATAAACCAGAAGAAATGAAAAGGCTGCTAGATGTGAGCAATAAAAGTTGTATAGAAATACAATTGAATTCACCTAAAGTTATTGCAAATAATAGTAACACACCAAATTCAGAAACTACTAATGTAGAAGTAGAGCAACACGCTGCTGATACTAGTCAATCTCTTAATGCACAGTCACTATAGCAAACTGTTAAAAAGAGCACCTCCTTTGGTGCTCTTTTTCTTTATAAGTTTTCTCCATAGGGAAAATTGACAAATTAAATTTTATATATAATAATTAAATTATTAATTTAAGTAGTAAAGTATGTGGGAAAGTATAAAAAAATTTTTTAAGTGGATTGCTGATCGTACAGGAATTTCATCGATTGCAAGAAAAATTTCATCAGGTTGGAATTGGTTATTTAGCAGTAAAGCAAATGCTGCTCAAAAAAATATATCACCAAAGAGACCTTTAGATGAGAATGTAAATAAAAATAATACGTTGCCAAAAACTCTAGATGGTAATCAACTAATACTGCCAAAGCAGATAGATAGACCCAAAGTTTGTCTTGAAGTTATCGATGGTGAACTACTATTAACTATGATAAATAAAAATTATACAATCCTTGAAGAGAAATATAAAAATCCATATCAATATGATGAATTTCATGCATTTGTAAGATGTGACAGTGGAGATTTTCATATTACTGGTCCTTATCGCTCACAGAAAAATATAGGTGGTGAGAGGAAGTCTGTGTCAATAACTTCAGTAAAGAAACAAATTGATGAAGGTTCTGTATTAAGTAATCCATTAGAAATGATACGTGTATTAGGCTTAGGTAAAAACAAAGAGTTCGTTAAAGTGAATAAGATAAATTACAAGCCATTAAAAACAAAAAAAACATCAGTAGTAGGTGGGCTTGAATTTGAAGGGAATAACTTTTGGTTAAATTTGGAAGAGTGTATAAACATTAAGGATTATAAAAGTAGTTTAACCAAGAACGCATATCATCCTAAGTTTCTTGTATATCTAAAGTGTAATAAAGGAGAATATTGCATTACTGGTAGGAGTATTAATTCTCCTGAGTTTGCTAAACATTTAATTGTAGAATCGATAATAGAGAAGAACAAAGATGGGAAGTATATCGATAGCGATAAAATATTAGTTCAAGACAGTATTGAGAATGTGAAAAAAATGTTAGGATTGGAGAATGATGTAACAGAGATTAAAGTGGGTAGTATATCTAATCAGCCATTTGAATCTATAACACCTACTATTACGGCACAACAAGCGGGTGACAATACAACTATTGATCCATTGGCAGTAACAAGAGAATCTTCTACTATCAACATTTTTAACGGAAACTTAGAACTACGTCTTGCAGATGATATTCAACAAAATCTAGAGGATTATAAGCATCCAAGAAACAAAGGTAAATATCGTATGAAAATACACTGCAATAAAAATGATTTTAATATTAATTTTAGTAAAAGAGATAACGATGATGGTTCCGTATCTCTAATTATTAATATACTACAAAAAGATAAACTCCAACTTTTTCATGTATGGCAAATGAAAAAGTCCTTAGGCTTCAAGAAAGGTTCAACATTTGTTGTAATAGATTCTATTGAAAGTTTTAAAGCGCCAACAAATAATGGCGTGCCAAGTTCAGAAACTACTAGTCTGGAAGCAAAGAACGCTAACTGTAATAAATCTCTATTAGTTAATGCACATAAAGAAAAAGATGAGCATAATACTGATGCTAGTCACAAGATAATACAACAAGAGGTTAATAATGAGGATAATGAACAAGAGAAGTTTTATGATGCAGAAGAGGAATTAGATGATGATTTTCATGATGCACGAGAGGAGGACTCTTGTAATGTGTTAAAGGCACAACCTCGCTCAATAACTGGAGAACCAGAAGCACAAATACATTATATCTCTAATCCGAGCAAAGTAGGAAACGGTTATTAAAACAAACCCTTCACAAAAGAGCACCTCCTTTGGTGCTCTTTTTTTCTTTATAAGTTTTCTCCATAGGAGAAAATTGACTAATTACAATTTTTCGTATCAATTTTCAATAGATTCATCGATGTATAGCTATAGTTTTATCAGTGTAAGGCTAAATATGCTAAGCTTATAAAGATGACAAAGCTTCAAAAAAAGCCTAACATAGTGGAAAAAGCTTTATGAAAATCAAAGTTGGAGTAATAGGCTGCTTAGGCAGAATGGGTAAGAAAATACTCAATGAATTAATTACGAATACCAAAGTGGAAATAGCAGGTGCTGTTGCTCGCTTGGGCAGTGAGTATATAGGCTTAGATATTGGGCCTATTGTAGGCAATAATTGCAATTTAGGAATCAAAATTACAAGTTCTATTAGTGAGGTATTTGAATCGTCCGATGTTGTAATAGATTTTACAACTAAAGAATGTATGCTAGAATGCCTTAAGGCGGCCGTGAAATTTAAAAAACCGCTAGTTAGTGGCACAACTGGAATAGAAGGTCTAAATTTAAAAGACTATGCTGCTAAAGTTCCAATATTATGGTCAGCAAATATGAGTATAGGAGTTAATGTGTTGCTGAAATTGGTAAAAGAAGCTGCCAAGCTTTTAGGTAATGAGTATGACGTTGAAATTTGGGAAATGCATCACAATTTAAAAAAGGATTCACCATCTGGAACAGCTATAGAGTTTGGTAAAGCAGTTGCTAACGCTGCAAAAGTGGATTTTGAGCTCAATCAATATTCACATAATAATTCAAATATAAGAGGGAAAGGAGGAATAGGCTTTGCAGTATCTCGTGGAGGTGGAGTAATAGGAGATCACAGTGTCATGTTTGTCAATTCCGATGAACGAGTAGAATTAAATCACAAGGCAATTGATCGTACAACGTTTGCTAGAGGGGCGGTTCAGGCAGCAATATGGTTGTGCGAGAATAAAACTCCAGGACTTTATTCAATGCAGGATTTAGTATGAACGATAAATACGCTTTCGTTAAAAATTTAAATCTTTGGTATGGCTCTAAACAAGTTTTATTCGATATAAATTTGAATATTTGCAAAAAGAAAGTCACAACTTTTATCGGACCTTCTGGGTGCGGTAAATCGACATTTTTGCGTTGTTTTAATCGTATGAATGATTACGTACCTGGATGTAAAGCGACCGGTGAGCTGGTAATCGATGGGCTGGGTAATATATATTCACGTGATATGGATGTTGTATTGCTCAGAGCAAAAGTTGGTATGGTATTTCAAAAACCCAACCCTTTTCCAAAGTCAATATATGATAATGTTGCTTATGGGCCTAAATTGCATGGCATGGTGAAAAATAAGCAAAAATTAGATGAAATAGTAGAAAGTAGTTTAACTAAGGTTGGTTTATGGGAAGAGTTGAAAGATAGATTGCAAGATAGTGCACTAAATTTATCTGGTGGCCAGCAACAAAGATTATGCATTGCTCGTGCAATTGCAGTAAAGCCAACTATTTTATTAATGGATGAACCATGCTCTGCTCTTGATCCAATGGCAACCAATGCAATCGAAAATCTTATACAAGAATTGAAATTGAGGTTCACCATAATTATGGTAACTCATTCGATGAAGCAAGCTAAAAAATTATCTGACAGCATAGTTTTCTTTTGCAATGGCAAGATTGTTGAATTCGGAAGTACTCAAGAAATCTTTGAAAATGCTCAGTCTCCTTTAACGAAGGAGTATATTCTGGATCATTAGCTTAATAATTGATATTTTAATTTTTTCTATATATAATTTTATCAAGTTTATTGTGATAGGGGGTTAAAATGTTTAGTACAAGTGAAGCAACAAAAAAGTTGTTTAAAGCTATTGAATTTCAAAATGCTAGTGGTGAAAGAATAACACCTGAGGAAGCTTGGAATCATTTTCAACAAGCATTGAAAGAAGGAGCGAATGTTAACGCTTTTGAGGATGGGATGACACCTTTGATGTGCATTATTTCAGCTTTTGTTACTAGTAATAACGAGGAACATCAATATTTAGAGCTTATGGCTAAGTTGCTTGTACAGCATAAAAAAATTGATGTAAATATTAAAAGCAAGCAAGCTGTTATGGAGAGAAGACCAAAGGAACATGATGGTTATCCAGTTTACGAATTTGAGGAGAGAGAAGTAGTAGATAGGAGTCCATATCTTCGCTGCATATACCTTGACAATTCACAACCTGTTAATGAAGGATTTATACCTCAAAATTATGCTCGTGCAGAGGAGGAAATTAAGACCGGCAAGAAGGAAAAAAATACAGCTCTACACATTGCTTGAAAGTTGGGAAATGTAAACATGATAGAAATATTACTTACACATCCAAATATCAAACCTAATATTAAAAACTATGAAAACAAAAGTCCAAGAAATTGTATTGCAGGACATGTCAAGAAAGCAATAGAACCAGAATTCCTAAAGATAGAAGCAGTCGCTCAAAAAAGGAAACAAACTAATTATGTGTACTAGACACAACTTAATCTGACAGCAACGAATTAACTGACAGAAGAATTGAAAACTAATATCAGTCTCTTGTTTAACGTTACTAATATTTTTCTGAAAAGCAATGTGTTTGCTATCAAGAAAAGTCTGCATAGGCGTTTTACCATAGCAATATTTACCTGAGTGAGGCCTGGTCTCATTGTAAGAGCGTAACCAATGATCAACATCTATCTGCAAATCTTCTAAAGAACTGTAGATTTTCTTTCTAAAGATAATATTGTAACACTCATCTTGCATAGTTTTATGAAACCTTTCGCATATGCCATTAGTTTGTGGTGAATTGGCTTTAGTTCTTGAATGATCAATATTTTCAATTCCCAAATAAAGCTGATAAGCGTGATTTTCTGGTTTACCACAATATTCTGTACCTCTATCAGTCAAAATGCGCAATAATGGCACGTTTTGTACATCAAAAAATGGTATTACTCTATCATTCAGCAAGTCGGCAGCGGTAATAGCAGTTTTATCTGTATAAAGCTTAGCAAAAGCCACTCTCGAATATGTATCAATAAAAGTCTGCTGGTAAATGCGCCCAACGCCCTTGATATTGCCTACGTAATAAGTATCTTGAGACCCTAAATAACCTGAATGTTCTGTTTCAATTTCACCGTGAGCTTCTCTTTGCTCTTTAACTTTTTCCAATGCTGCAAGTTGCTCTTCAGTTAAAATTATGCCGTCTTGTGCAACCTTTGCTTCAAGGGCTTTAAGTCTTTTTTTGAACGTTTCAATGTCATTTCTTAGCCATACAGATCTTACGCCACCTTCGGAAATTATTACACCCCTTTTTCTCAGCTCATTTGCAGCTCTTTGTTGTCCATATGCTGGAAATTCTGTAGCTATGCCAATTATTGCCCTTTCTATATCTTCGGAAACTCTGTTTGCTAATAGGGGTTTTTTCTTACTTATTTCATGTAATGCTCCTTCTCCCCCACTTTCATATAACTCCTTAAATCGATAAAATGTATCACGCGAATAACCCATCACCTTACACGCTTGTGATACGTTACCTAATTGCTTTGCTAGTTCTAATAACCCTAACTTTGGTTTTAGTATTTTTGTTTGTATCGTACTCATATCTAACACTCCTTTCTTTTATTATTTTATAACTTACTTTTTTAAAGTGTCAGATCAAGTCTTGTTTAATACAAATTAAGCCTTACCTTGATTTATTAAACCTCTATCCTGAATTAAATGACCTTGAACAGAAGTATTACTTAAATAACTTTGAGGCTCTAAGTTTATTTGCTGTTCTTCAACTTCTAATGTACTATCTCTATTGTGTAATATCTGCTCTATTGATTGATTTACTATTAAATCTAGTTCCTTATTAAATACAACCATAAATTTGTTAAACTTCTTTGGACTTAACTTACCTGTTTCTCTATCGTGGCATGCTTGCTCTACATATGAGTTTAAAAATCCTGAAATCTCATTAAACTTACCACCCGTGATTTTTGCAGTAACCTCTTTCTGCATTTCTACACAATCAATATTTAACCGATGCATTGATACCCCACTTTTTAATGCAGCTTGTTCTACTACTTTCTCAAATTCCTCTATAATATTTAATGCATAGCCCTGTGCTTCTAATGGTGATATAGACTGAACTACTGTGGAAATATACTTATGACCTGTGATTTTCCTTATAAATACATCTAATAAAAGAAGTACACCGTTGTTATCAATACCTTGAACTGTAATAGCTTTAGAAGGTTCCATACTTATAGCTGCCTTAAAAGGAGAAGAAATAAACTGAAAAACACCTTTAACAGTATCTACTGTAGTGTAAGCAAAAATATTGATCCATGAAGATGGCTTGCTTGCTCCGCTTGTAACTCCTATTTTATCATTTTGCAATGAATTTTCATCTTCTTTTACAATACTACGGCGATTATGGACACCTATTGATAGAGAACTGCCTTCCTCTTGTGAGTATCGATGACGCCTATGTCTTATAAAATGTTGTGTAGTTTCTTCATTTTTCCTTATTCTTTCCTCTAGAAGGTTTCGTATTTCTAAGCTGTTTTCTTCATTAAGCGTATTTGCCATGGCTAAAGCTCCTCTAGCATCAACATAATCACTTTTATCAAGAATGAGCTTAACTATATTTAAATTACCATAAGCAGCTGCAAAGTGCAAAGATGTCCAACTATCTTTATTTTTAGCGTTAACGTCAGCATGTTTACTTATAAGAAATTTAGCTACTTCTAAATGACTGCTTTTAACAGCCAAATGCAAAGGAGTATTGCCATTATTGTTCTTAGCATCAATATCAGCTCCTTTGTTTATAAGCTCTTTTACTACATCTAACCTACCATAACTTGCAGCCCAGTGTAAAGGGGTATTACCATATTTGTTTCTTTCATTAATATTAGCTCCTTTCTCTATGAGCTTTTCTAATACATCTAAGTGATCATTTTTAGTAGCCAAGTGCAAAGGAGTACTGCCATTATTGTTCTTAGCATTAACATCAGCCCCTTCCTCTATAAGCTTTTCTATTACACTTAAGCTACCATAACCTGCAGCATAGTGCAGAGGGGTATTATTGTATTTATTCTGCTCATTAACATTAGCCCCTTTCTCTATAAGCTTTTCTACTATACTGCAGCGCTGGTTAAGAGCAGCCCAGTGCAGAGGAGTAGCATCGTGATTGTTCTTAGCATTAACATCAGCCCCTCCCTCTATAAGCTTTTCTGCTACCTGTAATTCATCTGCAAGAGCAGCTAAGTGCAGAGGGGTATTGCCATTATTGCCCCTGGCATTAACATCAGCCCCTTTATTGATAAGATCCGCAACTTGATTGGCATCTCCACTACGTACAGTAGCAAATAATTCATTAATCATTTAACCCTCCATAAAAACAACTCAATTTCAAAGTAAGAAAAAAATCTTTTTCTGAATAAAACAGCTACCTCATAATATAAAGAAAAATATTTTCACTATCATATTTATTGTACATAAAAAATTAATAGCTCAATATACTTTTCATAAAATACTCCATCTCTAAAACTTGTCAATCCCTATTTAGAAGTTTTTTTGATAATCTTTAATGAAAGTTCTTAACGAATTAATACTGACTTAATAGTATATATTACTAAAAATTTAAATAAAACAACCATTCCCAACAACTAAAACCGGCTAGTGAGAGAAGAGTTCGTTTTGGGATGGATTGGTCTGTTGCTGGAACTCAAGAACTGCTGCAAAAGGAAAGCCCCAGTTTTCATAGTAATTATGATATTAAAAAATCACGTTTAAAAATACTTTATACAAGTGAGAAACACCTCTTTTTGTTTTTGCAGCAGGTTTCCATGTATCCCTCTTTAATTAAGAGACTGACTAGCTCCTTGAGTTTGTTCAGTGTTTGGGTGATGAAGATTGCTGTTTACACCCTCGTTTCCAATTGTCTCTACAAACGCCTGTAATTTTAGTTTAGGAGCGTACCTCTTTTCAACATTAAAGTCTACAAAGTAAAATAGTGTATTATTTCGGACTCCTACTCTTTCTTCTTTAAAGTCATTTTTGTGCACCTCAAAAAATCTCTCCATGCCAAAGAATTTCGCCTTTTGAAAATCATATCTATAATGTGTTGATAGAAAATCCACCAATGGTTTATTATTGTGCAGGAAAATTTCTTTTTTTACTTCATCAGCCTTATTAATTAAAATATGTGCATATTCTGGATATAGCTTTTTTAAATTCTCTTCATTATCAAATTCATTACGTACGTTTTCATTTTGCTCCCATATGCCAGCCATTTTATTAACGTCATTTTCCCTCAAAAAGTCATATAGTGACTTATTTCTTTCTTTAATCTTTTTAACTTCTTCTTCACAATTTTTAAGATGCTGTAAATAATTGTTATACCTCTCGGTTGAAGTGGTTATAAATTCATTTTTCTTTTGTAAATTTTCCTCACTTACATATAAGCCAGCAACTTCTAGTCTTGCTATGTGATTTAGTATAACCTCACAAATATCTGTAAAGCCTATTTCAGTAGCCCGATGCAAAGGAGTTTTTTTATTCTTATCTTTTGCATTAATATCTGCTCCTAAGTCTATTAGAACTTTTACTATCTCTGTATAACCCTTTACAGCAGCTATATGCAAAGGAGTTCGTTCATTCTTATCTTTTGCATTAATATCTGCTCCAGCTTCTATTAGAACTTTTACTGCCTTTGTAGAGGAATGTTCAGCAGCAGCATGCAAAGGAGTTCGTTCATTCTTATCTTTTGCATTAATATCTGCTCCAGCTTCTATCAATCTCACAATTTCCTTCATATTTAGTGTTCTAACAGCATCCAAAAGTTCTGTTGATTTCGTTTCTTCTAGTTGTGGCATAAATTATCTCTAAAAGTTTGCTTGACTTTTCTTTACTATTCCTAAATAAATTATTACTAATTTAGTATATCTTTTTGTTAAGAATTTAAACGATATATCTACTTTCAGCAGCCAAAATCAAGGGCTGTGAGAAGTGTTTTCTTTGGAATCGTATGGTCTACCACTTGTTCTACGCGAATTTATATCAATTTATTACTTTATTTCTCTGTTTTTTTGAAATTCCCCTCATAAAATTAAATAGCTTACTGTAAAATTATAGTCTTAAGTCCTTGTTTGCAGGTTGTACAGAGACGCTGTTAAATGAAGATATAGGTGACCTATGAGTTAAGTGAACTGTGCTTTTATCTTCAAATTGCAATGCTTCACTTATATTTTTTAATTTTCTTTTTTTAGGTAGTGTATGTTCATCAAATGTCTCTAGGTTTCTTTTATGTGATTGTGTTTTTAAGTCTGGAGCTAAGTGCATATCTTCAAGATAATAAATAATTTCTTCTGAGTTAGAATATACAATAACATAGTCCAAAGGACTCATATTTTTTTCATCTTGTCTATCTATACTAGCTCCTTTCTCTATAAGGTATTCAACAATATCTAACTGACCATGCATAACAGCAAAGTGCAAAGGACTCTCACCTTCTTTGCTACGTAGATTTATATTAGCTCTTTTCTCTACAAGATATTTCACAATATCCAATCTACCATATATAGCAGCAAAGTGCAAAGGACGCATGTTATTTTTATCCTTTATATTTATACTAGCTCCTTCCTCTACAAGGTATTTAATAATATCTAAGTGACCATATATAGCAGCAAAGTGCAAAGGACACATACTATCTTTGTTTAATGATTTTATTATAGCCCCTTGCGCTACAAGGTATTTAGCAATATCTAAGTGACCATATACGGCAGCAAAGTGCAAAGGATTCATACCTTTTGTGTTATTTAGATTTACATCACCCCCTTTCCTTACAAGATGCTGAACAGTACCTAAGTGACCATGTATGATAGCATAATCTAAAGAAGTAAAATTCTTTTCATCAATAGCATTAATAACTTTACTTAATTTATCAGGATATATTTTCTCTAATATCAGCTTAATAACCTTTTCATTACCATCTTTGGCTAGCAAATGTAAGATAGTACCTCCATCATAAATAGAATCAATAAATTCATTAACTAATCTACTATATTTACTTGCATGACTCCAAACAGACTTAACGTGATTTGGATTCGTAAGGCAAAATGATGTCATCATTTCTCTTAAAGTTTCTTCTTCTATTCCTGTTCGTTCTTTCTCTACTCTTACTGTTTTTTGTATCCCTTTATGAACTCTTGCTATTGACTCCTCTAGCTCAATCACTGAAAACTTATTGAGTAGATTAAGAGCATCCAAAACTTTTTGCTTACCTTTTTCTGATTTCTTCTGGAGGAAAATTTCTTCTATATCAATTTGATTGGGATCCAAGTAAGCCATATATGATACAATATCATGCGATTGCTGCCCAACATTTTTTTCTCTTCTTATTTTATTAAGGTTAAGCTTCAAAGTTGTAAATAATTCTTTGGTGATACCTAATGCTTCCAAAAGATCAGGATTTGATTTTTGTATTGCTTCATTATAGCGTTTTAGATATTCGCTAATACTAATCTTTTCTTGTTTTATATATGCTGCTCCTTGCACCAAAGCTAATGGTAGATAATTCAACGCTTCTGCTAACTCTACTAGATAGCGATTCTCTAATTTATCTTTCATCCCTAAGGCCCTTTCAATAAATGTTATAGCTTCTCCTAGAGAAAATCCATCATTCAACTGTGTCTTTTCTATTTCTTTTTCCCAATTCTTGCTACGAGAAGTAATTAAAACGTAAGGCTTTTCTCCATGAAAAAACAAATTAGGAAAATAGGATGGTAAAAATTTTTCGATCTCCTTATACTTACTGGTGTTATCAAAGATGAAAAGACTTTTTACGTCTCGAAAATACTGGTATACATCCTGGACAATAGATTCTATTTCTCAATCTCGAACAACATTAAAATCCATATCATTATCATTTTCTGTAGGAATTTCTAATTCTTTAGCTAAATTACGAAATGAATTGAAAAGAGTGTCATATGTTTTAGCATTTATCCATATAACTTTTGTCCAAATATTACTCTCCTTACTATATGCGTCGCTTCTAGCTAATTCACTTTTTCCTGTTCCATATTCTCCATTAATCAAGACCATTCGTGACAGTTCTACTTCTTGATTTTTACTATCTAACTTCTTTTTTAATTCGTCTAACATCACTTCTCTTTTTATAAAGAATTTTGGTAAATAGCCCAAATTAAAGGAAAATGTATTTTTACCTTCTTTTTCATGAAGTATTCGTAAATTTCTGATTTCTTCACGCAGTTCTTGTATATCCTTTTTTTTGCTGAATCGTTTTCATTGATCTCTTTTAATATACTACTAGCCAATCCTTTCTTTTTTTCCTCATCTAAAATACGCACATACTCTCTTTTTTTAGATGTTGCACTAAGTACATATTTTTGTTCTAACTCTTCCCAATTTTCTAATTCCCACGTAAAGGGAAGTCGATAGCCGTATTTTTCAGCAAAGTCATGCTCCTTCAATTGATAATACTTAATAATCTCACCCTCTGCTTTCTCTATTCCCACCTTTTCATATAACTCTGAAGTCATCAACATTTCACCACTTTGTTTATCTTTTACTTGATGTCCAGTACGTGTAGTAAACGGGTACTTTCTTTTTGATTTACCTAAAATAACACCTTTAGTTATGTGAAGATTGGGAAATTCTCCTTTCTCGTTGCAAGATGTAGTGTAATTTATTACTCTGGATACAGTATCCATTGCTAACTTCTCAATCCCCCTATTACAAGACAACTGATTAGTATCCACAATTTTAGTGAATTGCTTCTCAAAACTTTGAAAAATTTCCAAGCCAGCTTCTATTAAAATCTTTCTTAAGTTACCTTCTGAAGGCGCAACTATTGTAGAAAATATTTTTGCTTTTTTCCTATGTTGGTTTGTAGAAACAAAACTCACACACTCCATAACTTGAGAAGTACCTACTTTCTCCACACTTGGTGGAATATAATTACCCACAGTTGATACAACCTTAGCTACTACTTTACCTGTTTTACGTACTTTTGAACCTGGTTTTGCTTCTTTAGAACATTCAGATAGTTTTTCCTCGAATTCTTTAACAAAAGTCTTAACAAAAAAAGTTGCTTTTTTCACTATTTCATCACTTGTAATGCTTATACAGCTAAACATTTCTTCATCATCAGTCGATGTACTACTGCTGCCTATAGATGAAGATCTTGTTACTCTAGGGCTCTCCTGACTTCGTCCACACTGAAGTTCTTCACTAGATAATATATTTTCATAATCAACTATTGCTGATCCAGCATCTACATAATCCATTTGATTATCTGCTACTTGTTCTCCTTTATTTCCTTTACCTAACATAAAACCCCCTATATTTTAATATTCATACTTGATTATTTTACCGTAAATCTCTTTTCTGAAGATTGGTTTTAATATCTAATTCATTTGATTCTTATACAGCTGTACTAAACTGCTCTACAAATTTACTGTAGAAACCTTACGGTAATCCTAGGTAACTTTAATTGCTGAGTAACAGTGTGCTTTTCTTTTGACTTCTGACTAAATTAGATATATTCTTAAAAAATCGAGAATTGCTTTCTGAGTGATATACATAATACAATGCATCTGACTCACACCTCATGTTTTCATTACGTTAGACTGCATTGTAGCTAAAAAGATCTAGCAAAGCAAGAATTTTTTTGCATACTTTAGCATCTTATTTTAGTTTTTATTTTAAAACTAAAGCAGCTCAGTTTCATGTACTTTTACTTCTTTATCGACTGTTATTTTTCTTCTTCAATGCACCTGTGAGTAATGATAACGTGGCAGTTAAAGCTTGTAAAGCAATTTTTATATAGCAAGATTCAGCTATTTAATAAAAAGATCGTGGCTAGACCAAAAAATATAAGAGCTGAGAGAATATCAGTTGTTGCTGATGTTAAGATTGAAGACGAAACAGCAGGATCGGATCTTAAACGATGAAGCATTATAGGAATAAAAGTGCCGATAAATGTTGCAATGATCGACATTGCAATCATGGAAACTACGAAAATGATCTCTACTTTTAAACTATGGAACCTTATTGCTAATACTACGAGCGAAATTGTAGATAAAATCACTCCATTTATAAGACCTATTAAAAATTCTTTCATCAGTATTCTTTTTGCATTTTGCTCAGTTAGATATTTTGTTGCGATTGCCCGGATAGTTAGTGTTACTGTTTGGGATCCTGCATTTCCGCTCATCGATGCAATGATTGGCATAATTATTGGCAGTACTATAAAACTTTGTATTACGTTATCGAAAAAGCCAACTACTATAGAACATATTGTTGCAGCTAAGAGGTTAAACAGTAACCAAGGTAGTCTTTTAATTATAGTTTTATGTATAGGGGCATTTATATCAGATTTAGAAGATACACCGCTTATTTTAAGCACATCCTCTTCTGCTTCTTGTTGAACAATTTTGATTACATCTTCAATAAGGATTACACCTATAATTTTACCATTCTTATTTACTACTGGAGCTGATAATAGAGAGTAATCTTTAAATATTCTTGCTACTTCTTCTTGGTCCATTCCAGTTTTAATTATTTTTATATCTTGACTCATTATCTCTTTTATTATTGTTTCTCCTGAGTGAGATATTACCTTATTTAAGTTGAAAATGCCTATGGGTTCTAATTTTGAGTTAATGATGAAAATTTGATAAAATGTTTCTGGTATTTTTTTATAGTTGCGCAAGAATTCCATTAGCTGATTTATCGTCCAATAATATGGAGCTATAACCATATTTTTATGTATCAACCTTCCTGCACTTTCTTCTGGGTATGATAACAATTCCTCTACTAATTTTTGAGTTGCATTGGGTAAGTAGTTAAGTATATTTTCTATAGACTTTCTATCTAAATCTTTCACTATAGCTACTATGTCTTCTATATCAAGAAGCATTAGTAACTTTGCTGTATTTTCTATTCCCAATATTTCTATGATCTCTACTTGTAAATCTGGTACTACATGTACTAAGGCATCACTTAACAAATGTTGATCGAGGATATTAACTAATTTCTCCCTGTGATCATTGATCGAAGTAGATAAAAAATAAGCTAACTGAACGCTATCTATCGTTTTTACAATATTACGAACATTCTCTAATTCTTGATTATCGAGAGACTCTATTAAATCATCAATAGCCTTTTTGTCTAAACCATAATGAGAACTTGTTTTAATATTCATTACTTTACCTTATTTTTTTAATAAATATACACACTTGATTTTATTGAACATTCAAGTATAATAAAATTATTTTGAATTAACTATTATATGGTTAAATTTCTATTTTGTTTGCTGTTATTGTTAGTGATAATAAATATATTAAAGTCTAAAGTATAATGAAAACCCATCCAGAAATCCTTGAATACTTTCAAGGCTTAAATAAAAATATTTCTCTTATCAAGAGGTGTCTTTGACATAGAAAAATTGAAGTTGCGTCTTGAAGAGCTGGATTCTCAAGCGTCGAATGATAATCTGTGGCAAGATAATCAAAAAGCACAAGAGATTTTAAAAGAACGCTCTAAAATTAAGCATGAAATAGAATCGTTTTCAAAGCTAGAAAGCGATTACAACGATTCTATCAGCTTGATGAAATCTGCTATTGATGAGAATGATGAAGAATTTTTTTCTGAAGTTAAAGGTGAGTTAGTAAAGCTAGAGAAATTAATCAAACTTAAAGAGACAGAATCCTTATTTACTGGTGAAGCAGATAACAATAACTGCTTTTTAGAAATCCACTCAGGAGCCGGTGGAACAGAGAGCAATGATTGGACTGAGATGCTCATGCGCATGTATACAAGATGGGCAGAAATTTATCACAATTTTAAAGTTGAAGTTGTAGAAAAATTAGATGGTGATGCAGTTGGTATAAAATCTACAACAATAAAGATCATCGGAGAAAAAGCTTACGGGTGGGCAAAAAGCGAAAGTGGAGTTCATAGATTGGTTAGAATATCACCATTTGATGCAAATGGTAAACGTCATACCAGTTTTGCAAGTGTAGGAGTAACTCCAGTGATTGAAGATTCAATAGATATTGTTGTGGATGAAAAGGATTTAAAGATCGACACTTACCGTGCTTCTGGAGCAGGTGGTCAGCATGTCAATAAGACTGAAAGCGCGGTACGTATTACGCATATTCCAACAGGCGTTGTAGCTCAATGCCAAAATGGTCGTTCTCAACATAAAAATAAAGATGAAGCACTTAAACTACTTAAAGGACGTTTATATCAAATTGAATTGGAAAAAAAAGAACAGAAAATGGCCGAAGAATATGGCAAGAAATGCGATATAGGTTGGGGCAGTCAGATCAGATCGTATGTTATGCATCCATATCAAATGGTAAAGGATTTAAGGACTGGACATGAAGTTGGCAATATAAATTCCGTTTTTGATGGCAATATAGATTGTTTCATAGTTAGTGTATTGGAGTTAAAATGAGATTTATTAAAAAGCTAAGTTTTATGCTCTGCTAATAAGGGGAAAAGAAAACCACAATCTATTGAGAAAAATGGAACAATTTTGTGAATATATCTATTATCCAAGTAGCTGATGAAAATGGCAACTCGTTTCTTATGGGCACAAAAATGTAATATGAAGAGAAATCTTCGTACATTAAGTTGTAGCGGTTCTGTCGCATCTATAAATTGTGGTACAAGAAGATCGTTAAACTGGGATTATGGGAGTTATAGAGCAATTAGCATAGCAAAATTCTCAAAAGTAGAAACATTATCATTAGCCCCGATAATTTGTCTTTTTTGAATCATACGAATATTTTCTATGCCGGTAATGGTAATCTTTGCGGAGTGGAAGCTCTTAAAACCAAGCATTGGCTTTATTCGTTTTTTGATAAATCTATGATCTTGTTCGACAATATTATTTAGATATTTTATTTGAAAAACCATGATTCTACAATCTTCAGAAATTTCTGTATTCAAATCATCAAGAGCAGCAGTATTACTGCCGCTTTTATCAATTACTACTTTCTCAGGAAGGTTATTCTCTCTAAAGGCTTTACGAAAGAACGCAAGTGCCGCAGACTTGTCTCTACGAGCACACAACAGAAAGTCTACAGTATTACCAATAGTGCTCTGTATAGATAAACCCATTTGCCGTTTAATTTAACGTAGATCTCGTCCATTCTCCAGCTACTGCCAAGCTGCTTCTTCCTTTTCCTTACCGCTTCATCTATCAGTGGCACAAATCTGATAACCCACCTTTGTAACGTAGCATGATCAATTTTTGCTCCCCTTATACTCAGCATTTCTTCCAAATCTCGATAGCTCAAAGAGAATCTACATTTCATATATACAGATAACATTATTATCTCTGCTGAAAAGCTAAATCCTTTGAAATATGGCAATAATTTTGAACTAATACGAAACATCTTTGCTTTTTTTTTAGATGATCATATCACTTCTTTTCTACTTTCCTACAAATGTTACATACCAGGATTTATAGATGCGACAGAACCGTTGTAGCTGCGCAACGTCTGCCATTGATGATTATTTCACCTACTGTAACTGCTGCTAAAATAAAGCAGTAATAAACTTGTGTTAACAAAGAAATAGGTGAGACAGAAGCAATGCTACCTGCTAGCAGCAGCTGGGAACCATAAGGCAAAATGCCTTTTGTAACGCAAGCAAAAATGTCTAACAAGTATGCACTACGGTATGACGGAATATTATGCTTTTGCGCGAGCCTTTTTGCAATATCGCCACTTAATAAAATAGCAATGGTATTATTAGCAACTAAAACAGTAAACATAGATGCTATGCCCGCTATTACAAATTCAGCTTTAGTTTTTGTGATATTGCTTTCATCGATAAGTTTGTGTAATGCCTTTTGACCCTGCTTGTACATTATATGACTCAATCCGCCAATAAATAGAGCAAATATCACTATCTCGTTTACTTTTTTGAAACCGTCATATATGTCATGAGAGAGTTGAATGATAGTATAGTCAAAAAAAGCCATCCCTAATACACTAGCAACAATTATATTTATAGTTATTGTTACTAAAGTAGTAACTTCAAATAACCCCATGATTATTAAAGAAATATAAGGAATAATCTTTATTACTGATAAATAATCTAAATTTGATGTAGGAATAATTTTTGTACTATCTGCCATAATTGCCAGATAGACAAGCGTTATAATGCTGGCAACAAATGCTACTTTAGAATTCACTTTAAGTTTATCCTTTATCGTGGCCCCCTGTGAAGAAACAGATGCAATAGTAGTGTCAGATATCATTGAAAGATTATCACCAAATACGGCACCTCCAACTACAGTTGCAGTTCCTATTTCAAGACCAAAAGCCCCATTTTTTGCTAAGTTAACAGCTATTGGTACCATTAATACAACAACTCCCATAGACGTACCAATTGCAGTTGATATAAAAGCGGAAGCCAAAAATACTCCAGGCAGTAGTAATCTTGCTGGAAGGAATTTGAGAATTAAATCAGCAACAGTATCTGCACTACCAATTGATTGAGTCACCACAGAAAATGCTCCAGAAAATAGAAAAGTTAAACACATAGTAAGGGTGTTTTTATCGCCCATACCCTCGATGACAGTATCGATGTGACGTTGAATTTTACCTGCACTGCATGCAACAGCAAAAAATAGCGCCGGTAGTAGGCAAATTACCGGTGAAACTTGGCGAAGCGGATTATCAATTCCAATAAAGAAAAAATAGACACCACTTCCAAGGTATAAGATTAAAAAAATAACCAAAGGAAAAAAAGCTGTCATTTTACTGCCTTAAAAGCTATGATTATAATCAATTAAGTGATTTCAGGCAAGCTTGGTTTTCTGTAAGTTAATAACAGTCCTTTTAGACTCTCAAGTTACGCTATGGAAAATGCGTTGACTATTCTACCATAATATATAGCATCAAAAAATACTCTATAGTATGAGGTAAAGCCATGGTAATGACATACGAACAGTGGAACATAATATTAGGTGTAATTGATCAAGAGGTAAATTTAAGTGAAGACAATGTAATTGAAAGAATAAAAGAGCTATTAAAGGAAGTAAAGATACTAGGGCAAGCAGAAATATTAAGAATGTTAGAAGAGATATCGCATGGATTAGAAGTACCAAGCAAGATTCCAAGAGTACAAGAGACACAAGAGCCATTAAAAAAGAGACTAAAGGTGGTAAATGTACCGCAGACAAAAGAAGAAGCAAAAAAGATACTAAAGGAGTCAAGGGTATCAAATGCTCAACAGATGGTAAAAAGAATGCTAAAAAGGTTAGGTGTACAAGAGACATCAGAAGAATCAAAAGCAGTGGCGCTAGAGGATGTGCTAAATGCACGAAAGATCTCAGAAAAGGTACCAGTGATGCTAGATGTAGGAAAGATATTAGAGACACTAAAGGCACTAAAGAGAGCAAGTAAAAATGTGTATAGAGAGTGGGAGAAAAATAAGTTTGATGTAAATCATTGGTTTAAAGTAGATTGTTTGCATGAACGCTTTTCATACACGTTATTGTATTTAGCTATTGATTTTAAGCTGAACAATTTAATAAATGCTATGCTTAAAGTAAAAGGAATCGATATTAATGCACCAAGTCCGTTTTCCGAATGGACTGCTTTACATTGGGCTGTTGAAGATAGGAACACAGAAGTAGCACGCAAGCTAATAGAAAAAGGGGCAAATGTTAATCATTTGGATTCATCTCAACGAACTACTTTATATCAGCCAGCTGTAAATGGCGATATAGAAATAACAAAAATCTTAGTAAAAAATAATGCAGATGTTAATGCAGAGGATCTAGCGAGATTGACTGCTTTATATAAGGCTGCCGATAATGGCCATGAAGAAGTAGCAAAGTACTTAATGGAGAATGGAGCAGATGTTAAGAAGAATGGAGCGCTTAAACTTACTCCTTTACATATTGCTGTTGCAAATGTTGATGAAGCAATGGTGAATTGTATAATAAAAAATGATAAGAATATTGTTGAAAATATTGAGGTAGTAGATGTATTTGGATGGAGTCCTTTATATTGGGCTGCTGCAAAGAATAATACATTAATATTAGAGATCCTATTACAGGCCACATCACGATATAGAGCAAGTGTTGATATAGAGGATAAGTTAATTGGGCGATCTCCCTTACATATTGCTGCTACGAATGATAATGTGGAAGCAGTAGAGCTCTTAATAAACTATGAAGCAAATGTTAACCATAAGGATGCATGGGGATGGACTCCTTTTAATTGTGCTGCCGCAAAAGGCAATAGAAAAGTAATGAATTATCTAATAGCCCATGGAGCAAGTATTGAGACAAATGATCCACAGAAAATATTACTTTCTATTTGTCCATATAATTATCTAGAAGCAGTAACTACTATAACACAACTTGGAATATGGAAGGATGTGATGAAATTGATGGTAGCTGAGTTTTTACGTTGTGCTGCCGGACATGGTGATACACTAATGGTACATGCTCTATTAGAATCTGGAATAAATGCTAATGCACGTGACGATTTAGAATCAACTGCTTTACATAAAGCTGCCAAAGGTGGCCATGCGGAAGTAGTAAGGACCTTAATTTTATATGGAGCAAATGTTAATGCACAGAATAGCTCAGGGCAATCTCCTTTAGCTTATGCTTTCGAACATAGACACTGGATAGTAGTAATGACTTTACTATGTTATGGCGCAAGTACTTTATTGCCTGATCACTGTGGTGAAACTGTAAGAGATTTAGCTGAACATCAAGGCATAAGTAATCTTCTAGTGGAAGCAGAACAAAGAGCACTAGATATACTTACGCGGCTTAACTTAGAATCAAGTATACTCAGAAACAAAAAATTAATGACAGTGCAACACATAGAATCACATATGTTGAGAGAAATAGAATCACATAATCTATCTATCAGCTTTGAACGTATGATAAGAGATCAAGCTAATCAAATTGAACAATTACAGTATAACGCTAAACTTAATGAAAAAGGAGTAGCATTTATAACTGACCACATTAAATGTGTGCAGTTAGAGACTAACACTAAAGCGTGTTCAGCTGAAATGGATGGAGTAAAAGAACAAATATTACATAGTCCTTGCAGGTGGTCATATCGCACTAAAAATGTTAATGTAAGAAGAGTAACATCTTTAGCTAACGGCATTGAGTGTATGAAGTTAGGGCCTAACACTGAAGCGTGTCAAGGCCCTAGTACTAAAGAGCCTAATACTCACCTCTCTATGATCGAGAAACTATCATTGTTACCACTTTACTCAGCTGTAGGAAAATATGAAGCCGTTATAAATAGTTAAATAATCCTCTAAATTCCAGCACGTAGCACTCGATGCAAGTAGCTGAAACTGAGAAGTACATTAGGTATGTTAGATTTTAGTTTACACAATAAAATTTTTATAAGTAAGATGTCAGAAGGTATCAAAACCATATTAGTAGAAGACAATAATGTTAGGCTCGATAGGTACATTAGAAGAATTTTTCCCAATTTGAAACAATCTGCAATTGAGAAGTCTTTAAGGAAAGGATTAATCAAGGTTGATAATTGCACGGCAAAATCCAGCGATAGGGTAAGCTCTGGGCAAACTATAATGATAAGATACTTAGACTATATTGAGAACACTAATTCTGACTGCAAATATAATGAAAAGTTAGTGAATCTACTAAGAGAGAACATATTATATGAAGACGAATATATACTAGCTATAAACAAACCCGCAGGGGTCATTGTTCAAGGCGGCATAAAGGTAAAAATTAGCATTAGTGATTTACTTGACCAAATAAGAGAGAGAGAAATATTTAAAATTGTTCACAGGCTGGATAGGGATACAAGCGGAGTAATAATATTCGCACGCAATGCCAGCGTTGCCAAATACCTTATGGAAGAATTTAAAGGACGGAGGATAAAAAAAACTTACCTAGCATTAACTTTTGGTATACCGAGCAAAGATAATGGAACAATAGACTATCCGTTGGTGAAAAAATATATTTCAGGGCAAGAAAAAGTAGTCGTTGATGAAGATTCACCTCAAAATGCCACTACGCATTTTTTAATTATAGCAAGGTTAAAACATAATGTTGCTTATTTAAAATTACAACCAATTACTGGCAGAACTCATCAATTACGTGCACATTTAGCTCATATAAATTGTCCTATTCTTGGTGACGGTAAATATGGCGGTAAAAAAGCTTTTATTGATGGAGTAGCAAATCAGATTCACCTACATTCATATTCTTTGTCTTTAAAATTGCCAAATAATAAAGAAGTCACTATTACTGCTCCTGTCCCTAAACATATCGAAAAATCTATTGAAGCGCTATCTTTTGACTAAAGCGATTTCACCAATCAATTTTTTTGTCTTTGGCTTTAATTTGAAGTACAGATATTAGGCTAATCAATGCACAAACAGTAAGGTAAATCCCTGCGGCAAGTTTTGTTTCGGTTTTTTCTATAAGCCACATGCATATCGATGGAGAAAGGCCGCCAAAAATACCTGCAGATATGTTATGTGCGAGGCTAAAGCCGGTGCACCTAACTTTTGTTGGAAATAACTCGCAGGCAAGAGAATTATATATTCCAAAAGATGCACCTATCGGCACACTTATCAACAGAAAAGAGAGCGTGACAATATAGTGGTTATCATTTGATAATAGCGAAAGTACCGGCAAACCGGCGCAAGCTAGAGCTACTAATGTAGGAATCATTACATTTTTTCTTCCAACTTTATCAGACAGTATTGCAAATAGCACTGCGGACGTTCCAAATGTAATTTCAACTATAATCCTTACTACATTTTTAATATCAATACCTGACAGAGTAAGCGCTTTTACAGATATGTTATAAAACATTATTACCGAATAAACGATTGCATTTTGAGCGATACCAAGCCCAATTGCTAATATAAATGCTTTTTTGTAGGTTTTGATTAATTCTAAAAATGGAGAATCAGATAAGCTTCTATTTTGATCATGAATTTTATATGCTAAGCTCTCTTCCATTATATATCTTGTTAAAAAGCCTATTATGCCCATAATGAAGCAGAAATAGAAGGGCAACCTCCAGCCCCAAATTTCATAATTTTCACCTGTAAACTTTTTGCAAATAGCTATCATTACAAAGCATGTGATAGAACCGAGAGCACCACTAAACGCTTTCATGCTCCCTAAGAATCCTAGATTTTTTTTATCGCTTGAATGCTCTATTAAAAAAGCAGAGTTAACACTTGTTTCTCCACCTGCTGCCATTCCTTGTACTATCCTACAAAACAGAAGCAGTATAGGAGAAAATATTCCTATTTCTCTAAAGCTAGGTATAACCGCAATTGCAGTAGACGATATCGAAGCTAATATTACGGAAGTCAGTAAAATTTTCCTCCTGCCATACTTATCTCCAATGTAACCAAAAATAAACGCACCAAGTGGTCTAAATCCAAAGCCAATTGCAAAACTACCAAGGAATTTGATTTTTTTTATGTAGTCGCTTTCTGATGAAAAAAAAACGTCACTTATTATATGCGTCAAAACTCCAAACAGAGTTATTTCATACCATATAATCATATTGCAGATTATACTTGATAGTATTGCTTTTTGAATATCGCTCATAATTTTTAACTCACTATAATTTAACTTACTAATAACAAGTATTTTTGTCTATAGATTGTAGTTTAGAACTTTGTAACTGTTTTAGTATAAAATTGTTTACAATATGCTCACAAGATATTCATTAAATTTTCACTATTATATTCTATATTCAACATTTATTGTAATTATGAGGTTAGTATGAGTGAAAAAGGTATAGACGTATCTCATTGGAATGGAGAGATTGATTGGTTGAAAGTTGCAAAGGATGAGGTAAGGTTTGCATTTGCCAAAGCAACTGAGGGAGAAACTTTTCAAGACACTAAATTTGGACAAAATTTTCAAAGTATGAAAGATAATAATGTGCAAGCTGGGGCATATCACGTATTTAGGATGACCTCAACACCTGAAGGTCAGTTGAATAACATAGTTAACGAACTTAAAAAAGCTAATTTTGAGCCAGGTACAAATAAGTTAGCTGTTAGTGCTACAACTGGTATTTGCGAAGGAAGAACAACAAAATGTGATGATCCTACAAAACACACTAACACACAGAGAGCCGAAAAACTTCATTCTTTATTGACTCAATTGAATGAAAAAGGATACAGTCCAATTGTATATGCTTCACCAAAAACGTGGAATGATTACTATACACAAGAAGAACATAATTTTTCTCACTACCCATTATGGGTTGCTGATTGGAGAGGAAGATCGGAGCCTGAGTTACCTAAAGATTGGAAGGATGCGGGTAAAAACTATACTTATTGGAATTACACCTCTCAAGGAGAAGTAAACGGAATAGAGGGCCAAGTCCCGCTAGACCAAACTTTTTGATATCCTAAAACTATAAAGTAGTGCTAGGGCCTAGCACTACTTTAACAGAATTCAATATTCTTGTTTTTTCCCCACCTAAACTCAAGTTATATACAACTTTATTCAACAACCTTTAAAGACAACTCACGTAAATGCTTATCATCTACTTTAGAAGGAGCGCCCATTAGAACATCTTCTCCTTGCTGATTCATAGGAAAACAGATTACTTCACGAATATTCGGCTCATCTGCAAGTAGCATAACCATTCTATCAACCCCTGGCGCTATTCCACCATGAGGTGGCGCTCCAAACCTGAATGCACGCACAAGCGCGCCAAATTTTGTATCAACTTTCTCTTTACTGTAGCCTGCAATGGCAAAAGCTCTGTACATAATATTCAGTTTGTTATTACGAATTGCTCCACTTGACAGCTCTATTCCATTGCAAACAAGATCATATTGGTAAGCAAGGATATCCAGCGGATCTTTTTCTTCTAAATCTTTCAAGCCACCATGTGGCATAGAGAATGGGTTGTGAAAGAAATCTATTTTTTTGCTCTTATCGTCATATACAAAATATGGAAAATCAATAATCCAACAGAATTTGAAGATATCGTCATCTATTAATCCCAATTCTGAACCTAAAAGAGTGCGCACTTTCCCTGCAATTGTTGCTGCTTCATTTTCCTTATCAGAAGCAAAAAATACACTATCTCCGGGCTTTACATTCGTTATTTCTTTTATGGAATTTAGCCTATTGTCATCGAGGAATTTAGCAATTGGCCCTTTTGCGATGCCATCTTTATCAAACGTTATATATCCAAGACCTTTAGCACCGAATTCTTTTTGCGCATGTTCTATTTTTTTATCAAAAAAACTGCGTGGTTCCTCTGCTGTTTTAGGAGCAGGGATGGCTCTGACTACCATACCTCGCTCGATATTGCTTTTGAAAATATTGAACTCTGAATCACGGAAAATCTCTGTAACATCGCTGATTAATAATGGATTACGCAGATCTGGCTTATCAGATCCATATTTGAGCATTGCTTCTTTGTATGTAATACGTGGAAAATCTTTATCAACTGATTTGCGAGAAAATTTGGCAAACACTTTATATAAGGTAGATTCAATAACCTGAAATATATCTTCTTGAGTTACAAAAGACATTTCAAGATCTAGCTGATAAAACTCCCCAGGAGAACGGTCAGCCCTTGCGTCCTCATCACGAAAACAAGGTGCAATTTGAAAATATTTATCAAACCCTGAAACCATAAGCAACTGCTTAAAAATCTGTGGAGCTTGTGGTAATGCATAGAATTTACCAGGATTTAGTCTGCTTGGCACTAAATAATCACGTGCTCCTTCAGGAGAAGAGGCAGTAAGTATGGGAGTTTGAATATCTAAGAATCCTTGCTCTATCATGAGCCTCCTGAGCTCTGAAATGATCTGTGAACGTAGAATAATGTTATTACGAACCTTTTCACGTCTTAAATCAAGAAAACGATATTTAAATCTCATGTTTTCTGGGTATTCTTGCTCACCGGCGATACTTGCTAATATACTCCTTTCTTCTTTTGCTATTTCTTCATCACAGTGGAACTCAACTTCAGATTCAACTTGTAAATTACTAACTATAACTTCAATTTCTCCTGTGGAAATAGAGCTATTTACCGTATCTTCAGTTCTAGCTTTGACTATTCCTGTGACAGTAATCACACTTTCTGATTTTAAATTCGAAATTTCATCAAAAAAATCTTTATCGTTATTGAATACCAACTGAGTAATCCCATGAAAATCTCTTAAATCAACAAAGATTAGGTTACCATGGTCACGTTTACGGTACAGCCACCCAGAGAGAGTAACTTCCTTTTCTACATCATTCTTCCTTAATTCATTACACTCGTGAGTTTTATAACAGTTCATTTAATTGAAATTTCTAGAATACAAAAAGATTATAAAATAAATTAACCTTTGGGCAAGATAATATCTAAAGATCCTTTACAAGCAATTCTGATTTAGATATACTTTTTTATTATGTGTGTTGAGGTGTATTTATAAACCCTGAAGAATTAAAAGAAATTTTAGCTAAAAAAGAGAGGGTGAATGCTGTAATAAAAGATCTTGTTGATACTGTCACCAAAAATGATTTAGAAAAAGTAAAGTCAATTTTTGAGGAAAATAGTTCCATTATTCGAGATGTTGTCACTGAGGTTAATTCCCAAAGCGGTACAAATTTATTAAAGTGTTCTACTAATAACAAAATGGCCGAATATCTAATAGAAAAGGGTATAAGCTTTAGCGCTGCAGTCACAAAGGCAGTTAAAAGAAGAGATTTAGAGTCAGTAAAATCAATCTGTCAGATTAACAGCTTAATAGCTAAAGATGAGTTATCGCAAAATCCTGAGCCACTAGAATCTGCAACTTATGATCACAAATTTAATGATAAAATTGCAAGGTATTTGATTGAACAAGGTGCAAATCCTAATGCAACTGATCATCTTGGTCGTTACTTACTTCATCTGCAAACTGCACAAGGCAATTTCGAAGGAGCTAAGGCTTTAATAGAAAACGGTGCGGATGTTAACTTAATAAATCAAGAGGTAAAAAGCTATCAGAACTTAATTATTGGTGGTAGTGCGTTAAAGGGTCAAACTGCGTTGAATTTTGCAATTAGAATATATTACAGACATAAAGACATAGACGATCAAAAATCTGATAAAACCTTAAAATTTATAAGTTATTTAATAGAACACAAAGCAAACTTAAATATCAAAGATTGTAATGAGATGGTCCCTTTAGATATTGCTATATTTCATAATTCTCCAAAGATAGTAGAATTATTGATAAAAGCTGGTGCTGATCTTAATGTTGGAAGGAAAAAAGCAGAAGGTGTTTTAAAGTATGCAATTACTGAAGGGCATATAGATATAGGGAAAGCTACAATTCGATATATTTTGGAACATGACTCACACTGGTTAACAACTTCAAATAAACCAGATCTTCTCAATGACCAACAAGAGTTATCAAACTATTGGGATGAATATAAAGCTCAAGTTAAAGAGCTTCATGATATAGTGGAAGATAGAATTGACTTGACTGGTGACGGCTCTACCTGTCCTATAATGAGAACAGTGAGTGGCTTTTTAGATCATGAAAGTAGAAAAAATCTAGTAAAATCATCATTTATATCTAGTGCTGAGGCACCAGAAAATTTTTGTCCGAGAAAGCTGGCTGTTATAAGTGTAGCTGCAATAACTTGCGCTTTAGCATTATATTTTCTTGCTCCATTAATCATTGGGTCTTCTGCTGGAATTGGTACTCAACTAGCATTAGGAGCTGTAGGTGCAGTTGTAGGTGGTGGAATTGGAATCTTGACTAATGTGGCAATCGATCAATGCTACGTTAATTCAGTTACTCAGAAAGCTGACTAAAATTAAAGCGCCATAGATTGCTAAAATCCATAATTGTGGAGTAATATAATGTTACTTTCCTCAAGCCTTTAGCTCCTCAAATACTTCTCTTGCTCTGTTTAAAACAGAATCAGGAAAACCAGCAAGTTTTGCTACATGTATTCCATATGACTCATCTGCAATGCCTTCAATTACTTCATGTAAAAAGATGACTTCTCCTTTCCATTCTTTTATTTTCATACAAAAACATTTCACATTTTCTAAGTATTCACCTACTTTAGTCAATTCATGATAATGAGTTGCAAAAATGGCGCGGCACTTATTTACATTGTGAATATGTTCAATCACCGCCTGTGCAATAGATAATCCATCATACACCCCTGTGCCCCTACCAATTTCATCAAGTATCACCAAGGAACGGTCCGTTGCCTGATTTACTATCGTTGCTGTTTCGATCATCTCTACCATGAAGGTAGAATAACCAGCTGTTATATTATCCGTTGCGCCAACCCTGCTGAATATCTTGTCAATCACTCCTACATGCGCACTCTCTGCTGGCACAAATGACCCCATGTGAGCTAAAACTGCAATGAGAGCGTTTTGCCTCAAGAAAGTGCTTTTTCCAGCCATATTAGGACCAGTAATTAGATGTATACCAGCTAAATTGATGCTATTTGCAATGAATTTATCGTTAACTTCAACCACTGGGTGTCTTCCGCTACAGATATTGAACTCTTTGCTGTCATCAATAATGGGTTTTACGTAATTATTTTGCACTGCAAGCTCTGCAAATGCGGTTCTAATATCAAGTTTTGCCAAAGCATTTGCAGCAAGAGCAATTTTTTCAGATTCTTTAGCGACTTCACTACACAGTTCACTAAAAATTTTCATTTCTAAGCCGATTGCAGCATCACGTGCCGTAAGAATTTTATTTTCTAGTTCTTTCAATTCATTAGTAGTGTAGCGCATGCTATTTGCTAAGCTTTGTCTATGAATAAATATATCCGAAGTTATTTTGTGATTTGCCGACACTTCAACGTAATAACCAAGTATATTGTTGTGTAATATTTTGAGTGCAGCAATGCCAGTTAGGTCGCGATAAGATTCACGGAGCTTAGTTACCAACTTGTTACTGTTGTTCAATATATAAGATAACTCAGATAATTCTGAGTTGTATTTTGGATTGATAAATCCTCCTTCTTTTACGGAACTGAGGTTGTTATCAAGTATAGCGCTGTTTAGAAGCTCGAATAGATCTTTATGATTACCAAGACTTTTATGTATTGTGCTTAGTTCACTCTCGTCACTACTTATCACCTGAACTGGTTCCTTTTCTCTGGTCAAGCACTGGAATGACATCTGAGAGTTAATTTCTGATTTTTCACTTAAACAATAATTATGCAAGGTAGACAGAAACTCAGACAACTCTAAAGTTTTTCCTAGGCCTATTTTTAATAGGTTCATATCCTTTGGTGAACCACGCCCTAGTATTAGGCGCGATAAAGACCTCTCAATATCTGGAATGTTAGATAATATCTCTCGTATTTTTCTGCGTGGCTCATGATTATTTACAAAAAATTGAGCGGTGCTGAGCCTCAAATTAATTGCCTTAGAGCAAGCAAGGGGTGAAGCGAGCATTTGTTTGAGCAGGCGTCCACCAGAGGCTGTTACTGTGTGATCAATAACTGAAATTAGTGAACCTTTCTTTTCACCAAATTGAGTTGAAAACAACTCAAGGTTTCTCCTTGCTGAAGCATCAATAAGCATGAAATTTTGTTGCTTATAGGTTTTTGGGAATTCAAGCCTTGGAATGGAGCCCCTTTGTGTTACTCTGACATATTCAAGCAGTGCACCACACGCCATGATTTCTACTTTGCTGAAATTTCCTATACTCCCAAGTTCCCTGATTTTATAAAACTCGCATAACGTTCTGTGAGATTTACTATACTCAAAAAAACTCTGTGCGTGTTGTGTAATTGATATTTTATAATTTTTTAAAATCGATCTAATTTTTTCGTCCTCAATGAATTTTTCAGAAATTAATAATTCTCTTGGTGATATACGCAATAAATCACTATCTAGAGCCTTCAAACTTGTTAAAGTGTGAAAAAATTTTCCCGTCGATAATTCAAGCCAACTAATAGCATATTCATCATTTTGTTCAACTATGGATGCGAGATAATTATTGCTTTTATCCTCCAGTAGTGAATCTTCTATAATTGTACCTGGAGTTACAACTCGCACTACATCACGTTTTACTATGGATTTATAGCCCCTCTTTTTTGCTTCATCAGCAGTTTCTAATTGGTCACAGATTGCTACTTTGAATCCTAAATCTATTAGCTTGTGCAGGTAAGACTCACTACTGTGTGCTGGCACTCCACACATTGGTATTTCTTGCCCATTTGAATTGCCCCTCTTGGTTAGCACTATATTCAGCAATTTCGCAGCTTTAATAGCATCATCGAAAAACAACTCATAAAAATCTCCTAGCCTATAAAATAGCAGATGATCCTTGTATTGAGCTTTCAGGTTCAAATATTGCTCCATTACAGGGGTATTTTTTTCTCTTATTAAGTTCATAACATTTTTAAATATGTTAGCAGCAAACCGCTTACTCTGGTGTTGGTTATTTTATTATGGATCAATAATTTTTTTTAGCTATAGTACAAAAACAAATAGTTTGAGGTAGAATTATGGAATATGAACGGTTGTTAAAAATATTAAGGACAATAAGTGACTTAAATGAGAACAATATAATCGAAAGGGTAAAAGAGGAATTGGAAAAAGAAGATCCAGACACGTATAAAAAGTGGCAAGATAATGGATTTAACATAAATTATACATTCGATGATCAAAGTACATTGTTACATATAGCTGCTAGAAATGATCTTGTAAAGATAGCAGAGCTTTTAATAAAAAAAGGGGGTAATGTTAATACAGCAGATCAAGATGGATGGAATACTTTACACTTTGCTGCTGCAAGTAGCAGTATAGGAGTGGTAGAGATTCTCATAGCAAACGGGGTTAATGTTAATGTAGCAGATCAAAATGGGTTTACTCCTTTGCATTGTGCTGCTCACAATGAAAATAAAGAGATAGTAGAACTCATATTAGACAAGGGGGCTAATGTTGATGCAGTAAATCAAAATGGGTGTACTCCTTTGCATTGTGCTACTATCAATGGACATGAAGAAATAGTAGAACTCCTATTAGAGAAAAGGGCTAATGTTGACGTAGCGGATGAATACGGGCGTACTACGTTATGCTGGGCTATTAGAAATGGCTATTCAGAAATAGCAAGAATTCTACTTGAAAACAAAGCAGATCCTTTATTGGGACATAAAAGTTTTAACACATTAAAGCTTTTGATTGAATTAATAAAAAATGATTTTAAGCACTCTAAGAAAGCAGAAGAAACACAGCAACAAGAAGATGATGAATATGAATTGATTAAATACTCGTTGCTACTTCGCAATGACTGCTCCTTAACGGATGTTGTCGAAAGAAGTGCATTTGGCAAGCTGATATCTACGTGGCTTGTTGACATGTCCAACTTAACAGAGAGTCAGAAGGAATTGAATAAAAAATTCTTAAGTACTTTTAAAGACTTTCCACATGTTACTTATAAGGATTATAAGAACGATGTTGAAAAAATTAAAAAATTTTTACTAGATCATAAAAGTAATCAAGATCTAAAAACCATTCTCAACCTTAAAAGAGGAGAATCTAAACTGACAATACTGCATATTCTATCAAGTATGGAATGTAGCAATTCAGAAGAATGCATAGATTTACTGTTGAATTCAGGTGCTGATCCTAATGAAAAGGACGACACAGGAAGGACGCCTTTGCATTATGCTACTCGTTCTGGTCATTGTGATACAATTATCAAATTGCTTCTAAGGAAAGGAGCTAATCTTGATATAAAGGATAAAAAAGGTAAAACCCCAATAGAATTTGCAGTTAATAACCCCCACCTTAATATTAAAGAGTGCTTTTTAACTGATGATGTTATTTATGGAACTTTTCGTAAAAAAACACAAGCTGACTATAATGGAAAAAAGTATTTGCGCAAAAGTGTAAATCTATGGGGGAATGATTTTCTACTAGATGAGCAAGATCCAGATAAATATTTTTGTAAATTAGATGAAGTTCAAGACATAAATCAGCTAGAACAGGTTGTAAATGAAGCTATAAAATCTAGGGTAAGGTTCAATCTTACTTGTGAGGGAAATATATATGAAAATACTTATGAGAATAAGTATAATTTTACAGATTATGTAATAAGAAGAATTAGTGAATTAAAGATTTTTCAAGTTGAAAGGGACATAGAAGTTGCTAGTCGCATAGTATGTAATTTGGTAAAAAGAGGTGCAGTACTTGAAACTCTAAGTAGTATAATTGTAATTGATAAACTAGAGAAGTTTAAAGACCACAAAGCTAATCTGAAAGAAGCACGTAAAAGCTATATACATTATTCTCTAAGGTTTTTGGAAGCTGAAAAAAACGCAACTACTGGTAAGGTAAAAGAGGCAAAAATGGACAACTTCACTTTCTGCTTGAAATACTCAAAGAATAGTATAGTCGAGGTTGCAAAAATCATAAATGGAACAGATGAAAGCACAGAATTTCGAAGAGACGTGATAGCAATCGGTGAAAGCGAGATAGAAATTTTAACGGAAGGTGGGGTAAGAAATTATACTGACCTTATAGGTAATATAGTACTGACTTTTCATACTGATTTGGGAAAAGTAGATGCTAGATTGTATTCTGATGTGCAAGATGAAGGAAAAATTATAGTAGAAGTGAGTAACAAGGAGGAAATATTGGAAAAGTTTAAAAATTATAAAGAAGAGTTAGGTGAGAACTGCTTGCTTGGTGGTTCTTCTGTCTACGACGCTATTAAGCAGGGATATTTTAAAAGGCCTGAGGAAGTAGATTCCATATATCATGTAAGTTCTTCATTAGAAAATATATCTTTATTTCCTATTGTACAACAGAACACAGAGAAAATTCGCTAGCGAGGTTAGTGTTGCTTAGCTTAAGTTTAAATTGCCAAAAAATGCAAACTTTATGATACTGAAGGAACTACTTTTTTGGTAGAAGGCAAAGCAGCAAGGAGCGAGCCAAAAGCGATAAGAAAGGATCCTAGCCAGATTATAGACATTCCAGGTTTATAGTGCACTTTAGCTGCGATTTTGCTCTTACTCTTATCAATCTCTCCAATTACAACATAAATATCAGAAAATAAATTGTGGTAGATACTGCTTTCAACATTTTTCTGACCTTCCGCAAGGTAAAATCTATATTCAGGAGTTACTTCACCTAATATCTTATTATTCAGCAAATTCCTGATATCCATTGTACCCCTCACTGCATGGAAATTTTTTTCTTTTATTAGCTCAATATTTCGTAAAGTAACTTTAAATTTATTGACTGTTATGCTGTCTCCTATTCCCAAGTAGTTTTCTTTTTTCTCCTGCCAACCAACGGAATAAGATATACCAAGCACTAGAATTGCCACTCCAGCATGAGCAAGCATCATTCCATAGTAGGACTTAGAAACTCTTCTTGCTAATAAAATTGATTCACCAAATGCTACCTTAAATAAACAAATTCTTTTACTATATGCTTCTAAAACAAAGATTAATAATGCTATGGAGATGGTAATTGATAGCACAATCATTAGCTCCATGTGAAAGATAAACGGCAAAATAGCTGCAGCACTACAAAATGAAAATCTATATTCACGGAATATTGGCAATAGACTATTTCCCTGCCAACTGCAGTATTGCCCTATCATGGTGAGTACTAGAATAGCTAGTGCAATAGAGTTAAATAAAGAATTGTAATATGGTGCTCCAACTGAAATTAATTCACCGGTTAAATACTCAAGCACTGTAGGGTATAAAGTGCCAACGAACACGATGAAAAAGGCAGTGATGAATAATAAATTGTTCATCAGCATCATCGTAAGGCGTGAAAAGAATCTTCTACCTTCTGTCACTTGAGTAGCAGATTTCTTTTCAGATTCCAATATCGAATACTGGAAAGATGTGTGATTCTTTCTCGTAAACACTACAAATATTACTAAGCTACTGACTGTAATTACACCAAGTAGAGCTAATATATACAGTCCATATCTTGGGTCATCTGCAAACGTGTGCACTGAGGTAAGTATTCCTGAGCGGACTAGAAATGTTCCAGTCACACTCAATATAAAAGTTGTAAGCGTAAGTAAAATAGCGAAATTCCTTAAAGTATTGAAATTTCGTACAACGAGCAACAAATGTGTCAGCGCCACTGCAATTAGCCAAGGCATCAAAGAAACGTTTTCCACTGGATCCCAGAACCAAAATCCACCCCAACCGAGTTCACGATATGCCCACCAGCTACCCAAGCTGATGCCCAAAGTGAGCAGCGACCAAGAAATAAGTACCCAAGGCCTGACAATTTTAGCCCAAACATTTCCTTCAGTATTTAAAATTAATCCAGCTATAGAGAGCGAAAAAGGAATGCTAAATCCAAGGTACCCCAAATATAATACCGGTGGATGAATAGCAAGGCCTATATCCTGCAATATCGGATTAAAACCCAGTCCATCTGTTTCAATGCCTGGCATTTTAGTGAAGGGGCTGGATTCAAGTAAAGTGAACAGTAAAAAACAAAAGCAAATCAAGCCTTGGGTGATAAGAGATATTTTTTTTAATTTACTACCATTAGTTCGTTCTGGTGTCATGCAAGTAGCTGACACTGGAATCCAGTTTTTATTACACTGCCATTTGATGTACTCATTTGCAATTAAATTGTCTGGATCCAAGTAGTCAAGCACTGGGATGACAGAAGGTATATAAATATCCATTAGTAATAAATACATGACAAGCACTAAGGTCCAAAGCAACATAGACCCTTCTTTATTTCCCCAAACACCACAAATCTTATAGATTAAAGGTTTTGTTGTGTGTGAGTGGTAATATACGTTTTCAAGTGAGAAATCATTTTTAATGTGGCAGTAGATCAAAATAGCCATTGATGCTGACACACAAAAAAATATGGCAGAGGAGACGAATCGGTAAGAACTAAACGGTAGAAACAAATACGTTAAAGATAACAAACAGGCTACCAATAACAATATATTCCCAAATTCAGGCATAAGATTCATATAATGATATTACTAATAATAAATTGGGAGTTAAAGTTTTAATATAGGAACAAAGTTAATCTTCAATTATATTAATAGTAAGTAAAAATTAAGCATTAAGCTTTTATACTTTATATTATATAACATTAATATTGTGAGGTAATATTATGGGCACAACTAAGATTAGTGAATTTCTATTCAATATAAAAGGTAAAGTGGCAAAACAACATGCTGAACCAATAATTGAAAAAAATCTCTATACTATTTTAGGATTCAAAGATGTAGAAGATTTAGAACATAAGACAAGTAAGTCCGTTAACAAAAAAATTTGGCAGCTATTTATTGATTGCTTTACAAAGGAAATAGATTATGTAGCAACTAAGCAAGTTGTAAAAAACGTTGTTTGTAATATTGCCAAAAGTGCCCAAGGCAATGCTTTTACTGAAGCTGAAAGCTTAATCTTAAACGAAAAACAAGATAATAAAAAGAGAGAAAGAGCGATTAAAAAAGCTACTAGTATTTTAAAAAAAATCAATCCAGAAAAAGCCTTCAATGAACTTTCAGTAATAAAAAAACAAGCCGAAGATTTTTTACAAACCGATTTTTATAAGGCGCAGAGCAAACCACTGCCAGGATTTGCTACATCTGGTGCACAGCTTTTTGCGGAAACTTTGAAATATATAGAAACACTAGAAAAATTATCAGAAGTTAAAAAGGAAGATTTAACTAAGAGTTTCCTATTAAATTATATTAGTTCACTGAACAAAAAGTATCCTAAATCACAAGGTAAAAGGGAAGATGCTATACGAATACTATCAAGCGATGAGTTGAAGAATTTTTATAATAAAGGTGTAGAGGAAGGAATACTACAACCGCTGGTATCATATAAAGAATGCAGAAATCTGTATGATAAAATGAGCCAAACAAAGGATGAATGTATAATCAAAAAAGAAGAACATGAGAAAGCAAGTAAGTCAATAACCAGTATAATTAGTGACATAAAAAAATGTAGAGAAGCAGTCCTTAGTTGCAAAAATTTTCAGAGCTCCTACATAAAGGAAAAAGCAGAACACCCATTTAGAGGCACCTCATGTCAAAAAATGATTGATATATATCAAGAGAGAATTGCTGGATATCAGGAAAAAATTCGTCAAAACCTAAACCAAATAAGAGCAATATTAAAAGATACGCCGCAAGATGTGGAAAAATTTAAGGAAATAATCAATTGTGTGCATGAAGCAGAGCAGTATGATGAAATTTTTGATTCGGCTTTAATTTGTTTATCGAACATACAGAATAAGCTAGATATTCAACCAGAAAATCCCCTAACAGAACTCAGAGCTTCACAAATCAACGTTGAAATTGAGCTAACTAGGCTCTGTGAACAAAATATTAGAGTAAGCATGTGAGTGCTTCAACAAAATTCAAAAAACCAATAAAGACCTCATAAGTCTTATCAAAATAGGAGATTTCTAATAGTGGCAAATACCATGTATTTCTTTCAATTTGCCACTACCTAAATCACACATTGTCTTCCAGAAGGAAAATTTTTGTTCCACTGGCAAGGCTTTGTTGCACCACTCAAGGAAAGAACAGGCAGTTACTGATGGAATTTGTTATAAAATAGATATTTAGCCGACAAAGGAAAAATATGCCAATAAGAATGAAAGTCAGTAACTGCAATGAATATAACAAATTTCTTCAAGAAAGGGGAAATGTTTTTCATTATATCAACGATGCCATTGAAAATTGGTACGAAAATAGTCCAAAAGTAGCAGGTGGCAACAATGTCTACAGCGACAAAGTAGTGATTCTAATTCACATAATAACCTATCTATTCAGGATTGGTCTTAGGCAAACAGTGGGATTTATAGAGAAATATCTTGAGCAAATAGGGAAAATTTTGCAAATTATCAGCTATTCGCAGGCTTCAAGAAGGTTTAAAAAGCTTAATATCAAAATCAACGACTGCAGAGTTGATAAGAACGATATGGAAGATATTGAAATTGCTATAGATAGTACAGGTATCAGCATCTACAATAATATTCCAGGCCATAGTAAGGCAAATGGTACAGATAGAAAGTATCGCCGCTATGAGCAAACAAGAAAGCTACATGTAATGCTAGAGATAGGTAGTAAAAAAGTTATAGCTGCAAAATACAGTAGTGGAGTTTATTCCGACCACTATGGAGCCTGTGATCTTATTGAAAGAGTGGATACCAAGTATAACATAAGCACGATATATGCAGATAGGGCATATAATCGAAAGAAGTTATACAAACTGTGCGATGAGCTTGACATAAAGACAAGGATTCCTCCGCAAAATAATGCAGTAGAGCATCCAAAGTTGGATTATATGAATGAGAGAAATTCTACAATCAAGCTCATAAAGTCATATGATGAAGATGGTATGAAGAGGTGGAAAAAAGAGATAAATTATTGGAAGAGATCTTATATAGAAAGTTTTTTCTCGCGACTGAAGCAAATATTTGGATTTAGTTTTAGGAATAAATCTGAGATTAATCGTGAGAAGGAACTGCTACTCAAGTGTTATTTGCTTAACAAATTTACTGAAATAGGCATGGCTAAGTTTGATATAGCTTCATGAATTTATTATACATTACCCACTATCCGAAGAGCTGTGCAACAAAGCCCACTGGCAACCACCTCATGTATAGCTTTACTTTCATAATAAGAAAAATGGCAAAAGCAATTTTAGATCTACTCTAATAAAAGCCTATTTTCCTTGAAACTAAAATAGCTACTAAATGTGATAATAATATGATCTATTAATTCTATTCCTATGCTTTTGCAAGCTTCTGCAAGCTGTCTAGTGAGAAACATATCGCTACTTGAAGGCTGTATATCTCCACTTGGGTGATTGTGGGATATTACAATCGATGTTGAGCCAATCAAAAGAGCGCGTCTTATGATCTCTCTAACGTAAATAGGAGTTTGATCTACTGTACCAAAGTTCTGCAGATCTTCCGCTATTAGACGATATCTTTTATTCATATAGATGACGCGAAAATTTTCTTTATTAAGGCTTCCTATACTTACTTTTAAATAATCAAGCAAATTTTCCCAGTTATTGATTATAGGTAGGTCCTTTATTTCTTCTCGTGCAGAACGAACAAAAGCCTGTTTCACACAAAAGATAGCAGATATGGCTGCATTATTAACTCCTTCAATATTTTGCAGTGCTTCTAAATCGGCATTAAAAACTTTATTTAAACTGCCCAAATTTTCTATCAAACTCTTTGCTACTGGCTTTACATCGATTCTACTATATGCTGAATATAAAATGTGTTCTAAAATCTCATAATCAAGCAATGATTGTCCGTTATCTAAAATAATTCTCTCTCTTAGGCGCTTTCTATGACCTTTTTTGTAATCTTTCATTATTCATGAATTGCTTATCTCTTATAATAAGAAATTGAATTTTTAAGTAAAATATTTAATAAAACACATGAAGCATAATTGTAAATTTTTGAAGACAGCAAATGAAAGTAGCCCCTCTCTTGTCATCCCCTGCTCCCTCCTTCTTGTCATTCAAGTAGCCTCATCCCAGTGTCCCTTCTATATATCATCCCAGTGCTCCTTCTATGTCATCCCAGTGCTTGACACTGGTTTCTTACCAACAAAAACCTAGCATAACTTTTGTGCTCAAAAAATTTCCAGTATCAAGTGCTGGCCTGAAGCTTTAGCTGTAAATGTTAAGAAATTTACCAAGCGAAAAAAAAGGCAAAAAAATCCCCGTGTAACGAGTTTTGACCCTATAATAATGTAAATTGGCGCTGTAATAATGTGCTAACGCTTAAAATAAGCGCGTTTTGGCTGAATGTAGAAAAAATAAAAAAGACATGCAGCCGCTATAATTTTTATGTAATTTGCCAATAAATATCTGAGTTTTTTACTGAATTTTTGTTGTTGAACCCGCGCGGATCGAAAACAAGGGTAAATACTCTTATTGTCATAATAAGGGGGCTGGCGCAGTTTGTCAAGGAAGTTTTATGCGAGAGATCTATTGAAATGCTCGTGCAAAATCATACTATTAATTAGTACACTATAAATTTAAAATTATAAATATGTTAAGCAAATTAGTAACTTTGCTATTAATTTTTATATTTCCTTTTTACTCATACTCATATCAGTTTAGAACCAAAGCAAAGCAAGCAATTGTCTTAGATTTAGCTTCAGACTCGTTCATTTTTGAACACAATTCCAGGGAAAAAATGGCCCCATCTTCAATGAGTAAGTTAATGACTTTATATGTAGCTTTTGACTATCTAAAAGCTGGAATAATAAAAATGGAAGATAAATTTCGAGTAAGTAGAAAAGCATGGGAAAGGAAAGGCTCTTCTATGTTTTTGAAAGAAGGTCAATTTGTTACGGTAAAAGAACTACTTGAAGGAATTACAATTGCCTCAGGTAATGATGCATGCATAGCGCTAGCCGAGGGTATCGCAGGATCAGAAGAGAATTTTGTTGCTGAAATGAATGAAGTTGCACAAGATTTAAATCTTAATGATAGTCATTTTGTTAACTCAAGCGGGTGGCCAGATGAAAACCATTTTATGAGCGCAAAAGACTTGGTAACACTGGCAAAAAGGATTTTTACTGATTTTCCTGAATACTATGATCTATTCTCTGAACAATATTTGACATATAACGATATTGTACAAAAAAATAAAAATCTTTTACTTTTCCATGATATTGGAGTTGATGGTCTAAAGACAGGTCATACAAGTGCTGGTGGTTATGGAATTATAGTATCTGCAAAACGGAACGATAGGAGAATTTTTGCTGTTGTGAATGGTTTGGACACCGAGAAAGAGCGAATAGAGGAAGCAAAAAGACTAATACAATATTCCTTAAATCATTTTAATACCAAGAAAATATTTGCTAAGGATAGCGTAGTTGAAGAAATAAATATTGTTTATGGAAAAGATAAAAAGGTGCCCGTTACAGTTGCAAACGATGTTACCATAACTTATAACCGCAGATTACATGATAAAATTAAAGTGCGTATTGAGTATAAAGATATGGTACCCGCACCAATTAAAAAAGGTCAAGAAGTGGGCAAAATTTTTGTAGAAATACCTGGTACTGAGCAACAAACTATACCTGTTTATACAGCAAATGATGTGCAGAAATTGAGCTATATAAAAAAAATTTTTAGAAAGTTGTTTTAATCAGCAAATGTAAGTTAAGGAGACCTGAAATACTAATCTACTTTCAACCTCTCAGCATGTAAACTGCGTGGTAAAGATTCCAACTCTTTTGCAGCAGTGAGTTCTTTATTTTTTGCATGTATACCAAGCTTATTGAATTCTCGGGCAGCAGGAAACACTCTTGCCTCAAGCGAACCAGCAGTTTTATTGTAATGATCAACAACACTTTTTAAGCTTCTGCGTAAATTATCAAAATTTTCGCCCATTGTGCAGATTCGCTCATATAAAATATGGCCTAGTTCACTTATTTTCTTTGCATTTTCAGCTATCATCTCTTGCTTCCATCCATAGGCTACTGCCCTAAGTAGCGCGATTAAAGTGATTGGTGTTGCAATAATTACTTTTTTTTCTATTCCAATTTCTATCAAAGCTGGTTCACATTCTAGTGCTGCACTGAAAACCCCTTCTCCTGTTAAAAAAAGTACCACAAGCTCTGGCGTATTTTCAAATTGGTTCCAATATTCCTTTCTGCCTAGATCATTTATATGTTTTTTTATTGCCAGAGAATGATTCTTCAATTTTTCCTTTTGTATCTGTAAATCATTTTGCGACATAGCATCCATGTAAGAATCAAGTGGTACTTTAGCATCTATTATTATTTGCTTTCCTGATGGCATTTTTATTATCAAATCAGGACGCAACAAATTGTCCTCATTTTTATCAATTACTGAAGCTTGAGTCAAAAAATCGCAATATTCAATCATTCCCGCCATTTCTACTACTCTTTTTAGCTGCATTTCACCCCATTTTCCCCTAATGTGAGGCTTCCTCAGGGCGTTAGCAAGGCTAGAAGTTTGACTCATTAATGCTCCAATTTGCTCCCTTAAACCTTCATAGGCCCCTACCCTCTCCTTCTCTAGGTCACGTATTTCACTATCGAATTTTTCTAACTTTTCTTTTATTGGAGTGACAACTTCGTTGATCGTTGCTTGCCTTTTTTTGAAATCACTTTCTGTTTCTTTTAGCTTACTATCGATTACTTCCTTCGCTAAATTCAGAAAATTATTGTTGTTTACCTGCAAAGCATCAAGAGAGAGAGCTTTAAAAGTGTTTGTAAGCCTCTCCTCTGCTTTTGTCAGTAATTCTATTTCCTTTTTCTTTTCCTCACGCTCTTTTTGTAGAATTACTTCAAGCTCTGCTTTTTTGACTTTCAACCCAACTATCTCTTCATCCTTATTCAGTAAAGTTCGCTTTGCCTCTTGAAGCTCACGCTCTAATTTAAGTTCAAGATTTGCTTTCTCCTCACTTAGCTTTCTATTCTTTTTTACGACGAAAAAGAGAAATAACAGTAAAAAAAGAAAATTTAACCCGAGAACTATAGAATTGAGAAGCATCAGAATACAGAAAAAACCGCACTCACAATACTATCTAATTTTTCTATATATAAAAAAGAAAAAAGAGAATCAAATGAGGTACTCTTTTGTGAAGGATTTGGTTTACTAATTAATAATCGCCTACACTTGGATTAGTGACATAATGTCTTTTTATTAAAAATCTTATATAATAGTTATTTTTATAATATCAAATAGCACATATATTAACAACTCGATTTTACTCTCATTGCTTACTATTTACCACATTACAACACTTACAAACCGGTTATTTCATTAAAAACTTAGCTTCAGCCCAGCCAAAAGCACATACCCGGAGTTATTACTTTCGATTTCAGGTTCTTTGGTACTAAATTTTACAATATCGAAGTAGTATGAAGTGCCAAGAGCTAATGGATATTCAAGACTGAAAGCCTGTGATGTTAATTCGTTTGTACCTTTGCCTACAATATCCCTGCTACTACTAAAATATGTTAAGCTCACTTTACGAGAATCAGAATGATAAGCAACACCTGCATTTATATAATTCATATTACTTGTTTCAGGACTACGTTTCTCACCAGATTTACCGCCATTACCGTACGAAAAAATGCAATCAAGTTCAAAAAGTTTTAGCTTCAAGCCAAAATTCCAGTGTAGCAATTGATTACGGCATTTATAATTTTCAGAAGTACCATCCGAGCAATCAGTTAAATTTTCTCTTGCAAACTCACCAGTAAAAGCAGTAGTAAAATTTATTTCATCTGATAAGCCATTTTTATAGGAAAGACCAGCGGCTATTAGATTGTTATATTGCAAATTATTTTTTCCTGGAACATAACTGAGTCCAAGTTGAAAGTTATAGATTTCAGGAGAAATATAGTTTATCGTTGGTTGTTTTAACTTCAGCTCTAGTCCATTATAGTCGCTGTAAATATTGGGTTTTACCCAAAATACCTCATCTTTATCATACCCAGGATCATTATCTTTTTTTTCATTACCGCGCAAATTTGAGTAATTTGTCCAATGACCATTTATTCCTCCGGCAGCTGTGTAAATTTTTGAAGTGTTAATTAACATACTCTGACTAACTAAACTTCCTTTACCATATTCAATTGATCCAAATTCCTGGTTCTTTATGATAAAATACCACTTCTCCATTTCTAACTTTTCTATGTCTAGTGCCTTTAAGTTTGCAATACCAGAAACTCCTACCTTAACATTAAACCCCATTTGTGTATTTGGATAAACTTGCTGCAAATAAAGAAAGCGCAGGTCTGAATAGCTTGAGGTCTTGTCTTTTGTAGAGCTAAAAGAATCTTTATTGAAAGCGTAGCCAAATCTTAAATCTACTTTTCCATCTAGTTCTACATAAAACATCTCCTTATCCAGAATTACCCTAGCGTTAGCACTTCCTCCCACAAGTAATGATAAAAATAGTGTGATTAGTAACCTCATAGGTAAGCTTAAATTCTTAATATAAGCTTAACAGAAATAAAAAACAATCCTTATATTGTGTAGAACTTAGATACTACAAACCAATTAATGACAAAAGCGTTTAAGCATTCTTCACACTATGTTTTTGAATTATATTTCCATAAATAATTGATATGCTTGATAGTTTTCGCTTTAATAACTGCTTGTTAATGGAAGAATGTATACGATTAACTATTTTAGATGTGTTATTTGCATCACAGTTCATCAAAATAAAAAGTACCTTATTCTCATCAATACATCCTAAAAAATCATCACTACGGCAATTTTTATAAAAATGTTCTATGATAATTTTTAGTGTATCATTTTCCTTATTACAACTGCTGTTTCAACCTATTATTCCTATAACTGCATTAATTTGATATTCAAAGGCAAAATTCAATATGACATATAACTCCAAAATCGTTGAATCATTGTCTGGTATATCAAACAAGTTGTGTTTTTTATATTTCTTACCCATCAGATATTTATCCCTAAACATTGCTAGCTTATGAAACAGGCTAATGTCACGTATCAATAGCTCATAATTAATCTTGCTATTAGTAAATTGCGTTGTGCGAAAAACTTTTACCTTTGTTTTTATATCTTCTCCTTTAGCGTCGATTAAAGAAAAGCCTATCACTTTTGGCAATATATCGGGCAAATCGCGCCCATCTTCAGTATACTCCAAATAGCTTTTCATATCTTCAGCTGCTCTTGCACTTAAAATATTGATTAACGGCTTATTAAGTAAATTCCCTTCTTCACATTTTAATAAATTCCTTGCTGCTTGATTGAGTCCCAAGATTAACACGTTTTTTTTCTCATTATCCTGAGAAACAGATATCACAGCATCATCTTTCCTTCTTGCCGTTATAAAATCTTCCATGCTTTCATTCTATAAAATGTATTTACCAGTATAATAAAGTTGTATTAAGATTTATTTACCTATTGATATACTTAATCAAGTATAGGCAAGCATAACATAACCAGCTATTTCTAAGTGATGATAAAGGAAGCAAAATTACAAATGTAATTTTGCTTGTTTTCTTTAATACCTTCATCACAACAACTGATTTTGCTGTATTGGATTAGATGGTTGAATATAACCTAAACTACTGTGACACGATTCTTCGTATGACGGTGGTGATGAACACGATTCCTCGTATGAAGGGGTTCTGTCGCATCTATAAATCCTGGTATGTAACATTTGTAGGAAAGTAGAAAAGAAGTGATATGATCATCTAAAAAAAAAGCAAAGATGTTTCGTATTAGTTCAAAATTATTGCCATATTTCAAAGGATTTAGCTTTTCAGCAGAGATAATAATGTTATCTGTATATATGAAATGTAGATTCTCTTTGAGCTATCGAGATTTGGAAGAAATGCTGAGTATAAGGGGAGCAAAAATTGATCATGCTACGTTACAAAGGTGGGTTATCAGATTTGTGCCACTGATAGATGAAGCGGTAAGGAAAAGGAAGAAGCAGCTTGGCAGTAGCTGGAGAATGGACGAGATCTACGTTAAATTAAACGGCAAATGGGTTTATCTATACAGAGCACTATTGGTAATACTGTAGACTTTCTGTTGTGTGCTCGTAGAGACAAGTCTGCGGCACTTGCGTTCTTTCGTAAAGCCTTTAGAGAGAATAACCTTCCTGAGAAAGTAGTAATTGATAAAAGCGGCAGTAATACTGCTGCTCTTGATGATTTGAATACAGAAATTTCTGAAGATTGTAGAATCATGGTTTTTCAAATAAAATATCTAAATAATATTGTCGAACAAGATCATAGATTTATCAAAAAACGAATAAAGCCAATGCTTGGTTTTAAGAGCTTCCACTCCGCAAAGATTACCATTACCGGCATAGAAAATATTCGTATGATTCAAAAAAGACAAATTATCGGGGCTAATGATAATGTTTCTACTTTTGAGAATTTTGCTATGCTAATTGCTCTATAACTCCCATAATCCCAGTTTAACGATCTTCTTGTACCACAATTTATAGATGCGACAGAACCCTTCATCAGTGGTTCATTTTCATTCGCCTCTCTATTTCGTACATGACACGTATTTGTGCCTTTATCCATAACTCTCACTACCTTGACTCTTTATCAAAGCAGCTTATGGTTGTTTAAAGCCTGCTCTTGCAAGCCGACTGTGAGGGACCTTTCCCTCATCTATTGTGCAGCTTAAGCACTTAGTTTGCTCATTTCTGATCTTTCTTTGTGTCTCTACGGCACACCCCATCCTTGGCAAACTAATTTTATTGTCCCAAATTTGGGAGAAAAACCCTGGACTTGAAGTCCATCCTTTTAAGAATATAATTTTAAGGTGAAAAATCTGAAAGAATGTGGAATATTATAGAAAAAGCAGTCACTCTGTATATATATCACATAGTGTGGATAACAAAATATCGATATCCAGTACTAGTTGGAGATATTGGACAGAAAGCTAAAGAAGTTGTACAAGAAGTATGTGCAAATAATCAAGTAGAAATTATCAGAGGTAGAGTTGCGTCAAGTCATGTACACGTATACGTTTCTGTACCCCCATACTTAAGTATTAGTAAGTTAGTGCAGTTAATAAAAGGAAAAAGTTCCAGAAAAATCCAGAAAAACTTTCCAGAGCTAAAAAAGAGATATTGGGTTGTGGGCAGTAGGCTAGTTTGTCAGGACTAGCGGAAATGTAACTGACGAAATGATAAAAAATTATATTGAAAATCACTCTAAAAAAGAAGATAAATTTGGTGACTTTCAAGTCGAAAGTTAGCATTCTATGCTCTCTCTCAATCTTTGGATTTTAATCCATAGTGGTTGAATGAAGAATCTTTAAACCCTTTTGTACCAAATTTTAATGAAGCAAAAAATTCTTCTAATTCTTCAAAAGGACAACTATTTTTCTCTAATTTTACTTTTATAATATTGCTTAACATTGTAACTCCACTAACCGTTTTATACATGTAGCTTAAGACTATTTTAATAATTTATCAAGAAAGTTTAATTATTAATTATAATATTTAATAAAATAAATAGACTCTTTTACATTTCATCTGCAAGAATCTTTTCCTTAGTTTGTAAATAAAGATTTTCTGAATCTAATTGCCGCAGGTTACGTTTAGTAATATAATCTCATATTAAATAAAACTTTACCTAAGTTTATGCCAGACTCTACGTTAGTTTTAACAACTATTCTTATATTCTTCATCTTTACGTTGTCACTTTTTTTTATAAAAAGGATATTTGGATCAACGAACAAGAAGATAATAAAATCCTTCAGAAAAATTGCTCAGCAGATTAATGCGCTAGAGCAAGAAATGCAGAGCTTATCTGATGAGGATCTTGCTAGTAAAACTGCGGAATTAAAACAAGAACTGAAAAATGGAAAAACACTAAATGACCTTCTCGTACCTGCATTTGCGGTTGTACGAGAAGCATCACGAAGATTCCTTAACATGAGGCATTTCGACGTTCAGCTAATTGGTGGCATGGTTCTCCATAATGGCATGATATCAGAAATGAAAACAGGAGAAGGAAAGACACTCGTCGCAACTTTAGCTGCATATCTAAATTCTTTAGAAGGAAAAGGTGTGCACATCGTAACTGTTAACGACTATCTTGCAAAACGAGATACAGAGTGGATGAGTAAATTATATAATTCTCTTGGAGTTTCTGTTGCATTTATTACAAATAATTTGACAGACGACGAGAGAAAAAAGGCTTATAGCGCAGATATCGTATACTCAACAAATAATGAACTTGCCTTTGATTATCTACGAGATAATATGAAATTTTCTCAAGAAGATATGGTTCAGAGAGGCTTCAATTACGCGATAGTAGACGAAGTAGACTCTATACTGATTGATGAAGCGCGTACTCCGCTCATTATTTCTGGCCCACTTGAGGAAAATAATCAGATATATAAGCATATCAATAAAATAGTAATCAAATTAGTTGATTCTGACTATGAAGTCGATGAAAAGAGTAGAGCAGTGTTCCTCACTGAAAATGGTATTTCACGAGTGGAGGAATTACTAAAATCGTATAACATCATTCCTGAAAATTCCTCGCTCTATGATACTAGCAATATTATACTGACTCATTATATAGATCAAGCACTTCGTGCACATAAGCTGTTTACTGCTGATAAAGATTATATAGTGAAAAACGGTAAGGTGGTAATTATTGATGAGTTTACTGGGCGCATGATGGAAGGTAGGAGATATTCTGATGGTCTTCACCAGGCATTGGAGGCAAAGGAGAATCTTGAAATTCAGCATGAAAGTCAAACTTTAGCATCAGTCACATTTCAGAACTACTTTCGTATGTACAACAAACTTTCTGGTATGACAGGAACAGCAGTAACAGAGGCAGAGGAGTTTCATGATATATATAGATTAAATGTAGTAAAAATTCCAACTAATGTGTCTGTTAAAAGAATAGATGTTGACGATGAAATTTATGGCACAGAAAAAGAAAAATTTAGTGCTGTATTGAAGTTCATAGAAGAATGCCACAAACGCCTACAACCAATCCTTGTTGGTACGGTAAGTATTGAAAACTCTGAAAAACTTTCTGCGCTTTTGCAAAGCTATTCTCTTAAGCATTCAGTACTAAATGCTCGTTATCATGAACAAGAAGCGTACATAATAGCGCAAGCTGGAATACCAGGCAGCATTACTATAGCAACAAACATGGCAGGACGTGGAACTGATATTCAGCTTGGTGGAAATGTTGAAATGATTGCAAAAATAGAGCTCGAGAAAATAAAAAATGCTGATGAAAGAGAAAAAAAATATCAAGAAATAGTCGAAAGAGTAAAAAAAGATAAGGAAATTGCTATAAAAGCTGGTGGCTTATGTGTTATCGGAACCGAAAGGCATGAAAGCAGGAGAATAGATGATCAACTGCGTGGCCGTTCTGGTCGTCAGGGTGACCCTGGACTTTCTAAGTTCTTTCTATCACTTGAAGATGATTTAATGAGAATATTTGGCTCTGATAGAATGAGGAATTTTTTACAAAAAGTGGGACTAAAGAACAATGAAGCTATTCATCACCCATGGATTAATAAAGCACTTGAGAAAGCACAGAAGAAAGTTGAAGTTAGAAATTATGATGTGCGGAAGTCTTTGCTAAAGTTTGATGATGTAATTAACAATCAACGTAAGGTTATTTTTAAGCAGAGAAATCATATTTTAAACAATGAAATCAATGATTTAGTTGAAGTATATAGTGAAGTAAATGAGGATATAATAGAAGGTATAGTACAAAGTGGTTATTACGAAGATTATGTTGAAGATATTGCAAAAGAATTCCACATAAGATACGGGATAACGCTTAATCTAGCAGAGTTTTTGAATAAACAAGAAGCCTTGGATTATATAAATGACAAAATACAAGAATTTTTTACTGAGAAAGAAAAATATTTCAATAGTCAACAAACTACAGATTTGTGGAATACGATAGTGAAACAAGTGATGATCATGACACTTGATCATTTATGGAGGGAGCACCTTTCGGTCTTAGAGAGCCTAAGACAAAGCATAAATTTGCGTGCCATGGGGCAAAAAGACCCACTGAATGAATTTAAACGCGAAGCTTTCTTAATGTTTGAGTCGATGCTTGAAAAGTGGAGGGAGCTTACCATTCACCGCCTAGCGCACTTTAAGTTGCTAGACAATCAAGAAATAGGCAATAGGTCACGCTCTACTAAAAATAGCAGACTTCCAAAAGTTTCAAGAAATGACAAGTGCCCTTGTAACTCTGGAAAAAAATACAAACACTGTCACGGTGCAGTTGCCGTAGTGAATTAGTTGTTGCAAGCACATTATAGCTGCTATAGCTAACCGAAGTCAGATCTGCTCGAGCACTCTGAAAGACAAAATCAATAGCCGAATTAATATTGGGCCAAAAGGTTTGTAGAGACTTTCTTATGGCGTGCTTGATCAGAACTTCTCAATCGGATTCAAATCTCACTTTTACCCACAAATAAAAAAGTGAGTAAAATGGATACCAAATAAATTTGGGATTAAAATGAGTGAAGTAAGTACAAATGTGCAATATACTGATGGCTTAGGGGATAAATGGCTGGAAAGAGAGTTAAAACACGTTAATTTAGGAGATACAAGACTTCATAAGAGACTTATTAAAACAGGCTATTGTATAGAGGGTAAGGTGTCTGGATCAATTAATCAAAGCTGTAGTGGATGGAAAGAAGCTAAGGGTGCATACAGATTATTTAGCAATGAAAAGCTTAAGGATAAGGATAATTTATTGTCCCAAATTTGGGAGAAAAACCCTGGACTTGAAGTCCATCCTTTTAAGAATATAATTTTAAGGTGAAAAATCTGAAAGAATGTGGAATATTATAGAAAAAGCAGTCACTCTGTATATATATCACATAGTGTGGATAACAAAATATCGATATCCAGTACTAGTTGGAGATATTGGACAGAAAGCTAAAGAAGTTGTACAAGAAGTATGTGCAAATAATCAAGTAGAAATTATCAGAGGTAGAGTTGCGTCAAGTCATGTACACGTATACGTTTCTGTACCCCCATACTTAAGTATTAGTAAGTTAGTGCAGTTAATAAAAGGAAAAAGTTCCAGAAAAATCCAGCAAAACTTTCCAGAGCTAAAAAAGAGATATTGGGTTGTGGGCAGTAGGCTAGTTTGTCAGGACTAGCGGAAATGTAACTGACGAAATGATAAAAAATTATATTGAAAATCACTCTAAAAAAGAAGATAAATTTGGTGACTTTCAAGTCGAAAGTTAGCATTCTATGCTCTCTCTCAATCTTTGGATTTTAATCCATAGTGGTTGAATGAACTCGAAAGTGAGAAAACAAGTAGTCCTAATTTAAGTGATGTTGAAGTATCATCTAATGATGGTGAAGAGCTAGCAATATGATATACGCCACATCATTTTCTGAAGGTTTAAAACCAGATCCAGAGCTTAAAGTATCAGAGTGGGCGAATGAGTATCGAGTTCTAGCACCAACTGCAGCATCAGAGCCAGGAAAATGGAGAACGGAAAGAACTCCTTATTTAAAAGAAATTATGGATTCACTATCTCCTTCTTCACCAACTGAAAAAATAGTATTCATGAAAGGAGCGCAGATTGGAGGAACAGAAGCTGGTAACAATTGGATAGGCTATATCATAGATCAGACACCAGGTCCAATGCTGGTAGTACAGCCAACAGTTGAAATGGGAAAGCGTTGGTCAAAAGGAAGATTTGCGCCGTTAATAGAGAGTACACCATGTTTAAAAAGTAAAGTAAAAGACCCAAGGTCAAGAGATTCAGGCAATACTGTGCAAAGTAAGGAATTTCCAGGTGGAATAGTAGTAATAACTGGAGCAAACAGCAGTGTAGGCCTCCGATCTATGCCAGTAAAATACCTCTTTCTTGATGAGATAGATGCCTATCCAGGAGATTCGGGAGGGGTTCTGTCGCATCTATAAATTGTGGTACAAGAAGATCGTTAAACTGGGATTATGGGAGTTATAGAGCAATTAGCATAGCAAAATTCTCAAAAGTAGAAACATTATCATTAGCCCCGATAATTTGTCTTTTTTGAATCATACGAATATTTTCTATGCCGGTAATGGTAATCTTTGCGGAGTGGAAGCTCTTAAAACCAAGCATTGGCTTTATTCGTTTTTTGATAAATCTATGATCTTGTTCGACAATATTATTTAGATATTTTATTTGAAAAACCATGATTCTACAATCTTCAGAAATTTCTGTATTCAAATCATCAAGAGCAGCAGTATTACTGCCGCTTTTATCAATTACTACTTTCTCAGGAAGGTTATTCTCTCTAAAGGCTTTACGAAAGAACGCAAGTGCCGCAGACTTGTCTCTACGAGCACACAACAGAAAGTCTACAGTATTACCAATAGTGCTCTGTATAGATAAACCCATTTGCCGTTTAATTTAACGTAGATCTCGTCCATTCTCCAGCTACTGCCAAGCTGCTTCTTCCTTTTCCTTACCGCTTCATCTATCAGTGGCACAAATCTGATAACCCACCTTTGTAACGTAGCATGATCAATTTTTGCTCCCCTTATACTCAGCATTTCTTCCAAATCTCGATAGCTCAAAGAGAATCTACATTTCATATATACAGATAACATTATTATCTCTGCTGAAAAGCTAAATCCTTTGAAATATGGCAATAATTTTGAACTAATACGAAACATCTTTGCTTTTTTTTTAGATGATCATATCACTTCTTTTCTACTTTCCTACAAATGTTACATACCAGGATTTATAGATGCGACAGAACCGGTTTTTTTACTGAAAGATACATTAGCGTTTGCCGTAAGTTTTACCAAAGTTCATGAGTAATTGTACAATATTTTCCTGAAATTTTCAATAAAGTAAACTTATCTGGAAAGTAATTATGCTGATATAAATATTACAATTTTATTAACACATAAATGCTACCGTGGCGTTAGTTTTTTAATTTAGGAGTATATTATGGTTATACCTACACAAAACTCGAATTCATTAACGTTTCAGGCACGTAACCTATCTCATATTTGCCACAAAAACTGTGAAGAGGCGTTCAATGAAACAGACAAACCTCTATGCAAGGCTAGATGTGACGTTTTCTTTCCAGTGCCTGAACCTCGTTCACAAATTAGTGAGAAATTAATAGATATTGCAAACAATCTCCGTTTTGAGAGTGCACAATTATCGTCTATGGCAGATGAAATAGACGCTTACAATTCAATGTCTATTTAATCAAAAAAATGTAAGTCTATTTTTGTACTCTATGACCCTAAATTTTCATCAAAATAAGCTGTCTTATCCTTTTTTTCTTTATACTCTTCTGCTGTATCTAGGGATTGCTTTTTAGCTGTAATGTTTGGCCATTTTTGCGAATATTCTACGTTTATATTGTAAAATGATTTAAAGATTTTTTGTTCATTATTCAGTAAGCCTTCATCTAGCTCTAGAGTATCTTTTATGGAATCATCAGTTACAATTGCATCTACTGGACATTCAGGTATACACACTCCACAATCAATACACTCATCTGGGTTAATCACGAGCATATTTTTACCTTCATAAAAGCAGTCAACTGGACATACTTCCACACAGTCTGTATATTTACATTTTATGCATTTATCTGTAACAAAATGCGTCATAAAACACTGTATATTTACATTATCTTGGGTACACTAAATTGATAAGAAATTCAAGCCTTTTATGAAGATAAATAAATTAAATAACGAAGAATTAGAAATATGGCTAAGCTTGGCTAGAACTGTGGGACCAGTAAAGTTCTTTAGTATACTTAGAGCATGTGGGTCGCTATATGAAGTGCTTAAATATCTTAATAAGTTGACTAACAAGGATTATGGAATTCAAAATGCACGAGAAGAAATTAAGAATGCAGAAAAAATTGGAGCTAAAATAACACCAGCATGTGATCCAGATTACCCTGACATTTTAAGGAATATCTCTGGTTTTCCTCCTGTAATAACTACACTTGGTGATGTATCATTATTAAGTCGTGAGATAATTGCAATAATCGGTGGACGTAATTCTTCAATGAATGGAAGAAATTTTGCCAATAAGTTGGCACTCGATTTAAGCCAAGCTGGTTTCATCATAATTTCTGGGCTTGCAAGAGGGATTGATACTGCAGCAAACAGTGTAATATACAAAAATTACCCCACTATTGCTGTTACAGCAAGCGGAATTGACGTAGTATACCCAAGAGAAAATTTTGATCTATACAAAAAAATTACTGAAAATGGCGGATTAGTAATGACTGAGCTTCCATTTGCTACTAAACCAAAACCTCAGTATTTTCCTCAAAGGAATCGAATTATATCTGGTCTATCGCTGGGTGTTGTAGTGATTGAAGCATCGAAACGTTCTGGCTCTCTAATAACAGCAGATTTTGCTTTAAATCAAGGGAGAGAGGTATTTGCAGTTTCTGGTTTCCCTCTAGATTCACGCTGTAGTGGTAGTAATTATTTAATTAAAAACGGTGCTAAGCTTATCGAATCCGCTGATGACATAATAGAGAGTATTAGGTTTAGTTTACCTCCGCAGCAAAAAAACCTATTTAATGTTGAGCACTATGCTGTTAACCAAAAACAAGAAAAATTGCAACAGGCAAAATATGTTATAGTTGATCATATTAACTCTGTACCTGTTGATATAGATGAACTTATATTAGCAAGCGGACTTTCTGCCAACATAGCTCTAATGGCTCTTTTAGAACTAGAGTTGGAAAACAAAATAGAGCGTTCTCCGGGGAATAAAATATCATTAATTTTCTAGATTGCTTTAGTTATAAGTCCACAACCGTACAAACATTATGGTTTGAGTCCACCAAGAAAGATGTCATTCCAGCGTGTGACGCTGGCTTTCCGTAATCTCACTAAAAACGTTGTATTTTTACATAACTTTTATACTTACTAACTTAATATATAATCAGAATTCCTAGATTCCAGACTCATGCATCAATAGACCTGCTGCAAAAGGTAATGATAAAATGATGGGAGAGAGGTAGAAGAGGAATAAGCAGATAGAGTAAGGTAAAAAAATGAGCTTTAGTTACTACAATATAAAGAAACACCCAAGAAATTTTCGTAATATAACAGACTTAACTGTAGAAGAATTTGAAAAGTTGATAGAAAAAGTGGGGAACGTTCAAAAAAGTGTGTCAAGCCGAAAAGAAAAGTAATAAATTGATATAAAAAATGAAGGTTTGAAATGAGTCAAGCAAATAGAACTACCGGATTAGTAGACTATAAAGAACTAGAATCAAATATTTTATCATCTATAGCTAACCCAAGAAAGGTTTAGCTATATGGCAAAATTGGTTATAATGGTATAATAAGTAATGAGAAAGAAGAAGATGCCAAGTCCATATAGTGAGGATCTGAAAGAACGTGTTTTCAAAGTAGTCGATAAAAAAACAATGACGATAAAAAAATCAGTCAAATATTCAAAGTGAGCATAAAAACAATATATTTGTGGAGGAAAAGGAAAGAAGAAACAGAAACCATCTTCAGGCTATCACAAAGGATATGGCCATAAGATTAAAGATATGGATAGATTTATCAAATTTCTGGATGGATATTAGAATTGAAAAGATAATTGAAGAATTTTGTAATATGTGTAGAAGCACAGTATATAACTACCTTAGCAAAGTAAACTATACATATAAAAAAACTTTTCTTTATCGAGAAAGAGAAACGCAAAGAGTTCATAAAAAAAGTAGAAGAAAGAAAACTTGATATACATAGATGAGTCTGGAATAGAGGACAATGAATTTTATGAATATGGGTAGTCTCAAAGAGTCAAGAGGTTATTTGCCCAGGGTTTAAAAGAAAGAGGGTAAGCATGATTGGAGCACTGAATGAAGGAAAAGTTAAAGCACCATGGATAATTGATGGCTACTGCAACAGCGAGATTTTTGATGCTTATGTAGAAAATGTACTTGTTCCTGTATTTAAACCTGGACAGACTATTGTTCTCGACAATGCGAGCTTTTATAAATCTGCAAGGACGAAAAATTTGATAGAAAAAGGGAATGTTCAAAAAAGGGTTCTGTCGCATCTATAAATCCTGGTATGTAACATTTGTAGGAAAGTAGAAAAGAAGTGATATGATCATCTAAAAAAAAAGCAAAGATGTTTCGTATTAGTTCAAAATTATTGCCATATTTCAAAGGATTTAGCTTTTCAGCAGAGATAATAATGTTATCTGTATATATGAAATGTAGATTCTCTTTGAGCTATCGAGATTTGGAAGAAATGCTGAGTATAAGGGGAGCAAAAATTGATCATGCTACGTTACAAAGGTGGGTTATCAGATTTGTGCCACTGATAGATGAAGCGGTAAGGAAAAGGAAGAAGCAGCTTGGCAGTAGCTGGAGAATGGACGAGATCTACGTTAAATTAAACGGCAAATGGGTTTATCTATACAGAGCACTATTGGTAATACTGTAGACTTTCTGTTGTGTGCTCGTAGAGACAAGTCTGCGGCACTTGCGTTCTTTCGTAAAGCCTTTAGAGAGAATAACCTTCCTGAGAAAGTAGTAATTGATAAAAGCGGCAGTAATACTGCTGCTCTTGATGATTTGAATACAGAAATTTCTGAAGATTGTAGAATCATGGTTTTTCAAATAAAATATCTAAATAATATTGTCGAACAAGATCATAGATTTATCAAAAAACGAATAAAGCCAATGCTTGGTTTTAAGAGCTTCCACTCCGCAAAGATTACCATTACCGGCATAGAAAATATTCGTATGATTCAAAAAAGACAAATTATCGGGGCTATGTGTATTAAACAAGACTTGATCTGACACTTTAAAAAAGTAAGTTATAAAATAATAAAAGAAAGGAGTGTTAGATATGAGTACGATACAAACAAAAATACTAAAACCAAAGTTAGGGTTATTAGAACTAGCAAAGCAATTAGGTAACGTATCACAAGCGTGTAAGGTGATGGGTTATTCGCGTGATACATTTTATCGATTTAAGGAGTTATATGAAAGTGGGGGAGAAGGAGCATTACATGAAATAAGTAAGAAAAAACCCCTATTAGCAAACAGAGTTTCCGAAGATATAGAAAGGGCAATAATTGGCATAGCTACAGAATTTCCAGCATATGGACAACAAAGAGCTGCAAATGAGCTGAGAAAAAGGGGTGTAATAATTTCCGAAGGTGGCGTAAGATCTGTATGGCTAAGAAATGACATTGAAACGTTCAAAAAAAGACTTAAAGCCCTTGAAGCAAAGGTTGCACAAGACGGCATAATTTTAACTGAAGAGCAACTTGCAGCATTGGAAAAAGTTAAAGAGCAAAGAGAAGCTCACGGTGAAATTGAAACAGAACATTCAGGTTATTTAGGGTCTCAAGATACTTATTACGTAGGCAATATCAAGGGCGTTGGGCGCATTTACCAGCAGACTTTTATTGATACATATTCGAGAGTGGCTTTTGCTAAGCTTTATACAGATAAAACTGCTATTACCGCTGCCGACTTGCTGAATGATAGAGTAATACCATTTTTTGATGTACAAAACGTGCCATTATTGCGCATTTTGACTGATAGAGGTACAGAATATTGTGGTAAACCAGAAAATCACGCTTATCAGCTTTATTTGGGAATTGAAAATATTGATCATTCAAGAACTAAAGCCAATTCACCACAAACTAATGGCATATGCGAAAGGTTTCATAAAACTATGCAAGATGAGTGTTACAATATTATCTTTAGAAAGAAAATCTACAGTTCTTTAGAAGATTTGCAGATAGATGTTGATCATTGGTTACGCTCTTACAATGAGACCAGGCCTCACTCAGGTAAATATTGCTATGGTAAAACGCCTATGCAGACTTTTCTTGATAGCAAACACATTGCTTTTCAGAAAAATATTAGTAACGTTAAACAAGAGACTGATATTAGTTTTCAATTCTTCTGTCAGTTAATTCGTTGCTGTCAGATTAAGTTGTGTCTAGTACACTCCTAAAATGCTTTATTTTACCAAAGAAACACTCAATCAGATGGCGCTCTTTATAGACATGTTTGTCATACTCTCTCTGCATTTTTCGGTTTCGTTTTGGTGGAATCACAACTTTGCAACCTTTACTTTTAAGATTGGTAATAAAAGTATTACTGTCATAGCCTTTATCTGCCACTATAGTCGAGTTTGAGATATTTTCTGTTAAAGCTTCAGCTTGTGTAATGTCGTTTCTTTGTCCAGGAGTAAGCATAAATTTCAAAGGATTTCCCAGCGCATCGACAAGTGCATGAATTTTTGTAGAAAAGCCACCTCTACTGCGTCCTAAAGCCTCTTGACCTCCGGAGTTTTTCTTATATCCAGCCGAACAAGCGTGAGCACGAATAATCGTTCCATCTATCATGTGCACTTCTAAATCTGGATCTTGTGTATATTTGTACAGCCTTTTCCAAATTCCCTTTTCACACCACTTTTTAAACCTTCTATGTATGCTCCTGTAATTGCCGTAAATCTCTGCCAAAAGTCTCCACTGACAACCACTGCGAACTATGTACCAAACTGCTTCCACAAATATTCTCAACCTTTTTTCATTTTTGCTGTGTATTCCTTTGATTCCTTTTAAGAATTCAAAAATTTGTTTCCATTTTGTTTCTTGTATGTAATATACCATTGGTAGTTTCTCTGTTATTCACAGTTAAACTACCTCTTTTTCCTCTTCTCTCCTACTTCTTCTCTACTTTTTTCTCGCAGAAAAATTTTGTTCACAGAGCCTAGAGCTTGTAATCCATAAAAATCACTTATTCCACAGCTATCTGCTTCATCTGTCCATTTCAGCCACAATCCTTGTACTTTCTTTCGAAATTCTCCATCTCTTGCTTTTGATTGTGGTTTTATTCCTGTTCCAATAGAGTTACTTACTATCGTATCAATTATATTTGCAGCGTAAGGATTTTTTCTCACCATATCACGTGATCTACTACGTAAAGTTTCAAGGCTTTGAGACAGCAAATTGTTTATACTTCCTAACTCTGGTTGAAAGTGAAAAAATCTTCTTCCTGAGTCTGCTGCATCCCACGCTGAGCCTTTTATCTTTGGCTTACTAAATAGTTGTTTGAACGATTTTAATAGCATTTTGCCTCTTTGATTATGCAGCAGTTTGTTGCGCAATTTGACATTAAAAAATTACAGCAAGCTGCTGGAGAGTCTGGCTGTTAACACTTTATAAATTATGCATGAGGCTCTTGCACAAATACCAACGCTTATTCTGGGCTGCGTTCATAAATGTCCTTCCGATGTCCCATTGCAGTAATAGTTACTGTGTGTTTTAAGTAGTTTATCCTATAAATTACACGATAATCACTTACTCGTATCCTAAAATACCCTTTGAATTCATGCGATAATGCTTTACCTATTGCTTTAGGGTTGGTTGCAAGACGACTATCTACAGCTCTTCTCACTCTAGATCTTATCGTTTGTGGTAATGCAAGAAAGTCCTCCTCAAGAACTCTTTTTGAATAGATAATATCGTATCCCAGCTTGTATCTCCACCTTTAGACTGTTTTTGCAGATAATATTCTATTCCAATCTACATCCTCACTTCTAATTTCTTCATCACCTCTAGCATCACGCTCAAGAGAAAGCTTAGCCAACTTTATATCTACTTCATCTATTTCATCATCTTCTTCAGATAATTTGCTTGCTTCAATTTCTTCTTCCACTAGGTCCTTTACAACTTCTCCTATAGTTCTATTTTGAACTTTTGCCATTTCTATAAGGTAGTGAGCAAATTCCCCCTCAAAATTTACATTAACATTAAGCCTTTCTTGACTTTGATCCATATTTTAACTAGAAAATACCAATTTTAAACTATAACATTTTTACACAATTTTGTCAATCCCCTTACTTGTCGCAATCACAATTCTTCTCTTCGGTCTCACACCTGCAACTTTCAGTTCAGCTTTAATACGTTGTCTTAAGCTTAGCAGGTCATTTATCTGAACTTCAGCATATCTCACAACATGGTCACCATATGCAATTGATACTACTCGCTCTCCGTTTTGCAGCTTCTTTATCGCTTCTTCGACTTGACTTAAATATTCTTGATTGTACATTTTACTTCTCATTCAACCTGTACTAGACACAACTTAATCTGACAGCAACGAATTAACTGACAGAAGAATTGAAAACTAATATCAGTCTCTTGTTTAACGTTACTAATATTTTTCTGAAAAGCAATGTGTTTGCTATCAAGAAAAGTCTGCATAGGCGTTTTACCATAGCAATATTTACCTGAGTGAGGCCTGGTCTCATTGTAAGAGCGTAACCAATGATCAACATCTATCTGCAAATCTTCTAAAGAACTGTAGATTTTCTTTCTAAAGATAATATTGTAACACTCATCTTGCATAGTTTTATGAAACCTTTCGCATATGCCATTAGTTTGTGGTGAATTGGCTTTAGTTCTTGAATGATCAATATTTTCAATTCCCAAATAAAGCTGATAAGCGTGATTTTCTGGTTTACCACAATATTCTGTACCTCTATCAGTCAAAATGCGCAATAATGGCACGTTTTGTACATCAAAAAATGGTATTACTCTATCATTCAGCAAGTCGGCAGCGGTAATAGCAGTTTTATCTGTATAAAGCTTAGCAAAAGCCACTCTCGAATATGTATCAATAAAAGTCTGCTGGTAAATGCGCCCAACGCCCTTGATATTGCCTACGTAATAAGTATCTTGAGACCCTAAATAACCTGAATGTTCTGTTTCAATTTCACCGTGAGCTTCTCTTTGCTCTTTAACTTTTTCCAATGCTGCAAGTTGCTCTTCAGTTAAAATTATGCCGTCTTGTGCAACCTTTGCTTCAAGGGCTTTAAGTCTTTTTTTGAACGTTTCAATGTCATTTCTTAGCCATACAGATCTTACGCCACCTTCGGAAATTATTACACCCCTTTTTCTCAGCTCATTTGCAGCTCTTTGTTGTCCATATGCTGGAAATTCTGTAGCTATGCCAATTATTGCCCTTTCTATATCTTCGGAAACTCTGTTTGCTAATAGGGGTTTTTTCTTACTTATTTCATGTAATGCTCCTTCTCCCCCACTTTCATATAACTCCTTAAATCGATAAAATGTATCACGCGAATAACCCATCACCTTACACGCTTGTGATACGTTACCTAATTGCTTTGCTAGTTCTAATAACCCTAACTTTGGTTTTAGTATTTTTGTTTGTATCGTACTCATATCTAACACTCCTTTCTTTTATTATTTTATAACTTACTTTTTTAAAGTGTCAGATCAAGTCTTGTTTAATACACTTTAAATAAGGGAAAAATCGTTGCACCTATGACGTTTGAAGGCTATTGTGATACAGAGGTTTTTAATGGCTGGTTCGAGCAATTTCTGGCACCAACTTTATAGCCTGGACAAACAGTGATTTTAGATAATGCAACTTTTCATAAGTCTAAAAAGATTGTCGAATTTGCCAAAAGGGTTGGTGCAGACATTCTGTATCTGCCTCCATATTCTCCAGATTTCAATAAAATTTAGCATCATTGGTTTGCTATAAAAAACAGAGCCAGGAAAAACATTCCTCTTTTTAAATCTTTTCGTCAAGCTGTCGATTCTGCTTTTCTTCATTTGTTTCCACTATTATGAGAACAGCTATAATTTATGCCTTTCAGGTTAAGTATAAACTATTACATCTCCCTAATTGGGCTTTAACTATGTCTCAACTTGACATCTTCTTTCCCAGTAGATTGAAAATTGAGTTAAACTAAAAATGCGGCTTGACACACTTTTTTGAACGTTTCCGATTAAGTCTAAACTATTACAGATAAATTAATCTTTTCTTCATCATTTATTTTAACAGTTACAAGCTTATTTTTACCATCACAAAAAGCACCTCCCGGCTCTAAATTAAAACGCATCTTCATCCCCCTTATTTTTATATCTACAATGTACAGCAACTATCATAATCCCCGACCATAAGCTCTTGCATTTACTCTGAGTAATTGATTTTTATTCACCCCCTCTAGAAAGCTAGATGGATTTTCCATTGTACACTCTGACTGTTTAATAGTCTTACCTGACTCTTTAAAAACACTACTATTTCTTTCGAAATATCCATTTTCTATAGCTGTCAAAACACTTTTTCCCCCTAACAGACAACTCTGCCCTAAACTTGATTTATTCTCTAACTTGTTAAATCTTACTTCATCGACAAGCCTCACCTCTATTTTATTACTATCTTTCTCATTAGGACATAGATGAATACTGATCTCTCCTACTTCAGTGGTAAAAGACATTTCAATGATATCTCCTGAGATGTCTGTATAATTTCTCCTTCCTTCTATGTTTTCAACTCTAATTATACTTTTTCCAACTTGAACTATACCAATATTTAGATTGAAATCTTTAGCTTTTTGATTATTGAATATCTTTGCAACTTCAATAGTACTATTTTGTGGGTAATCTATACAAAAATATCCATTATCTATTTCTAGTTCAAAGTCATGTTTATCAATTTGCTCACTTTTACTTATAATACTTTCAAGTGCTAACTCCTTCAGCTTTGAAAGGTTTGCTTTTCGCTGACCTAAGGTATCTTTATCTGAACAAATTACGTTTACTACATCTCCATGCTCTTCATCGCTAAATCTGTTTAAAGATGCACCTTCTGATATTATCTGAAATATTTTTTTCTTGTGTAAAAACTCATAAATTCGAATAGTGTCAGCAGATAAATATAGCTTTGGGAATGTGTCAGCTATACGATCTATCAAGGACATATCAGATTTATATGGAAAAGTGAACATTATTCCTTGTTTCAGTGCTTCGTTTATAACTTTATCAAGTTCTTTTTCGCACTCCTCATAATCTTCTTCGCTACCAGAGTAACCTAAAATGTCCAGATAATCATGGATCTTATTTATTTTTTGCCAAATACTTTCATACTTTTCTTCTTCTCTTGTATTCAGTTTTACTTTCGCTAAAGAAAAAGAATCTTTTTGACGAATTAAAACAAAAGTATCTTTTTCTTTATGAATTATGGCTTCATCATAGAATAGTTGACTGTAACGCCTACCAAAACTTTCATCATAATCAGGGCAAGGGCTAACATTGTCACTTTCACTATCCGTTTCGTTCCATACTTCAATTGGGAAATCATTATTTTCAAGGTTTTCATCTTCACTTGTTCGACAATTTTCTGTTTTTCCATATAGCCAGGTTGATTTCTGGTCATCGCTACTTTCATCGTCAGCTTCATTCCATACTCCAATCTCGAAATCATTATTTTCAAGGTTTTCATCTTCACTTGTTCGACAATTTTCTGTTTTTCCATATAGCCAGGTTGATTTCTGGTCATTATTATCAATAATATGTTTAATTTTCACTTCAGGTACAAACTGAAGCTTTGCTATTTCTTCTCTTACGTTTTCTTTGTTTATTTCATCTGCAAGAGACACTTCATTACTAATATAGAAATTTTTCTGTTTTAAACTTTCGTTTTCCTTCTGCAGTCCATTGAATTCTGCAAATAGTTCTTTATACTCTGATAAATAAATACACAATTGATCTCTTATATCATTAAGTTCCTTCTTTTTTTCTAGTATCTGATTTTCATAATTACCTTTCAAATCCTCTATACTGTTTATCACCACTGTACTTTCTTTTCTTACTCTGTTTAACTCAGCTTCAGTCAAATCCAGTTTTTGCTGTAACTCTTCATTTATTTTGTCTGTTAACTGAATTTCATTCTTTGCCTCTTTTAATTGGTTATTTAAGTTCTTAATTACATCACTTTTGTTCTGAGTTTCTAATAATAATATTTCTACTTTCTGTTTTAGCTGTTCGATGTCTTGATCATTTTCAGTTAAACTTCTCGTCCTTTTTTGTAATTTAACTTCAAGCTTTTTAATTTTCCCTTCTAGGGTTTGCATTTCTCTGGTAAGTTCACTTACTTCTTCGTAATACTCTTCTACTCTTTTCTTATAGTGTTTTTGTAACTCTACATTTTTTTTAAGATCAAAATTTTCCTGTTGTAGATTTTCTATTTTGCTTTCTAGACTGTCTATTACTTGATTTTCTTTACTGCTAATCTCAAATACCTCTTCAGGAAAATGTGCAAATTCACAAGATGAAATGCCTTCAAGGCCGTTACTACCAAATAAATTATATTGTACTACCTGCTTTGAACTAAACATACCTATACCCCCTACTAAAATAAACAAGTAATATATTGTATGCGCTATATATCATAAATACAATCGGTTTGAATATAATCTATTTACTAATTCGTATTGTGAATTTTTATAGAATAGATTTAGGTGTAAAATATTATGATACCATTAAAGTAGATGGATAAAGCACAGTCTTTTTTGAGAGGATAAATTTTATGAACAGACCATACTAATTAGTGTTATAAGGAATTGAATTATTTACTTTCTCCAAAAAACATAAAAAGATCGTATATTTGTGAGAACAATTTAAGCAAAAGCTGCGTTATGAAAATAGAAGCTTGAAATTTTTGCAACAAAGCCAAGTAAATTGGTTCGCATGTAAATATGGCTGAAGTAGGCTAATATAGCTGCTTTTACTATATAATAAATTGATATAAAGAAAAGTTCGCACGGATCATTTGGTAGTCCAACGCATCCCAAAACAAACTCTTCTCGTGCGACCCGAAAGTCGTGAAATTGTGATGGTTAAATTCCATCCGCCCTAACATCGGGTTGAAAGCATAATCCACACTTTAGGAAAGTGGCAACTTCTTAGGGTGCAAGCATGGATTAAAAAGGGGTAATATTAAACTTTGTAATAAATCCCCCTAAGAAAGTTAGATATGGTTACGAAAGGAACTTATGTCAGAATTGTCGTTATTTGTGATATGCGAAATAAAGTTGATACGCATAAACCAAAAGGTACGGAGAGATGAATAATTGGAATGAGAACGTCCAATTAAGATGTTTTCAATCTCCCGGCAAATAGTAAGAACCTAAGTCTAACGTGAAACGATTTCATGGAACGGAGTAACCACATGGAAGCTCTTATTATTCTTTGTTTAAAAAGGATAACTAAGAAGGTGACCAACTGAATGCTTCTATGTGGAGGGATTGTTTAAGAAGCTAATGCCCAAAGCAATATTTGGGATATGCAGACGTAAACACTGTAGTTTGGAAGGTAAAGTTGTGAATAGTAGTAAATATGTTATGAGCCAACAAGATGTTAGGTATGAATGGAATGAAATTCCTTGGCGCAAGCTTGAGAAATCTTCATTTAAGCTACAAAAACGAATTTACCGAGCTTCACAATGTAATGATATCAGAAAGATGCATAATCTTCAGAGATTATTACTCAAGTCAACAAGTGCAAAAATGCTCGCAGTTAGGAGGATAACTCAGGACAACAGAGGGAAAAAGACAGCAGGTATTGATGGAAAGTCTAATCTTAATAAAAAGGAAAGATTGCTGTTAGCAAATTCTTTAAATATAAGAGAGAAGGCAAAGCCATCAAGACGGATGTGGATTCCAAAATCTGGTAGGTCATCGGAGCATCGCCCGTTGGGTATTCCTACTATATCTTGTAGAGCAAGACAAACACTTGTAAAATGGCACTAGAACCGGAATGGGAGGCAAAGTTTGAGCCTAACACTTATGGTTTTAGACCTGGTAGGTCGTGTCATGATGCAATAGCAGCTATATTTATCGCACTCGGTCAGAAAGCAGCATTTATACTAGATGCTGATATTTCCGGATGCTTTGATAATATTAAACATTCTGCACTGCTTAAAAAACTTAATACCACACCAACTCTAAAGAGAATTATAAAAGGATGGTTGAAAGCAGGCATTATCGAAGATAGAAAGTTTAGTCCCACCAAACGTGGCACAATTCAAGGTGGAACAATTTCTCCATTACTTGCATGTGTAGCACTATATGGACTAGAACAGAATATCAAAGAAGAACTTAAGGAAGAACTTTTCCAATATGCGAAAAAGAAATATGGTAGGGCATCTCGCAAGCAGGCGCAAAATTCAGTTAGTGTAATTACTTACGCCGATGATTTTGTGGTTTTACACGAGAGCGAGGAACTTGTGATGAAGGCAAAGGTTCTAATTGAAAAATGGCTAAAACCCGTTGGATTAGAATTAAAGTTATCGAAGACAAGAATTGTACATACACTGAAATCCCTAAATGGGAAAAAGCCAGGATTTGATTTTCTTGGATTTTCAATAAGGCATTATCAAACACGTCAAAATAAGAGTGGTTACAAGTTATTGATTAAACCAAGTCGTAAATCTATAAGTCAACACTTGTTATCTATTAAACATAAGCTTAAAGAGTTGCGGGCAGCACCACAAGAAGCTGTAATAAAAGAGCTTAATCCAATAATAAGGGGTTGGAGCCAATATTACACCTCAGTAGTCTCAAGTAAAGTCTTTAACTTATTAGACTACTCTATGCATAACAAACTTTGGAAATGGGCTGTCTATAGACACCATGACAAAAGAAGGTGTTGGGTTAAAAGAAAATACTTTAAAAAGTATGGTAACGACAATTGGAGGTATATGGTAAGTAACAAGCTATATCTTATTAGACATAGGGATCATGCTATTAAACGACATATCAAAGTAAATGGAAATAGATCTCCGTATGATGGAGATTGGCCATACTGGGGAAGTCGTTTAAGTAAACTACCAGGAAAATCGTCACGAGTAATAAAATTACTGAAGTTACAGCAAGGTAAATGTAATTATTGTTATCTTTGGTTTAGGTTTGATGATTTAGCACATGTACATCATCAAGATCGCAATAGACGCAATAACAATATGAAAAATCTATCCTTGCTTCATAAGCACTGCCACGATCAATTACATGGAAGTATGCATGAAAAGCACCAAATTAGAGAGAAGCCGGATGATGGGAAACTATCAAGTTCGGTTTTGAAGTCGAGTGGGGAGAGGTGACTTTCTCCACTTAGATAACACTGTCCTTAGTTTTAAGTGCTGGAAGTGGTCATATCATTTAAGTTTTTAGTGATGCGTAAGATTAAGAGGGTATTAATTTATTTGAAAATAGAGAAAGGAGTAGTTAGTACACTGCAGTAAAAAAATAGAAGTGTTTCTGCAAGCATTGGCTTTAGTTTTAAAAATATAAACTAAAATAAGATGCTAAAAATTCTTGCTTTGCTAGATCTTTTTAGTTACAACACAGTTTAACGTAATGAATACATGGAGTGTGAGTTAGATGCATTGTATTATGTACATCATTCAGAAAGCAATCCTGACTTTTTTAAGAACATATCTAGTTTAGTCAAAAATTAAAAGAAAAGCACACTGTAATCAAAGTTACTTAGAGTTACCGTAAGGTTTCACAGTAAATTGGTTTGGTACAGCTGCATAAGAAACAAATGAAGTAAATATTAAAACTAATCTTCAGAAAAGAGGTTTACAATAAACAATTCAAATATGAATATTAAAATATAGGGGGTGTGTATGCTGAGGACACAACATCGAGTAAGTAATCTAAAAAAAGAGATTAATTCAGAAATCATTGATCGGTTGAAAGAGCAGCTGAATAAGCAACAAAACAGTAAATCTTTTCAATTTAAAAATAGAATAAGACGTCAATATAACCCTAATGATATTAATATTGCCAAGTTGTTTCTTGCGATACGTGAGCATAGAACGGATAATCCTCAGCTAAATAAGATTAGTGAAATTGAAGGGTTAATTACTCAAGTAGAAAATATTAATGATATTGATCTCAATGATGGTGGTAATACACCACTACATGTTGCTGTAAGCAAAAATCATCAAGACATTGTTGAACTTCTTTTGAATGTGTCTGGTATAGACCCAAATATTAAAAATAATCAAGGTAAAACTCCACTAGATATTGCTAAGCAACAAAATAAGGGAGAGATTATTAGGACTCTAGAAGAACATTTAAAAAAATTTCCTGATCAAGTAAAAAGACTTTCTGAACAGGAGGAGGAAGTGCATGAAAAGCTAAGAAAGTTTGTTGAAGATTTTGTTTTTATTTATGAACGCTCTTTATCAGAGTACTATGAGAGACTAGAAAATCAAAGAGGAAAGCAAGGTAAATGGGCTGATTTTGTTAATATGATAATATATACAGGAAAAGGTGGAACAGAACAAGGAGAAGCGGAATCAAAAGTAATTCCTCTTATTGGAATTAACATTCTTCGAGCAACAATATCCAGCATTGGTAGTAGTTATAATAGAGCAGAGCTTAAAAAGCTGATAGATCAATTGTATATATTTAAAAAGGATCCAATCAAAGTCAGGGAAGAGTTAGTAAAATCTGGTGTTGAAATCTTTCAAAGTTTTGAGAGCCAATTTATACAAGTAACAGCAGAAGGAAGTTGGCAGAGAGCAATGACAAAATTAGCAGAAGATGCTGTGAGTAGAGTGGTTGATTACTATAGAAAAAATACCGAAGAAGAGTTTCATGCTAACTCAATTACTAAGGGTATTATTTTTGGAGAATCAAAAAGATATAAACAAACCTCCACTGGTGTTCCTCATATTAAGCTAGGACATACTTTAGAAAGTAAAAATTCATGGAATACTGCAGAATTATTTGACCAAGCGGGATTAGTAACGATAAAGCGTGATGGTAGTGCTGATAAATACTATAGGAGAATAGATGGAAAGAGTGATACTAGCAAATATGGCTATCGTCTTCTTTTTAAATGGGAATTGGAAAGTAAAATAAAAAAATTCGCTAGAGAATACATTGAAGAAAATCCTTCTAGGGAGGAGTATAGGTATATTTTAAAATTAGATGAGGGAAAATGGAAAGATGAATTATTGGATGAGCTTAATAAGCAAGATCCGAAGTTAGTCGAAGAGAGGTTACTAAGTAAATTCAAAGGAGAAATGGAACAGGAAGCTGAAAAAAACTTCAATGAATTAGAGGATTATATAGGTAAGAATTTTAATGAGTTATCAGGTTACATAGAAAGTAATCAAAATGAGATTAAGGGAGTCTTTGATGAATTAATGAGTCAATATCAGGAAGCCAGTAGGCAACGTCACAAGATAGCAGATTCTATTGTAGAAGGAAGGAAAGAAAGTGAAAAAAGTTTCGAGAAAATAGATAAAAAGCTTGATAAGATATATGATGCAGTTGTAGCAAGAGAGCAAGTAAGAAAGCCTATTTGGTTTAATGTGAAAAAGCCAGTAATTTTGTTTGCTGGAAGAAGGGAAGAGTTAATTGACCTACATAATAAGATACAACGTAGTTCAGAAAAAGTAACAGTAATATCACAAATAACCTCAATTAGCGGTTTAGGAGGAATAGGAAAAACTGAGTTAGCTAGACAATATGTTCAAGAATATAGTAAAGATTGTTATGACAACGTTATATGGATCAATGCTGAAAGTGAGATAGCTCTTATTGAATCATTTACTCGATTAGCGAAGAATAAACTAAGAATTGATATAAAAGATGAGAATGGAAAAGAAAAGGATATAAAAGCTCTCATAGAAGAGGTTTATGAATTTTTCAGTAATAGTAAAAGCTTGTTTATTTTTGATGATGCTGAGGAAAGTAATTATTTGAATAAGTTTTTACCAATTCATGATTCATTACCGGGTAGTAATAGACCTTATATTTTAATTACTTCTCATAATCGAGAGTGGGAAAGGGGGATAGAAGTTATTAATCTAAACGAATTAAAGTCAGAAGAAGCGATAGAATTTGTAAAAAAGGGCTTTAGTATAGAAGATGAATCTCAAAATGAAAAGATAAAAGCTTTGGTAGAGAAATTACAACACTTTCCTTTAGCTATACAGCAAGCAATATCATATATTGAAGATCAAAGAGTTACTAGAAAATTTGATATAGATGATTACCTAAAGGAATATGAGAAAAAAGCGAAAGATTTGCTTAATTATGAAGGATTTAGAGGAATTGATAATAACTATGCAAAAACAACTTTCACAACTTGGAAGATTATAACCGATAAGATAGCAAGCAATGAAAAGTATGGAAATTTAGCTTTAAGGATTCTTGATGTTATCTCTTATCTTGCATCTGACAATATTAGTAGAGAATTCTTTTTAGATTTGACAGGAAATAATGAAGAGGAATTAAGGTCTGCTGTTCGTTTACTTATAAAATATTCTATGGTTAATGGTGAACAAGAGCAAGGTGTGTTGAGTATTCATAAATTAGTTCAAGAAGTGACAAAAATAGCGTTAGAAGAAGAGGGTAAAAGCGAAGAAGTTATGAAAGAGACTTTCGAGCTACTCAGAGCAAGTTTCCCTTATGGTAGTGATAAACTAGAAGACTATTTAAAAAAACGAGAATTATTACCGCACTTAGAGGCATTTTTATCACGTATAGATAGTTGGTTAAAAAAGAACCCTCAAGATAAAGAAAAAATAGAAAAGGATTATCTTGAAAATTTGTTGACATGGATGAGTGATGGGTATTTTAATTTGGGTAATCCCAAAAGAGAAAAGGAGTTGCTAGAAAGGGTGCTACCTATTTTAGAGAAGCATTATGGAGAAGAGCATTTAAAAGTAGCTCGAACATTAGTAAATCTAAGTATCAATTATGTAGCTTTAGGTGATCATCAAAAAGCGAAAAGGTTGATAGAGAGGGGTTTAAAAATTGAAAGGAAACATCATGGAGAAAACCATTTTGGAGTAGCTAAAGTATTAGTAAACTTGAGTGTCACTTATCAAGCTTTAGGTGATTATGAAGAAGCAAAAGAGTTGTTAGAAAGGGCTTTACCTATTTTAAAGAAGCATTACGGAGAAGATCATTTTGAAGTAGCTAGAGCTCTAGTAAGCCTAAATATCACTTATACAGCTTTGGGTGATTATGAGAAAGCAAAAGAGTTGTTAGAAAGGGCTTTACCTATTTTAAAGAAGCATTATGGAGAAGATCATTTTGAAGTAGCTAGAGCTCTAGCAGATCTTAGTAATGCTTACGAAGCTTTAGGTGATTATGAGAAAGCAAAAGATTTGCTAGAAAAGGCTTTACCTGTTTTAGAGCATTACTATGGAGCAGAGCATTTTAAAGTAGGGATAATGCTAGAAGATTTAGGTATGTATTATCTAATGTTAGGTGATTATGAGAAAGCAAAAGAGTTACTAGAAAAGGCTTTGTCTGTTTTAGAGAAATGTTATGGATCAGAACATTTTGAAATAACTAAAACATTAGTAAACCTGAGTATCAGTTATGAAGTTTTAGGTTATTATCAGAAACAAAAGAGGTTGCTAGAAAGGGCTTTACCTATTTTAGAGAAGCATTATGGAGAAAATCATTTTGAAGTAGCTATAGCCTTAGAAGATTTAGCTATTGCCGATGGAGCTTTAGGTAATGTTCAGAGAGCAAAAGATTTACTAGAAAGGGCTTCTGCAATATATCAAAGGAGTAAAGTTGAAGAATGTTTGCCGAGTACGAGTTCATTAAGGAACAGAAGAGAAGCAAAAATTGGGAAATGTGAACTGTCTTGGGAAGACGTAGATGAATTCAATACAGAAAAAGATGAGAAAAGAGATTTTAGTAAAATTAAAATAGATAGTAAAAAGTTTATTGACTATATAAAAGATATACCAGAAGAAAAACGTTCTCAGCTAATTGAGCTAGCAGATAAAGTGCAAGTTAAGGGTAGGTTTAGCAATTTGGTCAATAGGCTTACCAGTAATCAGAAGGTCGTGAATCATTTAAATAGAGTAAAGAAAATCTCTAGCATAACTATGCATGGAATGATAGCTAAAAATATTTTAGCTGACTTTTTAAACAGAGATTATCAAGGTGTAGCGATTAATGTTGGCTTTATTGCCGGTGGTCAAGGGTTTGCTAAAGTTGCTGAAGTTGCATCTCGTAAAGGATTAAATTTGCTCTCAGAAGAAAAGGTATTACTTGGTAGGTCTTTAAGAGTTGCATCACCTTTTCTTGCTCGAGGTACTTCTGCCTTTATTATTTATGATTTAGTAAATCAGGTAAAAGCATTTAAAAATGGTACAGAAGGAGCATTGGTTGGCGTAGTAGGAGATAGCATTTACCTGGGAGTTGACGCTGCAGAGATTGGGATTGAAGTTGCTGAAGGTTTTGAAGTATTAGAAGGAGTTTCATCTATTACTGGACCTATTGGAGCAGGAGTCGGCACTGCAGTATTTATTTACACTGATATTTATATGGCAGTAAAGAGAGTTGATAAAACTGATGAAATTATTCACTTAACTAGAGGAGAAAAATTTATTGAAGGTTTACGTGTATTTATAGGTATGCAACCTGAACAATATATAGAAGAGTTAATGGAAGAAAAACAACTTTATAACCAATTAGTTAAGCAAGGATTTGAGTATTTAAAGGAGTATAGTGATATTCAAAGCTATGTATTCCCTACTGGTAAATCAGTTGTGAATTCTTGTCGTACAGTGCCACACCAAGTAAGGCAGTGTGGTGGTGCTGGATTTGGAGAATTATGCATGAGAAGAATTAATGTTACACTTTACACTGAAGAATGCAAAGTTAAGTTTAAGATAGACTTAGACAGTAAAGTACTGCTTGATGGAAAAGGAACCGATATAAAATGGAGTAGAGCAAGGCCGGATAATCCAAGTGGTGGAAAATTGTTTTGTTTCTCGCAGGGAAATGACGAACCTGCTCCAAATTATGGGTCATATTTATGCGAAAATACGATTGGTTTATCTAATAACAAGATAGAAGGATATAATCTAATTAATTTAGGAGAAGGTGAAGATTATGCCAGGGGATTTAAGGATAGTCCGAACGTATTTGTAGTGAATGATGGGTCTAAAGAATATTATGGGGGAAATAAGAATGATATCTTTGTTTTACAGGGAGATCTGATAGAAGGGTCCTTGTACGGAGAAGATGGAATTGATACCTTAGATCTGACTGGATTTGCTCAAGAAGCTGTGAGTGTGAATGTGTATTTAAATACAAATATTGGCACTATTGTGTACAACAGATATGGTTATTCTGGATTTCAAATTAATTCAGTAGAAAGAGTGCTTGGTAGAAAAGCTAAGGCAGATCATATATTTAGTGCATGTGAAACTAAATTCTTGGATGGTAATGGTGGTAAGGAAGATCAACTTGATTATTTGGAAATAAAAGATAATAACTGTGTCTATGATATACAAGTAATAGTTAGAAATTACACTGAAGTAAATAATCTAGCACTCAAAGGTAACTTTAACTATATTGTACCATTTCAAAAAGGTAGTGCATCTGTTAAATTACTTGCTAATTTCGAAAATAACCATAGGTTTATATTCGACTACTTGCTTGCTGATATTCAGAGTATTGATATTAAAGATCACAATAGTATAAAGTTCGATTTTTCCTCAAAAGTTGCAAATAGTAACTTTAGTATATCTATCTCATATAACATAATGAACAATATAATCTATCAATTAAAAGACAGTGCTGAAATAAAAGTAGGTAAGGAAAGAAACTTGTATGCAATACAGAATACTAATAAAACTATTGATGAAATTATAGAAAGTTACCCAGCTATAGCAAATAAACTCAATATGACTATCGCTGTTCAAGATGGTGATGAATCTATACTTGTTGGCTATGGGAAGTGTGAGGTAATTTACAATAATCCAATCTATAACAGTCACTTAATTGGAAATGGTGGTAAAAACATATACGTAATTACTATAGCCTCAGGTGAGCAAAGATATGAACATAATATTTTTTCTATGCCACAAATAAACATCTACAATCCTGATCAAGCAAGTTCTATAGATACGTTAGATTTACGTAACGTGATAAAAATAATACAAGATGATTTGAAAATACATATTAATCTGCCAAGAATTTTTCAAGATGGAAATGATTTGCTAGTTAGGTTAGAAGCAGAAATGGGACAAAGTTTTTTATTAGAAGTGCTAACAGTAAGATTAAAAGACGGTTTGGATTGGTATGAAAATCTTCATATTATCTCAGATAGTGCGCCTATGAAAATAAGTTCTGAATTAGAATTAAAGCCACTACCTTTGATCTTTGAAAAGGATAAAGAAATTATTGTGGTAACGGGTCAAGATGTGGAGAAAGATGCTGAGCTTATCACGCCTAGAAAAGGAGGAAACAATACGTTTGTTCGTAGTAATGGTCATGATCTAATAATAACTAATGCTTTTGATTCGACTATTACTAAAGATGATTTTTGCAGTATTACACTTAGTAAATTCTATAAAACACCTAAGATGAAAACGTTATCAATAAAATTTACTGATAAAGAGATAGTGTTAAAAGATTATGAGAAAGAAATAAGTACAGCAAGAGACGTTAATGTTGTGAAAAAAGAATATAAGGATCAAGTGTACGATGATGTGTTTACAGAAGTCATGTTATCTGATCAACCTCATAGACATAGGCAGCACATTAGAAACCGTAGAATGGTGAGTAGCAGTGCAAAACCATCTTCGTGGATAAATCATTTATTTGGTTGGGTAAAAAGCTCTGTGAGTGGGTTATTAGATTCGAGAGCTGCTCTACCTGAAACTTCAGCAAATTATTCTAATACGTCTGGTACTAGCCAATTTAGTAGTGAAGTTTGTATCAGTAACAATTTTGGTTTAGGATTCTTCTTATTACAAAGTTTCCTAGATAAAAAATATCCTCTTCCTAAGTTTTGTTCTGCTAGTCATGAAGAAGTGCTGGCTGATACACTTAATATAATGGAAGAATTTAAAAAGACACTTAAAAAAACAGCTAAACAATCTGGTGTATCAGTGAAAGGTTTTGACTTTTTTAAAGTGTATTCAGATATAGCAGGTCATGTAAGGAACGAAAGATATTCTAAAATACCAAGTACATTATATTCAGCCGCAGAAGAAGCCTATCCGGAAAATGAGAAGTTTTTGAGTATTTTAAAAGGCAATATTGAAAAGATGTTTGATAAGCAGCAGATAGTTAATGGTGGATATCAACCTAATGACATTGCTGATAATAAACCTAGAAGCTATTTTAATAACACAACAGTGGACAAAAAGCTACAAACCCCAGTTATGGATTATCCGAGTCAATAAAGCTTAGAAATAGAGGACTTTTTCGACTGCATGGAATACGAAACTAATGTTGAAAAAGTATGTACCAAAAAATTTATGGGGGATCTGTGCCGAAGCTCAAATTTATTTTTCAAACAACCAAAAACTGTCTCAATAATCAATTTTTCTCAATAGAATCTTCTCTTTTAAAGAAATCAGTGCGTTTTTCATGCCTTTTTTCACTTGAGTGACGAGTTTTAGACCTCTATCGAAGAGTTTCTCAAAGAGGTCCTTCTTCTTTATCTCTGAACAAAAGTCCTGTCAATTTTTTAGTCAAATTTGGTGTAGGTTTTCTGTCGTCAACGCTGCCTTTAGTTAGCGTAATAACTTGAACTTCGACTATTTCATTGATTACCAGATGCAATTTAAAACCGAACATAGGTAGTCTTTCCTATATTTGCCAACTCTTTGAAAACTTTATTTTTTGCGATCCTTTTTGTGTGGCAAACAGCGATTGCAGTTGTATCAATATAGAGTGATTTTTGCTTGCTCGCAGAACCACTGCAAAAGCATTGCCAAATACCATAAAACCCTGAGTTTTAGAGCAACAAATCTATGATACGAAGGGAGTTTTGAAAACTCAGAACTGTACAATAATTTAAGATAACTCAAGTAAAAAAACTTGAAATTTTTGCACAGCGATTGTGGTAAAGTAAGATTATAGTAAGTATTTCTGGCACGGTAATTTCAGGTATTCTTTTTGTTTTTTTGCCACTTGATAGAAGCTTTTCTGAAAGTTTTTCATCAGCAATGTGACAAAAATCTTCTATAAAACAGTAAAATATCTTTCTTCATGGATAACCTCTTAATTTTTGCTAAAATACCTGAGTTTACCCTATTCCTCTCTTTATTAATTCTACTTTCTAATCCATAACTGGGGTTAATAAGATTACTGAACTTGCTAAAGGAGTTGGTGCAGAAATTTTATATCTACCTCCTTATTCTCCAGATTTTAACAAAATTGAGCATAATTGGTTTGCTATAGAAAATAGAATTAGGAAAAACATTCCTCTATTCACATCTTTTCGTCATGCTGTCGATTCTTACTTCTTATGATTTTTTTGGACTATTATGGGAAGGGCTATATTTTAACAGTTTTAAAGCTGAAATAAAGAATATAGGTGTAACCACCGAAAAAGACTTTTTCTTATCAAAAAAACACCGTAAAACCCCATCCTTCAGGGCGGGGATATAAGGCGGAAGCGGGTGTTGACACCGAATATGCACAAAAGCATAATAGATTTAGCGGCAGGGCATGCCGTGTTGTGCCTGTGGAGGGGATAGTGCATTTAGCCTCCCGATGAAGCAGGAACCCACCGAGATGATTCAGACTTCGGTCTGAACGTGGTAGGAATCCTTGCCCTTTAGGGCGGGGAGGATGTCAACACACGAAGGCACCTCCCCTTCCTTTTTAATAAAAAATATCTATATACCTATTATAATATACGTAAATGTATATTATGCAAAATATAAGCAAGGTTATGCGCTGCTTAAACTTCTCTAATTAGTGACACTCAACTATAAGAGTAGCTTGCATAGCAAAGAAGATACTAAGTATCTTCTTTGCTATAGTTTCATTAGATTTAGATCTGATGACAACTCAGATAAATCGTTCAGCCCTTCCTGGAGCTGAGACGTAATAGAATTTAATTGATCACTAAATTTTACATCCTGTTCAAAGCTCCAATCACTTTCCCTACATTTACTAATGCATGCACTACGTAGTTCGTTATTATCCTGATGACTTTTAGGACATGCGCGTATGCAATGGTAATATTGTTCATACGCTTCTTCTCTAGTATTATACGCAGCAGCACTTTTTGTATTACTTTTCATAATATTCTCCTTAATTAAAAAACTAGTATAATATTAACATGTAACTATGAATTTTATACTAAATATAGTACATCTTCTTTTCAGAACAACATAAAAAATCAAACTACCCATACCCTCTCCTAGCATTTGGTTAACCAGCAATCATTTATCGCTCTGCCGTAAGAAGTGTAGCCACTGCCAAGTATAGCCCTTCCCAGGTTTTGTTGAATGGCAAGGAATAAGGAGGAGTAATGAAAGGAATTTACGAGGCAAATTTGAAAATAGGCATACCTATATCAGTAAAGTTATTAATAAAATAGCATTTTAAAAGCACCTCTTGAGAGCGATTTACCTCAGATTTATTCTTAAAACTAAATCCAAATGTTTTTTTGAGCCTCAGGAAAAAACTCTCGATACGTGAACGTATTTCATACCTTGTCTTCTTTTTCCAGTGGGTAAGTTTTCCTTATACTAATGTTGTTGTTTCTTTCTGATAGATAATCTATATTGCTGCAGATTTTTGCATTTTTTCTTGGCTTTATGATGGGTTTCAAATTGTATTGATTGCACAACTTATATAAATTATCTGTATCATAAGTTCCATCTGCACGCAGAGACTTAATCTTATAGATATCACTCATTTCCTTTAGTATTTTAGATGCTATCATGTGAAAGAAAATTAGTATATCGAACTGCTATTGCCTTTTTGCTGTTTACGTCCAAAGCAACATATAGCTTTCTTATTTGATCTGTACCATTATACTTCCTTATCTTGGCGTTATCTTTGTTATGTTGAGTACTGTTACTATAAATATGCATTACAGTACTATCTATAGCAATTTCAATATTCTCTATGTCATTTTTATCTGTTCTGTGGTCACATAGTTTCAAATTAAGTTTGACGAGAAGCTTGTGAATACTTGGAGATTCTTCACTATACTTTGTAAATATCCTTTTATAAATCCAACTGCTTGCCTTAAGCCTATTCCAAATAGATTAACGACTATACGTACTGCAATAACAACCTTATCGCTATAAATCTCCAGGAATTTTTTCTGAACTTTCGTACCAGTTTTCTATAGCTTCATCGATAAAATGAAAGACATTTCCTCTTTTTTCTAAAAATTGATTATACTCTTTAATGATTACTGACCTTCATCTTCTTTGGCATATACTCTACACAATGTTCATTTCTTAATAAAGTAACCACTTTCTTTAGATTTTCTCCCTTTTTTCTCCCATCTCTACTCGCTATGCAACAAAGCCAACTCAGGTTACCTTACTATGTTGTCATCATCTTTGAGTAAGTAATGTTAATAAAAAATGAGTAAATGATCTATTTAATATTAAAAAGATGTTGAATATGGATAAATTGAGTCAAGATACAAAAAAAAAGCTGCATTTTTGGTGGCTTATAACATTAATAGTATGTATTATTGCTACCTATTACTACATGAAGTCAAAAGCTGCAGATAATTATAAAACGATATTACGCATTGCTTCTCAAAATTGTAACTTAGAAACTGTAAAATTCTCAGTAAAAAATTTATTAGATACTGATACACACATGCCTAAGTTAACTGCGTTACATTATGCTGCAGAAGGGGATATTTAGAGATAGTTAGGTTTTTAATAGATGAGGGAGTTAACGTAAACATTATTAACAAGTATGTAAGCACAGCACTACATAATGTTGCATATTATGGTGATTTAAGGATTATCAAATTTTTGCTAGAAAAAGGCGCTAATCCTAACATTATAAACGATGATGGAAAAACCTAGAAATGTAGCTGTGTTAAGGTCAAGGCATAACAAAGATAAGCCCTACGATCAAATATTCAACCACTATGGATTTTAATCCATAGTGGTTGAATGCTGAATGACTTTAAGTTTAAAATTGAGAAAGTAGTTGTTATATATATCAGCAAGTATGAGTTAAATTTGTATTATGGACTTGAATAAATTTACCGAAAAAGCAAAAAGCCTAATCCAGAGCGCTCAAATGAAAGCATTGGGAGCTGGGCATCAGATTTTTATGCCTGAACATTTACTTAAAGTAATGCTTGAAGATGAGTCAGGTTTAGTTCAGGATTTGATAGGCACCTGTGATGGAAATGTTCAGAATATTTCTGATGCTGTGAGTAGTACAATTAAAAAGTTTCCAGTGGTTGGAGGACCAGGTAGTGTTGGACTTCAGCTTTCAAGAGAGGTAGAAAAAGTTTTTGATGATTCAATTGGTATTGCGAGGAGAAATAAAGACACATTTGTTACTGTTGAGCGGTTGTTGCAGGGCCTTGCTGCACAAAAAGATGAAATTGTAGGTAAAATTTTAGCAGAAGGTGGTGTAACACCGCAAAAATTAAATTCAGTTATTGCAGAAATGAGAAAAGGTGGCAGTGCAGACTCTCCAAATAGCGAGGAAAAATTAAATGCGGCAAAGAGGTATACAAAAGATATTACAGAGCTTGCTATGCAAGGTAAGCTTGATCCTGTAATTGGTCGTGATGAGGAAATCAGAAGAACTATGCAGGTATCGTTGAGGCGAACAAAAAATAATCCAGTACTGATAGGTGAACCTGGTGTTGGAAAAACTGCAATAGTTGAAGGTTTAGCAAACAGAATTGTTGCAAATGATGTACCACTTGGTTTGCGTGATGCAAAAGTTTTAGCTTTGGATCTTGGTGCATTAATTGCTGGAACAAAATTGAGAGGGGAGTTTGAAGAGAGACTAAAAGCAGTGATTAATGAGATTTTAAAAGCAGAGGGCAAAGTTATTTTGTTTATAGATGAGCTTCATACTTTAGTGGGAGCAGGAGCGACAAGTGGTGCGATGGATGCTTCAAATTTGCTCAAGCCTGCTCTTGCGCGTGGAGAAATTCGCTGTATAGGGGCTACAACTTTGGATGAGTATCGTCAACATATAGAGAAAGACCCTGCGCTTGCAAGGCGTTTTCAGCCTGTGTTTATTTCTCAACCGACTGAGACTGATACTATTTCAATACTGAGGGGTTTGAAGGAGAGGTATGAGGTGCACCATGGTATTAGAATCACAGATGGTGCAATAATCGCTGCTGCAACGCTTTCTAATAGATATATAACAGATAGGTTTTTACCTGATAAAGCGATCGATTTAATTGATGAAGCAGCAAGTAGGGTTAGAATTGAAATGGACAGCAAGCCTGAGGTTGTTGATGAGCTTGAAAGAAAGATTATACAGCTGAAAATTGAGTCAGAGGCTTTGAAAAAAGAAAGTGATGAAAACTCTAAGCAACGTTTAAAAAAGATAAATGAGGAAATTGAGAGTCTAAACAGTAAATTTGCTGACTTAAGCAGTAAATGGCAGATGGAAAAGAATAAAATAGCTAAAATACAAGAAACTGCTGAAAAATTGGATAATGCGAGGAAAGAGCTAGAATTGGCTCAGCGGAATGGAAATTTAGGAAGGGCAGGGGAATTGATGTATGGTGTGATTCCTCAACTTGAAAATGAGTTAAAAAATCAGGAAAAAGTTACTGATAGTTTCCTAAAGAAAGAAGTTACTGAGAGTGATATTGCAAATATTGTTTCAAAATGGACAGGCATTCCAGTTGATAACATGATGCATAGTGAAAAGGAAAAGCTCCTTAACATGGAAAATGAAATAGGAAAAAGAGTAATAGGGCAGAGAGATGCAATTGAAGCGATAAGTAATGCAGTAAGGCGCTCCCGTTCTGGTGTTCAGGATACTAATCGACCTTTTGGTTCATTTTTATTCTTAGGTCCAACCGGAGTTGGAAAAACAGAGTTAGCAAAATCTCTTGCCGAATTTTTGTTTGATGATCAATCAGCACTTCTACGCTTTGATATGTCAGAGTATATGGAAAAACACTCCGTTTCAAAGTTAATTGGTGCGCCTCCAGGATATGTTGGTTATGAACAAGGTGGCAGATTAACCGAAGCAGTAAGGAGAAGACCATATCAGGTAATTTTGTTTGATGAGATAGAAAAGGCAAATCCAGATATATTTAATATACTACTGCAGATTTTGGATGAAGGTAGACTAACCGATAGCCATGGCAAATTAATTGATTTTCGTAATACCATACTAATTTTAACTTCTAACCTTGGAGCTGAGATGATGCTAAGAGGAGCTACCGAATCTGTGAAAGATGAGGTGATGAAAATAGTTAAGTCAGCGTTTCGTCCAGAATTTTTAAATAGACTGGATGAAATTATTATATTCCACAGCTTAACCAAAGATGACATTGATAAAATTATAGATGTTCAATTCTCTTATTTACAAAAGATGCTTGCTAAGCGTAAACTGAGTATTAGTTTATCGCAAGAAGCTAAAGAACTAATAGCACAAACTGGATATGACCCTGAATATGGAGCGCGGCCTCTGAAAAGGGTAATACAAGAATGCATTCAAAATAATCTAGCTAAGTTAGTTTTATCTGGGGAAATAGTAGAAGGAGATGAGCTAATAGTGTATACTTCTGGTAACGAAATCTTAGTTAAAAAGATCTAGATTCGCTGTGTATTTTTGTTTTGAAAAATGTGTATAAATCATAATGTTAATGTTGAGTCTTTATTTAAGCTAGTTGATCAAGGGAATAAAAAAGAGAAAGAAAAAATTAAAGAGTTTATACAGTACTTTTATAATTTTGTTTATAATAGTGACCTAAAAGTCAACGATAAATTTCTTTTATACATTGCAGAAGATGCATACAACTTCATTCTTAAAAAAGAAAAAGAAGAAAGTAAATTGGCAGTAAGTAATGTAAATGATATTTCAGGAATAGAAGGCAATTTCACTATAATTAAAATCACAAATTATGACATGCCCTTTTTAGTGGATTCTGTCATTTCCACTATTAAGTCAAACGGTTTAACTATATGCTATTATAGTAACAGCATAATTAATGTTCAAAGAAAAAATAGCCTAATAGATAAAATTCATCTTTTAGAAGAAAGTAATGGAATCAAAGAGTCAGTAATATATGTAATTATTAAAGGCATAAGCGGTAGCTTTGTTGATACACTAGAAGAATCTCTACGAAAGACGCTAAAAGCAGTTAACTGCGTTGTAAAGGACTGGCAATTGATGCTCAAGAAGCTTCTTGAGCATCCGGCATTGGATGCTGGAGGCAGAGATTTTCTAGCTTGGTTGAAAAATAACAATTTTGTATTTTTAGGTTATCAAGAATACATTACTAATAAAGAAGGGAAGCTTGCTCTAAGTGGTAAGGAGAGCCTCGGGTTAATGAGAGCAAGTGAAGAGTACCAAAATTCATCAATTTTTTCTGAAAGCTTGAATTCTTTATACATACTAAGATCAGACCTAATCTCAATAGTTCATCGGCGTACCTATATGAATTGTATAGGAGTGAAAGAATTTAATGATCAGGGTGATGTAATAAGGGAAAAGCATTTTTTTGGGCTATTTACTTCTATAGCAGAAGTGCAAGATATTCGAACTATTCCGGTAATAAAGGATAAGGTTACAACAATAGAAAAAAAGGCAGGATTTGTTCCTGGTGGCCATAACAATAAAGCTTTAATTTCCATTTTACAGGCATTTTCTTGTGACGAATTATTCCAATCAAATGAAGACGAGTTATTTGAAATTTGCACCTCGATCATGTCTCTTGCGATTAGACCAAGAGTCAAATTATTTTTGAGAAAGGTAGGGAACTTTATTAGTTGCATAGTATTGATACCGATGCGTTATGCTAGTGCAAGACTAATGTTTAAGATACGCGATATATTGAAAGATGAAACGAATGCAGAAAGTTCAGATATTTATAACAATCACATTATCAATGAATATGATTTGATGAAATTACACGTGGTGCTAAGAACCAAAAGCGCTAGCATTTTTGATGATGAAGTTTTGCGTATCGAAAACAAGTTAAGAAACATTACAGAAAAGTGGGAAGATCGTTTTATAGACAATTTATATAATACTTTTAGCACTGTTGAGGATATATTTATCCGCTATTGCAAGGCATTTCCGATAAGTTATCAAGAGAATTTTGAACCTCATGATGCGTATTATGATATGAAAAAATTGGAGATAGTGAGAAAGAAAAAAGTCAGCGAAGTTGATTTGAGGCTTACTCGTGACAATCTCAACTATCAATTGAAGGTTTACACTCCAAGCAACGGAGGCCTTGAATTGTCAAAGATATTAAAGGTTACTAAGAATTTAGGGGCTAAGATTCTATCTCATAATGGTTATTATATAGAAATCAACGGTGGAATATGGATACATCATTTTGTGTTGTCAAGAGTTGATGAATTAATAGACAACATTACTTTAAAAGAGCAGTTTGAGGTAACACTTGTAAAAGTGTTCAGCAAGGAAATAAAAAATGACTATTTTAACAGCTTGATCATTATTGCTGGGCTCGAGTGGAAGGAAGTGCTTCTGATTAGAACGCTAAGCGCCTACCTAAAGCAGACATCATTTAGCTATAACCCAGAATATATCCAGAAAGTAGTATCAGAGTATCCAAAAGTAGTAAGGTATTTAGTAGAATTATTTCATTCAAGATTTGATACTAAAATAGATATTGATAGGGCAGAAACTACTAGCATTTTGATAGAAAAAATTGAAGAACTACTAAAAGAGATCAGCAACGTTTCACATGATTACGTTTTGCGTTCGATATTTAACTTGATAATGGCAATTTTGAGAACCAGTTATTATCAAGATGATAAGCCATACTTATCTATCAAATTTGATTCAAGTAAAATAAATGGTTTACCTGACCCGCGCCCATACCGTGAATTGTATGTTTATTCAAACCTTTTTGAGGGAATACATCTAAGAGGAGGGAAGTTGGCTCGTGGTGGTTTGAGATGGTCGGATAGAACGGAAGATTTTCGCACTGAAGTTTTGGGACTCATGAAAGCCCAGATGACAAAAAATGCGGTCATTGTACCTGTTGGCGCAAAGGGTGGGTTTGTAATAAAGCAAGTTTATAAAGACAAAAACATTTTAAGGGAGAAAGGTGTTGAATGCTATAAGAATTTCATCAGAGGAATGCTTGATATTACTGATAATGTAGTTGATGGCAAAATAACTCCACCAGAAAATGTGATTAGGTATGACGAAGATGATCCATATTTGGTAGTTGCAGCAGATAAAGGCACTGCTTCATTTTCTGATTATGCAAACGAAATATCCTCTGAATGTAACTTTTGGCTCGAAGATGCATTTGCATCTGGTGGATCAGCAGGTTATGACCACAAAAAGATGGGTATTACAGCAAGAGGTGCATGGATTGCAGCACAGCGCCATTTTTGGAGAATGAATAAGGATATTTACCAGGATACAACTGTTATTGGAATTGGAGATATGGCTGGCGATCTATTTGGGAACGGCATGCTGCTTTCAAGAAATATGAGTTTAATTGGAGCATTTAATCATATGCATATTTTTGTTGATCCAAATCCTGATGCGGAAAAGAGTTTCGTGGAGCGTAAACGGCTCTTTGAATTACCGTTTTCCACTTGGATGGATTACAATAGAGATTTGATTTCTCATGGTGGCGGGGTATTTGAACGTAGTAGCAAACAAGTAGAAATTTCTCAAGAAATGAAAAAGTGCTTTGATATAACGGAAGATACATTATCTCCAAATGATTTGATTCGATATTTGCTCAAGGCAAAAGTGGATTTCATATGGAATGGAGGAATTGGCACCTTTGTTAAGGCAAAAAGTGAAAGCCATGGCATGGTTGGCGATAAAGCAAATGATGAATTAAGAGTAAACGGTCATGATATTAGAGCTTCTATGTTTATAGAGGGTGGCAACCTTGGTTGCACGCAGCTTGGAAGGGTAGAATACGCTAAAATAGGTGGGTATATCAATGCAGATTTTATTGATAATTCAGCAGGAGTAATATGTTCTGATCTTGAAGTTAACATCAAGATTGCTTTTGTTGCAATTATGAAAGAAGGGGGAATTTCCTTGGAAAAAAGGAATGAAATACTGGCTAGCATGATAGATGAAGTTGCATCTAAGGTACTTGAAAACCATAACAGGATTGAAACAAAAGCATTGCTTCTTGAGTGCTTGCAAGCTAAAGAAAAGTTGGAGCAGCACCATAAATTATTACTCAGTTTAGAGAAATTTGGGCTGCTAAACCGAGATGTAGAATTTCTTCCAGCTGAAGAAGAGGTAGCAAGAATGTTAACTGATGGAGAAGGTTTCTGTTCTCCTCAGCTTTCTGTTCTGATGTCTTATGCAAGAACAGCAATAAAAAATGAAGTTATACACTCTGAGCTACCTGAAAAAGATTTTTTGTGCCGTGATTACTTACTAAATTACTTTCCACAAAGGATGGTAACAGAGTTCAAGGATTCCATATTGAAACACCAACTTTGTAGGGAAATTATTTCTACTTGCATTACAAACGATGTAGTAAATAGGATGGGCTGTATATTTATTAATAATTTGGTTGAGAGTACTGGAATTAAAGTACATGAAGCAGTTAACATATATATCGTTGTTAATCACCTATATAATTTAAGTAGCCTTTGGCAGAAAATTGATGAATTGGATGGAAAAATTGATGTTGATTCATATTTGCAAGTAGTGAGAAGTGTGCAAAAATTTATTGGTAGGGTATCATTTTGGTTAGTAAAAAATCTTGGTAAGCTTAATCTTGTAGAACTAGATGGTGTTACAAAATTTAGGGGTGCAATTGAAACTTTAGGCCATGATATTTTAGATGATCGCCTGTTAAAGATCTATGATCATGGATTAACCTCTTTGGTAGAGCTTAACATAAATAAAGATCTAGCAAAAAAGGTTGCTGATTTACGTATTCTTATTTATGCGCTGGACGTTATATCTATTGCTGAACAGACATCTTTATCAATCTTTGAAGCTGGTAGAATATACTTTAAATTAAAGTCGCTGCTAAGGTTTGATATGATTAGAACAATTGCTGTCAAGATTAAAAGCCATTCTTCTTATTGGGATCGCAGCTTAATTAATGATTTATTAGATGATTTAAGCAATTATCATCATAAGCTAGCTGTTAAAGTTATAAAAGCTACTGATAATCATATAGATAAGGTTCAAACTTGGGCTCTTAATGATAAGGATTATATAGAGCGTTACAATAGCTTTTTAGATGAGATGGTTGCTTCTAAACTTGATTTAAGTAAATTAATACTCATAATCAGGAGAATTAAAGTACTTGCTTCATAGGAAAAATGTTTAATATAGGTCTTTCAGAAATTTTAGTTGTAGCTTTAGTGAGTATAATTGTTTTTGATAAAAGTAAAGTACCTGTATTTCTTAATCTTATTAAAAATATATATAGGTATTTCTGGGTTGTAAAATCAAGAGTTAGGAAATTGTTGAAGGATACCGGAATTAAAGAATTATATGAAGGGCATAACGTTGAAAAAGTCAATTACATAATTGGTGAAGATGGCAAGCTTTATCCTACTTACAATGTAGATAGTACAAAAAATGACAGCAAAAATCCTAGTAGTAGATGATATACCATCTAATGTTAAGCTTTTGGAGGCTCAGCTAAAAGCAGAGTACTATACAGTTATTGTAGCTTATGATGGCGAGGAGGCGATAGATTTAGTAGCGGAACAGCAGCCAGATATTATCTTACTTGATGTCATGATGCCAAAAATGAGTGGTTTTGAGGTTTGTAAGAAGCTAAAGAATGATCCCTTAACGACTTATATTCCAATCATTATGGTAACTGCGCTGCATGACACTCATGATAGAGTGGAAGGAATTAATGCTGGTGCGGATGACTTTCTAACTAAGCCGATAGATGAAACTGCTTTATCTGCAAGAATTAAGTCTCTTGTGCGCTTAAAGATGATAATAGATGAGTTGTGCTTGAGAGGAGAAACTAATGCTGAGATTGGTGGAGTAGCAGAAAGCAGTATTATGGATTATTCTAATCAGATTTTTGATGCTAACATACTTGTTGTAGATGAGGACACCTTTCAAGCAGAGCAGATACACAATGTTCTAAAGCAACGCTTCAGATCAATTAAAATACTGCACGATCCAAAAGAAGCATTAAAGGTTGGTATTAAGGATAATTACGACCTGATTATTTCTGACATGCAGTTTTCAAAAACTGACGGCCTACGGTTGTGTTCTAAGTTTCGTAGTAAAGTAGAAACACGTTATACACCAATTCTGATCCTTTCTGAAGATTATGATAAAAGCAATTTAGTAAAGGCACTTGATGTAGGTGCTAATGATTATTTAACAGTACCTTTAGATGAGAGTGAATTAATAGCTAGGGTTAATTTGCAAGTGAAACGCAAAAGGTATCAAGATGCCTTGAGAATGAATTTATTTAATAATGTAGAAATGTCTATAAAGGATCCATTAACTAACTGTTATAATAGAAGATATTTTGATGCACACTTAAGAAATATTGTTAAGGATTCTGTGGAAAAAGATAGAAGTTTATCTCTTATGATACTTGATATAGATTATTTTAAGATGGTGAATGATAACTTTGGGCATAATGCTGGAGATGAACTTTTAAAGGAAATACAGAAAAGAATTTCTGAAAATATCAGAGTGACAGATTTATTAGCTAGGTTTGGTGGTGAGGAATTTGTTGTTGTAATGCCAGATACCAATGTATCAGATGCGTATACTATTGCAGAGAGAATAAGGAAAATTATTGCCAAAGAACCTTTTATACTTGTGGGTAAAAATACAACCCATAATGTAACTGTGAGCATTGGAATTTCAGCAATGCAAAGATCTGACCTTGATGATGTTAAAAAATTTATAGTACGTGCTGACAAATATTTATATAAAGCAAAAAACAGTGGTAGAAATAGAGTGGTTACTGGTTGAAGTTCTTTCAAATAAGTAGTAACTAAGATTCAAATGATAGCATAAAATTTCTCAACTCCGGAAATTTCGCATTTAACTGCAGAAATAGATATTTATTTAAAAAATACCCTGTAATTTTTAACCCTAGTCTGAATTCTTGATATGAGTAGCTATTTTGTAGGTTGTTATTGTATACATCATGCAACATCTGTGGAAAAGGTAGTAATTTATCTGCATAACAGTCACCTACTTTTTTTGACACTGCTCTACCAGTTTTTGGAGAAATAAATTGTAGATTTTTTTTCACACCTGTTACAGCACATTTTGATAGGTCTAACTTAAATCCAAGTTGCGTAAGAAGCAGAAGCTCTAAGTTAAGGTAATGACTTTGCCAAAACTGGCTATTATGTTTTATTACATCGATGAAGTGTCTAAAATTATCATATAACTTGATGCAGGATTCACTTTCTGGAAGCACTTTTTCTAATATAGACGAGAAAGAAACAATAGCAATGCTTTTTAACCTATCTTGAAAGAAATGATGAAATGGAGATTCAATCAATTCGCACTTTAAAAAACCTAGATTTTCAGGTAGCTTAGCACTCCATTCTGCATGTAATAGATTACTTATTTGAAACTTATAATTGCTATTGTTTGTTAACCTAGTTAATCCTCTGCACTTTCCATGATTTTTTGTAAATAGAGAAAGAATTAAATTTTTATCACCGTATTTTTTAACAGCTATAATAACACCTTCATCTTTCCATCTCATTCAGAGTATATTGACCATATGATATTATAGAGATAATAAAATTAGTGTAGCAAATTTGAGTTTAAGTCAACTGAAATATATTGACTTTATGTGCAATATTAGCTTTAAACCAGTAAAACAAGCTGCTTAACATATGCGCCCTCTCTATTTTAATTATACTCTTCTTTTGTTTCTATGTTGTTTTTTGCTTTTTTCAATGAAAGCCCAAACGGATGCTTCGTCAGTTATTCCTATACCACAAAGAAAAAAAGAATTAGTTGAGTTAGTACAACCGAGGCAAATTATTGAAATACAGGAAATTGATGAGGGTATTCCAATTCCCAAAAGAAAAAAGGGTGTAGAAAGAAAACTAAGAGAAGACATCAAAGAGGTGAAAAATGAAATAAGAGATAAGAAAAATATTGAGAACAAAGATGATGAATTGGCTGTAACAGAAATTATTAATTCTATAAGGGATAAACTGACAGAGTGTTGGAGAATTCCTGAGAGCATAGTTTATAAAGAAAATTTTAGTATAAAAATTAACTTATTATTATCCAGTAAAGGCGAGATCGTTGTAGCCAACGTAGCAGATAGTAGTTCTTATCAAAATAATCCTTTTTTTAGATCAGCAGCAGATAATGCAATGCGTGCAGTATATAAATGTAGCCCGTTAATTGGCTTACCTGCTGAGCAGCATCACATTTGGCGCGAAGTCACGTTAGATTTTATTGTCCCAAATTTAGGAGAAAAACACTGGACTTAAAGTCCATCCTTTTAAGAATATAATTTTAAGGTGAAAAATCTCAAAGAATGTGGAATATTATAGAAAAAGCAGTCACTCTGTATATATATCACATAGTGTGGATAACAAAATATCGATATCCAGTATTAGTTGGAGATATTGGATGGCTTTGTTGCATGGCTACCAATGAGAAGGTGTGATATAAGGGATTTACGAGGCAAATTCGAATAGGCGGGAATGTTCAAAAAAGTGTGTCAAGCCGCATTTTTAGTTCAACTCAATTTTCAATCTGTTGGGAAAGAAGATGTCAAGTTGAGACATAGTTAAAGCCCAATTAGGGAGAGCCATAATCCACTTTTGCTCCACTTTTTTTATAGCACAATATACCAACTTATACAAGGCATTTGTACTGGTAAATGAGCCCTTGGTTTTAATGAATTTCCTGATTCGTCTATGCAACCCCTCAATTGGATTGGTGGTATAAATTAGCCTTCTAACAGGGCCAGAATACTTAAAATAACCAGACAAATTTTCCCAATTGTTTTGCCACGATTTTATGACCAAAGGATATTTTTCACCCCATTTTTCTTCCAGCTCAAGCAAATAATTTTCAGCGATTTCTTTACTTGAAGCACGATATATTTTTTTCAAATCATTCATGAAAATTTTCACATCTTTGCTGGATACATATTTCAATGAATTTCTTATCTGATGCACTATACATATTTGTACTTCTGCTTTGGGAAATACACTATTTATAGCCGCAGGAAAACTTTTTAGACCATCAACACATGCAATCAGAATATCCTCTACCCCTCTCTCTTTTAGGTCATTTAACACTCCTAACCAGAACTTCACTTTCGGCTAAATAAAAGCCTAGTACTTCTTTTCTGCCATTTTGATCTATGCCTAATATATTATACATGCATTTACTTACGCAATGCCCGTCCTCCTTGACTTTGAAAAACATGCCATCCATGAATACTATTGGATATACAGATTGCAGTGGACGACTGCGCCATTCATTGATTAACGGCAGTAATTTGTCGGTAATACTTGATATCTCTGCTGCAGATATTTTGTGATCATAAATTTCCTCAACGTGTGACGCTATATCTCTATAGCTCATACCACTGGCAAATGTGCTCAAAATCTTCGTTTCAAGCTCTGGATGTAAGCTTGTTTGCCTTTTTTTCACTATTTGTGGTTCAAAACTTCCTTCTCTGTCTCTTGGTGTCAATAGTTCAAATGAACCTGCGCTTGTCTTCAAAGTCTTGCCATTCCTCCCGTTTCTACGATTGTTTTCTTCACTTCCAGCAGATAAATGGGTTCTGTCGCATCTATAAATCCTGGTATGTAACATTTGTAGGAAAGTAGAAAAGAAGTGATATGATCATCTAAAAAAAAAGCAAAGATGTTTCGTATTAGTTCAAAATTATTGCCATATTTCAAAGGATTTAGCTTTTCAGCAGAGATAATAATGTTATCTGTATATATGAAATGTAGATTCTCTTTGAGCTATCGAGATTTGGAAGAAATGCTGAGTATAAGGGGAGCAAAAATTGATCATGCTACGTTACAAAGGTGGGTTATCAGATTTGTGCCACTGATAGATGAAGCGGTAAGGAAAAGGAAGAAGCAGCTTGGCAGTAGCTGGAGAATGGACGAGATCTACGTTAAATTAAACGGCAAATGGGTTTATCTATACAGAGCACTATTGGTAATACTGTAGACTTTCTGTTGTGTGCTCGTAGAGACAAGTCTGCGGCACTTGCGTTCTTTCGTAAAGCCTTTAGAGAGAATAACCTTCCTGAGAAAGTAGTAATTGATAAAAGCGGCAGTAATACTGCTGCTCTTGATGATTTGAATACAGAAATTTCTGAAGATTGTAGAATCATGGTTTTTCAAATAAAATATCTAAATAATATTGTCGAACAAGATCATAGATTTATCAAAAAACGAATAAAGCCAATGCTTGGTTTTAAGAGCTTCCACTCCGCAAAGATTACCATTACCGGCATAGAAAATATTCGTATGATTCAAAAAAGACAAATTATCGGGGCTAATGATAATGTTTCTACTTTTGAGAATTTTGCTATGCTAATTGCTCTATAACTCCCATAATCCCAGTTTAACGATCTTCTTGTACCACAATTTATAGATGCGACAGAACCAGTGGAAATCAAGTGGATTACAAAATTAAATTTTTAAAGAATATTACTGAAAAAGATCTTCCAGTTTTACTTGCAATCTGGTGTCTGATCATAAAGGAACCAGTTTGCATGACACCATCTGCAAGTTTCAATATCTGTACAGCTGTGGAATTTTTCAAAGCGTTTTTTCTATTGAAGATAAAAGTATCTTTTATATATGATATATAGCAAAATATTAGGGTGCTTATGGTTCCAAATATAGCAATTTTAAGTGGTGGATTTTCTTGCGAAAGAGAAATATCGCTTATGAGCGGAAAAGCAGTAAAGAAGGCGCTTGATAGCCTTTCATATAATGCAATAGAAATAGATGTTGATAGCAACATTGCTCAAAAGCTTAAAAAAACTAATCCCGCTCTTGCTTTTATTGCCCTACATGGACCTTATGGTGAAGATGGCTGTATTCAAGGTTTACTGGAGATTTTAGGTATAAAATATACACACTCAGAAGTTATGGCTTCGGCTGTTGCTATGAATAAAGTGATGTCAAAGCATATATTCCATTCTCTTAATATCGACACTCCAAGAGGCTATGTAATTAGTCGAGAAGATGTGCTAAAAAATAATATTAAAGTTGATTATCCGTACGTCTTAAAACCGATTAACGAAGGCTCAAGCATTGGAGTACACATGATTTTCTCACATGAGGATTACTTAGAGCTGAAAAATAATAGTTCTACTATAATGGAAAAGATGATCATAGAAGAATACATACCGGGTATAGAGTTACATACTGCTGTATTACTGAATGAAGCAATTGGCACTATGGAAATACGACCGAAAAATAAATTCTATGATTATGAAGCAAAGTATACAGATGGATTTGCAGAACATATATTTCCTGCTGAAATTCCTAACAACATATATAGAATAACCTTGGAACACGCGTTAAAAGTTCATCAATTTTTAGGATGTAAAACTGTTTCCCGCTCAGACTTCCGTTATAATCCCCAAAATAACACTTTAAAAATGCTTGAGGTTAATACACATCCTGGCTTTACTGAATTGTCGTTAGTACCAGAAATTGCAAAATTGACAAGAGGAATTGATTTTAATGAATTAGTCAAAATTATTGTCGAAGACAGTTTACACCACAGGAATATTAGAGATCAAGCCGATGTTGAACAATGTTACTAGAAGCCAAAGAAGTTTTTTGCGCAAGTGCGCTCTTGTTATTATCACTGCACTTTTTCTCACATTAGTACTTTATAGTTCACTTGATAAAATAACAAGTCGATTCAATTACTACTTTACTTGGTGTAACAATCGCTTATCGAGCTTATTACTTAGCAATGGATTTTTAATCGACAAAGTAACCGTTACTGGAAACAAATTTACAAATGAAAAGGACATTCTAAGTTTAGTAGATAGAACGCAACCTATCATGTATGTATCACTCTCAAAACTAACAGATAATATACAATCTGTAAGCAAATGGATAAAATATGTAAAAATTTATAGAATTTTACCTAATACCTTACACATTGATGTAGATGAACATACACCTTTCGCTCTTTGGAAAGATGATAACAGAACTTCAGTAATTGATTCTGAAGGTAAAGTGATCGTAAATGATTACCCGATAGATAACCTCGTTGTAATTAAAGGACAAAATTCGTTATCAAATCTAAAATTCATTAAAGATATACTAGAGAGAAAAACTCAATTAAGTGATCATATTTCTTCTTGTATTTATGTAGGAAATAGAAGATGGAATATCATACTCGATGACAGTTCCACAGTAAAATTGCCTGAAGATAATCCTTATAGCGCATGGGATTATTTAAGCCACTTGCAAAATACAACCGACTTTACTTTTAGCAATTGGAGCATAATTGATATGCGTGTTGCTGATAAGATCTTTGTGAAGAAGTGATCTGCTCGGTGCTCCTTTTCATTTCATGCAAGTAGCCCTTTCTCTGTCATCCGAGTAGCTTAAAACTGGAATGGCTTTGTTGCACAGCTCTTCGGATAGTGGGTAATGTATAATAAATTCATGAAGCTATATCAAACTTAGCCATGCCTATTTCAGTAAATTTGTTAAGCAAATAACACTTGAGTAGCAGTTCCTTCTCACGATTAATCTCAGATTTATTCCTAAAACTAAATCCAAATATTTGCTTCAGTCGCGAGAAAAAACTTTCTATATAAGATCTCTTCCAATAATTTATCTCTTTTTTCCACCTCTTCATACCATCTTCATCATATGACTTTATGAGCTTGATTGTAGAATTTCTCTCATTCATATAATCCAACTTTGGATGCTCTACTGCATTATTTTGCGGAGGAATCCTTGTCTTTATGTCAAGCTCATCGCACAGTTTGTATAACTTCTTTCGATTATATGCCCTATCTGCATATATCGTGCTTATGTTATACTTGGTATCCACTCTTTCAATAAGATCACAGGCTCCATAGTGGTCGGAATAAACTCCACTACTGTATTTTGCAGCTATAACTTTTTTACTACCTATCTCTAGCATTACATGTAGCTTTCTTGTTTGCTCATAGCGGCGATACTTTCTATCTGTACCATTTGCCTTACTATGGCCTGGAATATTATTGTAGATGCTGATACCTGTACTATCTATAGCAATTTCAATATCTTCCATATCGTTCTTATCAACTCTGCAGTCGTTGATTTTGATATTAAGCTTTTTAAACCTTCTTGAAGCCTGCGAATAGCTGATAATTTGCAAAATTTTCCCTATTTGCTCAAGATATTTCTCTATAAATCCCACTGTTTGCCTAAGACCAATCCTGAATAGATAGGTTATTATGTGAATTAGAATCACTACTTTGTCGCTGTAGACATTGTTGCCACCTGCTACTTTTGGACTATTTTCGTACCAATTTTCAATGGCATCGTTGATATAATGAAAAACATTTCCCCTTTCTTGAAGAAATTTGTTATATTCATTGCAGTTACTGACTTTCATTCTTATTGGCATATTTTTCCTTTGTCGGCTAAATATCTATTTTATAACAAATTCCATCAGTAACTGCCTGTTCTTTCCTTGAGTGGTGCAACAAAGCCAACTGGAATCCAGATTGCAAGTAATTGATTAGGTTGGGTGAGTATGGGTTTTGGTTCTGTCGCATCTATAAATTGTGTACTAGACACAACTTAATCTGACAGCAACGAATTAACTGACAGAAGAATTGAAAACTAATATCAGTCTCTTGTTTAACGTTACTAATATTTTTCTGAAAAGCAATGTGTTTGCTATCAAGAAAAGTCTGCATAGGCGTTTTACCATAGCAATATTTACCTGAGTGAGGCCTGGTCTCATTGTAAGAGCGTAACCAATGATCAACATCTATCTGCAAATCTTCTAAAGAACTGTAGATTTTCTTTCTAAAGATAATATTGTAACACTCATCTTGCATAGTTTTATGAAACCTTTCGCATATGCCATTAGTTTGTGGTGAATTGGCTTTAGTTCTTGAATGATCAATATTTTCAATTCCCAAATAAAGCTGATAAGCGTGATTTTCTGGTTTACCACAATATTCTGTACCTCTATCAGTCAAAATGCGCAATAATGGCACGTTTTGTACATCAAAAAATGGTATTACTCTATCATTCAGCAAGTCGGCAGCGGTAATAGCAGTTTTATCTGTATAAAGCTTAGCAAAAGCCACTCTCGAATATGTATCAATAAAAGTCTGCTGGTAAATGCGCCCAACGCCCTTGATATTGCCTACGTAATAAGTATCTTGAGACCCTAAATAACCTGAATGTTCTGTTTCAATTTCACCGTGAGCTTCTCTTTGCTCTTTAACTTTTTCCAATGCTGCAAGTTGCTCTTCAGTTAAAATTATGCCGTCTTGTGCAACCTTTGCTTCAAGGGCTTTAAGTCTTTTTTTGAACGTTTCAATGTCATTTCTTAGCCATACAGATCTTACGCCACCTTCGGAAATTATTACACCCCTTTTTCTCAGCTCATTTGCAGCTCTTTGTTGTCCATATGCTGGAAATTCTGTAGCTATGCCAATTATTGCCCTTTCTATATCTTCGGAAACTCTGTTTGCTAATAGGGGTTTTTTCTTACTTATTTCATGTAATGCTCCTTCTCCCCCACTTTCATATAACTCCTTAAATCGATAAAATGTATCACGCGAATAACCCATCACCTTACACGCTTGTGATACGTTACCTAATTGCTTTGCTAGTTCTAATAACCCTAACTTTGGTTTTAGTATTTTTGTTTGTATCGTACTCATATCTAACACTCCTTTCTTTTATTATTTTATAACTTACTTTTTTAAAGTGTCAGATCAAGTCTTGTTTAATACACTTTATTCGTTTTTTGATAAATCTATGATCTTGTTCGACAATATTATTTAGATATTTTATTTGAAAAACCATGATTCTACAATCTTCAGAAATTTCTGTATTCAAATCATCAAGAGCAGCAGTATTACTGCCGCTTTTATCAATTACTACTTTCTCAGGAAGGTTATTCTCTCTAAAGGCTTTACGAAAGAACGCAAGTGCCGCAGACTTGTCTCTACGAGCACACAACAGAAAGTCTACAGTATTACCAATAGTGCTCTGTATAGATAAACCCATTTGCCGTTTAATTTAACGTAGATCTCGTCCATTCTCCAGCTACTGCCAAGCTGCTTCTTCCTTTTCCTTACCGCTTCATCTATCAGTGGCACAAATCTGATAACCCACCTTTGTAACGTAGCATGATCAATTTTTGCTCCCCTTATACTCAGCATTTCTTCCAAATCTCGATAGCTCAAAGAGAATCTACATTTCATATATACAGATAACATTATTATCTCTGCTGAAAAGCTAAATCCTTTGAAATATGGCAATAATTTTGAACTAATACGAAACATCTTTGCTTTTTTTTTAGATGATCATATCACTTCTTTTCTACTTTCCTACAAATGTTACATACCAGGATTTATAGATGCGACAGAACCTAACGATCTTCTTGTACCACAATTTATAGATGCGACAGAACCATATTTCTTACCTTAAGTTATATATTTTTCACTGTTATTTGATTCACTACAGCTTCATCATTGCTATTCTCAAGTGACTTTAAAGGCTTATTACAATAGTGTATGATTGCGGCAACAACTAAGCAACAAGCTCCAACTGCTACGCCCACTGCTAGCATTTCTAAGTAAACTGCAATAGCTATTCCTGAAATAATTCCAGCTATTGCTAATGTGAAAGCACATACAGTAGGCCGTTTATTTTTTTCTTTACTTCGTGAAGCATCATTATTTAAATTACCTGGCTGTTGATTATTATTTTGAATACCATTTGTTTGATCTGTTGCTACAACTGAAGTTTCTGAGTGTAATCTTTCTGGAACTAATTGTGTATTATTTTCCTCTAGAAAAATTGACTCATTAACATCTTTAAATTCTTCATCTGTGTCGCTTTCTCTAATAGTTGCACGACTTTTATTATAATTTTCTGCATCAAAAAACTTATCCTCACTATTCTCATCAATTTGAGCTTCCGTTTCTCTTATGGTATTCTCCTGCTGATTAGATGGCTCTTGTGCAAAATCTTGCATTTCTTTTACCTCTGACAGTTTCTCGATGATAAGTTTGTATTCATCATTATTTCGTATATTTCTATTGTAATTCGGTAAAGCATTTTTAATATATTCACTAAAATATTTATTTATCTCTGCTAAAATTTTTTGCTGTTCAAAGGTAATTTCTTCAGGATCATCAATATTTACATTGCACACAGCAAAATCTTTAAGAGCTTCTTTCAATTCTGGATGAGATTCCGCATGTTGAACTAGATTCTTAGCCAAACCTTCCAGAAATGGTTTAATGTTCTCTTCTGTAATAGCATTTTTCTGTTCTTCTAGCTTTAGTTCTTCTTCTAAATAATGATCATATTGTTCCAAGATCTCAGAGCTAATTTCGTCTATACTATTAATAATTTGACTCCATGTACCTTGAATGCAGGCACTGCTACCTTCACCATATGTTGTTGACGCTATATATATTTGTTTTAGAAGAATGAACTCTTTTTGCTCTCTCCAGATCTTTTCTATATCTAGATCACTGATTTCTTTAAATAACACATCTACTTTTTTATTGTCGTCTATATCATTTAACAATGTATGTAGTTTCGTTTTATCAAGTTGTTCTGTATCGAAATCTCCAAGTTCTCTTTTTACTGAAGAGAGTTTGCTCATTACTAAATCTTGGTTTTGTGCAATGAGAGTAACTAGCAATTCTTTTTTTTCTTTCAATGGAATGGAAAAATTATCAATAAGTAGTTTTATACGGCCTATAGATTCAGGTATAGTAATTTTTGCATCATCTTTTGTATAATCATATTGTAATCCTTGTGTAGGATATCCTTGGTCATATTCATCGTGGGAGTTCTTTTTTAAATACTTCTTTTTTAGTGCTTCCTTAACTTTATCAATAATATCCCCAATAAAATCTTTATCATTCGGCACAGGATTATCACCTAGGCTCTGTGAACAAAATTTTAGACCAGCCATATAAGTGCTCCAACAAAATTTAAAAATCCCATAAATACTACAGCAGTCTTGTCAAAGCGAGAGAAGATGCGCCTAAAATGCTTTATTTTACCAAAGAAACACTCAATCAGATGGCGCTCTTTATAGACATGTTTGTCATACTCTCTCTGCATTTTTCGGTTTCGTTTTGGTGGAATCACAACTTTGCAACCTTTACTTTTAAGATTGGTAATAAAAGTATTACTGTCATAGCCTTTATCTGCCACTATAGTCGAGTTTGAGATATTTTCTGTTAAAGCTTCAGCTTGTGTAATGTCGTTTCTTTGTCCAGGAGTAAGCATAAATTTCAAAGGATTTCCCAGCGCATCGACAAGTGCATGAATTTTTGTAGAAAAGCCACCTCTACTGCGTCCTAAAGCCTCTTGACCTCCGGAGTTTTTCTTATATCCAGCCGAACAAGCGTGAGCACGAATAATCGTTCCATCTATCATGTGCACTTCTAAATCTGGATCTTGTGTATATTTGTACAGCCTTTTCCAAATTCCCTTTTCACACCACTTTTTAAACCTTCTATGTATGCTCCTGTAATTGCCGTAAATCTCTGCCAAAAGTCTCCACTGACAACCACTGCGAACTATGTACCAAACTGCTTCCACAAATATTCTCAACCTTTTTTCATTTTTGCTGTGTATTCCTTTGATTCCTTTTAAGAATTCAAAAATTTGTTTCCATTTTGTTTCTTGTATGTAATATACCATTGGTAGTTTCTCTGTTATTCACAGTTAAACTACCTCTTTTTCCTCTTCTCTCCTACTTCTTCTCTACTTTTTTCTCGCAGAAAAATTTTGTTCACAGAGCCTAATGTTTTCTCCATCACACTTCTTTTTTCTTTGTCATTTACACTAAGAAGATTTAGTCTTATTGGATCATTCTGATATTGTTTAAGTAGTTCTATACTTTCTACGTAAGAAGTAGCTGCTTGCTTTAACTGTTCTTCATCTGCTTTCGTCGATTCAACCAGTTTTTTAGCAAGAAAGTTTGTTTTTTTAACTGCTGGACTTGCATGGACAGATTGACGGTCTTGTACAATGCGCAAGTCATCTCTTTTTTGTTCAGGTCTTTGTTTAGGTATCATACCACGTTCAAAGAAAAACCTTTGCATTCCAGGGTCGTGATTATAGAAATGAGATAGTGTGTGTCCTTGCTCATTTCTTGAATTAATTAGAAAAGGATATTTATCATAGTCATCCAGCAAAACCTCTATTCCCCCTGTATAACCGTGTTGTGCAAGATCAAAAAACAAACTCCTTATAGTGCTTTCATCTAGCTTGCGAACATTACTCTTAGATTTTGCTCTTGCTTGAGACCATAATTTTTTCAGACGTTTACAAAAACCCATAGGTTCGTTATTACCTTCTATCTGAGTAATTTTATCTATGAATTCGCAGTATTTCTCAGATTCGGCTAAAGCTTTTGCTCCTTTTGCATCAATATTATTGTCATTTAAATAAAGTCGAGTAAGCTTTGTAAGATTACCATTAGCTAAAGCTTCTACTCCTTCTGCACCAATATTATTGTAACTTAAATCAAGTCGAGTAAGCTTTGTAAGATTAGCTGAAGCTTTTGCTCCTTCGTTACCAATATTATTGTAACTTAAATTAAGTTGAGTAAGCTTTGTAAGATTAGCTAAAGCTTTTGCTCCTTCTTTACCAATATCATTAAACCACAAATCAAGTTTAGTAAGGTTTGTAAGATTACTATTAGCTAAAGCTTTTGCTCCTTCGTTACCAATATTATTGCGATGTAAATCAAGTTCAGTAAGGTTTGTAAGATTACTATTAGCTAAAGCTTTTGCTCCTTCGTTACCAATCTTACAAGAACTGAGAGAAAGTTCTATAATATTTTTGTTCTCTTGCAAAAAGCTTATCAATTTATTGATATCTACTTCTTGATCATGCAAACGTAATCTGTTTCCTCTAGTATACTGAATGAAATTCATTTTTACCTTGTTAATATTCTAATTAATATTTTAACAATTGTCAACTTTACTAATATATTAACTGAACTATATTATAGTTTGCAGAAAATACTGGATTCTATAGCGTTACAACAAATTTGATCATTTACTCTTTTAAAAGACGCAAGAAAAGTGCCTACCTTTGTGAGAGCAGCTCAAATAAAAGCAGGATTGTGAAAATAGAAGCTTGAAATCTTTACAACAAATTTAGACAAATTGGTTCATATGTAAATTTAGCTGAAATAGCCTAATATGGATAGTTTTAGCGTATAGTAAACCTAATATATTAAAAAGTTCGAACGGTACACATGGTAGTCCAACACATTCCAAGAAAAACACTTCTCACCGCCCTTGGTTTTGAGTGCTGGAAATGACTATACTATTTAATTTATTAATAATACATAATATTAAGTTAATGTAATTTATTTAGAGATGGCAGGAAACTTTATTATAACTTTATATTCTAAGTAGAATAAGATTCTTTTCCAATATCATCCTTTTTGTAAAAATATCGCTTTTTTCTGGGTAAGATCATCCAAGTAAATGGCCGTCACTATCACTTTGCCCAATTGATTGATCGGGTACAATCAAAGAATGATCACTAGGTTGTGCATCGGTCTTTTTTTCGCTTGATGAATCCAGTGGAAGTAAAGAAATACTAGCGTTTGGTTGTGATATAGATTCATCGATTTTTTCTTCATTAGATCCAAACAACCATGAGAAAAACCCACTAAAAAATGATACAATTAGTGAAAAAGGCTTAGTAATAATACTAAAAAAATTATCAAAAAAAGTGCTTGTTTGTTCTTCTGCTTGTATAGTGCTACTATGGTCTACAGTTTTGATCTCAATATCATTATCTTTCTCTGCATTGGTGATATTGTCTTTGTTATTATTAGTATTTTTTCTACTTTCTATCAGGGCTTTTATTTCCTTATGAGTGGTTAAATCTAGAGGATTATTTCCTCTTTTATCGACCAGATCAACATTTGCTCCTTTCTCTAATAGAGCCTCTACTACCCCTTGTTTTTCACTTATAACAGCTAAATGTAAAGGAGTCTGTTTTTCTCCATTTTCTTCATTAACGTTTGCTTTTGCTTTTAATAGAGCATCTACTATATCTTTATTTCCAATTTTTGCAGCGAAATGTAAAGCAGTGTAACCATTGTTGTCTTTTTCATTAATATTAATCCCTTGTACCTTTATGAGTTGTTCAACTATCTTTATGTAGCCTTTTTCAGCAGCTAAACGTAAAACAATATTACTATCGCTATTTTCAACGCTAACATTTTTGTTCAATAAAGCTGTTACTAAAGCTTCAGCTATATCTAAATGCTCATTTTCAACAGCCAAACGTAAGGAAGTATATTTATTATTATCTTGTATATTAATATTAATTCCTTCTATCTTCAATAGAGTCTCTACTACCTCTTTTTTGCCACTTATGACAGCTAAATGTAAAGGAGTCTGTTTTTCTCCATTTTCTTCATTAACGTTTGCTTTTGCTTTTAATAGAGCATCTACTATATCTTTATTTCCAATTTTTGCAGCGAAATGTAAAGCAGTGTAACCATTGTTGTCTTTTTCATTAATATTAATCCCTTGTACCTTTATGAGTTGTTCAACTATCTTTATGTAGCCTTTTTCAGCAGCTAAATGTAAAGCAGTAAGTTGATTACTACAATCTACAGCTGTATAATAAGCTAGTTTTTTATTCTTGAAAAATCTTATAATTCCTATGTTTGTAGGATCGACGCATGTTAGATTGCCTTTCGTATTAACATTTACACCTCCCTCTAATAAAGCTTCAACTATCTTTTCATGTCCATTGTGAACAGCGTAATGCAGAATAGTAGAGGAATCTTTTTTTTCTTGATCAACATTTGCTTTTAATAGAGCATCCACTATCTCTTTATGGCCATTGTAAGCAGCCAAATGTAAAGGAGTCTGTTTTTCTTCATTTTCTGCATTAACATTTGCTTTTGCTTTTAATAGAGCATCCACTGTCTCTTTATGGCCATTGTAAGCAGCCAAATGTAAAGGAGTCTGTTTATATTCATTTTCTGCATTAACATTTGCTCCTTTTCCTATTAGAGTATCTACTATCTCTTTATGACCGCTTTGAGAAGCAAGATGTAGAGAAGTATTCTGATCATAGTTTATTAGGTTAACATTTGCTTTCGCTTCCAATAGAGCATTTACTATCTCTTTATGACCGTTTTGAGAAGCAAAATGTAGAGGAGCATTACCCGTAATTCTAATATCATTTGCGTTAACATCTGCTCCTTTTTCGATTAGACGTCTTACTTCATTAATATTACCATCCTTAGCTGAGATAAGTAATAAAGTGTCGATGTTTGTAACCTTTGTACTGAAATCACTCATCTTATTTTCTCAAAAAACCTTACTATATAACAACTTTATGAATAGTTTCTGACTACCAGAATCAAATATGTTTTTATAAATTTTTTACTTGTAATTTTGTCCAACTAAATCGGCAATTGTGTGATTCATAGAGGTTATTGCAACTAATTTATCAGATCAAGTCTTGTCTTTTACATCTGGAAGAGATAAATATAGATCAACCGAGAAGATCCCAGGCCACAATAACTAGTTCCCAGAGATAAAAATAAGGAGAAAATGCTATAACTCTGATATATTGTAGTAGTTGATAGCTTGATAATAGGCTGTTGCTTTTTTTTTACATGCCTTACAATTATTTAATGTTGAACCTCATTAGAATGAGGAGCTTTTGAGTATTTTAAAAAGGGAATATTGAAAAGATGTTTGATGAGCAGCAGATAGTTAATAGTGGATATTAACTAATGACTTGCTGATAATAAACCTAGAAGCTATTTAAATAATACAACAGTGAACAAACAGGTACAAATCATGCTATTTCTTGCTGAAGTTGTTTAATTTCGTCTACCGAAAGACCAGTGATTTCAGCGATAACATCAATAGAGACACCGGCCTTGAGTGAGTTTTTTGCAACTTCGATTTTACCTTCAATTTTACCTTTGTGAGTAGCATCATCGAGTTTTTGAGCGAGGACAGCCTGTTCATCACGAATACGTTTGATCTCTTGTTCATAGGCAATAAATTCTTTTTCTGACCAGTTGAACCTATTGAGTTCTTCATATGCTCTTTTAATTATTAGATCACTTCCTATTATTCTTTCTAGCTCTTCTTCACTAGTTTCATCTGCATATCTAAAGAAGTAGACCCATTTTTCAACTATACTTGAAAGCTGATCTTCTTTGGTTTTTGGAAATTTAGGCAACTCAATAAATATAAAGTAAAAATCTTTTAGATCATGTTCATTAGTACCTTCATCGCGAATGGTATGCTTTGATTTATACTCAGACTTATCAGGAAACAGTATACAATCTGCTATAGCAATAAAGATAATTTCCTTAAGGTCATGGTATTGATCACCTTTATCAGCCTGCCTTGAATAAGCTTTAGCGGCATAGTATTGGGCACGTTTTTCAAAGCCTTTAGTTTTAGCGACCTGCATTTCGACTATCACTTGCAGCCCATTTTCATCTCTACAAAGAACATCGACAATGCTTTGTTTTTTAGAGGCAATATCAGGGTCTTGAATAGTACTTAAAAACTCTATATCCTTTATTGCACTTTTGCCGGTGAAGCCAAGAATGTCATTAAGAAAGTGAATAAGGATATCTTTATTTTTTTCAGTGCCAAAGATGCGCTTGAACGATATATCATTCTTTGGATCGAGGAACTTCGAAAGAGCCATGAGAAAGTAAGATAAAAAGCATTAATAATTATACACAATTGTGAAGAAATATTCAACTAAAATTCAAACATAGAAAGAAGCATCCCTTTTGTATATCTTTATTTGATAGTATTAACCTGTATAATATATATGGCAAATATCTCGATAAGGTATCAAATAGCACAAAAAGTAAGGAGCTGGAGGTTAAAGCGAGGTTATACTCAAAAAGATTTAGCGGGAAAAATTGGTGTAACATATCAAATAGTACTACAATATGAAAAAGGAACACGTAGAATTTCGATTGAAAAGTTGTATGCTATAGCAGAGATATTATCAATTAATATTAAGGATCTTATTCCTGTATCAAATGAAAAAATCTGTCTTGAAGATGAGGGGGAAGAAATATTAAATTTAGTAAGAGAATATAAAAAGATTAGCGGTCAGGAGTTACGTAAGGTATTTTGCTTATTAACCAAATTTGCCCGAGTTGGTGAAGAAAATAGTAAAAAAACAGAGAGAATAAAAATTGCAAAGGGTCTAGTTAAAGAAGGAATTTCTATCGATATTGTCTCGAAAACAATAGGTCTCTCTGCTGATGAGTGTGTTGAAGAAAAGGTTGGTTCTATATACTGTCAAATAGGAAAGAAGATAAAAGAGTGGAGGATAGTGAAAGAGTATACTCAAAAGGATTTGGCTGAGAAAATGGATACAACACGTGATGAAATAAGCAACTATGAGCAAGGACGTGTGGCCATTCCACTGGAAAAATTATATGCAATAGCAGAAACATTATCGATTAATATTACAGATCTGCTAATAGAGGAAGGTAGTAAAGTAGAAAATGAACTACCGAATTTAATTGAAGAATACAAAAAGATTGAAAATCAAGAACTACGTAATGCACTAATAAAATCTATGTTTGAAAGCATACAAATTTGTGAAGAGAAAATTAGAGAAGTAGAAAAAATCAAGATTGCGAAAGACTTAGTAAAAGCAGGAATTTCTACCGATATTATTTTGCAAACAACAGGCCTCTCTTTAGGCAAAATTCAACAAATTTAAAATAAAAAATCAGTATATATTAATATCTTTACTACTTGATGAAAAAATAAGTAAAAAAGATTGAGAAATTGATTTGACTTCACTCGGAAGCTATGGCTCTATGCCAATGCTGATAAAAAAACAGCAGTAAATATTTAAAAAAAGTTTGTTGTTAGTGAAGGGTAAATTATATGAATAAAAGTAAAGAAGAAATCGAATTCAGAATATTAGAAAGCAAAGGCAAAGCACTACTTGATCGTGAAATAATGGAAACGTTTCTAAGTGCAGTGCATGAAAGGCCGCAAGCTCAAGAAATTGCTAAAAATCTGGTGAACACTTATACGGGAGTAGGAAGGATTTTAGGTAGAGAAATGGATGACCTGAAAGTTATAGAAGGAGTGACTGATTCTGCAGTAGCAATGATTATGTGTGTTAAGGAAACACTAGAAAGGGTACTGAAAGAAAAGCTTAAGAGTGAGCCAATAATGGACTTACAAGGGCTAGTAGAATATTTGAACGTAAGTATAGGTCATGCAGAGAGGGAATGTGTAAAAATACTGTACTTGAATAAAAGGCGCCAATTAATCGGAGAAGAATCCTATATTGGTGAAATGGAAAAAGCACCAGTATACATAAAGGAAATTACAAGAAAAGCATTAATAAAAAATGCAGCATTAATAATAATGTCACATAACCATCCTGGAGGAAGCTTAGAACCTTCAGAAGAAGATCAAGCAGTAACAAAGAGCTTAGCAGCAGCATGTAGTACTGTAAGCGTTAGATTGTTTGATCATATTATTATCACAAGTGCAGGCTATTTTAGCTTTAGAGAAAACGGATTGTTATAGCAGAAAGTATTTGCAAATCTACTCACTATAATTTATAATGAGTAGTAGAGTGTATAACAACTATACACTTAGAAAGTATATTTGATAGCGGAGGCTAATATGGGTAATAAAACAATTGTACCTTTTAATGATAAAAAGGGAGGTACTTACGAATTAAACATTGATCTTGATAGATTATCGAAGGGTGAAATATCAAATGCTATTGTAGGTACTAAGGAGCAATCCACCTTTGTAAGCAAAATTAATAATGCTAAAAAGCTTGGAGATAAAGAAGTAGTACCTTTCCCTTGTAGAGAAGTTCGCGAAAACCAAATCAACTATGGGAAAGGACTTGACTATATTTATGGTACAAAACCTTTGAGTAATCAAGCAGATTATCCAGAAGGGTTGAATCCATTTGCTTCAGCTTTGCAAAAAATAAAGCCAAGTGCAAGCGAAAGCAAAGAATTGAGCTGGTTTAAAAGTGCTGTAGTAGAGGCAAAAAACGTAAATGAATTGCACAAAGTTATAGACAAAGTAATAACTTCTGGAGTAAGGCTAAATGCATGTAATGATGGGGAATGGAGTTTTGCAGAATATCTAGTATTAGGTACACATTTTCATAAATTTGATAAGGCTGATCGTAAAAAGCTAATACGTAAATTAATGTTAAGCGGTGCAGAGTTTCATGATACTTTATTGCAGAATAAACTGATAGGTGAAATCTATAATGAGCTACAGCCAGAAGTTCAGCCACAGATAGATAAGCAACTAGAAGAACTAGAAAAAGCTGGCGAAAGTGCTGTTCAAGAAGGAGAATTAATAGATATCGAGATAGACAATACAACATCGTATATAGAATTTTCCGAAGATAGCAAGATAGAAGTAGCCAAAATAGTGAGAGAGTTAGGAAGTAATATTTTAAAAATTGGCAATAATGCAGTTGAGGTTAAAAGCGAGAAAGGAGATATAAGAAACTATACTGATATGTCAAATGGCAGCTCTGTCATGTTAGAGTTTCCTACGAGCATTGGTAAGCTAAATATTGTATTGTACCAAGAGGCAGATCAGGTGCAAGTGAGAGTAGAAAATAAGGAAATGTGGTCTAAATTACAAGAAAGAGGAGAAGAAATAGGAAAAAATTGTCTTTTTGGAGGAGTGAAACTTCAAGAAGCAGTAGAGAAAGGTAATTTCACTAGATGTGGCATATGGAGTGAAAAGTATGCTATAAAAGAGATTAGCAATGATGAAGTATTGTCTTCATGGGTAAATAGGGTATGTGGAGGTAGTAAAGAAACCTTTAGAGAACTTTAATGTGTCTACAGTCAACTTTAAGGTTCCAGAGTTTTTTTCTTACCGTTATATCTGGAGCCTTAACAAAATTAAGCTATAGTAGAAAATATTATATGTATGGTTCTTTTAGTGGAAAAAAGTCTAGACTGTGAAGTAGGGGAAAAAGTAAAAAATTGGAGGTTAGAGCGAGGTTATACTCAGAAGGATTTAGCAGAGAAACTTGGTGTAAAGTACTGGGTAATACTGCAATATGAAAAAGGGAACCGTAGAATTTCAATTGAAAGGTTATATGCTATAGCTGAGGCACTATCAATCAGTATTACGGATCTTATTCCTGTATCAAAAAGCTGTCTTGAAGATGAAGAAGAAATATTAAATCTAGTAAGAGAATATAAAAAGATTAACGATCAGGAGTTACGTAAGATGTTTTGTTTGCTAACCAAATTTGTCCAAGTTAGTGAGAAAAGTAGTAGAAAATCGGAAAAAATAAAAATTGCAAAGGATCTGGTTAAAGCAGGAATTTCTGTTGACGTTGTTTTGAAAACAATTGGCCTCTCTGCTGATGAATGTGTTGAAGAAAAAACAGGTTCTATCTACTGCCAAATAGGAAAAAAGATAAAAGAATGGAGACTAGTGAGAGAGTATACTCAAAAGGATTTAGCAGAGAAAATGAGTACAACACGTGACGAAATAAGCAACTATGAACAAGGACGCGTAGCTACTCCACTGGGAAAATTATATGAGATAGCAGAAACATTATCGATTAGTATTACAGATCTACTAACAGAGGAAGATAAAGGTAGTAAAGTGGAAAATGAGCTACCGAATTTGATAAAAGAATACAAAGAAATTGAGAGCCAAGAACTACGTAACGCATTAATAAAATCTTTGTTTGAAGGTTGTGAAGAAAAAGTGAGGAAAGCGGAAAGAATCAAAGTTGCAAGAGATCTAGTAAAAGAGGGAATTTCTGTTGATATTATTTTGCAAATAATTGGTTTATCCGCTGATCAAATTGCATGAAAATTTATTTCTAAATAAGGTATATATGTTTGTTTCTGTAAGAGATATTAGTTCTATAAGCTATGAAATAGGACAAAAAGTAGAAAATTGTAGATTAATGCAAAGATGTACTCAAATAGAGTTGGCAAGTAAAATCGGATTAGCGTATCAAGAAATAAAGGATTATGAAAATGGGTATATTCCTATTCCAGTTGAAGTGCTATATGTAATAGCAAGAGTATTATCAGTTAATGCTGTAGATCTATTACCTAAACCAATAACAGTAAGAGAGTATGAAGATGAAGACGAGGAAATACTCTATCTAACGAAAATATACGAGAATCAAAAGTTAGGCAAAATAGTACCTTCATTAGTCAGGTTTGTTCATATTAGCGAAAAAATTAATCAAGAAGAGGCAAGGTTGGAAATAGCAAAAAATCTAGTTAAAGAAGGAGTTTCTACTGATATTATTTCCCAAGCAACCGGCTTATCTATTTACGAGTATGATAATACAGAGAAAGAAGTCTGCACTGATTCTATATATTACAGAATAGGACAAAGAATAAGAGAATGGAGGTTGATAAGGAGATATACTCAAAAAGATTTGGCAGATAAAGTTAGTTTAACATTCAAGGAAATACACGAGTATGAAAGAGGCTATACTGCTATAACATTTGATAAATTATATGAAATATCAAATGCATTATCAGTGAATATTAAAGTTCTGCTACCTAAAACAAGAGAAAGCAAAAAGCTATTGAGTTTAATGGATGAGTACGGAGAACAAGAATCATTAGTCAAATCTCTATCTGAAAATATGAAAAGAGGCAAGGAAAAAGTTAAAAAAACAGAAAGGATCAAGGTTGCAAAAAATCTAGCAAAGGCAGGTGTTGCTATTGATATTATTGTGCGAGCAAGTGGCCTAACTGTTGATGAGTGTGAAAATTGAATTGTGTTTAAGATATAAGTAAAGGTAGTTAATGATTTAACTAGCAGAATTTGCTAACCAACTTTTTTGGCTCAGTTGAATTGTATTAAACAAGACTTGATCTGACACTTTAAAAAAGTAAGTTATAAAATAATAAAAGAAAGGAGTGTTAGATATGAGTACGATACAAACAAAAATACTAAAACCAAAGTTAGGGTTATTAGAACTAGCAAAGCAATTAGGTAACGTATCACAAGCGTGTAAGGTGATGGGTTATTCGCGTGATACATTTTATCGATTTAAGGAGTTATATGAAAGTGGGGGAGAAGGAGCATTACATGAAATAAGTAAGAAAAAACCCCTATTAGCAAACAGAGTTTCCGAAGATATAGAAAGGGCAATAATTGGCATAGCTACAGAATTTCCAGCATATGGACAACAAAGAGCTGCAAATGAGCTGAGAAAAAGGGGTGTAATAATTTCCGAAGGTGGCGTAAGATCTGTATGGCTAAGAAATGACATTGAAACGTTCAAAAAAAGACTTAAAGCCCTTGAAGCAAAGGTTGCACAAGACGGCATAATTTTAACTGAAGAGCAACTTGCAGCATTGGAAAAAGTTAAAGAGCAAAGAGAAGCTCACGGTGAAATTGAAACAGAACATTCAGGTTATTTAGGGTCTCAAGATACTTATTACGTAGGCAATATCAAGGGCGTTGGGCGCATTTACCAGCAGACTTTTATTGATACATATTCGAGAGTGGCTTTTGCTAAGCTTTATACAGATAAAACTGCTATTACCGCTGCCGACTTGCTGAATGATAGAGTAATACCATTTTTTGATGTACAAAACGTGCCATTATTGCGCATTTTGACTGATAGAGGTACAGAATATTGTGGTAAACCAGAAAATCACGCTTATCAGCTTTATTTGGGAATTGAAAATATTGATCATTCAAGAACTAAAGCCAATTCACCACAAACTAATGGCATATGCGAAAGGTTTCATAAAACTATGCAAGATGAGTGTTACAATATTATCTTTAGAAAGAAAATCTACAGTTCTTTAGAAGATTTGCAGATAGATGTTGATCATTGGTTACGCTCTTACAATGAGACCAGGCCTCACTCAGGTAAATATTGCTATGGTAAAACGCCTATGCAGACTTTTCTTGATAGCAAACACATTGCTTTTCAGAAAAATATTAGTAACGTTAAACAAGAGACTGATATTAGTTTTCAATTCTTCTGTCAGTTAATTCGTTGCTGTCAGATTAAGTTGTGTCTAGTATATATTTGCAGAAGCTAAACTTAATCTTATAGGTTTTAATCAAGCGGTAGATGGTAAATGGATAGTTAATAGAGCGGAGCATACTTTAAATAGCTCAGGTTACCTTACTGTGTTGTCAGCATCTTTGAGTAAGTAATGTTAAGGAAAAATAAGTACATAGTCTATTCAATGTAAAGAAACTACTGAATATGAGTCAATTAAAATATAATGAAAAGAATAAAATACATTTTGTATGGTTTATAATATTAATGGTATGTGTCATTATTACATATTGCTATCAAAAATCTAAAGCTACAGATAATTATAAAACAATCTTACGCATTGCTTCTGAAAATTGTAACCTAGACGTAGTAAAGTTTTCAGTAAAGAACCTATTGAGCATTAACACACAAATTCCTAGATTAACAGCGCTACATTGTGCAGCAGAAGGAAAATGTCTAGAATTAGTAAAATTTCTAGTGAATGAAGGAGTTGATATAAATGATACAGGTAGATATAAAGGATGGACAGTATTACATTCTGCCGCATACGGAGGCAATTTAGAGATAGTTAAGTTCTTATTAGAAAGAGGTGCTAATCCTAATATTAGAGATACAGATGGAAAAAACCCTCGGGATGTAGCTGTAATAGAATCAAGGCACAACAAAGATAAACCTTACAGAGAAATAATAAAGCTACTTGCAGAAGCAGAGAACCGATAACATAAAGAAATCACTAAAGCTGTAAGTTTTTTATGATCTCTATATAAACTCCCAAAACCATCCATAATAGATTAATACTTTCACATGAAAAAGCAAAAAATCCCAATAGCGGTAATAATAACAATAGTTCTACAGACTGTAGGATTCATATGGTGGTTGGCAAAACTTGACTTACGTGTACACATCCATGATAAATTTATAGAAAAAAACCAAGAACTAATCGAAATAGTCTATCGACTTGAAGAGAGAGTGAAAAACCTCACTGAAGAAGTCAACGAACTTGAAGCTATTCACAAACACAAATAAATTTTACAGTGACAAAGTACATTTTATCTGTAGATGGAGGTGGCATTAGAGGGATAATACCTGCCATTATTCTAGCAGAAATTGAATCTAGGACAAAAAAGCCAATTTCCCAGATTTTTGATTTAATGGCAGGAACCTCAACCGGTGGGATTATTGTTGCTGGACTTTGTAAAAGCAATAAACTTCAATACTCTGCCAATGATTTGGTTGAACTGTACCAAGAGTATGGAGCATATATCTTTCAATCATCATTTTGGAGAAAATCAATTGCTTCTTGGCTGAGTGGTTCTCAGTACTCATATAGAAATATGGAATTTATTTTCAACAAATACTTTGGTGAAAGTACTATGGCCGATGTTGCGAGTAATCTACTACTCACCAGTTATGACATTCACAATAGTTGTGAATTTTTCTTCAAAAGTTGGAAAGAAAAAAACATTAAGTTGAAAGATGCACTCAGAGCTACAACAGCTGCTCCAACGTACTTCACACCAAAACGTCTGAAAATTAGCCAAACAGAGAGAGTATTGATAGATGGTGGAGTGTTTGCAAATAATCCAGCGGCTTGTGCATATGCAAGTGGTAAGAGGTTATTTCCAAATGATGAGATTATACTGCTATCAATAGGCACTGGTGGAACAGATAGAAGTATAAAGTATGCTAACTCAAGGAAATTTGGCAAAATAGGGTGGATCAAGCCACTACTGAATGTGATGTTTGCCTCTGGATTGGATTGCGTTGATTATCAACTAGGCTCTGTGAACAAAATTTTTCTGCGAGAAAAAAGTAGAGAAGAAGTAGGAGAGAAGAGGAAAAAGAGGTAGTTTAACTGTGAATAACAGAGAAACTACCAATGGTATATTACATACAAGAAACAAAATGGAAACAAATTTTTGAATTCTTAAAAGGAATCAAAGGAATACACAGCAAAAATGAAAAAAGGTTGAGAATATTTGTGGAAGCAGTTTGGTACATAGTTCGCAGTGGTTGTCAGTGGAGACTTTTGGCAGAGATTTACGGCAATTACAGGAGCATACATAGAAGGTTTAAAAAGTGGTGTGAAAAGGGAATTTGGAAAAGGCTGTACAAATATACACAAGATCCAGATTTAGAAGTGCACATGATAGATGGAACGATTATTCGTGCTCACGCTTGTTCGGCTGGATATAAGAAAAACTCCGGAGGTCAAGAGGCTTTAGGACGCAGTAGAGGTGGCTTTTCTACAAAAATTCATGCACTTGTCGATGCGCTGGGAAATCCTTTGAAATTTATGCTTACTCCTGGACAAAGAAACGACATTACACAAGCTGAAGCTTTAACAGAAAATATCTCAAACTCGACTATAGTGGCAGATAAAGGCTATGACAGTAATACTTTTATTACCAATCTTAAAAGTAAAGGTTGCAAAGTTGTGATTCCACCAAAACGAAACCGAAAAATGCAGAGAGAGTATGACAAACATGTCTATAAAGAGCGCCATCTGATTGAGTGTTTCTTTGGTAAAATAAAGCATTTTAGGCGCATCTTCTCTCGCTTTGACAAGACTGCTGTAGTATTTATGGGATTTTTAAATTTTGTTGGAGCACTTATATGGCTGGTCTAAAATTTTGTTCACAGAGCCTAGGTTAGCAAAGAACAAAGTTAAGGGTTATAGAGTCTTATTTATGCCTGCAATTAGCAACAAAGCCAAGAAAAAGATCCACCAAGCTATAAAATCATGGAAAATACACAGGCAAATATCTACAACCATGGAGGAGATATCAAAGAAAGTAAATCCCATAGTCAGAGGCTGGTTTCAGTATTATGGCAGGTTTTATAAATCAGAGATGCATCCAACTCTCAGAAATATAGAGAGATACCTAATAAAGTGGGCTAGGAAAAAATATAAGAAACTTCGAGCTCATGGAAGACTAGCGAGCCAATTTCTAGGAAAGGTGAGAAAAAGGTCTCCAAATATTTTCTACCACTGGGAACTAGGACAAGGATCAAAAGGCTAAATAATGGGAGCTGTGTGAGCTGAGAGGTTCATGCACAGTTCTGCGAGAGACTGGTGGGGGTTCCGCCGGTCTACTCTCCCAACCCACCAACAAGATAGCTTAAAACTCAATTAAGAGGCATTTCTAAATTGTTTTTTACTTTTATGAAATTTAGCTCTAAGTTTTTACACTTTTTTGATCAAGACTTTTCTTTTCTTCCACCAATTTATCAAAGTCTGACTTATATGACTTATCCTGTGTTTTTCTAAATACCTCATATTCTTTTGTAGCTAGGGCAATTGCTACTTCATGAGAGGTTTTGCCATAATTCTGTAATATATCTTGCTCATTAAATCTTAAAAATGCATCGAGTTTCTCTTTCCAATCCTTCATATACATTACTTTACCCCTGGCAGCTTGAAACTCTGCGTAATCTATATACATATTTACTATTCTGTTTAGCTGAGCAATTTCATTTTTATCTAAATAGTTTTTTGCTACTTGCGTGTCAGAAAGAAAGATTTTTCCCTTAGGCCCCTTACGCCAATTTGTTAATCCCATATTAGGTTTACTTCTATCCACTCTGTTAGCAATAATTTCTGCTGCTGTATTTCCAGTAATAGCAAAATGCAATTTATTCTGCACTATAGCAAAGAAATTTTTTGTTTCAGTTGAACAGCTTGCATAGTCTACTGAAGTTGCATAAATGTCTGTGATTTTCTGATAAGCCATACGCTCACTTGCACGAATTTCTCTAATTTCTTCAAGCAACTCATCAAAAAACCGAGTGTCAAATCTAGAGCCATTTTTAAATCTATTGCTATCAATCACGAAACCTTTGAAAATATACTTCTTTAGCTTATCAGTTGCCCATGTACGAAAAGCAGCACCACGCTCTGAATTGACACGATAACCAACTGATATCACAGCCTCTAAATTGTAGAAAACCACATCACGTTTTACTTCTCTTTCTCCCTCTTTTTGAACTATCGAGGATTCCTCGGTAGTTGAGTTTTTATCTAGTTCTTTACATAGATAAATGTTCTTTAGGTGCAATGAAATATTATCAGTTGAACAGCCAAATAACTCAGCCATATGTTTCTGAGTAAGCCATAGATTTTCATTTTCAAATCTAACTTCAATACATACCTTTCCATCATCTGTTTCATAGAATAAAATTTCATTATGATTCCTGTTCATACACTTCCTTTAACACCCTTCGAAAAGCAAATAAAAAGTACTATTAATGATTAGATTGATATAAGTAAACTTACAAGTAAGTTTAACATCGTTTTTATTCATTGTAAAGAAAAAATTTGTATGAAGGAGAAAACTCACTTTGCAACAGCTTTCATAAGTTCCTTGTATCTCTCATCTTTTTTTATTGAGTGTTCCCAGAAAACCTTTAAATTAGCTGATAGCAAGAGAAACAAAGTGTTTGCTAAGTTGCGTAATTGAGAAGAAATAACTTAACTCAAACAAAAAAAATTTAGTGCAAATCAAATTTCCAACCTCATTTCTAGTATATATCTGTTAAGAGGTAGTTGAAAGAGCTACTATAACGTAGACAACCTTAATCCATATACTTCTTAGGAGTAGCACATGATTCTCGAATTTCCGTTGTTGGCCTACAAAAAAACTATAAACCGCTTTTTGATAGTACGTTCGAGGAACCAAACGATATTTTGGAATCAGTGCTACTTATAGTTTTAAATAATGTCAATCCTAACACTGGACCTCGGTAAACAGACAGGCTGGGCAATTCTAACCAATGGAGTAATTGAAAGTGGAAGCAAAAGTTTTCATGGTAGCCGTTTTAGCGGAGGTGGCATGTGCTTCTTGAATTTTCGTAATTGGCTCAATTCTTTGAAAGACATTTCTGCAGTGTATTTTGAGGAAGTAAGAAGACATCTAGGAACTGATGCAGCCCATTGCTATGGTGGTTTTCTTGCCGTTCTCTCTGCTTGGTGTGAGGAGAACAATATTCCCTACCAAGGTGTTAATGTTAAAACTATAAAACGCTTTATAGCTGGTAATGGTAATGCAAGTAAGAGTGAAGTTATTGAAGCTGTAAAGGAAAAAGGGTTTTTACCTAGAGATGATAATGAATCTGATGCTTTGGCACTAATATTCTACGTTATGAATTTTAGTAAAGATTTTAATACATTAAAAATACCATAAAAGTGGGTCCTTTCGGCCATAATGGCGAGTTTGGTGGTGCTGACCCCAAGCCTTCTTTAGCGTCAGAGATATTTTGAATATTAACTTTTTAATTATTAAGATATGAATTTAGCAATCCACTACTATCCTACTCGAAACCTAGTCGAATATGAGCGTAATCCACGTAAAAATGATGACGTAGTAAATAGAATGTGTGCTTCAATCAGGGAATTTGGCTTTCGTATACCAATAGTTGCAAAAAGCGATGGAACTGTGGTTGATGGTCATTTAAGACTGAAAGCAGCAAGAAAACTTGGTATAGAAAGTATTCCTGTGGTTTTAAGTGATAATTTAAATGAACCACAAACTAAAGCTTTTCGATTACTGGCAAATCAATCAGCTAATTGGGCAAAGTGGGATGATGAGCTTTTGAAAGTAGAAATTCAAGAGTTAGAAGATTTACAGTTTGATCTTAAAATGACTGGATTTGAATTAGAAAAAGTTCAACATTTCCTTGATGATTTAGATAGTGAAAAAGAAGATTTTTCTGACTTGGTTGGTGATGACAAAAAGATAGAAATAACAAAACCAGGTGATCTATGGATTTTAGGTGATCATAGAATCTATTGTGGTGATAGCTCTGTAGTTGAATCATATAAAGCGCTGTTAGATGATAAAATGGCAGACATTACTGTTTGTGATCCTCCATATAACGTTGATTATGGTAATAGCCAAGATAAAAAGATATTAAACGATAATCAAGGTGAAAAGTATGAGCTTTTTCTCTATGATATTTGTACTCATATTTTAGCATATACTAAAGGTGCAATTTACATCTGTGCATCATCATCAGAGTTTTCAACGTTGCAAAAAGCATTTGAGGAAGCGGGAGGAAAATGGTCAACTTTTATCATTTGGGCGAAGAATCACTTTACGCTAGGAAGATCAGATTATCAAAGACAATACGAAGCAATGCTTTATGGATGGAAAAGCGGCAATAAACGTGAGTGGCATGGCGGTAGAAATCAAAGTGATCTGTGGTTTTATGACAAGCCAACGCACAATACACTACATCCAACGATGAAGCCAATAGAGCTAATGGAAAGAGCAATAGTAAACAGCAGTAGACCAGGAGATATAGTACTTGATCCATTTAGCGGCTCTGGAAGTACACTAATTGCCTGTGAGAGGACAGGAAGAATCTGCAGAACAATAGAGCTAGATCCCAGGTTTGTAGATGTAACGATAAAACGTTGGCAGGTGTATACGGGGAGAGATGCTATTCTTGCTGATACTGGAAAGACTTTTGCACAAATTCAAGAATCAAGACAGTAAGGGGCGAAATAAGGAAAAAAAGAGGGGAAAGAAAGTTGGAAGAAGGGAAAATCACGCAGACGGAATGGGCAAGAGAGATAGGAGTATCAAAGCAATATGTCTGTTATTTAGTAAAAAAAGGAATAGTTGAGTTGGAGGATGGTTTGATCAATAGAGAACAAGCAAATGAAGCGGTGGCAGCAATAAGAGATCCAAGTCAGCCACTTAGGAGGAAAAATCCAGAAAACGAAAATACAAATAACCTTTCTACAATGTTGCTAAAAACGCGAATAAAAAATGAGATGGAACGTGGTAAACTGCTTGAGGCGAAAGCTAAGGCTGAAATAGGAGAACTTGTAGCAGTAGAAGAAGTAAAAACTGAAGCATTTAATGTAGCAAGAGTTGTCCGTAATAATTTGCTTAATATTCCAAATAGAGTTTCAGCACTGCTTGCATCACTGAGTGACACTGAAAAGATTCATATGGCGCTAACCGAAGAGATTACAAACTCATTACAAGAATTATCTAATACTAAATTTCAAATATAAAATGGCTACTAACTTAAGTTTAGAATTAATAAAGTGCCTTATTGAGCAACCAGGAGTTGATGTTAATGTTAGAGGATTAAATGGAAAGACACCACTACATTGTGCTATAGAGTTTGACGAGTTGAGCATGGTAGATTTGTTACTCACGAAAAAGAATATCAATCCTTTTGTAGAAGATAATGATGGCAAAACATCTCTTGATTACGCCAAAGAAGGGAAAAAAGCAGAAATATTACAAGCGTTAATTAATAACAAGTACGGGTCAGAACAAGATAGCTTACTTCATTTAGCTGCAATGATAGGTGAAGTTAATGCAGTTAGATATTTGATAGGAAAAGGTGTTGACGTTAATGTACGAAATGCTCTGCATCATACGCCATTACATCTAGCAGCAGGCATAGGACATGCAGAAGTTGTAAAGATTTTGATAAGAGAAGGAAATGCTGAAATTGATGTCTTTGATGCACGAAATCAGACACCAATGCACTATGCAGTTAACAACAAAAAATTGGAGATAGTAAAGTTATTACTGGAGCTAGGAGCAGATGTAAATAGCGCACGTATAGGGCAAAACTCAATGAAATTGTCGCCTGTGCATATAGCTGTAAGTAATACTAATTACGATGAAAGAGACTTATGTCTTGATATCCTCAAATGCTTAATAAAGGAACCTAATGCTCAAGTAAATTTGCAAGACTACGAAAATAGAACACCACTACATTACGCTGAAAGACTTAAAACAATAGAGGTCTTACTAACGCGAGAAGATATAGATCCACTGGTAAAAGACGATAACGGTAAGACACCATTTGACTACGCTAAACCTGAGATAAAAAAGGCTTTGATGAGTAATAAATACGGTTCTGAAAAGAATAGTCTACTACATTTAGCTGCACAAAGAGGAGAAATTGAGCTTGTAGAGTCTATTTTAAAAGAAGAAATTGATATTGATATTTCAAACAATAAAGGTCTATCACCGATTTACCTTGCTGCAGAAAAAGGACATTTACATGTAGTAAAATTACTACTGAAAAAAGGAGCAAACTATACACCTGTTCTGCACTCAGCAATCAAGTCAAATAATTTAGAATTGCTAAAAACTTTATTTAAAGAAAAGAGTATCAAATTACCAGATGAGATAGGCAAGTCTGTACCAGTTTATTATAGATGTATAGAATATAGAGATGCAAAAGTAAGAAAATACAATAATGTGATCTGTATTTTTACCTCAGTAAGTGCAGTAGCAATATCGGTATATATAGGGTTAACAGCAACAACAATAAGTAGTGCAATCATTTTTGCAACAATAACAGGGATATTTGCGCTTATTATAGCACTAATCATAAGTGAGATGAGCAAAAGATATATAGAAAACGAATTTCAGAAAAAGATGTTTATGGAACTGGAGGAGTGTGGAGGAATAAACTCTACTGTTAACAATATTGAGATAGAACCAATTATGAGTAGATGCAGACAATGATATACGCCACATCTTTTTCTGAAGGTTTAAAACCAGATCCAGAGCTTAAAGTATCAGAGTGGGCAAATGAGTATCGAGTTTTAGCCCCAACTGCAGCATCAGAGCCAGGAAAATGGAGAACAGAAAGAACCCCTTATCTGAAAGAAATCATGGATTCACTTTCTCCGTCCTCACCAGCAGAAAAAGTAGTATTCATGAAAGGAGCACAGATTGGAGGAACAGAAGCTGGAAATAATTGGATTGGCTATATTATAGATCAGACTCCTGGTCCAATGTTAGTTGTGCAGCCAACAGTTGAAATGGGAAAGCGTTGGTCAAAAGGAAGATTTGCGCCACTGATTGAAAGTACACCATGTTTAAAAAGTAAAGTAAAAGACCCAAGGTCAAGAGACTCAGGAAATACTGTGCAAAGTAAGGAGTTTCCAGGTGGAATAGTAGTAATAACCGGAGCAAATAGCAGTGTAGGACTTCGCTCTATGCCAGTAAAATATCTCTTTCTTGATGAGATAGATGCATATCCAGGAGATTCAGGAGGAGAAGGAGATCCAGTTTTACTCAGCATAGCTCGTACCAATACATTTGCACGGCGAAAGATTTTTTTAGTATCAACGCCAACGATTCATGGAATAAGCAGAATTGAGAAGGAATTTGAAGCGACAGATAAGAGATATTTTTTTGTACCATGTCCACATTGTAATTATTACCAAATATTAAAATGGTCACAAATAAAATGGGAAGATAAAAATCCAAACACAGCACACTATATATGTATAGAATGTGGTGAAAAGATAGAAAATCATCAAAAGACAGAGATGCTTGAACGTGGAGAATGGAGGCCTACTAATAGAGTAAAAGGTGAGAAAAAAGGATTTCACCTTTCAAGTCTTTATAGCCCAGTTGGGTGGTATAGTTGGCAACAAGCAGTAGAGGATTTTCTCCATGCAAAAGAAAGTGAACAATTACTGAAGGTTTGGATAAATACTACACTTGGAGAAACCTGGGTAGATAAAGGAGAAGTACCAGACTGGAAGCAATTATTTAACAGGAGAGAATTTTTTCAGATTGGTACAGTACCAAGGGGCGAAGTAGTTTTGACAGCAGGAGTAGATGTACAAAAAGACCGCTTAGAAGTAGAAGTTGTAGCATGGGGAAAAAGCCGTGAAAGTTGGTCAATAGACTACCGAGTATTTGAAGGAGATACTGGAGGAGGAGAAGTATGGGGAAAACTTTCGGAGCTTCTGAGTCATCATTTTATCGGTGAAAATGGGCTTGAATATATGATAAGCATGATGGCGGTAGATGCTGGATATGCAACGCAAGAAGTATACAACTGGGTAAGAGGTCATCAAGGATCTGGAAGAGTAATGGCAGTCAAAGGTGTAAATAAAGCACTAGTACCACTTAGCAGCCCAAGTAGAGTAGATATAACAGTTGGTGGTCAAAAGCTAAAGAGAGGAATAAAGCTCTGGCCAGTGGGAGTATCGATATTAAAGTCAGAGCTTTTTCAATTACTTAATATTTTGAAAGAAGAAGAGGGAAAAGCTCTACCTGGATATTGTCATTTTCCCGAGTATGCACCTGAATATTTTAAACAGCTAACGGCAGAGCAATTAGTCAGCAAGGTAGTAAAAGGATACACCAAACAAGAGTGGCAAAAGGTAAGAGAAAGAAATGAAGTGCTAGATTGCCGAATTTACGCAAGAGCTGCATCTATTGCGCTTGGAATTGATCGTTGGCCAGAGAGTAAATGGAATAGTTTAAGTGGAAAAATGGAAAGCAAAAAGCCCAAAAAATTAAGACAGAGTAAATGGCTTAGTAGTCAAAATGTACAGTGAAGAATATTTAACTCAAGTTGAGAAAGCAATTCAAAAACTGCAAAGCGGAGAAAGAGTTGTCTCAATTGCATATGGTGACCATGTTGTGAGATATGCTGAAGTTCAGATAAAGGATTTATTGAATTTAAGACAACGAATTAAGGCTGAGTTAAAAGTTGCAGGTATGAAGCCAAAGAGGAAAATTGTTTTTTCAACGAGTAAGGGGATCATATAATGATAAAAATCGTTGAAAGGAACCATATGACAAAAATTATAGCAAAAGAATATACAGAATTTTTAGAGCAGCTCAAAGAACAGATTGCTACTAGTCGTTATAAAGCAGCACTAGCAGTAAATAGCAAGCTTATTGTGCTTTATCACCATATTGGTACAGAGATCTTGAAGCGCCAAAAAGAACATGGCTGGGGTGCTAAAATCATAGATCAGCTAAGTAAGGATTTGAGAAGCGCATTTCCAGAAATGAAAGGTTTTAGTCCTAGAAATTTGAAGTATATGCGTAAGTTTGCTGAGGAGTATTCTGATATTGAATTTGTGCAGGAGCCTCTTGCACAATTGACTTGGTACCACAATGTTACTCTTTTAGAAAAGATAGAGAGTCGAGAAACAAGGTTGTTTTATATAAAAGAAGCAATTGAACATGGCTGGTCAAGAAACATCATGGTAATGCAGATTGAACTTGGGTTGCATAAGCGTCAGGGAAAGGCTATCACTAATTTCAAAGAGAAGTTAACTTCACCTCAATCAGATTTAGCGCATTACACACTAAAAGATCCATATATTTTCGATTTTTTAAGTATAGGAAAGGATGCTAATGAAAGAGAAGTAGAAAAAGGGCTTGTAGGACATGTAGAGAAGTTTTTGCTAGAGCTTGGTGAAGGCTTTGCATTTGTTGGCAGGCAATTTCACTTAGATGTAGGAAATAAAGATTTCTATATTGATTTATTGTTTTACCATTTAAAGTTACGTTGCTTTGTAGTAATTGAGCTAAAAGACAAAGATTTCAAGCCAGAATATGCAGGTAAAATGAATTTTTATCTTTCAGCCGTTGATGATTTACTAAAGCACGAAACAGATCAACCATCTATAGGATTGATTTTATGCAAGTCAAAGGATAACGTACTAGCTAAGTATACACTGAAAGACATAAATAAACCGATAGGGTTGGCAGAATATAAAATTACTGAAAATCTACCAGAGAATGTAAAGACAGCCTTGCCAACAATAGAAGAGCTAGAGGCTGAGTTATCCAAAGTTTCAGATAAGGAAAAGTAATGCTATTAAAATCGTTCAAGCAATTATTTAGCAAACCAAAGATAAAAAGCTCAGCGTGGGATGCAGCAGGCTCAGGAAGAAGATTTTTTCACTTTCAACCAGAGTTAGGAAGTATAAACAATTTGCTGTCTCAAAACCTTGAAACTTTACGTAGTCGATCACGTGACATGGTAAGAAAAAATCCATATGCAGCAAATATCATTGATACAATAGTAAGTAACTCTATTGGAACAGGAATAAAACCGCAATCAAAAGCAAGAGATGGAGAATTTCGAAAGAAGGTGCAAGAATTATGGCTAAAATGGACAGATGAAGCAGACAGTAACGGAGTAAGTGATTTTTATGGATTACAAGCTCTGGTATGCAGAAGTATGATAGAGGGAGGAGAATGTTTTGTACGTTTAAGAACGAGAAAGCTGGAAGATAGATTTTCTGTGCCATTACAACTGCAAGTACTTGAGTCTGAACATCTAGATAATAAAACAAATCAAACTTTAGGAAATGGTAATGTAATAAGAAACGGGATTGAGTTCAATAGACTTGGGCAAAGAGAGGCATATTACTTATTTAGAGAACATCCAGGCGAAGGCTCGTTTGGTGAATCGGTGAGAGTGCCAGCAAATGATGTTTTACATATTTATAGACCATTAAGACCTGGTCAGATAAGAGGAGAGCCATGGCTTTCGAGTATACTTCTGAAACTTTATGAGCTTGATCAATACGATGATGCAGAATTAGTGAGAAAAAAGACAGCAGCGATGTTTGCAGGGTTTATTACAAGGCTCGATCCTGAAGCAAATATTTTAGGAGAAGGTGAAAGTAATGAGCAAGGAGTAGCACTATCTGGCCTAGAACCTGGAACAATGCAGCTTTTAGACCCAGGAGAAGATATAAAATTTTCAGAGCCGTCAGATGTTGGAGGAAGTTATGAAGCATTCATGAGACAGCAACTGAGGGCAATAGCAATAGGTACAGGAATAACATATGAGCAGCTAACAGGAGATTTAACAGGCGTTAATTATTCATCCATTCGAGCAGGGCTGATAGAGTTTCGTCGTCGATGTGCTATGCTGCAACACAACATTATAGTATTTCAATTTTGCAGACCAGTATGGAGTAGATGGCTAGAATTAGCAGTACTTTCTGGAGAACTCTGTATAGATGAAAAAGTAGTAAAAGCAGCGAAAGAAGAAGTAAAATGGATACCACAGGGATTTGATTGGGTAGATCCACTGAAAGACCAGCAAGCACAGCAAATGGCAGTAAGGAATGGATTTAAGAGTCGATCGGAAGTAGTATCAGAAATGGGTTATGATGTAGAAGAAATTGATCAAGAAATAGCAGAAGATCAAAAGCGTGCTAATTCTTTTGGACTTTGTTTCGATTGTGACGTTAATGTGCCATAAAATACAATAAGGGGAGGAAAGTGATGTGGATAAATAAACCAATAATGGTAGAGAGAAGAAGTTTTGAACTACTATCATTATATAACAGCAAACAACCTATCTTTAAGAATTTAAAGCATTTTCATATAAATCCAAAAGGAATAGCAATAATACGTATTTATGGAGTTTTGACAAAAAAAACAGAAGCTTTTGATCATATTTTAGACATGACTTCGTATGAAAATATTCATGAAGAGATAGAGAGTGCTTTAGAAGATAAAAGCATAGAGACGATTCTACTTGACATAGACAGTCCAGGAGGAGAAGTAAATGGAGTATTTGACTTAGCTGATTTTATCTATAGTGCAAGAGGAAAAAAGAGGATAATAGCAATAGCAAATGATGATGCATATTCTGCTGCATATGCTATAGCTTCTAGCGCTGAAAAGATTTTTCTCACCCGCACTTCAGGAATTGGGAGTATAGGAGTAATAGCAAGTCATATAGATCAAAGTAGGTTTGATGAAAAGCAAGGTATTAAGTACACCACAATCTTTGCTGGTAGTCGAAAGAATGATTTAAACCCACATGAGTCAATGACGTCTGAAAGTCTGGGAAGCTTACAAAAAGAAGTAGATCGACTATATGAAATGTTTTTGCAGCTAATAGCAAGGAACAGAGGTCTTTCAATTGAAAAGATTCGATCAACAGAAGCAGGTCTATATTTTGGCGAGAAAGCAGTAGAAATAGGTCTTGCAGATGGAGTTACAACATTTTTTGAATTTATCAATAATCATAGGAGTGTTAGTATGACAACTAATGAGTTAACTGAGGAAGGCTACGAGAACTGTCGTAGAGAAATTTTAGAGATAATAAGATTATGTAATGTATCAAAGATGCCAGAAAAGATAGGAGAATTTATTGAACAGGGCGTAAGTATTGAGCAAGCAAGGGGAGTTTTAATGGAGTTACTTGCAGAGCGAACGAAAAAGACAGAGATACTGAGTGCAATACCACAGAATTCTCCGGAAGAGTTGATGATGCAGGTAGCGAAAAGTCGGTGCATTTAAATTTTATAACCGCCGTATATAGTGCTCTGTGGTAAACAAGTGTTCAAAATGCGCCATAATGGCTAATTATAAGGTAATAACCGCGGTGTATAGCAATTGTAAACGCAGCGGTAAAAAAATAAAAAAAGGAGAGAAAAAGGTATGACAAGTATAACTGAACAAAATAACCTTGGTGACCTATTAAAGTATGAAGCATCAAGTCTATATTCAAGAGATCAGATAGCAGTAGCCAAGGGGCAAAATCTGAAGCTAGGAACAGTTGTTAGTCGTGATAAAGACAACATGATTAGGATAATCAATCCAACTGCCACAGATGGTACACAAACGGCGATAGGAGTGATAGCAAGCGATGTAAACGCAAAGGAAAATAGTAAAGGAGTAATTATTGCTCGCGGTGCAATGCTAGCAGATCATGCAGTTGTATGGCCAGCAAATATCACTGAAGAGCAGAAAGCTGCAGCAATAAAGCAACTTGAAGCACAAGGGATCATTATCCGCAAGGGAGTTTAAAAAACTATTAAAACATATATAAGGGGGAAAAGAAAGAATGCAAAATCCATTTACAAATACAGCATTTAGCATGACGGCGCTAACAAATGCGATGAATATATTGCCGATAAATTATGGACGTGTTGAAAATTTAAATTTATTTCCAAGTAGGTCAGTAAGATTTAGACATATTACCATAGAAGAACATAATGGAGTTTTAAGCCTATTGCCAACACAAGTTCCCGGAGCACCAGCAACAGTAGGAAAACGTGGCAAAAGAAAGGTAAGAACATTTACGATTCCACATATTCCTCATGATGATGTAGTACTGCCAGAAGAAGTGCAAGGAATAAGAGCATTTGGATCAGAGAGTGAACTGAAAGCGCTGGCAGATGTAATAACCGATCATTTACAGCTAATGAGGAACAAACATGCAATAACGTTGGAACATTTGCGGATGGGAGCGCTGAAAGGGATTATTCTGGACGCAGATGGGTCAGAGCTATTAAATCCTGTACAACGAATTTGAAATCACACCAAAAGTAGTAAATTTTGCCCTAGGAACAGCAACAACCGATGTTAAGCGTAAGTGTCTGGAAGTATTGCGGCATGTTGAGGACAACTTAAGTGGTGAATATATGACTGGAATTCATGCCTTGGTAAGCCCTGAGTTTTTTGATGCATTAACTTCGCATAGTAAAGTGAAAGAAGCATATGAAAGATGGCAAGAAGGTGCAGCACTTCGAAATGATATGAGGTCAGGATTTACGTTTTGTGGAATAACATTTGAGGAATATAGAGGACAAGCAACTGATCCTGAAGGAACCGTGAGAAGATTCATTGAGAAAGATACAGGGCACTGTTTTCCACTAGGAACAGCAAGCACATTTACAACATATTTTGCGCCAGCAGATTTTAATGAGACGGTAAACACACTAGGACAGCCACTTTATGCAAAACAAGAGCCAAGAAGATTTGATAGAGGAACTGATTTACATACGCAGTCAAATCCATTACCAATGTGCCACAGACCAGGAATACTAGCAAAAATTGTTGCAGCATAACAATACTGGTAGAGTAACTACAAGGTGGTGAGGCACAGAACGACTCTACCGGTATGCGCTTTCTTAGCATATAAAGGTTAGTATATCAAAAAGAAATATGCAAGCATCGAACAGACAAAATCTGTCGAATCAGAAAGAAACACACAAATTTAAGTTTTTAGTAATTTTCAAGTATAGTTGTAGAGGGAGCGCCTCTGCAGTTATGATCGACATTTTCAATGGTGCCTAAGTGCCCGTATGCAAGCATGGTCTTGGAAGGAACGGTCAAATCATTGATGGAGTCCATTTAGACTACCTCGGTTAGGAGATTGTACTATCAACCGTTCCAAGCTGAAGCGTTTCCCTGTAACAAATTATATGTAGGAGTTACCATGAAAAAAGCAAAAAGTAAATTAGAAATAGTGAATCCTAATGCAGCAGGAATAGACATTGGTTCAGCTGTACACTATGTGTGTGTACCTGAAGGAGGAGATGAACAACGCGTTCAGAAATTTGGCTGCTTTACTGAAGACCTTCATAACTTAGCACAGTGGTTGAAAAAGTGTAAAGTTACAACAGTAGCTATGGAATCAACAGGAGTATACTGGATTCCTTTATTTCAAATACTTGAGTCATATAAATTCGAGGTAAGATTGGTAAATGCACGGCATGTAAAGAATGTACCTGGTAGGAAGTCTGACGTTCAAGATTGCCAATGGCTCCAACAACTGCATAGCTACGGACTGCTTCATGGATCGTTTAGGCCAGATAATCAGATGTGTGTATTGCGCAGTTACGTGCGGCAGCGCAGAAATCTCACTGAAAGTGCATCTACACATATTCTACGTATGCAGAAGGCATTAATTCAAATGAATATACAATTACACAAGGTTATTAGTCATATTACTGGGATAACTGGTATGAAAATCATTGAAGCTATAATTGAAGGCGAAAGAGATTCTGAAAAATTAGCAGAATTCAGGGACGTGCGAATGAAAAATGATCAGTCTACTATTGCAAAAGCGTTAGCTGGTGACTATAGAGAAGAACACTTATTCACGCTAAAGCAAGAATTTGAACTATATAATATTTATCAAGAAAAAATAGCAGAATGTGATAGAAATATTGAAGCCTATTATAAAACGTTTGAAACAAAGTCTTGTGAAAGCAAACAGCTAAGTAAGCAAAAGAATAAAAATAGCAAAAGTAAGCCAAGCTTTGCTTTGTATGAGGAACTGCACCGAATCACTGGTATGGATTTCACTAAAATTCCTGGATTTGATGTATTAAGTATACAAACCATAATTTCAGAAGTTGGTATAAACCACAGTAAATGGCCAACAGAAAAGCACTTTTCGTCGTGGTTGGGACTCAGTCCTGCTAATAAAGTTACAGGGGAAAAAGTGTTTAATACAAGAACACGTAAAGTCATTAACCGTGCTGCAAATGCTTTGCGAATAGCTGCTCATTCTGTAGGAAAGAGTAAAAGTGCGTTGGGTGCATACTACAGAAGATTGAAAAAACGACTAGGAGCACCAAAAGCAATAACAGCTACTGCAAGAAAAATGGCATGCATATTTTATAGTATGCTCAAATACGGACAGGAATATGTAGAAAAAGGAATGGAATACTATGAAACACGCTATAAAGATAGAATTGTAAAAAATTTGATCAAAAAAGCGAGCGAATTTGGCTACATATTAGTTCAACAAGAAGAGTTAGTTGAGTGAGTTTCTTAGAGCCTGTTCATAATCTTTTCAGAAGCAAAGCAGCGAAAGCAAGAACGACCATTTGCAGGCTAGTGTTGAGTTTCCGCTCGCAATTTTTCCACAATCGCCTATATTTTTGCAACCAAGCAAAAGATCTCTCAACAACCCATCTTTTCGGCAATACGACAAAGGTGTGTAATTCGTTTCGCTTTATTACTTCAACGGTAGCGCCAATAGTTGCTTTTATTTGTGTTGCAAAATTTTCTCCTGTGTAGCCAGCATCAACTAGTATATTTTTAACTTCAGATAGGTTTTCTTTAGCATTTTTAACCATTCTCACAGCGCTACTACGATCAGTTATTTCTGCCGTTGTTATATAAATTGCGTGGGGTAAACCTTGCGTATCTACCGCAATATGGCGTTTTATTCCTGAAACCTTTTTGCCTGCATCATAGCCTTTTTCTTCAGCAGTATCTGCATTTTTTACACTTTGTGCATCAATTATGCAGAAGCTGGTTTTTTCTTTCCGACCATTGTTTTGTCGGACCACGCCAACTATTTTTTTTTAATACCAGCTCCAGAACACTTTCTTTATTTGCATCTGCTTTTTCACTCTACTTCTTAAAATAGTCGTAACAATTCCGCCATTTTGGAAACTCTTTTGGTAACATTCTCCACTGGCAGCCACTTTTTAAGACGTATAATACTCCACAAAATACATCATATAAATCAAGTGTTCTTGGCTTTGTTCTCTTCCTGCAAGACTCCAGATCTGCTACAATAATCTCAAACTTTTCTCGACTTATATCACTTGGATATAAATTTCGCATATCCTACTTTATATACTTTATCCTCTCATTCTATCCCTTTTTTGAGATCACGTACAGGTTCTTAGAAAGTGTGCGAAAGAAAACAAAGCCAAGAAGACTAGATTTATATGAGTTATTTTGCGGTGTGCTTTATGTGCTAAAAAGTCGCTGTCAGTGGCTAATGCTGCCAAAAGAGTTCCCAAAATGGCGCAATTGTTACGATTACTTCAAGAGATGGAGTAAAAAACCGAATGAAGATAGAGAAAGTGTTCTAGAAGTTGTCTTAAAAAAAAATTAGTTGGAGAGGTTCGTTCCAACAGTGGCCGGAATACCAAAACAAGCTTCTGCATCATTGATGCCCAAAGTGTAAAAAATACCGATACTGCTGAGGAAAAAGGTTATGATGCCGGTAAGAAAATTTCAGGAATAAAGCGTCATATTGCAGTAGATACACAAGGTTTGCCACACGCAATTTATATTACTACAGCTAATATCGGAGATCGTAATGCTGCTGTAGAGATGATTTGTAAAGCAAGAAAAAATCTTTCCGAAGTTCACAATATACTAGTTGATGCAGGTTATACAGGAGAAAATTTTGCAACTCAAATAAAAACGACTATTGGTGCAACTTTTGAAGTAATAAAACGAAGTGAATTACATTCTTTTGTTGTGCTGCCAAAGAGATGGGTTGTTGAACGCTCTTTCGCTTGGTTAGAAAAATGTAGACGGTTGTGGAAAAATTGCGAGCGTAAACTTAACACTAGCCTACAAATGGTCGTTCTGGCTTTTACTGCTTTGCTCCTCAAAAGATTATGAACAGGCTCTTAGGAGAGAATATTAAGCGATTATTGGAAGATTGTTTTTCCCATTTAGGAGAAGTGGCTTTGTATAAATCAAAGGATAAGTCATACATGGTACAAGTATTAAAGCAACAGCCAGATAAATTATACGAGATTGGTGAAGGACAATTTGTGGAAGAAACTTTAGCGTTAGAAGTAAGTGCGTTTGATGTACTGCAGCCAATTGTAGGAGATATTTTTGTTATAGGTGACCGTAAATATAAAGTATATTCTCCACCGCTGCAAGATAATTCAGGAATGGTATGGAAAATTCGAGCGTCAGGAGTATAAATGCGTATTAACACCGGTAGTATTATACAAAGTATAGATGCTGAAAGGAAAAAAGTGGAAAAAGCGACAGTGAGTGCATTAAACAAAACAGCAATATGGCTAAAATTGAAGACAGCAAAAGAAATCAGTGAGGAAAAGAAGATAAAATTAAGTTTGATAAGAAAGAGATTAAGAATTTTTAAGGCGAAAACTAGCAGATTAGAAGTGTTAATTAGAGCAAATCTCTATGACATTAGAGCATCGGCAATTGGCAAAATACAAAAAACAAGAAGAGGATCGAAAGTAGGAAAGCATGAGTTTATAGGAGGATTTGCAGCAGTTATGCCAAAAGGAAATAGCGGTATGTTTAAACGTGAAGGAAGGGCAGCACTACCAATAAAAGAGGTTAAATTACCATTGGAACCAGAAGCATCAAAAGTAATAAGAGATCTTGTTAATTATGAGGTTGAGGAAGTCTTTACAAAATTTTTTGAACGTGAATTGAGCTACAGAGTATAATGAATTGGAAGGATTTGCATAATGCAATCTGCACTACGCTGAAGAGAGAAATATCCATTATACAAACCTGTGAAATTTATCCATCAATAAGAAAAGAATTAGTAGCGCCAGCGGTGTTTGTAGAACTTAGCAGTCTTGAAAAAGGAGATGATCCTGGAACAGAAGAATTAGCGCTGAAAGCAAGATTTGAAGCACGAATAGTAATTGATAGCACGGTAGAGAATGCCTCAATAATTGTGAGATCATTAGCCACAGAAGTTGCAAGAGTAGTAAATAAAAATACTTGGAATATGAAAAATGTTTCACCAGGAGAATTTATATCAGGAGGAGGAGATGACTTTAGACCAGAGCTCGATGCATATTTAGTGTGGATGGTTGAATGGGTTCATGAGATACATATTGGTAAATCAGTGTGGTCAGAAACTGGAATTAAGCCGCATATTATAGAGATAGGTAACGTATATGTTGGATCATAGTTTTGCGATTTCAGAGCTGAATAGGAAGCTAGCAAACGTTATTCGTATAGGAGTTATAAAAGAAATAGATTATGAAAAAGCAAAAGTAAGAGTGAAAATAGGAGATATTGTAACAGATTATCTGCCATGGATAACAAGCAAAGCAGGAAAAGATAGAGATTGGTCTCCGCCAGATATTGATGAACAGGTAGTAATATTGTCACCATTGGGAGAGTTATCATTAGGAGTAGTACTAGCTGGAATATATCAGGAAAAATACCCTGCACCAGAGAATAAAAAAGAAATAAATAGTATAAAAATTCAAGATGGAACAAGATTGTTATATGATAAAGGGAAGCATCATTTAGAGATTGAAGTAGTGGACAAAATAACACTGAAGGCTGGGAAATCAAGTATAGAAATGACAAAAAGTGGAATAAAACTTAAGGGAAGGAGAATAGATCTAAACTAGCATATGGGTAAAGCAATCGTTTGTGTAGGGGATAATTGTACAGGAATACCGGTTCATGTTTGTATGAGTGGAAGTGAAGACGTATTTGTAAATAGTAGATCTGTGTGTCGTAGGGGTGATATCTTGACTATAGGGGAGACACTAACGCAAGGGTCAAACAGCGTATTTGTGAACGGTATGGGAGTAACAAGAACAGGAGACTTGGTATCGTGTAGTTTTAAAGTGATAGGTGTTAGCAAAAATGTATTTGCAGAATGAGAGGCATGAATGCTAGCACGGGCAAGGAATTGGAAGGAATAGAACATTTAAAACAATCAATTACTGATATTTTAACCACTCCTATTGGATCACGTATTATGAGAAGAGAGTATGGTTCTCGATTATTTGAATTAGTAGATAAGCCAATAAATAGAGATTTAACTTTGGAAATCTATGCAGCAACAGCAGAAGCACTGGGGAAATTTGAGAAGAGATTTAAGTTAGAAAAAGTAAAGATTGCTGAAGCTAAAGAAGGAAAAATGACTCTTGTACTTGAAGGTATGTATCTTTCAGAAGTGTACTAGACACAACTTAATCTGACAGCAACGAATTAACTGACAGAAGAATTGAAAACTAATATCAGTCTCTTGTTTAACGTTACTAATATTTTTCTGAAAAGCAATGTGTTTGCTATCAAGAAAAGTCTGCATAGGCGTTTTACCATAGCAATATTTACCTGAGTGAGGCCTGGTCTCATTGTAAGAGCGTAACCAATGATCAACATCTATCTGCAAATCTTCTAAAGAACTGTAGATTTTCTTTCTAAAGATAATATTGTAACACTCATCTTGCATAGTTTTATGAAACCTTTCGCATATGCCATTAGTTTGTGGTGAATTGGCTTTAGTTCTTGAATGATCAATATTTTCAATTCCCAAATAAAGCTGATAAGCGTGATTTTCTGGTTTACCACAATATTCTGTACCTCTATCAGTCAAAATGCGCAATAATGGCACGTTTTGTACATCAAAAAATGGTATTACTCTATCATTCAGCAAGTCGGCAGCGGTAATAGCAGTTTTATCTGTATAAAGCTTAGCAAAAGCCACTCTCGAATATGTATCAATAAAAGTCTGCTGGTAAATGCGCCCAACGCCCTTGATATTGCCTACGTAATAAGTATCTTGAGACCCTAAATAACCTGAATGTTCTGTTTCAATTTCACCGTGAGCTTCTCTTTGCTCTTTAACTTTTTCCAATGCTGCAAGTTGCTCTTCAGTTAAAATTATGCCGTCTTGTGCAACCTTTGCTTCAAGGGCTTTAAGTCTTTTTTTGAACGTTTCAATGTCATTTCTTAGCCATACAGATCTTACGCCACCTTCGGAAATTATTACACCCCTTTTTCTCAGCTCATTTGCAGCTCTTTGTTGTCCATATGCTGGAAATTCTGTAGCTATGCCAATTATTGCCCTTTCTATATCTTCGGAAACTCTGTTTGCTAATAGGGGTTTTTTCTTACTTATTTCATGTAATGCTCCTTCTCCCCCACTTTCATATAACTCCTTAAATCGATAAAATGTATCACGCGAATAACCCATCACCTTACACGCTTGTGATACGTTACCTAATTGCTTTGCTAGTTCTAATAACCCTAACTTTGGTTTTAGTATTTTTGTTTGTATCGTACTCATATCTAACACTCCTTTCTTTTATTATTTTATAACTTACTTTTTTAAAGTGTCAGATCAAGTCTTGTTTAATACACTTTAAATAAGGGAAAAATCGTTGCACCTATGACGTTTGAAGGCTATTGTGATACAGAGGTTTTTAATGGCTGGTTCGAGCAATTTCTGGCACCAACTTTATAGCCTGGACAAACAGTGATTTTAGATAATGCAACTTTTCATAAGTCTAAAAAGATTGTCGAATTTGCCAAAAGGGTTGGTGCAGACATTCTGTATCTGCCTCCATATTCTCCAGATTTCAATAAAATTTAGCATCATTGGTTTGCTATAAAAAACAGAGCCAGGAAAAACATTCCTCTTTTTAAATCTTTTCGTCAAGCTGTCGATTCTGCTTTTCTTCATTTGTTTCCACTATTATGAGAACAGCTATAATTTATGCCTTTCAGGTTAAGTATAAACTATTACATCTCCCTAATTGGGCTTTAACTATGTCTCAACTTGACATCTTCTTTCCCAGTAGATTGAAAATTGAGTTAAACTAAAAATGCGGCTTGACACACTTTTTTGAACGTTTCCGATTAAGTCTAAACTATTACAGATAAATTAATCTTTTCTTCATCATTTATTTTAACAGTTACAAGCTTATTTTTACCATCACAAAAAGCACCTCCCGGCTCTAAATTAAAACGCATCTTCATCCCCCTTATTTTTATATCTACAATGTACAGCAACTATCATAATCCCCGACCATAAGCTCTTGCATTTACTCTGAGTAATTGATTTTTATTCACCCCCTCTAGAAAGCTAGATGGATTTTCCATTGTACACTCTGACTGTTTAATAGTCTTACCTGACTCTTTAAAAACACTACTATTTCTTTCGAAATATCCATTTTCTATAGCTGTCAAAACACTTTTTCCCCCTAACAGACAACTCTGCCCTAAACTTGATTTATTCTCTAACTTGTTAAATCTTACTTCATCGACAAGCCTCACCTCTATTTTATTACTATCTTTCTCATTAGGACATAGATGAATACTGATCTCTCCTACTTCAGTGGTAAAAGACATTTCAATGATATCTCCTGAGATGTCTGTATAATTTCTCCTTCCTTCTATGTTTTCAACTCTAATTATACTTTTTCCAACTTGAACTATACCAATATTTAGATTGAAATCTTTAGCTTTTTGATTATTGAATATCTTTGCAACTTCAATAGTACTATTTTGTGGGTAATCTATACAAAAATATCCATTATCTATTTCTAGTTCAAAGTCATGTTTATCAATTTGCTCACTTTTACTTATAATACTTTCAAGTGCTAACTCCTTCAGCTTTGAAAGGTTTGCTTTTCGCTGACCTAAGGTATCTTTATCTGAACAAATTACGTTTACTACATCTCCATGCTCTTCATCGCTAAATCTGTTTAAAGATGCACCTTCTGATATTATCTGAAATATTTTTTTCTTGTGTAAAAACTCATAAATTCGAATAGTGTCAGCAGATAAATATAGCTTTGGGAATGTGTCAGCTATACGATCTATCAAGGACATATCAGATTTATATGGAAAAGTGAACATTATTCCTTGTTTCAGTGCTTCGTTTATAACTTTATCAAGTTCTTTTTCGCACTCCTCATAATCTTCTTCGCTACCAGAGTAACCTAAAATGTCCAGATAATCATGGATCTTATTTATTTTTTGCCAAATACTTTCATACTTTTCTTCTTCTCTTGTATTCAGTTTTACTTTCGCTAAAGAAAAAGAATCTTTTTGACGAATTAAAACAAAAGTATCTTTTTCTTTATGAATTATGGCTTCATCATAGAATAGTTGACTGTAACGCCTACCAAAACTTTCATCATAATCAGGGCAAGGGCTAACATTGTCACTTTCACTATCCGTTTCGTTCCATACTTCAATTGGGAAATCATTATTTTCAAGGTTTTCATCTTCACTTGTTCGACAATTTTCTGTTTTTCCATATAGCCAGGTTGATTTCTGGTCATCGCTACTTTCATCGTCAGCTTCATTCCATACTCCAATCTCGAAATCATTATTTTCAAGGTTTTCATCTTCACTTGTTCGACAATTTTCTGTTTTTCCATATAGCCAGGTTGATTTCTGGTCATTATTATCAATAATATGTTTAATTTTCACTTCAGGTACAAACTGAAGCTTTGCTATTTCTTCTCTTACGTTTTCTTTGTTTATTTCATCTGCAAGAGACACTTCATTACTAATATAGAAATTTTTCTGTTTTAAACTTTCGTTTTCCTTCTGCAGTCCATTGAATTCTGCAAATAGTTCTTTATACTCTGATAAATAAATACACAATTGATCTCTTATATCATTAAGTTCCTTCTTTTTTTCTAGTATCTGATTTTCATAATTACCTTTCAAATCCTCTATACTGTTTATCACCACTGTACTTTCTTTTCTTACTCTGTTTAACTCAGCTTCAGTCAAATCCAGTTTTTGCTGTAACTCTTCATTTATTTTGTCTGTTAACTGAATTTCATTCTTTGCCTCTTTTAATTGGTTATTTAAGTTCTTAATTACATCACTTTTGTTCTGAGTTTCTAATAATAATATTTCTACTTTCTGTTTTAGCTGTTCGATGTCTTGATCATTTTCAGTTAAACTTCTCGTCCTTTTTTGTAATTTAACTTCAAGCTTTTTAATTTTCCCTTCTAGGGTTTGCATTTCTCTGGTAAGTTCACTTACTTCTTCGTAATACTCTTCTACTCTTTTCTTATAGTGTTTTTGTAACTCTACATTTTTTTTAAGATCAAAATTTTCCTGTTGTAGATTTTCTATTTTGCTTTCTAGACTGTCTATTACTTGATTTTCTTTACTGCTAATCTCAAATACCTCTTCAGGAAAATGTGCAAATTCACAAGATGAAATGCCTTCAAGGCCGTTACTACCAAATAAATTATATTGTACTACCTGCTTTGAACTAAACATACCTATACCCCCTACTAAAATAAACAAGTAATATATTGTATGCGCTATATATCATAAATACAATCGGTTTGAATATAATCTATTTACTAATTCGTATTGTGAATTTTTATAGAATAGATTTAGGTGTAAAATATTATGATACCATTAAAGTAGATGGATAAAGCACAGTCTTTTTTGAGAGGATAAATTTTATGAACAGACCATACTAATTAGTGTTATAAGGAATTGAATTATTTACTTTCTCCAAAAAACATAAAAAGATCGTATATTTGTGAGAACAATTTAAGCAAAAGCTGCGTTATGAAAATAGAAGCTTGAAATTTTTGCAACAAAGCCAAGTAAATTGGTTCGCATGTAAATATGGCTGAAGTAGGCTAATATAGCTGCTTTTACTATATAATAAATTGATATAAAGAAAAGTTCGCACGGATCATTTGGTAGTCCAACGCATCCCAAAACAAACTCTTCTCTCACTAGCTAGTTTTGGGTTCTGGAAATGGCTGTGTCGTTTAGGTTTTTAGTTATGTGTGAGATTAAGTGGGTATTAATTTATTTAAAAGTAGAAAGGATCAGTTAGTACATTAAAGTAAAAAAATAGAAGTATTTTTGCAAGCACTGGCTTTAGTTTTAAAAAAATATTAAAACATGAAAAAAGTTCTTGTTCTGCTAGATTTCTTTAGCTATAGTCGAGTTTGACATAATAAATACATGGGGTATTGAGTCAGATGCATTGTATTATGTACATCATTCAGAAAGCAATCCTGGCTTTTTTAAGAATATATCTAGTTTAGTAAGAAATCAAAAGAAAAGCACACTGTTACTCAGCAATCAAAGTTACTTGAAATTAACTTAAGGTTTCTACAGCAAATTGTTTTGGTACAGCTGTATAAGAATCAAATGTTGAAACCAATCTTTAGAAAAGAGGTTTACGACAAAATCATCAAAATATGAATATTAAAATATAGGGGGCTTTATGTTAGGTAAAGAAAATACAAAGGAACAAGTAATAGATAATCAATCTAGGTTAATAAGAATGCAAAAAGAAGACACACTACTATCTAGCAGTCAGCAAATATTAAAGCTGCCAGAAGGTTTTACAATAGGAAAAGCAATTGGAGGAGGAGATTGTTTCTTTGATGCAGTTGCACAGGGACTTAGACAGCTTAGGCCTGGCATGGAATTTACTGTTAAGTCTTTACGTCAGGTTTGTAAGAAGCTAACTTTAAATGATCAACAATTAAGAAAGCAAGTTATACAGGATGCTAGAAAGCTTGAGGGTTATGGAGTAATACTTCCGCAGCCTGGTATTAATGATGATGAATTATGGAGTGCTTACTTGGATAGCATAGAATATACTGTTGAAGATATAGAAAAAATGAAGAGCACAAATCTACCCTTGCATCAAGCATTAACTGGCTCAAAGTATGGAAGTACATTACAAGCTCCTATATGGGGTAGGGTTGAGATTGAGGGAAGGCTAATTTGTAAAAAGTATAATGTCAAGCTACATGTTATAGAGAGCAATCCATGGTATACTAATGATAATCAACAAGAGCCTTTTTTGCATCAATTAATAGATGATTCAGGTTTAAGAAATATAGGTGGATATGATAAAGTTGATTATAACGATGGTAGTATCTTGCATATAATAAATGGAGGATATTCTCATTTTGAGCCAATACTCAGAAAGGAAGTTCAGCAACCATTACCTTATTCTGACCTAACTCAAGTTCAGAGTATGTTGAAAGAACTGTCCTTGGAGCAAATATATGAAGAACTTATTAATACTATAGAGGACTGTAGTCTTTTAGAAATGGAAAAGCTTGAAAAGCTAAAAGTTTTTTTTAGAGCACATCCAAGGTTGGATGTTAATTGTCAGGTTAATCAACGTGGTGATACACTGTTACATATTGCTGTTTGTAATGACGAGTTAGAAATTATCAGGTTTCTATTGAGAAAAAGAGCTAACGCTAATATTTTAAACATGGAGGGTAAGACTTCCATAGACATCGCTAGAAGTAATAACAGGAAGGGTATTGCTAAGATACTGCAACCACTTGTTTCGTATAAAAGAATTGATGTTCCAGGAGATGGTAGTTGCCTATTTTGGTCTGTTGCTTTAGCTTATTTAACTCCTGTAAAATTTGACAATAATAAATTCTGCAAGAGATTTTACCAATTATTTGGAGACGGCCATGATGTACAAACAATCCAAAGGCTAATCCAAGGTGATGTACATATTTGCCAAAATGATATGCTAAGGTGGTTAGTAGAGAAAATATTTCGTGAAAGAGTTGTTGAAAAAATGCGTTCGTTTCAAGAGGAATTGAAAGACGAGATTAGTATGATAGACTTTTTTGAGAGTAAAAATGAAGGTTATATAACAAATGGTAGCTTTAAAGAAAAATTTCTTTCTGATTTTGGCTCTGAAATTGAAGTTAAGCAGCAGTATGGAATCGAGTCTAGTAAACTCCAGCCTAGCCACTTCAATAGTAATGCAGTAGATGACATTTGTATTGAGCTTGAGAAGATACATAACCCTAAAAAGGTTCGTAAATTTCAATTTGAAGCATATTTAGAATGTATGAGGAGTCCTAAAGCTTGGGGTGGTACATATGAGATAAAAGCAATGTCCCAGCTATTAGAAACTGCAATAACAGTATGTAAGGAAAATTCATCCGAAACTTATGGTAAACAAAGAGAATGTCATAATAATGAAATACGCTTGTTTTATAAAAATAGGAATCACTGTCAATTTTACCAAACAGAATATTCAGATTTAGTAAAGTTTGTTCAGAGCTTTGTACAATCATTTGAAATGAAGCTTATTATATATTCTACATTTGGAGAGATGATAAGAAGGAAAAAAGAAGTGCTTCCACAAGAAGTAATTAACAAAGATTTCGTACGAAGCATCTTTGGATTTTCAGTATGTAGAGGTGTAAGGACAATAGGTGGTGAGAGAGCATATAGGAGCAGAAGTTTTTCTTGTCTATCAGATTTAATAGAAATGTTTGACAGTTGTAAGCTCATTTTTAGGAAAGTGTTAGTAGATGCTGGGTGTGATATTTTTCAAAGCTTTGAAGCACAACTTGAGAAAATTGGTTTTGATCAAGTTTCAAGTGTAGTAGAGGATATTGTGGATAAGATAATTCAATATTATATTCAAAAAGAATATGATAGGAGTGTAGATGGTGCAAGCATAGTTGAAGCTCTTGTTCTAGATAAATATTCACAGAAAATACATGGTAAAGTGGCACAGTATGGAAAGAGGAGTTATAATATCATAGATCTGTATGAAAATATTGGAATTGTAACGGGGAAAGAAGACTCTCTTATCTATTATGAAAAAAGAGATAAATCTAGTCAGTATGGTTATCGTCGTCTTTTTATATGTGAGAAGTTGAGAAAAGTGTATGATGAAGTAAAAACTACAAGTACGGAATTTGAGGATTACGTATATACTTTAGATCAACAAAGCTTTGTAAACACTGTGGAAGAGGTGTTCTCTATTGTTAATGAAGAGATTCAAATACCAAGTAGAGGAAAATGGAATAATCTTGTCGAACAGGTTAGATCACACATTGAGAAAGAAGCAGAGTCTTTATTTAAGGAAATTAAGTTTCTTCATAGAAAAAGAAAAACAAGCCTACTCTGTCGTCAAGAATCTTTAATCACAGCAGAAAAAAGAAAGCCCATTAGTGCTCGAGATACGGCAGCAAGCATAAAGCGGCTAAAAAAATCTGAAAAAAATCTTGAATATATGTCTTTAGTAAAAGACAGTCTAGTAAAGTTACAAGATTTAGCTTATTATTCTAAGCTAGAAAAAATATTTAAAAGCCATACTGAGGAAATTTTTCAAGAGTATAAGAAATCCTTTGAATTACATTATAATGACACAAAAAAAACTGATGGATTTCAGCTTAGTATAAAGGGAATTAATCAATCTTTCTTTTCTATAAAAAGATTTAAATCTAAATTGAAGAAACAGAAGCTTAAAGATGTGTGTCCCGCAGTAGATGACTTTACAGGAAGGCAAGAGCAAGTAAAAAGGATATGTCAAGAACTGCAAAAGGAAAAAGGAGCAGTGGTAGTAATAACTGGTAAATATGGCATGGGCAAAACTCAACTGGCTAGAAAGTGTGCTGAGGAAAGTAGAGAAAGTTATAGCCATATCTATGAGATAGAAGACAGTAACATGTTACCTATAGAGAGGCGTTTTTCTTCTTTAACCAAAAGGAAATTAGGTATATATATGGAAGAAAAAAAATCACTAATAGGAAGTAAAAAATGTCTAATTATTTGTCATAATGCTAAAAGAGAAGACATAGAAGAGGTTCTAGAGGTAGAGGATCGAGTAGGTTTTGATTTTTTATTCACTTTTCCTGATCAGCCTTGTAAAGGCGTAGTAGAAGTCGCTTTGGATGCTTTTGAAGAAGATCAAGCTGTACAACTTACTAAAAGAATTTTAGGAATAGTAGATAAATCACAAGACGAACAAATAAAAGTATTTGTAAAAAGGCTTGAAGGTTTTCCATTAGCTATAAAGCTAGCAGCAGCTTATATTAGAAATAGTAAGTTAAGTAATTCAAAAGAAGCATTTGGAATTCATGAATATTTAATAAAATATGAAGATCTTGATCAGGTAATTCCAAAAAATAATAAGCAGGACAAATATGATAGGGTTTTATTAGTAACAACAGGCATTTCCATGGAGGTAATGGAAAAGAAAAATGGTGGAGTACCTTTTAGGTGTTTGAAAGTTATGGCTCATTTGGGTAATAGCTACATTGACCCTGATATGTTTTTAGTTTTGGTTGAACTAGAGTCTACTTTCAAATTGATGGAAAATTATTCTCTGCTTGATATAGAAATGATAGGCAGAAAAAAAATGTATGTTATACATGAATCGATAAAAGAAGCCATACGTTCGCAAATCGCTGAAGATCAAAAGGAGGATATACTGCTAACTGCTGTGGAAATATTTGAAGATGAATTTAGCAATTTGTTGGAAAAAACTGATACTTTGCATCTTATAGCCTTAGTCGATTACCTTGGAAACTATAACACTTTTAAAGAAGAAGAGCCTTTTGTGATTAGATCTATCACACGTTTACATTTAGAGGGCGAGTATAAGGAAGTTGTCAGGCTTTCAACAAGAATATTGCCGATTATTGAATCTTCAACGGAAAATTCTTTAAAAATTAGATATTTACGTGCCCTTGCGTTAGTTGCATTAGAAGATTGTTCAGGGTTAAAAGAGCTTTTTGAACTCAGAAAAAGCAGCTACAGGGGTTATTTTGAGCAAATGCTTCTAGATCATTTTATAGTTATTACTTACACCATAGAGGAGAAGTATGATTGTGCATTAGATTATTTACGAAGTTGTGCTTCTCTACTTTCTGTCAGTGATAACTTATCAAGTAGATTGGCAACTCTATCAATTGATTTGGCTAGAGTATTTGTAATGAAGGAAGAGTATCTATGTGCATTTACAGTATTGTACTACGTTGAACATTTTAAAGTAGAATTTAATTCTACGGGAAAAGATAATTTCTATCAAGATTTTTTTAAAAACCATGACTTATTGTATTTTTCATACCTCAAATACACCCGGACCTTAGGAAAACTTTATAGCATTCAAGATGAAAAATACTTCTATCTTACAACAACATCGCCACATATCAACTTACATAAATTGAATTCATCGATTTTACAAGAATGTTTATTTGATATTCTAAAATACCAAAAGCAAAGTCCTTTCATACTTAGAAGTCCTTTTATTGAAAAAATGATAAGTATGAAAGATAAAAGAAATCTATTAGATGAAGTGTTAACGGAGTTCAACAACTTGATTAGCTCAGGTGAGTTGTATGAAAGCAATCATATAGGTTTTTATAAAAATCTTATACAATTATCTGTTGGGTATGCCTATCTTGGAAAAAAAGGGGCATCACAAGAACTTAAAAACATGCAAGAGTTACAGGAGAGAAGAATAGGGTTAAATCATCTTGGTACTACACAAAAAATGTCTACTGAAAGTGAAAGAAAAAAATGTTTAGAAAAGGAAATAGAGAAAAAATCATTTCTTCCACAATCCAAAGTAATTGATTTTGCTGTTGGTAATACTTTATATGAAGATAGTGTAAATCTATATTGTAGAAACAGTATAAGCTTTTTACACTATGTTGTCACTGCTAGCTCAGATATTATTGAATACCTTACAGATAAATGGGCTAATATGAATCTAAAATTCAGTAGTCTCTTAAATATTATTCCTAGCCTTTTAGAGCGAGGAGCTTGCATAAATCTACAAGATAAGCGTGGTAGGGGGGTTCTGCACTATGCTGTTATTGCTGGTCACCTAAATATTGTTAAATACTTTGTAGAAAAAGGAGCTAATGTAAATCTACAGGATAGAAATGGTGTTAGTCCTCTACAATACGCTGTTATCGCTGGTCGCTTAGATATTATTGAATACCTTTTAGAGCAAGGGGCTACTATGAATCTAGAATACAAAGATCTTTTGCGTTATTGTATTGCTATTCATGACCAAAATGTTAAAGCGCAATCAATTATGTCCTCAGGCCCTTGTTCTTCAGACTTAAAAGTGCAATCACATAGAAAACAACAGAAGACAACTATACATTTAGGTAAGTCTAAGAAAAGAAGATTAGAAAATACAAGTGCAATATCTAAGGAAAATACGCCGAATATACAACTGCTTCAAGATAACGTATCAGACACATCAATGCAATTTGAAGATCTTGATCATAGAATGCAAGGTGACATTTGTAATAAGTTAGAGGAAAAAGTTAATAGTCAATTGGAAAATAGTGACTCACAGCAGTTAGTTGACAATAGGTACTGGTGCATGCAATAAAATGAAGGAGCATAAGTGATAAGGTATCCGTACCTTCATTTAACAGAATGGCGCTAGATCAACACATTCCAAGAAAAACACTTCTCACGTCTCTTGATTTTGAGCGCTGGAAATGGTTATTTTATTGTCCCAAACTTGGGACAATAAAATAGCCTAAAGATACAATATCTATAACAGTTACTTGTATTATCGATTTCATTTACTAATATATAATAAAATCTAGTATGATCTTAAATTTAAATATAAAATAAGTAATTAACTTTATGGTGAAGGTAATAGATTATCTCAGGACAGATTCACAAGCAGTTAAGTTAGATAGGGAAGAAAAATCTTTTCAATTTAAAAATAGAATAAGACGTCAATATAACCCTAATGATATTAATATTGCCAAGTTGTTTCTTGCGATACGTGAGCATAGAACGGATAATCCTCAGCTAAATAAGATTAGTGAAATTGAAGGGTTAATTACTCAAGTAGAAAATATTAATGATATTGATCTCAATGATGGTGGTAATACACCACTACATGTTGCTGTAAGCAAAAATCATCAAGACATTGTTGAACTTCTTTTGAATGTGTCTGGTATAGACCCAAATATTAAAAATAATCAAGGTAAAACTCCACTAGATATTGCTAAGCAACAAAATAAGGGAGAGATTATTAGGACTCTAGAAGAACATTTAAAAAAATTTCCTGATCAAGTAAAAAGACTTTCTGAACAGGAGGAGGAAGTGCATGAAAAGCTAAGAAAGTTTGTTGAAGATTTTGTTTTTATTTATGAACGCTCTTTATCAGAGTACTATGAGAGACTAGAAAATCAAAGAGGAAAGCAAGGTAAATGGGCTGATTTTGTTAATATGATAATATATACAGGAAAAGGTGGAACAGAACAAGGAGAAGCGGAATCAAAAGTAATTCCTCTTATTGGAATTAACATTCTTCGAGCAACAATATCCAGCATTGGTAGTAGTTATAATAGAGCAGAGCTTAAAAAGCTGATAGATCAATTGTATATATTTAAAAAGGATCCAATCAAAGTCAGGGAAGAGTTAGTAAAATCTGGTGTTGAAATCTTTCAAAGTTTTGAGAGCCAATTTATACAAGTAACAGCAGAAGGAAGTTGGCAGAGAGCAATGACAAAATTAGCAGAAGATGCTGTGAGTAGAGTGGTTGATTACTATAGAAAAAATACCGAAGAAGAGTTTCATGCTAACTCAATTACTAAGGGTATTATTTTTGGAGAATCAAAAAGATATAAACAAACCTCCACTGGTGTTCCTCATATTAAGCTAGGACATACTTTAGAAAGTAAAAATTCATGGAATACTGCAGAATTATTTGACCAAGCGGGATTAGTAACGATAAAGCGTGATGGTAGTGCTGATAAATACTATAGGAGAATAGATGGAAAGAGTGATACTAGCAAATATGGCTATCGTCTTCTTTTTAAATGGGAATTGGAAAGTAAAATAAAAAAATTCGCTAGAGAATACATTGAAGAAAATCCTTCTAGGGAGGAGTATAGGTATATTTTAAAATTAGATGAGGGAAAATGGAAAGATGAATTATTGGATGAGCTTAATAAGCAAGATCCGAAGTTAGTCGAAGAGAGGTTACTAAGTAAATTCAAAGGAGAAATGGAACAGGAAGCTGAAAAAAACTTCAATGAATTAGAGGATTATATAGGTAAGAATTTTAATGAGTTATCAGGTTACATAGAAAGTAATCAAAATGAGATTAAGGGAGTCTTTGATGAATTAATGAGTCAATATCAGGAAGCCAGTAGGCAACGTCACAAGATAGCAGATTCTATTGTAGAAGGAAGGAAAGAAAGTGAAAAAAGTTTCGAGAAAATAGATAAAAAGCTTGATAAGATATATGATGCAGTTGTAGCAAGAGAGCAAGTAAGAAAGCCTATTTGGTTTAATGTGAAAAAGCCAGTAATTTTGTTTGCTGGAAGAAGGGAAGAGTTAATTGACCTACATAATAAGATACAACGTAGTTCAGAAAAAGTAACAGTAATATCACAAATAACCTCAATTAGCGGTTTAGGAGGAATAGGAAAAACTGAGTTAGCTAGACAATATGTTCAAGAATATAGTAAAGATTGTTATGACAACGTTATATGGATCAATGCTGAAAGTGAGATAGCTCTTATTGAATCATTTACTCGATTAGCGAAGAATAAACTAAGAATTGATATAAAAGATGAGAATGGAAAAGAAAAGGATATAAAAGCTCTCATAGAAGAGGTTTATGAATTTTTCAGTAATAGTAAAAGCTTGTTTATTTTTGATGATGCTGAGGAAAGTAATTATTTGAATAAGTTTTTACCAATTCATGATTCATTACCGGGTAGTAATAGACCTTATATTTTAATTACTTCTCATAATCGAGAGTGGGAAAGGGGGATAGAAGTTATTAATCTAAACGAATTAAAGTCAGAAGAAGCGATAGAATTTGTAAAAAAGGGCTTTAGTATAGAAGATGAATCTCAAAATGAAAAGATAAAAGCTTTGGTAGAGAAATTACAACACTTTCCTTTAGCTATACAGCAAGCAATATCATATATTGAAGATCAAAGAGTTACTAGAAAATTTGATATAGATGATTACCTAAAGGAATATGAGAAAAAAGCGAAAGATTTGCTTAATTATGAAGGATTTAGAGGAATTGATAATAACTATGCAAAAACAACTTTCACAACTTGGAAGATTATAACCGATAAGATAGCAAGCAATGAAAAGTATGGAAATTTAGCTTTAAGGATTCTTGATGTTATCTCTTATCTTGCATCTGACAATATTAGTAGAGAATTCTTTTTAGATTTGACAGGAAATAATGAAGAGGAATTAAGGTCTGCTGTTCGTTTACTTATAAAATATTCTATGGTTAATGGTGAACAAGAGCAAGGTGTGTTGAGTATTCATAAATTAGTTCAAGAAGTGACAAAAATAGCGTTAGAAGAAGAGGGTAAAAGCGAAGAAGTTATGAAAGAGACTTTCGAGCTACTCAGAGCAAGTTTCCCTTATGGTAGTGATAAACTAGAAGACTATTTAAAAAAACGAGAATTATTACCGCACTTAGAGGCATTTTTATCACGTATAGATAGTTGGTTAAAAAAGAACCCTCAAGATAAAGAAAAAATAGAAAAGGATTATCTTGAAAATTTGTTGACATGGATGAGTGATGGGTATTTTAATTTGGGTAATCCCAAAAGAGAAAAGGAGTTGCTAGAAAGGGTTTTGCCTATTTTAGAAAAGCATTACGGAGAAGATCATTTTGAAGTATTTAAAAGACTAGTAAATCTAAGCAACAGTTATCTAGTTTTAGGTGATTACCAAAGAGCAAAAGATTTGCTAGAAGGAGCTTTAAAAATTGAAAAGCAAGATTATGAAGAAGAGCGTTTTCAATTAGTTAGAACACTGGTAAATCTGAGTATCAGCTATCGAGCTTTAGATGATTATCAGACAGCGAAAGAGTTACTAGAAAGGGCCTTTCCCATTTTAGAGAATCATTATCGGGAGGATCATTCTTCATTAGCTCAAGTACTAATAAACCTGAGTATTGCTTATGGATCTTTAGGTGATTATGAAAGAGCGAAAAAGTCAATAGAAAGAGTATTCTCTATTTTAGGTGACAATTATGAAGAAGAGCACTTTGAGTCAGCTAAAATGTTAGTAAATCTTAGTATTGCTTGTAGAGGTTTTGGTGATTATCAGACAGCAAAAGAGTTACTAGAAAGGGCACTACCTATTTTAGAAAATTATTATGGAGAAGATCATTTTCAGGTAGCTATAGCTAAAACAAATCAAGGTATCACTTATATAGCTTTAGATGATTATGGAAGAGCAGAAGAGTTGCTAGAAAGAGCTTTGCCTATTTTAGAGAAGCATTATGGAGAAAATCATGTTGAAGTAGCTAAAATATTAGTAAATTTAAGTACCATCTATAGATACTTTGATAATTATCAAGGAGCAAAAGAGTTGCTAGAGAGAGCTTTACCTATTTTAGAGAAGCACTATGGGGAAGAGCATTTTGAAATAGGTATGATTCTGGAAAGTTTAGGCACTGATTATATAGCCTTAGGTGATAATCAGGAAGCAAAAGAGGTGCTAGAAAGAGCTTTATCTATTTTAGAGAAATATCATGAAAGAGATCATGTTGAAGTAAGTAAAATATTAGTAAATTTGAGTATCGCCTATAGAGGTTTAGGTGATACTCAGGGAGTAAAAAAGTTGCTAGAAAGGGCTTTACCTATTTTAGAGAAGCATTATGGAGAAAATCATTTTGAAGTAGCTATAACCTTAGAAGATTTAGCTATTGCCGATGGAGCTTTAGGTAATGTTCAGAGAGCAAAAGATTTACTAGAAAGGGCTTCTGCAATATATCAAAGGAGTAAAGTTGAAGAATGTTTGCCGAGTACGAGTTCATTAAGGAACAGAAGAGAAGCAAAAATTGGGAAATGTGAACTGTCTTGGGAAGACGTAGATGAATTCAATACAGAAAAAGATGAGAAAAGAGATTTTAGTAAAATTAAAATAGATAGTAAAAAGTTTATTGACTATATAAAAGATATACCAGAAGAAAAACGTTCTCAGCTAATTGAGCTAGCAGATAAAGTGCAAGTTAAGGGTAGGTTTAGCGATTTGGTCAATAAACTTACCAGTAATCAGAAGGTTATGAATCATTTAAATAGAGTAAAGAAAATCTCTAGCATAACTATGCATGGAATGATAGCTAAAAATATATTAGCTGACTTTTTAAACAGAGATTATCAAGGTGTAGCGATTAATGTTGGCTTTATTGCCGGTGGTCAAGGATTTGCTAAAGTTGCTGAAGTTGCATCTCGTAAAGGATTAAATTTGCTCTCAGAAGAAAAGGTATTACTTGGTAGGTCTTTAAGAGTTGCATCACCTTTTCTTGCTCGAGGTACTTCTGCCTTTATTATTTATGATTTAGTAAATCAGGTAAAAGCATTTAAAAATGGTACAGAAGGAGCATTGGTTGGCGTAGTAGGAGATAGCATTTACCTGGGAGTTGACGCTGCAGAGATTGGGATTGAAGTTGCTGAAGGTTTTGAAGTATTAGAAGGAGTTTCATCTATTACTGGACCTATTGGAGCAGGAGTTGGCACTGCAGTATTTATTTACACTGATATTTATATGGCAGTAAAGAGAGTTGATAAAATTGATGAAATTATTCACTTAACTAGAGGAGAAAAATTTATTGAAGGATTGCGTGCATTTATAGGTATGCGACCTGAACAATATGTAGAAAAGTTAATGGAAGAAAAACAACTTTATAACCAATTAGTTAAGCAAGGACTTGAGTATTTAAAGGAGTATAGTGATATTCAAAGCTATGTATTCCCTACTGATCGATCAGTTGTGGGTTCTTGTCGTAAAGTGCTGCACACAACATCACTTGGGATTAGACATTATTATACTGAAGAATGCACAACTAAATTTGAGATAGATTTAGACAGTACAGTACTGCTTGACAGAAAAAGAACCGATATAAAATGGAGTAGAGCAAGACCGAATGATCCCAGTGGTGGAAAGTTATTTTGTTTACCAAGGGGAGATGGTGATCCTGCTCCAAATTATGGGTCATATTTATGTGAAAATGCGATTGGTTTATCTAATAACAAAACAGAAGGATATACTTTAATTAATTTAGGAGAAGGTGAAGATTATGCAAAAGGATTTAAGGATAGCTCGAACATATTTGTAGTGAATGATGGATCTAAGAGATACTATGGAGGAAATAAGAATGATATATTTATTTTGCAGGGAGATCTGATAGAAGGGTCTTTGTACGGAGAGGATGGAATTGATACCTTAGATCTGAATGGATTTGCTCAAGAAGCTATAAGTGTTAATGTATCTTTAAATACAAATATTAGTACTATCGTGTACAACCATTATGGTTATTATGGTTTTAGAATTAATTCAATGGAAAAAGTTCTTGGTAGAAAAGCTAAGTCAGACCGTATATTTAGCGCATGTGAAACTAAATTCATAGATGGTAACGGTGGTGGGGAAGATCAACTTGATTATGTACAAATAGAAAATAATAACTGTGTCTATGATATACAGGTAATAATTAGACCTTATACTGAAGTAGATAATACGGCACTAAAGGGTAACTTTAGCTATATTCTACCATTTCAAAAAGGTAGTGCATCTGTTAAATTACTTGCTAATTTCGAAAATAACCATAGGTTTATATTCGACTACTTGCTTGCTGATATTCAGAGTATTGATATTAAAGATCACAATAGTATAAAGTTCGATTTTTCCTCAAAAGTTGCAAATAGTAACTTTAGTATATCTATCTCATATAACATAATGAACAATATAATCTATCAATTAAAAGACAGTGCTGAAATAAAAGTAGGTAAGGAAAGAAACTTGTATGCAATACAGAATACTAATAAAACTATTGATGAAATTATAGAAAGTTACCCAGCTATAGCAAATAAACTCAATATGACTATCGCTGTTCAAGATGGTGATGAATCTATACTTGTTGGCTATGGGAAGTGTGAGGTAATTTACAATAATCCAATCTATAACAGTCACTTAATTGGAAATGGTGGTAAAAACATATACGTAATTACTATAGCCTCAGGTGAGCAAAGATATGAACATAATATTTTTTCTATGCCACAAATAAACATCTACAATCCTGATCAAGCAAGTTCTATAGATACGTTAGATTTACGTAACGTGATAAAAATAATACAAGATGATTTGAAAATACATATTAATCTGCCAAGAATTTTTCAAGATGGAAATGATTTGCTAGTTAAGTTAGAAACAGAAGTAAAGCAAAGCTTTTCATTAGAAGTGCCAACAGTAGAAGTGCTAACAGTAAGATTAAAAGACGGTTTGAATTGGTATGAAAAGCTTCATATTATCTCAAATAGTGCACCTATGAAAATAAGTTCTAAATTAGAATTAAAGCCACTACCTTTGATCTTTGAAAAGGATAGAGAAATTATTGTGGTAACGGGTCAAGATGTGGAGAAAGATACTGAGCTTATCATTTCTAGAAAAGGAGGAAATTATACATTTGTTCGCAGTAATAGTAATGATCTAATGATAACAAATGCTTTTGACTCTAGTATTACTAAGAATGATCTCTGCACTATTACAATGAGTAAGTTCTATGAAGAACCTAAAATGGCAACATTATCAATAAAGTTTGCTGATAAGGAAATAATTCTAAAAGAGCATCAGGAAGAAATAAGTAAGGCAAGAAACGTGAATGTTGTGAAAAAAGAACATAAGGATCAAGTGTATAATGATGTCTTCAATCATACAAAAAGCAGTCCAGAAGTTATTATGTTATCTGATCAACCTGTAACGCACAGACATAGGCATAGTAGACATAGAGAGCAAGCTCGTCATCGTAGGAGTACAAAAAGTAGCAGCACAAGACCAACTGGGTGGATAAATGATTTGTTTGGCTGGGTAAAAAGCTCTGTGAGTGGATTGTTAAGTTCTAAACCTGAGAGCACTCCAAGTTCTATCTCACAAGTAGATGCAAGAGTGGATGTAAATGGTACGATAATGTTACTTGACGTTCTCGTTAGAAAGGTTACGGGTCAGAAGTATGTTTCTACAGTAGATCAGTCTATATCTCCACTAGAAGCACAGGGATATGCACTCAATATTGCAAATAGATTTGAGAAAGTGTTGAATAAAACTGCTACTAAGTCAGGAATATCAGTGACAAATCTAAACTTTGATCCTGTGGTAGTGCAATCAGCTATAATTAAAAAAATAATAAATGGAAAATTTCCTAAAATAGCAAAAACCCTATATTCATTTGCAAAAGAAGCGTGTCCAGAGTTTGAACAAACTGATAAGTTTCTAGATAATGTAAAGAGTAACTTAGAAGAAGTTTTAGCTAAGGAAGAAACTATGATACTACAGCAGAAAGTAGAAAAGCCTTCTAAAGTTTTAGGTCAGGAAGTTTCAAGGAAAGTACAGTTATCTAAAAAGCCGGATACATTCTTAAATGGAACATCAGTGGTTCAGGGAATAAGCAGAGCAATAAATTGAGGGAACTATGTGGTCTTTTCTGCTTGTAACTGTTTGATTTCATTAGAGGAAAGGCCTGTAGTTTGTGATATGATGTCAGTAGAGACGCCAGCTTTAAGTAAATTTTTTGCAACTTCAATTTTACCTTCAATTTTACCTTTTTCATGGCCGATCTGGATGCCTCTTTCTTCGCCGATTTGGATGCCTTCTTGTCTACCTTCCAGTCTACCTTTAGCAGAAGCGTCATCGAGCCGTTGAGCCAAAATAGCCTCTTCTTTCTGTACATTCAAAACTCTCTCTTCGTATGCCGCTAGATCCTTTTCATTCCAACTAAATTTGTCTAATTCGTCATATGCTAGCTTTATTATTGGGTCTTTTTCTGCAATATCTTTTAGGTCTTCATCGGTAGTATTTTCTGCGTACCGGAAAAAGAAGCACCACCTTTCTACTGTGCTCTCTAGTTGCTCTACTTTGTTTTTTGTAAATTTCGGCAACTCAATAAAGATGAATTGAAAATCCTTTAAATAATGGCCATTAGTTTTGATCTCTCGTATATTATGAGTGGAAATGTATTCAACTTCTGGAGGAAAGAGAGTACTATTAGAAATAGCAATAAAGAATACTTTCTTAAAATCAATGTAATTGCCAGATTGTCTTGAGTAAGCTTTAGCAGCATAGAGTTGAGCGCGTTTTTCAAAGCCCTTATCACGAGCAAGTTGCATTTCCGCAATATACCTATTTCCGTATGAATCCTTGCAAAGAACATCAACGATGCTTTGTTTATCAGAAGCAATCTCAGGATTCATGATAGTGCTAAGGAACTCAACATCTTGAATAGTGTTAACCCCAGTAAAGCCTAAGATGTCATTTAAGAAGTGAATAAGGATATTCTTATTTTTCTCAGTGCCAAATATTTTTTTGAATGTCAAATCTAGCTTAGGATCTAAAAATTTAGAAAGAGCCATAACGAACTAACCTAAAAAGCATTAATAATTATACACAATTCTGAAGAAATATTCAACTAAAATTCAAACATGTTAGTCAGAGAATGATCTACTCAGAAGGACTAGCATTTTAGGCTTTATAGGGTTTCTATACATCTTTATTACAATTATTTCTGTTTTGAAATTAGTGAAGATGCCTAATAGAGATTGATTTTTATTAACATTAAAGTATACATTGGCTAGTATCCTCTTAACTTAAGCCCATAGTTTTTGAACATTCGCTTTGACTTGAATGCTGATGCAGATTTAGATCTTGTATTTGAGACGTAGGGTAAGTAAGTTCATCCAGTAGTTCCATAACTTTTTTTGTAGTACTTTTCTTATCATTTTTCTCAGCAATATCTACTGATTGATAGAATAAACTGTAGTCCACAGGAATATCTTTAAATTTTAAGAACTCAGCTATATCTTTTATTTTTTTTAGAGTACTCTCAATTATCTTGATATCACTATCGTTCTTTACTCCATTAAGAACATTAAATAAAATAGAAATTTGATGTGATATATCTGGATTTGCCTTATACTTAAGAAGTAACTTCGTCATTTCTTCATTATTACCAGTAATAGAAAAATATAAAGGTGAAAGGCCTTTCGTATTTATAACACTAGGGTTTGCTGAATGGTTAAGTAACAGATCAGCTATATCATTCCTATTACTAACCACAGCATTAAAAAGAGGAGTTGTGCCATTTTTCCAGCTCTTGATATTAGGATTCGCACCTTTATTAAGTAATAATTCAATGATAGTACAGTCACCAAGTTTTACAGCAAGGTGCAATGCTGAAAGCCCGTTCTTATCTCTAATGTTAGGATTAGTACCCTTATTCAATAGTATACTTACTTTAGATTTCTCTTTACCTTTTATTGCTTTGATTAAACAATCATTTTTTTCTACATGTTGCTTATGTTTTGAGTTAAATTCGTCTACTTCCTTTTTAGCATCTGCAAAACCATAATTACGGCCATAGTCTTCTTGCATCATGCTAACAATACCTGGTTGCTTCAGTACGTCTTCATATGTACTATAGATACATCCATGATCAAGAAGTAAGTTAGTCAAGTTTGGCTGTTCTTCTAGATAACTGTCAGATTGAACAATATCATACAGTATTGTGCAACAGTTATAATTAGCTTTAATATTAGGATTAGCACCATTAATAAGAAATTTTTCAATTCTTCTGATGTTTCTGTTATCATGAACATTACCTGGGTCTGAAGCATTGTCAACCCGCGTTTTCGCACTAACCATTTCACCAATGTGAAAATCAGCAGATCTTGCTAGATAATATAAAGATGTCTTACCACTTATATCTTGGACGTTAGGGTCTGCACCATGATCAAATAGTAGTTGAATAATGCCTTCATCAAATACATAACATTGCTTATCTCTAAAAACAGCAGCAGTACACATAAGCTCAAGAATGGTAATGCCTTGTATATCAAGTGTTCTATTAGGGTTTGCTCCTTTTTTAATTAATTCAATAATGGCTTCTTTCCAACCATACATTATCGCTAATTGAAGTGGCGACAACTTAGATTCAGTGCTCAGAATAATGCTGTTTATGATAATAGGTAGAACTATTATTTTAGAGCAGGAATTGTTTTTTATAGCAGTAATCTCTTCATCATAGATTTTTAGACCGTTTAATATGTATAAATTTTTTACACCTCTACATCTACTACGCCCAATGAGCTCATCAACGGTAATTTCAGCATTTTTTATAGTGGTAATGGCGTTATCATCTATAAGTCTATTATGAATAAGTGCATCAATAGTAAACTCATAATTAACATCTGCTCCTAAATCAATTAAACGGAGGATATCTTTCATATCATTCCTTACAACAGCTTTGAAAAGACTTTTATCTAAAATAACTTGATTACTTATATGCATAACAGCCTCTATAAATTTGCTAGCACAATATAAGCTAAATAACATTGTATTTCAACAACGAAATTAAAATAGTTGCAATAATTCAGACCCAATCTAGCATGATATTTTTTGTCCACAAAACTTAGCTATATGCTAATGCTCTTGCTTTGATTTCCCCTTACTGAAAGCAGTGGTAAGAGCCTACCTGTGGAAACGACAACTAGAAGAGGGAAAATATGGAAGCATAAGAGAGATGAGTGCCAAAATTAATATAGGTACAAGACGTATACAGCAAATTTTAAGACTGAATTATTTAACACCAAAGATCAAAGAAGACATAGTAAATGGGAGGCAACCAAGGGGATTGAAGTTAGTGGATTTGAGAGAAATACCGGTGCTGTGGAGTGAGCAATTAGAGAAGTTTTATGAATTAGAGGCGTAATTACACCATTTATAAAAAGAACAAAAGGAGAGAAATGAAAACCACCAAAACTATTGAAACCCCAGTTATGGATTAGAAAATAGATAAAAGTAGAAGTAACAAAGAGGGGAACAGGGTAAACTCGAGTATTTTAGCAATAATTAAGAGGTTACCCATGAAGAAAGATATAACAGAACTTTATTGTTTCATAGAAGATTTTTGTCGCATTGCTGATGAAAAATTTTCAGAAAGGCTTCTATCAAATGGCAAAAAACCAACAAGAATACCTGAAATTACTGTACCAGAAATACTTACTATAATCTTACTTTACCACCAATCGCCGTGCAAAAATTTTAAATTTTTTTACTTGAATTATCTTAAATTATTGTACAGTTCTGAGTTTTCAAAACTTCCTTCGTATCATAGGTTTGTTGCTCTAAAATCAAGGGTTTTATGGTATTTAGCACTGCTTTTGCAGTGGTTCTGCGAGCAAGCAAAGATTACTGAAATTTCCTATATTGATACAACTGCAATCGCTGTTTGCCACGCAAAAAGGATCTCAAAAAATAAAGTTTTCAAAGAGTTGGCAAATATAGGAAAAACTACCTATGGGTGGTTCTTCGGTTTTAAGTTGCATCTGGTAATCAATGAAATAGGTGAAGTTCAAGGTATTACGCTCACTAAAGGTAGCGTTGATGACAGAAAACCAGTGCCAAATTTGACTAAAAAATTGACAGGGCTTTTGTTCGCAGATAAAGGCTATATCAAGAAAGAGCTCTTTGAGAAACTCTTCGATAGAGGCCTAAAACTTGTCACTAAAGTAAAAAAAGGTATGAAAAACGTACTAATTTCACTAAAAGAGAAGATTTTATTGAGAAAAAGGTCAATTATTGAGACAGTTTTTGGTTGTTTGAAAAATAAATTTGAGCTTACGACACAGATCGCCAATAAATTTTTTGGTACACATTTTTTCAACACTAATTTCATATTCTATGCAGCAAAAAAAGCCTTCTATTTCTAAGTTTTATTGCCTTGGTTAATCCATAACTGGGGTTTGAAAGGTATTGCTGAGAAATAGGAAAGATAGCCAAATTGCCGCTATTGCAGTTGGTATAGAGGAATAAAGGACTTTTGATGTACCAAAAGATGTTGAGGCAAAAGAACAAACTAATGCTGAAAAAGCTATAAAAATCGACACTCAATTGTGTAAAAATATTAACAAAGATAATGATAATCCTAATATACTTCAACCTACATGTGAAACCAGCAAAAAAGCCCAGAACTTCTCAATAGAAAAGCAAACGACAGCACCTCTTTAGCTGTATGTTTTGATGGCGATACAACAGACAAAAAAACAATCCATAAAAGACAAGCAATCTTAGCTGATTTTGTTGGTACAGCGTTATCAGTGAGTAGTGTTGCATTGTATAGCTCTTTTTAAAATAATCCGAACAGAGCATAATATGCTATTGGCCTATATATAGAAATAAACACATATCTTATCTCATTCAGATTACTATAAGAAGGGCTATACTGCAAAATTAAAAAGAATAGGAAAAATTTGATAAGAGGTAGCACCTAAACTCTATTACTCATCATCATAATCAGGATATTGTGGAGGACTTGCTTTTTAGTAACTTTTGGATATCTTGTTTCAGTTTCTGCTTCAGTGATGCCACAACATTCTACTAAGAATTCCCAATTATCGCCATAATCAAAAAGAAAAATCATTTTTTTACCTGGCTCAAAAACTTTGTAGATATAAGAATTTTTGACGCTTTTTTCATTAGGTATAACAATCAGACTAGAATCAGTATCATAAAATAAAGTATATACTTCATTACTTTTATAAATATCATTTATGTTACTATAGAAACCAAATGAATGATCTAGCTCAAAATTAAAAGCATTTATGATAGTTTCTGCAAACTTATGAAGACTAGACACGTACCTTTCAATGCCATCTCACGATAGATTTTTTTATCTAGAGAAATTTTAAATAGGTATGCTTTTTTTTTTCTTATCCACTTAATTTACCTTCAGCTTACATTAAATTAACCAATAGCAAAAAATAACACAAGTCAAATATAACCTTACCCACATATCTTACCATATTTGGAATATCACGAGAAATGCTATACTTTAAAAATGCTTATACTAACTGAACTTTGATTTATTCTTATAGCAGATACTTACTTTTAAATATGGTTATTGCTACAAATAGGCGTTCTTATGCCTTCAAGATGACTGTTTACTTTCAGCGAATCATCCAAATCATGCTCTACTTTTTGTGTTTTTATCTCGAATTTAAATCCTAATTTTTTGCAGAATTTTTGAAAATATTCTCTAATAATATCAAATAAGTTTCTACCTCCCTCTTTATAATTTTTTAATTCTTGAGGAACAGTAAGTGATAATTTACCACTTTTATAGGTGTACTAGACACAACTTAATCTGACAGCAACGAATTAACTGACAGAAGAATTGAAAACTAATATCAGTCTCTTGTTTAACGTTACTAATATTTTTCTGAAAAGCAATGTGTTTGCTATCAAGAAAAGTCTGCATAGGCGTTTTACCATAGCAATATTTACCTGAGTGAGGCCTGGTCTCATTGTAAGAGCGTAACCAATGATCAACATCTATCTGCAAATCTTCTAAAGAACTGTAGATTTTCTTTCTAAAGATAATATTGTAACACTCATCTTGCATAGTTTTATGAAACCTTTCGCATATGCCATTAGTTTGTGGTGAATTGGCTTTAGTTCTTGAATGATCAATATTTTCAATTCCCAAATAAAGCTGATAAGCGTGATTTTCTGGTTTACCACAATATTCTGTACCTCTATCAGTCAAAATGCGCAATAATGGCACGTTTTGTACATCAAAAAATGGTATTACTCTATCATTCAGCAAGTCGGCAGCGGTAATAGCAGTTTTATCTGTATAAAGCTTAGCAAAAGCCACTCTCGAATATGTATCAATAAAAGTCTGCTGGTAAATGCGCCCAACGCCCTTGATATTGCCTACGTAATAAGTATCTTGAGACCCTAAATAACCTGAATGTTCTGTTTCAATTTCACCGTGAGCTTCTCTTTGCTCTTTAACTTTTTCCAATGCTGCAAGTTGCTCTTCAGTTAAAATTATGCCGTCTTGTGCAACCTTTGCTTCAAGGGCTTTAAGTCTTTTTTTGAACGTTTCAATGTCATTTCTTAGCCATACAGATCTTACGCCACCTTCGGAAATTATTACACCCCTTTTTCTCAGCTCATTTGCAGCTCTTTGTTGTCCATATGCTGGAAATTCTGTAGCTATGCCAATTATTGCCCTTTCTATATCTTCGGAAACTCTGTTTGCTAATAGGGGTTTTTTCTTACTTATTTCATGTAATGCTCCTTCTCCCCCACTTTCATATAACTCCTTAAATCGATAAAATGTATCACGCGAATAACCCATCACCTTACACGCTTGTGATACGTTACCTAATTGCTTTGCTAGTTCTAATAACCCTAACTTTGGTTTTAGTATTTTTGTTTGTATCGTACTCATATCTAACACTCCTTTCTTTTATTATTTTATAACTTACTTTTTTAAAGTGTCAGATCAAGTCTTGTTTAATACAATCTGAAATAGTTAAATTAAACCTTTCTCTGTTCGATTGATTATCAAACGAACTTTCTAACTTATCCTCAGCAGATAGGAAGCTAAAAGTAACACTCTTTACTGTGTGGTTGAAAACTTGACTAACATTTTGAACGTATATTCCAATAAGATCAGAAATCGTAGAATTAAAGAAGAAGTCATGTCTATCAGTTGGTGTACCATCTAACAAACTCGATATATTAACCACTGCTTCCCCCTTTCCAGGCAAGATAACATAATTAAACTCTCCTTTATGAGCTTGATTTCGAATATTAGTATTAGGTCTGACTACAATTTGTACCTTATGAGTGCAGACGTTATTTTCTACTTCATTTTTTATTATTATAACATCAGAACTATTTGCAGCGCTGCCTTGTCCATCTAAAAACTGTGTATCACATGAACTAAATATAAGTTCTGACTTAGCTTTTCTACCAAGAACCCTTTCTATTTTAACCATTCTAAGAACATCAGGTCCATTTCTAAGAGAATCCCCATATGTGATATATCCAATGCTCGCATTCAAATAAACGTTGACATTTACAGCCTCTTGAGCAAATTCACTCAGATCTAAGGTATCAATGCCACCTTCTCCGTATAACATTCCTTCAATGGTATTTCCCATTAGGATAAAAAGATCATCTTTATTACCTCCAGTAAATTTCTTATAGCCGTCATTCACCACAAAGATATTTGGACTGTTTAAAAATCCTTTTACATAATCCTTACCTTCTCCTAGATTAATTAAAGTATGATCTCCTGTTTTATTTGCGAATATACCAATTGCATTTTCACATAAATATGATCCATAATTCGGCGCAGGCTCATCATTTCCCTGTGGCAGACAAAACACTCGACCTTCATTTAAATCATCCGGTCTTGCTCTGCTCCATCTTATACCTGTCCTTTTTCTATCAAGTAGTACTTTACTATCTAAATCTGGTTTAAACTTACTATCAGTAGTAGGAAAAACATAGCTTTGAATATCGCTATGCCCCTTTAAATACTCAAGTCCTTGCTTAACTAATTGATTATAAAGTTGTTTTTTCTCCATTAGCTCTTCTATATATTGTTCAGGCTTCATACCTATAAACGCACGTAAACCTTCAACAAACTTCTCATTACCAGTTAGATGAACAATCTGATCAATTTTATCAACTCTTTTCACCGCCATATAAATATCAGTGCCAACAAAGACTACAGCGCCAATTGCAGCTCCAATAGGACCAGTAACACTTGATACTCCTTCAAGTACTCCAAAAGCTTCAGCTACTTCCACACCAATCTCTGCAGCGTCAACTCCCAAGTAAATACTATCTCCTACTACACCAACTAGTGCTTCTTCTGTACCATTTTTAAATGCTTTTATCTGATTTACTAGATCATAGATAACAAAAGCAGAAGTACCTCGAGCAAGAAAAGGAGATGCTGCTTTTAAAGACTGACCAATCAATAATTTTCCTTCTTCAGCTAGTTTTAATCCTTTAAGAGATGCAGCTTCAGCAACTTTAGCAAACCCTTGACCACCTGCTATAAAACCAACATTCACTGCTACTCCTTGATAATTACTATTTAAAAAGTCAGCGAGAACATTTTTAGCCATCATTCCATGCATAGTTATACCGGAAACTCTTCCCACTCTATTTAGATGACTTATGACTTTTTGATTACCAATCAGCTTATTAACCAAACTCTGAGATTCACCGGTAACCTTTACCTTGTCTGCTAGTTGAATTAGCTGACTCTGCTTTTCCTCTGGTAAATCTTTAATGTAACTGATAAACTTTTCACCATCTATCCTAATCTTACTTAAATCTCTTCTATCGTCTTTTTCTTCATTAAATTCATCTATGTCTTCCCAGGTGAATAAACACTTTTCACCAATAGCTTCTCTCTTACTCCTTCCTGAACTTGTGCTCGGTAAACATTCTTCAGCTGAAACTTTAACTCCTTGTTGTATAGATTTTTGTTTAAGAATATCCACAATACCTTGGTATACTTCTGGATTTTGATTAAGATGTTCTTCAGCTAATTGTAGAGGAGTTTTTTCATTACTGTTTCGAATAGTAGGATCTGCACCTCTATCTAACAGCAACTTTACAATGTCTAAGTGGCCGTCTTGGGCAGCATAATGTAGCGGTGTCCAACCATCTACGTCAACAGCATTAATGTTTGGTCTCTTTTCCAATAATGCTTTAATAACAGCTAATTCTCCATTAGAAACAGCAAAATGTGATACTGTTAAGCGATCAGTACCAGAAACAGCGTTAACACTTGCTCCTCTTCTAAGCAACTCCTTTGTTCTAGATTCATTTTGCTTTTGTCTTATAGAAGCAAATAATTCCTGAGTGGATTTAAGAACTTTTTTAATTGAATCATAAGTTGTATAATCTATTGGTTTCTTATTATCTTGACTGACAGCATTGATATTTGCTCCTCCATCTAACAGAGCACTGACAGCATTTAAGCTATTCTTGTGAGCAGCATCGTGCAAAGGTGTCCAACCATTAATATCAGTGGTTTCAATATCTGCACCATTTTTTAATAGCAGCTTTATATTTTCAGCATTACCATTCTGTGCTGCGTAATGAAGCTGCGTAACTCCATTATCCCTATTTAAGTTACCCTCTCGTGCTGCATAGCGTAATGATTCTACGCTACTTAATTTCTCTAACTCTATTTTTAATCTAGCAACAACTGGATGATTGTGTTTTTCAAAAATAGGTAAAGCCCTCTCTAGTAACTCCTTTTTTTTCTCAGGATTACCTAAAGCTCCATAAGCGTTACCAAGGTTTCCTAGAGTGCTAGCCACTTCAACATGCTCTCCTCCATAATATTTCTCTTCAATTGCTAAAGCCCTCTCTAGTAACTCCTTTTGTTTCTCAGGATTACCTAAAGCTCCATAAGCGTTACCAAGGTTTCCTAGAGTGCTAGCCACTTCAACATGCTCTCCTCCATAATATTTCTCTTCAATTGCTAAAGCCCTCTCTAGTAACTCCTTTTTTTTCTCAGGATTACCTAAAGCTCCATAAGCGTTACCAAGGTTTCCTAGAGTGCTAGCCACTTCAACATTCTCTCCTCCATAATATTTCTCTTCAATTGCTAAAGCCCTCTCTAGTAACTCCTTTTGTTTCTCAGGATTACCTAAAGCTCCATAAGCGTTACCAAGGTTTCCTAGAGTGCTAGCCACTTCAACATGCTCTCCTCCATAATATTTCTCTTCAATTGCTAAAGCCCTCTCTAGTAACTCCTTTTGTTTCTCAGGATTACCTAAATCTCCATAAGCGTTACCAAGGTTTCCTAGAGTGATAGCCACTTCAACATTCTCTCCTCCATAATATTTCTCTTCAATTGCTAAAGCCCTCTCTAGTAACTCCTTTTGTTTCTCAGGATTACCTAAAGCTCCATAAGCGGCACCAAGGTTTCCTAGGGTCCTAGCCACTTGAAAATGCTCTCCTCCATAATATTTCTCAAGAATAGGTAAAGCCCTCTCTAGTAACTCCTTTTGTTTCTCAGGATTACCTAAAGCTCCATAAGCGTTACCAAGGTTTCCTAGAGTGCTAGCCACTTCAACATGCTCTCCTCCATAATATTTCTCTTCAATTGCTAAAGCCCTCTCTAGTAACTCCTTTTGTTTCTCAGGATTACCTAAATCTCCATAAGCGTTACCAAGGTTTCCTAGAGTGATAGCCACTTCAACATTCTCTCCTCCATAATATTTCTCAAGAATAGGTAAAGCCCTCTCTAGTAACTCCTTTTGTTTCTCAGGATTACCTAAGTCAGAGTATCCATCACTCATCCATGTTAATAAATACACAAGATAATCTTTTTCTAATTCTTCTTTATCTTTAGGTTTCTTCGCTGCCCAATCATCAACATGTGACAATAGAGCTTCTAAATGTGGCAATAGCTGCCTTTTTTTATCATAATCTTTCTGTTTATCTTCTCCATAAGGGAAACTTTTTCCTAATAATTCAAAAGTCTTTTTTATAACCTCCTCATTTTTATCCTGTCCTTTTAACTTTATTCTCGTCACTTCTTGTACTAACCTATGTACACTTAATACACTTTGCTTTTCCTCACCATTTACCATCGAATATCTGACAAGTAAGCGCACAGCTGATTCCAACTTTGTCTCATCATTTCCTGCCAATTTCGAAAACATCTCTCTTTTGATGTCTTCAGGTGCAAGATAAGCTACAGTATTAAGAACTTTTACAGCTAATTCACCATATTCTTTATTACTTGCTATTTTATCTATTGTAACTTCCCAAGTTGTAAAAGTTGTCCTTTCGTATTCATTATCAATTCCTTGAAATACTCCGGAGTCAAGTAAATCTTTTGCCTTTTTTTCATATTCTTGCAGATAATCATTAATTCCAAATTTTCTCGTAACTCTTTGATCTTTAATATATGCTATAGCTTGCTGTATGGCTAAAGGAAAGCGTTGTAGTTTTTTTAGCAAACCTTCTACTTCTTGATCTTGTGATTTATCTTCTTTAGGTATACTCAACCCTTTTTTTATAAACTCTATAGCATCTTCTAGTTTCAATTCATTCAGATTCACAACTTCTCCTTCTAATTCCCGATTTCTAGAAGTAATTAAAATGTAAGGCTTATTATCATCAGCTGTTAAAGAACGTAGTGGTAAGAATTTCTTGAAATATTCATTTTTTTCAGCATTATCAAAGACAAACAAGCTTTTTCTCTTACTAAAAAATCTATATACATCTTCTACGATGGATTTTATATCCTTTCTTTCTCGATCTGCATCTTTTGTATTAATTCCTAACTTATCCTTAGCCAGCCTAATAAATGATGATTTAATAGCTCCTTCGCTTTCAGCATTTATCCATATAACATTGCCATCATAATCATTTTCATGATCATAAGCATACTTTCTGGCCAATTCAGTCTTGCCTATCCCACCTAATCCACTAATGGAAGTCATTTGTGATATTATTGTTACTCTCCCTGAGCTACGTTGTATTTTGCTATGCAAACTCTTCAACTCTTCTTCTCTTCCAGTAAATAAATCCACTGGGTATCTCACATCAAACCAAATTGCTCCTAGAATCTCTTTCTTTATTTCTTCAAAAAAAGCCTCTCCTTCCTCGTGTGTGAAAAACTTTCCTTTTTTGTCTTTCATCCAATCGAGCATTTTCTCTAAGAACCTCCCATAAACATTTCTCCTATCAATTGTGTTAAATTCTTTACCCAACTCGTCCTTAATAATTTCACCAAGCTCAACTTCATTAGGCTGGTTAACTGCAAATACTAATTTATCTAGAAAGTCATCTATTTCTTCTTCATCAATATAATCATCTGGCAAAAAAGTTTTTAAGTGCAGCTGTTCTTCTTCACATGTTTTAAAATTGGCTATATGAAATTTATATTTATCCTTATCAAACTCCATAACTTTACTTTCAAGTTCTGCTTTTAGCTCGTTCTTGAAACTTTCTAAATTACCCGGTAACTTATTATTATCATCAAAAAATGTAGAACTAAAATAATATGCATCTTTCTCTTTATCGCCTTTCTTTATTAATACATGTCCTGCTAATTTATTAATATTATCTTTAATAATACCCTTCCCTTTTTCTCTTTTTATATTAACAACACTCTGCTCAGCCACACTCATTGCATTTGCAATTGCTTTAGCAAACACTTCTGAGTTAGTAAGCTGAGGATTAATATCTAGCTCAAACACCTTTCCAAAAGTTTGTGATATTTGTAATTCCCTTGCTTTCATCTTTTGCCAAAATTCATTCACATTCATTTGCTCTTTTGACATTTCTTGATATGCTTTTAAAAAGGCACTTCTAAAGTTTTCTAATTCTTGTGAGCTTCCATCTAAAAAATTACTACGAAATTTAGCATAGCTTTTCTTTATCTCTTTTCCCTTGTTGTCTTTTTCTTCTCTTTGTTCAACGTTTTTTACATCAATTACTTTTTCTCCTAGTACACCATGGTAAGATCGAAATAGGTTATCTTTCAAATCCAAAGGGTCGTTTTCTAATACACATTTAGCAAGTCTCTTTGCTAACCTATTAATTTCTGAAGTCTTTCTTAATCTTGAAACTAGATCTTTCTCGTTGGGAAATTTATCTACTTTAAGTTTTAAGCGCTCAGACTTTTCACTATTAACCCTTAAAATATTATCTTCACCTTCTACTGGCTCAAAACTATTTCTTAAACTTTCCTCTAGATCAATATTTGTGCAAATAACAAAGTCTTTTAATTTATAACCTTTAAATTTTGGATTTTGTTTGATTTTACGATAAGAAATAAAATATTTTTGTAGACTAAATTCATCATCTTGTTCTGTGAGTAAATCATTAACAGTAATTTTTTTATTATCATCCTGTTTGTGCTTAGCTTGCAAAAAGCGATATACTTCTTCACCACCTTCGGTATATTGAAAGACTACATCATCAAACTTTTCGGCTGCATCCATTTCTGTTGCTAAATTAAAAGAATACCCTTGATCTAATCCACGCTTTAAAAAGAGCATCAATAGTTTTAGTTGGTAAACAGTACCATGAAAAGATGTTTTTAACCCTGAAGCACGATATCCTTCAGAAGTCTTTAGCTTCTTTACTTGACCAGCTCCTAATTCATTCTCTTCATTTTGCGTCCTTTTTCTTCCTCTAGACTCTTCTGCTGCTTGAAGAGAAGTTCTTGGCATTTTATGACTACTGTCTTCTGATTCAACTTCTTCAGAATCAGTTCTAGTTCTTTTGTGTTGTGTTGATGGTTGTCGAGCAGAAGCTTGTAGGTTTGACTGAATATGTGGTTTTAATATTTGCACAATATCTTGTCCATTAGGTGTATCATGCTTTTTAGCAATATCTAATGGAGTCTCATTATTATTATTTATGATATCAGTCTTTGCCTTTTTACTTACAAGCAATTGCACAAGTTCTTTATTACCTTTAGAAGTAGCAACATGTAGAGGAGTATCACCTTTATTGTTTTTAACATTAATATCTGCCTTCCACTCTTGCAGTAGTTTTTTAGCTATTTCTTCTTTTTCCCTTTCAATAGCATAGTGTAAAGGGGTATTATCTTTATTATTTTTATCAATAATGCTAACCTTTACTCCTGCTTTCAGCAGCTCCTGAACTTTTTGCATATTATCATTCTTTATAGCAGAAAATAGCTCCGTATTTTTTTATCTTTCATCATCACTATCAATGTCAGGAGAAGATCGCTGAGAAGAGGCTGCCTGATTAGGATCATTATCAGATCTCTTTAACCTATCACCTGACAAACCTGGTGACTGTTGTCTTGATACAGGCTGAGCATTATCTAGCTGATTACCTTGATTAGCATTTGAGGATCCTGGTTGAGTTTGACTATCAGACCTCTCAATTCTACTTTCTGATGGTCCTCGATCTGATTTAGCTGGATCCACAGGTTTTTCTCTGTTTTTCTGTTGTCCTAAGGTACTGCTTGATTGTTGTCTACTTGATGCAGATCTTTCTTCAACTTTCAGAAGATTTATGATTTCTTGATGATCTCGGGAAAATTGTTGATCATGCTTCTCCATATATTTTTTGAAATTTTCCTTTTCATCATTGCTAAGATTTTGAATGACATCATTACTAACTCCAATTTTTACAGCAAATGCCGCAATTCTTATGTAACCTTTGTCAATAGCTTTGCGGAATAATTGATCCAGCTCTTGACTGTTTTTTAAGTTTGATTGACTTGGCTGGTTAATATCACTATCACTTATTTCTCTAATATCTATATTATGACCTAATGCAAAATCTCTTATATTAGTTTTAAGTCTTTCAGAATCTTTCTTTAATTCCCCTGAAAAAGACCTACGCATACCCACCAAAAAATCACTGGGACTTTCTATTTCTCTTATAGCTCTATACACCTCGTCGAGAGGCTTGTTATCTTTTAATAATTCATTAATCTTATTAGCATTTAACAATGAGAATATTCCACAGTTATTACCATCTACCTGTTGCTTGATTTTTAAATCAAATATTTTAACGTTAGCACTAATTTTATTCCTAAGGGCTGATTCAACATTGTCCTGAATCTTATCTCCTAATGAGTTAGAGTAATATGCGTAGTAATGACCTAGTTTATGTTGAACAATTAATGTAACCCAATGTCCTGCGCTTAAATTGATAATTAAAGTTAGAGGCCTTGTTTCGCCATTAACTACGTAACCCTTAAATTGTCCTAGTTGATTATTTAAGGTGTTTAAATCACAGATTTCAAATATGGTTTCACTTTGAGTTTGTCTACCTTGCTCATCATATCCATGGTCATACTGATACGAAGTTCTTGCAATATGAGCAATATCATGCTTTTGTAGCCAATAGTCATAGTTGACTTTCGCTGTTTCATCTTCAAGAGTTTGCCAACTATGCTTCTGTTCATAGTCATTAGAACGTTTTAAGCGGTTTAAGATGTATTTTCTTTTCCAGGCTTGTTGCTCTATGCGCTGTTCTTCCTTCAATAGATCAACAATTTCTGAATTAACCCCTTTTAGATAGTCTGTTGGATGTTCAACCTTCAGCATAAAACCCCCTGCCTGTATTTGAATGAAAATGTAATATTATACCAGATATAGCTATATGCTAATAAGTAAAATCGGCAATGCAAGTAATTTTTATGTGTATTATGATATTTTATTTTCTCGCTGTTTTATTTTGTGTTGGGCTTTTTAAAATTTTGTTTTACTATAAATTATTCCAATTCTTCCTTTTACTATCAACTAAACTATTAGCAACATATTTGACTAAAAATTTAAATAAAATAACCATTTCGAGTATTCAAAACCAAGGAACGTGAGAAGTGTTTTTATTGGGATGTGTTGGTCTACCAAGTGTACCATACGAACTTTTTATTATAGTGATTTTGCTATACGCTAAAACGAGCTATATTAGCCTACTTTCGCTAAATTTATATACGAACTGTTTTGCTTAAGCTTATGAAAATAATTTAAATCTTCTATTTTTACAACCTTATTTTTACGCGGCTTGTTCTCACAAATATACGACCTTTTTTGCAATCTTAGGAAGAGTCAATAATTCAATTCTTTATAACACTAACTAGCATGGTATCTTCACTAAAATATTTTTTAAAAAAGTTAGTTGACTTATAAATAATTCTCTACTAACATTGGCATGTGTTTATTCATTTTGCTGAAGTTCCTCCTTACAAGTTTGTTGTAAAAAAACTTCAGCAGTTTCCGTACTCCTTTAAAGCATCATATTCCTATATATTAAATATACTGGTGTTCTCAATTTTGTTGATCTATAGTAAAATTGGCTAAAACTTCCAGTAATAAACAACTTTTAACCTAGCAGTACTCACCATAAAAACTTAACAAAAGCTTAACGACGTGAGTAGTAAAAAGATTATGGTTATTGACTTAATGTTACATATCGCATACAATATATCATATATCTTAGCTTAGAGGGATAAGTATGGGTGAGTCTACTGGGATGGTAAAATCTATCATCAATCTACTAAAACCAAAATCCAAACCAGAACTATATGATATTGAATATGAATCCATTATAGAACATCTATCATCTAAAGAACATTTATTAAATGAGCTGATGAATGATATGTGGTACTCAGGAGATTTACCATCAGTTAGAAATCATAATGAACTACTTTCTTTAGTTGATAGCAAACTTGGGCTAAGCGAGCAAATTTGTGTTTGGTTTGCTCTAGATCACGATCTTACGCCAAGTCAAAAAAATTTAAACAAAAAGTTACTTAGTGCTCTAAAATGTTTAGCTTCTAACTGTGGTTCATTTGATAATACTGAACCTCTTGAAGAATTTTTACATGATAATAGAAACAATAAAGATTTAAAAGTAATTCTTAACCTAAGAAGAGGAGAATCTCAATCAACAGTATTGCATGCGATTGCAGGAGCAAATATTGGTGGATTTCGTCGCACAGGAAATCAGGCTATAGATTTACTCGTAGAAGCAGGCGCAGATCCTAACATACAAGATAATAAAGGAAAAACACCATTATACCTTGCTGCTGCCAAAGGTCACCACGATAATGCAAACTCTCTTCTTTTGAAAGGAGCTAAACCTAATATAACAAGTAGAAAGGGTAAAACTCCACAACGAATAGCAACTAATAACCTCTGCTATGATATTGAAGAATTATTTTTAACTGATAAACAGAAAAAGTTAAATGCAGAATTGTATGACTTACTTGTACTCGATTCAGACTGCACTAAAAATTTAAAGGAGTTTTTAAGTAAGCATAAAAGAGATTCAGACCTAAAAGTGGTGCTAAATATTCGGCAAGGAATGGGTGAATCAAAAGTATTTTCATATGTTGACCGTTTTGCTTGGGATCATGAAGATCTTGCTCAAGAGTTAAGAAAGATATTTTTAGAAGCAGGAGCATTAGATTATGATATAAATATTTATCGTCAGCAAAAGAAAGGACAAGCCAGTAAATTACTCGTTAATTTAACTTCAAATCAAAAGGAAAAGTTAAATAAGTTTTCTGATAAGGTATTTCGAGCTCAAAACATGGCTGAACTTGAAGAGATTGTAAATGATGCTATAAAGTCTGGTATACGATTAAATTATTCTTTTTCACAAGATTTCTTTTCAGGTAATGAGTACACTTTTACCGATTATGTGATGAAAAAAATCAGTGAGTTGGAAAAAAATCCTAAAGTTTCTAGTAGTATAATATGTCAATTAGTATCAAAAGGGGCAGTGTTTGGTAATACAGTTGATGCTAACACACTGACATCAGAATTTAAAGAGCATAAAACTAACCTAAAAAAAGCTTATATAGATTATGTTAGCAATTCTCATAAGTTTATTGAAATCGCAAAAAGTGCAACCAATAGAGAGCTAAAAGATGCAAGAGTAGACAACTCCGTTTTTTACTTAGAATATTCTAAAGATAGTAAAATAGACATTATAAAGATAACAGATGGGGTAAGGGGTTTAGGTCTAACCGATGGAGAGGTAAAGTGTGGAAGAAATATAGTAAAGATCGGTAAAAGTGAAGTAGAAATTAAAACTGAAAACGGCATAAGGAATTATACAGATCTTACAGAAGGCAGCGATATAGTATTAACTTTCTATACTAGTTTGGGAGAATTAGAAGTTAGATTATATCCTGATGAGAACAATAAAAAATTGATAAGAGTAGAAGTGAGTGATGAAGATCTATTTGAAGAAATAGCAATTCATGAAGAAATAGGGCAAAATTGCTTATTGGGAGGTTTATCGGTTATTGAAGCTATAGATCTAGGTGTTTTTGCTAGATCTGGTGGATTAATGCGTCCTGAAGTAATAAGCGAGTCTAACAACAAATGGACAGAACGTGAAGAGTTAAGAAGGGTTTCTAATTCTAGGGAGGAAATTGTTAGGTAGAAAGTATTAAATTAAGATTTTTTCTCATAATCAAGTTATAGTAAATTGGAAAAGTTTTTCAGATCTAATAAAAGTTATGACTTCAGGTTTGGGGTTGAAATTAATAAGTGGAATGATCATGTAATACATGTATTAGTGAAAGGAGGTACGGCATGAATAATATAGCTCATTCAAATAGAAACAATAATCGTGATAACTTTAGTGTAAGAGGATTACAAAGAGCTGTTGATGACATATTTTGATAGCTTCTTTACAGGATGGGACTCAGAGCTTTCCAGAAGAGGTAGTAGCTTATTACCAGCTTGCAATTTTCATGAAACAAATGAAAGCTATTGTCTGTCACTAGAGTTACAAGGTATTTCAAAAGAAAGCATAGACATTAGTATACCTGGCGACAGCTTAATAGTGAAGGGCGAAAAGATATGTGATAACGAGTCAAAAGATAAGCAGTTTTATCATCGAGAAAGATACTAAGGCTCTTTCTATAGTTCTTCCAGTAAATGTAGAGCAAGATAAGGTATCTGCTAATTTCTCAGATGGGGTATTGCATTCAACCATATCTAAGTCGGAGAAGTATATCAAGAAAATTGATGTTAAAGTTAACTAGTAAGTAATAGCAGGCTTCTAATTTGAGGCTTAAATCATGATAGATGGAATGCGATGAAGTTTCCTTATCTTTTCCAGATCTAAATTTTCGCCTTAGCGTTTTATTATATAGATAGTGTAAGGCCTTTGTTACGCTTACATATTGTCAATAATCTATTAATAATTCTTATGGTATAATTTGTTTTGAAGGCTTTAGTAAAGAGGGAGTATGAGTAAAGCAAATCCAGTAGTTACATTAAGTGCTAAAATTAAAGAATTTGGTTTTAGTAAATTAAAGGCTGGCGAGAGCAATAAATCAGCAAACTCTGGTGAAACAATGTATTTCGATTTTCCAAGAATGAACTTTGTTATTAATGGAAAAATTATAGATACAGTTTTAACCTCTGCATTAATGGAAGGAGCTCAATATCGCAAAAGCAACCTTTTTAATAGTTATGATATATACAGTACTGAAACTGCAAGAAAAAAACAAAGAGAAATAGATACAGATTATGGTAGAGCTTTTGTTGATTCAGTCCTCAAGGATCTTGAAAAGGAACTTGCATATAATGCATTATATGAATTATGGGAAAGTCACTGCAAAAATTCTGAAATTCCTGATAATCAGAAAACCAACTCATATGGGAAAGATTTCGAGAGATTTTATAATGCCGGAAGAGAGCATATGCATCTATTACTAGAAGTAGGAGGTGAGAATAAGAATTACCGCCGATTTGTAAAAGAAGTTTTTAAGGAGATGTTTAAATATGCTGAAGCAGAAGTTCCAACTGACCCTATCTTAGAAGAACTAGTTACTAATTGTAATCAAGCAGGATACTTAGCAGGTATATTTATTGAGTATCACTCTGCACTGAGCAATTATCGATTAACACTTCAAAACCCTGACAAAGTAATGAATATTGATTACACTGGTCATAATAATGTAAGAGTAAAGTCTGATATGGAAATACCTGTAACTAAATTTGATAATCCAGAAGAAAAAATATGTGTTCTATCCACCTCACTGAAATTTACGCTTGAGTCTCAAGATGGAAAGGATGGTGTAACCTATAAAAGTGGTAAATTATCACTTACTGTTCCTCAAGAATTAAAAAATTATAAAGAGGGAGGTAGAAACTTATTTGATATTATTAGAGAATATTTTCAAAAATTCTGCAAAAAATTAGGATTTAAATTCGAGATAAAAACACAAAAAGTAGAGCATGATTTGGATGATTCGCTGAAAGTAAACAGTCATCTTGAAGGCATAAGAACGCCTATTTGTAGCAATAACCATATTTAAAAGTAAGTATCTGCTATAAGAATAAATCAAAGTTCAGTTAGTATAAGCATTTTTAAAGTATAGCATTTCTCGTGATATTCCAAATATGGTAAGATATGTGGGTAAGGTTATATTTGACTTGTGTTATTTTTTGCTATTGGTTAATTTAATGTAAGCTGAAGGTAAATTAAGTGGATAAGAAAAAAAAAAGCATACCTATTTAAAATTTCTCTAGATAAAAAAATCTATCGTGAGATGGCATTGAAAGGTACGTGTCTAGTCTTCATAAGTTTGCAGAAACTATCATAAATGCTTTTAATTTTGAGCTAGATCATTCATTTGGTTTCTATAGTAACATAAATGATATTTATAAAAGTAATGAAGTATATACTTTATTTTATGATACTGATTCTAGTCTGATTGTTATACCTAATGAAAAAAGCGTCAAAAATTCTTATATCTACAAAGTTTTTGAGCCAGGTAAAAAAATGATTTTTCTTTTTGATTATGGCGATAATTGGGAATTCTTAGTAGAATGTTGTGGCATCACTGAAGCAGAAACTGAAACAAGATATCCAAAAGTTACTAAAAAGCAAGTCCTCCACAATATCCTGATTATGATGATGAGTAATAGAGTTTAGGTGCTACCTCTTATCAAATTTTTCCTATTCTTTTTAATTTTGCAGTATAGCCCTTCTTATAGTAATCTGAATGAGATAAGATATGTGTTTATTTCTATATATAGGCCAATAGCATATTATGCTCTGTTCGGATTATTTTAAAAAGAGCTATACAATGCAACACTACTCACTGATAACGCTGTACCAACAAAATCAGCTAAGATTGCTTGTCTTTTATGGATTGTTTTTTTGTCTGTTGTATCGCCATCAAAACATACAGCTAAAGAGGTGCTGTCGTTTGCTTTTCTATTGAGAAGTTCTGGGCTTTTTTGCTGGTTTCACATGTAGGTTGAAGTATATTAGGATTATCATTATCTTTGTTAATATTTTTACACAATTGAGTGTCGATTTTTATAGCTTTTTCAGCATTAGTTTGTTCTTTTGCCTCAACATCTTTTGGTACATCAAAAGTCCTTTATTCCTCTATACCAACTGCAATAGCGGCAATTTGGCTATCTTTCCTATTTCTCAGCAATACCTTTCAAACCCCAGTTATGGATTAACCAAGGCAATAAAACTTAGAAATAGAAGGCTTTTTTTGCTGCATAGAATATGAAATTAGTGTTGAAAAAATGTGTACCAAAAAATTTATTGGCGATCTGTGTCGTAAGCTCAAATTTATTTTTCAAACAACCAAAAACTGTCTCAATAATTGACCTTTTTCTCAATAAAATCTTCTCTTTTAGTGAAATTAGTACGTTTTTCATACCTTTTTTTACTTTAGTGACAAGTTTTAGGCCTCTATCGAAGAGTTTCTCAAAGAGCTCTTTCTTGATATAGCCTTTATCTGCGAACAAAAGCCCTGTCAATTTTTTAGTCAAATTTGGCACTGGTTTTCTGTCATCAACGCTACCTTTAGTGAGCGTAATACCTTGAACTTCACCTATTTCATTGATTACCAGATGCAACTTAAAACCGAAGAACCACCCATAGGTAGTTTTTCCTATATTTGCCAACTCTTTGAAAACTTTATTTTTTGAGATCCTTTTTGCGTGGCAAACAGCGATTGCAGTTGTATCAATATAGGAAATTTCAGTAATCTTTGCTTGCTCGCAGAACCACTGCAAAAGCAGTGCTAAATACCATAAAACCCTTGATTTTAGAGCAACAAACCTATGATACGAAGGAAGTTTTGAAAACTCAGAACTGTACAATAATTTAAGATAATTCAAGTAAAAAAATTTAAAATTTTTGCACGGCGATTGGTGGTAAAGTAAGATTATAGTAAGTATTTCTGGTACAGTAATTTCAGGTATTCTTGTTGGTTTTTTGCCATTTGATAGAAGCCTTTCTGAAAATTTTTCATCAGCAATGCGACAAAAATCTTCTATGAAACAATAAAGTTCTGTTATATCTTTCTTCATGGGTAACCTCTTAATTATTGCTAAAATACTCGAGTTTACCCTGTTCCCCTCTTTGTTACTTCTACTTTTATCTATTTTCTAATCCATAACTGGGGTTTCAATAGTTTTGGTGGTTTTCATTTCTCTCCTTTTGTTCTTTTTATAAATGGTGTAATTACGCCTCTAATTCATAAAACTTCTCTAATTGCTCACTCCACAGCACCGGTATTTCTCTCAAATCCACTAACTTCAATCCCCTTGGTTGCCTCCCATTTACTATGTCTTCTTTGATCTTTGGTGTTAAATAATTCAGTCTTAAAATTTGCTGTATACGTCTTGTACCTATATTAATTTTGGCACTCATCTCTCTTATGCTTCCATATTTTCCCTCTTCTAGTTGTCGTTTCCACAGGTAGGCTCTTACCACTGCTTTCAGTAAGGGGAAATCAAAGCAAGAGCATTAGCATATAGCTAAGTTTTGTGGACAAAAAATATCATGCTAGATTGGGTCTGAATTATTGCAACTATTTTAATTTCGTTGTTGAAATACAATGTTATTTAGCTTATATTGTGCTAGCAAATTTATAGAGGCTGTTATGCATATAAGTAATCAAGTTATTTTAGATAAAAGTCTTTTCAAAGCTGTTGTAAGGAATGATATGAAAGATATCCTCCGTTTAATTGATTTAGGAGCAGATGTTAATTATGAGTTTACTATTGATGCACTTATTCATAATAGACTTATAGATGATAACGCCATTACCACTATAAAAAATGCTGAAATTACCGTTGATGAGCTCATTGGGCGTAGTAGATGTAGAGGTGTAAAAAATTTATACATATTAAACGGTCTAAAAATCTATGATGAAGAGATTACTGCTATAAAAAACAATTCCTGCTCTAAAATAATAGTTCTACCTATTATCATAAACAGCATTATTCTGAGCACTGAATCTAAGTTGTCGCCACTTCAATTAGCGATAATGTATGGTTGGAAAGAAGCCATTATTGAATTAATTAAAAAAGGAGCAAACCCTAATAGAACACTTGATATACAAGGCATTACCATTCTTGAGCTTATGTGTACTGCTGCTGTTTTTAGAGATAAGCAATGTTATGTATTTGATGAAGGCATTATTCAACTACTATTTGATCATGGTGCAGACCCTAACGTCCAAGATATAAGTGGTAAGACATCTTTATATTATCTAGCAAGATCTGCTGATTTTCACATTGGTGAAATGGTTAGTGCGAAAACGCGGGTTGACAATGCTTCAGACCCAGGTAATGTTCATGATAACAGAAACATCAGAAGAATTGAAAAATTTCTTATTAATGGTGCTAATCCTAATATTAAAGCTAATTATAACTGTTGCACAATACTGTATGATATTGTTCAATCTGACAGTTATCTAGAAGAACAGCCAAACTTGACTAACTTACTTCTTGATCATGGATGTATCTATAGTACATATGAAGACGTACTGAAGCAACCAGGTATTGTTAGCATGATGCAAGAAGACTATGGCCGTAATTATGGTTTTGCAGATGCTAAAAAGGAAGTAGACGAATTTAACTCAAAACATAAGCAACATGTAGAAAAAAATGATTGTTTAATCAAAGCAATAAAAGGTAAAGAGAAATCTAAAGTAAGTATACTATTGAATAAGGGTACTAATCCTAACATTAGAGATAAGAACGGGCTTTCAGCATTGCACCTTGCTGTAAAACTTGGTGACTGTACTATCATTGAATTATTACTTAATAAAGGTGCGAATCCTAATATCAAGAGCTGGAAAAATGGCACAACTCCTCTTTTTAATGCTGTGGTTAGTAATAGGAATGATATAGCTGATCTGTTACTTAACCATTCAGCAAACCCTAGTGTTATAAATACGAAAGGCCTTTCACCTTTATATTTTTCTATTACTGGTAATAATGAAGAAATGACGAAGTTACTTCTTAAGTATAAGGCAAATCCAGATATATCACATCAAATTTCTATTTTATTTAATGTTCTTAATGGAGTAAAGAACGATAGTGATATCAAGATAATTGAGAGTACTCTAAAAAAAATAAAAGATATAGCTGAGTTCTTAAAATTTAAAGATATTCCTGTGGACTACAGTTTATTCTATCAATCAGTAGATATTGCTGAGAAAAATGATAAGAAAAGTACTACAAAAAAAGTTATGGAACTACTGGATGAACTTACTTACCCTACGTCTCAAATACAAGATCTAAATCTGCATCAGCATTCAAGTCAAAGCGAATGTTCAAAAACTATGGGCTTAAGTTAAGAGGATACTAGCCAATGTATACTTTAATGTTAATAAAAATCAATCTCTATTAGGCATCTTCACTAATTTCAAAACAGAAATAATTGTAATAAAGATGTATAGAAACCCTATAAAGCCTAAAATGCTAGTCCTTCTGAGTAGATCATTCTCTGACTAACATGTTTGAATTTTAGTTGAATATTTCTTCAGAATTGTGTATAATTATTAATGCTTTTTAGGTTAGTTCGTTATGGCTCTTTCTAAATTTTTAGATCCTAAGCTAGATTTGACATTCAAAAAAATATTTGGCACTGAGAAAAATAAGAATATCCTTATTCACTTCTTAAATGACATCTTAGGCTTTACTGGGGTTAACACTATTCAAGATGTTGAGTTCCTTAGCACTATCATGAATCCTGAGATTGCTTCTGATAAACAAAGCATCGTTGATGTTCTTTGCAAGGATTCATACGGAAATAGGTATATTGCGGAAATGCAACTTGCTCGTGATAAGGGCTTTGAAAAACGCGCTCAACTCTATGCTGCTAAAGCTTACTCAAGACAATCTGGCAATTACATTGATTTTAAGAAAGTATTCTTTATTGCTATTTCTAATAGTACTCTCTTTCCTCCAGAAGTTGAATACATTTCCACTCATAATATACGAGAGATCAAAACTAATGGCCATTATTTAAAGGATTTTCAATTCATCTTTATTGAGTTGCCGAAATTTACAAAAAACAAAGTAGAGCAACTAGAGAGCACAGTAGAAAGGTGGTGCTTCTTTTTCCGGTACGCAGAAAATACTACCGATGAAGACCTAAAAGATATTGCAGAAAAAGACCCAATAATAAAGCTAGCATATGACGAATTAGACAAATTTAGTTGGAATGAAAAGGATCTAGCGGCATACGAAGAGAGAGTTTTGAATGTACAGAAAGAAGAGGCTATTTTGGCTCAACGGCTCGATGACGCTTCTGCTAAAGGTAGACTGGAAGGTAGACAAGAAGGCATCCAAATCGGCGAAGAAAGAGGCATCCAGATCGGCCATGAAAAAGGTAAAATTGAAGGTAAAATTGAAGTTGCAAAAAATTCACTTAAGGCCGGTGTCTCTATTGATGTTATCGCTAAAATCACAGGCCTTTCTTTGGATGAGATTCAAAAATTAAGAAGTTAATTTAACCTTAAACTTCTATCCTGAGTAAAATCACTTTGAGGTCTTGAATTTATTTGCCCATCATTAATCTGTTCCGTACGTATAGCTCTTTTCACAATAATCCGAACGTATCGTAATACACTACTGGCCTACTATCGACACAAATACATATCTTATCACGTTCGAACTATTATAAGAAAGGCTATACTTCTTGGCACAACCTTACATTTTTGTGATTACTAACTTTCATCATCTGTGCTCTCTAAAATATTCGTTGCATAATAGAGCAATCGCTCCTTTTTAGCTTTCCTCCCTTTTTCTTACCTCCTATAAACCTCTCGAAGTGTCTTTCAATTTTGCTATAGGATTAATAAACTCAGTGCTTGGCGAAACAATTTCTTCAACAGTAAAAAGCTTGACGTTTTTCTCAAGATCATTTTTAACTTCATTTGCTTTATCAACAACACTATTGATAATTGTTTTATCTTCTTCTGAGCTTTGCTTATTTTTTGCTGCACGAGAAGAGTCACCAAGCAGTGGAGAGATAACATAATCTGCAGCTTCTTTTGCCAATTTTATATTTTCCCTTTGTGACAAAATCTCTAGCTCATTTAAGTCACTTTCACATGTAATTCCAGCTTTACGTTGTTGTTGCTCTATATATTTTTGTCTACACTCACTTGATTCTTTACTCTCTTCAATTTCACATGTACTATTAATCCTGTATTTTGATACAGCAGCAGGAATAATAGAAGTATCATACTTTCCTACTCTATAATAATTATTATTACAGATGTTAATTCTTTCAATTATATTCTGCAAATAAGATTGCACCTGCTCTATGTTACTTAAGTCATCCTTTTTGAATTGAAAAGATTTATCCTTTAAATTTTTCCTGAATTTTCTCAAATTCTCCACTTTATTTTGATTGTTTTCTCCTGGATAAATCTGATCAAGTAACTTGAGTAAATAATCACCTTTCATCAATGGTGATACTATTTTATCAAACAATTTAAGATGCACTGGATGTTTCAAACATGCACTCATATGCTCTAAGTAATTATTGAAGCTTTTAGTGTCAGTTTCGTCCTGTGGTTTTTTTCTCTGTTGATAAGCTTCATTAAATTTCTCACTTAATAAATGAATCTCTGTGACATTTTTAACGCTATATTCTGCTATAATATGAGCATAAGTATCCACATTCGGATCTTTCTTCAACTCATTAACTTCCTTCAAAAAGTCATTATAAGTATTTCTTGTTTCCAAGTAATACGTGAAACGATTAAGAAGATACTGAACTGTTATTACAGCCTTATATAACATTTTAAGTATTTTGATACCTAAACCGTCATCATCTCTTAACTCTTTTTCATAGTTATTAAGCTTTCTTCGTGCATGTTTTAATACACCAATAAATTCCTTCTTACTTTTATTGAAGTCATGCCCATTGGTATTATAAACTTCTATAAACGAATCTAAGGCAATTTGAATACTTTGATCAGCCAAATCATCAATTCTTTTCAGGCTCTTTATTTCTTGGTTAATATAATCTATTATCTCTGTTGCAAGCTTATTTTCATACATTTGCTGATTTGACAGCTTTGCTACTGATTCATTATAAGCATCAATATACCCTCCTCCTTTCTTGAGTAGATTTATGTCAAAGCTCAGTTCACCATTGGAATAGCAAAAGAATGTGGAGTGTCTATTAGGATTTAGGCATCTAAGTCTACCTGGAGCTTGAATAAGTTGTGCAGGCTTGTTAAAATCAGTGGATATTGGGTCTATTAGCATCCCAATATGTTGTAAATTGATGTCATTGTATCCCTGTACCTTGGTAGGATCTATATCATTACCAACTAATCCCATGCGGCACAAAGCATAATGATCGTTTTCTTCTCCCAATAAATCCTCATATAAATTCTTTAGCTCATCTTCTGATAAATGGCCTATTGCCAATTTAGCTAACTGTTCTTGATCTAACTTTTTTATAAGACTTTCCTTATAAGAGTTAATTTTCTCAAGATTCTGCTTAACATAATTCTCCCTATCCTTCAGAATATGATTTAACCGTACTATGTCCACCTTTTTTAAGCATTCTTGAGTCCACTCTTTTTTATTATGATAAGTAGCGAGTAGCAAGTCTATTATAGACTCTACATTTTTATCACCTGGGCATACCTCATCTCTCCACCATTTAAGACGTTCTTCATAATGGTCATCTCGCTTAATCTTAGCAAGCATCTTGGCATCAAAATCATTCTTATTTAGATCTATTAGATCTTCACATATGCCTGAACTGTTACTCGAGGACAATTTCTTTTTTACAAGCTCTAATTCTTCTAATGATTGGCCACTTATATAGTCTGAAAGCTTACTCTTAAGATCTTCTACAGATAAATTGCCTGAGCGATTTAAATTTTCTAATTTTACTTTGTGCTTATTTTCATAACAAAAATCTTGTAGTGCTCTTAATGGATGTTCTCTTTCATTATAAGAATACGAAGGGCTGGAAAACGAGTAATAAGTCAGCCTACTACCATTTCTTAATGTCATTCCAAGCGCTTCCCCAAGATCTTCAAGTAGCTTTTTCTCATTTTCTCCTAGGGATGTAGATTTTTTGCGCTCACTTTGTTCTTCATCACTCAACCCTCTTAAAGAAGAGATAAAATCTATTCTTTCAGCAGCTACTTTTTTTGATAGCTGGCAGAACTCATCTATTTCACTTTCTTCTACTCCATAATATTCAAGGTAGTCTCTTACTACAGCATCATTGCCGTTACTGAGTAAATCTACTAGCTTTTTAGGAACTCTTTCTAATTCTTTAGATGGCATCAAGAGGTGAAGTTTTTTATCTTGGTTCCAGTTTCTTATCAATCTTGTAAATAAATCAGAGTCTTTATTTTCTTTTAGAGCATCAATTACACATTTCATATGCTGAACAAGCTCTTTCTTCAATTTATCGCTTTGAACACCTTGGTCTTTAACGTATGTTTCTAAATCATAATTATTGTCTAATGCTGCTTTAACTTCTTCTACTAAGCCTTTCAAATCTGTACACCTCTTTTCATCAAGCTCGTGTCTGTTTAGACCCGTTAAGCATGAAAGTGTATTCTCAATTATTCCATGCATTACACGGAATGCAGAATAATCAGCAATACCACTAAAATCATAATGTTCTTTTACAATTTTAGATGCCTTTTCTTTTGTAATATTGAACTGCTTAGCAACTTGTTCTGTTATGAGAGCAAACTTTTTTGACTGGGTTACTAACTTATAGCCTGGTTTAGGATCGAATGTTCGATCTAAGAAGTCAAAAAACTTTGATCCAGTAGGTTTCGGTAAGGTCTCGTTTCTACCATATTTTAATATTTTTTTCAGGTTATCTATCTGCTTATTTGACTCAGCTAAAATTAACGCTGATTCACCAATGACGCTTTGAACATTTCTATACAGGTAATTCTCCACTTCTTTTTTTAACTCATCGTCTGTTAAATTTGCATTGTTATATTTATCGTTTTCTTCTGGCTTAAAATCTACATATTCTTCAACGCCATTAGAGTATTCTTTTGCTAGATCCTTGCTTTTTACCTTTGTATGAACTTGTAGATTCAAAGCTCCATACACACCTGACTTCATTTTATCTGTCAAAGAAAGAGTTTTAAGTAAACCATCATTTTCTTTAATATATTTATGAGTGCTTATTGAAGGCGTTGCACTTAAAAACAGCGTAGGCACAAGTGCAGATAAGAGTACCATACGATGTTTATACAACTCCTGCTCTGCCACTCGGTGCTCCTCATCAAAGGATAGAAATATAGATTTTTCAATATTTAGCTTAAATTCTTGATCATCAATTGTAACTTTACCATTTTGAATTTTATATTCCTTATCTCCAAATTGAATTTTATCTGTAAGAATTAAAAAATCTTTGCCATCTATATTTATTTTCCCATTTTTTATTTTAAATTCTTTATCTCCAATGTTGAGAGCTTTTATAATATCAGGAAACTGTCCAAGACCTATTGCCTCTAAAAATTGATTCCAATTTTTCATCAAGCTTTTGCTGCTCAATATAGAGCACCCTTTATTACCGCTTATCTCTTTCAACTCAATATCTTCAATATCGGAGTCAGATAATACTTTTTTCCAGTCATCACGTTTCTGTGTTACAAGATCTTCATTAGGTGCTAGGGATATATAAGGTACACCCATTAGCCTAGCAGGCAAATATTCAACAAGCAGTTCTATGAATGTTTTTCCAGTTCCTGTTGCAAGCGCAAACTCTTTAGTTGGATTCTTACCTTCTTTCAAGTGCTCTATTGTTTCTTTGATGTAAGATAAATGTTGTGGAAATATTACAATTTTACCAGGCCCACCTACTGTTGCACTTTTTTCTTTACCTTTGATTGTTACACTATAATGGTAATTATCTTTTGCATCTTTGCTAATTGTTAACTCATGCTGCGCACACAAATTAAGTAGATCCTCGACAGTGTAATCTTTTGTATCTTTAATATCTACCGAAGAAGAATCACCTATATCTAATTTAACATTGTATGTACCTTCTGCCTGCTTTGTTAAAGTTATATCAATTTCTCTTTCACCTATTTTTACTTTATTCTTTACTTCATCTTGATTGCCACTCAACAAACTTTCTATTTTTTCTTTAATTTCCTTCGAATTTTTAGAAGTTTTGCTATTTAATTCAATTGACAGCAAGACTCCCAAGTAAGTCTTTTCTAGCCCTTCTATATTTCTCTTTTTTGAATTTTCATCAAATTTTGTGAATATTTGCGCAGATGAATGTACCATGTTTTTACCTTTAAAATACAGTGTTAATATTCTAATAATGTATAAAACTAGATAATTTATCAAGATATTTAATTAATGAATTATAAAATAATCATAAATTTTTCTATTATTTTCAAATGAATTAGTATTAACTCTTTAATGTACATTAGTAAAAACCCAAATAATATAACCATTGATAACAATAAAAACCAAAGATCGTGAGAACTGTTTTTCTTTGAATCTGCAGGTCTAGTTTATTAATTAATTTAAAGTATTGCATACTATCTTTATTTATATTATAATTAAAATAATAAATTAACTATAGAGAGGTATATAATGAAAAGTATATTTAATAAAGCTAATGCACCTTATCTTGTGAGTGGTGCTTTGGCTACTTCGGCTTTATTGGCATCAGGAGTGTTTGCTGTAGCTCCTTACATTGTTTTTTTAGCTCCAGTTGCAGCTTTGAGTGTTGGTCTTCCACTTATTGTTGTTGCTGCTGTGTTTTCTGTTGCAACTATTGCATTTTCATGTGCTGTAATTAGTAAAAACAACACCATTTCTGAGAAAAACGAAGTCATTAATCAGAAAGAAAGAGATATATTAAATAAAAACAAAACTATTGCTGAAAAAGAAGATCAACTTAATCAACAAAATACTAAAATTTCTAGCCTAAAAGAGCAGCTCTCTAACAAAGAAGATGAAGTAAAAGTTCACAAGCAAAAAATTTCTGAGAAAAATGACCAAACAACTCAAACAGAAGAGGAAGTGGGTATCCAAGCAGCACTTGGAAAAGAATTGACATCTACAAAGGAAGCATTTATTAGTGGTCGTGTAAATCGTATTGTTAAAAATGGCTTAAAAGATGCTTATGATGCTATGCCGTCAGTTGATTCTATAGAGGATACCCAAGCAGCATTTGGAAAAGCATTTACATCTACAAAAGAAGCATTTATTAGTGGCCATGTAAATCGTATTGTTAAAGATGGCTTAAAAAATGCTTATGACGCGATTCCATCAGCTCATTCAACAAGAGAAATATTCAGCGGTACTTGTGATACGTCAGTCAAGTATGCAAAAGATGCACTTAACAGTGTCACAAGCGCCTTGAAAAGTATTTATAGTGTAACTTCAATCTTTCCTGTATTAGGTAGATCTTCAGAGAGTACCAAAAATTAACTATATTAGGGAGAAATAGCTGAAATTATTTTTCCCTTTGATATTAAATCTCAAAAAAATTGGCATAAGTTTAGGTAGTGTTGTGTCTGAGCTTACGCACATGCTGCACAAGATTCTAAACTACATTGTCCTTTTGGAATGTATGTAGGTTCAAGGTTATAATAAATGATCTTACCATTTAAAACAAATTATACTAATTTAATATTATATATCATTAAAAACTTAAACGACCTAGCCAATTCCAACAACCAAAACCAGCTAGTGTGAGAACAAGTTTTTTTGGAATGGATTGGTCTACCAAATGATCCGTGCGAACTTTTTTATATGGTAATTTCACTGTGCGCTAAAACCATCCATATTAGCCTACTTCAGCTAAATTTACATATGAACTAATTTGCTTAGCTTTGTTGCAAAGATTTCAAGCTTCTGCTTTCACAACTCTATTTTTACGCTGCTTGTTCTCACAAATATACGATCTTTTTATGTTTTTTGGAGGAAGTAAATAATTCAATTTGTTGTGATGCTAAAGGAACCCATGTTTTCTATATGAATGTAAATATTTCTCATGCTCTCAACCAGCAGCAATTTTACTATTATTTAAGCACTAACATAATAACATTAGATAATAGTGTTGGATACAAAAATGGGTGTTAGAGTGAACTATGCAAAAGTTACTAAACGTATTGCAGCGTATTTAGTTGACCAAACAACATTCCTAGTCTGCTGTTCATTCTTTTTTTTGTTAATTTCATTTATATTACCAGAAGAATCTCTTACTAACTTTTTTAATTATGTCTTTTCTGATACCGACACTGATACTGGCCTTATATCAGAACGACATGAAATACTAGGAGACCTAGGTACATTATTAGTATATATAGCATTAGAAGTATTAATGATAACAAAACTTGGATGGACTCCAGGAAAATTACTACTTGATATGTATATAAAAGATGCAAATACACTTAAAAACGCTGCTTTAATGCAAGTAGTGACAAGAAGTACTCTCAAGGCGCTTTTGTTTATACCTGTCTATTACATTTCTGAGTGGTTTTTAATCTTACCAATATTGATCCTAGTACCTTCAATATTTGATCAACGCAAGCAGCTTTTCTACGATAAAATTGCAAATACGGTAGTGGTAGACTATAAACCTGAAGAATGTCATTTAAATTTAAACTATGTGGGAATAACTAGACGTGCCATAGCATATATTATTGACCATCTTATTACTATAGGAATTTCTTTAGTCTTGCTGGTTCTTGTAGGGGCAATTTTTCACATTTCTGGATTTAAATTATTCATTACACGTAGTTGCTTATCTTTTTTGCTATCAATAGTATTTGGAGTATTCATGATAAAAAGATCTGGTAGTACTCCAGGACAATCGTTATGCGGCATTCATATCAAAGATGCAGATACACTTAACAATATTACTCTAATACAAGCAATAATTAGATATGTTTCTCTTGAAGTTATTAGCTTCATATTGAGTTCTTTGTTTATTATGGATATATTCTTTTTTAATAAGTATATTTCTAAATGGTGGTCTGAACCTTTATCAGACTTAACCTTTACAGCTATAATACTAATTTTCATATGTGGAATATTTGACAGACGCAAGCAATTTCTTCACGATAAAATTGCAAAAACAGTGGCTGTAAAGAAAAAAGCAGAAGCAATAGTGATAAATAAACCTAAAGGCTAATTTACGGATTTTACTATTCAATTTCTGATCTGTATAAAGTTTACTTGAAAAAATTGTTGACACTAGAAATACCTATGTTACAAGTAAAGCTAAATTGGATATTTACATAAGTAATTTACAATTATTTAGCTTGATGGTGAAGGCAATTTTTAGTTGTACTTCTGGAGGGTAAAGTGGGTATAGGTCAGGAACGATTAATTAATACTAAAAAGGATAATATTGTTCAGTTACTTGATATTTTAAAGCAAAAAAGCCTGGGTGATAAAGAAGCGAGTAGATTAATAAACGATATTATCATTTTAAGTAAAAGATGATACAGTGGAACTTCATCGTTCAAAGCGAAGTGTAGGTAAGAAAAATAAACTCCGTGGAAATTTAGGTAATTTAGGGAAAGAGGCTGCTAAGGAGTATGTAAAAGATTTGGTAGAGGAGTTTATTGATCATTTTTCTAGTTCTAGCGAAGAGCAATTTACAGGTAAAGAACAACAAGTTACAGAAGAACAATCCAGGGATTTTGTAGACAAGATGCTGAACAGAGGGGTTTTGGAGGAGGTTTGGGATAGGGATTTTGTAAAGGAGATTTGGCGGAAGGTTTCAGTTGCCTCCAACCCTTTCAGGGTTTTAAATAAGCTTTCTGAAGCATTAAACAATCTTTTTGAAACAAGTGAACAGCAGGTTACAGAAGTGCCACAGACTACTGAGGGTCAGCAAGTTGCGACAGAGATGCAACAAGTTACAGAGGTGCCGCAGGTTACAGAAAAGCAACAGAATACAAAAAAACAACAAGTGATGAATGAAGATGGCGATACAGCTTTACACTTAGCTACTATAAAAGATGATTTAAATACAGTGAAGTACCTTGTAGAGAAAGGAGCTGATGTTGATGTTAAAAATAAATATGGTGCTACTCCCTTACATGCTGCTTCTATACGTGGCAATTTAGAGATTGCACAATTCTTAATTGACCATGGTGCTAATGTTAATGTTTAAGCTATAAATGGTCTTACGCCTTTAAACTGGGCTACCATACACGATCACCTAGCAATGGTAAAATTACTTCTTGATCACTGTGCAAACGTTAATATTCAAGAGAGTGAAAGTTATGCAGAACATAATTTTGGTTATGGACGCACACCCTTAATGTCAGCTGTTGTAGCTTGTAATACAGCTGTACTAGACACAACTTAATCTGACAGCAACGAATTAACTGACAGAAGAATTGAAAACTAATATCAGTCTCTTGTTTAACGTTACTAATATTTTTCTGAAAAGCAATGTGTTTGCTATCAAGAAAAGTCTGCATAGGCGTTTTACCATAGCAATATTTACCTGAGTGAGGCCTGGTCTCATTGTAAGAGCGTAACCAATGATCAACATCTATCTGCAAATCTTCTAAAGAACTGTAGATTTTCTTTCTAAAGATAATATTGTAACACTCATCTTGCATAGTTTTATGAAACCTTTCGCATATGCCATTAGTTTGTGGTGAATTGGCTTTAGTTCTTGAATGATCAATATTTTCAATTCCCAAATAAAGCTGATAAGCGTGATTTTCTGGTTTACCACAATATTCTGTACCTCTATCAGTCAAAATGCGCAATAATGGCACGTTTTGTACATCAAAAAATGGTATTACTCTATCATTCAGCAAGTCGGCAGCGGTAATAGCAGTTTTATCTGTATAAAGCTTAGCAAAAGCCACTCTCGAATATGTATCAATAAAAGTCTGCTGGTAAATGCGCCCAACGCCCTTGATATTGCCTACGTAATAAGTATCTTGAGACCCTAAATAACCTGAATGTTCTGTTTCAATTTCACCGTGAGCTTCTCTTTGCTCTTTAACTTTTTCCAATGCTGCAAGTTGCTCTTCAGTTAAAATTATGCCGTCTTGTGCAACCTTTGCTTCAAGGGCTTTAAGTCTTTTTTTGAACGTTTCAATGTCATTTCTTAGCCATACAGATCTTACGCCACCTTCGGAAATTATTACACCCCTTTTTCTCAGCTCATTTGCAGCTCTTTGTTGTCCATATGCTGGAAATTCTGTAGCTATGCCAATTATTGCCCTTTCTATATCTTCGGAAACTCTGTTTGCTAATAGGGGTTTTTTCTTACTTATTTCATGTAATGCTCCTTCTCCCCCACTTTCATATAACTCCTTAAATCGATAAAATGTATCACGCGAATAACCCATCACCTTACACGCTTGTGATACGTTACCTAATTGCTTTGCTAGTTCTAATAACCCTAACTTTGGTTTTAGTATTTTTGTTTGTATCGTACTCATATCTAACACTCCTTTCTTTTATTATTTTATAACTTACTTTTTTAAAGTGTCAGATCAAGTCTTGTTTAATACACATTATGCCAGTTGACCATACTGATTTACCCACGTGTACCTCATGAAACCATTCAACTAGCCACACAAGATAAGCATCTAGTTCTGGCCTAAAATCATCTCCTCCTCCTGATATAAATTCTCCTGGTGAAACATTTTTCACGTTCCAAGTACTTTTATTTACTACTTTCGCAACCTCAGCAGCTAATGTTCTGACAATAATAGGGGCATTTTCTATTGTGCTATCAATCACAATTCGTGCCTCAAATCTTACCCTCAGAGCTAGTTCACCTGTACCTGGATCACTTCCTTTTTCAAGACTGCTAAGTTCTACAAATACCGCTGGTGCTAATAATTCTTTCCTTATTGCTGGATAAATTTCACATGTCTGTATAGCCGGTATTTCTTCCTTCAGTGTGCTGCAAATTGCTTGATGTAAATCTTGCCAATTCATATAGGTGTAATGTCACTTAATTCGCGGTGGAAGAATTTTTCAAATACCTTTTCAACTTCATAATTAACAAGATTCCCTATTATCCTTGAAGCCTCAGGTTCTAATGGCAACTTAACTTCCTTTATTGGCAATGCTGCTCTTCCTTCACGCTTAAAAATACCGCTATTTCCTTTTGGCATAACTGCTGCAAATCCTCCTATAAACTCATGCTTTCCTACTTTCGATCCTCTTCTTGTTTTTTGTATTTTACCAATTGTCGATGCTCTAATGTCATAGAGATTTACTCTAATTAACACGTCTAATCTGCTAGTTTTCGCCTTAAAAATCCTTAATCTCTTTCTTATCAAACTTAATTTTATCTTCTTTTCCTTACTGATTTCCTTAGCTGCTTGCGCTTTTAACCATAGTGCTGTTCTATTTAGTGCTTTTATAGCTGCTAGTTTTATTTTCTGCTCTTTTCTTTCAATATTGGAGATTATTTCATTAATATTATTACTAATTTTAATATCAAACACTTTCTATTGCCTCAATTTTCAATATTTTACCTGAAGAATCTTTCAATGGTGGTTCAAAAATCTTGTAGAACCTTTTTTCAATCTTGATATAATCACCTATGCTAAAGGAAGTAACGTCCTGATCACGTATTTCTATAGAAGCAATTTGCTGAGTTAATGCTCCATCTGCACCTAGAGAGTACGTAGTCTCAGGACGTTTAATTAGCACTTTTATTTTTCGAATCGCCTCCTTATTTTTATTACAATATGTGGCTTCCACTCCTAAATACTCAAAACAATCTTCCAATAATTTTCCTATATTCATCAACTAGAACTAATTTTTACCAAAACTCCCGGACGATGGCACATTGGCAGAGGATTTGACTGCGTATGTAAATCAGTTCCTCTATCAAATCTTCTTGGCTCTTGTTTTGCATATAGTGGCTGTCCAAGAGTGTTTACTGTCTCATTAAAGTCTGCTGGTGCAAAGTATGTTGTAAATGTGCTTGCTGTTCCTAGTGGAAAACAGTGCCCTGTATCTTTCTCAATAAATCTTCTCACCGTTCCTTCAGGGTCAGTTGCTTGCCCTCTATATTCCTCAAATGTTATACCACAAAACGTAAATCCCGACCTCATATCATTTCGAAGCGCTGCTCCTTCTTGCCATCTCTCGTATGCTTCTTTCACTTTAGTATGTGAAGTTAGTGCATCAAAAAACTCAGGGCTTACTAGTGCATGAATTCCGGTCATATATTCACCACTGAGATTATCTTCTATATGCCGGAGTACTTCCAGACACTTACGTTTTACATCTGTTGTTGCTGTTCCCAGTGCAAAATTTACTACTTTTGGTGCTATTTCAAATTCGTTGTACAAATTTAATAATTCTGACCCGTCAGCATCTAAAATTATTCCTTTCAGCGCTCCCATTCGTAAATGCTCTAATGTTATTGCATGTTTATTTCTCATTAGTTGTAAATGGTCAGTTATTACGTCTGCTAGCGCTTTAAGTTCACTTTCTGATCCAAATGCCCTTATTCCTTGTACTTCTTCTGGCAGCACTACATCATCATGCGGAATGTGCGGAATCGTAAATGTTCTTACCTTTCTTTTTCCTCTTTTTCCTACTGTTGCTGGCGCTCCGGGTAACTGCGTTGGTAGTAAACTTAATACTCCGTTTTGCTCTTCTATAGTAATATGTCTAAATCTTACTGACTTACTTGGAAACAAATTTAGATTTTCAACTCGTCCATAATTTATCGGCAATATATTCAGCGCATTTGTTAGTGCCGTCATGCTAAATGCTGTATTTGTAAATGGATTTTGCATTTTTTCTCTCCCTTTTTTCCTATTAATTTTAGTCAAACTCCCTTGCGAATGATGATCCCTCGTGCTTCAAGTTGCTTTATTGCTGCAGCTTTCTGCTCTTCAGTAATATTTGTTGGCCATACAACTGCATGATCTGCTAGCATTGCACTGCGAGTAATAATTACTCCTTTAATATCAGAATCTTTGCTATGTATATCGGTTGTAATTACTCCTACTGCTGTTTGTGTGCCGTCTGTTCCAGTGGGGTTCAGCACTCTAATAAAACCATCATCTGTCTTCTTGGCAACTACTGCACCAAGCTTAAGATTTTGACCTTTAGCTACTGTTATTTGATCTCTTGAATATAGACTTGATGCCTCATACTTTAATAAGTCACCTAGATTATTTTGTTCAGTTATACATGTCATATTTTCTTTTCTCCTTTTTTCCCTTTAGTTTACCGCCATGTTTGTAGTTGTTGTACCCGGCGGTTATAAAAAAACTTAAATACTTGATTGTGCTCTAGCTTTAGCTACTTGCATCATCAACTCCTCTCCTGAATTCTGTGGTATTGCACTCAGTATCTCTGTCTTTTTCGTTCGCTCTGCAAGTAACTCCATTAAAACCTCCCTTGCCTGCTCAACACTTACGCTTTGCTCAATAAATTCTCCTATTTTCTCTGGCATTCGTGATAAGTTACATAAACGTATTAATTCAAGAACTTCAGTACGATACTTAGTTAAATTGTCAGTTTCTAGGTCATTTGTAGTTTTTTCATTCATAGTAATATCCCCTTTTTTATTAATAGATTTAAACTCAGAAAGAATTGTAATTCCATCTGCAAGACCTATTTCTATTGCTTTCTCCCCAAAATAAAGCCCTGCTTCAGTATTTTTTATTGCCTCTATAGAGAGGTTTCTATTCCGTGCTATTAGCTCAACCAGCATTCCATACAAACGATTCACTTCGCTTTTCAGGTTTTCTAAACTTTCAGAAGTTATTGGCTCATGTGGATTTAAATCATTTTTTCTACTTCCTGCAAACACTGTGGTATATTTTATTCCACATTTTTCATCAAATTCACTTTGATCTATATGACTTGCGATTACCCCAATGCTTCCTACTCCTGAAGTGCGGGTGAGAAAAATCTTTTCAGCACTAGAAGCAATTGCGTACGCAGCAGAATATGCATCATCATTTGCTATCGCTATTATCCTCTTTTTTCCTCTTGCACTATAGATAAAATCAGCTAAATCAAATACACCGTTTACTTCTCCTCCTGGGCTATCTATATCAAGTGTAATAGTTTCTACTTCCTTATTTTCTAAAGCTTCTTCTATTTCTTCTTGAATTTTCTCATATGATGTCATTCCCAGAAAATCGTCAAAAGTTCCTGGTTTTTTGGTCAAAATTCCATGTATTGGTATTATTGCTGTTCTTGCTATATTTTGATTTATTGCATGTTTTATATTTTTAAATATAGGCTGTTTTCCGTTATATAGCGACAACAAGTCAAAGCTTTTTTGCTCTATCATCATCGGCTTGCACATCCAGTTGGTTTGTAAAATTTTCATAATGTAAATGAGATTTATTTTGTTTGTGTTCTGACATCAGAATCAAAGAGAAGGTTGAAAGAATCAGCACGCTTTTGATCTTCTGCTATTTCTTGGTCAATTTCTTCTACATCATAACCCATTTCTGATACTACTTCTGATCGACTCTTAAATCCATTCCTTACTGCCATTTGCTGTGCTTGCTGATCTTTCAGTGGGTCCACCCAATCAAATCCCTGTGGTATCCATTTTACTTCTTCTTTCGCTGCTTTTACTACTTTTTCATCTATACTCAGTTCTCCACAAAGCACTGCTAATTCTAGCCATCTATTCCAAATAGGTCTACAAAACTGGAACACTATAACGTTATGCTGTAACATTGCGCACCTTCTGCGAAACTCTATCAGACCTGCTCGAATGGATGAATAATTAACTCCCGTTAAATCTCCTGTTAGCTGCTCATATGTTATCCCTGTACCAATCGCTATTGCTCTGAGTTGCTGTCTCATAAACGCTTCATAACTTCCTCCAACATCAGACGGCTCTGAAAATTTTATGTCCTCACCTGGGTCTAAAAGCTGCATTGTTCCAGGTTCTAGGCCAGATAGTGCTACTCCTTGCTCATTTGCTTGCTCCTCACCTAAAATATTTGCTTCAGGATCGAGTCTTGTAATAAACCCTGCAAACATCGCTGCTGTTTTTTTTCTTACCAGCTCTGCATCATCATATTGATCAAGCTCATAAAGTTTCAGAAGTATACTCGAAAGCCATGGCTCCCCTCTAACTTGCCCAGGTCGGAGTGGCTTATAGATATGTAAAACATCATTTGCTGGCACTCTCACTGACTCTCCAAACGATCCTTCACCAGGGTGCTCTCGAAAAAGGTAATATGCTTCTCTCTGCCCAAGCCTGTTAAACTCAATGCCATTACGGATTACGTTACCATTTGCTAAAGTTTGATTTGTTTTATTATCTAAATGTTCAGATTCAAGTACTTGTAATTGCAGAGGTACACACAGACCATCTTCAGGTTTTCGGATCCGCAGACGTACAAAACATTCTCCTCCCTCTATCATACTTCTGCATACTAGAGCTTGTAATCCATAAAAATCACTTACTCCACTACTGTCTGCTTCATCTGTCCATCTTAGCCATAATTCTTGTACTTTCTTTCGAAATTCTCCATCTCTTGCTTTTGATTGTGGTTTTATTCCTGTTCCAATAGAGTTACTTACTATTGTATCAATGATATTTGCCGCATATGGATTTTTCCTTACCATATCTCGAGAGCGACTACGCAGGTGCTCAAGGCTTTGAGAGAGTAAATTATTTATGCTTCCTGCTTCTCCTTGCCAATACATTACCCTTCTTCCTGACCCTGCTGCATCCCAGGCTGAACTTTTGATTTTTGGCTTGCTAAATAGTTGTTTGAATTTTTTCAGCATCATACTAACCAAAATTCTCTTAATTCTTTCAAAGTTCCGTTAAATTTATTTCTGTCACATTTTCCAATTCCACTTACTTCATCTGGCTCTGGACCTATTTTACCTTCAGTATATTGCCATAAAATCCAATCATTCCAGCCTTTTGGTAATGTGAGTTCTTTTCTCCAGCTTGCTATCCATAATGGACATTTTGTCAAAATTGGTGTGGCAAAATCTTTCAAAAAATTAGCACCTCCATACACTAAAGGTAAACGCCCTGTTTCTTCTTGAATTTTTTTAACAAAATCTTCTGCTTGTTTTGGTTCTATATTTTTTCCACTTTCGTTCTCTTCAATATCAAGCACAACAATTGTATTTTTAGTTTCACCCACTGTATTCAAAAAGTGATTTGCCTGATCTCTTCCATCTTCTCCTACACCAAAATGATATGAACCCCATAATAGACTCAAGTCTTTGGCTTCTTTTCTTCTTTCTTTGTATTTTGAGTCTATGTACTCTGTTCCTTGCGTTGCCTTATGAATTACTCCAACTATACCACTCTCTTTAGCTAACTCAAAATCCACATTTTCTTGCCAATGTGACAAATCTATTATTCCATTTACTGAACTCTCTCTATTGTCCCATAGTTTTATGAAAGTTTTTAATTGCTCTAAAAATTCAGAATATTCCTCTTTTACAACTTTTCTCAGAAAATTTTCCCTCATATAACTCCTTTATTTGTTGCAAAAATAATCTTTCGTTTAGGCTTCATTCCAGCAATCTTTAGTTCACCTTTGATGCGTTGTCTGAGGCTGAGCAAATCATTTATCTGAACTTCAGCATATCTCACCACATGGTCACCATATGCAATTGATACTACTCGCTCTCCGTTTTGCAGTTTTTTTATTGCTTGTTCAACTTGAAACAAATACTCTTCGTTATACATTTTCCAACCACTTACTCTGTCTTACTTTTTTAGGCTTTTTACTTTCTGGTTTTTCACTTAAACTATTCCATTTACTCTCTGGCCAACGATCAATTCCAAGCGCAATAGATGCAGCTCTTGCGTAAATTCGGCAGTCTAGCACTTCATTTCTTTCTCTTACCTTTTGCCACTCTTGTTTGGTGTATCCTTTTACTACCTTGCTGACTAATTGCTCTGCCGTTAGCTGTTTAAAATATTCAGGTGCATACTCGGGAAAATGACAATATCCAGGTAGAGCTTTTCCCTCTTCTTCTTTCAAAATATTAAGTAATTGAAAAAGCTCTGACTTTAATATCGATACTCCCACTGGCCAGAGCTTTATTCCTCTCTTTAGCTTTTGACCACCAACTGTTATATCTACTCTACTTGGGCTGCTAAGTGGTACTAGTGCTTTATTTACACCTTTGACTGCCATTACTCTTCCAGATCCTTGATGACCTCTTACCCAGTTGTATACTTCTTGCGTTGCATATCCAGCATCTACCGCCATCATGCTTATCATATATTCAAGCCCATTTTCACCGATAAAATGATGACTCAGAAGCTCCGAAAGTTTTCCCCATACTTCTCCTCCTCCAGTATCTCCTTCAAATACCTGGTAGTCTATTGACCAACTTTCACGGCTTTTTCCCCATGCTACAACTTCTACTTCTAAGCGGTCTTTTTGTACATCTACTCCTGCTGTCAAAACTACTTCGCCCCTTGGTACTGTACCAATCTGAAAAAATTCTCTCCTGTTAAATAATTGCTTCCAGTCTGGTACTTCTCCTTTATCTACCCAGGTTTCTCCAAGTGTAGTATTTATCCAAACCTTCAGTAATTGTTCACTTTCTTTTGCATGGAGAAAATCCTCTACTGCTTGTTGCCAACTATACCACCCAACTGGGCTATAAAGACTTGAAAGGTGAAATCCTTTTTTCTCACCTTTTACTCTATTAGTAGGCCTCCATTCTCCACGTTCAAGCATCTCTGTCTTTTGATGATTTTCTATCTTTTCACCACATTCTATACATATATAGTGTGCTGTGTTTGGATTTTTATCTTCCCATTTTATTTGTGACCATTTTAATATTTGGTAATAATTACAATGTGGACATGGTACAAAAAAATATCTCTTATCTGTCGCTTCAAATTCCTTCTCAATTCTGCTTATTCCATGAATCGTTGGCGTTGATACTAAAAAAATCTTTCGCCGTGCAAATGTATTGGTACGGGCTATGCTGAGCAGTACTGGATCTCCTTCTCCTCCTGAATCTCCTGGGTAGGCATCTATTTCATCAAGAAAGAGATATTTTACTGGCATAGATCGGAGGCTTACACTGCTGTTTGCTCCGGTTATTACTACTATTCCACCTGGAAATTCCTTACTTTGTACAGTATTGCCTGAATCTCTTGACCTTGGGTCTTTTACTTTACTTTTTAAACATGGCGTACTCTCTATTAACGGTGCAAATCTTCCTTTTGACCAACGCTTTCCCATTTCAACTGTCGGCTGTACTACCAGCATTGGACCTGGTGTTTGATCGATAATATAGCCAATCCAATTGTTGCCAGCTTCTGTTCCTCCAATCTGCGCTCCTTTCATGAATACTACTTTTTCTGCTGGTGAGGACGGAGAAAGTGAATCCATGATTTCTTTTAAATAAGGAGTTCTTTCCGTTCTCCACTTTCCTGGCTCTGATGCTGCAGTTGGTGCTAGAACTCGATACTCATTCGCCCACTCTGATACTTTAAGCTCTGGATCTGGTTTTAAACCTTCAGAAAATGATGTGGCGTATATCATATTGCTAGCTCTTCACCATCATTAGATGATACTTCAACATCACTTAAATTAGGACTACTTGTTTTCTCACTTTCGAGTTCAATAAACATTTTCTTTTCAAGCGCTTCTTCTATATACTTCTGAATTAAATTACTCATTACTATTGCAGCTATGAGTGCAACTATTCCCACCATTACTGCAGCTATAATGTTAGGGTAAATTCCCACTATCGCTATTGCACATACTGTTATAGAAACACAGATGATATTGATATATTTCTTTATTTTTTTGTCTGCTATTTTCCTTTCTTCAAAATATTTATTGCTCAATAAATGAAACGTTGGAAAGTTGTCATTTTTTCCAAATAAAACTATATCTTTTTCTTTGCTTAATAACTTTATCAGTTTTACGTTATTTGTTGTTATTGCGTACTGAAAAACATCTGTAGCATCTGCTCTTTTCTTTAGCAGTAATTTTACTATATTAAAATGTCTATTTATTGCTGCAAGATATATCGCTGATTCTCCTTTATTGTTTAAAATATCTACTTCAACTCCCTCTTCTAAAATCTCTTCTAGGAACTCCTCATATCCTTTTTTTGCAGCTAAATGAAGTAAACTGTTTTTATCTTCTCCATATTTACTACTCATTAAAATTTCCACTATATCTTGTTTATTCCTTTCTCTTGCATAACAAAATGGTGTTTTGCCTTTATCATCTCTAATCAAAGGATCTATATCTTCTCGCGTTAGTAAAACCTCTATTGTTTTAAGTCTTTCAGCATAATGTAATGGTGTTTTATTTTCATAGTCTTGTAAATTGACCTTGGAGTTTGGAGCATTTGTTAAACACCTTACAATATCCAAACACAAATCTCGTTCATCATAATTGCTAACGCTTACAGCATTGTGAAGAGGTGATAACTTTGTTGCATTTTCTCCACTACCGGTCCTATTTACATTTGCATCGAGGTCTACTAGTTTTTTTACTACTCCTATTTTCTTGTTGTTTACTGCATAATGAATTGCTGCGTGATTTCTCGCATCAAGAATGTCCTTATCCGCATTTCCTTCTCTAATTAAAATTTCTACTATTTCTTCATTTCCAGCTCCTGCTGCTAAGTGTAATGCTGTATGTAGTAGAGCATTCTGCTCATTAACATTAACCCCTTTGTCGAGTAAAAACCTTACAGCATTTGCTTCATTCAACATCGCAGCTAAGTGGAGTAAGCTATCTTGCTCTGATCCGTATTTGTTATTAATTAGCGCCTGTAATATTTCTTCTCTTGCACAAGAGAGCGCACTTTTACCATCATCATCAGTGATCAGTGGATTAATATTTTTCCTGTTCAGTAAGAGTGCAACCATACCAAACTCGTTAATTTCTACTGCATAATGCAGCGGTGTCTTTCCATTTAATCCTCTAACATTAACATCTAATCCAGGTTGATTAATGAGGCACTTTATTAACTCTAAACTTAAGTTATCAGCCATTTTATATTCAGAATCTTTTTTATATTTAAAATTTAGTATTAGATAATTCTTGTAATGAGTTTGTAATCTCTTCAGTTAGCGCCATATGAATCTTTTCAGTGTCACTCAGTGATGCAAGCAGTGCTGAAACTCTATTTGGAATATTAAGCAAATTATTACGTACAACTCTTGCTACATTAAATGCATCGCGCTTTACTTCCTCTACTGCCACAAGTTCTCCTATCTCAGCCTTAGCTTTCGCCTCAAGAAGTTTACCTCGTTCCATTTCATTTTTTATTCGAGTTTTTAGCAACATCGTGGAAAGGTTACTTGTATTTTCGTTTTCTGGATTTTTCCTCCTAAGTGGCTGACTTGGATCTCTTATTGCTGCCACCGCTTCATTTGCTTGTTCTCTATTGATCAAACCATCCTCCAACTCAACTATTCCTTTTTTTACTAAATAACAGACATATTGCTTTGATACTCCTATCTCTCTTGCCCATTCTGTTTGTGTGATCTTTTCCACTTTTTTTGCCCCTTTATTGCTGTTTTTCTTCTTGAATTTGTGCAAAAGTTTTGTCAGTACCAGAAAGAATTGCCTTCCTACCTGTGTATATTTGCCAACGTTTTATGGTGACATCTACAAATTTTGAATCTAGCTCTATTGTTCTACAGATTCTTCCTGTTCTCTCACATGCAATCAGTGTACTGCCAGAGCCGCTAAATGGATCAAGAACTATGTCTCCTGGTCTACTACTATTAACTATTGCTCTCTCCATTAGCTCTACTGGCTTCATTGTTGGATGTAGTGAGTTGTGCATTGGCTTATCATAAAACCACAGATCGCTTTGATTTCTACCCCCATGCCACTCACGTTTATTGCCCCTTTTCCATCCATAGAGCATTGCTTCGTATTGTCTTTGATAATCTGATCTTCCTAGCGTAAAGTGATTCTTTGCCCAAATGATAAATGTTGACCATTTCCCTCCTGCCTCCTCAAATGCTTTTTGCAACGTTGAAAACTCTGATGATGATATGCAGATGTAAATTGCTCCTTTCGTATATGCTAAAATATGGGAACAGATGTCATAGAGAAAAAGTTCGTACTTTTCACCTTGATTATCATTTAATATCTTTTTATCTTGGCTATTACCATAATCAACGTTATATGGAGGATCACAAACAGTAATGTCTGCCATTTTATCATCTAACAGCGCTTTATATGATTCAACTACAGAGCTATCACCACAATAGATTCGATGATCACCTAAAATCCATAGATCACCTGGTTTTGTTACTTTTTTGTCATCAATAGCTAAGTCAGAAAGATCTTCTTTTTCACTATCTAAATCATCAAGGAAATGTTGAACTTTTTCTAATTCAAATCCAGTCATTTTAAGATCAAACTGTAAATCTTCCAGTTCTTGAATTTCCACCTTCAAAAGCTCATCATCCCACTTTGCCCAGTTAGCTGATTGATTGGCCAGTAACCGAAAAGCTTTGGTTTGTGGTTCATTTAAATTATCACTTAAGACCACTGGTATACTTTCCATACCAAGTTTTCTTGCTGCTTTAAGTCTTAAATGGCCATCAACCACAGTTCCATCGCTTTTTGCAACTATTGGAATACGAAAGCCAAATTCCCTGATTGAAGCACACATTCTGTTTACTACATCGTCATTTTTACGAGGATTACGCTCGTATTCGACGAGATTTCGAGTAGGATAGTAGTGAATTGCTAAATTCATATAATTTAAATTCTTGATAGTTAAAAAGTTAATATTCAAAATATCTCTGACGCTAAAGAAGGCCTGGGGTCAGCACCACCAAACCCGCCAGTATGGCCGAAAGGACCCACTTTTTATGAGCTTATTAATATCTTTCCATAACATAGAACATCAAAGCTAAAGCATCTGCTTGATTATCATCTCTAGGTGAAAAACCTTTTTCACGTATCGCTTCAATAACTTCACTCTTACTTGCATTGCCTTTGCCTGTGATAAAGCGTTTTATAGTCTTAACAGGAACACTCTGATAGGGAATATGATTCTCTTCACACCAAGCAGAGAGAACTGCAAGAAAACCACCATAACAATGCGCTGCATCAGTTCCAAGGTGTCTTCTCACTTCCTCAAAATAAACTGTTTCAATACTTGGAAATTTTTCTTTCATTTCATTCAACCACTTACGAAAATTTAGAAATACCATGCCACCTCCACTAAAACGACTAGTATGAAAACTCTCACTGCCACTTTGAACTATTCCATCATGTAGAATAGCCCATCCGGTTTGTTTCCCTAAATCTAGTGTTAGTATTGACATTCTGTAAGATATTTGTTTGGAGGTAGCCTAAGCAATAACATGGACACTTAAGTTACCTCTTGAAAATAGTGGGAGTGAAAATTACGAGTTTCAAACTTTCATACCCCTCTACTAATATATATCGCAAAAACTTCACAGAATGTTCAAAAAAATATTATTTTTTATGTTTTTTCAAATTACGCTGAACAAATTCATTTCATTTTGCGATTAATTACTTATGAGGAAACAGAAAAAATCCCTGATAAGTTTTAATGGAGAATTTATGAATATTTCATGCGATTTCAACAATACTATTTCACAAAGTTATCTACCATCATCAGAAGAAACAGCGAACATAAAATTAAGGCTTCTGGCCGATCTCAGATCTTGTCTTTCTTACTTGCTACCAAATGGGGTTTTTCATGGTAATAGGTTTTATGTAGGTGATGTACATGGTAATCGAGGAAAAAGTTTAGTAGTAGAATTAACTGGTAGTAAAGCTGGGCTTTGGAAAGATTTTGCAACAAATCAAGGTGGTGATATTATTGATCTTTGGGCAGAAGTACACTCCAAAACAGAATTTCATGAGATAATGGCTTCTATAGCTGAGTGGCTTGGGTATAACAAAAAATATACAGAGAAGCAATACATTGACGAAGACTTTGAGAAATTTATTACCTACAGTTGGAATTATTATGATGAAAATGGTCAGGTGATTGTAAAAGTTTACCGTTCTGATTTTCCTGGAAAGAAAAAAGTATACAAGCCTTTTAATGTTAAAACGTTGAGTTATAAAGCACCTGATACAAGACCACTATACAATATCCCTGGTATTTTGAAGTCTGATAAAATCATTCTTGTTGAAGGTGAAAAATGCGCAGAAGCACTAATAGAAAAAGGAATTACTGCAACAACCACAATGTCTGGAGCAAATGCAGATGCGGACAAAACTGACTGGTCACAACTTAAAGGCAAGCATATTGTTATTTGGCCGGATAACGATGAGCCTGGTAAACAATATGCTGAAAATGCTACTACAAAACTTCTCAGCTTAGGTATTGCATCGCTTTCTATAGTCAAAATTCCAGAAGGTAAACCAAAAGGTTGGGATGCTGCGGACTATGTACAAGAAAACACAAATGTTTCTGACTTCATTGAAAATAACTTGAAAAAGGTAATTATTAGACCACCACTGAACATTTTAGACTGGAGTGCAGATCGTTTTGTAGGTCCAGTACCAGAGCAAAAGTTTCTTGTTGAAGGAATATTTCCTTTGGGTGTTACTTCAATAGTAGCTGCTATGGGAGATACAGGTAAGGGTATGCTACTCCTCGATTTGGCGCTTAAGGTTGCAAGTGACACAGATCAGATATGTGGTTTTGGTTCACCTGTTACTGAACATGGATCAGTAGTAATCTTTTCAGCAGAAGATGATGCAGGCGAGGTACACCGTCGGCTTGAACGTCTTGATCCTGAATGTAAAAGATTAAAATTTAAAGATAAGCTGTTTATAGTACCACTACCAAACGTAAGAGGATCACTGACAATACTGAGAAGTATTCGTGGTAAAATTATTGAAGTTTCGCCTGAATTTGAGTCTATAATAAAACAACTTGATAAAATTAAAGATCTGAAATTAGTTGTGTTTGATCCTCTTGCATCGTTTATTCATGCAGACATAAATGCTGATCCTGCTGTAGGAGATTATCTAATGTGTTTATTGTCTGATTTAGCATGTAGTACCGGAGCTTCGATAGTTACTGCTCATCATCTGAGAAAACCAAAAGGAGAAAAGCCTATATTAACTGCTGAACAAGCACGTGATGCAATTAGAGGCACATCTGCTCTTGTTAATGGTGTCAGATGCTCATATGCTTTTTGGCCAGTAGAAGGTACAGCTAAGCCAGAGATCTTTCAATCAATAGGAGAAGCTCCAAGACAGAATGCGTTATTTTATGGAGCAGTTGTTAAGGCAAATGGTTTAGCTGACCGAACTGTACGTACTTACCTGAGAAACCAAGAAACAGGGCTATTAGAAGATATAACAGTGCAACTAAAAGGTAAAAATGCTAGTGAAAAAGACCTTAAAATGTATCTTGTTGATGCAATTGCAAGATCTGCTGTTGCAGGGCATCCATTCACTCATACAGGAAATACAGGAGTATACAAACAACGGCACAGATTACCTGATATTCTTCATGGTCTAGGGAGAGATAGACTAGAGCGTATAGTACAAGAACTTCTACAAACAAAGAAGTTAGTAAAAGGAATGTCTACAGGCTCGAGAGAAGATAAATGGCTTGATGTTAGAGAAGGCCCTTTTGCTCGTGGTGTTGGAAAATTTACTCATGGAGCTGAAGGTATTATACCAAATCTCATTGCTAACAAGACAAATTAGAAACAGCCCTTTTTGACTATAATTGAAGAGTTTAAGCAAATTCATAATATGTTCTATTTGTCTTTCCAATAACAAAATTAGTTGTAGATAAAATTACGGGTAAGCTCTTCAAGCATCTGAGGGTTTACCCTATTTTTTTATTACAAGCATTGGAATACATTATATATTATAACTTCAACTAGAAGTTGATAGAATATATAAAAAATCATACCACTAATAATTGAATTATGTTCCTATTCCTGCGTTACTGAATCAGTAATCAGAAATTAAGGAATGAAAAATACCTCTAGAAACCTAAACTTTATACTCTCTATTCCTAAAAGTGTTCCTAGAAAGCACCCCTCTAAAGTTGGCCATTATGGCTGATTCTACGTTCCTAAAACCCTTATATTATTATATAATATATATGAGTAATAAATAAAAGTAATAATAAATATAAATAATAGTAAATTACAAACAGTATAAAATGTTAATGAAAGTAAAAAGACTACAAAAATATTACTAAGATATTTAAATTGAATAAAAAAGAACAAATGACTGACAATAGCGTTTTTAAAAGATTCTACGACTTTAAGGTCAAATTATACTACCTTGAACTAAAGAACGCTTATAAACCACATTAAAACCGATTAAAAGGCAATTAACACTACATTTTAATTTCGCAAAAGATTCCTACCCAACTTTATCATGTTTTATTTTAGTTATAAAGAAATTTTTTTTAAAGCTGAATTAACTTGAAAGAACATAAAAAACCTAACAAACAGTGGAAGGATAAACATGCTGAGTTTTAAAATCAAAGTCTTTAGTAGATTTAAAAGGCCTAATCATTTTTGTCTTTTTGATGAGCTTTATCGAACCAATTTTAAAATTATTTAAACTTTTTTTGAAAAATTTCCGGAAAAAGTTGTGACTAATCCGGTATAATTATTATAGAGGACTATGAATTTTAGATGCTCCAGAAAGAAGCGGTTAAACAAATGCTTAGAAAAAAATAAAATGACCTTCAATTGCGTTTCAAGACGATTCTGTAATGAATTATACCACCTCTATGCAATAACGCTTGTTGTTTGTAAAGAAATTTCTTACAAGCCTGACAAAAAAATTCACCTTTCTTTATAGGGTTAAAAAAGTTTTATAAAATCTTTAATTCTTTAGTAGAAATCTTATTGGATCAACCTATTTTTCTTCTTTTCACCGAACCATGTCTGAACAAATTTTTCACATGGGGGATGCTTCAAGAAAAAAGGCCAGAATATCAATAGTTTTATTTTTTCATATGGGGGAACGAATTTTTCCCATGCCGTACAAAGTGAGGTTAAAACCCTTCATCCTTATTCCTTTCAATCTTTCATGGAGTGCTATATGCAATCTAAAAATAAATATCCTGGTATTGATCCTTCAATCATTAAACAAATACGAAAACGTGCTAGACAAATTAAATCTTATAAATGCTGTGTTAATTCTGATATTGAAGATATAAAGCAGCAGCTCTTATGTGAAACTTGGTCTGATTTAAGCCAGTATAATGGTGAAGAAAGTGGTAGAAATGCATTTATTCATAGTGTCATAAAAAACCATGCAATAAGCCTTCTACGCAAACAATCCTGTGCTAAACGTGGTAGTAAAGCAGGCGTAGCATTTGTTGATATTACTGACTTGGATGATGTTATTGATGAAAATAGTAATTTTGCAGATAAAGTAGCAGCTAGTGTTGATATAAACGAAGCAATTTCAAAACTACCAAAGCTCTGGCAGGACATTTGTTATCAGCTTGAATCTCATAGTATCTCTGAAATCGCAGAAATACATGGAATATCTAGAACAACCATCTATGACATTAGAGAACAAATACGCGCTAAACTTGCTCATCTCAAAATATATTTATGAAAATTTTTGAACAAATCGTCGTCATTTTGCGATTACATATTATGAAGGGGTAATAAAACTATGACTTTAAAAATAATAAATAGTGAACAAAGAGTAAAAATGGTAACAGGTGTGAAGATAGTAATCTTCGGACCATATGGAATTGGTAAGACCAGTCTGCTTAAAACTTTGAATGAACCGACACTTTGTCTTGATTTTGAAGCTGGGCTACTTGCTGTTCAAGATTGGCAAGGGGATTCTATAAGTATTCGTAGCTGGAATCAAGCTCGCGATATTGCCTGCCTAATTGGTGGACCTAATCCTGCATTAAAATCTGATTCAGCATATAGTCAAAGACACTATGAGCATGTATTCAGTAAGTACAAAGATCTAGAATTCTCTAAATATAGCTGTATTTTTATCGACAGTATTACAGTAGCCTCGCGGTTATGTCTTTTATGGGCAAAAATGCAACCAGAAGCTTTCTCTGACAGAAATGGCAAACAAGACATGAGAGCTGCATACGGGTTACTTGCTCAAGAAATGATGGCTTGGCTCAATCAGTTTCAACATATTCCCAATAAAGATATCATTACAGTTGGTACGTTAGGTCAATATTTAGATGACTTCAATCGTCCAACTTGGCTACCACAATGCGAAGGAGCTAAAACTGCCAGTGAAATACCTGGTATTGTTGATGAAGTAATTAGCATGGTAAGCATCAAGAAGGATGATGGTACAGAGGTACGTTCCTTTGTTTGCCATACTATTAATTCTTGGGGATATCCTGCTAAAGATCGTAGTGGTTGCCTTGATATGGTTGAAGAGCCGCATTTAGGTAAATTACTTACAAAAATCAAAACTAAAACCTTTTCTACTTCTACTCAATTTATGCCACACAACTAACTTTTGGAGGTTACATATGTTACAAGACTTTTTAACTACTGGTCAAAAGATTCCCTTTTTCAGTATGAAAGAATATTTGAATGACCAATCACCTATACCGAAAGACATCGTCTCACCAAGAATTTTAACTCAGAGAAGTTTATTGGTTCTAGGTGGCCCTCCTAAAATAGGTAAAAGTGACTTTTTGATCTCTTGGCTTGTCCATATGGCTGCAGGTGTTTCTTTTCTTGGTATGACTCCAAGTAGACCTTTGAAAATCTTCTACATACAAACTGAAATTGAATACGAATATATGAAGGAACGTTTGCAATGTCTTCAACTTGATCCAGAACTTTTGGCAATAGCTGCTAATAACCTAATAATTACGCCAAAAGTGCATTTATCATTTTGCCATGAAGAAATAAATTACATAAAAGAAATTGCGAAGGAACGCTTTAAGCCTGATATTTTGGCAGTGGACCCTCTGCGCAACATCTTTAGTAGTGAGTATGGCAATGAAAACGATAATAGCGCTATGCTATTCTTTCTGCAAAAAACTCTTGAAAAACTACGTAATGCTATTAACCCAAATGCTGGAATAATATTAACGCATCACACGAAAAAATTATCCAAGAAAATGCTCGAAGAAGATCCATTTCAGGGCTTAAGTGGTGCTGGATCTCTCAGGGGATTTTACACTACTGGCATGGTGATGGTTGCTTATGATGAGGAAAGTACCAGACGTCAAATAGTATTTGAGCTACGCAATGGTGAACGTGTGCCAAATAAACTTATCGATAAGATCAACGGTAGCTGGCAACTTCTTGATCAATGGAATAACTGAGCTTTTTTTAAAAATCAATTGATATATAGGGGGCAACTTATGCTGCAAGATTTTTTAACTGATTTCAATAATGCGAAACTACGGAGTAGTTTAATACCTAAAGGTACAATAGTCAAGGTAAAAATGGCAATTAAGCCTGGTGGTTACGAAAATTGGTTCACTAAAAGCTATGATACTGGCAGCATCTATTTAAACGCTGAATTTACCGTCATTGAAGGTCCATACGCAAAATGTAAGATTTACCAAATAATTGGTATTAAAAGTGGCAAATCAGAAGGTAAAGAAGATACTTGGGGAGAATCTGGACGTTCTATGATTCGCAGTATTTTAGAGTCAGCTCGTAATATTCATACAAATGACACATCAGAAAAAGCAGTTCTTGCGCGAAAAATCAACTCAATTGCAGATTTAAATGGCCTGGAGTTCACAGCAAAAGTAGGCATTGAGGCTAATAATACCTATGGAGATAGGAACAGAATTGCTACGGTCATTACTCCTGAACAAGAGAAAAATTCAGACGCTGATTGGATACCATTCTAAATAAATTGCAACTATTTTTATAGTAAATTAATCGGAGGTTACATGGAGTTTTGCATTACTGAATCAAGACAAGAGATAAAAATGTTATTGGCTCACAATATTAAAGAGTGTCTGTCTTACTTATTGCCTGGTGGTAAATTTGGTTATGGGTTCTATTCTAGAAATATTAATAAAGACCACTTGATGGTAGTGGCAGAAGGTAAGCAAACTGGCACTTGGTATAACTGTGATAAGAAAACTAACGGAGATATTATTGAACTCTGGAGCATAATAACCAATAAAACTGATTTTTCTGAGATTACCAGCCTTATAACCAAGTGGCTTAGTGAGCGTATAATAGCAAAATATAGCTACCTTGATAAAAATAATGAGGCTATAGCTTATGTTTATTTGTATAAAAACAATTATAGACATATATGGAATCTAAGAACCTCTAGGAATGGTCTGAAGCCATTATATAACATTCCCGGTATTATTAAGTCTGATGAAGTGATTATAGTTAAAGGTGAAAACCGTGCTGATAGTTTAATAAAGAGAGGTTTTACAGCAACAACTGCAATAGATGATGATATTGAGAAAACGGATTGGTCTATGCTAACAGATAAGCATATAATAATTTGGCCGGAAAAAGATGAACAATATGTTAAAAAAGTAGCAGTGGAACTAGACAATTTAGGTATGTCCTGTGAGAATCCTGAAAGTTTAGGTATATCATCTGAGAACCGTGAAAGTTTAAGTGTATTATCTGAGAAAAAAGCATTTCCTGCTAGTCATTATCTAAATGATAAATCTCCATCACCAGAGGATATAATTTTACCGAGAATTCTTACTCCTGGAGGACTTTTACTACTTGGAGGAGCTCCAAAGGTTGGCAAGACTGATCTACTGCTTTCTTGGTTAGCACATCTGTCAGCGGGACTACCATTTTTGAGTATGGTTCCAATTAGACCATTAAAGATCTTTTATCTTCAAACTGATCTTGAATATCCCTACATTAAGGAACGGCTACAACAATTGAAATTTGATGATAAATCTCTAGAATTAATATCAAAAAATTTAATTATTACACCAAAAACAAGCTTACTTTTGAATTCTCAAGGAGTAGAAGAAGTAAAAGATATTATAGCAGAGAGACTAGACGTTAAAACAGTTGATATCATTGCTATAGATACACTACGTGGTGTTTTTGATTTCAATCAATATAAAGGAGAAAATAGTAATAGCTCGATGTTTTGTTTTTTAAAAGATAGAGTTGAAAAATTGAGGTCTATAACAAACCCTAGTTGTGGAATTATTTTAACGCACAATACTAACAAGGTATCGAAAAAGTCATTAGTAGAGGAACCATTTCAAAACTTTAGCGGAGCATCGGCTTTAAGAAGTTTTTATACTTCAGGGATAATGATGATCAAGCCACACGGAGAACAAAATACTCGTCAATTGATATTTGAACTTAGAAATGGTAAATCTATTTTACCTATGCAGATCGAAAAAGTAAATGACAGTTGGCAAACTGTATCAGAAAAACCAACTGTAAAACAACGTCGAAAAAAAAGTTATGACATCATTTTACGGTTAATTAATGAGAGAGCAGCTAAGGGAAAATTTTATACTAAAAGCCAATTTTGCTATTTATTTGAAGATACATTTGGTTTGAAGAGTTGTCATTCCATTCGTAGATATGTTAACGCATTAGTTGCTTCAGGTTATATTAAATTCTATGAAAAAGAAATACCAGAGCGCGTAAAAGTTATGAAAGTGGCTGAGCATTTAACGAGGAGAGATATTTAATAACACTCATTTTTTAAGAACAATAGTAAAAGGATTAAGCCTGTAGCCATATTCCTTAGTACCTATCCCTGACCATGGCAGAGTTTGAATAATATCGTCTTTTTTGACATTTAAACCTAAAGTTATAGCCAATTTCTCTGCTATAGTTTTTTGCATTCTATTTATTGGTTTGCGAATTTGTTGTTCAACATCGTGAATGTTTTCTAAGCGATTTGCAATTTCTCCAACGTTTAAAGTTTTGTATTGCTCTGGAGAAATTCCACTTTTAAAGTCATGAAAAAATTGATCTAAGAAAATAAAAAATATTCTTCCAGACTTTGACTGTGTTTCGATAACTCCTATACCATTAACACAAATGTCATTGCCTTTAATATGGAGCTGAAAAGTCTTTTCTGCTGGAGTAGACTTAGTCTGTTGCAATGGAATGTAAGAATAGCAATTGAATGCCTGAAAAGAAACATTAGGTAATAATTCTGGTACTCCTTTTTCTACTGTTTGATGCAATACTTCATTTAAACTTTGATCTTCGCAAATTAGATCTGCTATAGGAACAATGTGTAGATTCAGTGGTGGCTTAAGACTCTCCTTATTAAAAGTTATTAAAGCAGTAGGGGTGGTTTTTAACTTATCCACAGCAGAGTATGAGTTATCAGGACAGCATTCGGGAATAATTAAGCTGATAAGGCTTGTGTCAACAATAACATAATAAACTCCGGTTGCTACTTTATTACAAGTAATCTTTAAACTTGCTAATTGCTTTTCAAACCATTCTATAACTTTCAAATGATTAACTTTTACCTCTAAAGAAAAGTAACGCTGTTTTTTATAAGTATCAGGTAAAATATCACGTTCACAGAGGTCACACATTATTGGGTTATCATAATCTTCATCATAATCGCTGACAATTTCTAATCTATTGTTGCAGAAAGGATTTATTACATGAAAATCAAACTCATCTTCATCATTAGCACAGATTATAAAATAATATTCTCTTAAATTTACAAACCCAAGACTTGACAGGTATTGTGCAACTTCTAAATAATCTCTGCTAGGTGTATCATAAGAGTCACTCCACCGTAGCAGATTAGTAACTATTTGCCTGTAGAAAGTTGGATTTTGCTTTTGACAGAATGGTAAGTCCATAAGTATTGGAAAACATTAACTTAAAATCTTCACGTTCTTTTTTATCAAGTACGTGTTCTGAATAATTGATCGCTATATAGTCTGTATTGGCATGAAAAGATAGAGTAACTTTTTTGTTTCTAAATATCACCTTTATATGTTGAACAAGACTAATATTGTAGATTATACTGCCAATTGAAGGCTCTAACACCTTTAACCACTTTTCTATGGAATTTGTGTTTAATGTAAAATAAGTGCTTGGTTCAGGTGACGTAAACTTTAATTCAATTAATTTGATGTCTTTTATTAATTCATGTACACAGTCAGTCAAGAATGTACGCACTTGGGCAACTTTATTCTGATTACGTAGATTAATAAATGAGCATTCACGTTGAAAATATCGACTGGCAATGCTGTTTGCTATTTCTAAGCCACGTTTGGGGTTTTTAGTACACAAATTTACCTGATTGCTATTTAAAGAGAAGTCCAGAATAATCCAGTCAGGTTTGTAACCGTGTATTACTTGGTTTGAGCTAAGTACCAGGTCTGAATCACTAGCACGACGTATAAATAAGTAAATGCGGTCTTGGTAGTAAAAAAAACCTTTGAACTTACTTTCAAAGTTGTCATTTGCTAGAGAATCATGTTGAGTTAATATCTCTCGCAGTACCTCTTTCGACAAAAAATCTTTAAATGAGCTCTGTCTTTGTCTTGGAGGATTATTTAAAATAAATGATGAAAAACTTCTTTTTTGAACTTTATTAAAAAGAAAGACGTGCTTCAGCAAGTTATGGTCAATAAGAAAGAGAGTAAATAGTATAGATTTTTTATCATATTTTACATCGCCACTCAATATAGGCTTTGCTATCTCAATTATGGCTGAATCAGACTTCAAACGGCTAAAGTAGCTGATTAAATAATAATTAGGTAAATAATCAAGGTTGCTGTCGATAAGGAATTTACGCTTTTGCTGAACTGACCTATAGTCATAATAAGGACTATTATCAAACAAATGCTGTTGATAATTGAAGTGTTGTTTAAGAATAACATTTAATTGCTTATTATTAAGAGAGTTAATCCAACTTTTGCACAAATCAGGATTTTGAAAACTCAATAGTAACTCAGTAGCAGGAACTTCAAGATCATCTTCCCAGAATTCTTGATTGGCAATCATTATCCAAAAGAAAAAATATTATGACAACTGTAGTATATTAAACAGTTGCGTCAATACTACCATAAAAAAATAATAAAAAAAAATTGAACAAATTGAAGAGAAAAAGCGATTATATATAATAGGAGGGTTGAAAACAGATAATGTCAATTCTAACGCAATCAGGCAGAGCAGCAATAGCAGCCAGCATAAAAAAGCAATCTATCCATCTTGCTTGGGGAAGTGGTGATGGAAGCTCTGGAAGTAGCCATAAAGTAGAAAAAACTTTCGTTAAGGGTGAAATAAAACTTGATCATCAACCTGTTAAAGATGTGAAGGTTGTTACAGGACAAACAATGCATCAGCCAAGTGTTGACTATACAGTTGATAGCAGTACTGGTGTAATTAAACGTACGGAAAATAGCTCTATTCCAGTAAGTGATAAAGTTACCATAGAGTACATTCAAAGCACACCACCTGAACCTATAAATTCTATAAAGCTCTTGAATGAACTTGGCAGACGTACTGCAGATGAAGTGCTACTCTGCACAGGTGATGAAAACGGCGAACTTATAACTCCTTCTGGAAGGTTTAGGCCTTCTGATGTACCAACCAATAATCTTTTTCTCAAATTCACTTTCGATTTCATGGATGCAGCAAATCGAGTAATCAGAGAGCTAGGGGTTATGGTTGGTACTAAAGTAAAAAAAGAATTACCTGAAGGACAGAGATATTTTGAACCTCAAGATATAGAAGACCATGGGATTTTATTGGTTTTGGAACATACCGTACCACTTATCAGAACATCTGCAACTCGGGAAACTTTTTCATTTGTTGTAACTTTTTGAAACAAAATGACTTTAAACGCCTATTATAACCGTTTTAATCCTGACAAAGAATACGAAAAAAGCTTGTTCCTGGCAGGAAGAGGTTTACAGTCTGCAGAATTAAATGAAACTCAGGAGTATGCTCTTTCTAAGCTTAAAGGCATAGGAGATGCAATATTTCGTGATGGTGATGTTGTAACAGGAAGTAATTGTATTATAGATAGAGAAACTGGTAAAGTTACACTTGAAAGAGGAAAAATCTATCTTCGTGGAGCAGTTAGAAAAGTCGAAAAAGAAGAGTTTGTTATTCCACTGAGTACCACAGTTCGTATAGGTGTTTATTATCTAGAATCTACAATTACAGAACTTGAGGACGAAAATCTTCGTGATCCTGCAGTTGGTACAAGAAACTATCAGGAAGTAGGAGCTGCAAGGCTTAAAGTTTCCACCATTTGGGGATACCAAGTAGAAAGTGTTACTGTTAACTCTACAAATGGCGAATTTTACCCAATTTACAATATTGAAAATGGAGTATTGATAGAACATTCACCGCCACCACAAGCAAATATAGTAACTACTGCTCTTGCTCGTTATGACAAAGAGGCAAATGGTTCCTACGTTGTAAATGGCCTTGAAGTAATGTTTTTGCAAAAGGAAGAGGGGGCAGGAGGAAAAAAAATATTTGTAATTAATGAGGGAAAAGCTCATATTGATGGTTATGAGATTGAACTTCCTCACAGTATTCGTGTTTCTTTTGATGAAGATCCGGATATAAAATCAGTTGAATCAGAACCACATACTTTTCAGCCAAATAGCCAAAGAGTAATGGAACTTAAAGTTAATGATTTTCCAATACGTGAAATCAAAAAAGTAGATATAACCGTTCAAAAAACCATTACCATTACTCATGGTTCATACTCAGGAGCTGTTGATCCAATACCTGACTCTGCGGTACTTGAGATTATTCAAATTAAACAAGGCAATGTTATTTATGAAAATAGTATAGATTACAAATTAAACGCAGGAAACGTTGATTGGTCATTACCTGGTAAAGAGCCAGCTCCTGGAAGTAGTTACCTGATAACCTATCGCTGCCGCACTCATATAAGCCCTGAAGATATAAGCGAAGAGGGATGTAAAGTAAAAGGAGCAGTTGATAACAGCTTGGTTCTGATTGATTACACCTGGAAAATGCCACGCTATGATTTAATTACTATCGATAGCAAAGGAGCAGTAAGGAGAATAAAAGGTATAGCTCACCCTTGGCGACCATCAATGCCTAAAGCACCTAGCGGACAACTTTTGCTCTGCTACATTCATCAGACATGGAAAAACGGAGAAAAAGAAGGGGTAAAAATAGTGAATAATGCTATTCATGCTGTACCGATGAATGAGCTTGAAGCAATGAAAAAAGGAATAAATGATCTTTATGCGCTGGTTGCAGAGGAACGTCTACGCAATGATGCAAATTCAAGAGAACCTACCACCAAAAAAGGAGTATTTGTTGATTCATTCTTTGATGATGATATGCGCGATCAAGGAATTTCACAGTCTGCAGCAATAGTAAATAAGGAACTAATTTTACCAATAGATGTAACGATTGCTGATATTGATGAGGGGGAGAAAACTTATTTATTGCCATATAAACTTGAACCGGTACTGGAGCAGCTTTTACAGACTAAAGGAGAAAAGATCAATCCATATCAAGCTTTTGATCCAGTTCCGGCACAAATTACTCTAAATAAAAATATAGACCACTGGACGGAGGTTACCACGAATTGGAAAAGTCCAATAACCAGAGCATTTAATGTTAAAGAAACAACAGAGCTGATGTCAAGTACTTCATATGAAGCTGAATTTATGAGAGAAGCAGTACAGAATTTTGAAATTGAAGGTTTTGAGCCAGATGAAAAGCTCAAGGAGGTGAAGTTCGATGGTATCGTCATTCAGCCTACTGCGTAAGAGGTAAAAAATATGCTCACAGCTAACAATCAGGGAAAATTAAAGGGAAAGGTGAAAGTGCCAGCAAATATTCCAGCAGGTACTAAATTAGTACAGTTTTATGGGGATAAGGGAAGCTATGGAGAAACAACTTATACTGGTAAAAAAACTATTACTATAGAGGAAAGAAGAAGAGTTATCGCAGCAAGAAGAGTTGATCCTTTAGCGCAAACATTTACTCTAAATGAAAGCAGACACATAGGAGGTGTAGAGCTATGGTTCATAAATAAAGGCAAAAAACGTGTTGTTGTGCAGATTCGGGAAACAGCAGTGGGAATGCCTTCGCAGACTGTCATTGCTGAAAGCTATATTGAGCCAAAAGATATAAAGATAGATGGCACAGCAACACGTATAACTTGGTCACCAGTGTTTTGCCATGCAGGAGAGGAGTATGCAATAGTACTGCTTACTGATGATCCTGGTACTGCAGTAAAGATAGCAGAACTTGGCAAATATGATGCAGTAAATAGCCGTTGGGTAACAAGCCAGCCATATCAAGTAGGAGTATTACTGTCATCAAGCAATGCAAGCACCTGGACTCCACATCAAAATTTAGATTTAACGTTTCGACTACTAGCTGCAAAATTTAGTGAAGTTTCTCATGTTGTTGATCTGGGCAAAGTTACTGTAAATAATGTATCAGATTTAATTGTCTTGACGAACGTCGAAAAAGTAGCATTTGATACCAATGTGGAATTTATCTTAACAGATGAAGAAGGAAAAGAAAATTTTTTGTCTGATAATTTGCCGCTCGCACTGCGTGAAAGAATAAATGGGGAATTAACGGTAAAAGCAAGCCTAAAAGGAGGGCGAGAAAAAAGTCCAGTTCTTTATCCTTGGTTACAGCTAGTTATGGGTAATATAGGGGAAAAAGGAGATTATGTTACAAGAAGTATTACAGCAGGAGCTAACACTAAGATAACAATTACCTATGATGCGCTGATACCTGGCACTGCAGATGTTAAAGCATATGTACAAAAAAACGTGGATTGGCAATTAGTAAATTTAACATCAGGGAAACCAATTGGAGAAAATTGGGTAGAAAGAACTCATGTGCTATCAAATTTTAACGCCAATGAGACAAGGATAAAGTTGGTGCTTAGTGGAACGGTTGTTTATCGCCCTAAGGTGAAAAATCTCAGAGTGATTGTCACATAATGACTGTTGACCAAACCAAAAGAGGATATTCATTACCTCATCCAGAAAATATTGCTGTGCAGGATGTTGTTCGTATCCGTACTACAATTAAGAAAATAGATGAAGATATCGCTAAAAGAGAGAATGAGCACAATCAGCTTAAAAAAGCATTTGACAAGCTCAGTTTTGAGAATTTTTTGAATTTTTGGGAATGAAAGAAGCAATAGAAGCGTTACATCAAAGGATAAAGGATTTAGCAGCAAACAGCACACCTGATCAACTGGCATACCTTGCAAAATCTCTGGAATTGATAGCAGATAAAAAAGCTATTGCCAACGTTGTGCAAATGACTGAAGTAAAAGGAATAATTGATGCACTACAAAAAAGACTTAAGGATTTAGTAGCAAACAGTACTCCAGATCAATTAGCATATCTTGCTAAAGCATTGGAATCAATAGTCGACAAAAGTGCGGTTTCTGAAATTGCGCAAATGACTGATGGTAAGTTAAAAGAACTTCTTGATAGTGCAAAAAAACACTTAAGTAACATAAACAGCAACAAAACAAACTCAATATCGTCCATAACTGCAGCAAAAACAGAGTCTGTTAATGAAATCAACAAGCTTAGGGATAATTCCTTAAACACTTTAAAAGCATCATCAGATTCGCATATATCACTACTTGATACGAGAAAGAATGCCAATATTGCAGCAATAAATAGTATTAGTAACAGTCATAAAGATGGTCTTAAAGGTTTAGTAGAAGATTTTCGTACTGTAAATGATGTGCCAGATGGTTCATCGATCATGAAGGAAATAAAAACCAGGGAAAATCAGCTAAAAACACTGACAACCAAATTTAACTCCATCAATGATTTGCCAAGCGGTTCATCAATTATAAAGGAGGTAAAAACCAGAGATGAACAATTAAAAGCGTCGCTTACAAACGAAATAAGAAAGCGCAATATGGTTGAACCAGGGTCATTACCTTTCTTGTTTGGTGTACTTGGTAGAAAAAATAATTACTTTGGCCACGGAACTTTTACGACAGAGCTTGGAAAGTGGAGTAGTGATATAACAAAAACCGACTGTATGTTGCAATTACTAGCAGGTAGTCATACATACGATACAGATTACGTTAGTTTTTATCGGCCAAGACAACTCTATTTTATAGAGGGAAACAAAGGAACATTTATTTACGGAGAGTTATATACAAACAGTTTTTCTGGTAGTTATGATGAGATATACTATTACCCATATGCTGCACTTGGAGTAGTATTTGTAAAAAATACAACAAATGTGAACATAAATAAAACAATAGAATTTGTTGGATCATCATACTCGAGTACGGAGTATGGGGGTGCAGGATTATTTGTGGGAACGCCAGATAATACCGATAAATCAAGAATTTCGAAAATAGTATGGAAAAATGTTTACCAATATATGAGCTCTGATAGCAAATTAGCTGGATCTGGAAATGTGGAGATTCCAGCAGGAAAAACAGTTGCAATATTACTTTACACATCGTCTTATTTATATTCCAGAACAAAAGTTAGTGAAGGTGTGCTCTCAGGTAATGTATATACCTATGGTCAATTTATTCAGTGGGGAATTTATAACATACGTAGCAATTTTCTCACCACAGGACTTGAGGTGGATGTGGAAAGGACGCTAAAAGCTTGGCAATGCCCAGGATTAGATGCCACTCATAAAATTTGGAATTAAAAACGGAGAAAACCAATGCCAATTTATATTAGATTTGAACATAACAAACAAGTAGAAACAACAACGCTTGAAAGTAAGCCAACTGGAAATGATTGGTATGAAGCGCCAAAGAATTTTGATTGGCAAAAAAGCTATTGTTTAACAGAAGGAGGAAAAATTGCTCAGCGTACTAAAGAAGATATACAAAAGGAGTTACTTGATAATGCGAGGCTTTGTGCATTTGATAGTATGCGTTTCTATTATGATAATCATACTCACCAATATGCAGGTCATTCTCACCAAAAAGCTAAATCTTATGAAATTCAAGCGGAAGCCGCAAAAAGCATTCTAGCAGACCAAGATGAAAAGGATAAAGAAATTATAGAACCTTTAGCAAAAGTCCGTGGTATTACGGTTATTGAAATGGCAAGAATAATTGAGGAAAAAGTGAAAAAAGCAGTAAAAGCAATAATTAAATGTGAAGAGCTTGAAGATTTAGCCAAAAGAAAGATTGAAGAAGCTAAAAGTGAAAATGAGCTACAGACTTTGCTAGATGATTTCAGGAAAAAAATACAAAGAAATGGCTGAAGAATTTTTACATGGCGTAAATGTTATTGAGGTAACCTCAGGAGCAAAGACAGTACGTACAGCTAAATCATCAGTGATAGGTGTAATTGGTACTGCACCTGAAGCTGATGAGCAAAAGTTTCCGCTAAATAAACCAGTGTTAATTGCAGGAAGCTTAAAAGAAGCAGCAAGACTTGGAAAGAGTGGCAGTTTACCTTCTGCAACAAACGGAATATTTTCCCAGATTGGTGCAACAGTAGTAGTTATTCGAGTTAAAGAAAGTGAAAACAGCGATTCAAAGCTCAAAGAAAGTGAAACTATCCAAAATATAATTGGCGGTGTTGATAAAGAGACTGGAGAGTATCAAGGGATAGAGGCATTCCTCAATAGTGAAAGCATAGTTCATATTGCTCCAAGAATATTAATTGCACCTCAGTTTACTCATCAGTTACCTGAAATAGATGGAGTAAATCCAGTAGTGAGTGCTTTAATTTCCATAGCAGAAAAATTAAGAGCAATTATTGTTGCAGATGGTCCAAATACCAATGATGAAGAAGTAATAAAATGGAGAAAAAGTGTAGGCAGCTCAAGAGTTTACGTAGTTGATCCTTGGGTTAAGGTATTTATTGAAGGAAAAGAAGAAATTTTGCCAGCAAGCCCATTTGTAGCTGGTTTAATAGCGAAAGTAGATAGTGAGCAAGGATTTTGGCATTCACCTTCAAACAAAGAGATAAATGGTATTGTTGGAACAAGCAGGCCTATTGATTTTACGCTCGGTAATACAAATTGTAGAGCAAACCATTTAAATGAAAATGAAGTAACAACGATAATTCATCAAAATGGCTACAGGCTTTGGGGAAATAGAACATGTTCAAATGACTCAAAATGGGCTTTTTTATCAGTGAGAAGGACTGCAGATTTAATCAATGATAGTTTACTTCGAGCTCATTTATGGGCAGTTGATCGCAATATTACCAAAACTTACGTTGATGATGTAATTGAGGGGGTGAATTCTTATTTGGCCAATTTAAAAGCACAAGGAGCTATTATTAGCGGAAAATGTTATGCAACACCTGAACTCAATACACCGGCAAATATTGCAAGCGGGAAAGTGTATTTTGACTTCGAGTTTACACCACCATATCCAGCAGAACAGATTACTTTTAGGTCACACCTGGTGAGTGGTACAATATTATAAAAATGGGAGAAAGAGATGTTACCGAAGATTTTAAAGAATTTTAATGTATTCGTAGATGGTCGGGGTTATGCAGGGAAAATTGATGAAATTACCCTACCAAAACTCACCATTAAAACAGAGGAATATAGAGCTGGTGGTATGGATATCCCAATAAATATTGACATGGGCATGGAAAAGCTTGAAGCAGACTTTACTTTCGCTGAGTATGATTCAGAACTATTTAGACTTTTTGGCTTGATAGATGGAAACTCAGTATCTTTAACTCTTCGTGGAGGAATGCAAGGAAGTGGTAGTAATGATATTGAAGGAGTAATAATCAATTTAAGAGGCATTTTTAAAGAATTTGATTTTGGTAGCTGGAAACCTGCTGAAAAAGCCACTCTCAAATGCACTGTAGCTGCCCATTATTATAAACTTACGATAGGTGGCAATGAGCTGATAGAAATCGATGCTGAGAATATGATTCGCAAGATTAATGGTGTTGATCAGATGGCCTTGCTACAAGCAGTTCTAGGTATTTAGGTTTAGTTTTAAAAAGATTTTAGAATTTTATTTTTTAGGAGAAAGTATGACAACAGTAAAACTTGATAATCCAATAACAGTTGATGGTATTTCTGTCTCAGAATTATCGATGCGTGAACCTAAAGTAAGAGATTTACTTGCTATAGAACGCATAGAAGGAGAAGCTTTGAAAGAAGTAGCTTTAATTGCTAATCTAGCATCCGTACCAAAAGAAGTAGTTGAAGATTTATGTATTAAAGATTATGTAGAAATACAGAAGGTGCTAAAAGGTTTTTTGTCGCCGCTGGAACAGAGAACTTAAAGTATAATGTATTACTACTCAGTTCTATTTCAGGAAGTGGAATTGAGCAGATTACTAATATGGATGTAAATGAATTTTTATCATGGGTAGAAATAAGTAAAGGAGTAGCAAAAAAATGTCAATGCTTTCAATAAAAATAGGTGCAACGTTAGATGGTAGTTTTAACAATGCAATGACAGGTAGTGCAGCAAAGCTTTCTGAGTTGGGTGATAGTATAAAGCAGCTTGATTCATCAATGAAATCGGTTTCCAAATTTAAGCAATTAAATCATGATGCCCTTCAAGCCATGAAGAATTGGAAGGAAGCGGAGAAGAAAGCGAAAGAATCAGCTACAGCAATTGCTAAAGAGAAGAAGGAAAAAAAAGAACCAAGCAAAGCATTGAAAAATGAATTTGAAAAATTGAAAGCATCGGCATCAAAGGCAAAAGAGGCTTATATTAAAAAGAGAGATGCACTGCACACATTGAATGAAGAAATAAGGAAAAGTGGAAAGGATGCTAAATCTTTAGTGAGAGATCAAACTAAACTTGGTTCATCTATTGAAGTACTAAAAGGAAAATACAGTAAATTAGGATCTGTAATACAAAAACAGCAAAATGCTTTAGCAAGAAAAGCGCATTATAGATCACAAGTAATGGAGACTATAGGACTAGGACTTTCACTTGCAGCACCAATTAAAGTTGCGATTGATTTTGAAAGTGCTATGGCTGATGTTAAGAAGGTAGTAAACTTTACTCAGAACACAAATGAAACTATTGAGTTTGCTAAGAAGCTAAAAGAATTATCTCGTGAAATACCGCTATCAGCTGCAGAGTTAGCACAAATAGCTGCAAGTGGTGGCCAACTTGGGATTCAAAAAAATAAGTTAATTGGATTTACAACAACAGTAGCTAAAATGGCTACAGCATTTGACATTTCTGCTGAACAAGCTGGTGATTCTATTGCCAAACTCGCTAACATTTATGGAATTGCAGAAGAAAAAATGGAAGGAGTTGGCAACGTTATAAATCACCTCTCAGATAACACTGCTGCCAAAGCAAAAGATATGGTTGAAGCTCTAGCAATAGTTGGTGGTACTGCAAAACAATTTGGTTTAGATATTAATCAGACAAGTAGTTTAGTAAATGCCTTCGTTAGTTTAGGTAAACAACCAGCAAAAGCAGGAACTGCCATAAACGCTTTACTTTCTAAGCTCCAAACTGCTGAGGGACAAGGAAAAGAATTTAAAGCAACATTGGAATCCATGGGCATAACCGCAGAAGAGATGTCACAAAAAATTGCTCAAAACGGTCAAGAAGCATTACTCCATTTTTTTAAAACTTTAGAGAAAATAGATAAACAAGAACGTTCACAAATCCTTCTCAATCTCTTTGGTCAAGAATATCAAGATGATATTGCATTGATAGTTGGAAGCCTAAAAAAATATGAAGGTGCCATAGCTCTTGTAGCTGACAAAGAAAAGTATAAACATTCCATGCAAGAAGAATTTGACAATCGCGCAAGTACTACAGCAAATAATTTGCAGCTACTCAAAAATACAATAGCAGAGCTAGGAATGAACTTAGGGTCAGTTATGCTGCCTCCTTTAAATTGGATAAGTAAGATTTTGAGGTCTATATCTACAGGTATAGCTTGGTTCGCAGAGAAGTGTCCAATTTTGACTACAGGAGTTATGAGCATAATTTCAGCTCTTATTATTGGCAAGATTGCAGTGGTAGGTTTTGGTTATGCATTTGCATTGGCTGGAGGTGGACTATTAACTTTTAATGCTATTTTGCATGGAACACTTTTGCCAGTATTAACTTCGTTATCAGCACGAGTAATTCCAGCAGTAATCATGGGACTGAAAGCTTTAACGCTAACCAATCCTATAGGAGCTGCTATTGCTGGACTATCAGTTGGTGCAGCACTTGTAATCGCTAATTGGCAAAAAGTAAAGGACTTTTTTTCAAGTCTCTGGAAATCAATTACAAAATCTATAGAAAATTGGACTGGTATAGGAAAATTTTTTAACGATAGTCCAATAAAAGCATTAGAGAAACCAGTAGAAGCAAAAATAGGCAGTACAACTAAGGTAATAAGTGAAAATAATGTTTTTAGTAAAGGAAATCCTTTATTAAATAATAATGCTTTTAGTGGAATTTCGAATAGTAGAACGAATATTGAAAGTGTGATTACAAAAAAAAGTTCTGTAGAAGATAATTCAGAGAAAGTTTTAAAAGACTTTGAAAAGTGTGAACAAAAAATTTTTAATCAAACTTTTACATTTAATATAAGTATAAAAGCAGAACCTAACCAAGACGTACGTAGTCTTGCCGATGCAGTGATAAAAAGAATAAGAGAAAAATCGCGTGACGTTCTGTTTGATTCAATAGAGCCGGTGTGACCCGGAAGTCATGAAATTGTGATGGTTAAATTCCATCCGCCATAACATCTGGCTGAAATTGTAGTCCACATTTTAGGAAATTGGCAAACACCTAAGGTGCGAGCATGGGCTAAAAGGGAGTAATGTTAAACCTTATAATAAATTCTCCCAAGAAGAGTCAGGTAAGGTTACGAAAGAAACTTATGTTTGAATTGTCGTTACTGTGAATATGTGAAATAAGGTTGGTACACATAGACCAAAAGGTATGGAGAATAAGGATGATTAGAATTGGTTCGTTTAATCAAGATGTTTCCGATCTCCCGGCAAAAAATAAGAACCTAAATCTGACGCGAAACGGTTTCATGGAACGGAGTAACCACATAGAAGCTCTTATTATACTTTGTAATAAGCAAGTAGCCAACTGCAAGCTTCTATGTTGGAAGGATTGTCTAAAAAGCTAATGCCTAAAGTAATGCTTAGGATACGCAGACGTGGACACTGTAACTTGGAAGGTAAAGTTATGAATAGTAGTGAATATGTTATGAGCCAACAAAAAGTTAGGTACGAATGGAATTTGGCGCAAGCTAGAAAAGTCTTCATTTAAGCTACAAAAACGAATTTACCGAGCTTCTAAATGTAATGATATCAAAAAGATGCATGAGCTTCAGAGATTATTACAAAAATCGACAAGTGCTAGGATGATCGCTGTGAGAAAGGTAACTCAGGACAATAGAGGAAAAAGAACTGCAGGTATTGATGGAAAAGCTAACCTTAATCAAAAAGAAAGATTGCAATTGGCAAAATCCTTAGATATAAGGGAGAGAGCAAAGCCATCAAGGCGCATTTGGATTCCAAAGCTTGGAAAAAGTGAAAAACGTCCATTAGGGATACCAACAATGACAGATCGAGCAAAACAAACACTTGTTAAGATGATGCTAGAACCAGAATGGGAAGCAAAGTTTGAGCCCAACATTTATGGTTTTAGACCTGGTAGATCATGTCATGATGCCATTGAAGCTATATTTCAAGCACTCATCAAGAAAACAGTATTTGTTTTAGATGCTGATATTTCTGGGTGTTTTGATAATATAAATCATCATATACTGTTAGAAAAACTCAATACCACACCAACTTTAAGGAGGATAGTAAAAGGATGGTTGAAAGCAGGTGTGATGGAAAATAGGATATTTCAACCATCTAGAAGCGGTACAATCCAAGGAGGGACAATTTCTCCATTACTGGCATGTATTGCTCTACATGGGTTAGAAAATTATCTGAAAGAAATAATGGCAGAGGAGCTAATTAGCTACAGGAAAACGAAACCAGGCAGAACATGTAGGGAAAATGCGAAAAGATCACTCAGCGTAATCACTTATGCAGACGATTTTGTAGTACTTCATGAAAGTGAGGAAATTGTTTTGAAGGCAAAAACTCTGATTGAAGAATGGTTAAAAACTATTGGATTGGAGTTGAACCCTTCAAAAACAAGAATTTCTCATACTCAAAAATTCCTGAAAGGAATAAAACCAGGTTTCAATTTTCTTGGTTTTACAATACGGCAATATCCAACAAAACACAATAAGATGTCATACAAGTCTATCATCAAACCAAGTCGTAACTCTATAGAACAACACTCATTGGTCATTAAAAGTAAGCTAAAGAAAATGCGTGGTGAATCACAGGAAGCAGTAATAAGTCACCTTAATCCAATTATTAGAGGATGGTGTCAATACTACGCTTCGGTGTTATCATCTAAAGCCTTTGGTGCAATGGATAATACAATGTTTAGAAAACTTTGGAAATGGGCAATGTTTAAACACCCAAACAAAGGAAGATGTTGGATCAAAAGAAAATACTTCAAGAAGTATGGTAACGATAAATGGCGATATATGACAAGTAACGGAATGCGTCTTATTAAACACGGAGATCATGACATTAAACGACATGTCAAAGTGATTGGAGCCAAATCTCCATATGATGGAGACTGGACTTATTGGGGAAAGCGTATGAGTAAAATACTTGATAAATCACCACAAACAATAAAACTTCTGAAGATGCAACAAGGTAAGTGTGATTATTGTCAACTTTGGTTTAAGAATGGTGATATCTTAGAAATACATCATAAGGACCAAAATAAGCAAAATAATACAATCACAAACTTATCTATGCTACATGGACATTGTCACGATAATTTACACAGAAGTATGCATGAAAAGCACCAAGCTAGAGAGAAGCCGTATGAAGCGAAAGTTTCACGTACGGTTTTGAAGTCGAGTGAGGAGGGGCAACCTTCTTCACTTAGATAACATTTATTAATGCTATCACTTGGTCAACATAAGCTTTCTCCAATAAGTTTAAGGTATAGTAAAGAAAATCGTTGGAGTACAATTGAGTGCATTGGTAAAATACCTTCATTACAAAATATTGGTCAAGGTGCAGAAAATATAGACTTAGAAGGAGTAATTTATTTCCATAATCTCAATGATTTAAATCAATTAAAAAGTATGAAAGAAACTGAGAAAAATCATGAACCAAGTATCTTAGTAGACAAATTAGGGAATGTTTTGGGAAGATTTGTTATTGTGCGGTTAGAAGAAAAGCAAACGTCGTATTTTCCCTGTGGATTACCTAAAAAGGTTGAATTTAGCTTAAGTTTAAGGAGTTATGTATGACAGTACATTATATAACCCGAGAAAATGAAATGTTAGATTACATATGTTTTAAACACTATGGATACAGCTCTGGAGCAGTAGAAATAGTATTGGAAGAAAATCCTGGACTTGCAGATTATGGAAGTTTTTTGCCTGCAGGATTAAAAATTAAGTTACCTGCAATACAAGAGCAGTTAAAAAAATCGAAGTTAAAAGTGTGGGAATAAATGAAACCTGAATTTAGCATTGAAGGAATAAAAGATCATGTAATATCGGTGCATCTTACTGATGAATCTGGTACTATAGATGATGTCGCAGAGGTATGTGTTGATTATGGCAATGAAAATGTAGAAATTCCAAATGAATTGAACATAGCACTAGGTTATAAGGAAACGGGAATCTTTCCAATGGGTGTATATACAGTCAATGAAGTTACGATACAAGGCCCACCTAAGACCCTACTAATAAAAGCTCATGCAACAAATTTAAGAATATCTTTGAAGGAAAAAGTATCAAAAGAATGGCGCCAAATTACCATAGAAAACTTAGTAAAAGAAATAGCCCAAAAACATGGATATGGATATAAAGTTGCTGAGGAATTTAAGGATGTACTGATACCCCACATCAACCAAATAGACGAAAGTGATATCAGCTTGTTAACTAAAATAGCAACAGAGCGTGAAGCAATGGCAAAATTAGCTGGTGGATATATATTATTTATTTCAAAAAACATGGCAAAATCAGCTACAGGAAAAGCTTTAGGAACAACGACTATTAGACCTCAAGACACAATTAATTGGAAAGTGCATTTTACCGTACGTGATAAATACAATTCAGTAGTAGCAAAATGGCACAGCTATGAAAAGGGTGAAACTATTAAAGAAACAGTTGGTAGCGGCGAGCCAAGTTATATTATGCTAGAAATCTATCCAAATGCAAAGTCAGCACTAAGTGCAGCAAATGCCAAGTTAAAACAATTGAAGCGTAACAATGAAACTTTAGATATAACCATGCCTGGTAATCCAGAGTTATTTGCAGAAGCAAAGCTTAATCTTATAGGTTTTAATCAAGCGGTAGATGGTGAATGGATAGTTAATAGAGTGGAGCATACTTTAAATACCTCAGGTTACCTTACTGTGTTGTCAGCATCTTTGAGTAAGTAATGTTAATAAAAAATGAGTAATAATCTTTTTAATATGAAGAAACTGTATGTTAAGTATGAATAAACTGAAGTATAATGAAAAAGATAAATTACATTTTGTGTGGTTTATACTGTTAATAGTATGCATTGTTATTACTTATTGCTACCAAAAATCCAAAGCTACAGATAATTACAAAAGAGTGTTACAGATCGCGTCTGAAAATTGCAATCTAGAAATTGTGAAGTTTTCAGTGAAAAATCTATTGAGCATTAATACACAAGTTCCTAGATTAACAGCGCTACATTGTGCAGCAGAGGGAAAATGTTTAGAGTTAGTGAAATTTCTAGTGAATGAAGGAGTTGATATAAATGATACAGGTAGACATAAAGGATGGACAGTATTACATTCTGCTGCATTAGGAGGAAATTTAGAAATAGTCAAATTCTTACTAGAAAATGGAGCTAGCCCTAATGTTAAAGATAACGAAGGAAAAACACCACGAAGAGTTGCAGTAATAGAATCACGGTATGATGAAAACAGGGATAAACCATATAGAGAAATTATTAAGCTACTTGCAAATGCAGAGGAACAGCATAAATCAAAATAGTAGTTACTAAAGTAGCTATCCATAATAAACTCACATTTTTAAATCATTATGCAAAATCAAAAAATCCCAATTACAGTAATTATCACGTTATTAATACAAACAGTAGCATTCATATGGTGGTTATCCAAGCTAGACTCAAGGGTACAATTTCACGATAAACTTATTGAATATGGTTTAATGGAAAAAGTGTTAGTACTTGAGGAGAGGGTAAAAAATCTTTCTGAAGAATTAGATGAGCTTAAAGCTGATTTTAAGTAATTATTCTTCTACTTTTGGTATATAAGGATCAGATTGAGATTGACGATCCTTCCAGTTTTTGATGTATTGCTTGACTAATGGAGGACCTCCTGTTATAATTAGTAGATTCTCAGCGTTTTTTTTCTGCGCGGCGTCAGAGAAATTGAAAGATCCAGTTATGATTTTTTGCTCATCAATAATCATAATTTTACTGTGTGAAATTGCAGGTTTATAGTCTATGTATATTGGGATTTTTTGATGAAACAGTTCATTAATAACACTATACTTTGAGCTAACTTGCGATTCGTCGAGAATAACCATGACATCAACTCCACGCTTTTTAGCTTGAACTAAGGATTCAGCAATAGGCTTTGAGGTAAATTGGTATGCCTGAACCAACACGGATTTTTTAGCATGATCCACGGAATCAATTATTAGGTTGGTGCAATTTTCTCTAGGAGTGAAACATACAGTAGTACTTGGACAAGAAACACAACCTGATAAAAGCAAACAAGTTAAAAAAATCAATAAATATCTAAACATGGCCAAATATATTCTTTCAGTCGACGGTGGAGGCATAAGAGGTATTATACCTGCTATTGTTCTAGCTGAAATAGAGTATAGAACAAAAAAGCCAATCTCTCAAATGTTTGACCTAATGGTCGGAACTTCTACAGGTGGTATTATCGTTGCCGGATTATGTAATAAACAATACTCTGCTCTCGACTTAGTTGATCTCTATCAGAAAGACGGGCCACATATCTTTAAGTCTTCATTTTTCAGAAGATCAATATTTTCCTGGCTAAATTGTGCACAGTATTCATGCAAAAATATTGAATGCGTTCTGAATAGATATTTTGGTGATTCTACTCTTGCAGATGCAACAAATAATTTAATGCTTACAAGCTACGATATTAAGAACAATTATCCCTTCTTCTTTAAAAGCTGGAGAGAAGATAGAAATTTTATCAAATTGAAAGATGCATTACGATCTACAACTGCAGCACCTACTTACTTTGTACCTAAATATCTTAAAATCAACCACAAGGAAATGGTACTAGTGGACGGAGGGGTTTTTGCCAATAATCCAGCGGCTTGTGCATATGCAAGTGGTAAGAAATTGTTTCCAAATGATGATATTGTACTGTTATCGATAGGTACTGGTAGAACAGATAGAAGCATAGCTAATTCAAGGAGATTTGGAAAAATAGGATGGATCAAGCCACTACTACATGTGATGTTTGCTTCAAGTTTAGATGCAGTAAATTATCAGTTGGATCAAGTTATAGGTGATAAATATATACGAATACAATCGCAATTAAAAATAGCATCACCTGACATGGATAATATTACATCAAAAAATATCAAATCTCTTCAGCAAGAAGCAAATGCAATGATAGAGGAAAATCAAAAAGTAGTCGATAAATTCTGTGATGTTTTATCTTGATACGTAGAAATGCAAAAAAAATTCTGCAGAGCTAAATAAGGGTTTAGAATAGATAATATATTAACTATTTTTACTTATATCTTAAACACAATTCAATTTTCACACTCATCAGCAGTTAGGCCACTTGCTCGCACAATAACATCACTAGCAACACCTGCCTCTGCTAGATTTTTCGCAACTTTGATTTTTTCTATTTTTTTAACTTTTTCCTTACTATTCTTCATATCCCTAGATAAAAATTTCTTCACTAATTCTTGCTCTTCAGTTTTTCTGAGTAAATTGAGTAGTTCACTATCTTCATTTGTTTCAGGTAGCAAAACTTTAATATTCACTGATAATGCTTCTGCCATTTCATATAATTTATCAAATGTTATAGCAGTATACCCTCTTTCATAGTCGTGTATTTCCTTGAGTGTTAAACCAACTTTATCCGCCAAATCTTTTTGAGCATATCTCCTTATCAATCTCCATTCTCTTATTCTTTGTCCTATTCTGTAGTATATAGAATCAGTGCAGATTTCTCTCTCTGTATTATCATACTCGTAAATAGATAAGCCGGTTGCTTGGGAAATTATGTCAACTGAAACCCCTTCTTTCACTAGATTTTTTGCTATTTCCAACCTTGCCTCTTCTTGATTAATTTTTTCGCTAATATGAACAAACCTGACTAATGAAGGTACTATTTTGCCTAACTTTTGATTCTCGTATATTTTCGTTAGATAGAGTATTTCCTCGTCTTCATAGCTGTCTTCCCTTACTATTACTGGTTCAGGTAATAAATCTACAACGTCAACTGATAATACTCTTGCTATTACATATAGTACTTCAATTGGAATAGGAATATACCCATCTTCATAGCTGTTTACCTCTTGGTATGTTAAACCTATTTGACCTGCTAATCCTATTTGAGTATGACCTCGAATTAACCTGCTATTTTCCATTTTTTGCCCTATTTTGTAACTTATAGGACTAACATCTCTTACAGAAACAAACATATATACCTTATTTAGAAATAAATTTTCATCCAATTTGATCAGCAGATAAACCAACTATTTGCAAAATAATATCAATAGGAATTCCCCCTTTTACTAAATCCCTTCCAACTTTAATCCTTTCTACCTCTCTTACTTTCTCCTCACAAATCCGTATCTCTTCAAACAAAGACTTTATTAGTGCATACCGTAGTTCTTGGCTCTCAATTTCTTTGTATTCTTTTATCAAATCAGGTAGCTCATTTTTCACTTTACTCCCTTCCTCTATTAGTAGATCCGTAATATTAATCGATAACGCCTCTGCCATTTCATATAATTTATCAAGTGGAACAGCAACCCTTCCTTGCTCATAGTTACTTATTTCGTCACGGGTTGTACTCATTTTCTCTGCTAAATCCTTTTGAGTATACTCTCTCACTAGCCTCCATTCTTTTATCTTCTTCCCTATTTTGTAGTAGATAGAACCAACTTTTTCTTCAACACATTCATTAGCAGGAAGGCCAATTGTTTTTGCAACAATATCAACAGAAACTCCTGCTTTAACCAAACCCTTTGCAATTTTTATTTTTTCCGATTTTTTACTACTTTTCTCACTAACTTTGACAAATTTGGTTAATAAACAAAACATCCTACGTAACTCATGATCGTTAATCTTTTTATATTCTCTTACTAGATTTAATATTTCTCCTTCCTCATTTTTAAAGCCGATTTTCTCCTTTGATGCAGGAATGAGATCGGTAATACTTACTGATAATGCTTCTGCTATAGCGTACAACCTTTCAATTGGAACTCTACGATTCCCTTTCTCATATTGCAATATCACCCAGTATTTTACACCAATTTTCTCTGCTAAATCTTTCTGAGTGTACCCTCGCTCTAACCTCCAGCTTTTTAATTTTTCTCCCACTTTATAATCTAGACTTTTTTCCACAAAAAGAACCTTGCATATAATATTTTCTATTATAGCTCAAAGGCTCCAGATATAATAGCCAGACTCTGGAACCTTTAAATTAAAGTGCTCTACAAGTTTCTTTACTATTTTCACGTACTTTGTCTGCCCATGAAAACAATTTTTCACTTACTTCCTTCTGCTTTTCACTCCATATGCCACATCTAGTGAAATTACCTTTCTCTACTGCTTCTTGAAGTTTCACTCCTCCAAAAAGACAATTTTTTCCTATTTCTTCTCCTCTTTCTTGTAATTTAGACCACATTTCCTTATTTTCTACTCTCACTTGCACCTGATCTGCCTCTTGGTACAATACAATATTTAGCTTACCAATGCTCGTAGGAAACTCTAACATGACAGAGCTGCCATTTGACATATCAGTATAGTTTCTTATATCTCCTTTCTCGCTTTTAACCTCAACTGCATTATTGCCAATTTTTAAAATATTACTTCCTAACTCTCTCACTATTTTGGCTACTTCTATCTTGCTATCTTCGGAAAATTCTATATACGATGTTGTATTGTCTATCTCGATATCTATTAATTCTCCTTCTTGAACAGCACTTTCGCCAGCTTTTTCTAGTTCTTCTAGTTGCTTATCTATCTGTGGCTGAACTTCTGGCTGTAGCTCATTATAGATTTCACCTATCAATTTATTCTCCAATAAAGTATCATGAAACTCTGCACCGTTTAGCATTAATTTACGCATTATCTTTTTTCGATCAGTCTTATCAAATTTATGAAAATGTGTACCCAATACTGCATACTCTGCAATGCTCCATTCCCCATCGTTATATGCATTTATTCTTGCTCCTGAGGCTAGTACTTGGTCTATAGTTTTGTGCAATTCATTTACGTTTTTTGCCTCTACCACAGCACTCTTAAACCAACTCAACTTTTCGCTTTCGCTTATACTTGGCTTTATTTTTTGCAAAGCTGAAGCAAATGGATTTTTATCTTCTTGATCATTTAAAGGTTTTGTACCATATATGTAGTCAAGTCCTTTTCCATAGTTGATTTTGTTTTCGCGAACTTCTCTACCAGGGAAAGGTGCTATTTCTTGAGACTTTTTAGCCTTATTAATTTTGCTTACAAAAGTGGACTGCTCTTTAGTACGACCAATTCCTACAATAGCATTTGATATTTCACCCTTCGATAATCTATCAAGATCAATGTTTAATTCGTAAGTACCTCCCTTTTTATCATTAAAAGGTACAATTGTTTTATTAACCATATTATCCTCACTATTAAAAATACTTTTCAAAAACTTTGTTATTATACACTCTATTACTCATTATAAATTATAGTGAGTAGATTTGCAAATACTTTCTGCTATAACAATCCGTTTTCTCTAAAGCTAAAATAGCCTGCACTTGTGATAATAATATGATCAAACAATCTAACGCTTACAGTACTACATGCTGCTGCTAAGCTCTTCGTTACTGCTTGATCTTCTTCTGAAGGTTCTAAGCTTCCTCCAGGATGGTTATGTGACATTATTATTAATGCTGCATTTTTTATTAATGCTTTTCTTGTAATTTCCTTTATGTATACTGGTGCTTTTTCCATTTCACCAATATAGGATTCTTCTCCGATTAATTGGCGCCTCTTATTCAAGTACAGTATTTTTACACATTCCCTTTCTGAGTGGCCTATACTTACGTTTAAGTACTCTACTAGCCCTTGTAAGTCCATTATTGGCTCACTCTTAAGCTTTTCTCTCAGTACCCTTTCTAGTGTTTCCTTAACGCACATAATCATTGCTATTGAAGAATCAGTTACTCCTTCTATGACTTTCAGGTCATCCATTTCTCGGCCTAAAATCCTTCCTACTCCCGTATAAGTATTCACCAGATTTTTAGCAATTTCTTGAGCTTGTGGCCTTTCATGTACTGCACTTAAAAATGTTTCCATTATTTCACGATCAAGTAGTGCTTTGCCTTTGCTTTCTAATATTCTGAATTCGATTTCTTCTTTACTTTTATTCATATAATTTACCCTTCACTAACAACAAACTTTTTTTAAATATTTACTGCTGTTTTTTTATCAGCATTGGCATAGAGCCATAGCTTCCGAGTGAAGTCAAATCAATTTTTCAATCTTTTTTACTTATTTTTTCATTAAAAAGTAAAGATGTTAATAGATACTGATTTTTTTACTTAAATTTGTTGAATTTCGTCTAAAGAGATGCCTATTGTTTTTAAAATAATATTGATAGAAATTCCTTTTTTTACTAAGTCTTTTGCAATTTTGATCTTTTCTGCTCTTTTCACTTTTTCTTCGCAAATCCGTATGCCTTCAAATAGAGATCTTATTAATGCATTACGTAGTTCTTGACTTTCAATCTTTTTGTATTCTTCAATTAAATTTGGTAGTTCATTTTCTACTTTACTACCTTCCTCTATTAGAAGATCTGTAATACTAATCGATAATGTTTCTGCTATTGCATATAATTTATCAAGTGGAACAGCAACTCTTCCTTGCTCATAATTGCTTATTTCATCACGTGTTGTACTCATTTTTTCTGCTAAATCCTTCTGAGTATATTCCCGCACTAGTCTCCATTCTTTTATCTTTTTTCCTATTTGGTAGTAGATAGAACCCGTTTTTTCTTCAACACATTCATCAGCAGAGAGACCAATTGTTTTTGCAACAATATCAACAGAAACTCCTCCTTTAACCAGACCTTTTGCAATTTTTATTCTCTCCGTTTTTTTACTATTTTTCTCACTAACTTGAACAAATTTGGTTAGTAAACAAAACATTCTACGTAATTCCTGATCATTAATCTTTTTATATTTTCTTACTAATTTCCTCTCCCTCATCTTCAAAACAGATTTTTTCATTTGATACAGGAATTAGGTCTACAATACCAATCGACAATATCTCTGCTATAGCATACAACTTTTCAATCGAAATTTTACGTGTTCCTTTTTCATATTGTAGTACTACTTGATATGTTACGCCGATTTTTCCCGCTAAATCTTTTTGAGTATAGCCTCGCTTTAACCTCCAGCTTTTTACTTTTTGTGCTATCTGATACCTTATTGAGATATTTACCATAAATATTATATAGGTTAATACTACCAAATAAAGATATACAAAATGTTTGCATTTTAGTTGAATATTTCTTCAGAATTGTGTATAATTATTAATGCTTTTTTACTTACTTTCTCATGGCTCTTTCTAAGTTCCTCGATCCAAAATTAGATTTAACATTTAAGAAAATCTTTGGTACTGAAAAAAATAAGAACATCCTTATCCACTTTTTGAATGATATTTTGGGGTTTACTGAAATAAATACTATACAAGAAGTCGAATTCCTTAGCACCATTATGGATCCTGAAATTGCCTCTGATAAGCAGAGTATTGTTGATGTTCTGTGCAGGGATTTTACTGGGGCAAGGTACGTGATTGAGATGCAACTCGCTCGTGATAAAGGCTTCGAAAAACGGGCTCAATTATATGCTGCTAAGGCTTACTCAAGGCAGGCTGATAAAGGTGGTAAGTACATTGATTTAAAGAAGGTTTTCTTTATTGCTATTTCTAATTGTAATTTATTTCCTGATAAGCTTGATTATATATCTAGCCATACCATAAGAGATGAAAAAACTAATGAGCATGATTTGAAAGATTTTCAATTTATTTTCATTGAGTTACCAAAGTTTCCTAAGAGTAAAGAAGAGCAGCTAGAAAATGTAGTAGATCGTTGGCTATTTTTCTTCAAATACGCAGAAGAAACAACTGATGAAGATTTAAGAAAAATAGCAGAAAAGTCACCGATAATAAAGCTAGCATATGATGAGTTAGATAAGTTTCATTGGAATGAGAAGGATCTTGTAGCTTATGAAGAAAGGGTAATGGATTTACAGAAAGAAGCTGCTATCCTGGAACAAAAACTCGATGATGCTACTCAAAAAGGTAGACAAGAAGGTAGACAAGAAGAAAAAATCGAAGTTGCAAAAAACCTACTTAAGGCTGGCATTTCTATTGATGTCATTTCCCAGACAACTGGCCTTCCTCAGGCTAATATTACACAACTTAAGGAAGAAACTTTTTAGTCTACTACCTTCTTCCAGCGACTAATTCTATGGCATTGCCCGCAATTAACACATCATCTAACCTAGTTTTAGGTCCAGATAAACCTAAGCTTTGCGATTCTTTTATATTATCCATTTTTAATACGTTATTTTCATCATGTAGCATTTGATGTATTGATTGATTTAGTGATACATCTAGCTTATTATTAAATGTAGCCATAAACTTTTCAAATTTCTTCGGACTTAATTTACCAGCTTCTTCATCAGGACATGCTTTCTCTACATACGATTTTAAAATCCCTGAAATTTCATTGAATTTACCACTCATGACTTTTCTAATAATCTCTTTCTGCATTCCCATATAATCAATATTTAATCGATGCATTGATACACCACTTTTTAATCCAGCTTGCTCTACTACTTCCTCAAATTCCTTTGTAATATTGAGTGCATACCCCTGTGCCTCTAGTGGAGATATAGAATGATCTACTGTAGAAATATACTTTTGACCTGTAACTTTTCTAATAAACACGTCAAGTAACATTATCGTACCATTTACATCCACTCTTGCATCTACTTGTGAGATTGGACTTGGAGTGCTCTCAGGTTTAGAACTTAACAATCCACTCACAGAGCTTTTTACCCAGCCAAACAAATCATTTATCCACCCAGTTGGTCTTGTGCTGCTACTTTTTGTACTCCTACGATGACGAGCTTGCTCTCTATGTCTACTATGCCTATGTCTGTGCGTTACAGGTTGATCAGATAACATAATAACTTCTGGACTGCTTTTTGTATGATTGAAGACATCATTATAGACTTGATCCTCATGTTCTTTTTTCACAACATTCACGTTTCTTGCACTACTTATTTGTTCCTGATGCTCTTTTAGAATTATTTCCTTATCAGCAAACTTTATTGATAATGTTGCCATTTTAGGTTCTTCATAGAACTTACTCATTGTAATAGTGCAGAGATCATTCTTAGTAATACTAGAGTCAAAAGCATTTGTTATCATTAGATCATTACCATTACTACGAACAAACTTATAATTCCCTCCTTTTCTCGGTGTAATAATTTCATTACCTTCCTCCACATCTTGACCAATTACTAAAATAATTTCTTTATCCTTTTCAAACATCAAAGGCTGTGGTTTTAAACTCCACTCATTATTATCAAAGCTGATTCTCATCGGAACATTTTCTACTATTACATGCGTCTTATTATACCTCTCTACTCCATCTTTTAACCTCACAGTACAATACTCAGCTTGTTCTTTTATCGTTGCTCTCAATAACAAATCATTTTCGAATCTAATTACTTTTAATTCACAATTACCTTTTTTTACCACATTTCTTAAGTCAATCGTATCTATTGAATTCTCCTCATCAACATCATGAATAACAACCTCTCTAGTTTCAGAATCAATTACATATACATTTTCTCCTCCATTGCCTACTAAATGACTTCTATAAGCCGGATTGCTATGTATTACTTCACGATTTCCACTTCCTATTACTACCGTTTCATTACTTAAAAGTGATTGTATAAAAAATGACATTCTACTTATTCTATTCGCTACAGGTAAATAGTCTCTTATCACCTCTTCACTAGAATTATTAGTACTTTCTAGCATGTACATGTTACCTCCTCTTCCCATCTTTATTTGAGCTCCGTTACTAATTCTATAAGAGGCATCAACTGGAATATCTGAAATAGTTAAATTAAACCTTTCTCTGTTCGATTGATTATCAAACGAACTTTCTAACTTATCCTCAGCAGATAGGAAGCTAAAAGTAACACTCTTTACTGTGTGGTTGAAAACTTGACTAACATTTTGAACGTATATTCCAATAAGATCAGAAATCGTAGAATTAAAGAAGAAGTCATGTCTATCAGTTGGTGTACCATCTAACAAACTCGATATATTAACCACTGCTTCCCCCTTTCCAGGCAAGATAACATAATTAAACTCTCCTTTATGAGCTTGATTTCGAATATTAGTATTAGGTCTGACTACAATTTGTACCTTATGAGTGCAGACGTTATTTTCTACTTCATTTTTTATTATTATAACATCAGAACTATTTGCAGCGCTGCCTTGTCCATCTAAAAACTGTGTATCACATGAACTAAATATAAGTTCTGACTTAGCTTTTCTACCAAGAACCCTTTCTATTTTAACCATTCTAAGAACATCAGGTCCATTTCTAAGAGAATCCCCATATGTGATATATCCAATGCTCGCATTCAAATAAACGTTGACATTTACAGCCTCTTGAGCAAATTCACTCAGATCTAAGGTATCAATGCCACCTTCTCCGTATAACATTCCTTCAATGGTATTTCCCATTAGGATAAAAAGATCATCTTTATTACCCCCAGTAAATTTCTTATAGCCGTCATTCACCACAAAGATATTTGGACTGTTTAAAAATCCTTTTACATAATCCTTACCTTCTCCTAGATTAATTAAAGTATGATCTCCTGTTTTATTTGCGAATATACCAATTGCATTTTCACATAAATATGATCCATAATTCGGCGCAGGCTCATCATTTCCCTGTGGCAGACAAAACACTCGACCTTCATTTAAATCATCCGGTCTTGCTCTGCTCCATTTTATATCTGTTCTTTTTCTATCAAGTAGTACTATACTTTCTAAATCTATCTCAAACTTAGTTGTGCATTTTTCGGTATGACGTGTAAATGTAAGGTGTGCGCCTGTGAATCCTGCAATAGCATACGTATTTACCTCTTCTGGCACTTTACGACAAGAATCTACAACTGACTTACCAGTAGGGAACACATAGCTTTGAATATCAGCGTTGCCCTTTAAATACTCAAGTCCTTGCTTCACTAATTGGTTATAAAGCTGTTTTTTCTCCATGAGCTCCTCTATATATTGTTCAGGCTTAATACCTATAAACGCACGTAAACCTTCAACAAACTTTTCATTCCCAGTCAGATGAATAACCTGATCAATTTTATCAACCCTTTTCACCGCCATATAAATATCAGTACCAACAAATACTGTAGCGCCAATTGCGGCTCCAATAGGACCAGTAACACTTGATACTCCCTCCAGTACGCCAAAAGATTCAGCTACCTCCACACCGATCTCTGCAGCATCAACCCCCAAATAAATGCTATCTCCTACTACACCGACTAGTGCTTCTTCGGTACCATTTTTAAAAGCTTTTATCTGATTTACTAGATCATAGACAACAAAAGCAGAAGTACCGCGAGCAAGGAAAGGAGAAGCTGCTCTTAGAGATTGACCAATCAATAATTTTCCCTCTTCAGCTAGTTTTAGTCCTTTAAGAGACGCAGCTTCAGCAACTTTAGCAAACGCTTGACCACCAGCGATGAAACCAACATTGACTGCCACACCTTGATAATCAGCATTTAGAAAGTCAGCGAGAACATTTTTAGCCATCATTCCATGCATGGTCATACCTGAGATTTTTCCTACTCTAGAGAGATGATTCATGACTTTTTGATTACTAATGAGCTTATTAACCAAACTCTGAGATTCACCAGTAACTTTTACCCCACTTGCTAGCTGAATTAGCTGACTCTGCTTTTCTTCTGGTAAACCTTTAATGTAACTAACAAACCTTTCACCATCTATCTTAATCTTACTAAAATCTCTTTTTTCATCTTTCTCCTCATTAAATTCATCTACGTCTTTCCAGCTGAATAGACATTCTTCGCCACTAACTTCTCTTTTCCTCCTTTTTGCACTTGTGCTTGGTTCCCCCGATAAACATCCTCCTGCTGAAACCTCACCCCCTCCTTGCATAGTCTCTTGCCGTCCTCTCGTATATTTTTCTATTAAATCCACTATCTCTTTATAATCACTATCTCCAGTAACTTGAGTGGCATCAGCTCCATTTTCTAGTAGGAATTTCGTAATACGCTTATCCTTACCAATAGAATCCAGAGGAGTTTTTCCAGAGTTATCTTCAACATTAACCTTAGCACCATTGTTCAATAAAATCTCAACCACCTCCTTGTGACCATCTTGTGCTGCTACGTGTAATGGTGTCCAACCTTTATCAGTAGTCTCAGCATTAACATCAGCCTTGTTTTGCAATAAAATCTTAACAACCTCCTTGTGACCATTTTGTACTGCATAGTGTAATGGTGTCCAACCTTCATTCCAACCTTCATTCCAACCTTTATCAGTAGTCTCAGCATTAACCTCAGCCTTGTTTTGCAATAAAATCTCAACCACCTCCTTGTGACCATCTTGTGCTGCTACGTGTAATGGTGTCAAACCTTGATTAGTAGTCTCAGCATTAACATCAGCCTTGTTTTGCAATAAAATCTTAACAACCTCCTTGTGACCATTTTGTACTGCATAGTGTAATGGTGTCCAACCTTCATTCCAACCTTTATCAGTAGTCTCAGCATTAACCTCAGCCTTGTTTTGCAATAAAATCTTAACAACCTCCTTGTGACCATTTTTTGCTGCATAGTGTAATGGTGTCAAACCTTGATAGTCATGTTCCCAATCTTCATATTTCTGGGTTTCATCTGCAGTACTTAATAATATACCACTTCCTTGCATATTAAGATTAGGATTTGCTCCACTCTCTAAAAGGATTTTGGTCACTTGAACATCGCCTTTAAAAGCAGCATAGTGTAGTGGTGAGCCATATTCATCATCTTGACCATTAATGACTGCTTTTATGAAATCAGATTCTACATTTTGTAGTATATTATCTATCTCTTGATAGTTTTTATTTTCAATAGCCTTAGTAAGGGCTTTATATGAATCATCCAGTTTCTTTAATAATTCAAAAATTTTTGATGATTGACCAGCAAATTTGAACATCAATCCTAATATTCCCATTATTCTTTGCTGACCTATATTATTTAAATGCGACCAAGTTCGACTCAATAATTTAATACCACCACATTCATAGATTTTTGATATCAAATCTTGTAATTCTTCATTTGTATCTATGCTTTTTATAGCTAATATATCTAATATTTCTCCAGTCTCATATTTTTTATGACCTGAATTTTCTTTTAGCTTATTTATTATTTCTTTCAATCTTAATACTTCTTCTTCTACTTCTTTTAACGCATCATTAATTTCATAATCTTGTCTTATATACAATTTTAGAACCTTCTCCAGTAATTCTTTCACATGCAGATCAAGAAATTCAAATTTAAGTTCATCTTTTCTCTGTATATAACATTCAAGCATCTCTTTATAACCAATAAAAATTTTATTATGTGCCTTGCTATCAGGGTACTGTTTGAATGCCTCTATTTCTTCTTTAGCATTAGTTATATAATCACGTAATTTACCTAAGGCATTTTCTACTAGATTAACATTACTATCTTCATAAAACTTAAAAAGTAGTTCTGATATATTACTTAGTAGAAGAGTTATTCCTTTATTATATTTGGATGATTTATCCTTGTAATTAAGCAATAAAGATATTTCTTTTTTATTACTCCTAACAAATTCATAACCTTCGAAATCATTAGAACTACCTACATTATCAATAATTAGTTTTAGTATAGTGTCTAGTGGATTACTACTTTTATCAATCTTCTGAGTGTGGAATTTATGTACTCCATATAAAAGCTTATGTATGTAGTGTATTTGCTCAGCATATTGTAATGTTGATTTTGAATATTGAATATCTTTATGATTATATCCTACACCAGCTTTTAGTAACAGTTCGATTCTCTCAAATAAATTTAAAAACTCTTTATCAGAATGAAAAGAAGGCTGACTATAACTAGCATAATTCAGTTTATTTATAGGACTATCTAAGCTCTCGTAAGAATATTCAAAAAGCAATAAATTTATAACTTTAGAGAAATCAATACCCTTTTTTATAGCGAGCTCAGTTATTTCTTTATCATATTTAAGGGATTGTACGGCAATAAATTCGATAGGGGAGATCTCACCACTACTTTCAGGAAATTTAAATCTATTAACAAGGTTACTATCAGTCTTTTCTATTAACAATTTAATTACATCTGATGGAGCAACTTTACTAAAAACTTTAACTATCGGCAATTCTTGTCGATCATTATTTAAATCTTCATAAGGTTTACCATCAACTATATCTAGCTTTAAACAAGACCTAAGAACATCAAATTCACTCCTTTGAAATATACGTTGAACTAAAGTATTCCAATCCTTATCCTTCCAATTAGGATCATAAGAAAATTTTTTAACGAGAACTTCTAAAACATCTAGGTGAGCATTTTTAGCCGCTAACCATAAGGGACTATAGAACCATTTATCAGATTTTAGATCTTTCTGTAAAAATTCTTTATTAAGTTTTGTTTCTAAGATATTAACAAGTTTTATGTACCCCATTTCAGCAGATACGCATAATAATTTTAGTTGATCATTATTCTCAATAACGTCTACATTACTTTTTTCTTTTGTCGAAAACTCAACTATCCCAAATAACAGTTTGGTTGATTGTTTACCGTTACCATTATAAGCATATCGTTTTATTTGATCAAGAAGCTTTGTGAGTAGGGTTCTCAGCTTATTCTGTTTATCAGGAAAGTTGATGTTGCTTTCTAAATCTTTTTTTGCTTTTAATTGAAGAAACTTAGAAAGTTGTATACTATCATCCTCAATTAGGTTTTTAATTATAATATTCTCAACAAAGTCCTCAAATTTATCAAACTGAACTGACTTAAAACTTTCCCAAAAGTAACTGGCAACAAAATATTCAGCAAAAGTAAGATGAACGAATCTAGGCTTATCATTAATAATTCTATCAATTATTCCTGCCTTTTCTTTTGCTTGCTTTATCTTTTCAATTAATTCAGTTACTTCTACTATTTCCTCTTGAGAAAGCAATTCCTTTACTTCATCTTCGTTAAAGATTGCATATAAAGCTAATTTCATATGATCTTCTATAAATTTCTTGTGTTCTTCTTCAACTATCCCTTTCATATCTGGATCATCAATATTCATACCAGGCTTCTTCTCTCCAAAGCGAATTTCACGAAACTTTATGTTAATAAACCTCTCATATAAAGTAACCAAATCCTGCTCTTCAATTTTCCTTTTATGTTCATCAGAAAGCTCCTGCTTATTAGAGTCATAAAAACGCTTGAACATATCTTTGAAAACTCCAGCAACCATAAATGCATGTAGCGGTATACTCATAAAATCTTTATCACCTATGGATTTAGGAAGCTTATCTAGTAATTCATCAATAAAAACTCCTGAGCGTTGCTCATCTAATTCATTAAGTTTCAACTTTTCTTTCCAAAATTTCTTTAAAAAACCTTTCTGTTCTTCGAGAAGAAGTGGCTTTAATGAATATGAAAATACACTAAGTTGATCTTCTAGTTTTTCTTGAACATAATTATAAGGACGAGTAGTTATCCATAGCTTTCCTACTTTAGAATTTTCTAGAACTTGCAGTAACTCAATAACTTTTTCTGTATAATCAGGACTAATCTCATCAAGCCCATCAAACAGTAAAACAATCTTGTCCTGATTGTAAAAATTATTAAATAGTCTTATTTCTAATAGTTTAAGACCCTTAATTTCTTCCCCTGCACCTTCCAAACTGGCTTCACTGTCTTTTACAGTTATAGCACTGAGAACCTTTTCTATCGTTTGTTCCCTTTTTTCCTTCCTTTCTGTTGTTTCTTCTTTTTGCTCTTGAAAGAGTTGAAAACCTACAATCCTGTATAGGAATCTTATAGCTTCTGCCTCGTTAAGTTTTGTTTTCTTCTCTGTTTCTATTTTTAATTCAGTTGAATAATCTAACAATTTAATCCTTATAACCCATAAAGAATCTTTTGTCTTTAATGCTAAAGGATTCAGTACAGTAGACTTACCCATACCAGGTTCTGCAGAAATAATGACTACTCTGTCTTTTATATCTGTAATTTTCTCTGGTTTATACTCCTGAATAGCTTGTTCATTTGTATCTATAAAATCACGTAACTTAGATAAAGCACCATAAGATTGCTTCCATATCAAATCATCTCCCTCCTGTTTGAGCCAATGAATATTACGTTCTTTGTGATTCTCACATAAATTCTTAAAACCCTCAACTGCATCAGAAATTAATACTATATCTTTACCTTCTTTAAGGTTTTGATCATTTACTTGACTGCTATCAATCACAAGAAACTCAGATCTTTTTGCAAAATCTTGCCTAATTTTTACTTGGCGATTAAATGTTCGTGGAATATAATAATCCTTAATATCCTCATAATTTGAATCTATGAGTGCTTTGCCTATCTCTATCTTCTCCTTATTAATAAGCTTAGATAATACTTCTCCATCTATTAGATGTTTTGACACATCATCTACTAATGTACCTAAACTTACTTCTTTTCCTTGGAATATAACTTTTCCTCCTTCTAGAAGTTTTTGTTGCGAATCATCAGTAAGATCAATTAAGCTATTCTTTTCATCTCTTTTTTCAATGTATTTATCAGAACAATCTTTTTTAAATTTAGCAGCTAGCGGATCTTGCTCTCGAGTAATGAGAATAACTTTTTTGTTACTATTAGACTGCATTATTGAGGATAATTGATTGTATAATTCATCTTGGTTAGGTTCTGCTTTATTTGTATAGTCGCATTCAATTATCAGTAAGTCATTTGACTTAAAAGCTTCTATTGCACGATCTTGTATACACAAAAGAGAGCTTAAGCGTATGAAAATATGGCTATCATCTTTTTGGTAATGAGAAATGCCCTTTAAAGTTTGACATACCTTAATCGAACTTAATATAGTCTTATGCGGGTTAACTAAGTTAAAAATTTGTCTTTTGTTAAAAGCTAAGAAATTACTTAGCCCTGATGGTTCTTCGCTAAAGGCAATACCAAACTCTTCAATTTTAGCACGATATTCTAAGGTGGGACCGATTAACACTAATTTAGAAAGTTTTTGCTTTGCTTCTTTAAAAAAATTTTCACCATCTTTATAACTAAGAAAGCGTCCTCCCTTTTCTTTCATCCAATCTAGCATATCTTTCTGAAACTTACTTGCTATGATTTCACTATCAATTAAGTTAATATCCTTCTCTTCGCCCATCTCAGCTTCAATGATATTACCCAGTTCAACTTCATTAGGCTGGTTAACTGCAAATACTAATTTGTCTAGAAAGTCATCTATTTCTTCATCCCTTATTTTATCATTTGGTATAGGGAGTTCAAAGTAGTATTTATCTTTCTTATACTCTTCATAATCTTTTTCTGTGCAAGCACGAACATTGATTTCAAATTCATACTGACCAAGGTGACTAAATTGTATTCCTTTTAACAGACCTGTTTTTAATCCTTCTCTAAAATCATTGAGGTTTCCAGGTAATTCATCACCATTTAAAAACCCTTGTCTAAATTTCTTTTTACCACCATCTTCCGTTTCTACGAATATATGTCCTATTAATTTAGCAATATTTTCCTTGATAATATTAGCCCTTTGTTCAATTTTAATAGGAGTACCTATATTTCCATTAACTATCAAATTAGCAATATGTTCAGCAAGTTCTTGTGATGGATCAGGAGAGTTATTAGAAGTTTTTTTTCTGTTAATTTGAGGATTTTCTTCTATATTCAATACATTTCCAAACGTATCAGATATTTTAAGATTTTTAGTTTTTAGGTCTCTCTCAAAATCTTCTTCTGATAATCCACTTTTCTCCAATAAAACCTTTCTAAATTCCTTAACTTCTTTAGGTAAATTAGAGCTTCCACTTACAAAATCCTCTTTAAATTTTTTAGTTTGAATATCAATTACTCTCTCTGCTAATGCTCCATGGTATTTCTTGAAAAGATCATCTTTTAAACCTATAGTCTTATTGTTATTACCAAAAACATACTCAGCTAACTTTTTTGCTAATCTTTTTAAGTCTGAAACCTCTATGAATATAGAAGTCAAGCTTTCTTTTGTAAGAGAGCCACCTTTCCTGAATTTTAAGCGCTTAGGCTCTTTACTGTTATTTTCTACCTTTATATCTATAATGCCATCTTCATCTTGCACTCTTTCAAAACTATTTTGCAAATCATCGCCTAAGTCAATATTTGTACAAATAACAAAGTCTTTTAATTCATCACTTTGATCATAAAACTCTGGATTTTGCTTAATTTTACGATAAGAAATAAAATATTTTTGTAGACTAAATTCATCATCTTGTTCTGTGAGTAAATCATTAACAGTAATTTTTTTATTATCATCCTGTTTGTGCTTAGCTTGCAAAAAGCGATATACTTCTTCACCACCTTCGGTATATTGAAAGACTACATCATCAAACTTTTCGGCTGCATCCATTTCTGTTGCTAAATTAAAAGAATACCCTTGATCTAATCCACGCTTTAAAAAGAGCATCAATAGTTTTAGTTGGTAAACAGTACCATGAAAAGATGTTTTTAACCCTGAAGCACGATATCCTTCAGAAGTCTTTAGCTTCTTTACTTGACCAGCTCCTAATTCATTCTCTTCATTTTGCGTCCTTTTTCTTCCTCTAGACTCTTCTGCTGCTTGAAGAGAAGTTCTTGGCATTTTATGACTACTGTCTTCTGATTCAACTTCTTCAGAATCAGTTCTAGTTCTTTTGTGTTGTGTTGATGGTTGTCGAGCAGAAGCTTGTAGGTTTGACTGAATATGTGGTTTTAATATTTGCACAATATCTTGTCCATTAGGTGTATCATGCTTTTTAGCAATATCTAATGGAGTCTCATTATTATTATTTATGATATCAGTCTTTGCCTTTTTACTTACAAGCAATTGCACAAGTTCTTTATTACCTTTAGAAGTAGCAACATGTAGAGGAGTATCACCTTTATTGTTTTTAACATTAATATCTGCCTTCCACTCTTGCAGTAGTTTTTTAGCTATTTCTTCTTTTTCCCTTTCAATAGCATAGTGTAAAGGGGTATTATCTTTATTATTTTTATCAATAATGCTAACCTTTACTCCTGCTTTCAGCAGCTCCTGAACTTTTTGCATATTATCATTCTTTATAGCAGAAAATAGCTCCGTATTTTTTTATCTTTCATCATCACTATCAATGTCAGGAGAAGATCGCTGAGAAGAGGCTGCCTGATTAGGATCATTATCAGATCTCTTTAACCTATCACCTGACAAACCTGGTGACTGTTGTCTTGATACAGGCTGAGCATTATCTAGCTGATTACCTTGATTAGCATTTGAGGATCCTGGTTGAGTTTGACTATCAGACCTCTCAATTCTACTTTCTGATGGTCCTCGATCTGATTTAGCTGGATCCACAGGTTTTTCTCTGTTTTTCTGTTGTCCTAAGGTACTGCTTGATTGTTGTCTACTTGATGCAGATCTTTCTTCAACTTTCAGAAGATTTATGATTTCTTGATGATCTCGGGAAAATTGTTGATCATGCTTCTCCATATATTTTTTGAAATTTTCCTTTTCATCATTGCTAAGATTTTGAATGACATCATTACTAACTCCAATTTTTACAGCAAATGCCGCAATTCTTATGTAACCTTTGTCAATAGCTTTGCGGAATAATTGATCCAGCTCTTGACTGTTTTTTAAGTTTGATTGACTTGGCTGGTTAATATCACTATCACTTATTTCTCTAATATCTATATTATGACCTAATGCAAAATCTCTTATATTAGTTTTAAGTCTTTCAGAATCTTTCTTTAATTCCCCTGAAAAAGACCTACGCATACCCACCAAAAAATCACTGGGACTTTCTATTTCTCTTATAGCTCTATACACCTCGTCGAGAGGCTTGTTATCTTTTAATAATTCATTAATCTTATTAGCATTTAACAATGAGAATATTCCACAGTTATTACCATCTACCTGTTGCTTGATTTTTAAATCAAATATTTTAACGTTAGCACTAATTTTATTCCTAAGGGCTGATTCAACATTGTCCTGAATCTTATCTCCTAATGAGTTAGAGTAATATGCGTAGTAATGACCTAGTTTATGTTGAACAATTAATGTAACCCAATGTCCTGCGCTTAAATTGATAATTAAAGTTAGAGGCCTTGTTTCGCCATTAACTACGTAACCCTTAAATTGTCCTAGTTGATTATTTAAGGTGTTTAAATCACAGATTTCAAATATGGTTTCACTTTGAGTTTGTCTACCTTGCTCATCATATCCATGGTCTGTACTAGACACAACTTAATCTGACAGCAACGAATTAACTGACAGAAGAATTGAAAACTAATATCAGTCTCTTGTTTAACGTTACTAATATTTTTCTGAAAAGCAATGTGTTTGCTATCAAGAAAAGTCTGCATAGGCGTTTTACCATAGCAATATTTACCTGAGTGAGGCCTGGTCTCATTGTAAGAGCGTAACCAATGATCAACATCTATCTGCAAATCTTCTAAAGAACTGTAGATTTTCTTTCTAAAGATAATATTGTAACACTCATCTTGCATAGTTTTATGAAACCTTTCGCATATGCCATTAGTTTGTGGTGAATTGGCTTTAGTTCTTGAATGATCAATATTTTCAATTCCCAAATAAAGCTGATAAGCGTGATTTTCTGGTTTACCACAATATTCTGTACCTCTATCAGTCAAAATGCGCAATAATGGCACGTTTTGTACATCAAAAAATGGTATTACTCTATCATTCAGCAAGTCGGCAGCGGTAATAGCAGTTTTATCTGTATAAAGCTTAGCAAAAGCCACTCTCGAATATGTATCAATAAAAGTCTGCTGGTAAATGCGCCCAACGCCCTTGATATTGCCTACGTAATAAGTATCTTGAGACCCTAAATAACCTGAATGTTCTGTTTCAATTTCACCGTGAGCTTCTCTTTGCTCTTTAACTTTTTCCAATGCTGCAAGTTGCTCTTCAGTTAAAATTATGCCGTCTTGTGCAACCTTTGCTTCAAGGGCTTTAAGTCTTTTTTTGAACGTTTCAATGTCATTTCTTAGCCATACAGATCTTACGCCACCTTCGGAAATTATTACACCCCTTTTTCTCAGCTCATTTGCAGCTCTTTGTTGTCCATATGCTGGAAATTCTGTAGCTATGCCAATTATTGCCCTTTCTATATCTTCGGAAACTCTGTTTGCTAATAGGGGTTTTTTCTTACTTATTTCATGTAATGCTCCTTCTCCCCCACTTTCATATAACTCCTTAAATCGATAAAATGTATCACGCGAATAACCCATCACCTTACACGCTTGTGATACGTTACCTAATTGCTTTGCTAGTTCTAATAACCCTAACTTTGGTTTTAGTATTTTTGTTTGTATCGTACTCATATCTAACACTCCTTTCTTTTATTATTTTATAACTTACTTTTTTAAAGTGTCAGATCAAGTCTTGTTTAATACAGGTACAAGAAGATCGTTAGGTTCTGTCGCATCTATAAATCCTGGTATGTAACATTTGTAGGAAAGTAGAAAAGAAGTGATATGATCATCTAAAAAAAAAGCAAAGATGTTTCGTATTAGTTCAAAATTATTGCCATATTTCAAAGGATTTAGCTTTTCAGCAGAGATAATAATGTTATCTGTATATATGAAATGTAGATTCTCTTTGAGCTATCGAGATTTGGAAGAAATGCTGAGTATAAGGGGAGCAAAAATTGATCATGCTACGTTACAAAGGTGGGTTATCAGATTTGTGCCACTGATAGATGAAGCGGTAAGGAAAAGGAAGAAGCAGCTTGGCAGTAGCTGGAGAATGGACGAGATCTACGTTAAATTAAACGGCAAATGGGTTTATCTATACAGAGCACTATTGGTAATACTGTAGACTTTCTGTTGTGTGCTCGTAGAGACAAGTCTGCGGCACTTGCGTTCTTTCGTAAAGCCTTTAGAGAGAATAACCTTCCTGAGAAAGTAGTAATTGATAAAAGCGGCAGTAATACTGCTGCTCTTGATGATTTGAATACAGAAATTTCTGAAGATTGTAGAATCATGGTTTTTCAAATAAAATATCTAAATAATATTGTCGAACAAGATCATAGATTTATCAAAAAACGAATAAAGCCAATGCTTGGTTTTAAGAGCTTCCACTCCGCAAAGATTACCATTACCGGCATAGAAAATATTCGTATGATTCAAAAAAGACAAATTATCGGGGCTAATGATAATGTTTCTACTTTTGAGAATTTTGCTATGCTAATTGCTCTATAACTCCCATAATCCCAGTTTAACGATCTTCTTGTACCACAATTTATAGATGCGACAGAACCTTCAATTGTATTAAATAAGAGTCTGATATTAGTTTTCAATTCTTCTATCAGTTAATTCGTTGCTGTCAGATTAAGTTGTGTCTAGTACAGTTTAGCACAATCTGTTCCACTGTTCTTCATCTAAAATTTCCACACCCAATTCCATTGCTTTTTTATATTTTGAACCTGGATCTTCTCCTGCAATTAAATAGTCAGTTTTAGTAGAAAGGCTTGAACTGATCTTTGCCCCTAAAACTTTAGCTCTTACTTTTGCCTCCCCTCTACTCATAGCACGTAGCTTACCAGTAAACACTATAATTTTGTTATTCAAAAAAGAATCGCTAGAGTTGGAGCTCACGGGAAGAATTTGCAGATATGCAGTAAGATCATTTAACATTTTAATGTTACGTTCCTGAGAAAAAAACGATTTTAAAGATTCAGCTACTTTTTCTCCTATACCATCTATACCTACCAACTCAACATCATTTGATGACATCGAATTATACCAGTTATCATAAGATACATAATAATTTGCGAGCAATTCTGCTACAACTTGGCCGATAAATCTGATACCCAAAGAAAATATGAACCTATCTAGAGAGATTACTCTTCTGCTTTGTATAGCACTTAATAGATTAGCTATTGACTTCTCGCCCCAACCATGATGCTCTTTTAAGGAAAACTCTTTTAATCTTTCCTCTAAAATAAAAATGTCTGGAATTTGTCTTATTAGTTCCAGATCATAAAAAAACTTTATTTGTTTTTCACCAAGGCCAACAATGTCAAATGCATCTTTTGACACAAAATGTTTTAGTTTTTCTACTATTTGAGCCTTGCAATTAAATTCTTCAGGACATCTTACTGCAACTCCTTCAATCTGCACTTTACTACCACATTCAGGACATATGTCAGGAAACACAAATTCAGGCATATTTGCATGACGAGAACCTTCATCTACTTTGACAATTTGAGGAATTACATCTCCAGCTCTTTTAATTGTTACAACATCTCCTTCTCTTATATCTTTACGTTTTATCTCATCTTGGTTATGTAGACTTGCTCTGCTAACTAGCACTCCGCCAATATTAACTGGTACCAAATCTGCAACTGGAGTTAAAACCCCCGTTCTACCAACCTGTATAAATATTTTATTTAACTTTGTCTTCGCATAAATCGCAGAAAACTTATATGCAAGCGCTGAGCGTGGCGCTTTGTGTGTACTTCCCAGACGACTTTGTAGCACCAAATCATTCACTTTATAGACTATCCCATCGATATCATAATCCAAGTTATAACGACAATCATAGATCTCGTTATAGAACTTTAGCATTCCATTCAAACTACTTGTTAAGGAACGATGCTCATTTACGCAAAAACCAAGTTTCTCAAGTTTTTCTAGTACTTCACTTTGACTTTTCTCTATTCCACCAATTAAAGAATAAGCAAAATATCTAAGAGGCCTTTTTGCTGTAATGTTCGCATTCAATTGCTTTAAAGAACCAGCAGCTGCATTTCGAGGATTAGCGAATTCATTATTTTCATTTAACTTTAAAAAGTCGCTGTTACTGATATATATTTCACCCCTTACTTCTAGTCTTCCTTGCACATCTTGTAAAAACTTAGGAAAGCCTTTTATTGTTGCAACATTGTGAGTTACATCCTCTCCTACAAAACCGTCACCTCGAGTTGCAGCTTTAACAAATTTCCCATCTTCATAAATTGCAGAAAATGACAATCCATCAATTTTTGGCTCACATAATATCTCTATTTCATCTGCAATTAAAAATCTCTTTATTTTAGACAAAAATTTTTCTACACCTTGCTCATCATAAGCATTCTCAAGAGAAAGCATAGGTTCTTGATGTTCCACCTTAGAAAATCTCTCATCAGGCGGAGCACCAACACTATCTTGTGTTGCATAAGCTTCTGGCTCTATTGCAGCTAACTTTTTTTTCAGTTCATCATATTCAGCATCACTTATCTCTGGCTTACTTTTTTGATAATATAAGATATTATGATAATTAATTTGATTTTGCAGTTTTTCTCTCATCTTTTCCAAGTCAGTCATGATACCAATATAATGCTCTTTGCCGTCAAGTCATGAATTTTTTCAAAAGGTACTATAAATTTATACTACTGCCCTGAAAAGCAATACTAATATTAATATAATTTTTGTACTTGTATATTAATGTTAGTATAGTTTTTAAATTAAGGAGTACATTATGAAAGAATACAATTACAAAAATTTGGCTGACGAATCAAACTTCGGCTCTCAAGTGTATCGTGCAGGAATGTTTGATAAAATTCTTGGTATAAGCAAAACAGCAAAAGAAGCTGCGAATCAAGTAATATCTAAAATGGGTAACGATTTAAAACTAGAAGCTAGAAAAGCAGCTCAAGATGAAGTAAAAAAAATAGAAGGAAAAATGCTAACTTTAGCTGAAGAAAAAGCTAACAAAATAGCTAGCGAAAAAGCTAATCAAATAGAAAAAAAAATATCGACTTCAATTGATAAGACAGTAAAGTCAGTAGAAGCAAACGCTGAAAAAGCAGCAAAAAATGCAGCTGAAAAAGCAGTGAAAAAAGTAGGACCAGAAGTTGCAGATTTGCTAAAGCCAGAATTCAACCACTATGGATTAAAATCCAAAGATTGAGAGAGAGCATAGAATGCTAACTTTCGACTTGAAAGTCACCAAATTTATCTTCTTTTTTAGAGTGATTTTCAATATAATTTTTTATCATTTCGTCAGTTACATTTCCGCTAGTCCTGACAAACTAGCCTACTGCCCACAACCCAATATCTCTTTTTTAGCTCTGGAAAGTTTTGCTGGATTTTTCTGGAACTTTTTCCTTTTATTAACTGCACTAACTTACTAATACTTAAGTATGGGGGTACAGAAACGTATACGTGTACATGACTTGACGCAACTCTACCTCTGATAATTTCTACTTGATTATTTGCACATACTTCTTGTACAACTTCTTTAGCTTTCTGTCCAATATCTCCAACTAGTACTGGATATCGATATTTTGTTATCCACACTATGTGATATATATACAGAGTGACTGCTTTTTCTATAATATTCCACATTCTTTCAGATTTTTCACCTTTAAATTATATTCTTAAAAGGATGGACTTCAAGTCCAGGGTTTTTCTCCCAAATTTGGGACAATAAAAACTCAGGTAGAAGAAGCAGTAAAAAAATACACTGAAGAAAAAATTGAAAGTCTTATCAAACCTGAAATCACAAGCAAAATAGGTGATTTCCTCACTGAACAAAGTGAAAAATCAAGCAAATTTCTAGAATATGAAATGAATAAGTTAATCGAAAATGCACATAGGGATTTGGATACAAGAATAGACAAGATTGAATGCGAACTTATAGAAGCAAAATCTGAAGTTTTAAAGACTGCTGCAAATAGTTTGAATGAGAGTGCAGACTTATTGTTTTCTGCTGCACGAGATGAAACATGTGAAAACCAAGATTTAGTGTATTTTTAATCATGAAAGGGGTTTTATGGGCAAAATTTAAAAAACCCATAAAACCCTTAGCTAAACCAAGAGAAAATATACTATATAGAATTACTTTGTTAAATATTCTCTACTCCCAGGTTTCGTTATGGGTAATTGTTTTAACTCACTTGGCAGTTCTTTCTCGCTATAGTTTTGAATGTTCAGTTCAATCAAAGATATAATAGAAAAAGGTAGTTTTGTTTCACTACTTCTCTTTATCAAAGAAGCTTCAACAACAACTTTACCTCCCTTCTCTTCTGCACATTTTACTGCTTCAAGTGAAGATTTACCTGTGGTAATCACATCTTCAATTAGTAATATCTTCTCACCTTGTTTAATCTCAAATCCACGGCGTAATTCAAATTTACCATTAACACGTTCGCAAAATATTGTTCGGATTCCAAGCTGTCTACCAATCTCATAACCCACAATTATTCCACCAATTGCAGGAGATAGTATTAAGTCTATGGGTTCAACAAGCTCTTTTCTTATTTTATTTGCCAATAGCTCACAAACCTTCATTGCTCTGCTTGGATTTTCAAAAATTTTAGCGCATTGTATGTAAGTGTTGCTGTGCAGCCCTGACGAGAGTACAAAATGTCCGTGCAAAATCGCACCAGCCTCTTCAAACTCTTTTATTATCGGATTGTCTAGTATCATTCTAAGTTTTACATTCTTTATTAATTATCTGCGTTACACAGACATCAGACCAAACATTTATTGCAGTTTCAAACATATCAATGATTGTATAAATAGGTAAAATCAGCCCCATAATGTACAAAGGAACGTTCATTGATACCAAATAACTAGTTGCCATAAAATAGCACCCCATCGGCACTCCAGCGTTGCCAATTGCAGCTCCTGTAGCTAAGAAAATCCATATGAACATCTCACTTAAGGAAAATGTGTGCCCATTCATCTCCGCAACAAACATCACTGTGATTAAAATAAATGCAGCACACGCATTCATATTGATAGTTGTACATATTGGTAGAATAAAAGATGACAATTTCTTTGGCACTTTTAGCTGATTTTGCACACAGTCTATGGTTGTCGGTAGTGTCGCACTGGATGATTTAGAAAAAAATGCCAGTATGAGTGCCGGCATAACTCCCCTTAGCGTCTGAATTGGTGATATACCTTTATACCACATGAGTAGTGGTAAAATCACAAATGCTTGCACGAAATTTGCAGACATTATGCAAGCAAAATACCAAAAAAGACTATGGAATTCGCTGCCACCTTTTAACTCGTATAAAAAACATGTGATAAAAGACCATACAGCAAGAGGAATAAACTTTAACAACCCTTGAGCAATTTTAAGAAGTGTATCAAACAGTGCAGAGAATATTTGGTGTAATATATCCTGTTTTTCTTTTGAGAGCGAAATAATAGCTCCACCCATCAAAAAAGCAATCAATATGCTGCCAATAACGTTATTTTCAAGAAAAACTTGCACAAAATTTGATGGAATGAGTGATTTTAAGTATGAGAAGTAATTGTGGTTGCTGTCACTCACACTTTCTATTGTGTTACTTATGAAATTTTTTCTTACTGGATCTATGAATAAATAGAAAGATAGCGCAACAAATGCAGCTATAATGGTTGTAAGCAGCGTATAAAACAGCGTCTTCTTAAGTAATACTTTAATTTCAATTGAGTCTTTAAGCCCTGAAATTGTGGATACGATAGATAGAAAAACCAAAGGTAAACTGATTAATTTCAACAAACTGATGAATATATCACTAAATAGCTTTGCTACTTCAAATATCACTTCATTATTTAAATAGTAAGCGACAACTGCAAATAGTATAGAAAAGAATATTGCAAGTTTGCGCATCGAAAATCAAACCTCAAAATAATATTATACAATAATTTTTGGAATTAGGTTAAGATAATCAGCAGCAGCTATCTACCTAACACTCTTATCTCCCACTCAAGTTCAATGTTAAATTTATCTTTTACTGCATCTTGTACTCTGTTGCCAAGGTTTTCTAAGTCAAGTGCAGTTGCATTATTGTAATTGAGTAGAAAATTACAATGTTTCTTAGAAATTTTAGCTCTACCGTTACTTAATCCTCGGCAGCCAGACTCATCAATCAGTTTCCATGCCTTGCAGCCTATTGGATTTTTGAATATACAACCAGCAGTTTTTCCTCTTACTGGTTGACTTTTATTTTTTTTATCAATAACTTCTTTCAATCTTTGCAATATAAGCTCATACTCTGAACTTACTCCTTTAAATTCAGCTTCAATAAAAATCCACCTGCCTTTTAGACTATGTCCACGATAAAAATATCCCATTTCTTCGCTGGAGAATTCATATAAATTTCCATCTTCTAGATTCACTGCCCTTATAAATTTTACAACACTCGCAATATCACTACCATATGCACCTGCATTCATCTCTACCCCACCGCCAACTGTTCCTGGAATTCCAGCAAGAAACTCAAGCCCACTAATTTGCTGTTCTCCGGCAAAGTATGCAAGGTTACTAAGCAGTGCAGCACCACCTGCAACTATGGAGCTATTATCTTTACATTTAATATACGCAAATTCCTTACCTAATTTCACCGTTATTCCTCGAATGCCACTATCTTGCACTATTATGTTGGATGTTGCACCGATAACGCTAATTGGTAACTCCGCATCTTTTATCAAGCACATTAGATCTTCAATGTCACGTGGCTTAAATAGTACATCAGCTTGGCCACCAACATTTAACCAAGTCATTTTAGACATTAAAACATTATAACGGTAGATTCCACATACTTTAGGTAAGCTTATAAGCATTTTGATTTTAACTCTAATCCTGCATCCATACCCATTTTTTCTGCATCTTCTACAAACGAAGTGCGTTCAGTAAAGTATATAACTCTCTCGCCCGCTAACATACAATAAAGATGTAGCATGTTTTCACTCACATATTCTGCTAAAGCTGCAAGCGGCGTAAAGCATGAACCATTTACTGTCTTCATGAAACTGCGCTCTGATTTTGCCCTTATAAAAGACATATTATTATTAATTTTCTCTAAAAGATCGATAACTTTTATATCATTCTTTCGGCATTGAATGCAAATTGCCCCCTGCCCTACTGCGCTTAACATGACTTTTGGTGGCAATACCTCTGTAATTAAGTAATATTTTTTTAATCTTATCAGCCCTGCTTCAGCTAAAATCATTCCATCAAAATTCTGATTTTGCAGTCTAGTTGTCACATTTCCACGCAGTGGCACTACATTTAAGTCTGGCCTGAGATTTAACAGCTGAACTTTTCTTCTTATTGAAGAAGTTGCAATTGTAGCCTGCTGTGGCAAAGTTTTTAGGCTCTTATATTTATGAGAAATAAATACATCACATGGACTTAGCCTCTCTAAAACACAAGGAATTGTTAAGTCCTTCGAGAAAAACGCAGGTACATCTTTTAGCGAATGAACCGCCATATCTATATTATTTTTGAGTAATTCAGCCTCAATCTCCCTGAGGAACAGTCCTTTACCTCCTATTTCAGCAAGATTTACATTAACATACTTATCACCAGAAGTTTTGATTTTAATGATCTCAACGGATAGATTAGGAAAAGACTCTAATAATCTTTGTTTTGCTTCCAAAGCTTGGATGAGCGCAAGGTCGCTTCCTCTCGTACCTATTTTAACTAGCATATATCCTTCATATTATATGTCTATATTCTATGCCCATTTTTTATTATCTCCAATTTAGTTATTGAACATTTTACAATTAGCCCTTAGTATCACGAACATTTAGTAATCTAGGAGTATGTATGTTTGATATTTTAAAAGATTCTAATGGCAGATTTAATAAAAAGAATATTTTACCTCTTGTATGTACTACTGTCGCTATTATTCTAACAGCATTAAGTGCAGTAGTAGCAATTCCCAGATTTTCCTCTCATCCTTCTCTATCTAGTCCTCTCGGTTGGAAAGATTTAAGTTATAATAAATTTCTTGCTAATCACATACCACTTAGCATAGTTATTTTCTTAACACTTGGTTTATGCACTTACCTTGCAATTGACAAAATTAGACAAAACAAACAGAGAATCTGAGAGCCAACTCTGAACCTAATACATGTGTTTATACTGCTTCATTCAACCACTATGGATTAAAATCCAAAGATTGAGAGAGAGCATAGAATGCTAACTTTCGACTTGAAAGTCACCAAATTTATCTTCTTTTTTAGAGTGATTTTCAATATAATTTTTTATCATTTCGTCAGTTACATTTCCGCTAGTCCTGACAAACTAGCCTACTGCCCACAACCCAATATCTCTTTTTTAGCTCTGGAAAGTTTTTCTGGATTTTTCTGGAACTTTTTCCTTTTATTAACTGCACTAACTTACTAATACTTAAGTATGGGGGTACAGAAACGTATACGTGTACATGACTTGACGCAACTCTACCTCTGATAATTTCTACTTGATTATTTGCACATACTTCTTGTACAACTTCTTTAGCTTTCTGTCCAATATCTCCAACTAGTACTGGATATCGATATTTTGTTATCCACACTATGTGATATATATACAGAGTGACTGCTTTTTCTATAATATTCCACATTCTTTCAGATTTTTCACCTTTAAATTATATTCTTAAAAGGATGGACTTCAAGTCCAGGGTTTTTCTCCCAAATTTGGGACAATAAAAACTCAGGTAGAAGAACAAAATCAATTATAGAGATATTGGTTCTAGGCTTGTTTTTTATCTTTCACGGACCTTTTCATTTAGGTGCTTGTGATTAGCAACCATTCAGTTTACACTGTACCTAAGTATAGTTTAAATTTATGCTAAACAAGCTCACAGTTAAATCTCTTTCAGTGTTACTAATTTTTTTGCTGTCCTTATATATAATACTGCCAAATTTTATTGATAATAAGTTCTTTACCTCAAAAAAGAGAATAAATTTAGGGCTTGACCTGAAAGGTGGATCATCTCTGCTTCTAAATGTAGACTTAGATTTTTACTTCAAAGAGAAACTAAGCATGCTAACCGATGAAATAAAAGAAGGTCTGTTAACACAAAAGATTGAATTTAGCGCAAAAAACGATAAACAAGTGGTTGTAACTTTAAATAATATTGATGATTACAAAAAAGTTTCAACGTTAATACATAAAATAAACCCAAATTTAGAATTGAGTAGAAAAAATACTGCAATTTTCATTTCATATAAACCGCATTATAAGAATTCATTAATCAATGAAGTAGTTTCAGAGTCAATAGTTAATGTTCAAAGACGCTTAGATAAGCTTGGTACTAAGGAAGTAAGTGTGCAAAAACAAGGACAAAATAAGATATTAGTCCAAGTTCCTGGAGTAGAAGACACTCAGCAGATAAAATCTCTGCTTGGCAAAACAGCCAAGCTGGCCTTCCATTTGGCAAACACCAATGTAGCTAAAATGCAAGATATCGATCATGACACTACGATTATGCTCAAGGATTCTTTGGGTAATTCCTACCCGATATTCCGCAAAACTGAAATAGGCGGTGATTCATTAGTTAACGCATCAGTTAGATTTGGCAATTTAGGTAAACCAACAGTACATTTCAAATTCGACAGCATAGCAAGTAAAAAATTTGCAAAAATTACTAAAGAAAATGTAGGAAAGCCTTTTGCAATTGTTTTAGATAACACAGTCTTAACTGTACCAACAATACGTGAACCTATTCTGAATGGAGAGGGAGAAATTAGCGGTAATTTCACTGAAAAACAAGCGAGTGAACTTGCAATACTTTTAAAATCAGGTGCACTACCTGCACCACTTAAAATAATTGAAGAAAAAAACATTGGTCCAAGCCTTGGAGAAGAGTCAATAAAAGCAGGAGAAATTGCAGCAATAATCTCTATCATAGCCGTTGGTTTATCTATAATCATTACTTACGGCAAATTAGGCTTATTAGCGTCTGTTGCACTCGTTTTTAATGTAATCTCTATACTACTCATTCTTACCTTACTTGAAGCAACTCTTACTCTCCCTGGAATTGCTGGAATTGCGCTAACTGTTGGCATGTCAGTGGATGCAAATGTTTTAATATTTGAACGCATCCGCGAAGAAATAAGAGCAGGAAAAAGAACAGCTCGTGCCATTGAAGAAGGATTTAAAAACGCAATAAAAACAATTCTTGATTCAAACCTCACTACACTAATTGCTTCAGGAATAATGTTCATTATTGGTAGCGGAGCAATTAGAGGATTTTCTATCACTTTATCGATAGGAGTTTTATGCTCGATGTTTTCTGCAATTATAGTCACAAAACTTCTGATAGAATTGTGCATCAACCCACAAAAGCTAGTACTTTAGTATCTGTTCAGCAGAGTGACAAAATAAGATAGACGAGAAAAGACAACTAAATGGTTGTCATGAAAGTAGCTATCCAGTCTTTTCGTCGTCAAAAACGTTGTAACATGCTCACCAATTTAGTGAGCATAAAACCAATATATTTGTGGAAGAAAAGGAAAAAAGAAACAGAAACCATCTTCAGGCTATCACAAAGGATATGGCCATAAGATTAAAGATATGGATAGATTTATCAAATTTCTGAATGGAAATCAGGATATTAGAATTGAAAAGATATTATTACTAAAAATTAAACATCAAACCAACTTCAATATTATGAGTGGATATATCATCTGCAATAGGTATTGGGATACTAAAGTAACGATAGCCGAAAAAGGTTTTAACTTCTGGGATTATTGAGTAGTCAACACCAAGCTTTATTTGATAAGCAAACCAAGGAACATTCAGTGGCATTGAATTTTCTGGTGACCCATTAATCTTTTTTAATCTAAAAACTGTTGGCCCTATACCAAGACCAATATACGGAGCAAATTGTGTATCTTGAATGCTGGAGTTATAATAGAAGTTTAATAAAAATGCAAACACGCTTGCTGATTTCTCAAATACCGGAGGAGAATTACTATCTTTAATATTGGCTGTAGAATACATAGCTTCAAAATCAACTCGGCCATTTTCCCCAGCATAGTAACCTAAAGATACGCTCCTAAGCCACTGGAAATCAATTTTGCCGTTAAATTTCTCTATACTCTGAATTTCATCCACTAATCCCGCTTTGATAAACAATGATACTACTTTTTCTTGCAAAGAAAGATTAGGATTAGCTGTATTGATTAAATTAATAAACCTTTCTCCTATTGCCTTTATACCCTTTACAAATGTTTCTGAATTATCATTGTATATCTTACCACCGTTAGCACTAACATAGAAATCAAGTTTTTTTGATTTTGCCTTTGTAGGTTCAGCTTGATCTGTAATACGTGGCAACATATTTTTCTGACCAGCTGCTTGGAAAATAGAAGGTGAACTACTTTTAAGTTCTTGATATTTTATTGGTATTTCTCTTTCAGCAACCTCTTCAGAACGTATTACACTTTCATTATTATCTGTTTCTAATTTTAACGGTTGTACTTGCTCAATGTGTGTATTGTTACTGATATAAGTAATAAAAAAATAGACACACGGAATGAAGATGAAAAATAAAGCAATAGATATTCTAATTATCATAAATGAATTATCACTTATAGTATAACTACTATATCATATATTCCTTTAATGTACAAAAATTAAGAAATAATATTTCCAATTAAACAATTATTTTCTATTCCTTTAACATGAGCTTTCACAATACTTTTAGCTTGAACTCTTGATGTAAGTTTTATTAATGCAAAATTTTCTGTTCTACCAATATTATTCTGCTCAACCAAAACGCTTTGCTCAGTGCCGAGCAAAGATTGATAAAAACTGCTCATCATTTCTTTATTTATTTCTCTTAGATGCTTTACTCGTTCTTTACGTACATTCTCTGGTATTTGTGGCATCCGTGCAGCAGGTGTGTTTTTCCGCTCTGAATATGGAAAAGCATGTAGATAAACTACATTTATTTTTTTCAGTAAATCAACTGTATCCTGAAACATTTCATCAGTTTCTGTTGGAAATCCAGCAATAATATCAGCGCCAAATGCTATATTAGGTCTTAAGCTCTTCATTTTATGATAAAATTCTATCACTTGTTCTCTATTGTGACGACGTTTCATTCTCTTTAGTATTAAATTATTACCAGACTGTAGACTCAAGTGTAAGTGAGGCATAAGTCTTGACTCATTAGCTATTAAATCCATTAGTTCATCATCAACTTCAGCAACATCAATAGAGGAAAGTCTTAGTCTCTTTAACTGTGGTATATCCTTTAAAACTCTTCTAATCATTGAACTGAGTGATTGCTTACCAAACAAATCTGTACCAAAATCAGTAATATCAACACCTGTAAACACCACTTCTTGATACCCATTTTCTATAAAAATCTTAATTTGCTCTATAATATTGTTTACTGGCACAGATCGATTATTTCCTCTTGCCTCAGTAATTGAGCAAAATGTACAACTATGATTACAACCATTTTGAATTTCAATAAATGCCCTTGATTTATCTTCAAATCCATTAATGAGAATAGGTTCTACTTGGTTATCACTGACTAAGATTTCATCATTATTTAGTAGATAATTTTCAGCTCTTAGCTTGTCTTGATTACCTAGCACTTTACTTACACCAGGAATATCACTATATGATTTAGGATCTAATTGAACGGCACAGCCAACTACGATAATTTCTTTACTTGGGTCGTTTTTATAGATCTTACGTATTTTTTGCTTCACTTGGCGTTCTGCTTCGTTTGTCACTGCACAGCTATGCACTACAACAACATTTTCTCTCTTTGCTTTTTTTAATGCTTCTTTGATTAACTCACTCTCGTAGAAATTTAGACGACAACCAAATGTTATTACTTCATTCATGCTTTTGCTTTAATAGATCTAAATTATATCAAATATCCAAGCAAAATGACTATTTTTTTGGTAGATATTATAATTTAAGCATAACCTCTAGAGTTGAAAATCACAGGAAGAATTTGTAGATATACAGTAAGATCATTTAGCATTAAAAAAAGCTTAAGGCCAATGATGTTAACCTCAAGCGAATATAAACCAAAAAACATTTTGCTAAACCTTGAAGCTCTACCATGCAAATTCATCTATATCATTTGGTACATAAGTGTCAGAATAAGCTTCATCCAAACTTTCTGCTTTCCATGGAAGCCATGAAGAAGGTTTTATCTTCTCTAAAACTTTACCTGGTATTGATGTTATCTCTTGCTTTACGTCTTCTTTTAATTTTTCTATTTGTAACCGAGCAAAATCTTCCACGCGAACCATGAGTTTATCTGTTAGCTCTTTTATCATGTCTTGATTTTGTTCTGCAACTTTCTTTGTAATAGGTACGACAATTTTACTTATAATCTCCGTTCCTAATGGAACAACGATTTGCTTTGCAACCTGATCACTAACAGGTTTAATAAGGTAATCTGCTATACTCTTTGCTGTATCTCCAGTCAGATTTGTTACTTTTTTTAAACTATCACCAATAATACCATAGTTTTTTTGGTACATCATATCTTCATCAGCAACTTCATATCTTCCTAAATCATCATACATTCCCATTTGTTGGTGAGACAATCCATTTGCATCAGATACATATCCGTATTTATTAAGTGAATTGGAATTAGACCGCATAACATTCTCCTAATTATTTATATATGCCTATTTTAGTATGAAACAACTAACAAAACATTAACTTTTAAGAACTCTTCTCAATTAATACATCAATAAAGGTAAGACCATATAATTTTCTCCTTTCTTGATACTATTCTCCTCCGAACTTAGTTCACACAGTTATTCAGACACTTCTGAATTTACCACCCCAAATTCCACTGCTTTTTTATATTTTGACTAGGTCTTCTCCTACAATTAGATAATCAGTACTCTTATCTGAAATGTACCATATAACTACACCAAGCTACAAATATGACACAAGAGTTTAGATTATTTTAGTTATTCTCTTGTATAAGATACTCTTTATATCAAAAAGAGGACCATATGAGTGAAGCAACTTTTTCTGAAAAAAATCAGCTTTCTAGAGAAGACATAGCAGAGTTAACAGAACTTATGTGTCTTGAACGAAGTGAAGTAAGTGAAAGTGGAACAGGGCTATTAGAACTTATAGCTGAACAGGAGCAAATACTTGAGGATTTAGGAATAGAATCAAAAGAGCTTTTATGTTCTCAGCATACAGGAATGTATGAGAACCTTAGTCAGCCCTATTCTACGGATCTCGAGGTTTTATAGCAGATATATAGATTATCATTATTACTGATACCTACTCAAGAGTTGCTATGGCAAACAGAGAAAACTGCAATTACTGCCGCTAATCTTTTTAATATATCTTTCTTTGATGGTGCTATTATCGCGCATTTTGACTGATATGGGCTATGATAAACCAGAAAATCACAGCTATATTTAGGAATTGAGACAAGGCCTCATTTAGGTAAATATTGCTATGCAGACTTTTCTTGATAGCAAGCATATTGCTTTTTAGAAAAATATTAGTAGCATCAAACATAGAGATTGACATTAGTTTTTCTGTCAGATTAAGTTGCGTCTAGTACATATTATCAAGGTGAAATTTCACGTTTTTTATTAAGAGGATCCACATCTGGATCTTCTATATAGTTTTGAGGTTGTTCTTGAAACACAAGACGTTCTCCCTCAAAGTTATACTCCTCACCTTCATATAAAGAATCTTCTTCTTCAAAATTGTGTTCTATTTCTACTTCAAACTTGAATCCTAACTTCTCGCAGAATTTGTAGAAATATTCTTTAATGGTATCAAATAAACTTCTGCCATCAATTTTGTAATCTCTCAATTTTCTAGGCACAGTAAGTGACAATTTGCCATCTTTATATATCACATCATCTTTCCCATCTTGAGATTCAAGTGTAAATTCTAGTGAGCTGGATAGATCGCATACCTTGTCACCTAATTGAACATCACTCTCTTGGGAGAGTATTGGTAATGTCATATCAGATCTAACACTCACATTATTTTGGTCAACATAATAGATATTTATAACTTTTTTAGGTGAGAGTATTTTCAATGAATGTTGGCTAAGTGCAAATTGAGATTCTATAAATACACCAGCTTCATACCCTGCCTGATTACAATTGGTAACCAATTCCTCTAAGATAGAGTCACTTGGAACCTGAGCGTTGGCATATTCAAATATTTCCTTAAAAACTTCTTTTGCAAATGCACGATAACTCTTGTTTTTATCTCCTTCTTTCGGTAATAGATGCGTGTGTTCTTTGCCTAAATCGTAAAATCTTTTAATCTCTTCTTTATATTGATCAGTTTTTTTATCACTAGGGATTTCCGGATCTTCACAATATTCTTCCCAAATCTTATCAAATCCTTCCTTATTTCTGTTTACCAGCGCTTTAATTAAGATTTTGTCTATATTTCTGTCTTTAATAACAAAGTCCATTCTGTCAAAATCTTTATATATAGCTTCACCAGAATTTGCTGCTTTATTATCTCTTGGAGCTCTTAACTTACTGAAATCAAACTTTTCTGCCTGAGCTTTTAGTGTAACGACTGGATTTTCATTTTTTTCCTGTGTAGAGTTGTTCATTGTTAATACTTTGATATGAATTGCTGATAGTATAATAATACATAAAAATAGTTAATATGTCAATAATATACTTAACATAGACAGTCATAATAGGGTGACAGGATTTTAGTAAGGCTCTATTATGAATAAACGGTTTTACACAGTATGAATGTTGATGAGCAGTCAAGTGTGCTGACTTTTCTAAATAGTAAAATTGAGAATATACCAAAGTTTCATTCCGCAATATTGCCTAAACTTTGCGGTGGAGACAGAGTAATGGACTTGCTGTTTTATAGGCCGCTCAGTTATGTGGATAGAAGTAAATCACTACCTGATGCTCAAGTAGGAGAATTTACAACTTTTATGGCAAAAGTGTATGAGCACCAGCGCCCCACTGTTAGAGGTAGGCCATATAAAATAATCGTTGAAAGTGAAAGTCAGTATTTATTTATAGTTTTTTTTAATTACTCAGTTAAATATTTGTATAAATTATTTCCAGTTGGAACAGATATAGTAATCAGTGGTAAACTTGAAAAGTTTGCCGAACATTGGCAAATTACTCACCCAGATTATATGTTATCTGATATCAATCAATTTAAAGAAATAGCCTGCATAGAGCCAGTTTACCAATTATGTCGCGGTATTACTAACAAGAGCATTAGAAACATAATAAGTTCTAATCTAAAAGATTTGCCTGATTTGCCAGAGTGGATAGATGAAACATTAATCAAGCAAAAGAAATGGCTGAATTGGAAAGAAAGCATCATAAGATTGCACAGACCGAGCTCACTCGCAGAAGCAGAAGTTTGCAGAGAAAGACTTGCTTATGATGAGCTATTTGCGTACCAGTTGGCACTAAAGCTTGCAAGGGAAAATCATGTAAAAAAAGAGGGAAAAGAATTTATAATATTGAGTAAATACAAAGAGCAGGTCTTAAATGAATTACCGTTCCAATTAACAAATGATCAAATTCGAGCGATAGATGAAATCTCAGAAAGACAAAAATCCAGATACCGCATGGTAAGTCTGCTGCAAGGTGACGTTGGGAGTGGCAAAACTGTAGTTGCACTCTTTGCGATGCTGAATGTGGTAGAAAATAACATGCAAGCAGCTCTAATGGCACCAACTACTATCTTGGCTGAGCAACATTATAATTGGATCGAAGAAGCTCTATCTTGTACTGATATAAAAGTTGCTTTGCTTACCGGTAAAACTGCGCGCAAGGAAAGAAAGATTATTATGAACGAACTTGCAAGTGGTATTTTAAATATAGTAATTGGTACTCATGCATTATTTCAAGCTAACGTTACATTTAAAAATTTAGGACTCGCAGTCATAGACGAACAACAGCGATTTGGAGTGATACAGAGGAATCGGTTGGTAGGAAAAGGAGAAAATACCGATATACTTTTTGTTACTGCAACTCCCATTCCAAGAACCTTGCAGCAAGCTATGTATGGTGATGTTGAATGTTCTATTTTAAGGGAAAAACCAAAATCTAGATTGCCAATAAAAACCGTTATTATGAACGTTAAAAAAGTATCAGATATTATTCAAAGACTGAAAAATGCTATAAATAGAGGCGAAAAAGCATATTGGATTTGTCCATACATAGAAGAAAACGAAGAACTCAATATTGCCGCAGCAGAAATGCGCTTTCAGGAACTACAAAAGACATTTTTTGATAGAGTCGGAATAATACACGGAAAACTAACTCAAGAGCAGAAAGATCAAGTGATGTTTTCCTTCAAGAGAAATGAATTTTCTCTGCTTGTTGCAACCACTGTGATAGAAGTTGGCATAGATGTACCAGATGCAACTATTATGATTATAGAGAATGCAGAGCAGTTCGGGTTATCGCAATTACATCAGTTAAGAGGTAGAGTAGGACGAGGAAATAAACCGTCTTTTTGTGTACTGTTATATGACAATCTCAGTAAAAGTTCGTATTCAAAGTTAAAGATTATGTGTGAGTCACAAGATGGATTTTATATTGCTGAAAAGGATATGATGCTGAGGGGTAGCGGAGATATTCTAGGCACAAAACAATCAGGGTGCATGGAGTTTAAATTTGCTGATTTATATGAGGACAGAGAATTGCTCAACCTTGCATATAATAGTGCAAAAGGTACAATAGCTAATTTTGAATTACTGCTTGATATATTTGAATATAGAAGTAGACTACATTTTTCAAAATTTCAGTAATCTTCCAAGCCATAACCTTCATGAGTAGAAATTCCTTGACAGACGGGAGTATTTAACAAACCATATGCGTCAAGTTAAGGAAAAATAAGAGTGAAGAAGAAGTTTTTACCATAAGAATAAATTGTGCAGAGTTAATAGCAGGCCCTGTAAACAAAATGTTAGCAGGTCAAATTAATCAAGGGCAGGAAGTATAAAAATGGAAAAAAAGCGGTAACTTAGCCTAATGACAATAAATATATATATAGAAGGTACCGTTTTAAAGAGCACAAAAGGAATACACAGTAAAAGCGAGAAGAAGTTGAGAATATGTATGGAAGGAGTGTGGAGAAGTGGCTGCCAATGATCAAAAATTTACCACAATTACAGAAGTATACACAAGAGGTTTAAAAGGTGATGCAAAAAGGGAATTTTGGCAAAATGACTTAAGTATGCACAACAAGATTTGCATAATTGATGATCAGATGTCATTCATGCTCAGCCTATATATAGAAAAAATTCTCAAGCTCAAGAGGGCTTAGGGTGGAACTAAAATTCATGGACTTGTTGACGCACGTAATTAATTTCTTTTTTTTAAGTTAATTAATGTTAACAAGCCACGTCTGCCTGTAATCATGTTAATACCAAAATATAATGTAAGAGAAGAAATGGGCAGTGCTATGCAACAGTTTTTGTTTCTTTCTAACCATGCTTCCATATGAAAAACATATGACATAAAAAGGAAAACAAAAAGCTAAGAACCTTGACGCGCTTTACATCTTGGCTTTACCTTATTTATAATATAAACCTTACCACCCCTTTTCACAACTTTACAATTTTTATCTCTGTTACGATGAGATTTTAGCGATCCTTTAACTTTCATATCTACAGTAAGAATAGAATTACCTTACATTATTATCACTTACAGCGAGTTAGTCAATTGATTAAATTTTATTAAAATATTGTATAATTGTTGCTGATACTTCTTCGATCGACCTTTGCGTAACATCAATAATTGGCCAGTTATTTTGCTTAAAGAACTCCTCTGCTTCTTTAATTTCCTTTTCTACTTTTCTAGGGTCAGCATATATATTATTACCTTCATTATTAATTGAAGTCAGTCTATTTTTGCGTATTTCTATTAGCCTTCTTACGTCTATTGTTACTCCTATAGTCAGTTTATTTCTTAATTTTGCTAAGTCGACGTAAAAGGGTATCTCGCTAACAAAAGGAACATTTGCAACTTTATAGCCTCGGTAAGCTAAATACATACTAGTGGGAGATTTTGATGTGCGTGAAACTCCAACCAAAATTATATCGGCTTTATCAATATCTTGAATATTTTGTCCATCATCGTGATTGATGGTATAGTTTATTGCCTCAATACGCTGAAAATACTCGTTATTTATTTCAGTATACAGGTCAAGTTTTTCATCCTTTTCAATTTCAAGATAGGATGAGATTTCTCTAATAATATGTGATAATATTGCTCGATATGGAATTTTTAACTTGATACAATTATCTTTTAGATATTTTCTGAGCCCATCATCAGTAATAGTGCATATAACAAAGTTATGCTCATCACTTTTTCTCTCAATTTCCTCCAGAATTTTATCGATCTGCTCTTCTCCTTTTACAAAAGACCAAACATATTCGATAGTTTCTACAGAACGAAAATGTTTCAGGGCTGATTTTGCAACTGATATAACAGTTTCACCACTTGAATCTGACACTAAGTGTAGGTTAAGCTTTTTAAGGGTCATCAACGTTATACTAAAAATAATAGCAAGCAATCTGCTACTGAAATTGTGCTAATTTATTATACTACGTAAATATAGAAAAACTATCTTGTTGATAAAACTCAAACTAATTGATAAATTCTTAACACAATTATTCTCAAAACAAATGTTTTTATTAAAGCCTACAAATTTCACTTCTTTTACTAAAAAAGCTCTACCTTGGCTTGGGGTTATTTGTTTCGCATGTTTTTTAATTGGAATGTTCTTAGCATTATTCTTCTCCCCAGGAGATTATAAACAAGGAGAAATCGTACGAATTATGTATCTTCATGTGCCTTCTGCATGGCTTGCTCTTGGAATATACGGACTCATTGCATCACTCAGTTTCATTTCATTGGTGTGGAACAATAGCGTTGCTAGTGTTTTGGCACATGCTGCTGCTCCTGCAGGGACAGTCTTTTCGGCAATATGCTTAATCACAGGTAGCGTCTGGGGAAAAGGAACATGGGGTACTTGGTGGGTATGGGATGCAAGGCTTACTTCAATGCTGATTTTGTTTTTTCTGTATGTTGGTTATCTTTCATTGTGGAGCGCTTTTGATAATCAAGCAAGAGCAGAGAAATCATCAGCAGTATTTGCCATTTTTAGTGCTATAAATATTCCCATAGTAAAATTTTCTGTGAATTTATGGTCTACTCTTCATCAGCCAGCAAGTATTTTTAGAAAAGGTGGAGTAGCAATAGAAGGTTCTTTACTACTGCCACTCATTGCAATGTTTATATTTTGTACCACACTTTTTTTAGTAGTGTGGATACTTAATGCCCTTCATTTAATTAATTTGCAGAAGATAAAGAGAGAAATCAGCATGCGATATTAGGTATATAGTTCCAGAGTGTAATGTTGTGAACAGCTACGGAAATTAAAATGTAGAGCAATCATCAGCAGAGACTAAGTGGTATAAAAAATAGCTGAAGAATGTAAAAAAGGAAGTGGTATAGATAAACCTGTTACCGATAGAGAAGGTGAAATTGATACGGGCGAACCTGTTACTGATGAAGGAGAGAATGAAAATGGAGAAATTACATCTCGAAAAGTAACCTCAGATTGTTCCAAGTATGAAAATTGTGGGCCATATTCTCATTTTTATAAAGTTGATAATAAGATAGGTTGTCAAGGTTTTAGTGCATCTGATTTACTAAAGGAATTATATCCTGAGATGTACAGTAATCCTAAGATTGCAAAATATATAGAAGAGGGAGCAAATGGTAATTATGGTGCAGTAAATTTTAAATTTGCCTTTACAGAGGATCTTAATTCAATATCCTGGCTTGGTAATATAGAATGTGAAAAATGTGTGGATGATCAAATAGAGTTAGCGTGTCAAGAAGAAGAGATTAAGAGTTTCTGTTACCCGAACGTTTACCGTAGTAATCCAGAATTCAACAAGAGCTTTTTTTCCAGAGGAGCATGTCCTAATCTCTTTAGAGAGTCCAGTGAAACAAGTGTTGTAAAAGCAAAACAAGTTGCACCATTGATACTTGTTAATACCTTAGGACAAATGATAGATAAAGAGGGTAATAACACTAAAGTATACTATGATGCATTGAAGCGTTATCTAAATGATGATAGTAAAATCAAGGATTGTGGAGATAATCAAAAGTGTAAGGATTATATTCCAATTATGGAGAAAGTTGCATGGAATAGTGATAAGGAAGTACTATTAAAAACTGCTGTTAATAATACGCAAGAAGCAAATCCTTACTATTATGGAAATGAGGATAATTCTACTTCCGTTGAATTTGGTTCTATATAAGGCTGAATTTGTCTAATTTTTTCTACACTAGACACAATTTAGTCGTATCTGAACAAATACATAATCTATATAAAGAGGACGTAGGTACCATCTGTCCTTTTAAGGCATTTATGTCAATGATATGCGTAATCCATGATTTTAAACATGATGATCCTCCTAAGTAATACAAAAAAACTCAGAAAAATGTATATAGCTATGATAGAAGTTATCTATACATAAGTACAATATACTTTAACTAGAGATTATAAATTAATGAAGTTGAAAAGTCTGCAGACGAAGATAGATTTCGAGCTCTAGAATATCTTCACTATCAAAATAACAAAGCTGTCAAAATTTGTCAAGTAATTTTTATCGCAACTGTACAAACATTGCACAGGACAAATTTAAAATGCTGTAAAATGGTGTCTGTTCAGACGCATGTGAAACCAGTGCTTCTTTTCATCCCACTTCCATGCGGCTAAACCCTTTTCATAATCTCCTATCTATCATTTCTTAAACCACTCCCCTGAACGGATACAATTAAATACATTTTTAACATTTTTATAGAAAACTATTAGTATAGATTTGTATGCTGCCCTCATGGCTATTTTAAAATGTTTAATACTCCTTTTCATTATTTCTTGTACACATCTACCTAACAAGCAAAATTCTGTTAATATAGACAATTATAAGCACGATTATTCGTTGCAACAATATAATACTCCTTTGAAGAATAACGAACCAGCAATACCAGAAATGATACCTTTACCGGTAGAGTTTCCCGATCTTACAACCAGTAATCAGTTTCTTTCGATTAATGTTGATGAAAAAGTACCAGTAAAGGATTTACTGATTGAGATAGGAAAACTTTCTGACGTTAACTTAGACATAGATCCCAAAATATCAGGTAATATTATTTTAAAGCTAAAAGATAAGAACATAAACGAAGTAATTCAGAATATAGCCAACAGCGCCAAATTGCGTTACTCAATGAATAATGGTGTAATTAGAATTGAACAAGATTTGCCATATGCACAAAATTATTACGTAGACTTCATCAATATTCAACACTCTGCTCAAAGCAATTTTGTCGTTAGTGGCAATGTTACAAGCAGCGATGCTGACAGGAATGTTAGAAAGTCTCAATATAGCAGTGACTTATGGAGTTCATTAGAAAAAGGCTTAAATGCAATAATGGATGTTAATGGAGTGGATGATGGTGAATTTCTTTCATCCAACAGAGAAGCTGGTGTCATTATTCTAAATGCTAGAAAAGATATTCACAAAGCTGTTGAAGAATATATTAATAAAGTTAAGAAATTGGCGTCTTCTCAAGTAATGATCGAGGCCAAAATAGTTGAAGTTGTATTAGACGATAAATACCTTTCTGGTATCAACTTAAATGATTTGCATAATGAAACAAAATCTATAACAAATCAAGATAGTTCCATTACTAGCCTGGTAATGAACTCTGATTTAGAAAATTTAGTAAAAACTTTAGACAAGTTTGGCACTTCAACCGTAATTTCAAGCCCTAGAGTACATGCTATAAATAATCAGCAAGCAATGATTTCATTTACTAAAAACCATATCTATTTTACTTCCGATATACAGAAAGATACCGGAAACTCCAATCATGCCTTAATTACCAAGATGAATAGCACTCCAATAGGTGTGGTGTTAATAATCCACCCAAGCATTAACATTGATACTAATGAAATATTCATGGATATACATCCAACCTTATCAAGAATTAACGATTACACTAAAGACCCAAATATAGAATATGTCGCACAGCAGAATAAAATGAAATTAAATAGTGACATTCCAATTATTGAAACCAGAGAAATGCACTCTACGTTAAAAATTAAGAGCGGCGAAGTTATGGTAATTGGTGGGCTTATAGAGCATAGAAAAGATAACCAAAACTTATTGCATCAAAAGTCAAAAAAACTGGCTAAGACAGTAGAAACCGTCATCTTCCTGAAAGCAACAATCGTACCAACACTTGGTTTATTAGATATAAAAGATAGGAATTTATATATATATTAAACGTATCCGTTCAGGCAATGGCATCAACTTAAGGAAAGATGTTGGGGTTGCTATTATGATAAGAAGAGAGTATCAGAATGATAATTAAGACAGCTTAATCACAAATCTGTTGCAGTAAATTTAAGTTACTTTAGTCATATATTAAAGTTTTTAAACAGGTCTTAGTTTACTTACTTTACTGTTTTCTTTATTATCAAATATTGCTTTAAATAATATGGAGGAGCACATTGTCAGCAATTGCCGTTATTGATTTTGGTTCACAGTTTACACAGCTTATTGCAAGACAAATCAGGGAAATGGGCGTTTACTGTGAAATATTTCCAAGCAATATCGATTTCGAAACAGTATCAAAATTCAATGGATTTATTTTTTCTGGAGGACCGCAATCTGTAAATGACAATTGCTCTGAAGTAAGTGAAGTAGCACATAAAATTATAAAACTTAACGAAACAATAAACACTCCTATACTTGGAATATGTTATGGACAGCAACTCATTTGTCATTATTTCGGGGCAAAGGTAAGAAAAGAATTCAATCAGGAATTTGGCAAAACTAAAATCAAGATACTAAAAGAATCCCCAATTATAAAGGATACTTGGGACGTTAATTCCGAAGTCGATGTGCTAATGAACCATGCAGACAGTGTCGAAACTATACCGCAAGGATTTACTGCTATTGCCTCAGGTATAATAAATCAAACAATCGCAATAATTGCCAACGAACAGCGGAAGATTTACTGCACTCAGTTCCATCCTGAAGTTAAGCCTACGACAAATGGTAGTAAACTTCTCTCTAATTTCTTAGATATTGCAAATTGTGAGAGAGATTGGACAATGAAGTCATTCATTGAAAAACAGAAGGAAAAAATTCAAAACTTAGTAGGGGAGAAAAAAGTAATTGCTGCAGTAAGTGGGGGGGTTGATTCAAGTGTTGCAGCAGTTCTTACACACAAAGCTATAGGAAAACAATTAAACTGTATTTTTATCGATACTGGGTTATTGCGTAAGAGCCAGACCACTGCTATGTTAAAAGAAATTCCAATAAATTACGTTGATAAATCAAACTTGTTTTTAAGTAGGTTAAAGGGAATAACTGATCCGGAAGAAAAGCGAAAAATTATCGGCAATACTTTTATCGAAGTATTTGAAGAAGAGGCAAAAAAAATAGGTGATGTGGATTTTTTAATGCAAGGCACCATTTACTCTGATGTAGTTGAATCAGGGCACGCTTCAGGAAACACTAGTACAATTAAATCTCATCACAATGTTGGTGGGTTGCCAGAAAAAATGAATCTGAAATTAGTAGAACCTTTACGCTATCTCTTTAAAGATGAAGTAAGGCTGCTTGGCAAAGAAATTGGGCTTTCAGATGAGATAATATTTCAACATCCATTTCCTGGGCCTGGACTTGCAGTGAGGATCATAGGTGAGGTTGATGAAGAAAAGGTACGAATATTGCAAGAAGTAGATGAAATATATATCAACACAATGAAAAATTATGATCTGTATGATAAAATATGGCAGGCTTTTGCTGTACTGTTACCAGTAAAAACTGTGGGAGTTATGGGAGATAATCGTACATACGGATATGTTTGCGCTTTAAGGGCTGTGACTTCATCTGATGGCATGACAGCTGATGCATTTCCATTTGAAAATAAAGATCAACATTCGTTAGTATTTTGGAGGTTTTTGCAAGACGTCAGTAGTATAATTGTTAACAAAGTTTCCGGAGTAAATCGAGTTGTGTATGATTTAACTTCCAAGCCACCAGCAACTATTGAGTGGGAGTAGCAATAATTTCATTCCAGTTTCAGCTACTCGAATCACACCAAAGAGGCTGCTTGCATAACTCAAATTTTAAGGAAAACTATTTAATGTCATTCCAGCGCGTAACGCTGGAATGGCTTTGTTGCACCACTCAAGGAAAGAACAGGCAGTTACTGATGGAATTTGTTATAAAATAGATATTTAGCCGACAAAGGAAAAATATGCCAATAAGAATGAAAGTCAGTAACTGCAATGAATATAACAAATTTCTTCAAGAAAGGGGAAATGTTTTTCATTATATCAACGATGCCATTGAAAATTGGTACGAAAATAGTCCAAAAGTAGCAGGTGGCAACAATGTCTACAGCGACAAAGTAGTGATTCTAATTCACATAATAACCTATCTATTCAGGATTGGTCTTAGGCAAACAGTGGGATTTATAGAGAAATATCTTGAGCAAATAGGGAAAATTTTGCAAATTATCAGCTATTCGCAGGCTTCAAGAAGGTTTAAAAAGCTTAATATCAAAATCAACGACTGCAGAGTTGATAAGAACGATATGGAAGATATTGAAATTGCTATAGATAGTACAGGTATCAGCATCTACAATAATATTCCAGGCCATAGTAAGGCAAATGGTACAGATAGAAAGTATCGCCGCTATGAGCAAACAAGAAAGCTACATGTAATGCTAGAGATAGGTAGTAAAAAAGTTATAGCTGCAAAATACAGTAGTGGAGTTTATTCCGACCACTATGGAGCCTGTGATCTTATTGAAAGAGTGGATACCAAGTATAACATAAGCACGATATATGCAGATAGGGCATATAATCGAAAGAAGTTATACAAACTGTGCGATGAGCTTGACATAAAGACAAGGATTCCTCCGCAAAATAATGCAGTAGAGCATCCAAAGTTGGATTATATGAATGAGAGAAATTCTACAATCAAGCTCATAAAGTCATATGATGAAGATGGTATGAAGAGGTGGAAAAAAGAGATAAATTATTGGAAGAGATCTTATATAGAAAGTTTTTTCTCGCGACTGAAGCAAATATTTGGATTTAGTTTTAGGAATAAATCTGAGATTAATCGTGAGAAGGAACTGCTACTCAAGTGTTATTTGCTTAACAAATTTACTGAAATAGGCATGGCTAAGTTTGATATAGCTTCATGAATTTATTATACATTACCCACTATCCGAAGAGCTGTGCAACAAAGCCCGCTGGAATCCAGAAAAAAAGAACCAGTGTCAGCTACTCGGATGACATCGAAATGTTCGTACAGATATTCGTCACACACCGGAATAAAAATTAGACTTTTGCCTTGTGCAAAATAATTTCAAGGCCGCATTGTCTTTATTTTGCTTATAGCTTCCACAAGCACTGCAAACATAAATGAAGAATACAAATATGCTTTTGGTAGTTCTATGTGAAGCCCTTCAAGTGTTAGATATACACCGACGAGTAAAATAAATAGAATGGCAATTACTTTTAAGCTTGGGTTGGATTTTATTACCTGAGCGGTATAATTTGATGAAAATAGCATCGCTAATATGGAAAATGTAAATGCTATGGCAATGATTATCATATTGTGAGTTAATGCTATGGCAGTTAATATTGAATCAACCGAAAAAACTAAGTCTATTAATATAATTTGTAGCACAACTAAAAAAAATTGTGATTTAACATTTGCCTTTGTTTTGTTCTCCTTATGTACAAAAATTTCGCTCCATAACTCTATAGAACTTTTAACAATAAGGAATAACCCTCCTGCAATCATAAGTAAATCCTTTACTGAGATATCTAGCGATACAGCGTGAAATATAGGCTTTTGCATTGATAGTATATATGATGTAAAAAATAGTATTACAAAACGCATCAATAGCGCTAAGCCAAAACCTATAAGGCGGGCTCTTTCTCTCAGCAGATTTGGCACCTTATCTATTGCTAGAGAAATAAAGATTAAATTGTCTATACCAAGTATAGTTTCAAGTAGCGTAATTATCAATAAAGTCCAAGCATCAGCTAGCATTTTCATTCCAAAGTCAGATTTTGTACTTTACAATAGATGTGTAAAAATTAAGTAACTTCGACTAGGTAATTAAAAAATCAGCCTTACCCGGAAAAGAAAGAGGCAAAAGGGCATTTTTATAATAAAAGTACTTTTGTAAGAGAAATAATGAAATTAAAAATCTAACTCTCTTTACGAAAATTTTAAATAGATTGTAAAATAGTTGTACCATGAAAATATATGCCTTCTTTATAGACTAAGATTTTTCTTTAAATTAAGATAGATACACGATAAAAGGAACATATGACAAAAGAATCATTAGCAAAAACTGATATAGTAAAAGTTGAAGATAAGAAAGCAACAAAGGGATTTTTTAAAATATTAGGTGAAGTAGCAGATGCTGTAAGGTCATGGGTTGGCAATATTGGCCCTGATTTAAGTAGTAGTCGCGATGTCGATAGTTTAGTCTTGAAGATGAACGAATGCTTAAACCCAAAGGGGGGTGAAGTCTCAGCACGTAAGAACACCGTATCTCTTGGTAATTTGTACTTGAGTTTATCAGAGGCAGGTCAAATAAAATTTTTACAAACCCTGGCAGAAAAGTTCAATCCGGATAAAACGAAAATAGATGAAGAAATGAAAGTATATAAGAAAAATCAAGATTCTGAGTCGAGCTATAAGTTTGAACAAGACTTAATAAAAGTCCTTGAATCACCACGCTCTAAAATATTGAAGCAGTTTATCTCCTTACCGGAGGGCCTTAAGTTTATTGTTGATATGCGTTCTGATGTACTCAAGCTGAAGAATCAATATAAAAGTCTAAGTCCACTAGAAAACGAATTAAAAAGTATACTTTGTACTTTGGTTGATGTTGATCTACTTGATCTTCATCAAATCACCTGGGATTCACCTGCATCATTGTTGGAAAAACTTATAAAATATGAAGCTGTACATAAAATTTCCTCTTGGGGTGACTTAAAAAACAGACTAGATTCTGATCATCTCTGTTTTGCTTTCTTTCATTACAAAATACCAAATGAACCTTTAATTTTTGTAGAGGTTGCACTGATGAATGAGATTGCAGATAGTATTCAACACGTTTTGGACGAGTCAGTTCCTTCAAGTGACCCAAGCAGTGCAAGTACTGCTATATTCTATTCAATATCAAACACTCAAACTGGTTTATCTGGAATTAGCCTCGGTAACTTTTTAATAAAGAGAGTCGTAGAAAAACTATCGCAAGAATTTAAAAGCGTAAAAGTGTATGCAACTCTTTCTCCAGTTCCTGGATTTACAAAATGGCTAAAAAATCAAGACGTAGCTTTATTAGGTAAGCTTAATATAAAACAATCAGGTACAGAAATTTTAGAAAGCATAAAAACTAACATTGAATGCGAAAAACAGTCCCTACTGAAACTTTGTGCACATTATTTGCTAAAGGTTAAAAGCAGTGGTGGAGGTGCTTATGATCCAGTAGCACACTTTCATTTAAGCAATGGTGCATCAATCAAACAAATCAACTGGATGGCTGATACTTCTGAAAAAGGCATTAGTCAGTCAGCCGGAATAATGGTGAATTATCTGTATGAGCTGCCTAAAATAGATAACAATCATGAGAATTATATGATTAATAAAGTGATTTCTCATTCAAAAAAAGTGTCAGCTATGTTAAAGGAATAATAGGAAGTGCGCAAGCATATAGAAAGTGCTAACATTCCCTAATGTTTATGTATATAATATTAAATAGTTTTATGAGGTAAAATGTATGAATAGTGATGAATTAGAAGAATTAAAGAAACTAAAACAAAAGATACAAGATGCAGTAGCACATAAAAAATTGTATGGTGTATTATTTGCAGATTCTAAAGAGATAGAGTTATTCAATAATTGTATTAGCAGTATTAAAAGTAATGGAATAGGCAAAGAGGAATCAAATGAATTGATAACCATTTATAAAGGACTTAATTCAATATTTGATAACATTAGTTCTGACTGGGATGGCAATAAGGGTAGCCTAAATGCTCAAAAAATTATTGTACATTATCAAAACTTAGAGTCTATCTTAAAGATAGTAAACATAATTAAAGAATTGAAGACAAGATTGGGCCAAGCATTCGTGATCTTCGACTTTGATGAATCCGGGTTAATCCAGGATATCGAATCACTCCAAAAAAAAAATGAAAGAAGTGCTAGAAAACATGCAACAACAAGAACAAAGTGCAGCAAGGAAAAAAGAGTTAGAAGAGAAAGCTAAAGCAGAGTTTAGCAAGTATATAGAAAACGGCACTATTGATGCGATGTCAATCAAAAGGGATAGTAATTCAGATCTTCTTTATACAATAATTAAGCTAAAAGAAGACAATAAAAGCACAGATATTAAAGTAAGCGAATTTTTAAATAGTGATTTTTGTAAAGAAAACAATATTGCCGGTTTTCTTCTTTCAAGTGGAGATCAAAAAGAATTTATCAGTGGTAAAATACATGAGGGGATTAGATATTATCATATAGGTACCACAGTTCAATATGGAATAAAGTTTAACTGGTATGTAGACGGAAAGGAATGTAGCATTACATTAGGTGCTAACAGTGATGATAGTATTAGAATAATAAGTGATAGACCAACTGATGCGGATTTAGAAAAAAATAAAGATGTAAAGATTAAAGTTGGTGATGCTTACCTAAGCCTTGCTGATGCAGTAAAAACGTGTAGACAGCAAGAAGATCCAAGTAGCAGAGTGAAGCAAGCATCAGCTAATGAGCATTGCCGTCCATTGGCAAGGACAGCTTAATGTTTTTAGCAAAGAGAGATATAAGTAATTGCTCTTGTAATACTTAAAATGTAAAATAGATCTACTTAAATAAGTAGATCTATGAACAATATAAGAAATTTTGCAATAATAGCACATATAGATCATGGGAAGTCAACTCTTGCTGATCGTTTGATAGAAGAATGTAACGGTCTTGAGACAAGGGAAATGACCAATCAGGTACTTGACTCAATGGATATAGAGCGTGAACGCGGAATCACAATCAAAGCACAAACGGTAAGACTCAATTACACTGCAAATAATGGTAATAAATATTGCCTCAACCTCATGGACACACCAGGTCATGTTGACTTTTCATATGAAGTCAGCCGAAGCTTAGCTGCATGTGAAGGCTCACTTTTGGTGGTGGACAGCAGCCAAGGAGTTGAAGCTCAGACTCTGGCAAATGTGTACAAGGCAATTGACAATAATCATGAGATAATAGTTGTGCTCAATAAAGTTGACCTTCCTGCTGCAGATCCAGAAAAGGTAAAGCTTCAGATTGAAGAAGTAATTGGTATTGATGCAAGTGAGTCAATTTTGATATCGGCAAAAACTGGTCTTGGGATAAAGGATGTACTTGAAGCTATAGTGACAAAACTTCCCGCTCCTCAAGGTGATACAAATGCTCCACTGCAAGCAATTTTAGTTGATAGTTGGTATGATCCTTACCTAGGAGTAGTAATTTTAGTGCGAGTTAAAAATGGAGTACTAAAAAAAGGCATGAGAATCGTTATGATGTCTAATAATGCTACATATCAGGTCGATAATATCGGTATTTTCACTCCTAAAAAAGTTATGACTGGTGAACTTTCAGCAGGTGAAGTTGGTTTTATAACTGCTTCAATGAAAGAAGTAGCAGACTGCAAAGTAGGAGACACTATTACTGAAGAGAAAAGGCCGTGCAGCAAGGCATTACCTGGCTTTAAAGAAGTACATCCTGTAGTATTTTGCAGTATTTTTCCCAATAACACAGATGATTTTAAATATTTAAGGGAAGCACTAGAAAAATTACATTTAAATGATGCTAGTTTTACATTTGATGCTGAAACGTCAAATGCCCTAGGTTATGGATTTCGTTGCGGTTTCTTAGGAATGCTACATCTTGAAGTCATTCAAGAAAGACTCGAAAGAGAATTTGATTTAGATCTAACAGCAACTGCACCGAGTGTTATATATAAAGTTGAAACACAAAATGGTAAAGTTTTAAATATCCATAACCCAAGCGATATGCCAGACCCTACAAAAATTGAAATAGTGGAAGAACCGTGGATCACTGCAACTATAATGGTACCTGATCAATATTTAGGAGAGATTCTATCTCTGTGTGAAGAGAGGAGAGGAGAACAGCAGGATTTATCTTATGTTGGTAATACGACAACAGCACTACTGAAGTATAAATTACCGCTGTCTGAGGTTGTTTTTGATTTTTACGATAGACTAAAATCAATTTCCAAGGGATATGCAAGTTTAGATTGGGAAATATCCGATTATCAGGAAAGTCAGATAGATAAATTAAGTTTTTTAGTTAATGGAGAACCTGTGGATGCGTTAGCCTGCATTGTTCATAAAAGCAGGGCAGAAAAAAGAGGCCGTGAAATATGTGCACGTTTGAAAGACTTGATACCACGCCAGCAATATAAAATCGCGATTCAAGCGGCAGTAGGCGGAAAAATTATTGCTAGAGAAACGATTAACCCGTATAGAAAAGATGTAACAGCCAAGCTCTATGGTGGAGACGTTACACGAAGGATGAAGCTGCTTGAAAAGCAGAAGAAAGGTAAGAAAAGATTGCATTCTGTAGGAAACATAAACATCCCACAAAATGCTTTTATTGAGGCTTTGAAAATAAATGATTAATATATATTCAAAAACATAAATTTAAAGAACTAAGTGATATTTTCTCAATAAATTTACTGACATTGATATGGGTAAATTTGAAATAGCTATGTGAATTTGTAAAACACTATATAAGATACCATACAACGAAATCATCCCAGTGTTAAACGCTGGGATGACAGAGAGCAGCTCAATTGCTCCACTCAATCAGTAAAAATCAGATATATGTAGACATTGGCTAAAACCATTCCAACAACATTTTAGTGAAACTTAACAAGCTTATCTATAGTTTTAGTGATGATTCTTGGAGTATTTGGAGAGACTTCTGAGCCCAGTCTATTTAACCGCTCTATAGCAAACCCGCTGTTCTCATTTATTATGAAATCACATAAAATATTTTCTATATCTTTAATAACACTTTCATGCTTTCTCAGAGGATGGTTATTCGGATATCTATGAATGGTTTTGATGCTAGAATACTCAACGAAAGCTTGATCTTTAAAAGCAAGTTGTCTCAATTTCTCTTTGAATTTTTCTTCTTCATCTCTTGCTAAAAGGCAAGACTTTATCAGTGATTTTATAATCGAGTTTATAGCCTGATGTATTTCAGAATGCACTATAACTTTGATGATATTTTCTTCCACTATGCAATCATAAGTGCTTTTTTCGCTCTTTAATGACTCTATAAGCATTTTGCTATTTTGCGAATTCAATTCCAGATTCTCTTCACTTATAGGAGTCATTATAAAGGTATTCTTATTTACCCTGATGTAAAATTGTGGCAACCCTTTAGAACAGGCAAATGCTACATCCTTAGACTCAAGTGCGTGATTGTATGAAGAAGAAAGGGTGCTTGCTATAACGCTACTTGGTACTTTCATTCCATGATTACTTAGGTGATTTAACACATTCTCAACATCATGATATGTAAAACCTGTATCTTTTATCAATTCAACAACTTCTATGCAATTGTGTTGTTTATACTCTATTGTCACTTCTTCTGTAAAAAGAGTTTTAGCTGCTATATGCTTATCAAGCACTGTGAAAATCTTGATGAAACTCTCTAAATCTTGTTTGTTAATTAATTCAATACTAATTAAGTTTTTGCTAACAATTATAATATTTTTTATCATTTTTTCCCACTAAAAAAACTCACTAGATGAATTGTATTTTTAATTCATTAAAAATTGTTTAAAGTGGGTATGCCAGCAACAGTAAGACAAAAAAATCACATAAAATCTTCATTATGTATTATATTACATCCCTCGTGTTCATCACTGCCGCTTGTGTAAGCTGTTGCATTAATGCTATCTTCATTGTTATTTAACATATTATCCAACTTTCCTTCTTTTTCAAGATCCATCAATTTGTCACATCCAGCAATATGATGTACATAATCACCATTTTCATCAGTAATAAAAATTTGTGGAACTGTCCTGACGTTATATTTTGATTTTATACCGTCAAACAAATCCGAGTTTCTAAGTACATCAATTTCTTCGTATTTCACACCTTTTTCATCCAATAACTCTTTTGCTTTCTTGCAGAATGGGCAGTACTTCTTCACATATATTACAACTTTTCCTTTAGTGTTTTTCACGATTTATCTCCATAGTTCATAAAATACAACTATTATATATAAAAAATATATATAAAATATCAAATTGTATGAAAATTATTTACAACTGTGAGCAAGGGATAAAAGATAATGTGGCACTAACTTTCGGAAATTTCGATGGCGTTCATTTAGGACATAAGTTTGCAATTTCCAATCTAAAGAAGGTAGCACAAGAAAGAGGATTACCCTCTGCAGTTTTAACTTTTGAGCCTCACCCATCAACTGTTTTATTTAGTAGGAACAATTTTAGGTTAATAGACCAAGAACAAAAAAAGGAACTAATCAGCAGCTATGGTATAGATTACTTGTATATTATTAATTTTAATAGAGGTTTTTCTGAGGTTAGCTGCGATGACTTCATTGGTAAGATTTTGGTAAAGAAGTATGGTGCTAAACATATAACTGTTGGAGAAAGTTGTACTTTTGGTCACAAACGATTGGGTAACATATTAACTCTAGAAAAATATTCTCAGATGTATGAATATTCTTTAACTAAATTAGAGCCATTGATAATCGATAGAAAAATTTGCTCTTCTTCCTCAATCAGAGAGTGTTTACAAAAAGGCGAAATAGAAATTGCTAATAAATTGCTTGGTAGGTCTTATCAAGTTTCTGGTATTGTAACAAAAGGTGCATGTAGAGGTAGAGAAATAGGGTTTCCAACCATAAACATTCCGATAGAAGATTACATGATAAAACCTAAGCTTGGTACATATTACGCCAAAGTTGCATTTTCTGAAAATAGTTCAAGTTGGCTATATGGAGTAGTCAACATTGGTATGAGACCTACATTTAAGGACTTAAAAAAACCTATAGTAGAAATGCATATATTTGACTTCAACGAAAATGTATACAATTTTAAGGTTGACATACAACTTTTAAAATTTATTAGGGCAGAAAAAAAATTCCATAGTATTAACGAGTTAACAAAACAGATAGACCGTGATATAATGAAGGCTTACCAGTTAAAGATAAACTTATGAAAAGGATATGTTTAGTTATTATATTGATTATAGTATCATTCGATCAAACAAGTAAATTGTATATAAACTCTTTGATTGATGAGGGGGAGTCAATCGAGATTACTAGTTTTATGAAATTAGTTGAAGTTTGGAATTCAGGAATTAGCTTTGGAATGTGTAGTACTCTGCCGCATGGCAGCTTCTTTTTTTCAGCATGTTCAATATTAATAATTGGTATACTTGCATACTTGATATATAAATCTAATGATAAGTCAATTTACCTTAGTTTTTCTCTGATGATTGGTGGAGCGATCGGAAATGTAATTGATAGAATCTATTGGGGAGCTGTATATGACTTCATATATTTTCATATCAATGATTGGTATTGGCCAGCCTTTAATTTAGCAGATCTATCTATAGTTTGTGGAATGTGTACATTGTTATATAAGTGGTATATATATGATAGGTCTATCTCTAAGCAAAATGAGGAATGAAATAATGCTTCGCAAATTCTTTAGTTTTTTTATACTATCTGTGTTTTTTTTCATTTGTCCGATTTCTTTGGAAGCTGAAATCATAAAGCATGCTAAGCTCAGTAACGGATTGGATGTTTATGTAGTACATAATCACCGAATTCCAGCTGTTTTTCATGCAATAATATATAAAGTTGGGGGAATGGATGACCCAATTGGCAAAGCAGGATTGGCTCACTACTTTGAACACTTAATGTTTGAAACTACAGGAAAATTTAAAGACATAGAATCCACTTTGGGCAGCATTGGGGCCCAATTTAATGCTTTTACCACTAAAGAATACACCTGCTACTACGAATTAGTTCTCAAAAAAGATTTACCACTAGCAATGGAAATTGAAGCAGATAGAATGGGCAATTTTGATGTTACTCAAGACAAAATAGATAGAGAAAAAAATATCGTATTAGAAGAAAGAAAGATGAGATTTGATAATAATCCTGAAGCTTTACTATGGGAGGAAATGAACAGTGCATTTTATCGTAATGGTTATGGTAGGTCTGTTATTGGTTGGGAGAGCGATATTAAAACTTACAATCAAGATGACATAACAAGGTTTCATGATAACTATTATCATCCAGGTAATGCTATACTGCTCGTTGTTGGTGATGTAGAATTTGAAGAAGTAGTGGGATTAGCAAAGGAAAAATATGGTGCAATTAAAGCTGAGCCTGTAGTGAAGCATTATCCGAACCAAGATTCAATACATAATGCAGATATATCGGTAATTTTAGAAAGCACTGAAGTAAAAGAGCCAGTTTTATACTTTCGCTATAGTGTTCCTTTATTTGAGCAAATAAGTGAAACTTTTCCTGTTGATTTGGCAGTTGATGTTTTGGGGAATGGCAAGTCTAGTAAGCTATATAAAGATTTAGTTCTAGATAAGAATGTAGCAGTAGAAGTGTTTGCTTATTATAATAGCTTAGCTTTTAGTAATGGTTACATTGAGATTCGGGTAACTCCAAAAAGCGGGGTGAATTTGGATGCTGTTGCAAGAGAGTTAGAAAATTCTATTAATCACTTTAACTCTGAAGGAATAACAAGTGAAGAGTTGCAAAGTACAAAGTCTAAATACAAAGCAGCACAGCTTGATAATCTATCTGATTTAACTAATATAGCAATGTTTTATATACCACGTCTAGCACTAGGTATTCCACTTGATGAAATAGACATTTCATATAGCAAAATTAATGATGTCAATCTAGAGGATGTAAATAATAAAGTTCACGCTATCTTTTCTACTAATAAATTAGTTGGTCGTTTGCTACCAAAAGGAGGTAATAATGAAGATAAGTAAATATGTATTTCTATTTTTTTTCTGTCTAGGCTTTAATTTGCAAGCAAGCAGTCACTTAAATATAGAGGAGGTTACTACTAATAAAGGATTTAAGTTTTTATTTGTTGAAAACCATGATCTACCAAAAGTTTCACTTAATATATCATTCAAAGATGCAGGTTGTGTGTATGAAAGTGCAGAAAAGCAGGGGCTTGCTTGGTTTACTTCTCTTGTAATTCAAGAAGGAGCAGGAAAAAATGATGCCAAAGATTTTGCGAAAAAGCTTGAGGATAAAGGAATTAGTTTAAATTTTACTGCTGGTTTAGAAGCATTTAGGGTTTCATTAAACACTTTATCTGAGAATCTAGAGGATGCAATTTCACTACTGAGTGATGCTATAATGCGCCCTAAAGTTGATCCTGAGGGGTTAAATAGAGTATTCGAAAAAGCCAAAGTAAACTTTAATAATTTTGAAAAAGACCCTTATTTTATTGCTGCAAAAGAGTTAGATACATTGTTGTTCAAAAAACATCCTTACTCAAGAGATCCATATGGAACTCTAGACACTATAATGAACATTACTAGAGACGATGTTTTAACATACATAAAGCGTAGTTTTACTAAGGATAATATCGTTATTAGTATTGTTGGTTGTGCAACAAAAGAAGAAGTTAGTACGCTGCTCGATAAATATTTATCTAAGTTACCATCAAAAAGATCGAAAGTTAGGAAGGTATCTGTAAAAAATGAATTTGGGCCTGCAGAAAGTAAGAGCGTTTTTATGGATATACCACAGAGTGTAATACTTTTTGCTCAAAAAGGCATAGCATATGAAGACCCTAATTACTATAATGCTAGTGTTTTGATTAATGCGCTTGGTGGTATGAGTCTAAACTCAATACTGATGAAAGAGTTGAGACAAAATCTAGGTATTACTTATGGTGTTAGTGCACGTAATGTTCCTAATAAGCATGGAAATATTATATCTGGATTTATGAGTACTGATAGTTCCACTGCTAGCAAAGCTATATCAGCAGTAAAAGATACATTTAGCAGAATAAAAGAGGAAGGAATTGACGAACAATTATTCAAGGATGCAAAAACCAGTTTAGTAAATAACCTTATCTTCTCTTTTCTATCCAATAATGCGAATACAGCAACGTTACTGGATAGTATGCAGATAGATGATCGTGATATTAACCATATAAATAATTATGCAAATATCATTAATGATGTTCAATTGGAAAAAGTAAACAAGCTGGCAAGTTCTTTACTGAATCCTGAAAATTTATTTTTTGTTGAAGTTGGAAGAAACGCTCAAGGTCAATAGTTAATACCTTCTACTATTGATCTTACTGCTTTTACATAACACTTATGCTCTTCAGCTAGAATGCGCTCTGAGAGACTGTGAACATCATCATTTGGTAACACTGGAACAGTAGCTTGAGCGATTATGGCTCCAGCATCAATTTCAGGAGTAACATAATGCACAGTACATCCTGTAATTTTTACACCCGCTTTCAGAGCTTGCTCCTGAGCATTTAGGCCCTTAAATGACGGAAGTAAAGAGGGATGAATATTTATAACTTTGTTATGCCATTTATTCAGGAAATTGGCCTTTATAATTCTCATAAACCCTGCAAGGCAAATTAAATCAACCTTATGTTGAACAAGTATTTCATGAATTTTATCAGTATCAAGTGGCTTATCTTCAACAACAAACGCTGAAACTCCTGCTTGCTTTGCTATTTTAAGGCCTCCAGCTTCACTATTATTTGTGATAACACACACAGTTTCAGCAGGGAAATTCTGATCTTGACATGCTTCTATTAAAGCCTGCATGTTTGATCCTCTACCTGAAATTAGTATTCCGAGTTTTATCTTTTTCATTTTAGTGCAGCCGTAAGAATGGATATTAATAAAATAGCTCAAAAGGAAAGTTTATTTTAGAATAAATACTATTGTGTAGCAATATTTTACACTGCTGAATAACATGGAATTAAAGAAATCATTCAGTTTGAAGTAACTTTAACATTTCATTTTAGGAATATTATACAATTTATGGTAAATAAATGCATATTTTTATGGCTGCGTTATTATTTATTTAACAAAGTATTAGTATAATTTACTACACTGAATTAAATGGAGAAAATTCAATGAATAAATTACCAAGCAATGCAAAAACAAGCAAGTCTCAGGTTACTCAGTGGGAGGTAATAAAAAATTGTGAATATTCTGATAATTGTTTATCAAAAGTAGTAACTTTATACGTCATTAAAATGGCAGAATTATCAGATATTTATACGAGTAATGAACCTGAAATTAATACTATACTTACAAGAATAAGCATAACAAGTGAAAATGCATTTTTAAATAAGGTTGTTGATATTGAAATTATGGAGGGCATTTTTCCGTACAAATTCAACAGCAAGAAGAAAAATAACATATCAAGGCTAGAAGATTTGTACAATTATTTATGTTCTACTGTTATTGATAGCCTTCCAAAAGAAATGCTTGAAAGCCTAAGAAGAGAATACAGAGACGCTGTTAACTTATTTAAAGCAATTACTTAACTAGGTGTAACATTTTTAAGACTTTACCTTCTATTTCAGAAATGCCACTTTCAAGATCTTTATCTATCAAACATATGGTAGATAAATATGTTTTCTGCTTCTTTTCAACATTGATAGTTAAAGTTCCAGGAGTAATCGTAACCGAGTTAGCAAATAATGCAATGGTCTTATCATTATGTCCTATGCATTCTCTTACAATAACAATTGGCTCAACTGTAGATTTGAATCGTAGCACCTTTTTTGTTACATAAATACTTGAAAAAATAATTTGGTAAATTAGCCAAGGTATATAACTTATAAGCTGATAAAGTGACAGCCTACCACTATCATTTAGAATTTGACTAAGGGCACTTTCAGCATCAATTAACCTTTTAAAGATAATCAATGTGAACACAGAAGAAAATACTCCACAGAGAATAAAAAAAGGCTCAAAATAACCAGACAATGTAATCCATAGAGAAGACAAAATCACAAATGATAGAGAAAAAAACTTAATATTTTGCCTGACTTTCATGATTTGGAGTATAACTTAAATGATTTTTTAGAAAAATAAAAAGTTCTTGATTTTTGTGTCAAAGAACATAATAACCAAGTTATTTTAATAAGTAGTGGAGATTATGACGCTTGATGATTTTCTAAAAATGCTTGAAGAAATAAATGATACTTCAGGTTTAAGCAAGAACAACATAGTTGAACGAATAAAAATAAAATTAGAAAGAATTGATTTACGGAGGTGGGAAGATAGTGGATTTAATATCAATCATATATTCACTACACATAGTGATCTAGATCCTGTAGAAACTACATTGTTGCATTTTGCTGCTAAGAGTGGCTATGAGAACATAGTAATAGCTCTAATTGAATATGGAGCATATGTTGATGCATGGGACAGCGATGGATGCACTCCTTTACATTTTGCTGCTGAATGGAACCACAAAGGCATATTAGATATTTTAATTGAAAGTGGAGCAAATGTTAATGCGTGGGACAATGATGTATGTACACCTTTACATCTTGCTGCCGAAGGTGGGAATGAAAGTGTAGTAAGAGCTCTAATTGCATGTGGAGCAGATGTTAACGCGCAGAACAATGATGGACACACTCCTCTACATTTTGCTACTAAGAGTGGCTATGAGAACATAGTAATAGCTCTAATTGAACACGGAGCATACGTCGATGCGTGGGATAATTATAGAAGCACTCCCTTGCATTTTGCTGCTGAAAGTGATAATGAAAACATAGTAAGAACTCTGATTGAACATGGAGCATGTGTTAATGTGTGGGATAGTTGTGGACGCACTCCTTTACATTTTGCTAGCGATCATGAAAGTATAAGAGATATTTTAATTGAAAGTGGGGCATATGTTAGTAAACAGAACAATAATAGATATGCTCCTTTACACTTTGCTATTGAATGGGGCTGCAAAGATGTGATAAGTTCTTTGTCAGGTAATGCTAGTCCTAGGGCTGAAATGGCAGTAGGAAGAGTGGAACAAATTACACTTGCAGGAAGATTGGAGCTTTTTTAACCAAACTTGCATTTACTGAGATAATTGTTTTGTTATGAATTAAACCAAAAGTTCTGTAATATATTGAAGCTTAAAGATATCTTTAGATATGGAAGTTATTGCAGAAAATAGAAAAGCAAGGTTTGAATACTTTATCTTAGAAGAATTTGAAGCAGGTATGATCCTCTTAAGTAGTGAAGTGAAATCACTAAGGGAAAGAAAAGCAAACATTTCTGATGCTTACGTTACTGAAAAAAAAGGTGAAATATGGCTAAACAATATGCATATCGCAGAGTATAAAGCTGCAAACCAAAAGAATCACAAGCCAAAAAGAGAACGAAAATTGCTTTTGCATAAAAAAGAGATAAATAAGCTAATTGGTCAAATCAAAACCTCTGGAATAACTGTTGTGCCACTTTCTATCTATTTTAATGATAAAGGGTTGGCAAAAACTAAAATTGCCATTGTGAAAGGAAAAAAACTCTATGATAAGAGAGCAACCATAAAGCAGAGAGAGTGGGAACGTGAGAAAAGTAGATTGTCTAAGAATAATTTGTAGTAAAATATGTCTTTAAGTCCAGTTATTTTTAGCATCGGTCCTGTTTCTATATATTGGTACTCTTTAGCATATGTTTTGGGTATAGTTTTTGCATATTGGTATTTACATAAGCTAGACAATCAAAAAATATTTACTAAGAATTTTTACGATTCGTTATTAACAGCCGTTATTATAGGCATTATCCTTGGAGGTAGGCTTGGGTACGTATTGATATATGATCCAGTTCTCTATATAAGCAATCCTATCGAAATACTAAAGACCTGGGAAGGAGGTATGTCATTTCATGGCGGTGCTATAGGAGTTTTGCTTGCAGTAATAATCTCCTGTAGAAGACATAACATTCCTATATTTTACACACTGGATCTAATTTCTTGTGGAGTTCCGATAGGTTTACTTCTAGGCCGCATAGGTAATTTTATAAATGGAGAGTTATTTGGCAGGGTTACAACTATGCCGTGGGGTATGGTATTTCCAGAAAGTGGTGATAATTTATTGCGCCATCCAAGCCAACTTTATGAGGCATTTTTTGAAGGAGCGCTACTTTTCGTAGTTGTAAATTCACTATTTTACTTGAACAAAATGAGATTGTATTATGGTGCAACAACTGGAGTTGCAGTTATGTTGTATGGAGTAGCACGTTTTATGGTTGAATTTTTCCGCGAGCCAGACTATCAAATTGGCTATTTATGGTTCAATTTAACTATGGGACAGTTGCTTTCTATACCTATGATTTTGTTGGGAATGCTTATATATTTAGGTGCGTTGAATTTTAGGTTTAATACAAAATCTATTCAATAGACAAGAGGTAAGTTGAATAAAAAAATATAGTAGAAGTTTATCTACTACATAGCATGTACAACTGTACGAACTTTTCGTGTTGCAGAGAATAAACGTGAGGGCACAAACCTTTTGTTGCATAGCTATGAAACAAACTTAGTAGCTACTGACCAAATTCATTATTAAGTAGATATTCATTTTTCAACAAAATCCCCTTGATTTAGAAGCTACTCTATTAAAACATATTTTTAAACTTTTGCCAAAACCCTGGTTTATTATCATTAACCTTTGTGAAGGCTATGTTTAAACTGTATCTTGGATCGTTTGGCACATCATATCTAATATTCAGTATTGAAACTTCGTTTTTATTATGAACAGAAACATCGTCATATGATAACTTTGTCGTGTAGCACTTTATATGCTTTTGCTTATCATATACTATATCACCTGATTCCCCTTCTAGTTCTACAAATTTAGTTTTTTTCTGACATTCTTTTATTTTTATTAGATCCTTGTCTAGTGATATTGAAACCGGTAGTGTATTACCAGCATACTCTTTAGCTAAAAGCTCACTTTGAGGATACATTTTTATTTCCCTTCCAAAATGTGAGTCTATAAAATTATTGCTCCAAAATTTGTCTCCAGAATGTACATATTTGTCAGTAGCATACGGTACACCACCATAATTGCATTGAACTTTGTAATCTCCAACACCATTATTTTGAAAAAAATCATGAATGGCAGCGTAACTATCAGCAGCATCATTTATGTAATCCATTACCTACCCCTTAAAACCTTTTAATTTATTATATCACAAGAAATTAAATCTATCAATAAAAAGACTTTTTTTGATATCAAGTATCTAGGGAGCATATTGATAGGATTGTGACATTCGTATTTCCCAGTTCTTCACATACTGCTGGACTAATTCAGGATAATTTTCAATAATTAATAAATTTTCAGCGTTTCCCTTTTCAGCTGTCTTACTGAGGTTAAACGATCCTGTGATGACTTTTTGATTATCAACAATTATTACCTTATTATGAGCAATTTTTGGCTTATTATCGATCCAAATCGGTATTCCATTTGAAAACAATTCGCTTATGACACTATATTTTGAATGGAGTTGTGATTTATCTAAGACGACTTTAACATCAACACCACGCTCTTTGGCGTTAATCAAAGATTTTGCAACTGTTCCAAGAGTAAATGTATATTCTTGAACTAAGATAGATTCTTTAGATTGGTCTATCTCGCTGATTATCGGTACAGCACAGTCTTCTTCAGGTGAGAAGCAAACTGTTGCTTTTGGGCAAGGCGAGAATGTAGGACCCACATAGTAATACAGAGAAAAACATGCCGACAAAAATAAAAGATATAAAAGCCTCACAAACCACACCTAAATACACGGCGGTAGTCTACATCATAGTTTAATCATCTGTCAACCCATATTCCTTCCACTTCTCTGTAACTTTCTTTATTATTTCCTCGCTCATTTCAATTTTTCTTCCCCATTCTCGTTTGGTTTCAGGTGGAAGTTTGTTTGTTGCATCAAACCCTATTTTACCTCCGAGACCACTTTCAGGGGAAGCAAAATCTAAATAATCAATTGGGGCATTCTCTATCGTAATTGTATCACGCACAGGGTCCATTCTTGTTGACATTGCCCACATCACCTCTTTCCAATCACGTATATTTATATCATAATCAACAACTATAATAAATTTCGTGTATAAGAACTGTTTGAGAAAAGATAGTGTGCCCATAACAATTCTTTTTGCATGCCCTGGATAAGCCTTTTTTATCGACACTACCGCTATTCTATATGAACAACCTTCTGGGGGCAGATAAAAATCTACTATTTCCGGAAACTGATTGATAAGAATCGGCACAAAGATTTCGTTGAGTGCTTCACCAAGAATTGATGGTTCATCAGGTGGTTTGCCAGTAAAAGTGCTGAGATAAATTGGATCTTTGCGCATTGTAATTGCAGTGATGTTAAACTCAGGAAACTGTTCAACAGCATTATAGTAACCGGTATGGTCTCCATATGGCCCTTCATCTTGGTAATTATCCAAACTTACATATCCTTCCAAAACAATTTCTGCATGAGCTGGAACCTGAAGAGGAATAGTTTTACAATTTACAAGCTCAAGTGGTTTTTTTCGCAGCAGCCCGGCAAATTGGTATTCTGATAAAGTCTCCGGCACCGGAGTTACCGCAGCAATAATTGTTGCAGGATCGCTACCAATCACAGCAGCCGCAGGAAACTTCATATTTTGTCCCCTCTCCTTCCACCGTTTATGGTGACCTGCACCACCACGATGTGCAAGCCAGCGCATGAGAGTCGTTTTTTTATTCACAACCTGCATACGATATATTCCAAGATTGAAATTATCTTGCTTGTCTGCTGTTGGTCCTTTTGTTACCACAAGTGGCCAAGTGATAAGCGGTGCAGGCTCGTTTGGCCAGCATGTCTGAATAGGTAGCAAACTAAGATCCACCTCATCCCCAGTTAGCACCACCTCTTGACATGGGGCTTTGCTCACAACTTTGCTCCGCATCGACAATGCAACTTTTAGTAGAGGAAACATTTTCACAGCATCTTTGAAGGTTTTTGGTGGCTCAGGTGATCGCAAAAATGCTAGAAGTTTACCCAGATCCCTTAATTCATCAGAATTTATACCAAGTCCGAATGCAATTCTCTCAATAGTACCAAATAAATTCACTAAAACGGGAATTGAATTTTTGCCATTTTCTGTGACAACATTTTCAAAGATGATAGCTGGTCCCTTGTTTGACAAAACCCTACGATGAATTTCTGTCATTTCAAGAATAGTTGAAACTTCTTTTTTAATTCTAATTAGATCTTTTTTTTCTTCTAATGCTCTGATGAAGTCGCGTAAGTTATTGTACATATTTTAAAAATTTTAAGCCTTTTAAGAAGTGCTTTTCCCAGCACAACTCATTCACTTATTATTATAGAGGCTCTAGAAAAATTATTCTCCAATTCGCTTTTTAAGTTTTTATATTCAGCAGTCTTTAATTCTTCATTGGTAATAAAGCTTTTCTTTATGGTTATTAAATTGCTAAATTCGGTTCCATCATTTTGATATTTACAGAACCTATTTACATATAACCAAGGAGAATTTATTTCAAAATTCAAATTTTCACAATTTTTAATTTTGATATCTTTTATTATCATATGGCTTTCCTTAGTTTTAGGAACACCAATAAAAAGATCTGACACTTGGTCAGAAGCTGTATTGACAACATCATTAAGCCAATTATCTCCTAAATTCAAAGCAGGTCCTAGATTTGTCTTAAAAATCTTATTTTTTTGCTGAAACTCATATTTGATTGTAAGATCTTCTACATTACGTAAAGTAAGGTCAGGCAATTCTAAGAACTTCTTTTCTTCTTCATCAAGATATACTCCACTAATCATACGAAAAACAGAATCCCTTAATTGCTCATTTGAATAATACAATCCAACCCCTGTTAAGCCTAAGGCTGCTTCCCCTTGCACGGTAAGCTGGCCATATTCATTTACAACATTATCTTCTATAGTTAATTCACTATGGGATATCACTTTTGAATTTTCACCTTGTACAGCAGGAATTTTTATGTAATCCGCTTCCTCAGAATCGAGTACTAAAGCGTTTCTATCAGCAATGTCTGGAAAAATACCCTGTGCCATACTGACGGTATTAGTTGGATCGATCCAATATATTTTTCCATCTCTATTTGTTACTTTGAGCATCACATGATTAAAATTACCCATATTAGGTAATGCTTCAGGATTAGAAGTGCTAGTAGTTCCTCTCATAACTAAAATAGGTTGAACTTTATAACCAAGTTTTTGCAGAATAGCAGCCGTGCTAGCAGAAAAGTCCTTGCAATCCCCAACTTGAGAATCAGCAATTTTCTCTAAATCTCTCGGGAAATATTTTCCTGACACTGTACGCCAGTCTCCCATGTACTGAACTTTTTCATTCAATAAAGAAGTAACTGCATTAATTTTCTCCTCATCGGTACTCTCATTGGCAGCAAATTCTGCTATAGCTTCAAAAGTTGCAGGAAGCGGCTGATTGATGACGCTATGATATCCAGGAGCTAATTTTTTAGCTAAATCCTCCCATTCAGATAAGCTTGAAAGTGATACCCAAGTGTTGTGTTTTATGTTCAATATTCCATTATGTGGTTCATTTGTTGTGTTTTCATAAACTGCTCTCTTTAAAGCAATGCTTATAGAATGTACATCATCCTTTTTTTCCTCAGCAATTTCTAATACGCTTCTTGGATCATTAACTTTAATCTCTAGAGGCAATTCAGAATTGATTTTAGTATTTTCTGCTTGTAAATAATCCCCATAATACGAAAAGCTCAAGCCATAAAAATTATCAACGGGAACCTTTTTGTTAACTTGCTTATATCTTAAATATACTTCCGTACCAATTTCTATTTTAGGGAATGAGATGGTTACTTGCCTTAACTGATCGAAACCTTTGCTAGGGCTAGCCAGCGGTTTATCCTCCATCATGTTTCAGTTACTATATATTCTTCTCCGTTATAAGCTGTTTTAGCTTCTAAAACAGTCAAATCTGCACTATCATCATTGTAGATTAAACTATACAGAGAAAATCTATCACGCCCAGACTCCTTGAGTATTTTTGCTTGTAGTTCTACTTCCGTTTCGTAGGTACCATCTCTATTAACATTAATGTTAACATTAGAAAACTTAACCTCGACAGAAGCATCTTCGTACTTACTCCACCTTGCTTCAGCTGTCGAAGCTACAAAAAATGCTAACATTGCTAAGTTAAAGACAGCTTTTAAAAACCTCATTTTTTACTTACATTTATTGAAAAATCATTCTATTATATCCGAACAACACTATCGGAAATGTAAGACTTAGTGTGTTCATATTACTTAGCGACGCGCTTACCGATATTATATGCAGCGATTACAAGATAATCAACTTTTTTGCTTACAATTTGCTAGAAATAGCGGTAAAGACTATCTAAATCTTTATAAATGCCTTACTTTGCAAAATTTTTCATCACCAAATCTTATGATGAACTTTACAAAAATATCTTAAATTTCATTTTATAAAGTTTGCATTTCTTGATAAAAATGTTTTAACATTAAGCATTTCTTTAATATTTGTATTCTTTAAGTAAGTATATGTCTAAGATACCATTTTTATTGATTTTTATACTTGCAGTAGCAAGTTTACCAGTAATAAACAATTGGCTTTCACACCGCAGTCAGAACTTAAATGATGATTATATAGGTGAGAGATTGGATAATTACATCAGTAAAAATTTTGATAGAGTTCTAAAAGCTCTCCAGGAAGAGTCAGCTAAAAATAGTTATGCTAATGCAACCAAAAATAAAATTTCTCAGCATAAAAATGAAATATTCGACTCCACTTATCCTTACTCGGGAAATGAAAATAGCAATATCATAGCTGTAGGTTTTTTTGACTATTCTTGTGGATATTGCAAAGCTATAAAGAACGATGTAAAACAATTGATCAATGATGGCAAAATTAAGTATATCTTTAGAGATGCTCCAATACTTGGTAACAATTCTTTAAAGGCAGCAAAAGGTGCTTTAGCAACTTATTTTATCGATAAAGAAAAGTACTTAGATTTTCACTATGCTGCACTAGATCACAGAGGAGAATTTTCAGATAAAACTATATTAGGTATAGTGAAAAATATAGGGATTAACGAGAACGATTTTAATAACTCTATGAAAAATAATGCAGACAAAATTGAGCAAATGATAAACAACAGCAAACTTTTAGTAAGGAATTTAGGAGTAGGCGGTACACCTTTTTTGATAATTGGAGATAGTCTTTTTGTAGGAGCAACTGATTTAAATGTGCTACGCAAAAAAGTGGATGAGTTAAAAGATTAATAAATTCCCTGCTTGACAGCATAAGAGAGTTTAAGTATAGTTAAGATATACTAAGTAACAATATGTATAGGCTACATATTAGTTCAAGAAAAGTAGGTGATGTTTGCTTGCAACACAGCACGACCTTAAGTAATTAGCCTTCCTAGGCTGATTAATCTATTAAAATACAATCATTATTTTGGAGTTATAACATGAAAAATTTCAACAGAAAACCAATTGCTCTTTTTCGGCAAGTCGAAAAAAGCACAAAATTAAGTCAATTTTTATTTAAGAATCTAGACTCTTTTTATTCTCAAAGGCTAGAAAGACTAGTTGATAAATTTCGGGCACAAAAAACAAAAAGAAGTAGTTTATTGAATGAGCTAAAGAGAGCTTATCCTGAAAAGCTAAAAATAGGAGCTTCTATATCAGAAGGAGATTGCTTTTTTGACTCCGTGGCTCAAGGATTGAATGAGCTAAATATAAAACCTGGTCATCGTTTTACCGCAAAATCATTAAGAGAAGATTGTGAAAATTATGCTAGAGCAAATGCAAATTCGTGGGTTTATAAAAAAATAACAGGAGATGCTGAAGAAGGAGGATATTTTGTAGGTGAAGGAAATTTGGATAGCAAAGTAATAGCGAAGGAAAGAAATAGTGAAGATGAAAAAGGCATATCTGCACAAACAGACTGGTGTAAAGGTGAAGAAATAATAACCAAATATACAGAAGAGGAGTTTTTCAGCTGGTTACTAGAGGAATATCGTGAAGATAGAGAAGGGAAGATTTTAGAGATTTTGAAAAGTAGATATGGCACAGATAATGATTTGTTACTAGAAGACTATAACGAATATGAAACAAGTAAAGATAAAGAAGAAGAAATAAGCGAAGATGAAGAAGAAATAAGCGAAGATGGAAAAGAAAAAGGAGAAAAAGTTACTATTAAGCCAGATAATTCCAAGTCTTTTTCTAAATATCTAAACAACATTAAAAATATGTCTACAGAAACTAATTCTCTAGCTATATGGGGTCGTCCAGAGATTGAAGGGAGAATGATATGCGACAAGTACAAAGTGGAACTTTATATTTATTCAATAGAGGAAGATAGTCAAAAAGTTACGGTAACTAAAATTACAGGACATGATGATGATCCAGAAGTTTTTATACAAGATATAAATCTCAATCAACTAGAGATAGATAGTAGCAAAAAAACTGTAGGAGTAGTGAATTACATGAGGCATTTTGTGCCACTTCTTAGCAAAATCCCTTCTGATATAAAAGAAAATCAATCAGTTTCTAATGAAGAAATCTTTGGTGAGGTTACAGAAGCTTCTGCTTCTGATCAATCAGAGCAAGAAGAACAATATAATATCAGAACTAGCAAATCAGCAATTGTGCAAGATCATGAAACACAAAAAGAGAGAATTAATACCAGCGCTAGTGAGCCAATTCATACAGATACAGTAATTACTATTTCTCATCAACAAGGGCAAGAAACACAACAAGAGGAAATAGAAAAGAAATTAATCAATAGTTACAGAAGAGAAGCTATTTATAGCATAGCTGCTGTAATAACAGCTATAGCATTCACAGCATCTGCTATAGCTGCTGTTTTTACTCAACCAATGCCTTTAGCATGTCTTGCTGGAGTTGCTTTAGCCATTGCATGTGTTTGTGTATATCAGTTAACGCAGAGTCATCAAGACATTAACGAACTGAAAGGTAAGGTAGGAGAAAACAACACCTTTACTTTTCTAGAAGAAACGGGATTTAAAATTTATAGCCTGATTGATAAAGCAGCTTCAAAAATTTAAGATCTTTCCTACTTCATCTATATCAACTCAACTTTATTTTTACAGGAGGGCATATGTCATTTACAGAAATTAGATTTCCAGAAAATATATCTTATGGCTCTACTGGAGGACCTGAATTTTCCACTGACGTTGTAACAACTCATAATGGTTGTGAGCAGCGCAATATCAATTGGTCTCGTGCACGTGCCAGGTATAACATAGCTTATGGAGTTAGGTCAAACGAGCAGCTAACAGAACTCATAACATTTTTTCAGGCACGAAAAGGTAAAGCAATAGGATTTCGTTTTAAGGATTGGTCAGACTTTACCGTTATCAATCAAGAAATTGGCATAGGAGACGATAAAAAAACGATCTTTCAACTGATGAAAACTTACATAAGTGGAAAAGACAAGCATACACGAACTATTAAAAAGCCAGTGCATGATACAATAAAAATTTACCTAGATGGTGAAAAGACAGAAAAATATTCAGTGAATTATTCAACTGGAGAAATAGCATTTATGAAACCACCAGCAAAAGGCAGAATAATTACTGCAAGCTTCGAATTTGATGTACCAGTACGATTTGATACAGATTACCTAAACGCTTCTATTGATAACTATGGCAGCAATAGCTGGAACAATATTCCCTTGGTGGAAGTGAAATAAAGTTAAAGTATGCTCCATAAAAGTTAAGCGATACTGAGGCTCATATTTAAATGAGCCTTGCACATTTTAAAGTCTATCGCCCATTACAATGTTCCACACTCGAAATTTGAGGAAATTCTAATGTAGTGTTTTCTCTTTCTTGTAAAATAGAAAGTTTTAATAATTCTTTTAGAACTAACTTTACAAGTGTTGTACCATTTTCCTTAAAGAGGTAGTCCATCCTATTGGTTTTCTGTATGTGATTGACAAAATTTCTAGCTTCCTCATTAAAAGCCTCGATTGTGTTGATACAAGATAATACTAAATCCGAGCTATTTATTGCTAAAATTCCATTTACGAAAATATCTAATTTTGTTTTATCTTCAGCTAACCTATTTCTAATATCATCATTCTCAAACAAAATTGTACTCTAGGTACGAAGCAGACTCAATAAGTATAAAGTCTTCTAAAGGTACTGATTCTAAACATTCGTCAATATAAGTAAGTATTCCAAACTTAGTAATACACCCTTCTTTTCTCACAACATAGCACTTAGGAAGACCACGATACATTGATAGCAAAGAAAAAAGACGTATTATACTTGTACCTCTATCTTTCATTTCCTCGAGAAGCTTTCTATCATTTATTAGTTTGTGCAAAATGTAATCCGTAGCAGGACCTGGTTTACGAAAACGAAACATATTATTTTCTGCAAAAATAGCCTCAGCTAATTCGATAGACTTTTTATCCTCATCTATAAAAGCCTTTTTGTCTCTATTTAACCGTATGATTTTAGCCTTGCTATCGCTGCGTAGTCTAGTTTGCCCTATTAGCCTCTCAAATATTTCTGTCTTCATATATATCTTAATATAGTTAATATTAACTATATTAACTATATTAAGAAAAATAAATGAAAATGTTAATAAATATTATACTTTTATAAAAAAATAAAAGTCTTTTTATATTTGTATAAGTATATAAAAGGTTTGATTGTTGTAAGTTATCTAAGTGCTAGAGTCTAATTAATAAGTCTGCTTGAAGCCGCTCAGTGTTTGTACAGTTGTACCTGCGCAACTTGCTTCAAAATTTCTGCTTGTTGCTGAGCATGGATATTAGCATAACCACATGCAGGAGATGCAGCAGCAGGTCTTGCAATGCACTTAGGTCTTTTTGCTTGAGCATTGAGGCCAGACAATACCTCTTCTATCAATGGGTTGACAAAGAACCATCCTCCCATATTTTTTGGTTCCTCTTGACACCATATAATTTCAGCGTTCTTATATTTTTCGAGTTCATTGTTTAGTTTATCGGCCGGGAATGGATAAAATTGTTCTAAACGCACTACTGCTATATCGTTTATTTTTTGTGCTTCAAGCATTTCAATTATGTCGTAATAAACTTTACCACTACATATTACAACTTTACGTATTTTATCACTTGCAACTAAACCTGTTCTACACTCTGGAATTACCGTAAGAAATTTTCCTTCAAAGTCAGAAAGGTTAGAAACTGCGCTTTTATGACGCAATAGTGATTTAGGTGTAAACACCACTAAAGGCTTACGAAAATCTCGATTAATTTGTCGGCGTAAAGCATGAAAATAATTCGCAGGAGTAGAGCAATTAACCACCTGCATATTATCCTCTGCACAGAGCTGCAAAAACCTCTCTATACGAGCAGAACTATGCTCAGGCCCCTGCCCTTCATAACCATGAGGCAAAAGTAGAACTAGACCACTTGACCGCAACCACTTTGTTTCTGCAGATGAGATAAATTGGTCGATCATAATTTGCGCGCCATTTGCAAAATCACCAAACTGCCCTTCCCAGAGCACAAGTGAATAAGGAGAATCAAGGCTATATCCATATTCAAAACCCATCACAGCATACTCAGATAGTGCGCTATCTATAACTTCAAAGCGAGCTTGCTTCTCACTTATGTTGTTCAGTGGAATAAACGTTTCTTCTGTTACTTGATCAACAAGTCTTGAATGACGGTGCGAGAAGGTACCGCGACCAGAATCTTGTCCTGACAAGCGCACTCCTATTCCTTCTTTAAGCAATGACGCGAATGCAAGACTTTCACCAGTTGCCCAGTCTATGTTGCTACCGGAATTTATACTGTCTATTCTGCCATCAAGTATTCTTCTGACTTTATTATTGAGATTAAAACTACTTGGAATATTGCTATTTATGTGTACACCCAATTTTTTTAGCTCATCTGGTGAAACACCATAGTCCGTATAATATTCACTCAAATCGTTCAACTTTGCTCTCCTGAGTTTTAACCACACTCCATCAAACCAGTCAGCTTTCTTCGGAGTATAAGTCGTTGACTCAGTAAGGCTTTTATCCAATCTTGTTCTAAATTCGCTGCGTAATTTACTTACTTCATCGCTACCTAGCACTTTCTCTGCAGTCAGCTTCTCTTCGTACAGCGTGCCTGGAGTTTTATGCTTTGATATTGCTTTATACATAAGTGGCTGAGTAAAATTTGGCTCATCGCCTTCATTATGGCCATATTTGCGGTAGCATATTATGTCAATCACCACATCCTTTTTAAATTTCTGCACATACTCCATTGCCAAATTCGCAACAAAACTCACAGCTTCTGGATTATCTCCATTAACATGAAATATTGGAGCTTCTATTGATTTTGCTACATCAGTGCAATAAAAAGATGAGCGTGCACAATTAGGATTTGCAGTAAAACCAACTTGGTTATTAATGACAATATGCACGATACCACCAACTTTATAACCTTCAATGTTGCTCAAAGTCAGGGTTTCAGCAACCACTCCCTGCCCGATAAAAGCTGCATCACCATGAATTGATATGCCAAGCACAGATCTCGTATTTTGTTTTGCTCTTACTCTTCCAGCTAGAACCGGATTTACCGCCTCAAGGTGAGATGGGTTAGGACATAAACTTAAGTGTATTTTTTTACCACCAGCAAGTGCTCGATCAGAAGAGTAACCAAGGTGATATTTGACATCACCAGACACCTCAAGACCACTTGGATATGCAAGGTTGCCTTGAAATTCAGACAGCATTGCCGCATAATCTTTTCCCATCACTTTGGTTAGAACATTGAGCCGTCCTCGGTGGGCCATACCAAGAACTATTTCTTCAATACCAAAAGCTGCAGAATCACTAATAACTCTTTCAATTGCAACAATGGCTGACTCCCCACCTTCGATAGAAAAACGCTTATATCCAGGAAATTTCATATGGAGAAATTGCTCGAACATCTCAGATTCAATCAAGTGCCTTAGTATTTCTTTTTTATCCTGAGGGCTTAGCGTATAGACCTGATTTTCAATTTTCTCCTGCAGCCAAACTCTTTCCTCATAAGAGGAAATATGCATAAATTCAAAACCGATATTCTTGCAGTAAATATCTCTGTAGATTCTAGTGTCACTTGTAGGAGAAAGATTCAAGTATTTTTGATAATCTATTTCCTTATTTACATGCGGTGATAATGGATTTAAGTCTGCAAAAAAGTGACCATAAAATCTGAAAAAATTTGCTAAATCATCAACATCTACCTTAGCTTCATTCTGTGCCCTGCAGGGTTCTGCTTTATTAACTTCTAAATTGCTCGAAAAAATTCTGTGCCAATCTTCTCCAATTGATTTATCGCCTTGCAAGTAACGGCTATAAATTTCTTCCACAAATTCGACATTATCGCCATAAAGGCAGCTTAAATTCGACATAATCACTACAAAAGATATCAAATACTTATAAGTATAACTTAAGTTTTTTAAAAAAGAACTCCTTTAGTTTCTAATTATTAAGTTATACAAACACTGTAATCCAAGTTTTCCAGAAAGGGTGTCATTCTAGACTGACATCTAATCTTTCCATAAATGCTGTATTTCAACATAAAACAACTATACTCATCAACTTGTGCCCAATCATAATTCCTAGATTCCAGTGTTAGCTACTTGTTTTTTGGATTTCTATACTATTGCTGATTGAAGATTATTGAAATTTTTTGCACATTAAGGAACGCAAGCGTTTATGAGTCAGAGGATAAGTCATATAACATTTACTCGGTCTTAATACTTTGAATTTATATTTAAGTAAACGATAAACAGTAATTGGTATGAGTGATCTATTTAAAAGTGACAATTATGATAAAAATCTCAATTCTTTGATAAGAGTCATAAAGCTGAAGGATACAAAAAAAATTAATGAACAATATGATGAAACACTGAAAGATTTATCTCAAGCTCTGAAGAATTTTACAAACAACGCAAAAGATGTAGCCAAATTTGTTATATATAGCGACTTGAATAATTATGTAGAACCTTTGAGCACAAAGCCACTCGGTTTTATTGGAACATTAAAAGGGATATTAGATAGAGTCTTGGGAAAAGATATTCCAACTAATGATAATGACATAAAAAATTTTGTTGGTGATGAATTATCAGGTTTCACTATAGAAAAAGCAGCCGAATACACAAATATTTTAAGTACAATTAATCTATTCAAGAAAGGACTTAAAGAAATTTTAGATTTGAAACAGAGTGGAAAAGGCAATAAAGAACATAAATCATACGAAGTAAGCACGGAAAATAAAACGACATCAAAGCAGAAGGAAGATACTCCTAAGCTGCAAAAAGGAAAACAGCCGGCAGGAAAATCAGGTATGAAGAAAATAAAACGGCCAACAACGGCACCTCCGCCACCTCCTACTGCCTCAAAAAAGGTACACTTTAAACCAGAAATAGAGAATGTATCTCCTGAAGATTCAGGCTATGAAAGTTCATTAAGTGAAGAGTCTGGAAATGAGGAAATATCAAATTATCAAGAGAAAAGTAGTAAATCTTCAACAAAAGATTCGGAAGACTCAAAGTTAGCTAAAAAGGAGCCAACTCACAAAACGAAACCTAAGAAAAATGCAGGAACAAGAAGAGGATATAAAAAGAGACAGGCTCCAGAGCCACCAGCGCTAAACGCTACCAATCAAGAAATTAAGCAAGAAACTAAAGAAGATAAATCTGAAATACTGTCAAATCCTAAAAGGCTAGATATTGTTGATCAACAAGTGAGCACGAAACCAATAATAGTAGAAGTGACTTCGCAAAAATCAGCTGAAAGTAAACCAATCCTGAAAAAATCTGCTGATAAAGCATCATCAGAAGTAAAAGCGGTTATTATAAAAGAAAAAGTAAATAGCAAGAAGGACGGTAGAGTAAAGTCAATAGTAGGAAAGTTTGAGCAAAATCAAGTTGCTAAGAGCAAAGCCACCCCTGCAACACAAGCAGATATCGGTATGAAGAAAGATCCTGCACCATCGCAAGAAACTGCCTCCCAATCTCACTCATTTCCGGTAGGAAATAAAAGATCTAAAATGAACCCCATAACAGCAAAGTCCGATTCTAAACTTCCGGTTAGTAAAAAACCTCTTCTCACTCATGTTAGTGTAAAGAAAATAGCTGCACGATTTGAAAGCCATGGGAAGAAATAGTTGTAACCTATTGAACAAACCCTATAATATCCTTGATCTTTTTTATATTGTTATTTGCAATCTCTGCTGCTTTTTCTGTACCTTCTTTTAATATTTTATGTAAATGGAGCTGATCCCTCAAAAGACCGTTCAACTTCTCACGTATGGGTGATATAACACTGATGATTAAGTCAGCTAACTCTTTTTTAAAGTGTTTCATATCATGTTTATTCACTTCTTCACACACTTTTTCCACATTTAAATCACTAAGCACTGAATAAACGTTTACCAAATTGTTTACTTCTGGACGGCACTTTAAAGTAGCAAAATCAAAGCCTAGAATTGAATCTGTTTTTGCTTTTTCTATTTTCTTGACAATCAAGTCATCTGTATCGTCAAGGTTAATGCATGAGTATTCTGAAGAATCAGATTTGCTCATCTTGCTTGCTCCATCTCTTAAGCTCATTATCCTTGATGTACAATCCAAAGTTAAGATTTCAGGTATGATGAAATGACTACATTTATAATGATTGTTAAAAGCTGATGCAATATCACGTGCAAGTTCTAAATGCTGTTTTTGATCATCGCCAACAGGAACATATTTAGTTTGATACAGCAATATATCCGCAGCCATAAGTACTGGGTAGCTATATAACCCAAGAGAAGCTTTTTGTCTATCGCTTCCAGCCTTATCTTTAAATTGAGTCATACGATTAAGCCAACCAATTGGTGTATAGCACCCTAGCAGCAAGCCCAATTCTGCATGACCACTAACTGCGGATTGATTGAAAATAATCGACTTTTCCGGATCTATTCCACATGCAATATAAGTTGCTGCTGCTTTAAAAATATTATTTTTTAATTCATTTGCGGGAAGCTTATTTGCTGTGATTGCATGCAGATCAACAACGCAAAAAAGAGATTTATATTTATCCTGCAAGCCTATCCACTGCTTAATTGCACCAAGATAATTGCCCAAGTGTAATACTCCACTTGGCTGAATACCTGAGAAGACAACTTCTTCCATACCTTGAGTGTTTTATTAGTTACTTTCGCAATCAGCAGATTTTTTAGAAAGAATAACCATTGCAGGACGAAGCAACCTATTTTTAATGGTATAACCAGTTTGTAGTACTTCTACAATAGTGCCAGGCTCTTTTTCATTATCTTCTCTTTCCACAACAGCTTGATGTAAATTGCTGTCAAAAGAGTTACCTATTGGATCTATTTCTTCTATTCCATGTTTTTTTAGATCACTCACAATCTTTTGGTGCGCCACTTTTATTCCTTCATGAATAGGATCACCATCTTTCAAGTTTTCCATTGCTTTTTTTAAATTGTCACAAGAGTCGATCATATCACGTGCAAATTTTGTGACTGCATAATCACTTGCATCGCTAATTTGCTTTTGCATTATACGTTTAACGTTTTCATTATCCGCAACAGCGCGACGTAAATGATCTTCAAGCTGAACTGCACGTTCTTTTAATATATTAAGCTCTTCACTTAAATCACCTGTTTGCTGATCTTCTTGATCATCCCCTTTTCGTTTACTGACCATATCTGCAAATTTCTTTTTTTTCTCTTTATTACTATCTGACATATCATTCACCCTTACAAACTTAATAAATATATAACAATCAATCTAAAAATATCAAGCGTTAGCTATCCTTGTCTTTCTATGCTTGCATTTAAAAAGTCAATCAAAGCAGTTTTATAAAGAGAATCAGAAAAAGTATCAATATTACTTTGCGCCATATTAATATAGTGTTTAGCTTCTTCCATAGAAACATGAATGGCATTATGATGATTAATATATTGTAATGCTTGGTCAAAATTGTGTCTAGCTGAAGAAAAAGATTTCTCCCAGAATTTTTGTTCTGATGAGCTGCCTTTTTCATATGCTATAATAGAAGGTAAAGTGACTTTACCTTCAAAGAAATCTTTTCCAAGTTGCTTTCCTAAAGTGCATTGATTAGCAGTATAATCTAGCACGTCATCAATTATTTGGAATGCCATGCCAAAATTAAACCCGAAATTCCTTAGCCTCTCTGTTTCGTCACTTGTGGCTCCAGATACTACTGATGCAGCCTCGGAGCATGCAGAAAATAAAGATGCTGTCTTTTCTCCAATGATATTAAAATAATTTTTCCTAATTGTGTTAGGGTCAAAACGCGTTGTCATCTGCTTTATCTCACCCTTGACAAGCAAATTAGATGCCTTAGATAAAATAGAGAGAACACTTAAATTCCCACATTCTATAAGCCATCTAAATGCTAAGGTCAATAATAGATCACCAACTAAAATGCTTGATTTATTCCCCCAAATTTTATTTGCTGTTGCAACTCCATGGCGTGCCTTACTTTCATCAAGCACATCATCATGAAGTAAAGTAGCGTTGTGTATAAATTCTACCGATGCAGCAATGTTGACCCTACTCTCTCCAGAGTAATTCAGCATTTTACATATAATAAAAATGAGCTTAGGCCTTATCTTTTTTCCTCCTGAATTAATAAGATGAGATGTAATATCGGTAGCAAGCTTAGTACCTTCATCATTGACATTTTTGAAGATAAAGTCATTCATAGCCAATAAATCAGAAGATACAATATCATCTAATTTACTACTTTTTGTTAAATCAGTGTTTAGCATTCAAGAGGACTTATGCTTCTTGCCCTTGTACTTTCTCAACTTTTTTCTTTTCTGTTTTTTTCGATTCTGTTTCTAAATCTACTATGCCTTTTTTAATGAACCACATTACCCTTTCAGTTGCTTGCGCTCCTACACTTAGCCAATGTTTTAATCTATCAGCTTTTACCACAACACGATTTTTATTGTCTTTTGGCAACATTGGATCATATTGTCCTATTCTCTCAATAAAGCGCCCATCTCTTGGTGCTCGTGAGTCGGCTACAACTATCCTATAAAAAGGACGTTTCTTTGCCCCAAACCTTGCTAACCTTATTTTAACTGCCATGTCAACCTTTATTCATATATTAATTACAATTTAAATACAATAAACAGCTCAAGTCAAACTAATTGTACCTCTTTTACCTAAAAATACAATATAGCCCCCTCCAATCACTCATAAAAGGAAGGTAATAAACTTTTTTATATATCATCAATCATAGCATGATTAACTTCTACTCTATACTTTGATTTTAGATAGCTAATTAACTGTTCCTTTAACGATATCATCACACGTTTTCCGGTGTCAAGCATGTTTAATTTACCATTTGATGAATGCATTTGTTTTAGAACGCCTATTATAATTTCATTATTGTATTGAATAGGATCTGTTACCGAATTAGTTGTTTTCATATTGAAAATCTCTTCTATGAAAGAAAAAGGGTAGTTTTGTTCATTGCGTTGTATTTGCTGGCCTTTAACCAATTTTATACCTTGCATTTCTTCCAAATCTGTCTTTTCTCTTAGTTGAACTGCTACTTCTTGTCCCATTTTAAACATTCTTTCTTTTATAAATTCACTACGCCAAAGCTTTATGGCTGATTCCCTACTTTCTTCAAAATTTTGTAATTTAGGAGGAACGATATCACTGATTTTTACACCAACAACAGTATCTCCAACACCCTTAAAATAATTCTTCTGATCTTTCTCGCGTGAAAAAATGAAAGAAATGAAATCACTGGAATTTCCTACTTCATTACCACTTTGGTCTTTCCCACTAGCATCTACTGGACCAATGGTTTGTATAGGTAAATTGTAATTATTGGAGATTTCTTCAATCGTTGCACCATTGTATATCTTATAATTCACTTGATTTATGAAATCATTGACTTTTTCAAAAGACTTTTGATTGGTTAAAACTGACCTTATGTCTTTTTTTAAATCAACCAAGTCTTCATCAGAGATTTGATGTATGCTTTCTACCTTTATTACGTGCCATCCAAAATTGCTTGTTAAAACTTCACTTACTTCACCTGTTTTGAGAGCAAATACCTTTTCTCTCATATTTTCAGGTAAGAAATCCTTAGTTATATTATTTACTCTGGTTTCATCGAGTTTCACTTTATTAAACTCTTCTATTATTTGTTCAAAGCTTGCTTTACTTTCTTCAAGTGCTCTTCTTGCTATTTCAGCTTTTTCTTTGGTAGGAAATATCACATTGAATATGTCTCTTTGATTTTTAAGTTCCTGATGTTCTATTATACTCTCAACCTCTTCATCTGAAATTCTGATTTGATCTTCAAAATATTTTTGATCCAGAGAAATGTATTGCGCAGTTCGATACTCAGGGTAATAAAAATTGGACTTATTTCTTTCATACAAATCAAGTAAGGCTTGATCATCTGGTTCAGGAACGTCTGTAATTGCATTCTCAGTTATTTTAACAATATCAACTACTCTAGTTTGGTAGCGATTTTTGTATATCTGCTCATCAACACTCTCACCAAAAGTTACCGGATAATTATCTTTAAATAACGAAGTCATGAACATCATTGCAGGCAGGATTTTCTCTAGTTTTTCTATATATTCCTTTTCTGTTATATGCAGGCTATTTAGAGTTTGATGGAATTTATTATGGTCAAATTCTCCTTTATCGTCCTGAAAGTACTTGGTATTTTTTATGTGGCTTTTGATAGATTCTTCTCCAACTTTTAATCCAAGTTCGCTAATTAGGTTAAACAATAGTTTTTGCTCTATAAGTGCGTTAAGTAAATCATATTTCAGCTTTTTTACTTGTTCTTTACTTACATCAGATCCAGAAATTTGCTTTTTATAATTTTGATATAGTAATTTATATTCATCTGATGTTATAACTTCCTTTCCTACTTTAGCTAATTCTTTCCTTTCATCATCATTTGATAAAAGATTGCCAATCCCCATAAAGATTAATAAGCAAACTAAAAGGAGAACGATTGCCTTGGTAAAAAAATTTCTAATACTCATTGTAAACTTAGTTAACTAACACTTAAATTTAGAATAGCAATAATTTAATATTTGTAAATCTATTAACAAATTAGCTAATATATGTAATATTGTAGTGTATTAAATTGAATGGAAGCTTATATTAACCTAAGAGCCTGTAAGTGATCTCTGAATATGGTAAGATGAGGTATAGTTGACATGAGGTAAAGTATGAGGAATACATATCCAAGTGACATAAGTTGTGAAAAATTCGAAAAGATTAGACTAATTTTAGAAAGCGTGCGAAAGAAAACAAAGCCAAGAAGATTAGGTTTATATGAGTTATTTTGTGGTGTGCTTTATGTACTAAAAAGTGGCTGTCAATGGCGAATGCTTCCAAAAGAGTTTCCAAGATGGCGAAATTTTTACGATTACTTCAAGAAATGGAGTAAAAAAACGAATGAAGATAGAGAAAATGTTCTAGAAATTGTCTTTAAAAAAATTGGTTGGAGAGAACAGTGGTCGAAATACCAAAACAAGCTTCTGCATCATTGATGCCAAAAGTGTAAAAAATACCGATACTGCTGAAGAAAAAGGTTATGATGCTGGCAAGAAAATTTCAGTAATAAAGCGTCATATCGCAGTTGATACACAAGGTTTGACACACGCAATTCATATAACAACGGCAGAAATAACTGATCGTAGCAGTGCTTTGACAATGGTTAAAAATGCTAAAGAAAGTCTCTCTGAAGTTAAAAACATACTGGTTGATGCAGGCTACACTGGAGAAAATTTTGCAACACAGATAAAAGTAACTATTGGTGCAACTGTTGAGGTGAAGCACCTTTGCTGTATTGCCAAAAAGATGGGTTGTTGAGAGATCTTCTTTTGCCTGGTTGGAAAAATGTAGGCGACTTTGGAAAAATTGCGAGCGTAAATTTAATACTAGCCTACAAATTTGCTTTTGCTTCTTTCCTCTTCAAAAGATTATGAACAGGTTCTAAGAGATAAGAAATATAAACCAAAAAGCCATTGGATGACAAAGTTAATGCTTTTTTAGTTTTAATGGTTTATATTTTATTTCTATAACAGCAAAGGAATATTAAAATGGGAGATGTTTTTTCGATGTCAATGGAATCTTCTAAAGACAATAAAGATAGAAATGAACAATTTCTCATGCAAGTAGCTGCTTGGTTGGTTGATAACACTAGCTTAACTTTTGATCAAATAGCACAATGTTGCAAGTTATCCCTTGAAAAAGTACAAGACATAGCTGATGAGGAAATAGAAGTTGAAAAGTATGACCCTATTATTTCTGAAATAATTACTGAAAAAGAAATCGATAATTGCAAAAAAAATCCAAATCGTGTACCAAATTTGATGATAAAAAATATAAAAAAAAGGGAAAAGACGATTAGCTTTCTTGCCTTTGCTTCCACAGCAAGGCGTAGAGATAAACCTAATGCGATTTATTATTTGGTAAAAAAATTTCCTATCTTGAACAATAATGTAATAGCTAAGCTAGTTGGTACAACAAATTACACAGTTGAGCAGGTAAGAGATAGATCTCATCATAACATACTCAATATCAAACCTCAAGATCCTGTACTACTTGGTTTATGTAGCCAGGAAAATTTAGAAGCGGAAGTAGAAAAAGCGAAAGTAGAAGAAGAGAAGAAACAAAGATTAAAAAATATAAATAATAGCTATTGATGATTCTCAAATTCTTGTACTTTGTTAATATTAAATTGACTTGACTTGTTAGTTTTTATCAGTATAATGCAAGTAAAGTATCTAGTTTAATAATAATTAAGTCTAAATACGCACTGAAAACTAGCTCAGCCTAATTTATTGTTTTATATTCACGTTTTAGGTTAGTAAGCATCAATTAAAATTTTTGGAGGATTATGACAACAATCAATGAAGATGTCTTAGCAAAAGAAGGGGTTGTAGGTCAACCTGAAAAAAGCGAACAAATTCATAATGCTGACGCAGTAAAACAAATGACCAGTGAAGGTGCTGAAAAAAACAAGAAAACATTGGACCTGAGCGAATTGAAAGAGAAAACAGCAGAAGAATTGTTAGAGCTAGCTGAAGAAAGAAAAATTTCAACTAGTGGTAAAGGCAATGGCAGGATGCTAAAACAGGAAATGATATTCAGTTTAATGAAGAAAATGAGTGAAGAAGGAGGCATAACCACAGGAAGTGGAGTAGTGGAAATATTGCCTGATGGTTTTGGTTTCTTACGTTCATCAAGTGCAAATTATGCTCCAAGTACCGATGATGTTTATATTTCCAATGGCCAAATAAAGAAGTTTAATTTACGTACAGGAGATATGGCATGTGGAGAAATAAGGCCACCTGGTGATAAGGAAAGATATTTTACTTTAACTAAGGTTCACAGTATAAACTCTACTGAAATCAGTGAATTAAGAAAGTACGTACATTTTGATAATTTGCTTCCACTTTATCCTGAAAAAAGCCTCATCCTTGAAAACAACAGTAGCGGAGATAATAAAAAAGATATAAACATGCGTGCTGTAGATATAGTTACACCTCTTGGAAAAGGACAAAGAGCATTGATAGTTGCTCCACCTCGTACAGGAAAAACGATATTGCTTCAGCAAATGGCTCACTCTATAGCTACAAATCATCCTGAAATAGAACTAATAGTATTACTTATAGATGAAAGACCCGAAGAGGTGACAGATATGATACGCTCTGTAAAGGGTGAAGTGGTAAGCTCTACATTTGATGAACCTGCCTACCGTCATGTCCAACTTGCTGAAATAGTAATAGAAAAAGCTAAAAGAATGGTTGAACACAAAAAAGATGTAGTGATTTTGCTTGATTCTATAACTCGCCTTGCACGTGCTTATAATGCAGTCATTCCTTCGTCTGGAAAGGTTCTAACCGGTGGTGTAGATTCAAATGCGCTGCAAAGACCAAAACGCTTTTTTGGAGCAGCTCGTAATATTGAAAATGGTGGTTCTTTGACAATCATCGCTACAGCCCTTATAGAAACTGGTTCAAAAATGGATGATGTTATTTTTGAAGAGTTTAAAGGCACAGGTAATGCTGAAATTATACTAGATAGAAAACTTGCTGATAAACGTATATTCCCTGCTATTGATATTACAAAATCCGGAACAAGGAAGGAAGAGCTATTAGTTGATAAGGCCATACTAAATAAAATATGGGTATTGCGTAGGATACTTAACCCTATGGGATCTGTTGAAGCAATGGAGTTTTTACGTGACAAATTACTTTTAACAAAGAGCAATGCTGACTTTTTTAACTCCATGAATCACTAAAAGTAAGCCAATTCTGATGGAGCAAAAAAGCAAAGCTCTCTTATAGCTAAAATAATTTGGATTTATCAAAATATATTAAGCTGGCAATCTACCTTAAGTTGCTATTCCAACTTATAGCACTGATTTTGATCAAAAATTTTATGTAGTCAGTTTATTTACAATCGATTTTCCAGTGTCAGCCACTTAGATGACATCTTTTTGACTCTTAATATTAATATCAATTGTGTACCAGTGTTGAAATGACCCACTCAAAAGGGGATTGTATTTACTCTGAATCAGATGATAAATTAGATGCTTGGTAAGCGTAATTTGGAGCTTCCTGTGTAATGATTATATCATGAGCATGACTTTCTCTTAACCCTGATGAAGTAATAGTGACAAATTTGCAGTTTTTTTTCATCTCTTCTATATTACGGTTGCCAGTGTAACCCATTGCAGCTTGCAACCCACCAATTAACTGACAGATCACTCCTGAAGCTGGACCTTTAAAAGGAACTCTTGCTTCTACTCCTTGTGGGACTAAATCAAGTTTTGAATCTTGAAAATAACGGCTAGCTGACCCTCGTTTCATTGCACTAATAGATCCCATTCCTCGATATTCCTTATATGCTCTACCCTTATACATGATAATCTCACCTGGGCTTTCCTCAGTACCAGCAAAGATTGAACCTATCATCACAGTATCAGCACCAGCTGCAATAGCTTTTGCAACATCTCCCGAATATTTTATTCCACCATCAGCAATTAGTCTGACGTTTTTTGTTTTACAAACCTCTGCAATATTCTTGATCGCAGAGAATTGTGGCATACCAACGCCTGTAACTATTCTGGTAGTACAAATTGATCCTGGCCCTATTCCAACTTTCACTGCATCAACACCAGCATCAATCAACGCTTCAGCAGCCTCCTTTGTTGTAATATTTCCGCCGATTAATTGCGTATTCGGATACATCTTTTTTATTTCCTTAATAGTGCTGACAACGTTCTCGGAATGACCGTGAGCGGTATCTACAATAACCACATCAACTTCTTCTTCGACCAAAGCTTCACATCTTTCTATACCGTCTTTTTTACCAGTACCAATTGCAGCGGCAACTCTGAGTCGACCTTTACTGTCTTTACATGAATTTGGATATCTATTGTATTTTTCGATGTCTTTAACTGTGATTAGACCTATGCAACAAGAATTTTCATCAACAACCAAAAGCTTCTCTATTCTATTTGCATGCAACAATTTCATTGCTGAGGCGCTGTTTACTGCCTGCTCTCGAACTGTTACTAACTTATCTTTTGTCATTACCTCGGAAACTTTTATATTCATGTTCTGGTCTTCAATAAACCTCACATCTCGATTAGTTAAAATTCCCACTAACTTGCGTTGATCAACTACAGGAATGCCGGAATAATTATACTCTCTCATTAATGAAACTGCTTCTGCAACCGTTTTATCTGGGGAAATTGTAATTGGGTTATACACGATCCAGCTTTCATATTTTTTCACCCTTCTTACTTCTACAACTTGTTCATCTATTGATAAATTCTTATGTATGCAACCTATTCCACCATGTTGGGCAATAGCTATTGCAAAGCCTGATTCAGTGACAGTGTCCATTGCAGAGGATATGAGAGGGATATTTAGTTCTATATTATTTGTTAAATAAGTTTTTGTATCTGCATCACGAGGCAATACATCAGAATAGGCCGGCAAGAGAAGTACATCGTCAAACGAATAACAAGCTTCCATTTTTTTCATATGCTTTATTTAAAGCTTATACGCCAATTAATGAAATTGCAATAGAGCTTTTGCAAAATTAGCCTGGCTCCAGCTATTTTTAGATCAAAATAGGATAGAAGAGGGATGTAGCTCCTAATATATTTATCGCAAAATTACATTATTTGCTAGCAAACAGAACTGCTCAATAGTTAAGCTTTCTGGACGTTCGTCTCCACTCAGTTTAGCATTCTCAAGAATAGTTGAGACATCACTAGTTATACTTTGCAAGCTATTTCTCAGCATCTTTCTTCTTTGAGCGAACACAGCACGTGTTAGCTTTGTTAAGGTTTCTAAATTTACTGCAAATCTTGGAGTGGGTAAAGGTTTTACTGTAATTACTGAAGAATATACTTTTGGTCTTGGAAAAAATTCCTTAGGTTCAATATCAAATTCCTTTTTTATGTCGCATAGTAACTGGCTTAGCACTGATAGGGAACCATAATCCTTAGAATTAGGTTCTGCTGTAATACGCTCTGCTACCTCCTTTTGGAACATTAACGTCAAATTCGTAAAAAATTTTATATTATTTAACCACTTTAAAAATAACGCTACTGAGATATTGTAAGGCAAGTTAGCAATGACTTTGACTGGACATTCTACCAGCTCTTTTTCTACAACATTAAGTGCATCTGCTTCTATAATTCTATATTTTCCCTGATGCTCATTTAGCAATTGTTCGTGATGTTTCACTAAACTACTATCTTTTTCTATAGAAAGTAGAAACTTTGGATTATATGCCAATATTTCTCTTGTTAACGCACCATACCCAGGACCAATTTCAATAACATTAAAATCTTTCAGGCTACCAGCTAAGGCAACTATTCTTTTTATTATCTCATTCGATAAAATAAAATTTTGCCCTAGACTCTTTTTTGGCTTCAGTAAAAATTTTTTCATATGATCTTAGTATGCAGTATTTTAAAAATTAGTTGACGAAAATTCATCAATAATTGTATATTGTCAGTGTATTTAATGCCGGCTTAGCTCAATTGGTAGAGCAACTGACTTGTAATCAGTAGGTTGTCAGTTCAAGTCCGACAGCCGGCACTCTCATTCATATAAGAAAAATTGATGTCTTTTTTAATAGTAGCAAATTGGAAAATGAATGGAACACGTTCTTCATTTGTTGACTTTATAGGCAAACTTAACAACAAGAGCAACGAAATTACCTCTAAATTAGTAATTTGCCCTCCTTTTACATCATTTCAAAGCAATATAGAGTTGAACAACAATATTAAAATAGGAGGACAGAATTGCCATCATAAAGAGTTCGGTTCTTACACAGGTGAAATTAGTGCAGGAATGTTGAAGGAACTAGGATGTAGTTACGTAATACTTGGACATTCTGAAAGGGCTCATGAAAAAGATAGTGAAATAAAACTTAAATCGAAAACAGCAATAGAATCAGGATTACACCCAATCATCTGTGTAGGTGAAAACTCAGAAGATTATAAAAATAAAAAAACAAAAGAAGTAATAGAATATCAATGCAAAAACCGTTTGCCAACACAAGGTGAATATACCATAGCATACGAACCGATATGGGCAATAGGAACAGGAAATGTGCCAAATAATGACGCAATTGCTGAGGTGATAGAGATAATAAAATTGTGTACTGGTAAAAAACACATTATATATGGTGGCTCAGTCAGCTCAGAAAATATAGGAAACTTGCTCAGTATTCCAAATCTGTTGGGAGTTTTAATTGGTAGTGCAAGCTTAGATTTTGATCACTTTTATCAAATTATACAACAAGTCAAGAAAAAATTTTCTCTTAATTAATTCTAAAGGATAAATACTCTTATTGTCATGGCAAGGGAGTTGGCAAAATGTGTCAAGGAGTTTTCTATTGGCTAAGGTTGTGACAATAAAGTTAAGCACTGCCAAAAACTATGGAAGAAGTCATTATAATTTGTATTATATCTTTATAAAATGGTTCGCATAAGTTATCTAGAAGTGCAACTAAACAAATACAAAAATCAAAGTGTTGCGGTTTTCGGCCTTGGTAAAACTGGTTTGTCCGTTATTAATGCTCTAACAAAAAGCAGTGCAAAAATATATGCATGGGATGATAATAAAGAGCAAATAGCAAATGCAAAAAAGATATATAAAGAGTGTAACTTTACTCATCCCAATGAGTATAATTGGCATGAGATAAGCACACTAATTTTGAGCCCTGGAGTGCCAACAGAGCCACATTGGATAGTAAAACTTGCAAGAAACTTTAACTGCAAAATAAAATCAGACATTGAGCTATTTCTTGAAACTAAAACTACAAGCCAGAAGGTTGTAGGCATCACTGGAACAAATGGCAAATCAACCACCACGTCACTAATAGGGCACATATTAAAATCCACAGGGAAAAAAGTAGCTATTGGCGGGAATTTAGGTGTGCCTATTTTGGATTTAGAAAGAGATGCAGAAATTTATGTAATTGAATTCTCCTCTTTTCAATTGGAGCTAATAAATAAAATTAATGTAGACATTTCTGTATTGCTCAACATCACACCAGACCACATAGATAGACATGGAAGTATGAATAACTACATAGCAACTAAATTAAAACTGATAAACAGTAGCAAGATTGCCGTGATAGGATGTGATAACAAAATTACCGCTGATGTATTCAATAAATTCACTGGGAACAAAATTCCAATCTCAGCTTCGATGTCACCCTCTTTGTCATCCCAGTGCCTAGGCACTGGGAAACTAGAGAATCATAGCTTATCAGTAAGCGACGTGAAAATAAACCTAGTATCCAATGTAGAAAATATAGTAGCTGCACACGCTGTGTGCAAGTTACTTGGAGTAGATAGCAGCACTATTGTCAATGAAATCAAATCCTTTCCAGGGCTAAGACACAGAAATGAATTTCTTGGCAAAATACATAATGTACTTTTTATCAACGATAGCAAAGCAACCAATGCAGAATCGACCGAAAAGGCAATTTTATCTTATAAAAACATATATTGGATTGTTGGCGGAAAAAGCAAAAAAGGCGGAATAGAATCATTAAGCAAGCATTTCACCAAGATTAGAAAAGCTTTTCTTATTGGAGAATCAACTGAAGTTTTTGCAAACATTATGGAGAACAAAATAGATTATATGAAGTGCTATAATCTAGAAAACGCATTTAAACTGGCTTTTGAAGAGGCCATAAATAGCAAAGAAGAAGTAGCGATATTACTTTCTCCTGCATGTTCTTCTTTTGATCAGTGGAAAAATTTTGAAGAGCGCGGTGAAGCATTTTGCAGAATGTTTGAAAATCTCAGGTATAATTATATGTGATGTTTAGTATAATATTGTATGGAACAAAAGTTAATAGTAGATGAGCTGATTAAGGTTGTTCCATTTGAAGGAATAAGTGATGCAACCTTATTGAAAGCGTGCACGAACCTTAACTTAGCCAATAGTTTTTGTAAATTTCAAAATGGAATATATAGTGCTTTGGAGTACATAGCAGAAAACTTAAATAGCTCAATGGAAGCTGAACTAAGAAATTCCAATTTAGAAGATATGAAAGTGCGAGAGCGGGTAAAGTTAGCTATTCAAATACGCCTTTCAAACTATGCTAAGTTACAAAATTACAGAGAGTTTTTAAAAAATGTTTTATCATTCTCTATATTACCCCAAAATACATATTTTTCTAGTAAACTCTTGTACAGAACTGTTAGCGCGATTTGGTATGGCATTCATGATCAATCAACAGATTTTAACTACTATACAAAAAGAGCAATATTAGCTGGAGTGTACTTAAGTACGATACTTTTTTTTATCAATGATTATTCAGAAGATTTTGCAGATACCCTGTCGTTTCTTGACAAACGTATCAACAATGTCATGACATTTCAAAAGTTTAAAACCCGTTTGAATAGAATGGTAAGAAGCTTCTTATAGCCTCTTTACTTATACGAATTACTCGTATTTATACCTAAAGCTGCCTTGATTTTTATGTTAAGATAATTGAACATCCACTAACAGTGAGCTTAACAAAGAACTTGATTGAAAGCAATACATTAGAAAGTAGTTTTGCTGGAAACTTGAAGTAGACAGAATTGATACACATAAAGCTGATCCATGTACAAAAGTATCTGTTCAGATACACGACTAATGCTGTGTGATCCATAGAGGTTATTACAATAAGAATGTAAGATCAAATAGAAATTTGGATTTGCAGTAGTTTATAGACCTTATTACAATTGCAAAGGATAAATTCTAGGGTTAAACTACGTCTGAGTTGGATAAAACTATACAAAATGACTACTTTTAGCAGCAAACATTAGAGCAGTTTTTTCATAGTCAAAATGAGGTAGACTAAGAGTACTAACTACATAATTAACACCTGCGTTTGCTATTTCTACTAAGTATTTTACTACATCCAAGTAACCTGCTTGAGTAGCATCAAGTAAAAAGAGTGGAGCAACTATCTCCATGAGGCTTCTTTTGCCTTTTTTTGCTTGCTTAATATTTATAGCTAAAGCTTCAGGGTGTCATTTCAGTGCATGACGCAGAGATGTAGGGAGATTGAAGATCAGTGCTTGACACTGGAATGGCTTTGTTGCACCACTCAAGGAAAGAACAGGCAGTTACTGATGGAATTTGTTATAAAATAGATATTTAGCCGACAAAGGAAAAATATGCCAATAAGAATGAAAGTCAGTAACTGCAATGAATATAACAAATTTCTTCAAGAAAGGGGAAATGTTTTTCATTATATCAACGATGCCATTGAAAATTGGTACGAAAATAGTCCAAAAGTAGCAGGTGGCAACAATGTCTACAGCGACAAAGTAGTGATTCTAATTCACATAATAACCTATCTATTCAGGATTGGTCTTAGGCAAACAGTGGGATTTATAGAGAAATATCTTGAGCAAATAGGGAAAATTTTGCAAATTATCAGCTATTCGCAGGCTTCAAGAAGGTTTAAAAAGCTTAATATCAAAATCAACGACTGCAGAGTTGATAAGAACGATATGGAAGATATTGAAATTGCTATAGATAGTACAGGTATCAGCATCTACAATAATATTCCAGGCCATAGTAAGGCAAATGGTACAGATAGAAAGTATCGCCGCTATGAGCAAACAAGAAAGCTACATGTAATGCTAGAGATAGGTAGTAAAAAAGTTATAGCTGCAAAATACAGTAGTGGAGTTTATTCCGACCACTATGGAGCCTGTGATCTTATTGAAAGAGTGGATACCAAGTATAACATAAGCACGATATATGCAGATAGGGCATATAATCGAAAGAAGTTATACAAACTGTGCGATGAGCTTGACATAAAGACAAGGATTCCTCCGCAAAATAATGCAGTAGAGCATCCAAAGTTGGATTATATGAATGAGAGAAATTCTACAATCAAGCTCATAAAGTCATATGATGAAGATGGTATGAAGAGGTGGAAAAAAGAGATAAATTATTGGAAGAGATCTTATATAGAAAGTTTTTTCTCGCGACTGAAGCAAATATTTGGATTTAGTTTTAGGAATAAATCTGAGATTAATCGTGAGAAGGAACTGCTACTCAAGTGTTATTTGCTTAACAAATTTACTGAAATAGGCATGGCTAAGTTTGATATAGCTTCATGAATTTATTATACATTACCCACTATCCGAAGAGCTGTGCAACAAAGCCCACTGGAATCCAGAAATTTTTTGAGAACAAAAGTTATGCTAAGTTTTTGTTGGTAAGAAAGGCTGGTGTCTGGGCACTGGGATGACAGTAGTGTGAGATGGGGCTACTTGGATCTAATTTGCTATTCACAATCCAATTATTAACTTGTTTAAATAAATATTGAATTTTTATTTTAATTATATAATAATTAAATATATTATTTAAGATTAAAGATGAGATTATGACAAGTGATCAATTACTAGCAGAAGTACTGAGTATAATTAACGATAAGACAGATTTAAATGAAGATAATATAATCCAGGAAATACAAGAAGAACTAGAGAAACAGAATCAAGATCTACATGAAGAGTGGAAGAAAGTTAAATTTGATGTAAATCATTTATTTAGTCAAGAACTTACATTGTTGCACGTAGCTGCTAGAGGTGGCTTTGAAAACGTAGCAAAAGTCCTGGTAACAGGAGGAGCTGATGTTAATAAGAAAGATAGTAAGCGCGAGAAGATTCCTTTACATTTAGCTGCTGAAAATGGTCATGTTGAAGTAGTAGAATTTTTCTTAAATAAAGGAATAAGTGTTAATGTAATGGATAAAGAGGGCAATACCCCTTTGCATTATGCTGCAGATAATGGAAGTAGAAAAACAATATCAATTCTAATAAGAAAAAATGCAGATCCTTGGTTAAAGAATTTTCATGGTAAAACTCCAGTGAATATTTATGCATTCAAGCATCCTAATGGCTCTGGATACTTAATGCAGCTGAAAAAAGCGAAAATTCAAGGTTATATCGTTTGTGGCTCAATGTTGTTGTTAGGTGCTGCTATGGCAACATCAATTGTTGCGGTTAATTTAATTGTACCTGATGTGCCTGTATTAAAGGTGTTATTGTGTGTAAGTATTTTGTATGCATTTGCATCTATAGCTAAATATATTACGTACAAAGCGGCTGAATTGGATGCTAAAAATGAGATTAAAAACGAGCAAGATTCAAACATAATAAATATTGAAGAAGTGAGTGATGAAAAAAAATCGGTTAATAAAGCAACGCGCTCAAAAAAATTAAATGATCTTGTTTGTGCAATAAAAGGCTCTTCTAGAATAGAGATAGTTGATCCAGACAAGCAGAAAAAAGTAACACTTGATGATGTTATTGTTTCAGAGGAAGTAAGAAAAGAGTTAAAAATGATTTGTGGTCATATATCAGAGAAGAAGAAGAAAGCTCTTGAAATGCTAAGTTGCAAAATGCCAACAGGCTATATTTTATATGGTCCACCTGGAAATGGTAAAACTCTTATTGCTCGTGCAATTGCATGTGAAGCTAGTGCTAAATTTATTAGCGTTTCTGGATCTGAATGTATGCAAAAATATGCTGGACACAGCGCGCATTACATAAAAGATCTTTTTGCAAAAGCGAGAGAAAATGCTCCTTGCATAGTCTTTATAGATGAAATAGATGCTGTTTGTACAAAACGTAGTAATAGTGGACGAAGTGATGAAGAACACAACCGAATTGTAAATCAGTTTTTATGCGAGCTTGATGGTTTTAATCCTATAGAAGGCGTGACAATCATTGCTGCAACTAATCGTCTAGAAAGTTTAGATGAAGCAGTAATTAGATCAGGTCGCCTCTCTAAACATATTGAAATTCTTTTACCAGATAAAAGCCTACGTGAAAAAATATTGGGTCTTTATACGGAAAAAGTGTCAATGGCACCAGATGTAAATCTAGCAAAACTTGCAGAAGAAACTAATGGTTTTTCAGGAGCTGATCTAGAAAATTTGGTAAATGAAGCAAAACTTCATGCTGTAGATCAGATTTGCGAAGAAGAGTCAGAAGATGAAGAGCTAAAAGTGACAGTGACCATGGATGATTTCAATAATGTACTTAAACGTCTTAAATCTAAAAAGATTGAAGTTGGGGATGAGAATAAAAAAATGAGTAGCTTGATAGAGGATTGGGGAAATATTTTGAGTTTTAGAGAATTAAAAAAATATTGTGGCTTAGCTAAATAAAAAACATATGGATCTCCTTATTGTAAAGCAGGAAAGTGATTCAGCAAATGTAAATGCAAAAGTAGAGATAGAGTGCAAAAAAAGCAGGTAAAATTTAGTTGTGTTAGATAGATTTTGACTTTCTGTTCTTTTTCTTACTATTTATCACAAATCTCCCTAACGTTTATATCTCTCTTACAGATTCATTCAAACTTAATTAAGTGGGAGTATTGTTAATGCGAAAAGGGTTTAATTAAAATGGTATGGCGTGTGAGGAAGACATACATCAATTGGTAGAAAGTGGATTTGATATTAACTCAAAAGATGTAAGCGGAGTCACTCTCTTGCATAAGTTTACAAAAGAAGGCGATTTAGTTGGAGTAAAATCATTATTAGAGCACGAAGCTGACTTTAATGTTGTGGACAACGAAAATAGAAATCCACTGCATTATGCTATTATGCATGGACACAAAAAAATTGCTAAACTTCTTGTTAATCAACTGACAATTAATTCTAGAGATAAAAATGGATTTACTCCACTTCACCTTGCTACACTACAAGATGACACAGAATTAATGGATTTTTTAATAACAAAAGGCGCAAAAATTAATGAAAAAGATGCTGAGGAAGGCTATACTCCTCTTCACATAGCTTCATTATACGGTTCTAAAAAGAGCGTCCAGATTTTAATTGATAGCGGAGCAAATCTTGAATGTGAAGATAACAACTTTCGTACTCCTTTATTTTTGACCATTTATCAATGTACTACACATTATGAAAGTAGAGCAGAGATTATAGAATATCTGATAAAGAAAGGTGCAAACATAGAAGCAAAAGATGCAGAAAATAATACTACGCTTTTTCTAGCAGCATATAACAACAAAATGCAACTGGTAAAGCTTATTGTAAAGCAAGCAAAAGCTAAGTTAAAAGAGTTTATTTGCACAAAAAATAAACATGGTTTTGATGCACTGGATTGCGCTATTAAGCATAATAATAGGCAAATGGTAACATTTCTTGTTTCAAAGGGAATAGAAGCAGATGACCAAGATTGTAGCGGTAACACTAGGTTACATAAAGCTAGCTATAATGGTGATACTAAAGCAGTTAAGTTCTTATTGGAGCTTAAGGTAAACGTTAATGCCGTCACTAGATGCAACAGAACTCCTCTGCTACTTGCAGCTAAAAAAGGCCATGTAGAAATTGTAAGAATGTTGTTAGCAGTAAAAGCCAATATGAATATTTGTGATCAACAAGGTTTTACACCTCTGCATCTTACTATTCAAAAGGATTATTTTGATATAGCTCAGCTATTAATGGAAAAAGGGGCAATTAATTGTAGTAATGATTATACTGCAATAGATATGTTTATTGAAAAGGCTCATAGCAAAAAAAATATTGAAGAAAATTACAAAAAATTTTGTAGGTTTTTGATGCTTTACTTGAAAGAGCTACATAGTAAACACAAAGCCTTTTGTGTACTTTCAATCCTAGCTCTAAGCTTAACAATTATAGGTTTACCATTTATTTTCAAGCCTATTATTAAATATAGAGAAAGAAGTAAAATATATAAAAAAATTAGGGCTATGCTGATTTATATTTAAGTATAACAGGAGAACTAAGCTAATATATGACAATTATCTGCTCGATAAAAATGGAATTAAATGTATCCGTTTAGCAGAGTGGCAAAATAAAATAGACAAAACCATAAAAATAAATGGTGTCATGCAATTTGAGCTTCGGCATAGATCCCACATAAATTTTTTGGTACATATTTTTTCAACATTAATTTCGTATTCCATTCAAAGAATATTAATATTGGCATATAAGTATGAATATTATGCTAATATAATTACTTTTTAGGTATACATGGCAAATTTATGCCTGGAAACAGTTTTTCCTACACTTTCTTTATAAAAATCACAGGCGCCTGTTATTAGCTAAAGTAAAGGTCAAGTATCTGGAATTCTGGACATAAAATCCTCCTGTATAAAAAGATTAGAAAAAAATGCAGCGCACATATGACAGACCGCTGAAAAAGATACGCTACGTTTTTTATTGAAAAGTTAACTGAAAGTCTGCAGACAAAGATAGATTTTGAGCTCTTAAAATATCTCTAATTGTCATTATAATCAGATTCAAAATATGCGGAAGTAATTTTTTTTGACAATAGATTTCTTGCATAACCAAGTGTCATTCCAGCTGGGATCCAACTAAACACTTTACAACGTTTTTTGCGCGAAAAGGCTGGATTCCAGTGGGCTTTGTTGCACAGCTCTTCGGATAGTGGGTAATGTATAATAAATTCATGAAGCTATATCAAACTTAGCCATGCCTATTTCAGTAAATTTGTTAAGCAAATAACACTTGAGTAGCAGTTCCTTCTCACGATTAATCTCAGATTTATTCCTAAAACTAAATCCAAATATTTGCTTCAGTCGCGAGAAAAAACTTTCTATATAAGATCTCTTCCAATAATTTATCTCTTTTTTCCACCTCTTCATACCATCTTCATCATATGACTTTATGAGCTTGATTGTAGAATTTCTCTCATTCATATAATCCAACTTTGGATGCTCTACTGCATTATTTTGCGGAGGAATCCTTGTCTTTATGTCAAGCTCATCGCACAGTTTGTATAACTTCTTTCGATTATATGCCCTATCTGCATATATCGTGCTTATGTTATACTTGGTATCCACTCTTTCAATAAGATCACAGGCTCCATAGTGGTCGGAATAAACTCCACTACTGTATTTTGCAGCTATAACTTTTTTACTACCTATCTCTAGCATTACATGTAGCTTTCTTGTTTGCTCATAGCGGCGATACTTTCTATCTGTACCATTTGCCTTACTATGGCCTGGAATATTATTGTAGATGCTGATACCTGTACTATCTATAGCAATTTCAATATCTTCCATATCGTTCTTATCAACTCTGCAGTCGTTGATTTTGATATTAAGCTTTTTAAACCTTCTTGAAGCCTGCGAATAGCTGATAATTTGCAAAATTTTCCCTATTTGCTCAAGATATTTCTCTATAAATCCCACTGTTTGCCTAAGACCAATCCTGAATAGATAGGTTATTATGTGAATTAGAATCACTACTTTGTCGCTGTAGACATTGTTGCCACCTGCTACTTTTGGACTATTTTCGTACCAATTTTCAATGGCATCGTTGATATAATGAAAAACATTTCCCCTTTCTTGAAGAAATTTGTTATATTCATTGCAGTTACTGACTTTCATTCTTATTGGCATATTTTTCCTTTGTCGGCTAAATATCTATTTTATAACAAATTCCATCAGTAACTGCCTGTTCTTTCCTTGAGTGGTGCAACAAAGCCATTCCAGTGTCAGCTACTTGCATGACATCGTTTTGGATGAAAATCAGTACGTGATGCACCAAAAATTGTGCATCAAAAGGGTGTCATTTGAGTAACTTTTTTGTTGTCGTGCCAGTGTCAGCTACTTTCATGACACCTATTTGTTCCTATGATAGTCTTATCTGTCTATCTTATTTTGCTACTCTGCTGAACAGATACGTTTTTTTTACCTTTTTTATTCTGTAAATTTTTTAGTATTTGTATGTTTAACATAAGAACTACACAAGACTACAAATGGTGAATCAGCATTACCTTAAAGAGAGTACCCATATTTTCAGTTAACCTTAAAAATTCACTGAAGATCTTATTCTTCTGTTCATTACTTGCATTTTCCATTAAAGCTTGCGCTCTTTCCTTTATACCAAACAAATATAAAAATTCTCTTTGAGTTAAAATCTCACAATTTAAGTATTTTAATGAATCTTTTAACGCTTGAAAGTTTACAAGTGCAGTAATATCACTGTTACCAATATTTTCAAGAAAATTAGCATACTGATGCTGCCTTATCGATTGCAAAGTGCTCTTATATTCAGGATATACATAACCATAATCTATAATCAGTGCAGCTCCTCCGTTATTGACTATCTTATTCTCAAGTTTCTTTAATATTTCGATTCCGGCTAGGCATACTTCCACTACTGCACCATTGAAACCCCCTGTCATTCCAGTCTGGAATCCAGTTTTTGGTCTAGTTAAGCACTGGAGTGACAATGAAAGACTGCCATCATCTTGTTTTATTACTCTATTTTCATACCACTGCCCATCACGATAAATAAATTGGTCAATTGGAAGGGCGTCAAATAACTCATTTGCAAAAAAAATAGTTGGCTGATTTGGTAAGTTGTCGACATCTGTGTGCCAATTAATATCTAATCCCTTTAATTTTTCCTTTTGTATTTTCTGTAAAATAGGGCTTATCTCAACTAGATGAATGTCCATTGAGCTAAAAAAACAGCTATATTTTTTGGTGACTCTTATTACATCATGAATGAGTGTTCCTTTACCTGGTCCAAGTTCAACTAGAGAAAATTTTGATGGCTTTCCTAATTTTTCCCATGTATTCATTATCCACACTGCAATTGTTTCACCAAATAGCTGACTAATTTCAGGTGCAGTAATGAAGTCACCATCTTTGCCAAGTGGTAATTTATTCATGTAATAGCCGTACTCTTTATGATATAGAGCAGCGTTCATAAAATCACTGATAGATATTGATCCTTGGCTTTTATCAATTAATTCGTGTATATAAGTGAGCATATTATTAATAAACATTTAACTATAGCGTGCCATACTATAAAATAGTGGAGTATTTATATATATAATATAAGTTTAAAAACATATGAGTAGTATTCCTTTGGTTATGGACAATCAAGATACGGATTATGTTACCCTTATACCTCAAGATGATGGTATTGAATATAAATTTAAAGAAGCTATCAATTTTGTAGAAAATAAGGTTGTAAGTGCTGATGGATTAACTTTAGCGGAGGTATTTCAAGCATTGGTTCAAATGTTGAATGGTGATCTAGAGTTAGTAAAAAAAGTGTTAGCATATACTAATATTATGGTAAAGCATGGAATGAGGGTAGCAAAAGAGTCACAGCTAAGCAGAGCCGATGTTCGTCGAGCTTTAGAAGGCAAAGAAAGTGTGTTTAATAGGCAAGATTTTATCAAAAAACCACCTCTTGTATCTTCTATAAAATCGGTTAAAAAGAAAAGTAGAGGTCTTTAAATGGTTGAGTCTATAAAAAAATTTACTGTACAGTGTGATTTCAAAGGACAGAATGCACCTTTTGCAGTATATATAGGAAATCCAAAGGGTGATACTCATCCAATTCACCATCAAGATTCATGGCTTGCAAAGGAGCGTGGAGGAAACATTCCTAATAAAGTTAAAGAAAGTTTGCAAAAATTATACAAGCTGTCTCAAGAAAACGGGATCTCTTTTCCAGAATTATGCGCATATGCCATTACTATAGTTAGTAATAATGATAAAAAAAGTGACGGTAAGTAGTTAGATTCTCAATATTTCATTTATAGAAGTTTTTGATCTCGTCTTCTCGTCCACTTTTTTTACTATAACTGCGCAATAGGTTGAAATGTTGTTTTTAGGTGGAGTAGATCCTGGTACAACTACAGAGTAAGGTGGTACTTCACCATAAAATATCTTGCTTGTTTCTCTGTCAATAATTTTTGTTGATGCTCCAATAAACACCCCCATACTAAGGACTGATCCTTCTCTTATTATAACACCTTCGGCTACCTCACTGCGCGCTCCAATGAAGCAATTATCTTCTATAATGACTGGAGAAGCTTGAATGGGCTCAAGAACTCCGCCTATTCCCACTCCACCGGAAATATGGCAATTTTTTCCTATTTGTGCACAACTACCAACTGTTGACCAAGTGTCTATTATTGTGCCAGAATCAATGTATGCACCAACGTTGATAAAGCTTGGCATTAGAACAACATTTTTACCTATGTAAGCAGATTGGCGGACAAAACATCCAGGAACTGCTCTAATTTTTGAATGGTAAAATTTTTCTTCATTCCATTCACTAAACTTACTACCGATTTTGTCAAACCAGCAATTGGTGTTGTCTATTATTTTGCTTTCCTCAGTGAGGAAATGTAATAATATTGACTGCTTTATCCACTTATGTACTATCCATTCTCCACTTGATAGCTTTTCTGCTACTCTAATTTTACCACTGTCAAGTAACTCAATTACCTCTTTGATTATTAATCTTGCTTCGTGTTTTAGGTTAAGTTTTTCTTTATCTTTCCAAATATTTTCTATCTCATCTTGTAATTTTTTAGTTGCAAATTTTTCATTTATTATATACATATTGATATCAAATTTATATTATTTTATACGTAAGCACTATGAAAATACAATGTCATAATTGTACTAAAACTTACTTAGTATCTCGTGGGCAAATAGGTGAATCTGGAAGAAAAGTGAAATGTACAAACTGCAATCACATGTGGCATGAGTATCTAAAAGAAATGTCAAGTGAATTGTGCCCTGCTGGTATACAAGAAAAAAAAGCTAGCTGGAGGCAAAGTTTAACTCTAGCTTTTGCAACAGTTGCAGGGTTATGCGTTATAATTGTTGGTGGTATCTTTCCAGGAGAGGTAAGTAAGATATATAAAGCAGTTAGTTCATATAAAGATTCAATAAGCCATAAATTAGGATACAAAAAAGTGCAAACGGAAAATTCAAGTGCGAGAGAACTTGTTGTAAATGAGTTTTATCAAGATTACCTTTTTCTATCTAATTTTAGATCTAATTAAATAGGCATAAGTCATCAATGTTATGCAAATAACTACACTTATTCCTTTATGATAGTGTCATTCCAATGTCAGCTACTTTCATAACACCCTATGGTTGTTATTACATCGTTTACTATAGATTTGTTTCAGAAGCTTACATCCAGAAAACTTGTATAGATTTTTTCTACTTCTGTGATATTATAAGCCTGTGATGATAAAATAAGTGGATATGGATAAGTCAGCGTATGAAATCATAGAGCATGAGTATGATGTGGTGATAGTAGGTGCAGGTGGAGCAGGGCTTAGAGCAACACTTGGAATGGCTGCAACTAATTTTTCAGTTGCCTGCATTTCTAAAATTTTCCCTACACGAAGTCATACAGTTGCAGCACAAGGCGGAATTAGTGCAGCCTTGAGCAACATTGCTGAAGATGATTGGCGCTGGCATGCGTATGACACAATAAAAGGTTCAGACTGGCTTGGCGATCAAGATGCAATAGAGTATATGTGTAAAAATGCTGCAAAAGCTGTGATTGAACTTGAAAATTTTGGTGTACCCTTTTCTCGTACGGAAGATGGAAAAATATATCAGCGTGCCTTTGGTGGAATGACAACTCACTTTGGTAAAGGAAAATCGGCTCAGCGTACTTGTGCAGCAGCAGATAAAACTGGGCATGCAATTCTTCATACTCTATATCAGCAATGTCTTAAATTTAACGCTGAATTTTTTGTCGAATATTTTGTAATCGATTTGATTATGGACAAAGGGACATGCTGTGGGGTGATAGCTTGGTCGCTGTGTGATGGTACGTTGCATAGATTTCGTGCACATTCTGTGGTAATAGCAACAGGTGGTTATGGACGTGTTTATTTCTCTGCAACAAGTGCACACACCTGCACAGGTGATGGTAATGGCATGGTGGTGAGAGCTGGGTTGCCACTTGAAGATATGGAATTTGTGCAATTTCATCCAACAGGAATATATGGCTCAGGGTGCTTGATGACGGAAGGATGCCGCGGTGAAGGTGGGTACCTCGTTAATTCTCAGGGTGAGAAGTTTATGGAACGTTATGCGCCAAAGGCAAAAGATTTGGCTTCTCGTGATGTAGTAAGTCGAGCAATGACAATTGAAATTAGAGAGGGAAGGGGAGTTGGGACAAAGAAAGATCACATGTACTTGAATATATCGCATCTTGATCCGGAAGTGATCAAACTCAGATTGCCAGGTATTAGTGAAACAGCAAAAACCTTTGCAGGAGTTGATGTTACTAAAGATCCGATACCTGTTATTCCAACTGTTCACTACAACATGGGCGGTATTCCAACCAACTATCATGGAGAAGTGATAACACTGAAGGAAGGTAAGGAAGAAGTAGTGGATGGATTGTTTGCAATTGGAGAAGCGGCATGTGTTTCTGTACATGGTGCAAATCGACTTGGCTCTAACTCGCTTCTTGATCTTGTGGTTTTTGGTAGAGCTGCAGCGCTCAGAGCAAAAGAAAAATTGAAACCTGATGCACCACATAAAAAATTGCATTTAGACTGCACAGACTGGATAGTAGATAGATTTAATAAAATGCGATTTGCTTCTGGAGAGCTCAAAGTAGCAAAAATACGCAGTGAAATGCAGCACACTATGCAGAAATATGCATCAGTATTTCGTGTTGCTGAAGTTTTAGAAGAAGGTAAAAAAGCTATAAAAGAAGTAGCAAAAATGATGCCTAAAATTGCAGTTGAAGATCGCAGTATGATATGGAATAGTGATTTGGTTGAAGCACTGGAGCTTGCAAATATGATTCCACAAGCGGTTATTACCATGGAATGCGCAGCTAATCGTAAGGAAAGCAGAGGTGCCCATGCTCGTGAAGATTTTCCCGAGCGTGATGATAAAAATTGGATGAAACATACTATGGCATGGCTTAAAGAAGAGAAAAGCCAAGTCAGTGTAGAAATTGACTATAAAAAAGTTGCTAAAAAAACTCTGAGCGATGAGATTAATTTCATCGCCCCGGAAAAGAGAATTTATTAGTCAATCCATCTAGCATATTTGTAAATTGACGTGATATTGATATATTGCTCATTTGAGTAGCTGGACTTTCTGTATGCTCTGATTGATCTGACGATCTTTGTACTTCTTGCTCTGCTGAGTTGTTAGCTAAATTTTGTTGTTCAGTAATATTTTCAGGTTGTTTTGCAGCTAGGTGATCATCTTTACGGCTTTGCTTATCGTTGGTTAATTCCTTAACAGACTTCCTAATGTCGCTAAGTCCCAAAGTGAATATCAGACACACCACTCCTGTTATAGCTATGATGGGTAACGCTGCTCCAATTGCAATTTGTCCTTGGAAGCAAGAAAGTGTTACCATTGTAATAATAGTAGTTGCTACTGTGATTGCTAACAATACACTAGCTCTCCTGCCCGGATCAATGCATTTCCATGCAGCTTTTAGGCCATCTCCTGTTTTGTGTAGAATATGCTGACATTTTTTTGAAAAAGTTCTAACGTTATATTTTTTTTCAAGTTTTTTCCTTAGTTCTTTAGCTTTTACCTTTCCTTCTTGTGGAGTTTTTGAGTAATTTTCTAAATTACGTAAAGTGCAATAATATTTTTCAGTATGAAATTCTCGATCTTTTAGTTTCAGAGAACGGTAATCAGCACCTATTTCTAGCAGCTTTGCACAAAACTTTGTTGTATTGTCGTACTTTTTCCCTAGATCAAAAATTGTTTTCATTTGCGAAAGGTGGTTGCCTTTTTCTGCTTTTTTTGTTAATGATACTTGTAGCGGTGTTCTTCCTTCTTCGTTAATGGCCTTTATGGCCTTACCTAACTGATCTTCAGATATTTCTTTTTCTTTTACTAAACTGGAAATCAACTCCAAGCATGCAACCTTTTGTTCTCCTTTTAGCGAAGCAATATAGTGCAAAGCATTATTACCCTCTTTGTCTTGAGCAGTAATGTCTGCACTATTTTGGAGAAATAACTCTAAGGCTTTATATCTATTTGTTTTTTCAAATTTTTTATCTGTACATGATCGATCCTCATTTTTTTCTTTTATATGCTGGAATAAATAATAAAGAGGTGTTTGTTTTGCTGTATTTTCAGCATTTATAGCTTTTTTAAACTGTGCTTTAAGATACTCTTTTTCTTCCTCCTTACTTATATTTAATATTATATTTGAAAATTCAAACTTTCGTTTTTGCTTTAATTCTAAAACTATTAGATGTAAAGCATTATTACCATCTGTATCTTTCAGGCTAATATCTGCTCCTTTTTGCAATAACTCCTTAAAGGATTTCTCATCTTTATTTTTAATTGCTAAATGTAATTGATAATTATCATTACTATCTGGAGTATTTATGGTATGGGCTATAACTTCTTCAACTTTTGTTTTTATTTCTGGTTTTCGCTCAGCCAATTTCTCTAAAAATTTAAGATAGTATTCATTTTGCTTTTTAGATAATTTTTCTAAATCCTCTGTAGGTAAGCTTAGCTTGGCTCCATACTTTAACAATTTTGCAAGAAACTTAAGTGTGTTATCGTTATCTTGGATTGTGTGAGAATCATGTTTCCCTTTTATTATCTTGTTAATTAGTGCTACCTGAAAAGGAGTCTTTCCTTCTTGATTTTCACTATCAACAAGTTGTACTAAATTTCTCTCGTTAGCTATTTTTATCAAGGTATCTAGAAACTTAAGCTTTTGTTTCTTTTTGAGCGATGCAATAAGGTGTAAAATATTATTTCCTTTTTCATCTGTTATGCCACTGATATTTGTGCAATCTTTTAGGTATTTTCTAAATTTCCTGTTGTTTCCATTTTGGATTGCATTTAGTAATTGAACGTCATTATCAGAATCCGATATTCCGTTTATTCCATCTTCAAAATCGCTATCAGAATCTGATATTCCGTTTATTTCATCTTCAAAATCGCTACCGTAGCCACTGTCTTGTTCGCTGTACCTACTAAAACAACTTTTAGTGACTTCAGAAATTACTTGTTTTTTTGTTTCATTTGATATTCTTTTCGATCGTTCTATTACTTCACCTAGCACTGGAAGGAAACATTGAACATAATATCTGTGATATTTTTCCTGTTCTCTAAGCGATTCTTCTAATTTAGTTAATACTTCAGGACTAGCGCCTTCCTTAAATAACCTTTTACATTCCTTGAGTGTTCCATCTCGACTTCTTGGTTTTTCATGCTTATGTTTTTCTTTTTTTACCTTTCTCTCTATAATATTATACAATTGCTTGTCTTTTTTATCTTGTTTTTCATTTTTGTTTATACATTTGTCTAGTTTATTTGCATTACTAACTAATACACTTGAATCTATACTCATATTAAAACCTCAATATTAAAAGCTATTTGGCGTTAACGAATTGTATTAAACTTTTAAATTGAGCTAGATGTTATCGAAATATAGGTGAAAAGGCAGAAAACTAGTTTCTATTAGAAAATCTATTGTCATAGTCAAATCCCCACTTTAGCACTTGTCTACTATTTTAACTATTTTATCTTAAAAAATAATAAATGTGGCTAAACTGTGAAACGTGAATGCTGCTAAAAGAGATAAACAAATATTTTTATAGATCTTTCAAACTTGATTTTTCTTCTAATTTTTTAAGCATTCCTTTACTTAGTATTGATTTTATCTCTTCTACGCTTTTATCAAGATTATCATTAATTATTACGTAATCATATTTATTACTTTTACTTATCTCTTTTTGCGCTTCGGCTAATCTACGCTCTATTTCAATTTCATCATCACTATTACGCCTTTGTAGACGCAGTCTAAGCTCTTCCATTGAGGGAGGTAGTATAAAAACACTTACAACTTTTTCTCTTAAGATTTCAAACAAATGAAATGCTCCTTGCCAATCTATATTCAGTAAAACACTTATTCCACTGCTCAGGTTTTGTTCTATAAAATCTTTTGGTATACCGTAAAAATTCTCAAAAACTTTGGCATATTCAAGCATTTGACCAGCCTTACATAGTTCGTGAAACTTTTCTTCAGTAACGAAAAAATAGTCTTTTCCGTTTACTTCACCGGGACGAGGTTTGCGTGTAGTCATAGAAACAGACATAACTAAATCAGTTGATTGCTCAAGTAATTTTTCTGATATAGTAGTTTTTCCAGCTCCAGAAGGAGAGGATAGAATCAGTAGTATGCCCTCATTTTTTACGGTCATTTTTCTTTATTTAACAAGTACATTATAGAGCTTTTTTAAGACTTTGTATTTTTTAAATCAAAGTTTAAAAGACTAGAGCCCTCTAAATTAGAATTTGATAAATTGGCATCAATAAGAGAGGAATTATCAAAGACAGTATAACGTAAATCGGCTTTTTCAAGATTTGCCTTATTCAAATTAACGTTTACAAACTTTGCTCTGCTTAATATTGAATTAGAAAAAATAGCATTTTCTAAATTCATATCTTTAAACTCAAAGTAAGAATAATTTACATCAAATTTTTCACCCTGCGATATTTTCTCTTGCAGATCTTTAATTGAAGTTATAGCACTCTCTAGACCTGTAATTTTGCTCTGTCCCTGATTGTCAATCATAATTGAATTATCAAATTTGCAATCTGTTAAATGAATATCAGCAATTGAACTTTTATATATGCTTGAAGAGAGGAAAGAGACATCACTCACTGTTGAATTATTCAAATTGCTAAGAAAAAAACTAGTCTTTCTAAAGGCATTATCATAAAACACGGAGGATTTGAAATCACTTTCAATAAAGTTTGAATTAGTGACTTTTGACTTAGAACAGCTCGAATTATCAGCTAATAATTTGAAGAATATTGAATTTTCTATCTCACTCGAATCCATATTATGGTGGGAAAGAGTACTATTATAAATTTGAGAGTCTTTAATTTTTGTCTTATAAATTGAAGTTCTAGAAAGATCTGAATCTTCTATTTTTGCAGAGGTAAACAATGAATGATCAAAGAACGAACCACTCATGTCAGAATTCACAACTTTAGTATTATGAAACTTTCCATGACAAATGTTAGCGTTATAGGTATTAACTTTATACAATTCACTAAAACTAAAATCAATATTAGATAAATCAGCATCCTGAAGGTCTGCTTCGAAAACATATGCATGTTTTATCTTGGAACCATTTAGTATAGATTTAATGAAGTTTGAATTATCCCCTTTCACATAGGAAATTTGTGAATTGCTTAAATTGGCTTTTTCGAAATTACTGTTGACTATAATGGAAGAATTAAAATAGGCGTTTGAAAGATTGCTACCTGTAAAATCCGATTTTTTTATTTCTGCACCATATATGTTAGCATTTTTTAATGAAGAAAATTGTACCTTGAGCTTATGTGCATCCACTCCAAAGAAACTTGCGTTGTCGAAATTATTTTTCTGCATAACAGTGTCGTTTATTTCACTATCACTAAAATTGATGTAGCTTGCACTTGAGTTTGATAAATTGGAGAAATTCATTTTTACATTCAAAAACTTGGTATGCAAACCAATTATATTACGCATACTTACTTTGTTGAGATTAGAATTGATAAAATCAGCATAACTGATATTAGACTGATCAAATATGATATCTGTTAAATTTGTAGAAGCAAATTTTGAAAAACTTAAATTTGTGCCTTTGATTTTAACGCCATGTAAATTAGCATTGGAAAAATTGGCACCACGCAAATCAACATCGATAAAAGACACATCTGATAAATCGGTGTTAGAAAAATCGGCACCAATTAAACTTACTCCATCAAAAATAGATTTGCTTAAATACAATTGACTAAAATTAGCACCATTTAAATTAGGACCAAAACCTTTCTTAAAATCTTGTGGTATGCTGGCTTTATTACACTGTACTAAAAATTTAGCAAAATCTTTTGTATTGTAAGATATGTATTTTACATCGTGCAGAGCACTTAAAAAATCATTGATTGCATCATCTCCATAGCATAAATGACCAACTAAAATTAATATCAAAAGTCTAATTATCTTTTTCATCGCAGGTACTTTCTTTTGTTTTTATAGCAAAGTTATACATCTCTGAGTCTTCTTCATTGTTTATTTCTTTATCCTCTAAAAGGTATGGCATCATTTCAGCAATTGCATTTATTATATCGATCTTCTTTTTCTCAATTGCTATGTCGATAGGGGACTTAAAATTATTATCAACTACTCTAGGATCAGCACCTTGTAATAAGAGAAAGCGAACTGTGTCTATTTGACCTTGTTTCACTGCATAAATTAGAGGAGTATCACCCAATTTATTTCTAAATCTTAGTATTTCTTGAATTGTTAATCCAATTTTTTCTAGCTTATTTATTACTCCTCTTAGACAAATTAAGTTGCCCTTCTTGATGCAGTAAAAAAATTGCTTACTGTAATCATCAGTAAATATAGTTTTAGGAAGGTGCTCATTTAGGCTATCATATTGTCTTTTATATATAGACTTGCTTTTATGTTTTTTTATTTCTTTGTTTAGCTTTGTCCATTTTTCGCTTTTTTCATTTTTTTTGTTCACAGGTGTTATATTGTCAGGCTGTTCTTCTTTCTTTTTCTCTGTTAATTGGCTTGTTGAAAGTTCGGTGTCTTTTTTGCTAATCTCCTCTTCAGGCTGTAGGTTTGTTTGATTATTGTGACTGATTTTCTTCTCTTCAGGTTCTTCTTTTTTTTCTTCTGATAAAGGACTTGTTAGAGCTTTGGTATCTTTTATATTAGTCTCCTCTTCAGACTGTAGGTTTGTTTGATTACTTGAAGGTACTTCTTCATTGATTACATTTGTTGGGTCTGTGATTTCTTTGAGTTCGCTCAGAAGCGGCGAAGTTTTTTCAGCATCAGTGTTGCTTTTCGATACGTCTTCTTGATTTATACTGCTTTCATTTTTATTTTCTTCAGGCTGTTCTGCAGCAAGCAGGTTAGATATAACAATTAATAGTATGAAGAATGCTTTATATTTCATAAACATTGCAAATATAGGCTTAATTAAAATGATACTATAATCAAATGATTAATCTACAGTAAAAAATGCCTTAGGGTTTTATTTATATTTGCTAATAGAAAATAAAATGCTAAAATTAGATAGGCTATTTCGAGTGAAATTAATACTTTTTCTTACTCAAGCTTTTTAAAATTATATAATTTTTTTAGGGGGTATATGTTACCACAAAATAAACAATTACTAGATGCTGCTGAAAGCGGTCAGCTAAATCTTGTTAAGCAGGCTATACAGGGCGGAGCAGATATTAATGCTGCAGATGAACATGGAAGTACTGCATTAATGTTAGCTGCTATATTTGGTTATCCAGATGTAGTGAAGTTTCTGATAGGAGTAAAACAGATGTTAATATGAAAGATAAAGAGGGAAACACTGCTCTAATTTGGGCTGCTAAATCGGGTAATTTAGGTATAGTAAAGTATCTGATAGGAATAAAAGCAGATGTTAATATGAAAGATAAAGAGGGAAACACTGCTCTAATGTGGGCTATTAGATTAGGTGAGGTGAATATAGCAAAGTGGCTGATACACGCAGGAAAAGCAAGGATTGATGAAAAAGATACCTGTGAATACACTGCATTAATGTTTGCTGCTGGATTCGGTCATTTAGGTATAGTAAAGTATCTGATAGGAGCAAAAGCAGATGTTAATGTTATAAGTCGAAATAAAGGAAGAACAGCACTAATGCTTGCTGCTGTAGGAGGTCATTTAGATATAGTAGAGTGCCTAGTAGAAGCAAAAGCAGATGTTAATATGAAAGATAAAGAGGGAAACACTGCTCTAATATGTGCTACTAAAGAGGGTCATTTAGAGGTAGTGAAGTACCTGGTAGAAACGGCAAAAGCAGATATTAATACAAAAGACAATAATGGAAACACAGCACTAATTTGGGCTGCTAAAAATGGAAAACCAGATATAGAAGAATATCTTAAAAATTATATACAAAAAAAAAGTTACATAAAAAAAAAAGAACTTTTGCAGGAATATATCTATGTTGGTGTTGGTAGTGCAATAGGCTTAGCTTTAGGTATGGCAATAGCATATTATGCAGGAGCAGCTATTGGAGTTTGTATAGCATCAGCTGTCGTTGGTCTAGCGCTAGGTGGAGTAGCTGGTTACGTAATTGCAGAAGTGAAAAAAGAAAAGGATAGAGATCCAAATATAGACGTAGCTACCGCACTTAAAAATGTTTTCACTACTCAACCTTTAAGTGAAAATGTGATAGCTTTAAAGTGGAAGTAGTAAACTAAAGCTGGCTTTGTGTTTATAGTACTTTTTGCAAATAAATGCTCAGTGGTAATTTGCGTACTAAACGGTGTCATCTAAGTAGCTGACACTGGTTTCTATCATTATCAGAAACGTTATATTTTAGCATAACTTTTAACTCACAAATTTAACTGGATGCCAGTGCTGGCTACTTTTATGACATCTATCATTTTATGTTTATAGTATTTTTTGCAAATAAACGTTCGTAGTTGTAAATTAAATGCAAAAAAATACTTGACACATTTGGTAAGTTGATTATTATCAGTAAAAATGAGGGTATTTTAGAGCTCGAAATCCACCTTATTCAAGTCTGCAGACTTTTCAATTAATTTTTCAATAAAAAATATAGCACAGTCTACTTCAGTGCGTACACGTACGCTTAATTTCTGTCATAAGGTGTGTTATATTTTTCTAAATCTTTTCTTTATAGGAGGGTCATTATGTCTAAAATTCCTTAAACATTAATTTTTAACTTAAACATTTATTAAATAGTGCAGTACTGCCTTACGCGTTGCTAATCCAAACTTTACTTGCTGTAAAATAACACAATCTGCTATATCATTGCTAATTTCGATACCTCTATTTATTGGTCCTGGGTGCATAACAATTGCATCTGGTTTTGCGTGCGATAGTTTTTGTGCATCAAGTCCATACAAATGAAAATATTCTTTTTCTGAAGAATTATTATTCATGCGCTCTTTCTGCAACCTCAAGAGCATAATTACATCAGCATCCTTTATACCTTCAGTTAATGAATAATGAAGTGAATCTACTTCAGGAAGATGCTTACAAATCAAAGCTGGTGGTGCAACTAAGCTTATTTTTGCTCCAAACATTTTTAGCAATCTTATATTTGATCTTGCAACTCTACTGTGCAAAATATCTCCACATATCACAATTTTGAGGTTTTTTATTTGCTTTTTATGACTGATAATTACGAGATAATCTGCAAGAGCTTGAGTTGGGTGTTCACTGCTTCCATCGCCTGCGTTGATTAGCGAGCAGTTGACATGCTTTGCCAATGTATTAATAATACCACTACTTTTATGCCTGATTATCATATAGTCAGGATTCATTGCATTTAGTGTTTTTATCATATCTTTTAGATCTTCCCCTTTGTTAATAGAAGAAGATTTTATTGGTAAAGTTATAACATTTGCTCCAAGGCTCTTTGCTGCTATTTCAAAAGATGCGAGCGTACGTGTTGAATCTTCAAAGAATAGGTTTATGACTATTTTATTTTTCAGAACATGACTATTTTCAACTTTTTCTTCAAGGTATTGATTGGCTAATTTAGTTATATTTTCTACATCACCGATTGTGAGGTCTGAGATATTTAATAAATTCCTTCTCTTGTCCATAGCTCCTTTTTTGAGCTTATTCTACTTTCTTAATTTCAATTACACAACTGTAAAGTAAAGTAGAAGGAAGCTATAAAATTTTATTTCCACTTACATTCATCTGCTATCATAACAGCCTCAAAGAGATGCTTCTCAAGCTCACTTATAGGCAGAGTACTTTGTAGGTAATTTCCCCAAGATTTTAACACATCAGAAGTTTCAATACCTTCAACAATAGGATATTCTTGATTTTTTTTAGCATATAGCTCTTGAGCCTGTTTGCTTACAAAAAACTCCAATAAAGCTATGGCATTTTTTCTGTGTTTTGCGTTTTTTGTTACTGCTGCACCACTAATATTCACCATTACACCATCACTCGGAAAGAAAGCTCCTAACTTTTCTGTGATATTCTTTTTATTTTCTGATGAAAGGATTCTTGCAAAGTAGTAGCTATTTACTATTGCAACATTGCCTTCACCAGCGGCTACAGCATAAATTTGATCTGTGTCACCACCGCTTGGTTTTCTTGCCATGTTGCTTACAATTCCACTCACCCATTCTTTTGTTTTTTCAAAACCATTTTTTGCAATCATAAAAGCGATCAATGATCGGTTATATGGACTTGTGGAAGAGCGTACTAATATTTTCCCTTTCCATTTTTCATTCGCTAAATCTTCATAGGTACTTAATTCCTTAGGATCTACTGATTCTTTATTGTAAACCAATATTCTAGCTCTTTTTGTGAGACCAAACCAATAATCTTCATTATCTCTAAATTTTGCAGGTATGGCATTTTTTAGAGTCTCTGAATCCACTTGAGATAAGAGCCCTCTTTTTTTGGCTAAAATCAAATTCACTGCATCTGCAGTTAAAAACAAATCAGCTTCACCACCATTTTCCATGCGTGAAAGCAATTGGGAATAATCGTCAATGATATAACGTACCTTGATGCCAGTGGTTTTTGTAAAATCATCAAACAAACTATGTACTAATTCTTCTTTACGAGATGAATAAACGTTTACTACTTGTGAATCATCAATTCCGCTATTTTTATATAAAAAATTAACGACTATCAATAAAGCCGCTACTAAAGATATAAATATTAAACCTTTTTTCATAAACAAATCCCTTCCTTGTCATCATCTCAAGCTATCAAAATAGCAAGGTCTTAGCAAGTGTAAATCTTCAAAACGTTGCAGTTACAGTACTGGAATAGCGATAAAAAGAAGTACGAGCCAGATTTAATTAATAATATAAGTAATATCTGGATGGCCACATCGTTCAGCAACTACTTGTAACAATTTTGAACTAATCTTTTCTTCACTCTTTTTGATAGTTCTAATAGCTGTTTCATTGGGCTTTCCACTACTAGCATCTTTTGTATCTAATAACAAGTAATCTTTAAAATCAGTTTTGCTCCAATGATGAATTGTGCAAGCTAAAGTGAAAAGCAGTAGAGTGCCTGAAATTGCAACGATTGGCCAGTAAATAGTAGGATTTGTGTATGAACTTACTATGTTGCTCAAACCACCTGTTGAATAAAGTGCTAAAGGGAAGGTTATGTTTCCAGTAATAAGAACTGTTCCTAAGATAGGAAGCCATATTCTATCATTGATTAATGAATTTACTTTACTCTTGTAATAGATTGGCTGGCCTGTAAGTTCTACGATGTTCGGATTACTTTTTGCTTTTTCTGGAAGAGAGTGAAACGTAAAGTAAACACGATTACCGTTGCTATATTTTAATACCAAAGATTTGATGCATTCCTCGTCTTTTGAAAGTGTATTTGATATCTCATCTAAAACTTCTTGAGTATCTCTTTTTGTGATCTTGTGCTCCTTAGTACGTACTGCTTGCATAAATTCCCACATAATTCCCAAGGCTAAACAAGACGCTAATACTCCGACAAATATAGTAACAGGATTTACGCTGCCGATGAATCCAATGAATTCTCTTTGCTTCACAGCTAAAACGATTGCTGTAATACAACACGCCGTAACAAGGCCTACAAAAGGCATTGTAACTTTCTTCTTTTGCATCGTATATTTTACTTTCTGTAAAAATCTGTTTGTTTTTTTATTATCTCCAAGCAAAGATTTTTCAGAGCCATCTGTTTGATATGATGGTGGAGGAGTTGGATGTGCCTTCATTAATTTTTCTAAAGTTTCTGATGTTTTTTGACTATTCCAAGATTCGCTATATACTGTTTCTTGAGAAGGTGATCTGCTTAGGCTTGGATTACCTTCTCGACTATCTGAACTCTTTTTTGAAGATTTTGTATTTGGACCTATGGATGCATAAATAGGTTCTGTATTTGCACCATTCGATTCTTCTTGCCTTTCTTCATAAGAACTTGATTCGCTAGCCGAATTTGTTTGTAACGCTGTGTTTCTAGGTGCTGGTGTTGGTGGAGTTGCTGCACTATTTTCACTCACCGTTGTATGAGAAACCAGTGTGACGTTATCTTTATTTCCTGATCCAGGCATATTCGCTCCAAAATTAATTACTATATTGTGTTGATTACGTTATAATTATTAAGATATGGTAAATACTAATTTAAAGATAAATATGAAGAATTTAGTATAAAAATTGCTTATCAAAAATCCTCTCGTCTAATGAGCAATCTTTATCAAAAAGCAGAGTGACTGTGTTTTCATGATCTTTCTGCATTTTTATCTGCGATATATCAGGAAATTCCTTGTAATCTGATACTACAAGTGCTGGACGATTTTCCACGTCGTTGATATCAATTTGCACTATTGTATCATTTGAGATTAGTGCTCCATTCCAACGCCTTGGGTAGTAGCTATTAATGGAAGTCAGTGCAAGTAAATTTGAATTAAGTGGTAAGATTGGCCCGCCGGCAGAGAAGTTATATGCAGTGCTGCCTGTGGGAGTAGACAATATTATGCCATCCCCTCTGAATTTTTCTACTTTTAGCTTATCATTAATGGTAATATTCATCTCTACTATTTGATTTGCATTTCTAAAGACATACACTTCATTTACTGCGATGTAACGGTGTTTTTTGCCACTTATGTCTGTGGCTTCCATTTTTAGTAAAGTTAGCTGAGTAGGAACTGCATGTTCTATATGATCAATTAGATCTTCAAAGCATTTATTCATCAAAAATCCGACGTTACCGGTATTTATTCCATACACATGTATATCTTTATTTCCTATGACGTAGTTGTGTAGGGTGCGTAGCATAAAACCATCGCCACCAACAACTATCAGCAGATCAACTTCATGCTTACCTGCTTCTGCTATATTGATAAAATTGAGTTTCTGTATTAGTTTAGATACTTCCTGAGACTTGGGTAGCGAAGAAGCAATATAGCCTACATTTTTATATTTATACATGTTAAATAAAGAGGAGAGGAACTAAAAAAAACTCCCGTATTTATCATTAAACTTAGCTATTTTACTATCCTTCTCCCCTGAACCGCTTGTCAAACTTCCAGTCCATGCAGGATGAGTAAGAGGATCTCTATCAAGCTTTATTCTTTGACCTTCTTTTCCATAAGTGGAATAAGTTTCAAACTCTTGACCATCTGTCATAACTATAGTAACTTTGTGATAATCGATTTCTGCCATTGTTCTTACAAATTTCTTACCAGCTAAGATTTTAGTGAATCTGGTTCATTTGGTCAATCATTATTGTGAAATATTGACAAAAAATAAATAAAGTAGTATTATCAATGAAGAATGAAAAACTTTTTATGATTTTTGCTTTTCCTGGTCAGGGCTCCCAATTTGTAGGAATGGGAAAGAGCTTATATGATGAATTTTCAGTTGCAAGGAACGTATTTGATGAAGTAGATGACATATTGGGTAGAAAGCTGTCTCATTTGATTTTCAATGGCCCTATTGAGAAATTAACCATCACGGAAAACGCTCAGCCAGCTATAATGGCAGTGTCAATTGCAACGCTACGTGTTATGAAGCACGTATTTGGTGAATCTCTTTACAGCGTTCAGTATGTTTGTGGGCATTCAGTTGGCGAGTATACAGCGCTGTGTGCTGCAGGGGCATTGACGCTTGAGTCTGCAGTCAAATTGCTAAAAGTTCGTAGCGAAGCAATGCATGAAGCTTCACTAAAATGCAAAGGTGGAATGTTTGCTCTACTTGGAGCAGAAATAAGTGAAGTAGAAGGTATATTAAAATCAGCTCAAATTGATTGTGAAATTGCAAACGATAATGGTGGTGGGCAGGTAGTGGTGAGTGGTACTGCAGAGGCTCTTGAGGTCTTACCTGATTTATTCAAAAACTCAAGTGTCAAGAAAATGATAAAATTACAAGTTAGTGGGCCTTTTCACTCATCTTTTATGAAACCTGCTGATGAAAAACTTCTGGAATTTTTAAAAAGCATCAACATAACTCGCCCTTCGATTCCTTTTGTATCAAACGTTACAGCTAAGGAAGAAAGTGATCCAGAGATCATAAGAGCTTTGCTCGCTAAGCAAGTTGTAAGTAGAGTAAGATGGAGAGAGATGGTTTTATATATGACAAGCCATGGCACTAATAAGTTTGTTGAAGTTGGTCCTAACAAAGTTTTATCTAATCTAGTTAAAAGAATTGACCAATCTATCAGTGTGAAAAATATAGATAGTATTGGTGATATTAATAGCTTCTTTGATGAATCATTAATGTTGACAGCAAAAAATTTAAAAATTGGGTTAAGTTAGCATATCTGATTGGTGTCATTCAAGTAGCTGACACTGGCTCCTTTATGATGGTGTTATTCCAGTTACAACTGTACGAACATTATCTGTAGGAAGATGTCATTCCAGTGCTTGACACTGGTTTTTCATAATCATCAAAACATTGTATTTAACATAAAGCAGCTACTTTTATACTCGTAAATTTAACTGGATCCCAGTGGGCTTTGTTGCACAGCTCTTCGGATAGTGGGTAATGTATAATAAATTCATGAAGCTATATCAAACTTAGCCATGCCTATTTCAGTAAATTTGTTAAGCAAATAACACTTGAGTAGCAGTTCCTTCTCACGATTAATCTCAGATTTATTCCTAAAACTAAATCCAAATATTTGCTTCAGTCGCGAGAAAAAACTTTCTATATAAGATCTCTTCCAATAATTTATCTCTTTTTTCCACCTCTTCATACCATCTTCATCATATGACTTTATGAGCTTGATTGTAGAATTTCTCTCATTCATATAATCCAACTTTGGATGCTCTACTGCATTATTTTGCGGAGGAATCCTTGTCTTTATGTCAAGCTCATCGCACAGTTTGTATAACTTCTTTCGATTATATGCCCTATCTGCATATATCGTGCTTATGTTATACTTGGTATCCACTCTTTCAATAAGATCACAGGCTCCATAGTGGTCGGAATAAACTCCACTACTGTATTTTGCAGCTATAACTTTTTTACTACCTATCTCTAGCATTACATGTAGCTTTCTTGTTTGCTCATAGCGGCGATACTTTCTATCTGTACCATTTGCCTTACTATGGCCTGGAATATTATTGTAGATGCTGATACCTGTACTATCTATAGCAATTTCAATATCTTCCATATCGTTCTTATCAACTCTGCAGTCGTTGATTTTGATATTAAGCTTTTTAAACCTTCTTGAAGCCTGCGAATAGCTGATAATTTGCAAAATTTTCCCTATTTGCTCAAGATATTTCTCTATAAATCCCACTGTTTGCCTAAGACCAATCCTGAATAGATAGGTTATTATGTGAATTAGAATCACTACTTTGTCGCTGTAGACATTGTTGCCACCTGCTACTTTTGGACTATTTTCGTACCAATTTTCAATGGCATCGTTGATATAATGAAAAACATTTCCCCTTTCTTGAAGAAATTTGTTATATTCATTGCAGTTACTGACTTTCATTCTTATTGGCATATTTTTCCTTTGTCGGCTAAATATCTATTTTATAACAAATTCCATCAGTAACTGCCTGTTCTTTCCTTGAGTGGTGCAACAAAGCCATTCCAGTGTCAAGCACTGGGATGACACCGAATAGGCTACTTGAATAATACCGAAAGAGCTACTGGAACGACAAGGGGCTGTTTGAATAGCACCCTTCCGGTGTCTCAAACTACAACAGTTGTGAATAGAGAGTAATACGAAAAATTATACAATCAACGAACTACCTGTCATCTCGTTTGGCTTTTTGAGTCCAAGTAGCTGTAAAATAGTAGGAGCAATATCAGATAATTTTCCATCTCTCAGTTTTAAATTTTCACAAGATATAATAAATGGAACTTTATTTAGAGTGTGCGCTGTGTGAGGTGTGTTATTTTCTTCATCGAACATACATTCCACATTACCATGGTCTGCTGTAACAATGAGTGCAGTATTACCCACTTCTTTGACAACGCTGAGTACTTTTGCAAGGCAATCATCTACAGCGAGCACAGCTTGCTCGGCCGCTTTTATATTACCTGTGTGTCCCACCATATCAGGGTTAGCGTAGTTTACAACTATCAGCGCAAATTCTTGAGAATAAATTTTTTTTACAAGCTCTTCTGTGAGCTCAAAGGCTGACATTTCAGGCTGCAGGTCATAAGTTTTAACTTTTGGTGAAGGAATGAGTATTCTTTCTTCACCAGAAAAAGGTTCTTCTCTTCCACAATTAAAAAAGAAAGTCACATGCGCGTATTTCTCAGTTTCAGCAATGCGCAGTTGCCGTAATTTATTGTCTTCTATTATCTGTCCCAAAGTGTTGGCAAAAGATTCAGGAGGAAAGAGATAAGGGATTTTTAAGTCCGCTTTATATTGCATCATACTTAAAATTGAAGAAAATTTTGCTACCTTAGCGTAATCTGTTTTGCCTAGCAAAATACTTGCCAATTGTATCATTCGATCAGCACGAAAGTTAGCCAATAGCAATCCATCTTCTGGTTTTATACCTTGATAATCTCCTATTATTGCGGGCCTGATAAATTCATCGGTTATATTATTTTGGTAATTTTCATCAATAAGCGATACTGCATCATCATAACGAGGCGCCTTTGCAAATGCGATGGCTTCATAAGCTTCAATTGTTCTTTCCCACCTATTATCACGGTCCATAGCATAATAACGCCCAGAGATAGTGGAGATTCTTATATCATTTTCCTTTATGCTTTCTGTAAATTCTTGAATGCATCTTTTCCCTGAATTTGGCAGTGTGTCTCTGCCATCTAAAAATGCGTGTATTACAACTTTAATTCCGTGCTGTGATATTTTGTTTGCTAAAGATGAAATGTGCTTTTGATGCGAATGAACACCGCCATCTGATATCAATCCCATTATATGGCATATGCCATTCTTACTTTTTAGATCATTAATAAAATTCTGTAGATTTGCATTATTTTCTATCGTTTCGATTTCTTGATTAATACGCTGAAGGCTTTGCATTACCACTCTACCACTGCCAATATTCATATGGCCAACTTCTGAATTGCCTATTTGGCCTTCTGGTAATCCAACATCAGTTCCACAGGCAGATAAACTGCACTTTGGATAATTAGAGCTAATATGTTGCCAACAAGGTGGATTTGAATTGCTAATAGCATTGTATTTACTATTTTCTATTCCATTACCCCAGCCATCTAGTATACATAAAACGACTGATTTAAAGTTCATATAAAAGTTAACATCGAAACCCTCAATGGTACCAAAAACAAACTCTTCTCACAACTTTTGTGTTAAAATAAGAGATAGAAAAAGCTGCTTGGAGGCAATGGTATATGAAGTTTTTCATAAAATATTTTATTAAAGTGATTGACAGTTGCTGAAGTGTTTACTAAAACACTTTCATAGCTTTAATAGTGAGGTCAAATGAGTTATAGCCAATATGTAAAGGATAATACTTTAGCAACATCAGGTGCTATAATTAATGTTGATAGATTAGTAAACTTTTTAAAAAGCAATACAAACATTACAAGACTTATTTTACGATGTTCAAAAATTAATTATGAGGTTATAAAAGAATTAGCTCAGCTTTCTCATCTTACTTCACTTGATCTAAGTTGCAGTTATGTTGGTACAGAAGGTGCAAAGATTTTAGCAAGCGGGAATCTTATAAATCTTACTTCGCTTGATTTAGGAGGAAACGAAATTGGTGATGAAGGTGTAGAGGCTTTAGCCAGTGGAAATCTTACAAGTCTTACTGAGCTTAAATTATATGATAATAAAATTGGCGATAGGGGGGCAAAAGCTTTAGCAAGTGGAAACCTTCAAAAGCTTATTTTACTGAGTTTAGGATGGAATGAAATCAGTAATGAAGGTGCAGAGGCTTTAGCAGCAAGTGGAAACCTTAAAAATCTTATTACACTTAAAGTATATGATAACAGCATTAATTACAGAGATGTACAGACTTTGGCGAGTGGAAATTTGGTGCGTCTTACTTCGCTCATTTACAATTATTGCAGTATTGATGAAACATTGCCAAAAAATGTCCTTCCTCAATTAAAAAGGAAATGTAATAAAAGAAAAATAGGAGAGGAGCCAGATAGCAAGCTAAGTGAAGCGCAGACATCTTTGCATTTTGACAGTAAAGGCTTTAAAACTATATAACTTCACACGTTTTGTCTGTTTAAGAGACAAAAAAAAGGTAGTGAATTTTGGGCTAAAAGTGAAATGTACAGATTGTATAAAATAGTGCTCCCCGGGCCGGATTCGAACCAGCGACCAATTGGTTAACAGCCAACTGCTCTACCACTGAGCTACCGAGGAATAAACTGCTTTCAACTTATCACATTGAACGCCGATTGTAAACGATTTTTATGTAGACTTTAGACCTAGATATCATTCCAGTGCATGGAGCTGTAATCTAGTTCTTATTACCTGATATGCTCATTTGACAGTTAAGTCTTCTCTACCCCTATTTGCATAATACCTTCGTTTACGGTTAAAAGATATCGAGGTAGTAGGGTGTATTAGTTTTTGCAAGCTGTTATTTTGCTATGGATTGCTGTAATGGCATCATCTATTTTATTGTTATCACAGCCTGTTTGGGCAAGTTCGGCATTTCCACCGCAATCCCTTCTGGTTAAAGTAGATACTAGCTCTTTTGCATTGATCTTATTAGTTAAATCTTTACTTACTTTGACAATCAAAACTGTTTTATCCTTTTCTGTTACCATGAAGGCTATTACAGTTTTCGGTTTTTGTTGCTGTAGAGCAAATTCCCTTATGATACTTCCTGGAACGTCAGTAAAAGTGTGGATTACGAAATTTATTCCATTTATTTCAGTACTTTTTATATTTTCTACACTGATAATCTTTTTATAAAGATTTTTTATTTTGGTTTCAAATTCTTTGCGCTCTTGGCTTAAAATACTGAGTCGACTTATTATTTCATTTACTGGTGCTTTTACGCATTCTGCAACTTTTTTTAAGCTAATTTCGTTATTGCGTACATAATTAATTGCTTCTTGACCGGTTAAAGCTTCAATTCTTCTTACTCGAGATGCAACGGAACATTCTGCTGCTATCTTAAACAAACCAATTTCTCCGGTACGCTCCACGTGTGTACCACCACATAATTCTTTTGAATCTCCAATTTTTACAACCCTAACATTATCACCATATTTTTCACCAAATAAGGCCATCGCTCCTTCGTCTATTGCCTCATCCATACCTTGAACTTTTGTGGACGTAGAAAGATTTTCTCTGATTAGAGAGTTTACTATATCTTCTACTGAAGACAGCTGATCCTGAGTGACTGGCTTATTGTGACTAAAGTCAAATCTTAGTCTATTTGGTGCGACTAGAGAACCTTTTTGAGTAACGTGATCACCTAAGATTTTTCTGAGTGCAAAGTGTAGAAGATGTGTAGCTGAATGATTTCTTCTTAAGTCTTGTCTTCTTTTTTTGTTAATACTAGCTGTAACTGTATCACCTTTACGAACTGAACCAGACTCCACTATACATCTGTGTAAATATAGGTCATTAATCTTGTTGGTATTTTCCACTATGATTACGCCTAAATCTGGTGTCATTCCAGCGCGTGACGCTGGAATCTGGATCCCAGTATCAAGTACTGGGATGACAAGAAGGAACTTTCCAATATCTCCCACTTGTCCACCTGACTCTCCATAAAAAGGTGTTTTATCAAGTATAATAGTTATCTTTTCTCCTTCTTTTGCAGAATCAATTACTTCATTTTTAGAGGAAATTATTGCGAGTACTGTTGCATCCTTTACTTCATCACGTTCATAACCAACAAATTCCGTTTTGCCAAACTGATCGATTAAATTAAACCATACTTGTTCAACAGATTTTTCACCAGATCCAGTCCAATTAGCACGTGCTCTTTCTTTTTGCTCTTTCATTGCATTATCAAAACCTTTTTGGTCAAAATTTATTTTCCTTTCTTTCAAAATATCAAGTGTGATATCCAAAGGAAATCCATAAGTGTCATATAGTTTGAATGCTGATTCTCCAGATAGAGTGTCACCTGATTTTAAATCTGCAGTGAATTTGTCCAAGAGATTAATGCCTTTCATTAAAGTGTCTTTAAAGTTTTCTTCCTCTGATTTTAACGTTGTTTCTATTAAGCTTTTAACTCTGATTAGCTCTGGATAAGCATCTCCCATATAAGCCAAACTTGTGCCATCTATGAGTGCAGGAAAAACAAGGTTCAATAGAGAATCATTATATCCAAGTAGGTGGATATAACGTGCTGCTCTCCTGATCAATCTGCGTAGTACATAATTTCTTCCTTCATTTCCAGGAAGCACTCCTTCTGCGATGAGAAATGCAGCTGCACGAAGGTGATCTGCGATAATCTTATGAGCTACTTTATTTTCCGTATTTCCACAGTACTCTTGCGATTTACTTACCAGAGCAGAAAATAGGTCAATATCATAGTTATCATGAACGTTCTGCATAACAGCTGCTATTCTTTCAAGGCCCATTCCGGTATCGATGCATTTTTTTGGTAATTTTTGTAAATTACCTTCTTCATCTTTATTAAATTCCATGAACACCAGGTTCCAAATTTCAACAATTCTGTCGTCTTCATGTAAAGCGGAATTTCCATGATAGTAAAAGATTTCAGAACATGGGCCACATGGACCAGTATTGCCCATGCTCCAAAAGTTATCATCTGTTGTAATTCTTATGATTTTATCATCTGAAAAGCCACTTATCTTACGCCAAATTTCATATGCTTCATCATCAGTGTGGTAAACAGTTATGGATAGTCTGTTTTTATCAAGAGACAATTCTGCAGTAATAAATTTCCACGCAAATTCTATCGCAGTTTCTTTAAAGTAATCACCAAAGCTAAAATTTCCGAGCATTTCAAAAAATGTGTGATGCCGAGATGTATAGCCAACATTTTCAAGATCATTGTGTTTACCACCTGCTCTGAGACACTTTTGACTTGAGACGGCACGTTTCATTTCAGTTTTTTGCGTGCCGGTAAAGATGTTTTTGAACTGTACCATACCAGCATTTGTAAACATGAGTGTTGGATCATGCTCTGGAATCAAAGGAGAAGAAGGAACTTGCTCGTGATTATTATTTACAAAAAATTTTATAAATCTTTCTCTAATTTCGTTTAGCTTCATCGTTTTTACTGAGGTTATCTATGCATAATAAGTTGTAACAGAAGTAAAATCAATTTATCAATCTAAATATTAATATATACATTACTTAGTATAATAAAAGTAACTTTTACATAAAAATTTTAATAAAAAGATATAGGTTTAAATATTTTATCCACTAACATAGAGAAGTATTTGTTAATTCAAATAATATTTTTGTTAATTAATTTAAGGAGTGTGAAATGCCAAAAAAATTCCAAAACACTAAGAATAGCATGCGAAAGAGAGAAACAACAAATAAGCAGGAGATGGATGGTCCAACAATTAGAATTGTATCTGACTTGGAAAGTATAAAACAAAACAGAAGAGTAGAATTTTTAATTAAAGGAGAGAATTTAACAGTAAAAGACCTCTCTATATCTTCTAGAGCAGCTGAGATAGGCTTGGTTACAGGAATAGTAAATTCAATAGACATTCCTCAAGCAATTCGTGAATCGACAATAGATGGAATTATTTTAGGTCTTAAGAATGGAGAAATAGAAAAAAGTAAAGAATATAATTATAGAGAATTTAAGAAAATATATCTAAAAAACCTTGTAGATGAATTGGGTAAGGATAGTTCAAAAAAGCTAAAAGAAAGAACTGATGAAAATAGCCAATTGAGAGAATCTACTACTGAAGAAATTGATTATCAGATGCAGGAAGATGTAACTATCGAATCAGCTTCTTTAACAAAACAAGAATTCGATTTTGCATCAAGCAAAGTAACTACTAAAGAGATTAATGACGTAATAAATGAAATAGAAGAATCAAATGCTAGTTATGGAATTACTCTTGAAGATATAAGTAGTGTTTCCCGTTTTGATAGTAATTCACAAGAAGTGTTAGATCATTCTATATTTAATAGCACAGATGTGGAAGGGCCTAAATTACCCGAAATAAATGGAGGACAGTATATAGGAATAGCAGGGATTGCTGGTGGTATATTTGGTGGAGTGCTAGCAGTAGCTTTTGCAGGATTAGGATACTTTGTATGGCATAGAAAAAATAGGGAAGGTAGCTACGATGTTGAAAAAGCGATGAAAAACCTTCCTGAACAAGCTCAACTTGAGCATTCCGGATCTACATCAGAAATAGAATCTTTGCTCAGCAATGCTACATCGGTAGCACATCTATCTTCTCAGATTAGTGTCGAGTAAGATTCCAGAGTTTGATGGCACAACAGTGCCATCAACTTAGCTCTTACAGCACTTATATGCTCTGGAACCAAAGGAGAAGAAATTTTCCTGTCTTACAAAAAATTTTATAACTCTTTCTCTAATTTTATATCGTTTTTACTAAGGTATAATAAATTGCAATGAGAAATTCAGATATTAATATATGTATTATTTAGTATAATAAAAATATAAAAATCTTAGTGAAAAGATGTGGACTTAAATAATTTATCTTTTATACATAAGGAAATATTGGTCAGCTTGGGGGTCATATATGTCAAGAAGATTTAAAAATACTGTAGGAAAAAAAAGATCAATCAATAAGGAAAAAAGGAATAGATGGATTAGTATTGAATCAGAATTGCGAGATGTAGAACAAAACAGAACAATATATTTTCTATTGGGAGGAGGTGATTTAAAACTTAAGTATGTATGTATGCTTGACGATACATCTTATCGTATTCTTGTTGCTGAAGGAGAAATAGTGCATGCAGAAAATCCAAAAGTGATGATTGATGATATTGTTTCTGATCTCAAGAGTGGAAAAATACGAAGTTATAAAAGATATAATGCCAAAGAGTTTTATGAAAAGTATCTCAAAGAGTTTTTGAGTAATGAGAACTTGCAAAAGCTGGAAGCTGGTGATATTGAAAATACAACAGCAGAACTACCAAACTTAAAACAAGTAATGGAAGAAATGAAAAAATCAAACGCTAGCAATGGAATTACAATGCGAAATATAGAAAGTGTTCAAAATACGACGAATATTTTGGGTAATCCTATGATTCATGATACAAACTTGAGAGAGTTTAAATTATTGGAAACACCTTCAAACGAGAAAAATAATATAGTGTTCACAGTAGGTATGTTAGCAGTAACAGTAGCTTTGGTAGCAGCTGTACCATTTAAATGTTGGTTTTATAATAGAAAAAATAAAAGCCATAGTAGTGCTAAGGAAGAAACTCCATCTAGTTATTTATTAAGTGCAATAACTTTAGAAAGTGGAACTAATTCTATTCGTTAGCCAAAATATTGTAAAAATAGAATTTTTTTATTATTTTTTTACAGTTTCCTCATTTAATAATTTTTATGCTCTAATTATTATACTTAATTTATCATTACCTGTTGTGTAAACAGGATGAGAATTTTCAATAATCTACATCCTTTAGTAAGAAAAAATCAATACATTCACGATAAATTTACCTCATATCTGTGTTTTATATGTGGAATTTCGAATGGAAAATTATGCAGGCAAAGAAAGAAGAATAGTGAATATAGTTACTCAACATTGGAGTGATATAAAAGGATCAGATAGAGAATGGCCAGAAAGACATGAAATAGACACTGCAGAAATCATGGAGTCATGGCAGCATTGTTTTATCATTGAAGTTAAAGATCGAGGTTATATTTGTGAAAATGCAGGAGAAAAAGCTATTGAATTCTATGGTTTTGAAAAAAAGATGTACATCGATGATAAGTATGCAATTGATGCACCATTTTTGCGGTTATATAAAATAGATGCAGTTATTGATAAACTTGAGACTGTAATAGAGAGTAAATGCTCAATTAACGAAGAGGAAGAAAGTGAAAGTGTTAAAATAAGGCAAGTATTGCTACCAATTGGGAATGAAGAAGGTATAACACATATACTGGGTGTGATTACATTCAAGCTGCTTTAAAATACAATTTTAATTTGATTCTTTAATAAAATTATCTATACTCATACTTAATTACTAATAAAGAACTAAATAGTGGTGTTTGTAAATTTGTTTAGAATATGACGAAAATAAAATTAAAAACAAAATCTTCTGTCAAAAAGCGCTTTCACCTTACAGCTAAGGGTAAAGTCATCTCTACTCAGTCAGGTAAGAGACATGGCATGGTAAAAAGAAGTAAATCTAATATTCGTAATCAACGCGGTACAACGATTCTCAATAAATCTGACTCGCGTATAGTTAAACTTTATATGCCTTATGGTATTTAATAAAATGGAGGTAAGATAAAAATGGCTCGGATAAAGCGTGGAACCGCTACTCATGCTCGTCATAAAAAGGTATTAAAATTAGCAAAGGGTTATAGAGGACGGGCAAAGAATTGTTATAGAATTGCATTACAAAGGGTTGAAAAAGCACTACAGTATGCTTATAGAGACAGAAGAAATCGCAAGCGTGATTTTCGTGGTTTGTGGATAATACGTATTAATGCAGCGGCAAGAGAACATGGACTTACTTATGGTAGGTTTATGCATGGTCTTAAACTTGTTGGAGTTGATTTGAATAGAAAAATTCTTGCTGAGATGGCTGTTAATCATAAGGATGATTTTGCTAAATTAATAGAAACTGTAAGTAGTAAGTTAGCAGAAAATTCCTAAAGCAAACACACCTGAAAATATGAGAATTATTTTCATGGGGTCACCGGGGTTTGCTGTTGGTGCATTAAACTTACTATTGAAATTACAGAGTGAAGTAGTAGCAGTATATACCAAAGCTCCAAAGCCTTCTGGACGTAGGCAGAGGTTAACAAAATCGCCAGTACACATCCTTGCTGAAAAAAGTGACATAGAGGTATGTACTCCTGCCTCTTTAAAATCTTCGATAGAGCAAGAAAAGTTTGGAAATTTTAAGCCAGACGTTGCAGTTGTTGCTGCGTATGGATTGATACTTCCAAAAGAAATTTTAAATATTCCCAAATATGGTTGTATTAATATTCATCCATCATTGCTGCCTAGGTGGCGCGGTGCAGCTCCGATACAGCACACAATTTTAGCCGGAGATCAAGAAACCGGAGTTAGCATTATGCAGCTAGATGAAGGATTAGATTCTGGCCCTATTTTAAAACAGAAAAAATTTCTTATTGAAAAAAGCGATAATTATAAGACGTTGTATGATAAATTGTCTGAATTAGGTAGTGATTTACTGCTGAAAGTACTAAACGAAATTGAAAAGCAAGTTCCCTTAAAACAGAGCGATAACGATGCGTGCTATGCTGACAAAGTAAAAGACTATAAAATTTACGCAAGTGACACCTGTGAAATTGCTTATAGAAAGGTTAAAGCATTTTATCCAAAAGCATTCATTAAGGTAGAGAATAAACGTATCAAGATACTTGATGCTGAATTTGAAGCCTTCACTTCAGGACAAGGTGAGATCATTAATGATAATATGCATATAAGTTTAAAAGGTGGTACTTTAATTCCTAAAGTTGTACAAATGGAAGGAAGAAATCCTTGCGATATTAAAGATTTTGTTCGTGGCTTAAAATCAAGTTTAACAAAAAAATTTATAGAATAGACTACTTTGAAAGGAGAGTGAGGAGAGCTAAAGCAACTTCTACAATTTGGTATTCCGCTGCTTGTTAGCGGAATCTACAACAAGATACCGCGTTTTGGTGTACGAACATTGCAATTTGCAGGTAATTTGAGTAGTAGATGGTCAGTGCTTGACACTGGAATGGCTTTGTTGCACAGCTCTTCGGATAGTGGGTAATGTATAATAAATTCATGAAGCTATATCAAACTTAGCCATGCCTATTTCAGTAAATTTGTTAAGCAAATAACACTTGAGTAGCAGTTCCTTCTCACGATTAATCTCAGATTTATTCCTAAAACTAAATCCAAATATTTGCTTCAGTCGCGAGAAAAAACTTTCTATATAAGATCTCTTCCAATAATTTATCTCTTTTTTCCACCTCTTCATACCATCTTCATCATATGACTTTATGAGCTTGATTGTAGAATTTCTCTCATTCATATAATCCAACTTTGGATGCTCTACTGCATTATTTTGCGGAGGAATCCTTGTCTTTATGTCAAGCTCATCGCACAGTTTGTATAACTTCTTTCGATTATATGCCCTATCTGCATATATCGTGCTTATGTTATACTTGGTATCCACTCTTTCAATAAGATCACAGGCTCCATAGTGGTCGGAATAAACTCCACTACTGTATTTTGCAGCTATAACTTTTTTACTACCTATCTCTAGCATTACATGTAGCTTTCTTGTTTGCTCATAGCGGCGATACTTTCTATCTGTACCATTTGCCTTACTATGGCCTGGAATATTATTGTAGATGCTGATACCTGTACTATCTATAGCAATTTCAATATCTTCCATATCGTTCTTATCAACTCTGCAGTCGTTGATTTTGATATTAAGCTTTTTAAACCTTCTTGAAGCCTGCGAATAGCTGATAATTTGCAAAATTTTCCCTATTTGCTCAAGATATTTCTCTATAAATCCCACTGTTTGCCTAAGACCAATCCTGAATAGATAGGTTATTATGTGAATTAGAATCACTACTTTGTCGCTGTAGACATTGTTGCCACCTGCTACTTTTGGACTATTTTCGTACCAATTTTCAATGGCATCGTTGATATAATGAAAAACATTTCCCCTTTCTTGAAGAAATTTGTTATATTCATTGCAGTTACTGACTTTCATTCTTATTGGCATATTTTTCCTTTGTCGGCTAAATATCTATTTTATAACAAATTCCATCAGTAACTGCCTGTTCTTTCCTTGAGTGGTGCAACAAAGCCATCCCAGTGTCAAGCACTGGGATGACATCTTTCTTGATCTCTTGTATCACAATGTTCGTACAGCTATGTGCTTGTTAGCGGAATCTACAACGAGATACCGCAGTGGTATGACGTAGTAGCTATATATAGACAAATTTTCTTTTCTTAGATATAATCTTAAGAAACCTTCCATATGAAAATTAAAAGAGCTTTAATATCAGTATACGATAAGACAAATATAATTGAACTTGCATCGTTTTTGATGCAGCAACAAATAGAAATTCTCTCAACAGGGAATACTTATAAAGTGCTATCAGGTGCGGGAATAAAAACGCAAGAAGTTTCAGATTACACACAATTTCCAGAAATACTAGATGGCAGAGTGAAAACTTTACATCCTAAAATTCATGGAGGAATACTCTGTGATCGAAAAAGGCACGAAAAGGAAATGCAGAATCTAGAAATTAAGCCGATAGATCTGCTTATAACTAACTTATATCCATTTTGGAAAACGGTTAATAGCAACTCAAGTGAGAAGCAAATCATAGAACAAATAGATATAGGTGGAGTAGCATTAATTAGAGCTACAGCAAAAAACTTTCATTTCACTTCAGTGATTTCTAGCATTCAAGATTACGAAACACTGAAAGCTGAGATGATCAAAAATAACAATCAGACAACATTAGAATATAGAAAACATCTAGCAACTAAAGCATTTGCTCTGACTGCACAGTATGATTCTAATATTTACAATTGGTTTTTATCACAGGGTAAAAGCAATGAGTTACCAGAGTTTTTTACTTTATATGGATGTAAAGCACAAGGACTCAGATATGGTGAAAATCCTCATCAAAAAGCTGCATTTTATAGCAATCAATTTAGCAAGTATCCACTGGAGAAAATACATGGAAAAGAGTTGAGCTATAATAATATAGTCGACATAGAGTCTGCACTTAACATAATTTCTGAGTTTCAAGAACCTGCAGCAGTGATAATAAAGCACAATAATCCATGTGGCGCTGCTGTTAGTGATAGTGCTTTAAAAGCATATGAAAAAGCTCTATCATGTGATGAAATAAGCAGTTTTGGTGGAATAGTTGCTTTCAATCGGGAGATAGATTTAAAGCTAGCAGAGAAATTAAACGAGATATTTTTGGAAGTGATGATAGCACCATCGGTAAACAATGAGGCACTAAAAATTTTACAAAAAAAGAAAAATTTAAGAGTGATTATTCATCAATCTCTTCAGCAAAATGCAAAATATCAAATCAAAAATGTTGTTGGCGGGTTCTTAGTGCAAGAAAATAATAACCATACAGTAAAAGTAGAAGAAATAAACCGAGTGACAGAATGCACTACAACAAAAAAAGAGAAGGAAGATCTTATTTTTGCTTGGAAAATATGTAAACATGTAAAATCCAATGCAATAGTGATAGCAAAAGACGGTTGTGCTATTGGCATCGGTGCAGGACAAACAAGCAGAATAGATAGTGTGAATATTGCAGTAAAAAAAGCAGGTGAAAAATGTAAAGGCGCAGCGCTTGCTTCAGATGCATTTTTTCCATTTCCAGATAGTATAGTAGAAAGTGCAAAGCATGGAATTACAGCTATAATTCAGCCAGGTGGCTCATTGAAAGATCAAGACGTGATAGCAGCTGCAAATGAGAATAAAATTGCCATGTTTTTCACTGATGTTCGTAACTTTCTCCATTAAGCTTTGTATCCTGTCAAAATTATACCCACACAGGGCTTTGTTGCATAGCAGCTTATAGGTATGAAAATTGTAGTAAATTTATGTAGTTACTTTAAACTCAACTATACCTATCTGTAATTGTAAGCTGTACTCTTGAGCTCCTGATGCGATTTATAGCAAATCCTAAAATGCCTTGCTGTTTTTCCTTATAGACATTCAGCTTACCTTGTACATTAGCCTATCTGGATGACATTTTACTTTTTCTAGAATATAATAATTCCCTAGAAATTACCCTACTCAATTCTATTGTACCTTGTTTAACATTGAAACATGAGTCTGGAATCTAGAAATTTTTTAAGAACAAAAGTTATTCTAAGTTTTTGTTGGTAAGAAAGACTCGATTCCAGTGGGCTTTGTTGCATAGCTCAGATAAAAAGAACTGGAAGTTACTGACGAAATTCACTATAAAACAGGCATTTAACCTACGAAAGAAAAATATGTCACAAAAAATGAGAGTCAGTAACTGCCATGGATATAACAGATTTCTGCAAGAAAGAGGAAATATTTTTCATTTTATTAATGAGGCAATAGAAAATTGGTACGAAAATAGCCCCAAAATGCGAGGTGGAAATTATATTTATAGTAATAAAGTTGTGATTTTAGTGCATATAGTCGCTAGTCTCTTTAGAATTGGCTTAAGACAAACGGTAGGGTTTATAAAAGGATATTTGCAGCAAGTAGTTAGCAGTCATTAGCTATTCGCAGGCTTCAAGAAGGTTTCAATATTAAGATCAATGATTGCAGAGTTGATAAAAACAATATGGAAGATATTGAAATTGCCATAGACAGTACAAGTATCAGATAATACACCTGGTCACAGTAAGGAAAATAGCGAAGTATCGCAGTTATAAACAGGTAAGAAAGCTACACGTAATATTGAGTATAAATAGTAAAAAAGCTATAGCTGCACAATATAGCAATGGTGCCTACTCCGACCATTATGGTGCTTGCGACTTGCTCAGCTTTCAGCATGCTATAAAAGCATTATATGCAGACAGAGCCTATCAAGCTTTATAAATTGTGCAAAAAATATGATATAAAGACAAAATTTTACCGAAAAATCGTGCAGCGGAGCATACAAAATTGGATTATATGGCTGAAAGGAATGCTTCCATTAGATTATGTGGTAAAGACGGTGTGAAAGAGTGGAAGAAGGAAGCAGTTTATGGAAAAAGGTCATATATTGAAGGATTTTTTTCAAGATTAAAGCAAATATTTGGGTTTAGTTTTAGAAATAGATCTGAAGTAAATCGAGAAAAAGAGTTGCTAATAAAATGTTACTTACTCAATAAATTTACTGATATTGGCATGGCTAAGTTTTAGGTAGTTTCATGAATTTTTTATGCTTTACCCACTATCCGATAAGCGATGCAACAAAGCCATCCAAGTGTAAGCTACTCGGTTGACACCATCATAGAGATCAGCTACTTGGATGATAAAAGTAAGAAATATCGAAGTGTTGTGCTTGTATTAAACAAGACTTGATCTGACACTTTAAAAAAGTAAGTTATAAAATAATAAAAGAAAGGAGTGTTAGATATGAGTACGATACAAACAAAAATACTAAAACCAAAGTTAGGGTTATTAGAACTAGCAAAGCAATTAGGTAACGTATCACAAGCGTGTAAGGTGATGGGTTATTCGCGTGATACATTTTATCGATTTAAGGAGTTATATGAAAGTGGGGGAGAAGGAGCATTACATGAAATAAGTAAGAAAAAACCCCTATTAGCAAACAGAGTTTCCGAAGATATAGAAAGGGCAATAATTGGCATAGCTACAGAATTTCCAGCATATGGACAACAAAGAGCTGCAAATGAGCTGAGAAAAAGGGGTGTAATAATTTCCGAAGGTGGCGTAAGATCTGTATGGCTAAGAAATGACATTGAAACGTTCAAAAAAAGACTTAAAGCCCTTGAAGCAAAGGTTGCACAAGACGGCATAATTTTAACTGAAGAGCAACTTGCAGCATTGGAAAAAGTTAAAGAGCAAAGAGAAGCTCACGGTGAAATTGAAACAGAACATTCAGGTTATTTAGGGTCTCAAGATACTTATTACGTAGGCAATATCAAGGGCGTTGGGCGCATTTACCAGCAGACTTTTATTGATACATATTCGAGAGTGGCTTTTGCTAAGCTTTATACAGATAAAACTGCTATTACCGCTGCCGACTTGCTGAATGATAGAGTAATACCATTTTTTGATGTACAAAACGTGCCATTATTGCGCATTTTGACTGATAGAGGTACAGAATATTGTGGTAAACCAGAAAATCACGCTTATCAGCTTTATTTGGGAATTGAAAATATTGATCATTCAAGAACTAAAGCCAATTCACCACAAACTAATGGCATATGCGAAAGGTTTCATAAAACTATGCAAGATGAGTGTTACAATATTATCTTTAGAAAGAAAATCTACAGTTCTTTAGAAGATTTGCAGATAGATGTTGATCATTGGTTACGCTCTTACAATGAGACCAGGCCTCACTCAGGTAAATATTGCTATGGTAAAACGCCTATGCAGACTTTTCTTGATAGCAAACACATTGCTTTTCAGAAAAATATTAGTAACGTTAAACAAGAGACTGATATTAGTTTTCAATTCTTCTGTCAGTTAATTCGTTGCTGTCAGATTAAGTTGTGTCTAGTACACTCACATAAATCATGAATTGTGCACGCTTCACACAAAGGTTTTTGTGCCTTGCAAATGTATCTACCGTGTAAAACTAGCCAATGATGAGCATAAAGTAGGTATTTTTTTGGCACTACATTCAAAAGAGACTGCTCTGTTTTAAGTACATCTTTTTCTTTCACAAGCCCAACTCTATTGCTCACTCTAAAAACGTGAGTATCAACTGCCAATGTTGGAATACCAAGCCCTGAATTTAAGAACACATTAGCGCTCTTTCTCCCAACCCCTGGTAAAGATACCAAATCATCGAAATTAGTAGGCACTTTGCTATTGTACCTCTCAATCAATATTTTGCTGAGCCCGATTATATTTTTTGCTTTGGAATTATATAAACCAATACTGCTTATGCATTTTCTCAGCTCACTTTGCCCAAGATTCAACATCTTTTCTGGCGTATCAGCGATACTAAATAGCTCCTTTGTAATTTTATTAACACTTATATCGGTCGTCCGCGCTGACAGAACTATTGCAACTAATAACGTAAAATGATTGGTATAATTTAGCTCTATTTTTGGCGCAGGATTTGACTGTTGAAATTTTTCAAATATTAATTCTACTTTTTTTGAGTCCATGCATAGAGCTAAAAGCTTATACTATACTGTTTGCTGTGCAAATTCAATTGCTTGAGGATTAGATAGTCCTTCAGTATTAACATCAGACATATCAGTTTTTACCTCATCAAAATTCCTCTCAGCAAATTTGCTTGCCACTTCTGCAAAACACTTTCTAACAAGAGGCATAATTATCGGCATTAATAGCCTTCGTGGATCATACCGTCCTAACAGATCAGTCTCCTTTTGCACTCTATCTCTTGGATCCTCTTCTAGTAAATCTTTTGTGTGCTTGTCAGCATATATTTCACAGCCTTTTGAGAAAACAGGAGCTAACATTTCAATTAATACTGCCAATAACAATAGTGGACCAAGTACAGCTCCACCAACAGTTAATCCATTAGCAATGAAATTTATTGTAACTAAATAAACAGAAAAAGCAGCTAAAGGATAGTTGATAAGAAGCTTACTACTTAGCTCGATATAGCTCATTTTACTCATGAATTCATCAGTAGAAATTTCTGAATTTTTATACTTTTCCATATAATAATTCACTAATAAACCAGAGGCTCTACTAATAGCGATGTTAAATGCTATGATCCACCATGAAAAATAGCAACCTATAGTAACTGTAGTTAACAGGCCTAAGGGTAGAACACTAAGAGTCCGAATAAATAGTAAGGCATTTTTACGTTCTATAAATCTTAACGCTAATTCTTTTTTATCCTCATCTACTAGGTTCTTTTTTTCCTTTAGAGGAGAAATATAATTGAATAATTGTATGCTTGGCTTTGCTATATATTGATATAACTCTTGCATTAACTTTGCACTTTGTACACTCCTCTGAAAATTATCTAAATTTGGATTTAGCAAAATCCTCTCTATTTGAGCCTGAAGTTCATTATAGCTTTTTAGGTCTTCTCCAAACGAACAATCATTTCTTTTTAGTATAGCAATCAACCCATCAAAATCTTTACCTACAGCTTCTTCCTCACTGATTTTTAGCTCGTTAAACAACTTTCTCCTATAGTGAAACTCTCTTGCCGTTAAACGTCCATTACTTTCAGCATCAACGCTGACTTTAACACAAGGATTTCCTGACTCCAAAGGTTTAATGTACTTTTTTAGCTCTTGATAAGCTTTATAAATCTGATCAAATCTATTTTTGTTTCCACCTTTGTCAGGATGGTTTACAAGTATCAATTTATTATATTGTTTTTTCAGAAACTTGCTAAGAGCTTGATAATCTTTACCTACAATTTGTTCAGCTTTTATCTCTAGTACGTTAAACAGACCATTACTATCATAAAACTCCTGACCAGTTAACTTAAAATGTTGACTCATTACTACACCTCACATAAATACACGATGCTATTAGTATAATATATTTAATGTTTCACACAAGCATAAAAATATCAAGCAACCACTAAGAGAAGAAACCCTCTTTCCCATCATACAAATACAACTTATCCATTCTCACCACATCAAAATTGTGTTCCTCAAATTTGATTAGCAAGTTATTCACATCACTATTTGTAATTTCATTATTTGCAATAAACCTGCAGATTATTTGGTCACTTGAAGACTTTGAGCCTCCTGGCCAAATTGCAAGTCCTTTTGAGTATATTGCTATCATTTTCAGATTACTCGATTCAAATAACCTAACTATTTGATCAAAATTGTTGGATTTGTCCCAAGCAAGCGTTATATCACTACCCACTAGCTTTTTAACTTTGTAATCTTGTTCGTAATTGTCTTGTACTTTATTTATTTTACTATCCGAATCACTGCTAATTATAAGCTCAGATAACGTTGTGGGTTTTTTCCCTAGATTATCTATAACAGCTTTTGCAAATTCTTTTGTTCCAACCTTTTGTTTACTCTTTTTCTCCTTATATAAATCAGCGGTATGTACTCCATCTTCCAAAGTCTTGAGCCATGCATCGTAGATTAGTTTTGCAGTACTCACTTGACCAATATAGACCAACATATGTACTGCGGCATTTAAAAGACCAGAAGGATTAGCTATATTTTTTCCTGCAATATCAGGAGCAGAGCCGTGAACCGCTTCAAACATTGCATATTCATTACCTATATTGCTACTTCCTGCAAGCCCTACAGAACCTGAGGTTTGTGCTACTATGTCTGATAATATGTCGCCATATAGATTTTCAGTTACTATAACATCGAAATTCTCGGGTTCTGTGGCAACACGTGCCATTCCAATATCAACTATATAATGTTCCGCCTTTATATCCGGATATTCTTTTGCAATACGATCAAACGCTGCATGAAAAGCGCCGTCAGTCATTTTCATTATGTTGTCTTTAGTCAGGCAAGTTACTTTCTTTCTGTTATGTTTTTTCGCATATTCAAAAGCATACCTGCATATTTTTTCTGAGCCAGATCTAGTAATAATTTTAGTGCATTGGTACGAGTCACCAGTGAGCCTATGCTCTATTCCGGTGTAAACGTCCTCTTCATTTTCGCGTATTACAACAACATCAAATTTATCGAATTTATTTTCTATAACAGGGTGATACGAAATGCATGGTCTAATGTTTGCATACAGCCCTAAGTTCTTTCTGAGTGCAACGTTTAAGCTTTTGTGCCCTTTACCTTGAGGGGTTGTTGTTGGAGATTTGAGTAATATCTTTGTCCTTTCGATAGATTCCCAACCACTTGGAGAAATGCCGTGAGACCATTCTTTACTATAAACACACTCTCCTATTTCAATAATATCTACTGAAATCTTTGCTTTCGCTTCACGCAATATCGATAGCACCGCTTCCATAATTTCTGGTCCGATACCATCACCATACGCAACTGTGACTGATGTTGACATAACTTCCTTAACTGTAAATGATTTAATGTTAATTCAAATAATATAGTGGCACAAGCAGCTAGTACTGTACAAGTTGACATATTTACAGTTATTTAATAACATGTTCTTATGTCAGTTAGTAATGCGGGTGGGGTTATATGGATACTAAAATAAGCTATGCAAGAGTTACGAGACGCATTTTTGCATTTGCGTTTGATCATATTTTATTAACGGCGATAAAGTATTTTATTGGATTTAACGTTGGATGTACCTTAGGTTCTTTAACACCCAATGCGGTTAAAATAATTTCAGACAACGCAACAATTCTTAATGTAACAGGGCTAATATTGGCATTAGCATTTTATGCATTTACGATAATAGAATTCGGCGGAACTCCGGGACAATTATTGCTTCGTATGCATATAAAAGACAAAAATACACTTGAAAAAATCACTATAACACAAACAATAATCAGAACAGGAACTTTTGGAGTGTTATATTTTATAATTTTTTATACAATATTGAGTATTTCTAGTCTATTTATAATTTTACCAATTATTATCATATTGTTTGCAACATTTGATAAGCATAAACAGTTCCTTAATGACAAAATTGCAAAAACAGTAGTGATAGACTATAAACCTAGTTGATGTTTTTCTTTAGTTGTTATCACCAAGGGTGTTATTCCAGCGCGTGACCCACATCTGTACGAACATTGCAATTAGCAGGTAATTTGCATAATAGACGGTGTCATTCCAGTGCTTGACACTGGAATGGCTTTGTTGCACAGCTCTTCGGATAGTGGGTAATGTATAATAAATTCATGAAGCTATATCAAACTTAGCCATGCCTATTTCAGTAAATTTGTTAAGCAAATAACACTTGAGTAGCAGTTCCTTCTCACGATTAATCTCAGATTTATTCCTAAAACTAAATCCAAATATTTGCTTCAGTCGCGAGAAAAAACTTTCTATATAAGATCTCTTCCAATAATTTATCTCTTTTTTCCACCTCTTCATACCATCTTCATCATATGACTTTATGAGCTTGATTGTAGAATTTCTCTCATTCATATAATCCAACTTTGGATGCTCTACTGCATTATTTTGCGGAGGAATCCTTGTCTTTATGTCAAGCTCATCGCACAGTTTGTATAACTTCTTTCGATTATATGCCCTATCTGCATATATCGTGCTTATGTTATACTTGGTATCCACTCTTTCAATAAGATCACAGGCTCCATAGTGGTCGGAATAAACTCCACTACTGTATTTTGCAGCTATAACTTTTTTACTACCTATCTCTAGCATTACATGTAGCTTTCTTGTTTGCTCATAGCGGCGATACTTTCTATCTGTACCATTTGCCTTACTATGGCCTGGAATATTATTGTAGATGCTGATACCTGTACTATCTATAGCAATTTCAATATCTTCCATATCGTTCTTATCAACTCTGCAGTCGTTGATTTTGATATTAAGCTTTTTAAACCTTCTTGAAGCCTGCGAATAGCTGATAATTTGCAAAATTTTCCCTATTTGCTCAAGATATTTCTCTATAAATCCCACTGTTTGCCTAAGACCAATCCTGAATAGATAGGTTATTATGTGAATTAGAATCACTACTTTGTCGCTGTAGACATTGTTGCCACCTGCTACTTTTGGACTATTTTCGTACCAATTTTCAATGGCATCGTTGATATAATGAAAAACATTTCCCCTTTCTTGAAGAAATTTGTTATATTCATTGCAGTTACTGACTTTCATTCTTATTGGCATATTTTTCCTTTGTCGGCTAAATATCTATTTTATAACAAATTCCATCAGTAACTGCCTGTTCTTTCCTTGAGTGGTGCAACAAAGCCATCCCAGTGTCAGCTACTTTCATGACAAGAAAAGAAGCACTGGTTTCACATGAATCTGAACAGATATCATGTTTTTCTTTAGTTTACTGCTTGCAAAGTGACTTTTTTCGTTTCTGCATGAGCTAAATTAACTACCAATATCATACCTGAAGAACCCACCTGACCATTCTAGAAAATTTAATGCTGAGTACACTTTACTTTTAGCTTCTTCCACAGTGTTTCCTTCTCCTACTATATTTAGTACCCTTCCGCCATCGGAAATCCAATTACCATTTTCATCTAGCTTAGTACCAGCATGAAATACTAGCACTCCAGGAATGTTTTCAATTTTATCCAATCCTTTAATTACCTCTCCTTTTTGATAATCACCAGGATAGCCTTTACTTGCAACGACTACACAAACTGTAGTTTTGTGATTAAACTCCACCATTTTTGTATTTAACTTGCCTTCTGCAACTGATAACATCAACTTTAGCAAATCACAATTTGGATCAAGTCTAGGTAACATAGATTGTATTTCCGGATCCCCAAACCTAACATTATACTCAAGAAGCTTTGGACTATCTTTGCAAATCATTAAACCAGCAAAGAGTACTCCTTTATAGGATGTTCCCATGTTAGTCAGTGCTTGAATTGTAGGATATATTATTTTTTGGATAATTTTTTGCTCCATCTCCTTACTTATAATCGAAGGTGATGAGTATGACCCCATGCCTCCAGTATTTTGTCCCTCATTATTTTCACCAACTCTCTTGTAATCTTTTGCACACCCAAGGGTTACTACCTTCAACCCATCAATAAGAGCAAAAAAACTTACTTCCTCTCCAATTAAAAACTCTTCTATGATTATTTCTTCACCTGACTCACCAAGATTTTTCTCCACTAGCATTGAATCTATTGCTGAAAAAGCCTCATTTTCTGTGTGGCATATTATGACACCTTTCCCTGCTGCAATTCCATTTGCTTTAATTACAAGCGGCAATTTTATTTTATTACTACGGACAAAATTTTTAGCTAACCTTTCATCAATAAAACGTTCATACTTGGCGGTCGGTATACCATATTGTTTACATAGTTCCTTCGTAAAAGACTTTGATGCCTCAAGTTTTGCAGCTGCTTGACTTGGAGCAAAAACGTTTATCCCCTCCGCAGTTAAATCATCAGCAAGTCCATTAATTATCGGTTGCTCTGGACCAATAATTACTAGCTCTATATTTTCTTTCTTGCAAAATTGTGTAACATCCACTGAATCTTGAATATTTATATTCACAAAAACTCCAAAATTCTCCATGGCCGGGCGACCAGGAGTAACATATAACTTAGTCAAGATAGGAGACTTCTTTAGAGCCCAAAGTAAAGCATGCTCACGCCCACCAGAACCTATAACCAAAACCTTCATCTTTATTTCCTCGCTTTTCTATATATGTCAAAATTATTGTTTGCTTATAACAGTATCATTACTCATGTATCTTTGCAACACGTTTGGTATTGTAACTGACCCATCGGAATTTTGATAATTCTCCATTATGGCAACAATTGTTCTTCCTATGGCTAAAGCTGAGCCGTTTAAAGTGTGAACGTATTTTTTTGTTTTTCTGTCATTTTCTAAGAAGTATTTAGTGTTCATTCTTCTTGCCTGGAACGTACCGCAATTTGAGCAGCTTGATATTTCTCTATATTTATTTTGCTCAGGTAACCATACCTCTATGTCATAAGTCTTTTGTGCAGCAAAACCCATATCGCCACTGCAAAGTAGCATTACTCTATACGGTAGTTCTAATTTTTTTAATATTTCCTCAGCAGCATTTGTCATGCGTTCAAGCTCATCATTTGACTGGTCTTCAGTTGTGATGCTTACCAACTCCACTTTACCAAATTGGTGTTGCCTTATCATACCTCTTGTATCTCGTCCTGCGCTACCAGCTTCTTTACGAAAACATTCTGAATATGCAGTAAAACGAATAGGCAGTTCTTTTTCTTCTATTATTTTGTCAGCAACTAAATTTGTTAAAACTACTTCACTTGTGGGAATTAATCTTAATTTATCGGTAGTTAAATATGAATCATCAAAAAATTTTGGTAGTTGACCAACATTATACATCGCCCTATCCTTTACTAAAACTGGATGATGCACTTCAGTATAACCAAATTCATTAACATGTGTTTCCAGCATAAAATTTATTAATGCTCGTCCAAGCTTAGCTAACTGTCCTTTTAGTATTGTAAACCTTGATCCAGAAATTTTTGCTGCTTGTTCAAAATCCATCAAGCCTAACCTTTCTCCGAGTTCATAATGAAATTTTGGTGTAAAATCAAATTTTCTTCTCTTTCCATATTTTCTGATTTCTACGTTGGAGCTCTCATCTTCACCTGTTGGTACATTTTGTGCAGAAATATTTGGTAAGTTAGATAAAATATCCACTAACTTATTTTTTTCTGTTTGCTCCTTGAGGCTGATTGTCTCTATCTCACTTGTGATGCTTTTTGATAACTTTACTTGTTCTTCACATGGGCTTTTGTTCATTTTAAGCCTCTTTATTTCTTCCGTGACCTCGTTTCGTTGCTTATTTAAAGCTTGCAATTTAGTAGTCAGTGATCTTTTTTTATGGTCAATCTCTAATATTTCTTTTGCAGTAAATTCTTTCACCCCTCTGCTTTTTATTGCTTTTTCAAATCCTTTAGGGTTTTTGCGTATATGTTCTATATCATGCATATGTTGTGCTATTACTAACATCATTACTCTACTTCAAAAGCTTTGAATGCTCAATATTTTTACATATAAATGCTAATATTGATTTTACCTTCATAATTTGCTAGAATTAATAAACGTGAAATATAATATGTTAGCCATCATAGAAAGATACAATAAATCTAAAGAGAGTACTCACTTCACTAAACTTAAGGCTAGTGGAAGATTTGCTGTCTACGCTTTTTGTATATATTTGGCGACTACATTTACCATTGGCTGTTTGGGATTAATAATGGGATCTTTCCTCTTAACCTTACCACTTGCTATGCTCATCTCCAACCCTATAGCTTGGATCTTAATGGGAATAGTGCTTGCAGCGACATACAAGATGGTTATTGAACCTTTATTTTACTTGGTAAAAGGTTATGTTGATGAAAAAGGAACTGTAAAGGAAGAAAAGAGTCCAAAAGAGCAAAAATTCACAAGAAGTAAATCACTGGATAGTGGACTAGATACTATATCAAGACAAACAAATGATTCGGATCAGAGGGTACGTAGAAATTCCTATTCTCCATCTACAGATAGTGGTATTGTACCAGGAAGTGAACCTGCCTCAAGTAACAATAGTCGTAGAAATTCTAATGCTTCAGGAGATAGTGGTTTGGGTGGCAAAGAGTTTCATGAAAATTTACAAACTCTTATGCATCAGACAAATAGAGAAAATTACTATTACTGGCTACAAGAACATGATATTTCTCATATTGCAAGAGCTGTATATAACTATTCAGAAAATTCAAGTGGCAATGTAGTTTTTTGTATTCCTGGTGATGTGAGTACTTTAAACTCAAAACTGAAAGAGTATAAAATAGAACAAGGGAACACAAAAAAAATCTTTGCCTCGATTATTAATTTAGGAGGAAATCACTGGGTAACACTGATAGTCACATGTAATGGTAACAGACAATTTAGAGCTTATTATTGTGACTCATTTGGTAATAAATTACCAAATGAGGTTGAAGGAAAGGTAAAAGACGATATAAGTCTTGCTAATGAGATTGCTGAGAAGTGTCTAGTACCCTTAAATAATGAGGTGGGAAGTTTAATACGGAAAAGAGAAAATAATCCAGATAATGCTAGCCTTAAAGAGAAAAAAGATGATGTTGAAAAAACATTAGGTCATGCAAGAGAATATAAAAATAAGTTAGTTAGTAAGCCAATTGATACTAGTTATATAGTGGGCATATTGCAGGAAACCTTAGAGATAGGAAATGATAGCATAAAGAGTTCTGCGGTTGATCAGCAAAAAGATGGCTGTAATTGTGGAGTATTTGCTTTAGAAAATGCTCATAGGATTACGGAAATGCTCAACGAGGATAAATCATTTGATGAAATTGACAGAGAGTTATCAAAGTACAAGCCTAGTCCAGGACAATTGCACGAGAAGAGAAGAGAGTTCGCAAAAGCACTTATGGAGGATGAAGAGTGGAAAGAATCCATTGCTGAAGGTGGAATTTTACATGATACTATACAGCAGCTCATTTCTGAAGATAGTAAGAAAGAGGAGGCACAATCTACCATAAGTTCGATTATTCAAAATGTTACCACAACGTGTGCAAGACGTTTGGGCTTAAGTAATTAATCTATAAAATCTATGTCCCTACAAATAGGAAGTTTGACGATTGATTCTCCTGTTATTTTAGCGCCAATGTCTGGAGTGACTGACTATCCATTTAGGAGTATTGTAAAGAAACTTGGTGCAAGTTTGCTAGTCTCAGAAATGATTGCAAGCAGAGCTATGATCATGCAAACTCGCCAGAGCATGCAAAAAGCAAAAGTCGATGAACTAACCGCTGTACAACTTGCTGGTTGTGAGCCTGATGTTATGGCGGAAGCTGCAAAGTTAAATGAGGGCATGGGTGCAAAAATCATAGATATAAATTTTGGTTGTCCAGTTAAAAAAGTTGTAAACGGTTACGCAGGGTCAGCACTTATGCGTGATGAAAAAAAGGCTGCTGAGATAATAGAAGCTGTAGTCAAGGCAGTGAGTGTGCCAGTTACAGTAAAAATGCGTACTGGATGGAATGACGAAAATCGTAATGCTCCGCGCTTGGCAAAAATTGCAGAAGATTTGGGAGCAAAGATGATTACTGTACATGGAAGGACAAGGGCACAGCTTTATAATGGTCAAGCAGATTGGAAATTCGTTAGAAATGTTAAAGAGCAGGTAAAAATTCCAGTTATAGTAAATGGAGATATTAAGAGTTTGAATGATGTTCAAAGTGCACTTAAAGAATCTGGGGCAGATGGAGTAATGATAGGTCGTGGTGCTTACGGCAAACCTTGGCTGATTAATCAAGCAATAAACTTTTTGAGTGGAAATAAAGTTTCTGAGCCAACAGCCTCAGAGAGATTAAGCATAATACTCAAGCATTATGACAGTATTCTTGAGTACTATGGAAGCGATACAGGAATAAAGATGGCCCGCAAACATATAGGATGGTACAGTAGCGGGCTTCAAAACTCATCTGAATTTCGTGTAAGAGTAAATAACATAATAGACAGCACAGAGGTGAAAGAAAATATAATCGATTTTTTTAGTTAAAAACAGATTAAACATACTACCTCATTAGATATATTCAATTTGACTGATCATAGTGCGATGCCACCACACTCTCTTCTTCATCAGAATGTAATTGATAACTATTATCACTCAGCAATTTTTCGTCATAAGTCTCAATATCAAAATATTTTTCATATTTATCTATATTTTCACAAAGCGAAAGTGCTTTCACCTTATTCATAATCAGACCCGTACCAGCAGGAATTAACCTTCCTACTATAACATTTTCTTTTAACCCACTCAAAGGATCACTCTTTCCGCAAAATGCTGCTTCCGTAAGTACTTTTGTTGTTTCTTGGAAAGAGGCAGCAGAAATAAAGGAATTAGTTTCAAGGCTTGCTCTAGTAATTCCCTGCAGAATAGGAAGATAATGAGCAGGTCGTTTTCCAGAGTTATTCATAGCATCATTTTCTCTATCAATTTCCAGCCTGTCAATATTTTCTCCAATTAAGTACATAGTATCACCAGGATCGGTAATTTCTACTTTTTGTAGCATTTGCTTTAAGATCACTTCTAAATGCTTGTTATCTATGCGCACACCTTGCAATCTATAAACTTGCTGTATTTCAGAAATCATATAGTGTGCTAACGCTTCTAACCCAAGCACACGTAGAATATCATGAAGATCAGGATCGCCATCCATCAATAAATCACCTTTACGCACAAAATCACCTTCATTAACTATTACATGCTTACTTCTTGATACTAAATACTCAACTGGAGAAGCTTGCTTATCTACAGGTTTAATTACTATACTGCGTTTTCCTCTACGGTCTTTTTCAGAGAACATTACATAGCCATCTATTTCACTAACGATAGCATGCTCTTTAGGACGACGTGCTTCAAATAATTCTATAACCTTAGGCAAGCCACCAGTAATATCACGAGTTCTAACCGACTCTCTCGGCGTTCTTGTGATAACATCACCTGCATGAACCTTTTGGCCATCCTGTACATTAAGCACTGCACCAACTGGTATAAAGTAACATGCTTCCACACCACTTGAAAGTGTTATTACTTTTTCATTATCATCAAGCAGTGCAATACGAGGACGTAAATTAGCTACACCAGAGTACAATTTCCAATCTTTTACTACTCTATTTGATATCCCTGTAGATTCATCCATCACTTCAGTGATTGAAATTCCATCTTTTAAATCCTGGTAAGATATTGTACCACTCTTTTCCGTAATAATAGGTAGTGTATACGGATCCCATTCCGCAACTTTATCACCAATTTTTACTAACTCACCCTCATTTACATAAAGTTTAGCACCATAAGGCACACTGTGCTTCAATTTTTCACTACCAAGGCTATCAATTAAAACGACTTCACAGGAACGGCTTATCACAATTTTATTTCCGTTTTTATCTATAATTATATTACTATTGTTTAATTTTATTCTAGCATTAATAGAAGCTATAATATTTGAGGATTCAACACCTCTAGTCATTACCCCACCTATATGGAAAGTACGCATCGTTAACTGAGTACCTGGCTCTCCAACAGATTGAGCAGCGATAACACCAACTGCTTCACCTATTGAAACAATTTTACCAGTTGCAAGGTCTCTTCCATAACACAAAGAACACACACCAGGACTTATTTCACAAGTTAAAGGCGATCTAATTTTTATAACATCAAGACCTGCAATGTTGATTTGCTTTACTTTACCTTCATCAATTAGTTCCCCTGCTTTTAATAATAACTCTTTGGTTACTGGGTTATATATATCATTTGCAGCTGTTCTACCCAGTACAACACTCTCTAGAGATGCAACTATAGTACTACCTTCAACTATAGCTCTTACAATAAGGCCATTTTTCGTTTTACAGTCATGTTTTGTAACTATGCAATTTTGAGATACATCAACCAAGCGACGAGTTAAGTATCCAGAGTTTGCAGTTTTAAGTGCAGTATCAGCTAAACCTTTACGCGCACCGTGAGTAGAATTAAAGTATTCAAATACATTTAATCCTTCGCGAAAATTAGAAATTATAGGTGTTTCTATAATTTCACCAGAAGGTTTGGTCATTAACCCTCGCATTCCTGCTAACTGCTTCATCTGGGAAGTAGAACCTCTTGCACCGGAGCTAACCATCATATATATTGAATTGTACTTACTATTTTCATCATACAGAGATATCGCTTTTAACATATCATTCGCTATTATATCTGTGCACTTAGACCACTCATCTATAACTTTATTATACCTCTCACTTTTAGTGATTAGTCCGTCTTGATACTGTGCAGAAAATTTCTTAATTTCACCCCTTGTATAATCAACGTGTGTAGCTTTAGTTTCAGGTATGACCATATCGCAACGACTAAAAGAAGTACCAGAAAATGTAGCATACTCAAAGCCAAGTGTCATCAATTTATCAGAAAATACCACTGTAGCACTTTGACCGCAGCTACGATATACTAAATCAACAATACTAGTTATTTCCTTAACTGTTAATACCTGATTTATTAAATCGAAGCTTAGATTCTCATGTTTAGGAAAAATCTGCCATAATATTAAACGTCCAGGAGTTGTACAAATAGTTTTATACTGAATGTTTCCATCGCTATTGATGTGTTCCATTTTGTACTTTATATGAGAATGAATATGCAGAGTACCGTTGTTTAAGGAATGCTCAACTTCACAAAAAGCACAAAAAAGTGGTAAATCATCCTTCTTAAGTTGCTGTAAAGTTAGGTAGTATATACCAAGCACTATATCTTTACTAGGAACTATAATCGGTCTTCCATTAGAAGGACTTAAAACGTTATTAATTGACATCATCAACACTCTAGCTTCAAGTTGAGCTTCCAATGAAATTGGCACATGTACTGCCATTTGATCACCATCAAAGTCAGCGTTAAATGCTGTACAAACAAGTGGATGAAGCTGTATTGCTTTACCTTCAATAAGGACTGGCTCAAAAGCCTGAATACCAAGCCTATGTAGCGTAGGCGCTCTATTTAGCAAAACAGGATGCTCTTTTATTACTTCTTCAAGCATATCCCAAACTTCTGGCTTTTCTGCTCTTATTAACTTACTAGCAAATTTAATAGTTGGAGCCATTCCATATATTTTAAGCCTTGAGTAAACAAAAGGCTTGAATAGCTCAAGAGCCATTCTTTTCGGTAATCCACACTGATTTAGTTTCAAAGTTGGACCAACAACTATTACAGAACGTCCAGAATAATCTACCCTTTTTCCTAAAAGATTCTGACGGAAACGACCTTGCTTTCCTTTCAGCATATCGCTAATAGACTTTTTATATCCAGTAGCGCCAGCTTTATTTACCAGAGCATTACGACGACTATTATCAAAAAGAGAATCAACTGCCTCTTGTAACATTCTTTTCTCATTACGAATCATAATCTCAGGAGGATTTAAACTTAACAATTTTCTCAATCTATTATTTCGATTAATAATAGTTCTATAATGATGATTTAAATCAGAAACTGCAGGTCGACCACTTTCAAGCGATACCAAGGGACGCAAGTCAGGTGGTAAAATAGGTATAGCTGTAAGTATCATCCACTCAGGTCTGTTTCCAGACTTGATAAAATTTTCAACAATACGTAATCTCTTTATAATTTTCTTTCTTCTCATTTCAGAAGCAACAGACTCTAACTCCTGTCTTAAATTCTTCCTAATTTCATGTAAATCAAGGCGTATTAGCAATTCTCTTATAGCTTCAACACCTTGCATAGCTATAAAGCTATCGACCCCATAGCTATCTTTAGCTTCATTATAAGCTTTCTCACTAATAATTTCACCTTTTTCAAAAGAGGAAACAAGAGGATCTATTACAACATAATTATCACTATACAAAATACTTTCGATATCTCTAAGAGACATATCTAATAATGCTCCAATTCTTGAAGGAAGTGACTTCAAAAACCATATATGAGCAACAGGAGATGCAAGCTCTATATGACCCATTCTTTCTCTTCTTACTTTAGAAGATGTAACTTCTACTCCACATTTTTCGCATATACGGCCCCTATGTCTTCTTTTTTTGTACTTTCCACATAAACATTCATCATCATTGACAGGACCAAAAATTTTAGGACAAAATAATCCACCTTTCTCAACTTTGAATGTACGGTAGTTTGCAGTTGAAACATCTGTTATCTCTCCATAAGACATACGTTTAATACTTTCAGGGCTAGCAATGGAAATGCTAACCTCATTAAAAGATTGCGCGATGTTAGTATGAGATATATCTTCAATTACTATGTCATTTTGCTTCAAATCCACATTAAAACACAAGGAACGCAACTCTTTTATCATGACATTAAAGGATTCAGGAATTCCACATTCAAAGTTACTGTCACCTTTTATTACCGATTCATAAATCTTAACCCTGCCATTAATATCATCAGACTTCACAGTTAACATTTCCTGCAAAGTGTAAGCAGCACCATAGGCTTGCAATGCCCAACATTCCATTTCACCAAAACGCTGACCACCAAAATGAGACTTTCCTCCAAGAGGTTGTTGAGTAACTAAGCTATAAGGTCCTACTGAACGCGCATGAATTTTACCATCTACTAAGTGATGCAACTTAAGCATGTACATGTAACCAACTGTAACTTTGCGATCAAACTTCTCACCCGAGCAACCATCATATAATACAACTTGCCCAGAGTTATCCAATCCAGCAAGTTCAAATAGCTTTACTATTTGTTCATCTTTTGGACCTTCAAATACAGGTGCAGTAACAGGAATGCCATCACGCAACTTATACGCAAATTCAATGAGGTGATTATCATTAATATCGCGAATGTTATTACAAATAGATAAATTACTGCCACAACTATAAACCTCAATCAGGAAGTGACGTAAACTACTGTGTGCATCTTTACAAGAGTTGAAATAATTCTCTACTAATGTAGTCAATTCATTATTTAATTCATCCTTATTAGGCGTATCTAAAATAGAAGCCGTTATTTCATCATCATTAATATCCTCAAATTTTTTATTATCAAGATATAATGCTGCAAATTTTTCAAAATCATCATCACTGAGAGATCTAATTGCCTCACAAAAAGCACGTTTGATTTTATTGATCTCATCAAGAATATTGCCTACTTTTTCTCCTAATTTTTTACAAGCCCAACCTACATGCGTTTCCAATATTTGACCTACATTCATTCGCGAAGGAACGCCAAGAGGGTTAAGAATAATATCAATAGGAGTACCATCTTCTAAATAAGGCATATCTTCTACTGGAACAACTCGAGAAATCACACCTTTATTTCCATGTCTACCAGCCATTTTATCCCCTGGCTGCAAACTATGTTTTACAGCAATAAAAACTTTTACTGACATCGACACACCTTGAGGCAGATCATAGCCTTCATGCAATTTTTCTACTTTTCGCTTAAAGTTTGCTATCGCATGTGATACTTTTTCATCAAAATCTTTTTTTAAGCTCTCAACTTGCTTAGAAATAGATTGGTTTTTCAATCCTATATCCCACCATCCCTCACGTTCAATAAAATTAATACTTTCTCGATCTTGAGAGCCAGAATTAATAAGAATTTTTCTTAATTCATCATAGAAATATTGATTAATAACATTGATTATATGGTCTCGTTCTTTCTCAAAGTCGTTTGCCTCTTTTTGTTTAATAAGAAACGCCCTTTCGTTTTCTTCTTCCCCTCTGCGTGTAAAGACCTGCACATCAATCACTATCCCTTCAATATCTGGAGATGTATATAAAGAGGAATCCACACAATCAAATGACTTTTCACCAAAAATTGTCATTAACAATTTTGTCTCAGGAGGCAATGAAAGAGAATGCTTAGGTGTAACTTTCCCCACCAAAATATAACCTGGACCAACTCTTGTACCAACCTTTACTATACCACTATCATCCAAGTGATAAAGATTTTCTTCATTAACACCGGGTATGGCACGAGTTATTTTTTCCGACCCTAAAGGAGTGTCATGTACAACACATTCAAATTCTTCTATATGAATAGAAGTAAATAGATCTTTTTTAACAACTTCACTAGAAATAATGATTGAGTCTTCAAAATTATAACCTTGCCAAGACATAAAAGCGACTAGCAAGTTTTGGCCAAGTGCCAATTCACCGTTATTAATAGCAGGACCATCAGCTATCACATCACCTTCCTTAACACAATCACCTACATGCACCAGTGGTTTCTGGTTAATACAAGTATTATGGTTAGAACGCTGAAATTTTCTTAGATGATAAATATCTACATCCAAGTAGTTAATTCCTCCTTTGTCAAAAGCACGTATAACTATAGAGTTACTATCTGAGCTGTCAACTATGCCACCACGTTTTGCTAAAACTACAGCACCAGAGCCAGAAGCTACGAAAGATTCCATGCCAGTAGCAACCAAAGGAGCAGTAGGCTTCAATAAAGGTACAGCTTGACGCTGCATATTTGAACCCATTAACGCTCTATTAGCATCATCATTTTCTAAAAATGGAATTAAAGAAGCAGCAACCGATATTACCTGCTTAGGAGATAAATCAATGTAACTTACTTGATTACTATTTACCATTACAAAGGTACCAGCATACCTACAGTATAACATATCATCAACAAAGCAGTTGTTCTCATCAAGCTTTGCGCTGGTATCGGCTATATAATATAAACCTTCATCTATAGCAGACAGATACTCAATTTGATCAGTAACAACCTTATTAACTACTTTCCTATAAGGACTTTCAATGAACCCATATTTATTAATACGAGCGTATATAGCTAAGCTATTAATTAAGCCTATATTCTGCCCCTCAGGAGTTTCAATAGGGCAAATTCTTCCGTAATGAGTTGGATGAACATCACGCACTTCAAATCCCGCCCTCTCTCTTGTTAAACCACCAGGACCTAACGCTGACAACCTTCTTTTATGTGTTATTTCAGATAATGGATTAGTCTGATCCATAAATTGAGATAATTGGGAAGAGTTGAAAAAATCTCTTAAGACATTGGTTAACACTTTTGGATTTATAAAATCAGATGGAGAGACTTTATCTAAACTAGAAGTAGACATAGAATCAACTACTGCCCGTCCCAATTTTAATAATCCAGTTCTAAATTGATTTTCTATAAACTCTCCAACTGAACGGACTCTTCTATTTGCTAAATGATCAATATCATCTACAGATCCTTGACCATCACGTAACAATACTATTTTTCTTATAATTTCAATAATGTCTTCATGTGTTAAAGTAGTTAAATTTTCCTCATAATTTAACCCAAGGCAAGAGTTAAGTTTTAATCTACCAATGTTAGACAAATCATAATATTCCGAACTGAAGAAAAGATTACGAAAAAACTCCTCTACTATCTTTAAAACAGGAACTTCACCAGGACGCAAAACCTTATATATTTCATATAGAGCGTTCTCATAAGACATGTTTTCATCTAAGAAAAGTGTGTTTAATATGTAAGGTCCAACAGAAACATTATCTATGTTCAACACTGATATTTTATCTATAGATAATAATTCAAGCTTTTTTATATCCTCTAATTTTATAGATTCACCAGCAGATAAGACTTTTGTAGAACTAGCACTATCTATTAAATCTTCTGCAAGAAATAAACCACATATAGAATCATAAGGAATTAGATACTCTTTCAATCCGTTATCATATAGATTTTTAGCTAATTTTGAAGTAATACGAACATTGGCTTTAAGTAACACATTGCCTTCAACATTCTTTAAATCAAAAGGAAGCCTCACTCCCTTGAATTTATCAGGGGAAAAAGGTACTCTCCAGCCACTTTTATGTTTTATACACTCTATTTTTTCATAAAATTTATTAAGTATGTCATTATTTGATAAGCCCAAAGCCTTTAATAAAACTGATATTGGCAACTTTCTCTTTCTATCAATACGAAAATACAAATGATCTTTAACATCAAACTCAATATCAAGCCAAGAACCTCTATAAGGAATAACTCTAGCAGAATAGATCAATTTGCCAGAATTGTAAGTTTTTCCCCTATCACTATCAAAAAACACTCCAGGAGATCTATGCATTTGTGAAACGATAACTTTCTCTACGCCATTGATGATGAAAGTACCTTTATCAGTCATCATAGGCAGTTCACAAAAGCGAACCTCCTGCTCTTCAGCAGATTTTATAACAGTTGCAAGCTTAGAATGATCATCATCTTCTTTAATCTCTTGATATTTTTCAAGAGAAACACCATCCTGCATAATAACAAGACGTATAGAAGCAATAACCTGAGCAGAAAAAGTTATACCACGTTTTATACATTCAGATTCACTATACTTAAGATCATCTACCCTACAATTCAAAAATTCGATAGTAGCCCTATGCAAAGGATCAGATATTGGAAAAATTGTATGAAAGATAGCTTCAAGTCTTTCATTACTCTCATTATTAGGAGTAAAGGAATTATATGACCCCTTTTGGACTTTAACCAAATCCAACAAAGAATCTTTTAAATCAATCGACCTGGAATAAGAAACTCTAGGAACAAAAGCACTAGAAGCACACATATAAGAAGAATCAACCATTAAAATACCTTCACTAATTAAAAGAGCTATATCAACATAAAATTAATATACTAACATTTTATTCAAGCTCAACTTTAGTTGCTCCTGCTTCAATAAGTTTTTGCTTTATTTTTTCTGCTTCGTCTTTAGAAACATTAGCAGTCAAATCTTTGGGTAAAGACTCAACTAATTCTTTCGCTTCTTTTAAATTCAATGTAGAATTAACTTCTCTAATAGCTTTAATCACTCCTATTTTTTTGCTTGCATCAATCTCTTTGATTACAACTTTATATTCAGCTTTTTCTTGAGCAACAGGAGCATTAGCATTATCACTAATAGGCACCCCAGCACCAACAGCTCCACCAAGAAAAGAACCACTAGGCAACCCTATTTTTTCTTCTAGAACTTTTACAAGTTCAGAAGCTTCTAATAGATTTAAAGATAATATTTTATCAACCAAATCACTTGTTACATTATTCATACTGACCACCTTATTTAACAACAAATTTATTTTTTAGAACTATAGTAATCCAAAACTCTCATGAGCCTCATAGAAGATGAATTAATAGACAATGCTAACCGAGCAGGAATATCATAAGATATTAAACGCATAATTTTAACACGCAATTCATCCAGAGAGGGAAGCTTAGCCAATTTGTTAACATCTTCCACTGTTAACAATTCATTTATATGAGCCGCACAAATCACAGACATTTTTTCTTTGTTAGCATTAATAAAATCAACTATTAACTTTGCAGCTTCTACTATAGCACTAGAATATATAATAGCAACAGAACCAGAAAATTTACCTGATAAATAAGAAAATTTACCAGTCCTTTCCAAAGCCAAGCAAGCTAGAGTATTTTTAACTACTAACATCCCACCCATTACAGATTTTAGACTATTCCTAAGAATTAATGAATTGCTAACATTCATAGACTTGAAATTTACCAATATTAAGAAATCATTATTTACAAACACATTCATTATGTTTTGTATAAATTCATCCTTATCTTTACGCTTCACAATTTCGCTCCCTTAAATTATATCTTCTACTTTGTTTATTTTATGAGCTTTACCCATAGTTGAATTTAAAAAAACGCTTTTAAAGTAAACTCCTTTCACAGAAGCAGGTTTATTGTCTCTAATTACTTTAAGAAAGGCTTTTAAATTTTCCAGCAAATCATCAATATCAAATTTAATACTTCCTAATTTACCATGAATAACCCCATTTTTATCCGTCCTGAATTTTATTTGACCAGACTTAATGGTTTTAGTAGCTTCCGCAATGTTAGAAGTCACAGTACCAAATTTAGGGTTAGGCATCAGCCCTTTAGCACCCAATACTTTTGCAATAGGAGTGATTTTTGCCATGAAATCAGGAGTAGTGATGCACCAATCAACATTCAACTTTCTACCTTTTTTTATCTCTTCAATTAAATCTTCTCCTCCTGTAATATCAGCACCAGCTTTTTCAGCTTCTAATAAATGTTTATCTTGAGCAAAAACAGCTACTTTAATATTCTTCCCGATACCTTTAGGCAAAACTACTGTACCACGCACCTGCTCTTCAGATTTACGTGAATCTACACCTAAATTGACTGCGATATCAACTGATTCATTAAATTTTGCTGAAGCAGACTCAACAACCTTCTCCAAACATTGCTTAGAATTATCATTATATGTACTCATTTACCTAACCTTCCACAACTTCTATACCCATAGATTTTGCAGTGCCTATAACCATCTTCACTGCTGAACCTTCATTATCCACTTTCATATCAACCATCTTACACTTTGCCACTTTAATGATAGCAGACATAGATAATTTAGCCACTAATTCTTTACCAGAATTACCAGAAGCTTTACTTAATTTAGCTTCCTGCTTAAGCAAATAAGCCACAGGCGGACCGCTGACAGTAAAATCATGAGAGCGATCATCCTTTATGGAAATTCTCACTGTTACTAAATCACCTACTTTATAACTAGCGTTAGCAGCGCTAGTAGCTTTATTAAAAGCTTCACAAAATTTAGGAACAGGTATACCACGCGGGCCAAGTACTGAAGCAATTTTCGGTCCTGGAACTGCTTTTCCAGCTTCCATAAGCAAGTTAATCTTAGCAACTACATTACTCATAATTAATCCTCTATTTTCTCTACTTGAGCCAAATCAAGCTCTATTATTGTTGGCTTACCTAAGATTGATACTTCAATATTAATAATTTTTTTCTCATCATTTACCATATCTACCTTACCAGTAAAATTTTGAAAAAGACCATCATTAATTTTTACTTTTTCACCTTTCTCATAACAATAACTCAACTTTTTCGTTTCTTGAGCATTGTAAAGCGCACTACACATTGAGCGAATCTCATTATCCTCAATCACCTTTGGAACATTACCATTTTTCAAAAATCCATAAACCTTAAGAGATTTTGGTATATTATTAATAAAATTTAATACCTCATCGCATAAATTCATGTATAAAAAGACATAACCAGGAAAGGACTTCCTTCGTTTAGCATTTTTTTTAGATTTTAAATCCATCTCACTTAATTCTTCACAAGGAATAAAAACCCTATTAAAATAATTATTAATATTCAATCTCATAGAATTTTCTAATATATATTGGCGCACTTTCTCTTCATAATTAGAGGCAACTCTTAAAATGTACCACTTATATCTATTAAATTCCTTACGTTTTAAAATTACCTCATCATCTGAAATCATCTCAAAATGACCAGACTCATCACCACAAAACCCAGTCATTTGATTCAAAATATTTTTGCTTTCATCACACAGATGCATACATATATATACTTCACATAACTCTTTTATATCAGATTTTACATCACATACTGTCTGATAAGGAATAAACACCTCCTTAAAGTAAACAGTATTGGTTGCCAACTCGCATATATCCTTCTCATACCCGTAATCGACTTTAATGATATACCATTTATACTTATATTCCATAAATAATTCCAAATAAAGTCTTAATTACGTAAAGAGACATAAAATCTACGAAGCAAAAGAAAATCGAAAAGCATAATATAACAGTTATTACAATAAACAAAGATGACAATACCTGCTGTTTTTTTATCCAAGCAATTCTCCTTATTTCTTGCTTTATATCGCAAAAAAAAACATACAGGTTTTTTAACATTTCTACCATAATATTAATGCAGGAGCGATAGGAATTGAACCTACAACCTCTGGTTTTGGAGACCAGCGCTCTACCAATTGAGCTACACTCCTATAATTCAAAGTTTACTCTAAAATTTCCGAAACAACGCCAGAACCAACAGTTCTACCACCTTCTCTTATCGCAAAACGTAATCCTTTATCCATTGCTATTGGTACTTGCAACTCCACTTCTATACTTACATTGTCCCCTGGCATTACCATCTCCTTTCCATCTAGCAATTTTATGCTCCCAGTTACATCCGTTGTCCTTAAATAAAACTGTGGCTGATAATTTCCAAAAAATGGTGTATGCCTTCCTCCTTCTTCTTTCTTCAATATATACACCTCCGCATTAAATTTCTTATGCGGGGTTATTGTCCCTGGTTTTGCCAATACTTGCCCTCTCTCCACTTCTTCTCTCTTTGTTCCTCTTAGTAGTATTCCTACATTGAGTCCTGCACTTCCCTTATCTAGCAACTTCTTAAACATCTCAACACCAGTACATATCGTCTTTTGCGTCGCTTTCAGACCTATTATCTCTATCTCATCTCCTGCCTTTATCTCCCCCTTCTCTATTCTTCCTGTTACTACCGTACCTCGGCCCGATATTGAAAATACATCTTCTATTGGCAACAAAAACGGCAAATCTATAGGCCTTGGAGGTACTGCCACATACTCATCTAACTTCTCCATCAATTTATCTATTGATTTCTTTCCATACTCACTACTATCATCCTCTAATGCTTTTAACGCAGACCCAACTATCATAGGCACTTCATCACCTGGAAATCCATACTTACTCAGCAACTCTCTCACTTCCATCTCTACCAAATCTATCATATCAGCATCAGCAACATCAGCTTTATTTATATATACCACGATATATCCAACACCCACCTGTTTTGCCAGCAATATATGCTCTCTCGTTTGTGGCATCGGCCCATCAACCCCTGACACTACCAATATCGCTGCATCCATCTGTGCTGCACCTACTATCATATTCTTTACATAATCAGCATGTCCAGGGCAATCAACGTGTGCATAGTGTCTCTTTTCTGTTTGATATTCAACATGCGCTGTTGCTATTGTTATACCTCTCTTTCTTTCTTCTGGCGCTTTATCTATTTGATCATATGCTACAAAATTACCATAATGCTTTGTTATCGCCGCTGTTAACGTTGTCTTCCCATGATCCACATGTCCTATCGTTCCCACGTTTACATGCGGCTTTCCAAATGCTTCTACTATCGCTGTCATAATTACTAACCTTTAATTATACTTTAACTTTAACTCATCAACCACATATTGTGGCACTTGTTCATAACAAGAAAAATGCATACTATACTGAGCTCTTCCCTGAGATATAGAACGCAAAACATTTATATAACCAAACATATTTGCAAGAGGAACCGAAGCAGTAATTATTTTGCTATTATTACCTAAATCCAGCATATCAACAACACTGCCTCTTCTACTATTTATATCACCCATAACATCACCCATATATTCTTCAGGAGTAATGATTTCCACTTTCATTATAGGTTCTAGCATTTTTGGACCAGCTTTATTTGCCATTTCCTTAAAAGCACCTTTAGCAGCAAGTTCAAAAGCCAAAGGACTAGAATCAACATCATGAAAAGCACCATCAAGAAGAGTAGCCTTAAAATCAATCAATGGAAAGCCAGAAATTATACCACCTTCTTTTATCAACTCTAAGCCATTTTGCACTCCAGGTATATACTCTTTTGGAATAGCACCGCCTACAATTTTACTTTCAAACTGAAAGCCAAAACCAGGCTCAAGAGGTTCGAATTTTATTTTAACTTTAGCAAACTGACCAGCACCACCTGATTGTTTTTTATGAGTGTAATCAATTTCAACAGATTTAGTGATAGTTTCACGATATGCAACTTGAGGCGCACCAACGTTAGCTTCAACATTAAACTCGCGCTTCATTCTATCAATAATAATCTCAAGATGCAGCTCACCCATACCTTTCAATATAGTCTGCCCACTCTCTGCATTTACTGACATCCTTAAAGAAGGATCTTCTGCAACCAATCTATTCAAAGCAACACCTAATTTTTCCTGATCTGAGGTGGTTTTCGGTTCTATAGCAATTTCAATAACAGGATCAGGAAATTCCATACGCTCTAATAGTATAGGAAAATCAGATGAACATAAAGTATCACCAGTAATTGTTTTCTTTAATCCAACTAAGGCAACTATATCACCAACTTTAGCTTCGTTTATATCTTCTCTGTTATTTGCATGCATAAGCAACATTCTACCAATTCCTTCAGTCTCATTCTTTCCAGCATTTAATACAGCAGATTTAGATTTTAACTTACCGGAATAAATACGAATAAACGTCAAGCTACCTACAAATTTATCCGTCATCACTTTAAACGCAAGAGCAACGAATTTCTCTTTTTCTGAAGGTTTGATCTCAATTTTCTTTTCTGAATCTTTAGGATCAGTTCCAATAATTACATCAACATCAATAGGAGAGGGTAAAAAATCAACCACACCATCTAAAAGTGATTGCACGCCTTTGTTTTTAAAAGCTGACCCACATAATACAGGGACAAATTTTCCTTTAATGGTCCCGCTTCTCACACACTTTTTCAACAAATCAATTGGCAGATCGTTAGATTCAAAGTAAGTATTTATCGCCTCATCATCCATTTCAGCTGCAGTATCTAATAAAAGATTTCGATACTCTTGAGCCTTATCAAGCAAATCAGAAGGAATATCTTCATAAGAAAATTTAGCGCCTAATGTTTCTTCTTGCCATATAATAGCTTTCATAGAAATAAGATCGATTATGCCTTTAAAATCTTTCTCACTTCCTATTGGCAACTGAATAACTAAAGGTGATGCGCCAAGCTTCGTTTTTATCATATCGATACATCGATAAAAATTTGCCCCTATTCTATCCATTTTATTAACAAAGCAGATACGAGGAACGGTATATTTATCAGCTTGACGCCAAACCGTTTCAGACTGAGGCTCAACTCCAGCAACTCCATCAAATACAGCAACTGCACCATCCAAAACCCTCAAAGATCTCTCAACCTCAATAGTGAAATCAACATGACCAGGAGTATCTATTATATTAATCCTATGATCATTCCAAAAACATGTTGTTGCAGCAGAGGTAATTGTAATGCCACGCTCCTTCTCTTGCTCCATCCAATCCATAGAAGCCGCACCATCGTGCACTTCACCAATCCTATTTTGTTTACCAGTATAAAATAAAATACGCTCTGTTGTGGTGGTCTTGCCAGCATCTATATGAGCCATTATTCCTATATTTCTATACCTAGATATTAAAACTTCCATACCACAATCAATCAGCTAATATTAAAAACGAAGATGAGAAAATGCCTTATTAGCTTCAGCCATTTTATACTTTTCTTCACACATCTTAAATGCACCACCACATTTATTATAAGCATCTAATATTTCAGACTGCAAACAATAAACAGTAGTTCTACCACTCTTTTTGCGAGCAGCAGAAGTTGCTCTAGCAATCCACCTTAATGCCAAAGAAATTGCTCTATCTTGACGAATTTCAACAGGGACTTGATAAGTTGCACCACCAATACGCCGAGAGCGTACTTCTATAGAAGGGGTAACATTTTCTACTGCTGTTTCAAAAATTGATAAGGCATCTTTGCCTATTTTCTTTTCAGCTAAGGACAAAGCACTATAAGCAATCTTTTCTGCAATAGACTTTTTACCACATTTCATAATTATATTAATAAAACGCATAAGCAAGACACTACCATAACGAGAGTCAGGGCTTGTTCTTTTTTTTGCTTTATTACGACGTGCCATAAATTTTAACCAGATTTCTTTACACCATATTTCGAACGGGCTTTCTTTCGATTTTGCACACCACGTAGATCAAGAGCACCTCTTATTATGTGATAACGTACACCCGGCAAATCCTTAACTCGCCCACCACGTATTAAAACAACGGAATGCTCTTGTAAATTATGACCTTCGCCAGGTATATAAGCCGTCACTTCACCGTATCCACTAATCTTTACTCTAGCTACCTTACGTAGTGCTGAGTTAGGCTTTCTAGGAGTTGTAGTATATACCTTAGTGCAAACACCCCTTCTTTGAGGATTGCATTTTCCCAAAGCTGGCACCTTCTTCTTGCGAGTTAACCCTGATCTACCCTTACATATTAATTGATTTATCGTAGGCATATACTGTAAATTTAAAACTCTGAAAATAACTAAGTCTTAGTTATAAAATAATAAACCTCAATAGTCAATATAAAAATAAACATTACTACTCTAATAATCTCAGCCCAATTGCTTTGAAAGCTACTGATAATTATATGCTAAAGCGCATATTGGTTTTAATATTAAGAAATTATCACTTGCTGTGGTCGAATTAATATAGATATGGAACAAGTAATATACTGTGATGGCTATCAAAGAATATGCAGAAAATAATCCTTATAATAGAGCCAAGAGTTTCTAACATTAATGCAAAAATACTAACCGAATTACCAGTAAAGCCAGATGATTTTTACAATCCTACTCTTGACACTTAGATTTAATGCAGCTACCCTAAGTTCAAAATTCTATACTCAATTTTGCTGTTCTTGCATACAAGGAACACGTTTTTAGAATAATGAAAACAATCAGCGCTTTAATTAAAGAAGGGTCAAAGCTACTATCATCACATAGAATTGAATCACCACATTTGGATTGTGAAATCATCATGCAGTACGTACTTGGAGTAGAAAGATCATTCACAATCATGAATCACACCAATCAGGTACCAAGAAACAAAGAGCTTCTATTCTGGAAATTAACAAAAAAAAGAGCAGAAAGATATCCAATATCGCAAATAATAGGTAATCGTGAATTCTGGAGTAAAAATTTTATAGTTAACCAACATGTTCTAGATCCAAGACCAGATAGTGAGACAGTAATTTCAACAGTGTTAAAATATTACCAAAATAAGAAGCAAAAAATAAAAATTGCAGATTTTGGCACAGGCACAGGCTGTTTGTTGATCTCCATACTTAGTGAGTATGAATATGCTATTGGAGTTGGTTTTGAAAAAAGCCTGGAAGCATACAAAATTACCTACCAGAACACAAAGAAACATAATCTTCTCAACAGAGCTAAAATATTTCCAAATTCGTGGACAGAATGTAGAGATTTATTTGATCTTATAATAAGCAATCCTCCATATATTAAAAGAAGTAAGTTAAAAAATCTGCAAGCTGAAGTGCAAAAAGAGCCAAGAATTGCTCTTGATGGTGGTATCGATGGATTGAGCTGTTACCTGAGTATTTTTCCAATATTGAAAAAGTGCCTTAAAAAAGATGGGTTTGCGATACTGGAAATAGGCGAAGATCAGAGCAATATTGACAAAATAATACCCTTATATGGACTGGCTTTTCAGGAATACGTATACGACTTGGCTGGAATGAAAAGATGCATTGTTGTAAAGCAAGATAAAGAACATGACTAGTAGAACGCTAGCTTTCTAAGAACCTGTTCATAATCTCAAGAAAGGCATAAAGTAAGAAATAGAGTGTATAAATTAGGATATATGAGGAGTGTATACCCAAGTGACATAAGTCGAGAGAAGTTTGAGATTATTTCACCAGATCTGGAGTCTTGTGGAAAAAACAAAACCAAGAAAACTTGATTTGTATGAATATATTTTGCGGAGTGTTGTACGCCCTAAAAAGTGGTTATCAGTGGAGGATGCTACCAAAAGAGTTTCCCAAAACGGCGCAATTGTTATGATTATTTCAAAAATGGAGTGAAAAAGTAAAAGGAAATAAAAAAAAGTATTTTGGAGTGCATGTTAAAAAAAATAGTTAGTGTGGTCCGACAAAACAATGTTTGGAAAGAAAAAATCAGCTTTTGCATAATTGACACTCAGAGTGTAAAGAACGCAGACACTGATGAAGAAAAAGGCTATGACGCTGGTAAAAAAATCTCAGGAATAAAACGCCATATCGCACGAGATATAGATGTTTGCTATTTATTCTTAAGCTTGGGAGTGTTAAATAGCATTTTACTTTTTTTAGTATGTAGAGATTTTCTAGGAATTATTCTATTGAATTCTATGATATTATTTTCTGTAGCATTGTTATACATACCATAAGAGTGAACTGACGAAATTTGTAAAGGAGTTTTATGGCTTAGCTACATGGTACTAACACTCAAGTAAATTTTCATCAATGACGCAATTTGCTATGTCTATATCTCACATAGCTTACAACTTGCTTTACTCCTTTTACTTTTCTTGCAATTGCTATTACAGCTTTTAATTCCGCCTTATTTTGAGCTATACCCATCAAATAAACGACTCTATCAACTGTATTAACGCTATAATTAATTGATTTAATATTTCTTTTTCCCAGAAGCCTCGTGCTTATCTCTGCTGTTATCATACCATCTACAGTAACATCTAGCATAGAAGTCATTTTAATTGGTGTGACTCTTATTTCATTTATCACTTCTTTAATCTCTTTTTGCTGCCAAGCTATTTTCTCTGCTGTGAGTTGCTTTTCATGATTATCAACATTTCCAATGAGTAATACTCTTCCTTCACTCACTTTAACTTTTATAGATGAGAACAGTCCGTGTTTTAAGAGTCCCTTATTGATTCTTATTACTATAGTTGTATCATCAATAATGTTTCCCAAGGATTTATCTTGCATTGTTATTGCTGTAGCCGCTGCAGTTGCTGTTACCACTATACCACTTACAAGAGTCGTACAGCCACTCTGTGTAATCAGAAAAATTGCGAGTAAGAAGCTTGCTATTAATCTCATTATTAATTTCCAGAGTTTAGAGCCTTAATTAAAGAATATTAATAAGCTTTTTTTATTGTGTAAATACTATAAATTGAATAAGCCTTGAATATTTCTAAGACAGTACTTATCTTAATAGTGTTAGTTAAAGTAATTTAGGCTTAGACTCATAGTGGAGTTAACCAGTATTATAAGTTCAGTCTGTGGTACTAAAATCTAATCTTTAAATTGCATAAGATGACAGAAGTGGTTATCTATAAGTTAATGAAGGGCTCTTGCGGATATGGCGAAATTGGTAGACGTGCCAGGTTTAGGTCCTGGTGAGCTTGCTCGTGGGGGTTCAAGTCCCTCTATCCGCACTTAAAGTCATGTAACTCAGGTTTTAAGAGAAAATTTATAATCACTAAGTACACTTTTGTTTGTATAAGAACCTGTTCTTAAGGATTGTATTTAACTTAAATTCTGGTAAAATGGCTTTATTAAAACATAAATAAAATATTGATAACAGGTTGTAATGTCTAGTAATATACCTAAAAATGCAGTCGAAGCAGATACATTAAGTAATATATATACCTATAAGGAACTTAGTGTAGATAAACTAAAGTATGAGTATGAAATCACAGTTAGTAGTGATTATATAGAACAAAAGATAAACTCTAGATTACAAGAAATAGCGAAGAATGCAAAATTTCCTGGATTTAGATCAGGAAAGATGCCTTACGATCTTGTTATTACAAATTATAAAAACGAAGCTTTGGAATATGTGATAAACGATACGATTGACTATTGCTCAAGTGATTTAATGAAAAAAATCGAAGTTAAGTCTCACATCCATCCTAAGGTTGATATTATGTCATTACCAAACCTTGATAAAAAGGATAAAAAAGGTGACTTTCTGTACAAATTATCTTTTGAATCGATGCCAAAAGTGCCAGTAATAGATCTTGATAAAATAAATTTGAAGAAAGTTAAGGCAAAAATCAAAGAGGGAGACATAAAAGAATTTATTGATTCTATAAAAACAAAATTTCCTAACTTTGTCTCTGTTGATGATGCTTCTTATCAAGCAAAAAACGAGGATAAACTGATAATTGACTTTGAAGGGCGAATTAGAAATAAGCTCTTTCAAGGTGGAAGTGGCAAAAATTTTACTGTTAATTTAGGATCTGGAACATTTATAAATGGTTTTGAAGATCAATTAATTGGCATGAAAAAAGGGGAAACAAAAAGCTTTAAGTTGAGATTTCCTGAAGATTACCAGGTAATTTCCCTTGCGGGACAGGAGGCTGCTTTTTCTGTTCGAGTTAATGACATTCAGATTGCCAAAGATTTGCAAAGTGATAATGAAATAGCTAGGAGAATTGGTTTTGAAGATCATTCTTCGCTAATAGATCATGTAAAAGAAGTAATTGATAATCAGTGTAAAGAAATGGAAGATCTCTTAATTAAGAAAGAGCTATTTGATTGTTTGGATGCTAGTTATAGTTTTGATTTGCCTATAGAAGTAGTAAAACAGGAACAGCAGAGAGTGGAAAGAGAGTTGAATGCTAAAGATGATTCGTGTAAAGAAGCTGAAAGACGCGTAAAGCTTGCAATGCTATTCATGGAGTTCAGTAAAGAACATGAAATATCATTAACTCAAAGTGATATTATGAATGTTATTGTAAATCAATATGTCAGTAAAGATGTATCATTTGACAGGGTATTTAAACATTTTAAATCAGATGGACAATTTCAGGAATTAGTTAGAGGGCAAGCGCTTGAGTATAAAGTGACGGATTATATGATAGAAAAAGCTAGTAAAGAAGAACAGATTGTTTCTGTGAAAGAATTAAAGGAATTATTTGATAATATTTGATAGGAAAAGGTATGACTCTTATACCAATTGTAGTTGAACAAACTAGTCGCGGTGAGCGGGCTTATGACATATATTCAAGGCTAGTAAAAGAAAGAATAATTTTCGTAACTGGCCCTATTGAAGACAACATGGCCAGCGTAATAGTAGCACAGCTTTTATTTTTAGAATCGGAAAATCCCGATAAAGACATTTGTATGTATATTAACTCACCAGGTGGTGTTGTAACTGCTGGTTTGTCGATCTACGATACAATGCAGTATATAAATCCAGACGTTTCAACTTTGTGTATAGGTCAAGCTGCATCTATGGGTTCTTTGTTGCTTACAGCTGGTGCGGAGGGTAAACGTTACTCGCTACCTCATTCAAGAATTATGATACATCAGCCATCTGGTGGTTATCATGGGCAAGCAACTGATATAGAAATACATGCTAATGAAATTTTGCGAGTTAAGAAAAAATTAAATCAAATTTATGAAAAACATACTGGAAATTCACTAAAAAAAATTGAAGAAATGATGGAAAGAGATAAATTCATGGATCCTGAAGAAGCAATGAAAACTGGCTTAATTGACAGAGTAATAGCTGAGCGTAAAGATATGAAGATTGAAAATATTAAAGTTAAACAAAAGGTAGTTTAATGGATAACAATAATGATTTACACTACTGTTCTTTTTGTAACAAGGCACAAAACGAAGTAGATAAATTGATTACTAACTCTTCAGATGGTTTAAAGGTGTTCATTTGTAATGAATGCATAGAGTTATCCCATAAAGCAATAAGTCAAAAGAAAGAGAGAGCTTTTAATTCAGATCATATATCTGATATGAAGCTATTACTAAAGAAACCTGAAGATATAAAAATTTTTCTTAGTAAGCATGTTGTAGGTCAGGAACATGCGCAACACGTTTTATCTGTGGCTATGTATAACCATTGTCAATCCATGGTGCAACTTCATTCTATAAGTGATATTGAAATTGAGAAGTCAAATATAATGCTTATTGGCCCTACTGGTTCTGGTAAGACTTTGCTAGCAAAAACACTTGCTAAAGTTTCAGATGTGCCATTTGCTATGGCCGATGCGACAACTTTAACTGAGGCAGGTTATGTAGGTGATGATGTAGAAAGCGTGTTGTCACGTCTATTACAAGCTGCAAATTATGATGTTGCAAAGGCACAGCATGGTATAGTGTTTATCGATGAAATAGACAAGATTACAAGAAAATCTGAAAGCACTTCAATAACCCGTGACGTTTCAGGTGAAGGGGTCCAGCAAGCTCTGCTTAAGATTATGGAGGGTACAGTTGCTTATGTTCCGCCACAAGGAGGGCGAAAACACCCGCAACAAGAGTTTATACAAGTAGATACTAGTAATATACTATTTATTTGTGGAGGAGCTTTTGAAGGCCTAAATAAAATTATTGAGGCAAGAAAAAAGGGAACATCAGTTGGCTTTGGAGCAGATATAAGTCAGTCTAAAGCACAAAAGAAAAAAAATGCTTTACGCGATGCTCAACCTGAGGACTTAATCAAATTCGGTTTGATACCCGAATTTGTAGGACGAGTTCCAATAACTGCTGTTCTAGATGAGCTGGATCACGAAGATTTAATACATGTGTTGACAGAGCCAAGAAATGCGCTAGTAAAACAATATAAAGCATTGCTTGCATTTAGTAAAGTAAACCTTGAGTTTTCAGATGAAGCAATATCAGCTATTGCTAAAAAAGCTATAAGCTATAAAACAGGTGCAAGGATATTACGTGCTATCTTAGAGTCACTTTTGCTTGATGTTATGTATATATCCGGCAACGGAGGTTTTGAAGGTAGCACTATAACGGTTACTAAGAAAATGGTAGAATTAGGCAAAGTGACGATTAATCATAATAATAAGGGTAGTGTTATAACGGTTAATGATTAATTTGAGGCATATATTATGAGTATTGGACGTGCTGTAAACTTTAATTCTACTGTATTACCAGTATTACCTCTAAGAGATGTAGTAATTTTTCCAAATATAATGTTGCCTTTATTCGTAGGTAGAGAAAAATCTGTTCATGCACTAGAGTATGCAATAAGTAGCAGTAGTCACCAAAACGAGATTTTTCTCATAGCACAAAAAGATGGTTCTATTGATAATCCAGAGCCAGAGAATCTTTATGAAGTAGGTGTGTTAGCAAACATTATACAACCATTAATAAAACTGCCTGACAATGCAGTAAAAGTCATGATTCATGGGGTAAGAAGGGGAAGAGTTATAGAATATATTAGCTCTCACACTTTGTTACAGGCCAGAGTAGCGTTAGATGGTCATTATGAGTATGGAGAAAATGAAGATAATATTGATTTAGAAGCTTTAAGGCGTTCTGTTATAGATGCATTTGACAATTGGTGTAAACTAAGCAAGAAAAGTCGGCCCGAGATTATTATTGACCCCATTGATCAAGTTAAAGAGGTTAATCAAATTGTAGATATGATAGCTTCGTACTTAAATATAAAGGTATCAGACAAGCAAAACATACTTGAAGTTTATAACCCAAAAGAGCGTTTAAAAAAAGTTTTTGCTCTTATTGAGAGAGAAATAAGTATTTTGAGTGCACAAAACCGCTTGTATAAGACAATTAAATCACAGGTTGAAAGTACTCAAAAAGTTTACTACCTTAATGAGCAATTAAAAGCTATACAGAAAGAATTAGGTGAGTTTGAAAATGGAGATGAAGGGAATATACTCAATGAATTTGAAAAAAAGATAAATGAAACAAAGCTTTCTGAGGAAGCAAAAGAGAAAGCCATAACTGACTTAAAGAGATATAAGAAAATGAATCCCATTTCTCCTGAAGCAACAGTTATATCTAGTTACTTGCATTGGTTGCTTGATTTGCCATGGGGAAAGTACAAAGATGCAAAAATTAACTTAAATGCGGCTAAAAAAATCTTAGATGAAAATCATTATGGCATAGAGAAAGTAAAAGATAGAATAATAGAATTTTTAGCAGTATTAAAGAGAGTAAAAGAGATAAAGGGTCCTATACTTTGCTTAGTTGGACCACCTGGTGTTGGTAAAACTTCTTTAGCTAAGTCTATGGCAAAAGCAGTAGGAAGAGATTTTGTTCGCATATCTCTTGGTGGTATACGTGATGAGTCTGAAATACGAGGACACAGGAAAACTTATATTGGCTCAATGCCTGGTAAAATCATTCAACACATGAAAAAAGCTAATTCATGCAACCCGCTTTTCCTGCTTGATGAAATAGATAAGATGGGTTCTGATTCGCGTGGTGATCCTGCATCTGCATTACTTGAGGTTTTGGATACTGAGCACAATAAACATTTTACAGATCATTACTTGGAAGTTGAGTTTGATCTTTCAAGTGTAATGTTTGTAGCCACAGCAAATAGCTTAAATTTACCGCATCCTTTGCGTGATAGGATGGAAATTATACAATTATCTGGGTATACCGAAGACGAGAAGATCAGTATTGCTACACATCACCTTATTCCAAAATTAAAAAAAGAGCATGGTTTGCATCAGAAGGAGTGGGAAATAACCAATGAAGCATTATACGAGTTGATACGTTTATATACACGTGAAAGCGGCGTGCGAAGCATGGAAAGGGAACTTGCAAAACTCATGAGAAAGGCAGTTAAAGCAATATTAACTGATAAAAATAAGAAAATATCCGTAGAGACTGGTAATTTACAAGATTATCTAGGGGTACGTAAGTATACCTTTGGCATTGCAGAAAATGAGAGTTTGGTAGGGATAGTAACTGGTCTTGCCTATACTGAAACAGGTGGTGATATTTTAATGATAGAGTCAGTCCTAATTCCGGGCAAGGGGGAAATAAAATACACAGGAAAGCTTGGAGAGGTTATGCAAGAGTCTATAAAAGCTGCGTATAGTTATGTGCGATCAAATTGTTTATTTTTCGGTATAAAACCCGAAAAATTTCAAAATAATGATATACATTTGCATGTACCTGAGGGTGCTGTGCCAAAAGATGGTCCCTCTGCTGGCAGTGCAGTATGTACATCTATTGTTTCTCTTATGACAAATATACCAGTTAACAAAAGTGTTGCTATGACAGGTGAAGTAACATTGCGTGGTAGAGTGTTGGCTATTGGGGGTTTGAGAGAAAAATTGCTTGCTGCGCTAAGAGGATCAATCAAAACTGTGATTATACCAAGTGAAAATGAGAAAGATATGCAAGAGATTCCTGCAAATATAAAAGAAGAAATCAATGTAATTTTTGCTGAGAATATTGATGAAGTTATAAAAGTTGCTTTGATGCACCCTATTACTTCAATTGATGATAATAACGAAATTAGTGTGTCTACCTCCATAGAAAATAAGGATAATACCTTCCCTTCATCAGAAACATTAAAGCACTAAATTGAAAAGGTTTATGCAATTTTCGTTTCTTTTTTTTAACCTCAAAGCTCTGATTTGAATATATAAATTACAAGTAACATATATGGCAATTTCATAAGTTCATTTTTCAAGCATATATTGCAATATCTCACTAGCAATTGCAACATCTTGGCGTGGAGTTTTACCATGTTCTATAAACACTGAGATTGCATAGCGCGGATCATGGTAGGGGCCATAAGCGATAAACAATTTATGACTTTCACCTTTAGAGTTTATCTCTGGTGTTCCGGTTTTGCCAGCAATTTGTATACTGCCTAGTCCTTTTCTATAGTTAGAATTCACCACGTCAAACATAGCTTTTCGAACCACACTAAGATGCTCATGATTCACATCAATATCAAGAAAGTCTTGCCCTGATTTACTCATCTCAATGTGGGGAATTACCTCCTTTCCTGTTGCAACCCTCGCTGCAAGAACTGCAAGCTGTAATGGCGTTGTAAGTAAATACCCTTGTCCTATAACTAAGTTAATGGTATCACCTAAATACCACTCTGAATATAGCTTGCGTGCACGCCAATCCACATCAGGCAACAATCCCGGAGCTTCTTCCTTAAACATTCCAATTAATGGTCCACTTCCTATACCAAATTTGCTAGCCATTTCTAGTAGAGAATCTACATTTATTTTTTTTCCTATATTATAAAAGTAAGTGTTGCATGAGAAGGCCATTGCCTCGTTTAAAGATACATATCCATGGACTTTGCTTTTTAGGCAACGAAATTTTCGTTCACCTATTTTCATATAGCCCCTACACGAGAACTTTTCTTCTGGTGTTATTATTCCATCTTTTAAACCCGCAAGCGCATCTATTATTTTAAATATTGAACCAGGTGGAATTTGATATGATAATGCACGGTTTACAAGCGGTAATGAAGGATTGTTTAAATTTTTCCAAGTTTCATTTGATAATCTGCTAGTGAAAAGATTATTATCGTAAGAAGGTGAATTATATAATGCTAAAATTTCTCCGTTATTTATATCAATTACCACTGTGGAACCTTGGTGATCTTTAAATATCTCTGCAATTTTCTTCTGTAAATCAACATCAATTGTCAGCTGTATATCTTGTCCATCTTGCTGCGGTATGCTAGATAACTCTCTCATGGTACGCTTCTTAGAATTTATTTCCTGCTCAGATTTTCCGGTCTTGCCTTTTAATACATGATCATATGTATATTCAATTCCACTAACCCCTGCTTCATTTATGTCTTGCTGTTTTTTTGTATATCCGATTATATGAGAACATATCGAACCAAACGGGTAATAACGTTTATAAAGAGCAGTTATTTTTGTATCTGATGATTTTGTTGTATCAGGTTTAATTTCTGATAACATCTGCAAATCAACTTCCCTAGTAAAGGTTTTTTGCCCATCAAATAAAACAATATACGAAATTTTGTTTACTGCGAGTTCAACGCTATTCCTATCCAAAATCCTGCCTCGTTTAGGCACAATAGTAACAACTTTTATCCTATTATTATTGGATAGCACTTCATATTTTTGTCTATCTCGTACTTGTAAAGTATACAACCTATAACTAAAAATAGCAGAAATAGTAAGCTGAATACCACCTAATATGAATGCCCTGCGGTTGAAGACCTTGTTTTTTGTCCACATAGAATTCCTTTAGAACGCACTCATTCTCCTTTTATTGACACATTTCTAGCTTTCACTACATCACAAACCCTTTCTTCCCACTCACTTAAGGTAACAAGTTTGTAACCCGATTTTTTTAGTATTTCAATAATCTGAGATAAAGCTTCAACTGTATTTGATTTGTTATCGTGATCATGGAACAATATAATCGCTCCATTATGTACATTGCTTAAAACTCTTTCAACCAGAATTTCTGATTTATCGCCTTGCCAGTCCAGAGAATCAACTGTCCATAATATGGAATACATATTTAATCGATTAGTATTTTTGATCAAATTATCGTTATGACATCCATATGGTGGACGAAACCATTTTACATTCTGTTCTGTTGCATTTTTAATTGCCACATTTGTCTTTTCCAGTTCTTGCAATTGCTCCTCACTTGAAAGTGATGTCAACTTCCTATGCGACCAAGAATGATTACCTAATTCATGACCTGCTTTATGGATTTTGTTTACTATTTCAGATGTTTTTTTATTTATACGCTCACCAAGCACAAAAAATGTCGCTTTTGTTTCATTGCTCTCCAGAATATTAATAATATCTCCTGCTCTATTATAAGACGGTCCATCATCAAACGTAAGTGCAACGAACTTATCTTTGTTATTCAATAATTTCTTTATATTACTTAAATTTCTATATGATAGATCCAAATCACAACTGAGCCCACGATATGGTAAGTTAAAGTTACAATCACTACAGAAAACTGCGCTTGAATATAGCAAAAGAAAAGCGATTATTCTTATAAACATATATAATCAGCAAAGTGATAGAGTACTACACTTTTTTGCTAAATTAAACCACTTTTAGCAGCTACTGTTTACTTCGTTACTTTGTCAATATATTATATTAATAACTTTATATAATATAGTATGATTGCAAATATAAATACCGTTGCTCTTCAGGGAACCAGCACAGTAAATATTAATGCACAAATTCACATGGCAAATGGTATTCCAGCTTTTAATATTGTTGGACTGCCGGATAAAACTGTTGCAGAATCCAGAGAGCGTATCAGAGCAGCGTTAAATTCAATCAATCTTCTGTTACCTCCAAAAAGGATTACGGTTAATCTTTCCCCTGCGGATTTGCTTAAAGAAGGTAGTCATTATGACTTAGCTATTGCTGTTGGATTACTTGTTGTAATGAATGTGATACCAGTTGAAAAAGTTCAGTCTTATATAATCATGGGCGAGCTTGCACTAGACAGCAGAGTCATACCAATCTCAGGAGTACTTCCAACAGCAATCAATGCAAAACAGGTAAATAAAGGAGTAATTTGCCCAAGGGGAAATGGAGTAGAAGCTTCATGGGTAAAGAATGTTTCTATTCTGGCTATAGAGAAATTAACCGATATTATCAGACATTTTAAGGGTGAGCAGTTAATTCAGCCGGTAACTTTTAACTATAGCGCTGCGCCCAAAGAAAAAAATTCAGTTCCAGATATAAAGGATATTAAAGGTCAAGTTGTTGCAAAAAGAGCAGCTGAAATTGCAGCAGCAGGTGGACACAATATGCTTCTTGTTGGACCTCCTGGTACTGGAAAGTCAATGCTTGCTAAGCGATTTATAGGGCTATTACCCGATTTGACTGAACAAGAGATGATTGATGTTAATATTATCTCTAGCATAACAAAAGCCAGTAACGAAACATTTAAAGTAACTCGTCCCTTTCGTGAACCTCATCACTCATGTTCCATGCCAGCGATGATAGGAGGAGGAAAAAATGCAAAGCCTGGGGAAATTACCATGGCTCACAATGGTGTGTTATTTCTTGACGAGCTACCTGAATTTCCAAGGCTTGTGCTTGATTCTCTACGCCAACCACTTGAAGATAGAAAAGTCACTATCGCAAGGGCAAATGCTCACATTACTTATCCAGCTAATTTTCAACTTATAGCTGCAATGAATCCCTGCAGGTGCGGTTACTTAGGTGATGCAAGTAGATCGTGCAACAAAGCTCCAAAATGCGGCACAGATTATAGAAATAAAATATCAGGACCTTTGCTTGATAGAATAGACATATGCATTGAAATGCCAAACGTTAGTATACTCTCTCCTGAAATTTCTTCAGAAGGAGAAAGCACTGAAAATATTAGAAAAAGAGTGATAGCAGCGAGGAAAATTCAAGCTGAGCGTTATAGTAAATTGAATATTTATTGTAATGCAGAAGTAAGTGGTGAAGCATTAACTAAGCCAGACGAGGAAGGATTAGAATTACTAAAATACGTACTGAAAGAAAATTACATTTCCAATCGAGGCTACATACGCATATTAAGAGTTGCAAGAACCATTGCAGATCTTGCAAAAAGTGAGGAAATAAAAAGAGCACATATTGCAGAAGCACTAAATTACAGAATAAGAATGTATAAATAAGTTAATTTACTTGACAGGAAACTTTTTTTGCCATATACTACCCTTAGTGAAATTTTAATATTTTTGGAGTATAGTTATGGGAAAACTTGAAGCAATAAAAAATAAATATAGAGACGAAGGACTTTGGTCAGCAGCTAAAGAAGTGCCTGTGCAAGGTTGGGATCTCGTAAAAGAACATAAAGGCAAGACAATTGGTATTTCTTTAGCAGTTATAGCAGTAGCTTCACTTACAGCTGCTTATTTTTTAAGTCCAGCTTATGCAACTTTTGTTGGTACAGTTGGAACAAAGGCTGCAACACTTGTTAGTCCTGCTATTACTGCAATGTCTGCATTTGCAGTTGCTCATCCGCTCATTGCTAGTTTGGTAATTGTTGCTGCAGTAGCAGCTTTAATAACTGCACCTGTGCTTGCATATAAAAACAGTGGTAAATCAGAGGAAATTAAAGCCCTCAATGGCGACATCGACAAAATATCAGCAATAGTAAAAGACGAGAATAAACAACCAGATACTAAGATTAATGAACTTAAAGGAATTCCTTCCTTGGTGAAGGCCCTCTCTGTATAAATTATGCTTTCAACAAAAAGGACAGGCTTCTGTCCTTTTTTACTTACAAGTACTTTCTGTTTTTTTTGCATCTTAAGTAGTGTTATTTGAAAGTATGTAGTCATTATATCTATTAATGTTAAGAATAAGTAAATCTTGTTTACTATTTGCATATATCAAAATGAAAAATGTTTGCATATTGTTAACAAAGATAGTAACTTGTTATCAAGTGAATTCACTAATATTTGAGTAATTTAAATGTCAATTGACCTTAGTTTACCAGAGCTACCTGTATTACACCCAAGGATTACCGTTGTGGGAGTGGGTGGTGCTGGTGGAAATGCTGTGAACAACATGATTCAATCCAATTTACAAGGGGTAAATTTTGTTGTAGCAAATACCGATGCTCAAGCGTTAGAGAAGTCATTATGTGATAAAAAAATTCAGCTTGGTATTAACTTAACTAAGGGCCTTGGTGCTGGTGCTTTGCCTGATGTTGGTAAAGGTGCAGCAGAAGAATCAATTGATGAGATTATGGAGCATATAAAAGATAGCCATATGCTCTTTATCACAGCAGGTATGGGTGGTGGTACTGGAACAGGTGCTGCACCGGTAATTGCAAAAGCAGCAAGAGAAGCAAGAGCGGTAGTTAAAGATAAAGGAGCAAAAGAAAAAAAGATACTGACTGTTGGAGTTGTAACTAAGCCGTTCGGTTTTGAAGGTGTGCGACGTATGCGCATTGCAGAGCTTGGACTTGAAGAGTTGCAAAAATACGTAGATACACTTATTGTCATTCCCAATCAAAATTTATTTAGAATTGCTAACGAGAAAACTACATTTGCTGACGCATTTCAACTCGCCGATAATGTTCTACATATTGGCATAAGAGGAGTAACTGATTTGATGATCATGCCAGGACTGATTAATCTTGATTTTGCTGATATAGAAACAGTAATGAGTGAGATGGGTAAAGCAATGATTGGTACTGGAGAGGCAGAAGGAGAAGATAGGGCAATTAGTGCTGCAGAGGCTGCGATATCTAATCCATTGCTTGACAATGTATCAATGAAAGGTGCGCAAGGAATATTGATTAATATTACTGGTGGTGGAGACATGACTCTATTTGAAGTTGATTCTGCAGCCAATAGAGTGCGTGAAGAAGTGGATGAAAATGCAAATATAATATTTGGTGCCACTTTTGATCAGGCGATGGAGGGAAGAGTTAGAGTTTCTGTTCTTGCAACTGGCATTGATAGCTGTAACGACAATTCATCTGTTAATCAAAACAAGATCCCAGCAGAGGAAAAAATTTTTAAATGGCCTTATAATCAAATTCCAATATCAGAAACAAAAGAATATGCTTCAACTGAGCAAACAAATGAAAGAGTTAAGTGGGGCAGCAATGTTTATGATATACCAGCTTATTTAAGAAGAAAAAAATAATGCAATTTTGGCTACTAAAGTCAGAACCAAGCGAATACTCCTGGCAAAAAACGGAAAAGGAGCAGGTGACGCAGTGGAATGGTGTATGCAATTATCAAGCTCAAAATTACATGAGAGCTATGAAATTAGGCGATCTTGCATTTTTTTATCATACAGGTAAAGAGAGAGTTATACTTGGAATAGTTGAAGTATTAAAGGAGTATTATCATGTTTATAATTCCAAATTTGGACTAGTGAATGTAAAATTTTTGAAACCTTTAAGTAACCAAGTGACGTTAAACAGTATAAAACAAAACCCACTTTTGAAAAATATGGTTATATTAAAACAATCACGTTTATCAGTTTCTCCAGTTTTAGAGACTGAGTGGAATGAAATAATAAGGATGAGCGAATGTTAGAAGTGAGCATTCTTGATAAGAGGTGGCATAGTATTACGAAGGACCCACAGAGTTTTGTATTAAATATTATTAATGCTTCTCTAAAAGAATTAAAAATAGATCATTATAAACCAAATATATCAATAGCTCTCGCTGATGATAACTTGCTACATCAACTTAATCTTAAGTTTAGAGAAATAGATAAGCCAACTAATGTACTATCATTTCCATGCGAACAGTTATCTAGTGAATGTGATCTAGGAGACATAGCAATTGCAGTAGATACAATAGAAAGAGAGTCTCATGAGTACTGTATATCTATCCTCACTCACACTGCACACATGTTAGTTCATGGATTGCTGCATTTACTTGGCTATGATCATCAAAAAGAAGATGAAGAAATTATAATGAAAAGTTTAGAGAGCAAGATTTTAGCTTTGCTTGAATTTGAAAAGGAAAAGTATGGTAGATAATACCAAAATATGTTATTTACAAAAAAGGGGTTTTAGCTGTAAAAGGTAAGCAATATGGTTCAGTTTTCTTTACCAAAAAATTCTAAAGTTAATAAAAAGGGCAAGGTTTATCCTACTCCTACCGGAGCAAAAAATATTAGAAGATTTCAAATTTATCGTTGGTCTGCTGATGATGATAAAAATCCAAGAATAGACACATTTTTTATCGATATGGATAATTGTGGCCCTATGGTACTTGATGCATTAATAAAAATAAAGGATGAAATAGATTCAACCTTAACTTTTAGACGCTCTTGCAGAGAAGGAATATGCGGATCTTGTGCAATGAATATTGATGGTACCAACACTCTCGCATGCACTAAATCTATACATGATATAAAAGGTGAAGTAAAAATATATCCACTACCTCATATGTATATAGTAAAGGATCTAGTTCCAGATCTAAGCCAATTTTATGAGCAATACAAATCGATTAAACCTTGGTTACAAACAGATAAATCTGCCTTACAAAATAAAGAATACTTTCAATCTCCTGAAGATAGAAAAAAATTGGATGGTCTGTCTGATTGTATACTATGTGCTTGCTGTTCGACTGGTTGCCCAAGCTATTGGTGGAATGGTGATAAATTTTTAGGGCCAGCGGTATTACTGCAAGCTTATAGATGGATTGCTGACAGTCGTGATAATAAGAAAGAAGAAAGACTTGCTTCTTTAAACGACCCATTTAAGTTGTATCGTTGTCATACAATAATGAATTGTACAAAAACCTGCCCGAAAGGTCTTAACCCAGCAAAAGCGATAGCGAAAGTAAAACAGCTTATGGTAGAGAGAGGAGGAATTTGAGTGTTATTTCTGGCACTCTTCGTAAGAAAATAGTAGACCCTCTGAAGCATAGGGTATTGTTAATACTCTAAACGTTCTTCCGTTCATGAAATGTATTGTTTCACCATATGATTCCAGTAATCTTTTGAACAACTCATGTCTTTGATTATTAATAGTTTGAAAATCATTTTTTCCTAAAAGCTTTTTAGATTCAAATAGGTGAAGCATAATCTCGTGATAAGTTGGATAAGACTCCAAAAATTTTGGATCAAACTGAAAAGTTTTTATAAAAGCATTATTATAAAATTTTAGCTTTTGATTCTTACTATATATCGCTACAGCAATCGATAGCTTCTCAAGCAAACTTTCTTGTGCAGCTAAACAATTGCTTAGCTCAGTATGTAATTTTTTTTCATCACTAATATCTTTTCCATACATTACTATGCTATTAGAATTTTGCACTGGAACTTCAACAAAATTAAAAACCTTAGGTTCGTTCTTGTAAGTTATTACACACTCTCCTGGTTTTACGTTATAGGAGCCACTCGCAACAGTAAATTTTTTAGAGCTGCCTATATATTTATCATAAAATAAGTTATAAAACCTTACTTTTTTATTCTTATTGTGCTTCAGTATTGGAAATGGTAAAGAGTCAAAAATTTTTTTATAGTTCTCCAATTCTCGCATAAGCTTACTATTTTCTAACTCAAGTTCATTAGCTTTTATCTTATAATCGGAGATATTCCTTATCCATAACAACACACCAATCACATTATTAGAATAATCTATTATGCTTTTACCATAACATGTGCAATAAACCTCACTGTCTTTTGACTTTAAATCTAGAGTAAAAGATTTATTTATTTCCTTTGCCTCAGCAAAACTTTTAATTAAGCTTTCTGATTGCTCAAAAAAATTTACAAACTCATTAAATGAATAAAAAACAGTATTAAGCAAAATTAGTAAATTGGGAGAAAATTTTTCTATACGTTTTTTTGCGTCCCAAATATAAAATCCATCATTCACAGTATCTATTAAATTATTTATGATAACATTTTGATGTTGTAAGTCCTTAATTTTATTACTAATTTTTAATTTAGAATATGAGAAAAAGAAGAATACTAGAATTAGTAGTAAAACTATTTCATACAAAAAAAACATGGCATTCCAAAACAAATATAAAAATTTGTAACCTCTCAGCAAAGAGATTGTACTGAAGAGGTATATAAGTGAAGATTGCCAAATACCCTAAAGCCTAATCTCTTATAAAGGTTTACAGAAGATTTCATGCAATGTGCTACTATGTATTTGCATTCAAATTGCCTAGCTATCTTTATTCTTTCTAGAACCATTTGAGTTCCTATTCCACGACCCCTGTAAATTGGTAAAACTCCATCGCTATAAAAACCAGCTATGCTGTCTTGAATATAAAGACCGCATGTTCCAACAATTTCGTTATTTAGCATTACAAGAAAAAATCTTAACCTTGAGCTCTTATCATCATAATTCGATAATTGGCGAAAAAACGTGCTAACAATACTAATTCTATGATAAAAAATTTTAGAAGTGTGTAAATCTAATTGCTCTAAGAGCTCACTACTATTTACAACATTGAACTTCAAATTTGGAACAGCATCATCAGGCAAAAAATAATCTTTTATATTGAGTAAAACTTTTTTTGGTGCGTTAACGTGTTTTATTTCGCATTTTTCTAAAATACCCCCTATTTTTATACGTGGACTTATTATCCATGTTGCTTCTATATTTCGTGCTTTGAGATAATCTAGAGTTCTGCATATGGAAAGCTCAGTACATTGATCTTCACAAAACACAAAATTAAATAACGATTCTCTGGTACCATTTACTGTAAATATAACATTATCAAATTCGTCATGTATTTCCCACTTGGACAAATTCGTTGCATAAAGTATATAATCCTTTAGGTTCTGAATAATTAAGCTTGAATAACAAATTTTTTTATTCTGCATAAATCAACAATAAACAATAAAAGGCTCCTATAAAAACAAAGGCTAAAATTGCAGCTACAACATCATCTAGCATAATACCTAAAGGACCTTTTGTATTTTTATCAATCAAATTTATAGGCCACACTTTTATTATATCAAAAAACCTAAAGGAGAAAAAGCACACCAACAATACAGAGCTATTCATTTCTTGTTCTAATAATATTGAAACTAGAAGTACTGTCAGCAATTGACCAACTACTTCATCAATTACTACCTCTTTTGGATCATGCGGAGCTTTGTAATGTTGTATATAATTGCCTGTAGACCATAATCCAACTAAGAATAAAAAAAAAATAATTGCTGTACCTAAAATTCTGTCATTGAGTAATATAGGAACAATTGGGTAAGCAGCCAAGCTGCCTATAGTACCTGGCATGTGTTTTACCGTGCCAGATAGCCACCATGTTGATATTAATTTATATAAAAATTTCACAATATACCGAAATATAAAACTAATTTACAAGAACAGAAATAGTATCTTCTATAGAAGTATTTTCATATAGCAATCTATAGATCGCTTCACATATGGGCATTTTTATCTTTAGCTTTTCTGCTAAATCAAATGCAGACTTAGCAGTGTTAAAACCTTCAATTACCGACTTACCTTCTGATAAAATCTGCTGAGCACTAGAACCATTACTATTAGCTACTTTAGATCCAAAAGATAGATTTCTTGAATTTAATGATGTGCATGTCACAACCAAATCGCCTAAGCATGCTGGTCCAAGTAGTGTATTTATATCTACATTGCCGTCACCAACTTTTGCTGAGTATAAAGCCTTAATTTCACTCATACTTTTCGTAATTAATGCTGCATGAGCATTAAACCCAAACCTACCTAGAACAACCCCACATGCTATAGCAAAAACATTCTTTAACGCTGCACAAACCTGTATTCCTATAACATCGCTACTAAGGTACAATTTAATATTTTCTTGCTGTAGCTCTGATACTAATTTTAAACCTAATACTTCATTTTGACATGCAAGAACCATCGAATATGGTAATTTTCTTGCAACTTCTATAGCAAAGCTAGGACCAGAAAAAACAGCAAGAGGATTATTAGGTAAAACTTCATTGACTACTTCACTAGGTAATTTTAATGTAGATTTTTCTATTCCCTTACAAGCCAAAATTATTGCTACATTTTTTTTTAGGTTACAATCATTCAATTGATGACATATCTCCCTTAGAGACTGAGTGGGAACAGCTAGAATTATTACTGAAGCATTCACTGCATCTTCAATAGCTAATTTTACTGATACATTATCAGAAATTGGACAATCAGGTAGCTTGTCACTTTCTCTTTTCTCTTTAATTGATTCAAATATGGCCTTATTGCGAGTCCACAAAATTACATTTTTCTTACCACTTAATGAAATCGCAATTGCTGTACCCCATGCGCCAGCACCTAAAACTGATATTACCACTCAATATTCCTGAAAGTATTACTTATAATTTAAAACTGTAGAATAAGTAAATTAAAAATATAACATAAAAGTATAAAATAGTTTAAATATCTATTAACCTAAGTATTCTTTTAATAAAAATAGCTTCTATTCAATATTTACTAAAAATAGTATTATTATAGTATATCTATTGTATTTTAGATCTATTTGTATAATTTTGGAACGACACATTAACTATTAATTAATAAGTGTAATTTCTATTATTCATTAATAAAAATTTGATTTGTTACTTTCCTTGGTTATATATATTACTAAAATTATAAATTATTTATGGGGTGTAAAATATGCGTATATTATTAATTGAAGATGATCAAGTAAGTGCAAGGACTGTAGTTAATGCCTTAACTTCTGATGGACATTTTTGCGACGTTGTTACTTCTGCACAAGATTATAACAATAATATGGTTTCCTCGGGTGGAGACTGTTACGATCTAGTTATTCTAGATATACACCTGCCTGGTGATATTGATGGATATGATATACTGTTAAGATTAAGAAGTGCAAAAATCAAAGTTCCTGTTTTAATACTTTCGTGTATCTCCGCTGCCAACCATAAAGCTAAAGGACTTGGGTATGGTGCCGACGATTACTTAACCAAGCCATTTCACAAGAGCGAATTATTAGCTCGAATTAAGGCCATAGTCCGACGTACTAAAGGCCATCCCGAATCAGTGATAAAGATTGGTAATATGAATATCAATTTTGATCACAGGATTGTTGAGGTAAAAGGCAAAACAGTTCACCTTACTAACAAAGAGTATTCCATGATAGAATTGCTGGCATTGCGTAAAGGAGCAGTGTTGACAAAAGAAATGTTTTTAAACCATCTTTACAATGGCTTGGACGAACCTTCAGACAACAAAATAGTTGATGTTTTTATGTGTAAATTACGTAAAAAACTTGAAAGTGCAAATGACGGAATAAGCCACATAGAAACCGTTTGGGGTAGAGGATATGTTCTAAAAGAGTATGTTGACGATGAAGAATACTCTAGTGTTAATATAAGCGAAAGCAGTAGTGACTATCAAGCAGAACAAGTCAAGGACAGCGCATGAAATGCTTTATTTACTTGTTGATTGAAGAAGCGAAAAGGTAGATTTAGTAAGATAAAAACTAATCCTAAAAGTGAGGTAACGTGGTCAGTCTTTTAGAACTTTACAAAGATTTGCAACAAAAGATAGAAAAGTTGGAAGCGGAGCTAAAAAGTTATAGGTAAGAAAGTAAGGCTTTAGAGATAGAGAATGACTAGTTAAAGGAAAAGCTCGGTTAAAATTCAAGCTTTGTTAAGTTCAAAAGGAATTCAACCACTATGGATTAAAATCCAAAGATTGAGAGAGAGCATAGAATGCTAACTTTCGACTTGAAAGTCACCAAATTTATCTTCTTTTTTAGAGTGATTTTCAATATAATTTTTTATCATTTCGTCAGTTACATTTCCGCTAGTCCTGACAAACTAGCCTACTGCCCACAACCCAATATCTCTTTTTTAGCTCTGGAAAGTTTTGCTGGATTTTTCTGGAACTTTTTCCTTTTATTAACTGCACTAACTTACTAATACTTAAGTATGGGGGTACAGAAACGTATACGTGTACATGACTTGACGCAACTCTACCTCTGATAATTTCTACTTGATTATTTGCACATACTTCTTGTACAACTTCTTTAGCTTTCTGTCCAATATCTCCAACTAGTACTGGATATCGATATTTTGTTATCCACACTATGTGATATATATACAGAGTGACTGCTTTTTCTATAATATTCCACATTCTTTCAGATTTTTCACCTTTAAATTATATTCTTAAAAGGATGGACTTCAAGTCCAGGGTTTTTCTCCCAAATTTGGGACAATAAAATAAAGAGATAAGCCAAGAAGTAAAAGGAATATAGGTGGTCAAATTGAGCGTACAGGGTATGTGAAATGTTTGATACATTTACATAGTATGGCTGACATTCATGCATTGCCTAGGTGAAATATAAGCCGAGTTCTGTTTATGTAGCTATTTATCTGGAGTAAATGTTACCATTTACTTCGTGCGATTTACCCGAGTAGATATGAGAAAAACATAAAATCTACTTCTATTTAATCTTGCTCCTAGTGTTGGTTACTTGACTACCAATGTTGCCATTGTTATGGTGTGCTCTTACCACACCTTTTCACCCTTACCTAATAATATTTAGGCGGTAATTTTCTGTAGCCCTATAACTGGAGTTACCTCCGGCGGGCGTTACCCGTCACTACCTTTTCTTGGAGCTCGGACTTTCCTCTGCTGTGTTTATCACACAACAGCAGCTACTTATTGCACCTAGGAATTATACTTTAACATTAAAATCATAAAAGCAAAAGAAAATTTCCTAACAGTCTACATACTAAAAACATTCAGACAAATAGCTAAAGGTGATATTCCGGTACATCATCGCTATCCCAAGATAAGCTTTTTTCACTTTTAGACTCTAGCTCAGTCAGTCAAGATCCTGGTCCACCGCTTGAAGACGATGAGCTACTTCTTGACCGACTACTACTCTCCACCGATATACTGTTTAGCACTGTTTCAGATTGATCCATAGTTCGCATAGATATATGTCTCATTCTGTTATTAGCGATAAAAATTTCTTCATCGCTATTGCCACTTGAAGATGATCGCCTTCTATCATTGAAATTAGTTAGTTCTAACACAGGGGCAGAATTACGACCCTTAACATATTTGTATGTTATGAATCCTATAATTCCAGCAATACTTATTATCGCTCCAACCAAAGACCCACCTATCATTCCTGCCCTATTAGACTCTATAGCAAGCTGAGCGGGCTGTGGTGAAGGAGTAGTTTGAGGAAGTAAAGTTGTAGTGAACAAAGGAGTTGTTACCTTTGTTCCAGTATTTGATATAGTGGACACTGTTTGTATAGTTGCCTCTGAGTTTGTTGTTGGCACATTAGTTGGCATTGTAGTAATCATAGTCGCTTGTGAGGTCGCAATAGTTTCAGCTACTGTTGTTGATTCTGATGCCGTACTCATCTTAGTTGTTAATTCTGTTAAAGGCCTACTCATCGTAGTACTGCTTGCTGTAAAAGTTGACTCAACAGTCGCTGCTGTAGATTTTACAGTACTTGTCTCAGTTTCCGAAGGCACACTAGTTGACGTTGTAGCAACTGTGGTCGCTTGTGGAGTAGTAGTTGTTTTTGCTACTGTTGTTGGCCCCACTGTTACTGTACTTGTTTGAATTGTTGACTCTGTTGAAGGCCTACTCGTTGTAGAAGTAGGTGCAGTGGTAGTTGATGCTACTGTTGTTGACTCCACTGTTACTGTACTTGCCTGAGTTGTTGACTCTGTTGAAGATTTACTCATTATGGAAGTTGGTACAATGATAGTTGATGCTTCTGTTGTTAATTTGGTAGTCTTTACAGTGTCGGTTTCTGTTGTGCTAGTAATTGCAGCAGTCGTCGTTTTCTTAGAAGTCACAACCGTCTCTGTAACAGTTATAGGAGCCACAGTACTGCTGGAAATAATACTAGGCATCAATTGGCCGTTAATGATATTAACAAAATCACTGAGAGCTTTGATACTGCTTGTCGGTATTATCGTTGCTTCAGAAGATTTTCCAGAGCTCTCTCTATTAAAAGTTATAATACTCTCTCCACTTACCGCAGTGACGATAAAACCTCCTTGACCATTGTCTTTAACATACAATTGTTCTATAGGATCTTCACATTCACAAACAGTAAAATTTGATTTTGGTCCTCTCTTAGCAAGCCTTGCTAAATGCAATTCTTGCGTATTAGAAGATTGTTTTTTCGCAAGAAAAGCAACTAAATCATCACCTTCAGTTCGTCTTACATACTGTAAAAAGTTTATTTTTCCTGGATTATAGATAGTAGATGGTGCTATATTTAATTGGCCGCTTTTATTACCAAGCAAAAAGTCATTAGCTCCCTTTCTATCTTTCAGATTCTGAACTACTTCAGCCACATCAAATTTAAAAATGTTTGTTCTTACTTCTTGATTTTTAGTAATCTTTCTCATCTGTGCATAAAGCATCGTATTTTCATCTAGTACTAATTGCCCTGGATTGTCAAATTTGAATAATTTTCTTTCTATAATACCTGCTTTTCCAGGTAAAGCTCTGAACTTTCCATCTACTTTTAATTCTAAGTACCAAGAAACTAAAATTTGATCCTTTAAGTTATGAGCAATTACAATGACATTACCATTACCAACTTTTACTGCTTTTGGTTGAAAGTAACTATTGTCTTCATTTGCAAGATTATTTATATCAATGTTCTTGTACAATTTTACTTTTCCTACGTATTCAACTAAGGGAACATTAGTTGAATGCTTGATTTCGTAAGTGTTGAATGTTAAGCCTTTGATGCACTTTTCTTTTTTGTTAATTTCTTCTGTAGGAAAGATAACTCCAACTTTATCTACTTCAGCTGAATTTTCTATTAGTGTGGGAGATAATTGGCCCTTAAATTCATTTGCTACGTTAACACCTGTATCACACTCGTATGTTTTTGATTGATATAGTGAGCTAATAAGTAACTTTACTCTACTGCTTCCATTGCCGTTATCTTGATAGCTGAGTCCATAAGTAACTCCATTTCCTTCAATCAACCCTACGTTTACTGGGTTAAAACCTATCGCTTCTTTAACTTTCAGTGTAGTTGTATTAACTCTAAATAATCTACTTAATATAGAAATAATTATATTTAAAATTTTAATAAAACGCTATTATGATTATTTCTATATGTAACGTCAATAAAATTTTAACTAAAATTAAGAAATTAATACCTTTATAATCTGCAAAGCGAAATATGGAAAATGAGTAGCAGTAAAGAATTCACAAATTGAATGCACCCACTCTACAGATATAATATTGTAGAGCTCAAAAAACCAACAATTGCAATTGTTAACTCTTCAAGTATAATTTGTTGAGATTTACACGAACTTTATTAGATGAAAGAGAAAGAAGAGCAGTTTAGTTTTACATCAGACAACCTCAGAAAAGCGAAAAAGTCTATAGAGATGTATCCTAAAGGTAGAGAAGGTAGTGCCGTCATGCCTTTACTATACCTGGTTCAAGAACAATGCGGATGGGTTCCTGAATCTGCCATGCGCTACGTTGCTGACATGCTTCATATTCCACATATTCGCGTGTATGAAGTGGCAAATTTTTATACCATGTATAATTTAAAACCAGTAGGTAAATATCTCATACAAATTTGTAGAACAACTCCTTGCTGGTTGTGCAATAGCGAAGAAGTGTTAAATACCTTTAAAAAGAAACTAGGAATCAATATCGGTGAAACTACTAAAGATAATCTATTTACTTTAAAGGAAGTTGAATGTCTTGGTGCATGCGTTAATGCCCCTGTGGTGCAGATCAATAATGACTTTTATGAAAACCTCACTCCTGAAAAAGTGGAAAATATCATAGCAGAACTTTCAAGTAAATAGATGGAAAAGTTCTCGTTTAGGATAACTAAGCAATCAGGTTCTGCAAGAGTTGGAACGATCAAAATTCCAAATGGAAGTATAGAAACACCAGCATTTATATTTTGTGCAACCAAAGCTGCTATTAAAGCTGCAGATATCGAGAGAATCAGAGAAGCAGGTACTCAGATAATACTTTCCAACACCTATCACCTAATGCTCCAACCGGGAGAGGATACTGTGGCAAAGCTTGGTGGCTTGCACAAGATGATGGGATGGAGTGGGCCAATGCTCACTGATTCTGGTGGATACCAGATATTTAGTTTAGGGCACGGGTCAGTTTCGGAAGAAATAAAGGGAATAAGACAGAAGCAAAAAACTCTGATCAAAATTAACGAGGATGGGGCAATTTTTCGTTCTTACATAAATGGTAAAACTTATTGTCTAACTCCTGAAAAGTCGATACAAATTCAACAAAAATTAGGTGCAGATTTAATCCTAGTTTTAGATGAATGTACTCCATTCCATGTCAGTAAAGAATACACAAGAAAATCAATGCTCATGAGCCATAGATGGGCTGAACGTTCTTTAAATAAGTTTGAAAAAAATAATGATGGCAAACAGGCGCTTTATGGAATTAGTCAAGGCGGAGTGTATCAAGATTTGCGTAGAGAAAGTTGTGATTTTATCAACGATTTGCCATTTTTTGGTCAAGCAATAGGTGGATCACTTGGTCAAAGTAAAGAGCAGATGTATGATGTAGTTTCCTTTACTATGGAACATTTAAAAAAAGATAGGCCTACTCATTTGCTTGGTATTGGTGGAATTGTAGACATTTTTCGTGGAGTAGAGCTTGGAGTTGATACATTTGATTGCGTGCATCCAACTCGCCTCGCAAGACATGGTGGCGCGCTTGTTAAAGTAAAAAACAGAGATTCTATTTCTTCAAAGCGTAAAGAGCATATTAATTTGCGAAATCAACGATTCGAACTAGATGATAACCCAATTGAAAATGACTGTTTGTGCTTTACTTGCAGAAAACATTCAAGAGCCTATATACACCATCTACTGAAAGCTAAAGAGTTGCTGGCTTATACACTCGTTACCATTCACAATGTTTTCTTCATGAATAAGTTGATGGAATCAATAAGACAAGCAATATTGAATGATAGGCTAGATCAGGAAAAAAATAATTGGATTAGTGAAATACCGCTGCATTGTGAATTATATACCTAGTTCATATTTTGCACATGTGCGTTGCATTTTTTAATCTTCTTTAAAAACTTGACAGTACATTATATATACGGATATACTAGAAATATAATTTTTGTGAGGCATTTATGGTTAAAAATAAAGAAAAACATCAAATAGCGTTTTGCGTTTCAGCCTTTACACTCTTAGCTGGTTTATCATTAATCGCAACTGGAATTGCAGTGGGTACTGTACCTGCTATAGCTTCTTGTTTAGTGATAGGAGGAGTTTTAACTGCCTTGTCTATTGTGCAATCAGTAGAAAGCTATTTATTTTTACAAAACAGCGAAAAAACTTTCAATAAAATGATTAGTGGTATACGCGATGAACCAGAAAGCAAACTTTTTATAGAAAGGATTTTGCAACCATTCATTGAACTTTTTAGTGAGCATAAGCAACATAACTAAAGTACACTAAGCATAGAAACCACTTTATCGTAACTTGGCAGTGAATTAATTTCTCCAATCGCAGCTAAAGTAATTTTTTCATGCTGAGATAGCAATTCTTCTGCTGCTTTTTTTATATCGTAAATAGTAACAGCACTAATTTTTTCTATTAATTCGTTTTTACTGATGTATTTATTATAGTTACCGTAGTAGTGTCCTAATGTTTCAGCACGTGAGCTAACACTTTCGCGTGACATTAAAATTTGAGATTTTACTCGTTCTTTTACTCTATTTACTTCTTCTTCCTTTAAATCATCTGTAGACAATTTCTTTAGCTCTGTCGTTATGGATTTTAAAAGCTTATCTAGATTACTACTATCTGTACCAGCAAAAATCGAAAGCATTCCCGTATCAGCATAGCTAGAGTTGAATGAGTAAATGGAGTAAGCAAGACCCTGCTTTTCTCTTACTTCCTGAAACAGGCGTGATGACATGCCACTTCCCAGTATAGAATCAAGCACTTTAAATGTGTGATATTTATTATCATCACGGGAAACACTAGGTAGCCCAATTAACAAGTGCACCTGATCTAATTTACGATGCTCTCGATACTCACCACTGGTATAACCTGCATTCTCGCTTTTTTTCAGCTCTTTTGAATGAATCTTTGAGAGAAAGTCTTTGATTAATTGAACAACTTCCTCATGCTCAACATTTCCTGCAGCAGCAAATATCATATTTCCGCCAAAGTAATGCTCCTTTATGTAGTTATTCAGATCTTCTCGAGTAAAAGATTTGACAGTATCTTGCGTGCCCAGGATTGATCTACCAAATGGTTGATCTTTATAAGCTGCTTCAAAATACTTATCAAAAATGATATCGCTCGGTGAATCATTAGTTTGAAAAATCTCTTGTATTACAACACCCTTTTCGCGTTCCAATTCATCCTCTGGAAATGTAGAATTCATTAATATATCTATTAATATATCAATGCCAGTTTTTATATCTTTTTTAAGAACCTTTGCATAATAACTGGTGCTTTCTCTACCGGTGCAGGCATTGAAGGCTCCACCTATATCGTCAAAAGCTTTTGCAATTTCAAAAGCAGTTCTTGTCTTTGTTCCTTTGAAAGCCATGTGCTCTAGGAAATGAGATATTCCATTTTGACTTGCACTTTCAGCTCTACTGCCAACACCAACTCGTATATTTAAAGCTACGGAATCAACTTCATGCACTCTCTCAGTTATTATGCGCAGACCATTATCTAGTTTTGTTACTTGTGGTATATTCATCTTATATATTCTTCTTTAAATTCTCTTCTACAAAATCCCAATTGATCAAATGATCAAGAAAAACTTTTATGTAGTCAATTCTGCGATTTTGGCAATCCAAATAGTATGCATGCTCCCATACATCCATAGTAAGTAGTGGCACCTGGCCATAAATTAGCGGTAGATCCGCATTTGGAGTTTTAGTGATTTTGAGTTTTCCTTTTTCAAGCACTAACCACACCCATCCACTACCAAATTGGCTTACTCCATAATTTGAAAATTCTTCACAAAATTTGTCAAAGCCACCAATATCATCTTGAATTTTTTTTGCTAGAAGACCATCATCTTTAGGTTTACCACCACCATTTTTTTTCATTGAATTCCAATAAAAAGTGTGATTCCAAACTTGTGCTACATTGTTAAAAATAGGAACTGTATTATTATTTCCATGAACTTTCGTTACTAATTCCTCAATTTCCATATGTTGATAATCTGTGTTTTCAACCAGTTCGTTGAGTTTATTTAAATATCCCTTATGGTGCTTATCATAATGAAAATTCAATGTATTTGCAGATATGTAAGGTTCTAAAGCTGCTTTATCATATGGCAACTCAGGTAAAGTAAAACTCATGCTGACCTCTTTATTTTCGATGGTATGTTAATATGTGCTTTTGCGCAACACATAATTTGTAAGATGTTTATTGCAGTTATTCTAAAATGAACTATACTGACAAGGTAATTATTTTTTATTTTTAGAGGGGTAATATGTCAAGTTTATTCAAGAATTTTAGTAGATATGCTAAGTTCGGAGATATTCCTAGAAAAAGCGTTGAAGGTAACGAAGTTCCACAAAATAGTTTCTATAAGTCCGTTTATTATATTAATAGTGTTATTGAGCCAGTGAAAAATGTAGCTTTTGGTAGTTTGAGGTGTCATTCTCTGACTTATCTTACTACTTATACATTAGCTAATATAGCCCTACAACCTTTATATATCTAGCATTGGCGTATCTATCATATTGGCCGGCAAAAGGATTGGCGAAAGTAGTAGGTAGCTATGATTTTGCAGAAAATACAAAATCATTGATAGATTATTCATCCATGTTGTCACTTAAGGCATGGAACCATAGTGGAGCATTATCTGAATTTGTTAATGCAGTTTTGGATTATGCTGTTAGTGCTGTTATCTGGGCTGCTGCGCTCGTTGTTACACCACTCGTTTGGACTATTGATAAAGTGGCAAGTAAATTTAGTGATGCAAACGCTGAAGGTGTTGGTGGTCCTTCTTTTTCAAAATAGATAAACTATCAGGTTTATGTGAAACCATTGTATCTGTGTGGCAAAATAAAGTAGACGAGATAAAGACACCTATAGAAGCAAGAGGATGTCATGCAAGTAGCTGACACTGGCATCCCGATACAATGTTGAACACTTTTTTTTGCCTTTCGAGAGTAAGTTCTTTCAATCGAAACACTATATGTACGTTATCATCGTCAATTTCAATGCGTTGAACTAACTTTCTTATTATATCAAGTTTAGTTTCATAGTCTGCTTGATTAAGCTCTCTCAGAGGAAAAACTTTCTACACTGTTTGTGATAAAATCTAATTCTCTCTGTAGACTCTTTTCATCGATAGCTTCTTCCCTTTGATCTCTGATTCCTTTAACTCCTTTTCCATGCTCTCAACTTCTAAGTCATACTTTTCCTTCGTTATATGACCCCTTGCATATACATAAGCTAATTTTTCTATACCTTGTTCTATTTTACTTGCACGCTTTTCAAGTTAATCCTTTGCTTGCGTACTTTCATGTTTTACGAGTCTGAGCTGATATTCCTTAGTCATTGCCTCTGGTTCTTTGAGTACCATCTTCATTTCTTTCCATACTGCTTCTTCTAGTATATCAACTCGTATTGATTTGCTGTTACACACCGTATTCCCACCAAAACGAATTGATTTTTTCTTTCAGTCCTCGGAAAAATCTTACTTAGCTTAGCTATAGATGTTTACAAAAGAAATTCAAGTGAGTGAAGAAAGAAAAATTATTTTTGCAATACCGTAGGTACGCTCCACAATTATATTGAAGTTTTTATTGCACTCAAAACCTTCATTTTTCCTCATTTCTAGAATTATTAACGCATTATCATTTAACCAGCCTGAGTGAGCTAACTCGTCTAAAGTTGAGTTAACCAGATTGATATTATAAGGTGGGTCCATAAAAACTATATCGCACTTTGAAATAGGTCTTGGTAATCCGTTAGCATTGCAACAAATTAACGTGATATCGTTCGTAATTCCAAAATCTTCTGCTGTTTTTTTAGGCAGTTGCAAATTGTAATAATCTGAATCTACCATGAATGCATGTTTAGCACCTCGAGAAAGTGCTTCAAATGAAAAAGAGCCACTTCCGCAGAATAAATCAAGTACATTTAGGTTATAAATAGGTTTTCTTGAAGAAAGTATACTAAATATTGCTTCTCGGACACTACTCATAGTGGGCCGTGCAGCTAAATTCTTGCCTGTAGTTATTTTTCTTCCACGATATTTACCCGCAATAACACGTAACATATAAAACAAGTTCGAAGTTAACTAATTATTTATAATACACATTTAATGTCAACATAGCTTCAGCAGTCTAATAGAAAGAAGGTTGCTTGTGGAGGAACGCAAGATCAATCGCTTTTCTTTGATTTATTCTCTATACTGATTGCACGACCAATCTCGTCTTGTAAATCATCATGGTTGTTTTTTTCATCATGACCCATCCCTTCAATTCTACTTTCTAACTCTAACTTAATTAAAGTATTGATTTTCTCTATACTATCGAGGAAATTGTGACACTCTTCATCACTATATTCCTCACCAGATGCTTTTTTTTCTATAAATAGACTTTTGAACCCTATTAGATCAGAACTCTGATCGGCATTCAACACAATATTTCTCTCTATAAAACTAAGATCTGATAGTAACAAACTAACCTCTAATAGATCTTCACTTTCAATGTTTGCAAGATTATCAAGATCGTCTAAAATAGAGAACATCTTAAGCTCCTTCTGTGCAATTTCTTTGTCTTCTTTGTCAAATTCTGACGATAGCCCTTTATCATCTATAAGTCTCTCATTCAGAGCTTTATTTAGCTTTGAAAGACTAACATCACCTTGCTTAGTGCTATCTAGTAACAAATCTACCCTCGCTCTGCGCGCATTTAAAACATCATTGTAATCGTTTAACTTGATATTACCATCTTCGTCTTGCTGAAGACCATAATAACTTAGTCCTTTAAAATTAAGATTCCTCGTCATTATCACCTCTGCTATCAGCTCTTTCACTACCCTCACGTTCTCTGTCTTCTCCAAAAAGTGATGAGGTATCATAACTTTTGTCTTCCTGATCTCTTTCTTCTTTTCTTCTAGCTCTTTCAGCACGTTTTTCTATCGCTTCTGAAGTATTCATCTCAAAAAGTGATAAAGGACTGTAAACCTCATTTTGCTTTCTTCTTCCTTCTCTTTCAGTACGCTTTTCCATACCTTCAAAAACAGACCCAAAATCATCAACATCATTCTGATCTCTTTCTTCTTTTTTTCTAGCTCTTTCGGCACGTCTTTCTATAGCTTCTGTAGTGTTTTTTAAATTTTCTGGTTCCGTGCCTAAATTTCGTGTCACTTCATTTGATTGATCAGGCTTATCTTCTTCTGTTGTCTGATCATGCTGTAGTTGATTAGGCTTGTCTTCTTGTTCTGTGCTTAGTTCTCGTACTACCTTATCTGGCTGACCTCCCCCTCGTAGTCGAAGAGGGTCGCCTTCTTCTAGTGACTGATCATGGTTATCTCTTACTAGTTCCGTGCCTAACTCTCGTTCTACCTTATTTGATTGATCAGGATTGTCTTTTTCTGGTTCTCTCTTACGGCCGATAGTGTAATCATGAAGCTTCTCAAGAAATTCCCGTCTATATGTTTTTGCTCTATAGAGTAGATTATGCTGGTAACCATCCTTTTCTCCTGTAGCAGGGTTAATTCCTATAGAGTCGAGACCATGTTCCCAAGTAAACTTCATAGCATCTTCTATTGTATAGCCCAAATGTGATCCTACATATCCTTTATAATATTCTAAATATTTATCAATTCTTCTATGTGCAATATCTTCTTTATCAATTCCAAACGCCCTGTAGATTTTTTCCTCAAGCTTATCAACATCATTTTTAGGTGATGTTGCAAATTTTGTTGCTTCAATAGTAGCACCTACAAGCTTACGTGGCACATTAATAGCATATTTCAGCACACCCCCAACTCCTGGTATTCTACCTAGCAAATTAGCTGTACCTCCAGCTAATCTGTCCGGTACATGAGTAGCCCAATTACCTAAAGACTCTAGCCCTCCACCAATTTTATCTTGCATCTGTTGTTTTAATCCCTGCATTAAACCAGTCACAGGTGATGCTTGATACATACTAGATATATTGTAAACACCAAACCCACCACCGGCAATGCTTGAGCCCATCTGTTGTACAAACTCCTTCAAAGAAAACATCAAAAACGAAAGCAAGAACAATACAAAGATCTCTCCTGCGTTGATTAAATAACCTCTCTGTATGTCTTGCACCCTTTGGTAATCACTATTTTCTTTATAATTTTTGCAATCCTCACAATCTTTACATTTCTGACAGTATTCACTGTTGGGATCCTTATATAAATCATGAAGTTTCAGTATTCTACAACCTTGTTTTTTTATCGCACTCCGCACTAAAGATCTTATTTCATTAATTATTTCCCTATAACTATTGCATTTATTTATATCTTGACAGTAGCGTTTTATTATTTCACTAACATCACCTATCCTTTTCTCTATATTGTTGATCAGTAATATAATGTCAGCCCTCTCTGATGCATGAGATAAACTATTTGTTAAGCGTACTAGATCTTTTGCACTACAGCCATTACTAACTATCATATCACTTTCCGCAATATAGTGGTCTGCTGGATTATCTTTAGTTCCAGGAATTGGATTAAAGAAAGGATAATCTATATAACGAAAACCTTTATTAATGTAATCTGGTGGAAGAGGGATATATCCAGCGCCACCAGTAAACTTTACTGTACCACCTATTCTGCTTAGTTTTTCTATACCTTCTATATTCTTATCTACGTTCAATGTAGAAGCCTCTCCAATAGCATAAGGTACAAAAATTTGCCCTGGAGTCCAGCTAAAGTATTCTTTATCAATTATACAAAAACCACCAAATACCCATTTTGGAGCACATAACTTTATTTCAAGCCATTTATTATAGCACACAGTAAAGCCTAACTGTTTATAAAAGGTATTCATTATCATCGCAGCAAGTAATGACAGCAGGGTAAATATCATAATTGATTGCAAACAGAAACTAATACAGAATTTTATCCAACCCTCAAATAGACTTTTCAGTGGTGAAAATAAAATAGAGATTAGGAATAGCGGCATTATAGCTACAAGAAAAGCTATACCCATAAAACCAGAAAGGAATATTATGTAAGCATACATACACAGCAGGAAATATAAGACAATCCCTATAAAAATTGCCGGTATCATAAGGAGACTTGCCCACATTTGATAATGTAAAAATGCTGCAAACTTTTTCCAAACAGAGTAAGCAAAAAACTTATTAAACATATCCTCCATGAAGCTAAACAATTTAGCTTCATTTCCTTGAGCAACGTTTGAATTACCTCCGGTGTTCATGTTGGGAGCAAAATTAGTAATTATGCTTATCAATTGTTCAAGACCTTTAACAAATAAAACAAGAAAATGATCATAGAAAAATCTAAAACTTCCAGGAGATATAAGCACTATTACTAGAGTGATTTTCATCATTCTGATGAGCATATCATGCTTAGTTTCTCTTATCATTCCAAAAAGATAAAGAAGCGATGAAATCACTATAAATAGAACAAGCAAGGAAAGAACAAAATTGTGAAAGCTCGTACTTTTTTCAGCTATATTTTCGAACATCGCCTGTGCAGCTGCAGGATCATTGCTATCAAAATGCTTTTTACAATTTTCGTTAATCAATAATACACATTTTAGATAGTTATAAATGTAATCAAAAAATCCAAAGTTACTTGGTTTCTGCACTCCGCTCAAAAATTCAAAAGAGTAGCCACCTGCATTATCTAGATAATATCTATCTAATATCTTTACATATATTTTCCATCCTTTTTCTAACCTCACCGTATTACAACTCCTGTCCTGTAATGTGGTGTTATCTCTGTCTAAAGTAAAAAGCCCACTTCCATCTTCCGCTACGGAATTGTAACCTAGATGTACAGTAGGAGACTCAGGGTTACGCATGGATTTTAAATTTTCGTTAGGACTAGAATCGCTAGGCCTTTTAAATAAAAGATAAGCACCATGGCCGTTAGTAAACCAACATGGAGCACCACGTGATACTGTATTTGCGCTATCATCTTCATTAATGCACTTGCACTTTACAGTGCAACTTTCTTTAGGCTTACTTGAAAATTTTTGTATGCTAGGTTTATAATCATTACAAACTAAGTGAAAGTCAGGCAGACTGTTTTCACCTTTCCCTCTTTCAAATTTGGTTGCATATTTTAACTGCTCCAAACTTTCCAAACTATAACTACTTTGAGATTTCTTCTTATTACTATTGCTCCAAGATGTCCATGCACCATTTACTCGTACTACTAAACTATCTCCATTGGTTTCAAGGCCGGTATCCTTCCACTTCACTACTTGATTAGGGTGAAAACCATAATTGATTTCTCCGGTTTCAGGATCAATAGGTTCTCCACTTTCACCTTCTGGAAAAAACGCATCATGACCGATTGGAAAATGAGCACCAATTGCAATGGGTTCAGGACCAAAATAATCAGCAGATATGCACCTTGGAAAAGGCATATCATTCTTACTACAACCTGTAACCAGAACACAGATTACCAAAATTAATAACCTAAACCAACATTTGCCTAAGCGTGATTGCATACCTAAACTTTTTCCAATACAGAATAAATTTCTAAAACCTTACTTCAAATATCTTTTTAATTAGTTACTCCATATATCTCATCAATCTTCCTTGACTTGTCCTTTTGTTTTATCAGAATCCTTTTGCTTATCTGGCTGGCTTAGTGTTTCAGATTTGCTCATTTCTCTGCCAGCACTCCCTTTCCCATCTGCTTGCTTTGGTGTATCAGGCAATTTAGCTTCAATTTTGCTACGATCTTTACTCATTCCCTGCTTGATGTTATGTATCATATTTTGGGTTCTATCATCAAGGCCAACAGTTGACAGCATAGCTTGTGATGCGCTCCTAGAAATATGACTAACACTTTGAGCAACTCCATAACCAGAGCTGAACAACGCCTGCGCCATAGTTTCTGATATAGAAACAAAAGCTTCCATTGCACTAGCAATGATGAGATATATAAATGCCTGGATTAGATCTATAGGTAATGCTGCAAAGTGCCCACCAGCCCTTTCTCCAGTACTGAGCGCAACATCAACACTAGTACCAGGACTATACCCAAGAGGTAATATTGATTTCATAAGACACAGATCATACGATAAAAAATTTACACTAATTAAGCATTGATAGCATGCAGAAAAATTTGTGAGGTTGTATAGAACTAAATACATTAACTGGTTTAAAAGAGACAAGGATGAAAATAAAATGACTGGTTGCAATGAAACATGAGCCAGCGTTTTTATCCAATTATCAAATAATGTTTTAGTTTGTTGAAATAGAATAAATACGATAAATAAAGGTGCCAATGACAATAAAAATGCCACTAAAACAGTAGATATTACATACTTAAACGTAGCACTAATAATGCATCTTAAAAACACAAAAGTAGCATAAAGTATTGCCAAAAATGCAATAAAGCCAAAAGGTCCTGATAGCATTAAAGATAAAAATTTCAGCCATGTTTCTCCTGTAAATAATACTCCGGCTGTTAAATCTAAGAATGCAAATTTTTTACCTCCTTCTCCTATATAGCCAGAAAAACTATCAACTAAATAAATGCTACCCTCAACAAAAAGCCCAGACAAAGTTGTACCAAAGAATTCCCAACTTCTATCACTAAAAGCAAAAGCTATAAATGCTATTTTGAATATTCTTATAATAAAATCGAATTTACTTAATTGTATTGTTCCAAGCATATAGCCAACAACAGTAAATATAACGTATAGAATAAGCAAAGCTCTTATTCCTTGTAGAAGCCCATTTCTATATCCTTCATATGGAATTTTAATTCCTTCTTCACTCCCGTCTGTTATGAAATCAAAAATCTTGTTTACAGTTGATGAAATAAAATCGTTTATTTTTCTTTTTAAAAATAAATTTACTGTGTATTTGTTATCTTCATAATATTTGCTATCTTTGTCCGTAATATCATCTTTCTCTACGTTTTCTACATTAATACCAAAATATATTTTCTTAGACTCTTCATTTACCAAATGACTTCCATCTATTATGTAATAGTCTACATTATCCTCTGTTATTTTATCCAACCTCTTTACTTTTTTGAAATCATTAGTCTTTCGAGCAGATGGATCCCTTGGCGGATTATCACCTAAGTACACATACAATTTTTTACCACCATCAAAGTTACATGATCTAGTTACTTCAACATGATATCCACCTCTATGAAGTTGGTAGTTGCCATTACTTGCTATAGCAAGCATCACACTACTACCAGGTGTTATACCTTTTATTTTATAATCATGATTTAATCTCAGAGAGTAATCTTCAAATTTATAATTAATCTGTGAACATACATTATCTCCTTTCGCACCTTTCTCATTTGGAAAACATTGAATACCTTTAGCAGTATCCTGATCATCAAAATCGCCAATTTTTGCAACAAGAGCTTCGGCCCAAGAAATATCTCCTCTGTCCTCTTTGAAGTTTAATTTAGAATTTGATATTAAATTAATGTCAATCTGCTTAGAATCCCTCTTATTTTCTTCAATCTTTTTTAGTTCATCCTCAATACGTTTAAGGTGAGAATACATGTCACATGTATTTCCTTTATCATACTTCTCATACCTTATAGAAGAGACGCAATTCTCCCCTATACCTTTTGCGTTGTAACATATATTCTGATAGTAACAATTAAGTTCATAAGAACTGTATTTGTTCAGCTCATTAAAATCACACCTTTTCCCATTACATAATTCATTCAGTCCTATTTTAGTTCGTCGTAGATCTAACAACGCACCATTTATCCATGAATTTTGAATATAATCCTTATTAAAATGTACCTTATTATCATATGGAGTGTAGCCATTGCCAACTAGCACTCTTCTTTTATTCATTTCTTCTTTATTCAGCGGCGGAAATTCTACTACAGTTCTTTTACCACTTTCTCCACAAAAGAACTTTCCTCCGTTTAGCATGTCTCTTATTGTAGCTCTATCTTTTTCATCCCCTTTTTCAGTTCTATAGCAATTATCATCAAAACTGATACCTTTTCCTTGTGGATTGTCATAATCAATCGTTATCTCTCTGGGAACTAAGCTAAAGCTTAACTTATCACCAGGATTTGCTTTAATTCCAGTATCTACATAACGTCTATTGCTATAGAATTCATTATTTCCAAAGCCTATATCCCCACATATTTCTCGTTCATCAAGACTAGCATTATCAGTTAACTTATTACTGTAATTTGGTATTAAATCATTAGCACAAAATACAGCGGGCACAAGTACTCTCTTTGGATTTTTCCCTTCTTTAAGAGGACAAAAATTTACTGACCCACCAAGAGTAAATTTGATTTTCTCATCCTTGCTAATTACTTGACCAGAATCAACCCAATGAATTTTAACTCCTTCGCCAGCTTCACGAACTGGAACATCTATACTGACACTAGTATTTCTGCTCTGCAGCCCAGGTTCAACACAATCCATTGTGCAGCCAGTAATTACAAGACATAGTATCAATAATAATGATTTTCTGCTCATCATTGATTTCCTGTGTTTGTCGGTATTTTAGGTGCTGATCTTTGAGCTGATTGTGGTATTTGAGGTCTTCGACTTGGTGTACCAGATTGCTGACCTGCTCTTCTTTGGATACTTTGTTCATCTAAACCTACTGTTCCCATTAAGCTTTGCTGATATTGCCTTCCTGGTTCGCTTGCCACATAAACACCAAACAACGAATCAGATATTGTTGAAGATGCCTCAACTAAAGCTTTCATAGCATGTCCCAAAATCACAAAAGCCATCATAGCGGTGATATTAGGTGCATGTTTGGAAGCATAACCATAAATAATACAAGGATTAAAAATCTTTAAGTTAAGATTAAGTATACATGTAGGACAGACCTCAAAATTAAAGACCGAATACACAATATAATCCATAACCTGGCTTATTAATGATATAAAAATTAAAAGCACTACCGGATGAATTGCAAATCTTGCTAAATTTTTGACCCAATTGTGAAACATCTGTCTAGTATATCCAAATAGAAGGCAAATAATAAAAAGAGGCGCCAAGGAAAGCAATAATGCAACTATTGCTATAGATGTGATAAAAGAAAATAAGGCGTTAAACATCGATAAGCTCACTGTTATCAAACCCCAAATCACCAAGCAAAACGATACAATACCCAAAGGACCGGAGAATATAAGAGATACTATTAGTAACACTGAGTGTGCTGATAAAAACCTATTGAGCGGTAAATCAAGAAATTCAAACACATTTGATGTTGTACCTCTGAAATTTGCTATTTCTATTAACTGTTTTGGAGCATTAACAAAAATAGAAAATGCATTGTTATAAAAAAAACTCCAACTGTTATCGTTCAGCAATTGGGTAATAACTCCTATCTTTACACATATAATTAAAAATTCATATATAGAAGCATGAGACAATCCAAAAAAGTAATAAAGGGTGTATAAAACTATATATAATACTAATAACGACACTATTGTAGATCTGATGGTATTTGTTCTCTTTGATGCTACAAAACTTTGATAAAGAGACTTCACAGGGCTAGTATCAGAGTGAATCGCGTTAGTGTCTTTGTAGCTAGAACCGAAAAATGCAGTTTTTACTTTTTCATCAAAAAAATTATATATCGCACTAAAAGTTCTTACAGGTGGCTCTTTAGTTGTAAGGTTAATACTAAACTGACCCTCATTTTTCTTATAATCACAGCCATGATCTCTTATTCCGTAATATATAGTGCCACTCTTGTCTTTTAGCTTTTCTTTTAATCTTTCCATATACTCAGTATTATGAACTTCACTGATATCCACAGGTATATCCCCCAGAATTTCACCAGGATTGTGCTCAGGAAACTTATCAGAAACATGTATATATAAGTTGTTTTTTAGACTATGGTTCTTCGTTACTCTTATATTGAAACCACCCTTGCCCTTACCATCACCTAAACTAAAAGTTAACTCTGGTTTTGGATGGTTACGATCTATCTTATGATCACAGTTAATACATATACCGCCTCCTGGAATGTGTTCAAATTCCTCATTATCCATGTGAACACGTAATAGTGTAATGTCAGTTTTTACCCGTTTTTCCTTTAATACGTTATCAATAATTTCAGCAATAACAGATTCACCTCTAGAATTTAAAGTATTGAATATCTCACCTTCTATACTATTGTATTCAATATATACGCAACCTTTTTCTCCGCTGCCGAAAGAAAATTTACATATACGTCCACAGAGTAAATTTAAAATGCGCGTATCTATCTTACTTGCACTGCTCTCTGAAAGCTTGCTACAGTCTACATTTTCCCCTTGCTGTTTTATAGAGTCGATGACATTTCTAATTTCCTCTCTTTCACTTTGATCTAATTCTGAAGACCAGTACTCTTTTCCATTTAACCATTGTGCATTGCCTATTTCATATTTATTAGGACATATTTCACCTTGACACTTCTCTTGATTTAAAACATGTGAAAAATACTCCTTTTCCCCTTCACTGCAATTTTCGTCAATTTTTTTGCAGGTGACCATGCCATTATTGTTTTTACACATTTTACTTCCAACAACACTAAAGCTTATCGCATCGCCAGCTTTAAGCGCAAACGGTAATGTAACGTTTCTTACTCCAGGTTCAATTGCAAAATCTTTATATTGCGAACAAAAATTAACCTTATTAGGTACTATATTAATCTCTGTTACTTTTATTTTATCCGAAATATAGACTCCAGAATCAACCCATTTCTGCTCTGTTGACACTATATCCAATTTCTCACGCAAGCCTGATGAATCTTCTGGCTTAATACACCCGCACCCAGATAATAAAAAGAGTATCACAAAACTTATGCATAGCTTAACCAAATTTTGGTTGCTCAAATGTTCAAACATCTGTTACTCACCTGCGCTCACTCTCCACCTGATTTTATAGATTCACTAGAGGAAGATCCCGATCCCTTATTATCATCTCCACCTCCTCCAATAGCCCCTCTTGCCTTATTTACAGCCGCAGCAGCAACTTGACCAGCACCTCCAGCAGCAGCTTTGGCAGCAGATAAAGCTTTATTCACCATTTGTGCAGGAGTGCTACCTGAACCAAGTGCTGCTCTGTGATTACCAGCAAGCTCAGCAGCCATGCCGGGAAGAACGTTTAAAAAGTGGTAAAAGAGGAATAATACTAAACACAATTTTAATAATTCTCCGATTAGAGAGCTGCCAAACTCCATGTATCTAAAGTCGAATAGACCAAGTATGCTGCTCTTTTTAAAGCTATAATTTTGCATCATACATGCGAGAGTAGTTTCATTTTTATCACATTCCCCATCTTTCAATTTAAACCACTGTTTTTTCTTACTATATGAGATTTCTGCTTGTTTCTTTTCATATGACTTGTCTGGTTGTTCATTTTTATATGACTCGTCCAGTTTAAAATTTAAATTTTTAAAATAGATTTTATCACATGCTATGAACATAAAAGATAGAAATGCAAAGAGGATAACTGGGTATAAACTGTAGGTAATTAACTCTTTTAGCCAACCATCAAAATATCCTTTAGTATGTTGAAACAAAACCATAGGAATGAATAAAGGCGATAAGATGATAATTACACTAAGCGCAACTAAAGATAAGATAAATACATAGCACATCCATAAAATAACCATCATCATCAAAATGGCCATAAATATACAGACAAGAGCTACTAAAATTTGTCCACCAGCGAAAATAATACCAATCACCGAACCTGCAACTAACAAGACAGGAGCAGCGCCAAGCAAGACCGCTAACGTTGCAACACCTCCAGTACCAATTTTGCCACCAATTCCATCTAAAGGGGCACCTAAATAAAATAAAATTCTGCAATCAAGCCTATCCCAAGGTGCAAGATAACTGTAGGATACCTTCTGCCCTGCACGATCGTATTCATAATCTTTACCTGCCTCATAATTACATATATTTTTACTCTCAGATGAAGCTTTAAGCACTATTTCTGATAAGCCGTTCGAAAGTTTTGTTAATTCCCCGTAATAATGAGACATAGTGCTACCTGTCGTAAAGTAAATCACTAAAGCGAATTTAATGATCAACATGTACATTTCTTGCGGACTACGCACTCCACCAGACATAACTTTTATAGAGAACAATATCAAAGCTAAAATTAAGATAGCAGTAACAGTGTTCTTCAGTCTTTTTTGTGCTACAGACAAAAAACTACCCTTAGCATGTCCATTTTTGTCTGTAAGTAAGTTACCACTTGAATCAATACCTGCCACTAAATTATCTAACGACTCCTTAATACATTGCACTATCATAGAAGTTATAGGAATAGGAGATAATGACTTACTTCCCGCTTGATTGTAGCAAGCTTCAGAGACATACTGGCTAAAACAACTGGCATTATTATAACCTACAAAAATTTTTCCCTCTCCTTTCTTTTCCCTTATAATAGTTTTGTAATCTTTGTCCTTATTTTTAGAATCATTAAGATCTTCCTCATATTCACCTGTACCATCTTTATTTTTGAATATCATCACAGATTTTTCACACATAGGAGCAAGTGGGTCAGGTGGCAATTCTGTGCATCCCATATCAACCCCTTGCGGCCAAGGAGTCATTTTGATACCAAGCATTCTCACACTTGCCAGCTCCACACACAATCTGTCCATTTTTTTTACTGCCTTGAATGTTGACCCATGTATGGTTTCGCTTTGTCCTGCTTTAAGAACTTTACATTCCAGATCACCATCAACTTTTGGAGACCATGACCCACCTTCATATCCAGTGTCCTTCTCTCTAACATCAAAGTCTGCTTTTATTGATGTATCTAACCAAAACAATCTGCTAAATGTTAAAGGATTTCTATGGCATACTTCTATATATTCACTGTATTGCACACCGTTTTTTGGCCAGTAATAACCACCAGTATTTTGGTCAGGTATGGAGTTTAAAATGCCCTTCTCTATTTTTCTACCTACTTCTATTGATCCATTTGCCCCATCAAAACATTTAAAATATTCATCTTCCTTTTGATAATTCTTATTTGTGCAATCTGAATATTTTGAGTATTCTGATTTTGAGAATTCGAAATCTTTATACTTTCCATCATGATCACGTGCAACTGGGTGTTTAACAAAACTATGCTCACAAACAACAAGTCCTCCTATCGCCTTCCAAACCCCAACAATTGCAGCTATCATTCCAACGATAACAAGAGCAGTAAATAAACCAGCAGAAGAGACAATCAAAACAATACCAGTAAATATTGCACCAATAGCAATTGCTATCCCAGCAACTGCTGCAGCTGTTTCAAACGCCTTACAGTCAGGATTAGAAGCACGACTAAAGCTGCCAGTAGAATTAAATCTGCTAACAAATTCCGTTTTGTCAGTACCACTTACTGTATCTGCAAACACTGGATACGAGAGCAAAAAATCTATATTTAACAAAAATATCGCAACTAACAGTAATGACAGTTTAGTTTTAAACATTTTTCACCTTTTGATAAAACACAGGCAACCACATCTTTGGATCATCTCCGACTTCTTTCAGTATATCATATAACAATAGAACACTTTCCGCACGTCCAGATAACACGTTGACCACATCATCCAAATCTTTCAGATCTATTCTAGCTACTACAGCATTAACTCCCTGCTTTACTAAAAAGAATCTAGTACTTGGATCTGTGTGTTTGATCAGTATGTACTCACGTTCAGTTAACATAAAAACATCTCGATAGACACTAGTAGCTTTCAGATTTGGCAAAAAAATTTGTGTTGCTGTCTGCTGTACAAGCGTATCACTAATAGCACTTTTACTTGCATCTTCAACACTCTGAGTAGCAAAAACCACAAAAGCATTTAACTTTCTCAGCACTTTCAACCAGTCTTTTATCTTAGGTGCAAAAACTGGATTATCTATTAACGCCCATGCTTCATCAAGAACAATAATGGATGGAGTGCCATCAAGCGATATACTAATCCTATGAAACAAATAAATCAAGACCGGCCCAAGAGCAACAGGATCTTTTAGCAAGCTAGCCATTTCAAAGCCAAACACTCTTGCTTTTGAAAAATCTAGCAAATCTTCTTTATTGTCAAATATTGCAGAATGAGAGCCATCATCATGCCACATAGATATTGCTCCAGCTAGAGTATCAGGGCCCGCAAGTCCTAAAAATGGTACAAGATTTCTCAAAAATCTGTCTTCTTTTTTTAATTTAAAATTTCCCTCAATTGCATCATTAATTCTAGCAATATCTTCTGAAGTGAATTTATCGTTGTACACTAAAATTAAAGATTTTATCCATTCCATCAAAAATGTTTTATTATCAGGAGTATCGTCAAGTTGCAGAGGATTAAAATTTGTCTTAGTTCTTGGTTCTATTATAGTATAGATACCACCAAGTGCTCTTAAAAAAATTTCTGCACCGCGATCTTTATCAAAAAAGAATATTCTTGGAGAAAATTTCATTGCTTGAGCACATAAAAAATTCATTAAAACAGTTTTGCCAGCACCTGTTGGCCCAATTATCATAGTATGTCCAACATCCCTTATATGAAAGTTGAAGAAAAATGGAGTGCCAGATGTTGTATCAAAAACTGTAACAGCATCTCCCCAGTGGTTATTGAATTTTTTACCAGTAGGATAATTATGTTGAGATGCAAAACCGGCCAAATTAAGACTACTTATTGTACCTTTTCTTACTATATAATCAAAATTACCAGGAATTTGCGCCCAAAATGCTGGTTCTAAATTAACCCTCTCACGAACAGGATAAACACCACAATTAGAAAGCTCCGATTCAACCAATGATAAAGCATTGTCCAATGATTTAGGGCTTTTTTCTATACATAAGATAGTTAAATGGTGTTCACCAAACGCAATTTTACCACTCATTGCATCATCAAGCGCATGAGAAATTTCTGCTATTTGAGAAATAGCTTTATCTGCAGATTGTATCATACGATTTTGCTGTATCTGCATTTTCGCAATTGCCATTTGCCTATTTGTAAATTGAAAAGACTGCGTGATAATAAATTCATAAGGAAGTTGTAAAAAAGAATCAAGCATTCCTGCGGAAGTATTATTTCCATATTCTTTGATACTAACTATTCCAGCATATTTACTTTCATTATGAGTCACAACCTGTATCATCTTATGGCCAAAAAATAACCTATGAACTGGTAAGTATCTTGATATTTCAGTTTTTAGTGGAAAAAGCGTATTTGTAACAAAGCCACAATTTACAACTCTAGACAGAAACTCCATTATTTCACAAAACAGTCCGTTTGGAGTTTCTTTTACTCCAAGGACTTTAGGCGAATAATTCCTAAGGCTTGTTACTATACGATTTGTCGTTTCCTCTAAATCTTCATAGGTATCACGCATATCACTTTCCCAAGCATGTTTTGAAGTTACATGCCCAAATTTTTTCAGTAGATGTGATAAAAATTCTACTCCCTTTGTATCTGCCCTACGAATAATCGTAATGTATAAATCATTAATAAAAGATTGCCTAGTTGCGTGTTTTTCTCTCCATTTTAGATTTACATGGTTAGCAAAAAAATTTGGTAAACTCTGATTTGCAAATTCATCAGAAAAAATATTTTTCTTACGTCTGATGGTATGAAAGTACAAACTAAATGCTGGAGATGAAATGCTTCTTAGCATCTGATTTCTGATATTATTTTGTATCACCAAGTCTTCATCATCGGCCGTTTCAAACGCAAAGCCATTTAATTTTATAAATTTAACTAACCAATTCTGCTTTGTTATCAAGGTTGTACTATTCCAATAGCAAGAATAAGGTATAAATTCGGCAGCGTGAACCTCTCTACTTAGAATAGATTTATTCTTTGATTGAATAGCTCTAAATCTCAACATTGCATAACATCAAGTAATGTCATAAGAATTGGCTCCATGATAAAACCGATTTAAACATTTGGAACATTTTCCCAACTTTACCATAAATAACTCAATAAACAACGGTTCCTTTGCAGAAGCTATATAGCCAAGTCCATGTATACCTGGTAACATCAGGAGAATTACTCTAAGATCATTTGTATTAATGAAAATTAGCATGCAAATTAGAACGTTTAATATTGCAAACATATAACTCACACCAAAGAGCATTGCAGGTCTTGTAAGACCTTTAAATAATTGATTCGTTTGTGTGCTGCCAGTAGACATATCTTTAACCTTCTAATAAGAGCTCTAACACTAATACTACATCATTAATTAAAAATCTATTGAAATGAATAGCACTTTAGGTAAGATAATTAATTTAAATTCAATGATTATAAGCTGGCCATTTCAAGAAGCAGAAAAAATACTACAAGAATTCCCTAATAAAAAAGAGATAATATTTGAGACTGGTTATGGTCCCTCGGGTTTACCACATATTGGTACTTTTGGGGAAGTTTTTCGTACCACAGTTATTGCAAACGCTCTAAAAAAAATAGCTCCTAGTATAAAAACCAAAATCATTGCAGTTTCCGACGATATGGATGGTTTGCGAAAAATACCAGATAATGTACCAAATCAGGAAATGCTAAGAGAGAATCTGAACAAGCCATTAACCATGATACCTGACCCATTTGGCACTCATGAGAGTTATGGTCATCACATGAATTCGTTGTTGTGTAAATTTCTTGATTTGTTTGGATTTGAATACGAATTTAGGAGTGCAACAGAGTGTTATAAATCTGGCGTTTACGATGAAAAACTTTTACTCCTGCTGAAAAATTATGATAAAGTGATGGACGTAATGCTTCCATCATTTCGGGAAGAAAGGCAGCAAACCTATAGTCCATTCTTGCCGATATGCCCAAAAACTTCCCAAGTTTTACAAGTTCCAGTAATTGAAACAAATACAGATAAAGGAACAATCACGTATGAAGACCCAAACGGGGAAAAAATAGAAGTTCCAGTGACAAAAGGAAAATGTAAACTGCAATGGAAACCTGATTGGGGGATGAGGTGGGCTGCATTTGGAGTCAATTATGAAGCTCATGGAAAAGATTTAACACCATCTGCTGTGCTTTCAAGTCAAATATGTAAAATACTTGGAGAAAAGCCACCGCTTCTGTTTTGCTATGAGTTATTTCTTGATAAAGAAGGAAAGAAGATATCAAAATCAAAAGGAAATGGTATTTCGATCGAGGAGTGGCTAACTTACGCGCCAACAGAGAGTTTAGCGTTATATATTTTTCAGAGCCCTAAAAAAGCTAAACGTTTATATTTTGATGTGATACCAAAATCAACTGATGAATATTTAGAGTTTGCTAAGCGTTATAATGAAAGTAAAGAAAAGGATGTAAATAGCCCTGTATGGCACATCCACCAGGGTAAAGTTCCAAACGTAGAAACTTCAGGCATAAATTTTTCTTTACTTTTAAACCTGGCAGCAGCTTGTAATGCTGAAAATAAAGAGATTCTTTGGGGTTTTATATCAACTTATGCACCAAACGTTACACCAGAAAGCAACAAAATGCTAGATAGGCTTTCAGATTTTGCAGTTAGGTATTATTATGACTTTATCAAGCCAATAAAAGCATATAAAACCTCAAACGAAAAAGAGAAAGAAGCGTTGCTAGATTTAAAGAATAACCTACATTCCTTGCCTATTACCGCCACTGCTGAAGAGATTCAATCTCAGGTCTTTTCCATTGGAAAAAAGCACAATTACAGCAACTTACGTGATTGGTTTCAGTTGCTGTATGAAACGCTGCTTGGCCAAAAAACTGGTCCAAGAATGGGATCTTTTATAAAGCTTTATGGGATAGATAATACAATCTCTCTTATAGAAAGTGCTACTGAACGTACACTTTAGAGTTTACCTTCTTTCATTTGAGCCCTCTAGTTTTATTACTTGACAAACCTTCCCACTTTCCTTATTATACTAATAAAGGTATTTATCCTTGTTTTTGGGCTCAACGACAAAATTCAGGTGTTTATTGGCAAATTACATAAAATTATAGCAGCTTTTTTTATTTTTTCTACATTCAGCCAAATCGCGCTTGTTAGCACATTATCAATTTACATTATTAAAACTCGCTATACGGGGATTCTTTTGTCTTTTTTTATTTAGTAAATTTCTTAATATTTGTAGCTAAAGTAATTTTAGAGAGCCAGCGCGTGACCAACCTGGTCAGTTTTCTGAATCCCAGTACTGGAATAACAAGAAAGAGGGCGCTGGGATGACACCATTTGCTGTCTTCAAAATGAATGTTAATACACCTAGGATGTTTAAACCTTAATTCTGTTTTGGTGTTAAGCAAGGTATCTAGATACCTTGCTAAATAAAAAATTGGAAAAAAAGGAAGAAGAGACTTCTTCCTTAAATAGCGCAAAAACTTTTTACATTATTTATAACACCTTTTATTGGTGCCAGTAAGCGTGTCCAGGATTACAATCAGGCTTACTATCGTCCACTGCACTATTCTGACTAAGCTTTGATATTTCTTTTGCAATAGCGTCCTTTAACTCATCACAAGGCTTATACACTTCATACGTAATACCACCAGCAACAAGTCCTGTGAGTACAGCAGCAGCCACAGCTATCCCAGCCATAGCACCTACTGATAATGACACACCAAAAAAATATGCATAAGTAACTACTATAGCAGCTATACAAGATGCAATAATAAATATATGAGCACCCAAGTCTACTGCTTTCCCAATTGCTTTTTTAGTAAATATTTCTGCCAAATTTTTGTTACAACGAACTTTTACTAAAGGATCAGCACCGGCTTTTAATAGAGCTCTTACTATCTTGTGATGACCTTTATCAAAAGCTATATACAAAGGAGTTTTTCCAGATCCATCTTGAAAATTAACATTTATACCTTTTACTTCTAATAGAGCTTTTACTACATTTTCTTGATTATATAGACATGCTACATTTAATAATGTTAATCCTTTTTTGTCATAATAATCATAAACACTAAATTTATAATTTATATCAAAACTTTCGTTCTTCCATTTTTCATAAGTAGATGGGTCTCTTTTTTCTATTCGCTCTTTTATTTTTTCAACTATGTTATTACCATTCAAATCATTTTCACGATTTACTGTACTTAATATCTTTTTCAACAATGCTAAACACATATAAAATTCTCCTATAATAATAATATACTTTAATTATCATATACTTAAGCAATAAAGTCAAGAGTTTAATTAATTATCATAAATATTTAAACAAGAAAAAGGGGCTTTTGTGCGAGCGTTATTAATCTTCAGTTTAATAGGATAAGATTCGTCAACATTTCTGTAAGTACCTGCTATACAGAATAGTTGCCACCAATAAAGCCTAAACTTACTAAATACATTTCTGTAGATTCAGATCTACTTGACTTTGGTTTGAAGTATCTTACTGTTTTAAACATTTTTTTTAGCTCATTGCAGAAATCTTTATCAGACTCTCCTTGAAAAATTTTTACTACAAATTTGCCATCATGATTCAAAAAATGCTTTGCAAAATTGAGCGCTGCTTCGCATAAAAGCATAATTCTGATATGATCTAACGATTTTAAACCGCAAGATTCTGGTGCCATATCAGATAAAATTACATCAAATTTGTGATCCTTGAATTTTTCTCTTAAAATTTCAAGTTCGCTGATAATATCACACTGTATACACTCTACTCCACTAATTGCGTTTATTGGTTTTATGTCAACAGCAATCACACTCGCTCCTTTCTTAGATGCAACTTGTGACCATCCACCAGGAAAAGCGCCAAGATCAATAATTTTTTGCCCTTGTTGGAGTAGTTTAAATTTATCGTCTATTTCTATTAACTTATATGCCGAGCGCGATCTATAACCGTCCTTATTGGTTTTTTGCACATACTGATCATTCAAATGGCGATGTAGCCATCTTGTTGAAGATAACTTTCTACCTCTAGCTGTTTTTACTCTGGTCTTTATACTAATAACCTACTTATTATTGATTATATCTTTGAGCTCTTTTTCAACTACTTCTTTTACCAATGCATGTAGATACTTATTCAGCCACTCTGAAAGCTGAGGTTTTAAAAGAGATACAACTAATTCTTCAACAGTAAGATCCGCTCTTTTTTGTTGTTTATGCCGTAGTTCGCTTTGCATCTTTTCAAGCAATGTTTTAATTTCCTCCATATTTTCTTTTAAAACTAAATGCTCGTTACTTTGTTCTTGATAGCTCACTTTGTTATTACTCATTTGGATATTATCATACAAATTTTTCTCTTCTGAGTTGTAACTATTAAATTGGTTATTCATTTTCTCACTTTGGCAATTATTCTCTTCTTCACTATTTTCTTTTTCTTCGATGTCTTCTGGATACTCCTCTTCAAGGCATAATACGTCATCATCTTCATCTATTATTTCTGCTCTATCACCACTTGGATTTTTACCCGATATAGCTTTTTTTATATCTTCTAGTATATCTTTTACAGATTGATTATCGCTCATACCATTAAATTTAAAGGTTTATACTATTTATCATAAAAAGCAAGTTGTAAACACTAATTACATAATTGCTTTTTGCCTGAATTAGATCGGAACGTGCTTTAAATAGTTCATCTTCAGTATCCAAAAGATCAATTGTGCTCTTTAAATTTAAGTTTACTTCTTGCGCAACTCCTTCCAATGCTAAAGCTGCTGCTTTTTCTGCTTCTTGACTTGCTTTAATAATAGCTTTTGCTGTCAGCACGTTATTCCAAGCATTTATAACTGCTTGTTCTATATTTTTTACTGCTTCGTAATAATCGTAAGTGGATTGTTTTGCATCCATTTTAGCTCTACTAACACCAAAAACATTAACTCCTCTTTTAAAGATCGGAATATCAAGAGTAAAGACAACATTCACATTTTCTAGTAACGTGTCCAATTTTATATTGTCCTTTCCAAAATTTTTACTTGCGCTTAGATTCAAAGAAGGAAGCCACTTGGAAGTTTCAGCGATCACTTCCATTCCGGCTGCTCTTTTTTGATAAACTGCTGCTTTTAGGGACAAGTTATTAGTTTTTGCTAATTGTAAACATTCATTTAATTCTGGTATAGAAGGTAGTTTACCATTAGTCTCGTGAAGATTATCAGCATCTTCACCAATTAAATGATAGTAAGCAATATTAGCGAGCTTTAATTCACCTTCAGCATCAACTCTTTTGGATATAGAAGATGAAAATTTTGCTTTTGCGAATAAAACCTCAGCATTAGTAACTTCTCCAAGAGAAAAGCGTTTTTTCATAGCTGACAAATGTTCTAAAGAAACACGTTCTTTATGTTCTCTCAGTTTTAATATTTCTGCCTTTTGTAAAACATTAACATATGCTTTCACAGCGCTGAGTGCAACTTCTTGCTTTGACTGCTGAAATCTAATTTTTGCTGCTTTAAGAAGATGACTTGATCGGCTAAATGTAGCAAAAGTGCCCCCACCGTCTATTATTCTTTGGCTTAATGTTAGACGCTTTCCAGAGTTTTGTCGATCGTTAATAATATTAAAATTACTATCGAAATTATATTGTAAATTAATGTCAGGTAAAAATCCAGCCAATCCAGAAGATTTCAGCTGTTTTTCAGCACTCTTATATTGGTAAAACTGAGACTTTATTTTTGAGCTGTTTTTGATAGCTTTGCTTATGGCTTCTTCCAAATCGATTGCATAGCAACCTATAGTACCAAAAGCAATTATAAGTATAATAATCAATCGAAACATTTTGCTTTCTAGCATGTTGTTTAAGTTATTAGCATAAATTACTTTAATAATCAATAACTAATGTTGTAACTAATGTTGTTGACACTATCAAGCAACTCAGTGTATCATAATCTACTGTTATGTATTGATATATGAAAACTTTTTTCTTAAAAGAGAAACAAGTCGATAAAAAATGGCTTGTTATAGATGCAGAAGGATTAGTAGTAGGAAGGCTTGCAGCGTTTGTAGCAGCGCTATTGCGTGGAAAGCATAAGCCTGAATACACACCTCATATGGATTGTGGAGATAATGTAATTATTGTTAATGCAGAAAAGGTACATTTTACCGGAAAGAAACTTAAAGATAAAATCTACTATAGGCATACAGGTTATTCTGGTGGTTTAAAGAAAACTACTCCAGATAATATTTTAAATGGCAAATTCCCTGAGCGTGTGATAAAAATGGCAGTAAAAAGAATGCTTGATGATGGTCCTATGGCACGTAGACGGTTTGAAAATTTGTATGTTTATTCTGGTTCAGAACATAAGCATCAAGGACAGCAACCTGAAAAAATAGATTTTGCCTCTTTAAATCGTAAAAATAAGAAATAATGGAGTAAAAAGTGAAAATAAATAATAATGATCAGCCAAAAAAGGCAATGATTGACTCACTTGGTCGTTCATATGCCACAGGTCGAAGGAAAGAATCTGTAGCAAGAGTATGGATAAAGCCAGGAAGTGGAAAATTTAGTGTTAATAAAAAAGATGATTTAATTTCTTATTTTAAAAGAGAATCAGTGTGTCAAATGATTAAAGCGCCATTCATAGTAACTTCTATGTTAGATAGGTATGATGTGTTTGCAACTGTAAAAGGTGGAGGACTATCTGGCCAAGCAGGTGCCTTAGCTCATGGAATAAGCAGAGCTTTAAGTAGTATAAGTCAAGATCTACACTCTATATTACGTAAGGGTGGATTCCTAACTAGAGATTCACGTGTTGTTGAGCGTAAGAAATATGGTCAACATAAAGCTCGGAAAAAATATCAGTTTTCTAAGAGATAATTGTTTCATAATGGTATTTTTTTGTAAATATTATACAAGTTCTTACAAGGTTTTATGACATTTTCTCTTTTTATGACGAATTTAGTTGACTATTGGTATTAGCATAATATGCTGTTTATGTAATTTTTCAATATTAAGGTAATTTATGAGTAAAGAAGATATAGTAAACCAACTGAGTCAAGAGTGCTCTAGTCAAGGTATAGATATAACAAAAGCTAGTTTGGGTAAGCTTTATGATATTTTTATGGAAACAATCAAGAACGATCTAAATCGTAAAGGTGAAATACGTTTGCATGGAATAGGGACATTCTCTACTGCTATAAGTAAGGAAAGACAATGCCGTAATCCTCAAAATGGTGAGATTATGACCGTTCCTGAAAAGAAAAGAGTAAGGTTTAAAGCAAGTCAAGCTCTTTCAAGTACTTTAAATACCAAAGAGAAAGTATAAGCTACTTAGATATTGTCATTTTCATCTTTTTAGTTACACTATGTAAGCCATGAAATATAGCCTCGCTGATTAAAGAATGGCCTATATTAAGAGCTGAGATGTGAGGTATTTCTTTTATTCTTTTAGCATGTTTATAATTTATGCCATGCCCTGCGTGGCATTCTACTCCTAGCTTATTAATGTATTCTGCAGAGTTAGTAATAAGTTTTAATTTTTCTTCTGATGGATTATCACAGTAATCCCCTGTGTGAATTTCTATTATGTCAGGCTTTCTTTCTAGCTTCTCAAGATATTTTAGTTGATTAATATTTGGATCGATAAACAGTGAGACTTTTATGTCAAAGCTATGCATTTCCTCTATTATACCAGAAAGTTTACTGTGCATATTCACGATATTCAGGCCACCTTCGGTTGTTAATTCTTCTCTTTTTTCTGGTACTATACAAATCGAATAGGGTTTTACTTCTTTTGCTATTTTGAGCATTTCTTCCGTAGCTGCAATTTCAAGGTTCAACTCAGTGCTAATGTTTTGTTTTAGATTGAATACATCCTCATCTCTGATATGCCTTCTGTCTTCTCGTAAGTGTACGGTGATAAAATCTGCTCCAGCATCAATAGCTATTTTTGCTGCTTTTAATGGATCTGGATAAGAAGCTCCACGTGCGTTGCGAAGGGTTGCAACGTGATCAATATTAACGCCCAATTTCACAATTTACCTCAAAAATTATTTATAAATTATACATATTATTAGATCTTATGCATGTCATTGTTTAATGCCATAGCTGAAAGACGGAGCTAGCAGTTATACCAATTCTCATTGTTGGCAAGTCAAATAAGAAACATTCAAAATTGTTTGATTGTGGAAGTGGAAAGAGAAGTAATAAATTTGCATACACTTGCCCTTTTTTACAGTTAATCTAGTTTATAGAACTACTCGTGGTAATCCAAATAAGATTTTTTCTCATAATCAAGTTATAGTAAACGGGGAAAATTTTTCGCATCTAAAAAATTTTAGATTTAGGATTGAAATTAATAAGTGGAGTGATTATGTAGTGCATGTATTAGTAAAAGGAGGTACAACATGAGTAATATAGTTCATTTAAATAAAAACAATAATCGTGATAATTTTAGTGTAAGAGGGTTACAAAGAGCCGTTGATGACATATTTGATAGCTTCTTTACAGGATGGAACCCAGAGCTTTCTAAAAGAGGCAGTAGCCTACTACCAGTTTGTGACCTTTATGAAACAAAGGAAAGCTATTGCCTATCATTAGAGTTACCAGGTATTCCTAAAGAAAGCATAGACATTAGTATATCTGGCGATAACTTAATAGTGAAGGGTGAAAAAACATGTGATAATGAATCAAAAGATAAGCAGTTTTACCACAAAGAAAGGTACTATGGTTCTTTCTATAGATCTATTCAACTTCCAACAAATGTAGAGCAAGATAAGGTATCTGCCAACTTTTTAGATGGGGTATTGCATGTAACCATACCTAAATCAGAGAAACACATCAAGAAAATTGATGTAAAGTAATCAGTAAGTAATAGCAGGCTTCTGACCTTGAGGCTTGCTATTTTAATATCTGTTCAGCAGAGTGGCAAAATAAGGTAAACGAGAAAAGACAACTAAATGAGTGTCATGAAAGTAGCTGATGCTGGCTCCCTTATGAAGGTGTCATCTTAGCACCCAGACACTGATTTTTTAATTGAAAATGTTGTCTTGTTTGTGATAAATTTTGCTCGATGCCAGTGTCGAGCACTGGCATGACATTATAGAAGCTGGAATTACAGTACTTGAATGACAATATTTGCTGTGTAATTTACCTTAAAAAATGAATATTCCTACAACTACGTGTAAGCTACTTTCATGACACTCATTTAGTTGTCTTTTTTGCCACTTTACTGAACAGATATGTAAAATATTAACTTAGCAATACAAAAAATTATCTATAGATTAGACACACCATTAGATCTTATGCATAGTCATTTTTTAATTCCATAGCTGAGACGGAGCCTGCTCCCCTTATCATGAAACTGAAGTCTATATGGTACCACAGTATAATGATATAATAAAATATGAAAAAAATACCAATAAAAAAAAGGCAAAAAAAGCCCGTATTAACTTTAACAATTTAAAATGATTTAATGTGAAAACCATAGGCGCCAATTGTTTTTTTAACTTAAAAATAAAAGTCAAGTATCAGGAATTCTAGACATAAACCCTCCTATATGAATAAAGAGCTAGCAAAAATAAACTTATATATTTTTTGCTGAAATTTGATTATTTGGTGAAAAAACCTGCAGGTGAAGATAGATTTTGGATCCTAAAAAATCTTCATTCTCCACTATAATGAAGCTACTAGAGTCTGTCAAGCAATTTTTTATTTAAATTGCTTGCAATCTTTTTATACACTCATCTTTACCAAGAATTACCATGATATCGATGATTCCAGGCGCATCCATTATTCCAGTTATTGGAGCGCGTAATGAGTGGTATATATCGCTCATTTTTATATTATGTAATTTTGAAAATTCCTTAATCTGAGAAGATAAAAAATTCTTATTCCAATCTTCACTACCTACACTCGAAAGAAATGATGCAAGTAACTTAATTACATTGAGGTTAGATTTGACAATTTGCTGAGCTTCTTCACTTAAATCAACTTGAATATAAAATTTTGCTAAGTCCAATAATTCGGTCAGATAGTTTGCTCTTTTTTTCAGCTCTGTCAGTCCCTGCAGTAAATAGCCCTTTTTTTTGTCAGTTAGAGTATTTTCTCTAAGCATTAGAGTCAGAATATCTTCATTGCTCATATTACTAATATAGTGGTTATTCAAATGCTCCAGTTTTTTGAAATCGAGCCGTGCAGGTGAGCGACCGATGCTTTCTAAATTAAACCACTCTATTGCTTGCTCATCGCTAATAATCTCATCGTTGCCATGACTCCAGCCAAGTCTTAGCAAGTAATTACGCATTGCCTGTGGCAATATTCCCATCTTTTCATAATCGCAAACACTTGTTGCACCATGCCTTTTAGATAACTTATTCCCGTCTTCTCCATGAATAAGCGGTACGTGTGCAAAGCGTGGGACATCAAAATCAAGAGCTTGGTATATTAGTAATTGCTTGAAGGTATTAGTGAGATGATCAGAGCCACGTATAATATCGGTTATTCCAGCATCATGGTCATCAACCACTACAGCAAAAATATATGTTGGAGTATTGTCAGAGCGCAAGATTACTATGTCATCAAGCTGGTCGCTCCTTATTGTAACTTGGCCGTATATTTTATCGTCAACAACAATATCTTCTGAGTCTGGCACTTTGAAGCGAACAACAGGCTCTGCATTTGATGTTGAATGAGTACACTTATGCTTATATATTTTTCCTTCTTCCCTTGCTCTTATTTTCTTCTCCGCAACTTCATTCTCGGGGCAGTAACAATGATACGCCCTACCCTTTTCAACTAAAAGATTTGCAACTTCAATATGTCTATCTATTCTTTTTGATTGATATACTATTTCTCCATCATAGCTTATTCCAAGCCATTTTAACCCATCTATTATTGCATCAATTGCTTCCTGTGTTGAACGTTTTCTGTCGGTATCCTCAATCCTTAGTAAAAACTGGCCACCATGACGCTGCGCATAGAGCCAATTAAACAAAGCTGTGCGAGCTCCTCCAATATGTAAAAATCCTGTTGGTGATGGAGCGAATCTAGTGACTATACCTGGCATATTTGTCTATTGTGATAACGTAACCGATGATAACTAAAATTTGTACTTGCAACAACGTGGAACTATAGTAAATTTGAAAGATCAATTTACATTTATTTTTAACAAACTGCATTGTATAATTTAATATTAGTGAATGCAGTGAGGTGTATATATGGATAATTTATTTGAAATTGCAAGAGAAGTTGTAACAGAAGAGGATGAAAATAAATTTATTGAAGCTTGCAAGAAAAGAGTTGCTTGTGTAGCTAAGCATAGAATTGATGAAAATGGAAACCCATTTCATATAGCAGCAAGTAAAGGGTTTCTATTATCTGCGTTACAGAAGATCATAAAGGATTTAGAAGAAAGTACCAGGGTTGAGGTTGAAAAAGCAAAAGAAGCCAAAGAATGGGAAGAAGTAAAAAGATTAGAAAAGGAACTTAAGAATAATAAGAAATATATTAAGGAAGCACTCCTCGATAAAAGCTATATTAAGGATAATAAGGCAGTATCACCTCTTTACTTCTTGGATCCTTCAGAGCAGAAGGAAGTTAAGCAAATTGCAGATATAAAATGTGGCTTTATATGTAATAAGAAGTTTCATATATGCTTATATATAGTAGGAGCTATAGTGTGTGCTACCGCTATGTGTGTATCTTTGTATCTTCTATTTTCGGCTTCTCAATCTCTTGCATTGGCTTCAATAGCAACAATAGCTTCTGGAGGATCTTCATATCTGTTATTTAAGGCATGTAATGAAGTATATGGCCTCTATAACGAAAGTACTATAGTGACAGATCCTGATGTTATGCAACTTTTAGATAGTGGTTTAGCCCCAGTGTGAAGTATTTGCAGGTAGTAATATAGAAATTTACTTTCTTAACTTAAGAAAGTATACTTATAAGATGATAAGAAAGAAGTATAGTAAGATTTTAGTAGCGAACAGAGGGGAGATTGCCTGCAGAATAATCAAAACTGCGCACAAGATGGGCATATCTTGTGTGTCTGTGTACTCAGATGCAGATGCAAATTCTGTGCATGTAAAGCAAGCAGATGAGTCAAGGCACATTGGCCCTTCGCCTGCTTATCTTAGTTACTTAAATATCGAAAAAATATGCGAAGTAGCAGTTGAAACAGGTGCCGAGGCGGTTCATCCTGGCTATGGGTTTTTAGCAGAAAATCCAGATTTTCCCCGTGCTCTGGAAAAACATAACATAGATTTCATTGGTCCAAGTGCAGAAACAATAGAAGTTACAGCCAATAAAATAACGGCAAAAGAAGAGGCAAGAAAAGCTGGAGTAAATGTAGTGCCAGGATATATGGGTAAGATCGAAGATGCTGCCCACGCAGCCATCGTTGCTGAAGAGATTGGTTTTCCCGTTATGCTCAAAGCTGCATCAGGTGGTGGTGGCAAAGGAATGCGAATTGTATATTCCAAAAAAGAAATTGAACTAGCATTTACATCAGCAACAAATGAAGCAGAGAAAAGTTTTAAAGATGGCAGTATTTTTATAGAGAAATATATAGAGCTGCCAAGACACATTGAAATACAAATCATAGCAGATAAATACGGCAATATAGTGTGTCTTGGGGAGAGAGAGTGCTCGGTACAGAGGAATAACCAGAAAATAATAGAAGAAACACCAAGCCCATTTATTAGTGAAGAAGTAAGACAAAAAATGTATGCTCAATGTGTTTCTTTGGCAAAGCAAGTTGATTATTTTTCAGCAGGTACTGTCGAGTTTGTTGTAGATAAGAACCAAAACTTCTATTTTCTTGAGGTAAATACGAGATTACAAGTTGAGCATCCAGTCACAGAATTTGTCACTGGAATAGATATAGTGGAAGAGATGATCAGAATTTCTTGCGGAGAAAAATTAAGATTTGGTCAGAATGATATTAAACTTATTGGCTCTGCAATAGAAAGCAGAATTTGCGCTGAAGATCCATCAAAGAGATTTTTTCCTTCCAGCGGAAGAATCAAATATTACGACAAACCAGATGATGTAAGAATAGATGATGGAGTAGCTAGCGGTTCAGAAATCAGCATGTTCTACGACTCAATGATTGCAAAAATTATAACCTATGGAAAAGATAGAATAGAAGCAATCAGCAGAATGCAAAAAGCATTGTCTGAATGTTATATAGAAGGAGTAACAAATAATATAGAATTTCTAGAATCCATTTTCCATCATCCAAACTTTATTGCAGCAAAACTCCACACAAGATTCATTCCAGACCATTATCCTAGTGGGTTTCAAGGCGATTTTATCACAGAGGAATATATTAAAATATTTATTTTTGCTGCACTGTATGTTCACTTAGAAAATGAGGGAAAGTATTACAGTAAGTCAACAGACGAAGCATTCATAGTGAAAATAGATGACAATGAGTACTCCGTAAATGCAAAGTATCAAGATAACACATTAACAACAGTATATAACCACAATAAATACTCCGTGGTGGGTAAGTGGAAATCAAGTTACAGATTACTATATATCACAATTAATGATGATACCAATATAGCACTTAAAATAGAAAGACAAGGTAGCAAATACTTTATAAGACACGCAGGTATGAAAGCTAAATGTTGTGTATTGAAACCTCATGTAGCTGAACTAAGCAAATTAATGCTAAACAACAAAACAGAAGGGATTTCAGTAGACGCTGTAAAATCTCCAATATCCGGTTTATTGGTTAAATTACACGTCAATGCTGGAGATCAGGTAGAGGTAGGACAACCTCTCTTTGTTGTGGAGGCAATGAAAATGGAAAATATAATATGTGCTGAATCAGAAATGGTGATAAAAAATATCCCTGTTAAAGAAGGAAAAAATATACATGCTGGTGATTTGGTATTAGATCTGATTTCTTAAATAACGCAAGCAGTATAAACCTGATCCAAATAAGATAAATGAAAACATTTGATGGGCTATAGCAATAGCCATTGGTATATGCAGCAACAAAGTGACTATTCCTAGAATTACCTGAATGATGACGGAGAATAGCATAACATATAATGGTTTTATACTGGCATTTTTTATTGTGAGTATTGCTGTCAGAACTAATATCAGCAATGCCAATGCCCGGTGTATGAATTGCACTGTTACTCTATTTTCAAAGATATTTAGCCAAGCAGGCTGTAAGTAAAATAAATCTTCCGGAACAATTTGTCCATCCATTAGTGGAAAGGTATTATAAATTAAACCAGCATTTAGCCCTGCAACAAATGCACCGAAGATTATTTGTACTGTCACTAGGATTAAAATTATCCATATGTAACATGTAATGTTGCTATTAATTTTAATTATCTGTTTTGGTTTGATTTGGTAATCAAAAAATTGATATGACAATAATGCAAAGATAACCAACGCAAGCAGTAAGTGAAGTGCGAGCTTATAGTGACTAACATGAGGATTAGATACCAAACCGCTTTTAACCATATACCAACCGGCAAAAGCTTGTAAAATTCCAAATAATAGTGCTGTAGATAACCTTATTACTGCATTTTTAGGTATTCTTTTTTTTAGTGTAAAGTATATAAATGGTAAGATAAAAACTAAACCTGTCAGCCTTGCAATTAACCTGTGCACATATTCTATTAAGTATATGGTGCGAAACTCTTCCATACTCATACCATAATTAAATGCTTTATATTCAGGTGTAGCTTCATATTTTGATTTTTCTTTTAGCCAGTCTTGTTCACTCAGCGGTGGCAATGTTCCGGTAATTGGTTTCCATTCCGTGATTGACAATCCTGCTTTTGAAAGTCTGGTAAATCCACCAATTCCCACCATGCAAATCACCATGAGAGAGCAGAGAAAAAGCCAAATAGCTACAGGTTTTGCTTCCATAATCCATGCTGAGTTTTATTCCATTGCTGAGGGTGAATAACAAATTCCCACAAAGCGAGAAAAGCTGCAACGCTATGTAGTAGACTATAGACGGGAAAAAATATTGATACTATATAAAAATAAAAAGGCATTTTTTGTTGTCTGATAGCTATTATCAAAAAAATCAAGTTAATACCGTATACTATTATAAAATAATATAAGAATAATTCATTCAAAATTTGAGTCAGCACCAATGAAAGTAACAAAAAAGGAGTCGTGAAAAATATAAAAGCTGAGGAACCAACAAAAAGGTTTAATAGCAAAACTCCCTTAAGCCCAGTGTGCTTAAAAAGTAATTTTATATTTTTTAAATGAACGATATAAGTTTGCATATAACCTTTAATCCAGCGTGCTCTTTGTTTGATCCAAGCAAACACAGTAGTTGGTGATTCTTCCAATGTTTCTGAATCAATAATCCTGGTTTTATATCCCATTTGCGCAAGTCTCAAACCAAGGTCAGCGTCTTCAGTGACATTGTAAGCATCCCAAAAAAGCACTTTCTTTAAAATTTCCACTGAAAAATGGTTACTGCTACCACCCAAAGGTATTGGCATGTTCATTTTTTGAAATCCAGGCAAAAAATATTGAAACCAGTTCATATACTCAAGAGAAAAGAATTTTGTAAGAAAATTGCAACCAAAGTTATAGTAATTTAATTTCGCCTGTACACAAGCCAACTTTTCGTCGCCCTTATTAAATTCAATTAGTGCTTTTTTTAACTGCAACGGATCTGGCTTGTCATCTGCATCATATATTACCACATACTTTCCTCTAGCAAAGCTCATAGCATAATTGCATGACTTAGCTTTTGTTCTAGGCAGAGAATGAGGCACTTTTATTACTTCAAAATACTGTGGTAAAGTGCATTTTTCTATAGCTGCCAACATTTCTTGATCATCGCTCTCTATCACAAGCTTTACATCTAATTTTGATTTTGGATAATCCAAACTTTCAATGCTCTTAATCAATTGCTTTATAACCGCATTCTCTTTAAAAGCAGGCAATAAAATAGTATATATAGGTTCATTCATCTTATCATAATCTGCTTTTTGGTTAGAAATTTTACGCAAGCCAAAAATTTTAGTTACAAATTTGAATAAAGAACTAGAACATCCGATTATAAATATCAACACCAAAGCAAAATATGCATATTTTTTTGTCAGTGTTAAAGTCGAAATCATAACAAAGAAAGAGGAAAAAAAGATTGAACTGAGCCTAATGCTTTTAGCTGAAAAATTAGGATTCTTATAATATAAGTAGTTACTTGCGAATTCTGAAATACCAAAGTGTGAGTTAAGAAGATTTAAAATCTGTTTGCTATCTACTTTTATCAATACATATTCAATACCGTAATGAGATTCGACCCAAAGGTTGATATCTTGGCTTATGTCTTCAACCATAAAAAAAGTAGTATCATTTAATTTTTGCCAAGGAATTATATTAAACCTATAGTAGAAAAGTTTCTCTTGTTCTTTGCATAAACTAGAATCAAATTTAATTTTTTCTACATTATCAGTTTGAAGTACAGGCATTAAACTTAATGCAACTTTTTGCTCAAGTCACGTGAAAACGAAGATATAACCTCACTACTACGCTTATCATCTTTACGTTCATGCATTATTTTTTTTACAGCATCAGCAGCTATACTCGCTGTGTTAGCTTGTAAATCCCCAAGAGCTTTTTCAACTTGGTCAGTAACTTTCTTCAAATTAGAATGGGCATTTTCATCTAACGTTTGATCGAGTTGCTGTCTATTATGCTTAATAATACTATTAGCCTTATCAAGTGCTTCATTCATCATTTTGTTAACTTCTGCATCTAATTTTTTGTATTTTTCAGAAGATTTTTTGTAATACTCCAATATATCTTTTCTGAATTTTTCAGTTTCTTCACTTGAAAACTTGCTTTTGTTACGTTTATTGTTAAGCGCGTTTTTTATTACCTTCCTTAGCAATTTATATGAGAGGATAAAACCTACTAAAAAAGCAAGGCTTATAACTAGTAATGTAGACATAAAAACCCTAAAATTCTTTTGACACCAAGTCAGCAACAAATTCCTCTTCAATCTCAGAATTAGTTAACTTAGTATAGTAAATCAAAGCAATACTAGTAGCCATTTGTTTTAATTCACTAATATACTTAGATTTAAATTGTACTACCTTTTCTTCAACAAGTTTAATCATCTTCTTGTCTTCCTCTTCCAATATATCCTTAACATTCGCTCTCATTTCTTCTACTTGAGCAAATGCATCATCTATGATTTTTTTTGCCCGTACTCTAGCTTGATTTAAAGCTGCATTATACTTGGCAATTTGCTCTTCTGTAAGTCTTAAAAGGTGAATAGAACTATTAAATGAATCTAACACTTCTTTACTTCTAGTGCTTATTATTTCATCTAACTTCGGTAAAAACAAACAACTGACTACAAAAAAAAGTGAAGAGAAAAAAATTAAAAACCAAAAAATTTGAGAAGAGAAAGTTGAAACATCAAGCTGTGGCATCTGTTAAGCAGCAAATATTAATAACATTGCAAGTACAAACGCAAGCAACCCCATGATTTCAACCATGGCAGCACCAATATAAACGTAACTTTTCATTTTACCTTCTGACTCAGGATTTCTCGCAATCCCATTTAACATAGCAGAGAAGATATTAGCTATACCTAAACCAGCACCGAGCATTCCAAATACAGCCAAACCAATTGCTATAAATTTTAAAGCCACTAAATCCATATATTACCTTTAACTATTTCTTTATAATATAATTGTAAAATATTCTGCAAGGAAGTCAATTACTTTACTGCATCTGACAAATATACACATGTTAATATAGTAAATATATAAGCTTGCAAAACTGCAACAAATACTTCAAATCCTATTAGTGCAATTATAAACAAAAAAGGTGCAGGTGTAAAAAATATGTTCATATTTATGACGAATCCTGCTATCACTTTGATGATTGTATGACCCGCAATCATATTTGCTGCAAGCCTTATTGATAAACTAATCGGTCTTACTAAATAAGCAAATAATTTAATAATGATGATTATAGGTGCAAGCCACGAAGGAGTTCCTTTTGGTAGCAATATGCGTAAAAATTCTACTCCTCTTTCTTTAAACCCAACAATCGTTATATAAGTAAAAACCACCATTGATAAAGCGAAGGTAACTATCACATGACTTGTAACTGTGAAACTATAAGGAAGAACACCAACTAAATTACACGATAAAATGAAAATAAATACTGTAAATATCAAAGGAATGTGCTCCAAACCTTTGCTTCCAGTGTTACTTTCTATTATTGAAACAACAAAATCATATACATATTCAACTGCAGCTTGCAAATATCCTGGTATTACTGCACCTTTTCTTATTCCAAGGAGCAAAAACAGTACCATTAATATCACCGAGATCATCATAAAAAGAGATGAGTTGGTAAAGTTTATGTCATACCCAAATAATTTTGGTAGTTCTATTATTGTATATACTTTAAATTGTTCTAGCGGATTTAACGCCATTTTGACCCTGTATACTTAAACTGCAGCAGTAGATAAAGTATAAATTTTATAAAATAAAGTCAAGAATTAAGATAAGGAGCTCTGTATTATTATAGCATTAATATATTAACAAAATATACAATTAAAATGCAAATTATAGTCAGCTACCAATCTTATTCTAAATTCTTGACTTAACATCTTATTTTAACTATAATTTAATTTTAATATGAGGCAATTATGAACGAAATAGATTTTACTAATCCACCTTTAAATTTAGAACAGGAATGTGGTAACGGGTACATCAAGTTTACAGATTATTCTTCTAACTCAGACACTGGTCTTTTCCACATGGCAGGTGAAATGCTAAATGAAAGCCATGATGTTATAGGAAATTTCACTGGTGATGCTTACATTTATAATTTCCATATAGATGATCACAATATGAACATTCAACTCTGCATGGAAATGGACTGCAAAGGTGATATAAAGAAAATTCTTTCTTTGTAGAAAAAGTAGGCTTCTCCTTCGTTTTTTACAATTAGAGAAGCTACTCACTACAACAAGCTTTAAAATCATTATATTTTACATTACAATAATTTTTTTATTTTCTGTTAAATAAATGAAGTTCACATTATCTTGGTTATTAGAGTACTTAGAAACCAATGCTAGTTTAGAGGAAATTATTGATAAATTAACTCACATAGGGTTGGAAGTAGAGAATGTGATCGACAATTCCAGGTTGGCCGGGTTTGTTGTTGCAGAAGTATCAGAAGTCGCACCTCATCCAAATGCTGATAAATTAAAATTATGTAGAGTAAATGATGGAAGTAAAGTTCTGCAGATAGTCTGCGGAGCAAAAAATGTTAAAGAAGGCATGAAGACTGTACTTGCATCTCTTGGTAGCACATTGCCAGAAAGCAACTTTACAATTAAGCCTACAAAAATAAGAGGAGTGCTAAGTGAAGGGATGCTCTGCTCTGCCTCTGAGCTTTCGCTGACTCAAGATGAAAGTGAAGGAATAATCGAGCTTTCTGATGATTATAAAACAGGAGATAAATTTTTCAATTGCGATCCTGTAATTGACATAAACATCACTCCAAACCGTGGAGATTGCTTAGGTGTTTATGGAATAGCACGTGATCTAGCAGCAACTGGAATTGGAACGTTAAAGACTTTAATCATTCCACAACTTACCGCTTCTATGAACTCACTAATAAACGTCAAAGTCATCGATGGGGAGAGTTTTATTAGTGGAGTATATATCACTAATGTAAAAAATAAAGAGAGTCCAAAATGGCTAAAAGATAAATTGGAATCGATAGGAATGCGCTCCATTTCTGCAATAGTTGATATTACTAATTACATTATGATATCTTTCGGGCGCCCGATGCACGCGTATGATGCAAAAAAAATAGAAGGAGAGCTCATAGTACGCAAAGCAAATGACGAAGAAAAATTTATTGGTTTAAATGATAAAGAGTACTTATTAAACAAAGACATAAGCGTTATTTCTGATGATAAAAATGTTCATGGAATTGCTGGAATTATGGGCAGCAAGTATAGCGAATGTACACTTGAAACTACTGATATCTTTTTAGAGTCTGCTTGGTTTGACCCCATCTCCATCACTAAATCTTCAAGGCAGCTAGGCATCTCCACAGACTCAAGTTACAGATTTGCACGTTCAATTGACCCTGAATTTACCCTTGATGGACTCAATCTTGCAGCCAAAATGATTTTGGATTTATGTGGCGGAGAAGTGTCAAGCATAGTGTCTGCTGGCAATTTGAATAAGGCTTATACCAAGATAAATTTTGATTATCAGAATGCAAACAAACTTGGAAGTGTATCTGCATCACCTAATGAGGTATTCGATATTTTAACAAAGCTAGGGTTTAGTATCGATAAAAAAACCGAAGGTAATTGGAATATACAAGTACCAAGCTGGAGACCGGACGTAACCATACCTGCTGACTTAGTTGAAGAGGTAGTAAGAATATACGGCTATGATAAAATAAAGGAAGAGCAACTAGCAGAAGACGTTACAGTAGAAGAAGAGACACAAGATGATTTGCGCATTTTAATGACAAGCAGAGGGTTTCATGAAGTGATAACTTGGTCTTTTATGAGTGAATCAACAGCTGAAAAGTTTGGTTACTTGAATAAGTTATTCATTATCGATAATCCATTTAATAATAACTTCAATATAATGAGGCCAAGTGTCATACCAAATTTGTTGCAAGTCACTGCAGATAATATTGCTCACGGGATATCTGATCTCGCAATTTTTGAAATTGGACCAATTTATAATGGTGAGGCTCAGTCTAAGTACGTTTTAAGTGGAATTAGATCAGGAAATAATTCGCCGAAAAACCACTATAACACTGATAGGAAAATAGATATTTTTGACGCAAAGGCTGACCTCATAACAGCTTTGGAACTTTTTAATGTCAATTGTGATAATTTAGCAATAGAGAGAGCAGAAAAAGAATATTATCACCCAGGAAAATCAGGCTCCTTATCTTTTAGAAGTAAAATAGTTGGTTATTTTGGAGAATTGCATCCGAGTATATTGGATTTTTTTAACATCAAACAAAAAATTGTAGGCTTTGAGTTGATATTAGAAAATATCGAAAATTTACCTATAAGTAGAAAAAAATTTATCGATTATAAATATCAAAGTGTAAAACGCGACTTTGCATTTATTGTAAATAAAGATGTAGCAGCAGGCAGTATAATCAATATGGTGAAAAAAAGCTCAGAGCTCATCACAGAAGTTTTGATATTTGATGTATATCATGGAAACAATATAGAATCGAATAAGATGTCTATAGCATTTTCAGTTACTTTCTGCTCTCCAACTCACACTTTAACTGAAGAGGAAATCCAAAAAGAATCAAATATGATAGTCAACTTAGTGTGTGAAAATACTGAAGGAACTTTGAGAGCTCATCATTAAGCCGTAATCGCCGTTTCCTGATTTTGCTGTGTCACGTTTACTTCATCCAATTTATTTCCTATCTTGAATTCAATATTCTTGAAAAACCTATCCCAAATTCCATGCAAATGCTCTTCTGCTTTAGGCCATACATCATTTTTAAATGTCGTTCCATCATCAGAAAATAAATTACCAAAAAAAACTCCTACTTCCTCATAACTTGATTGAAAATGTTGAAGAAATGTTTCTACTTCCTTATGAGTATCATGTGCCACACTCAACGTTTTTCCTTCTGTGCTCTTATCTCCACGCATTGCAACGGCAAGACCTGTTTGAATATATCCCAAGCCTGTCCTAATAGCTTTTATAGGCTGCAGCCATGAACTCTTATCACTTTTTGGTACATTATTTACTATATTTTCCACCAACCTATTTATTAAAGGAGACAATAAATCTTGACAAAAATGTTTGATATTGTCTTTTGTCTTAATCACAGGACTTTTTATGCACTTTTCTGCAAAATAGTACTCAAGTTCTGCTCTCTCTAATAATTTCTTAATTGCTTCTTCGTTAAAAGTTTCATGCTCGAACGCCTTCAGTAAATCATCTTCTATTATTGCAAATTTTATTTTTTTACGAGATTCTAGTTCTTCTCTATAATCATTTATTGTTTTTTCATTTATCAATAATCCTTTTTCTTCCAATTTCAACTGTTCTAATGTTTTTAGAATTTCTTGGTTATTTCGCAAGCATAACTCTATTAACTCCATACTTGAAGATTTCTCTTCTTTACTATTTTTCTCAACATCCAAATCCTCATTCTGCTTTCCTATTATTTCCTTCAGTCTTGTAGGTTGCGTAAAATATTCTCCAATTTTTTTTCGATAAGAAACAATCTTGTTTACTAGACGTTTTTCATCTTCTCCATTGAATAGCCTGTCCTTATTATCTTCTACATTCTTTATACTTTCCCCTTGCTTTTCAAATAACTCTTGAATTCTACATCTTGTTATTTCTAAATACATCTTCTCTACAAAGTCATTCACTTCACCCGAAATCCTTATTTCATTTAATTCACATTGCTTTATTTTTTTATCTGACTTATTCGGTAGAGTTTGAATAGTCCTTATTCTCGATTCTATTAGCATTTCCTCAACTTTTTGACCATCATATTCAAATTTAAAAAAATCTTCTAATTTCCTTTTTAAAGCACCATCTTTTAAGTTACCGTTTTTCCTATTTTTATGCATCTCTTTTAATTTTTCACCATTATATCTTATCTGTACTATTTCTCTTAAATCCTCAATCTCTCTTTCAGCATTATCTAGAGCTTTCTTTGTTTCTTGAGGGTACATATCTTCATAAGTATTAATTATTGTCCTTTCAGCTATTTTCCCTTCTTTTATAAGCTGTTTCCATTTTGCTTTAAATACAGGAAGTGCATCATCACTTATATCATCTACTTTCATAAGGGACTCTAGCCGATCATCTTCATCAGTCAAATTAAGTAACTCCTTTATTTTTAGTTCTTTCAAATCTTTGATTATCACTTCTTTCTCATTTGGTAATTCCTTACCTTGACTTTCTAATTTCTGTTTCACTAAAGTATTTTTTAGCTCATCCTCCAGTGAAAAATCTTTTCCCCGTCTATTTTGCTGAAACTTAATTGCTTGTATAAAAGCAACTTGATAAGCATTTTCTATTAAGTGAGTTGTCAACTTAGAATCTATGCTACTCACCACTTTCAGCCTGAATTTACTCAATAATTCCTTCAGTTTATCATGTGTAATATCTTTCTTTTCTAGATTCACCAGCTCTTCCATAGTTCTTGCGCATTCTTGAATCGAAGTTGCAATTACACTTCCGATCTCATTACGCAAGGGCTGAAGACCATTTTTTAAATTGATATTAGCTGATAATTTCAGTATGGTATTATGCTCTGAATCTCGTGTCACATTAAACCACTTATTATCTTCATTCTCGCATAAATCTTTAAGTAATTGTTTAAATTGCAGTGGAAACTTTATTTCCATATCATATGCAATGCTTGACTCAGAAACCTCCATTTCATGAAAAGATACCTCTATATTTTGGTGCTTATTAGAATACTGCCCCATACTTATTTTAAGAGCAGTAACTAAAGAGTGAGATAACTCTCTATTTAAAAGATAAAAAGTAGCCAAAGCAACTGTTGCAGGAACGATTAAGGCTACAAGCACAGTCACATTAACAAAAATTGCCATTGCAGCAAGAGCGCCATATGCCAATCTTTTTGGCACACCTGTTTCACTCTTTTTTATCTTATCTTCCACTACACCTTCTTGTGTCTTGCTATTTGCTTTAAATCTACTGTATATGACTAACCCCAGTGCAGTAAAAGCAATATAAGGGAGCATTAAAACTGACAGAGCTAAATTTAATACTTTCTTCTCTGGGCAAGCTCTGTTTATCTCTTTCAATATTTCGCTTGACATATTATACCAAGAGGTAAAAAAGTCAGAGTCATAATCCTTATAATGGAATATACTGAGCGGAACATTAAAAGCAGCTATTTGTTTAATTAACCAATCCTGCTTACTTACAGCATCAAAAAACTCTTCTTCCTCTTCTGAATTAGCAAGACCTAAATCATTCCCTTCTTCTACATTAGAAACATCTTCCATAGCATCAAAAAACTCTTCTTCCTCTTCCAAAGCAACATTGGAAATAGATTCTACTTTACCTGAACCATCACTGTTGTTATTTAAATCAATAACTTCTCTATGACCATCTGCAACAACTTGATTCATATCACCACCCTACTTAAGGTAATTTAAGTATAGCATAAACATTACTAACTTTGCAACTTTATTAACTTAATACCAACTGTCAAACCTTGGTATTCCTTAGAATAGAAATCGGCCTCGATCTCTTTATTAGTGTCCAAAGATAAGGCAAGGGTCTGCTCTTTTATATACTCATCCCACCTGTTTATTGCCTCTTTAACTTTCTCATCTTCTGCTTTGATTATTACTCTGATTCTATCTGATATATGGAAATCAGCCTGCTTTCTAGTTTCTTGAATAAGCCTCACAACATCTCTTGCGAGTCCTTCTAGAATTAGTTCGTCATTGAGCTCAGTGCTCAGAATAACAACCCCTTTATTGTCATCAAATACAGAAGAATATTCACTGTTTGCTTTTAACAATAGTTCATATTCACCTTTTTCTATAGTATAGTTCTCTGTTTCATCCCCCAGAAATATTTGCTCATTCTCAATTTGCTTCCACTTTTCTTCTTTGACATATTGAACTAGTTTCTTGATTTTATCTGGAATCTTCTTACCAAGTAGCGGAAAATTTAGTTTTAGCTCTAGTGACGCAACTTCTTTCAACTCACTTACTATTTCTAGTTCTTTTACATTCACCTCATCTCTTATTATCTCTTGATATTCATTTTCAAGGAAATCGCAGGAAGACCTATGATAAATGGTCATACTGCCAAGTGGCTGCCTGATGCGCATGTTAAACGTATTTCTGATGGATAATGCAGAGTTACATATCTCTCTTACCAAATCCATCTTGGCAATGAGTTCACTGTCATATCTATCTGATTGTGGAAAATCAGCCAAATGAACAGATGTTTCTTTGTACTCAAGCCCTTGCCATATAGTCTCTGTTATGAGTGGCAACAAAGGAGCTGCAGCCCGTAGTATGTAATAAAAAACTGTGTATAGAACATTATAAGCATCAGTTTTGTCTTGATCTAAATCATTTTTCCAAAAACGCTCACGACTACGACGAATATACCAATTATTTAACACTTCAAAGAAATTCATCAGGGTTTTACAAGCCTCTTGGGAATTATAGTTGTTCATAGAAGCTTGTATACTTTCCACAGCTTCAAAACATTTGGAAATCATGTAGCGATCAATGGTAGTCTGATAATCTTTACAAACCTCAGCTCTAATTCCATCTGCATTTGCATACATGGTAAAAAAGTGATAACTATTCCAAATAGGTTTTATTACGTCCTTCAGAATATCTCGTATCGATTTTCCTTCTTTGTCGAGTAGTAAATTACCACCGCAAACAATGGAACCAGATAGCATAAGAAAACGCAGCGCATCAGAACCACATTTGTCAAAAACCTCCATTGGATCTGCATAATTATTTAAACGCTTGGATAATTTCTGACCTTTCACATCAAGAACCACACCGTGGCATATGCAATTCTTAAATGGCTCACTATCAAATAAAGCAGTGGAAAGCACAAAAAGCGTATAGAACCATCCTCTTGTTTGTGCTATATATTCAGTGATAAAATCCGCAGGGAAATTTTTCTCGAACCATTCTTTATTTTCAAACGGATAGTGAACTTGCGCGAACGGCATCGAGCCAGACTCAAACCAACAATCAAACACATCAGGCACACGACGCATAACTGATTTTCCTGTTGGATCATCAGGATTTGGTCTTATCAAAGTATCGATAAATGGTCTGTGCAAGTCATCTATTTTAACATTAAAATCTCGCTCTAGTTCTGCTATTGAGCCATACACATCCACTCTTGGATATTTTGCATCATCTGATTTCCACACAGGAATTGGCGTACCCCAAAATCGATTGCGTGAAATAGACCAGTCGTGCGCTCCTTCAAGCCATTTTCCAAATTGACCATCTCTAATATGATTCGGCATCCAATTAACTCTCTTATTTAGCTCTGTCATTCTTCCCTTAAACTTTGTCACAGCAACATACCAAGAAGGCATAGTGCGGTAGATTAAAGGAGTGTCAGTTCTCCAGCAGTGTGGATAATTGTGAATATATTGCTCAGTTTTAAACCAGCTCCCCTGCCTTTTTAATTTCTTGATTACTGTATCATTGGCATCAAAAACATGAACTCCTGCCAAATCTGAAACTTCAGTAGTAAATTTTCCAGCGTTATCAACTGGACAAACAGCTCGAATATCATGGCTTTGGCAAAGGTAAAAATCTTCTTCACCAAATCCAGGAGCAGTGTGCACAACACCAGTACCATCTTCTCCTGTAACATAATCAGCAATGAAAACACGGAACGCATTCTTTGTATCTTTAAAGTAATCAAACAGTGGTTTATAGGAAAGACCTGCAAGATCACTCGCTTTAAGTTTTGTATTACAGTTTTCATATTGAATATTGCTTTGTTCACAGTGGCTGACAAATTTCTCTAAATAACTTTCAGCAAAGATGCAGACTTCACCATTTACTAACACCATACAATACTCAATATCCTCCCCTACTGCCAGTGCAAGATTGCTCGGCAACGTCCAAGGCGTTGTAGTCCAAGCAAGTAATCTACATTTTTGTTTAAATTGCTTTGGATTTTCTAAAAGTTCAAAAGCAACAGTTACAGCTTTGCTAATTTTTTCTCTATATGCATTATCAAGCCTTGTTTCAAAATTAGAGAGTGGAGTTTCACACGCCCAGCTATAGGGAACAACGCGTATTGATTCATACACCAGACCTTTATCATAAAGCTGCTTAAATGCCCACATGACCGACTCCATGAATGACTTATCCATAGTCTTATAGTCATTGTGAAAATCTACCCATCTTGCTTGTCTATTTACATACTTCTCCCATTCTGATGAAAATTTCATCACAGAAGTACGGCAATTATTATTAAATTTTTCAATGCCAAATTTCTCTATCTCAGTTCTACCAGATATTCTAAGTTCCTTTTCCGCGCCCATCTCAGCCGGTAGCCCATGGCAATCCCAACCAAATCTGCGTTCAACCCTTTTTTGCAGCATAGTTTGATATCTTGCAAATGCATCTTTTATAAAACCAGTAAGCAAGTGTCCGTAATGCGGAAGTCCATTTGCAAACGGAGGCCCATCATAAAATACAAAACAATGATCCTTGGAACGTTTCTCGACTGACTGCTCAAAAATTTTATTTTCCTGCCAAAATTTTATGATTTCCTTTTCTAGCAATGAAAAATCAGGACTGCTGCTTGTATCAGGATAATACTTCATATTCATTTTAACTGGATAAAATCAAAGAATATAGAGCTTTCTGGAAAATTACAAATCCAAAAACTCTGTTTCTATAAACATTGATAGGTATTGACATTATTATACAGCATATTAATAAATCAGACTTATTTACTTAAGTTAAAGATGAATAAAGACAATAACAGTTGGCCTTATCAGAAATTTCACGATGCTAACAAAAATAATAGTAAAAGCAGCGTTATTTGGAGATCGCTTTCTTATGAATATAATAATTCTGGAAAGGTTGAAAAAGTACACTATCAGTGGGAAAAGAAAAAAAATCCCGCAAATCTATTATATCAAGTCTCATATGATTGCGTAACAGAGAGTTGTAGTCCCTTAAGGATTAAATCTAGATAGCTTATAAACTTATAAAAACACACAAAGTGCTTCTACATGAGAGCATAGGAGCACTTTTCTCTAATTAGGCAGCGCATCCCAACAAACTATTTTGCCGAGCTTCCAATATCCTTACATTTACTATTTTATCTTTGTATTTGTCGTCAGGATCATCAACGCATACTGATTGCATGTATGGGCTTTTACCAATAATTTGATTTTGGTGTTTACCTTTTTTATCACTGAATAGAACAGGAATAGTTTTTCCTATCATACTCTGATTAAATTCAAGTTGTTGCTTGCTAATTAATTCCTGTAAACGAAGAAGACGCTCTGTTTTAACCTCTTCTGGTACTTGATCTTTTCTTTCCGCCCCTGGCGTTCCTGGCCTTGGGCTATATTTAAAACTATAAGCCTGAGCGTACTTTACTTTTTCTACTAACTTCATAGTTTCTTCAAAATCTTTTTCAGTTTCTCCAGGAAACCCAACAATAAAATCAGAAGAAAATTCGATTTCAGGTTTCAATTTGCGCAATCTGTCTATTATTTCCAAATACTCCTCTGCAGTGTGTTTCCTGTTCATTGCATGCAATATTTTATTCGAACCTGACTGCACAGGTAGGTGAACAAACGGCATGAGTTTTGATTCCTCCGCATGTACCAAGTAGAGAGATTCGTGCATATCTCTTGGATGAGAAGTTGTGTAGCGGATTCTTTCTAGCTTTTCAATTTTAGCAATGTGACTAATTAATTTTCCTAAATCCCACACCTCTCCTTCGCACTCTCCATGATAAGCATTAACATTTTGACCGAGCAAATTGATTTCCCTTGCCCCATTTGCAACTAACTTCAATGTTTCACGGAATATTTCATTTACTGGTCGTGAATACTCAGCCCCGCGTGTATATGGTACCACACAAAACGTACAAAATTTATCACAACCTTCTTGTATGGCAAGAAACGCAGAAGACCCCTGGCTATTGCCATAGCATTCATCTGGCAATTTATCAAACTTCGCAACTTCTGGAAAATCAGTATTTATTACATGACCTTTACTTCTGCTTGCTTTGACTATCAGCTCCGGTAAAACAGCGATACTCTGCGGACCAACAACAATATCAACAAAAGGAGCCCTTCTGAACACTTCTTCTCCCTCTGCTTGCGCTACACATCCAGCCACCACTATGGTCATTTCCTTATTTTTTTGTGATGAATGGATTCTTCCAAGCTCTGAGTAAAGCTTTTCTGCTGCCTTTTCTCTAATATGACAAGTATTTAATATCACCAAATCAGCTTGTTCTACATCACTAACAACGTTGAACCCTAAAGGCTTAACTATATTCTCCATTAAAATGGAGTCATAAACGTTCATCTGACAGCCGTAAGTTTTAATATATAGGCCTTTCATATTTAAAATTCTTCACACAAATTCTAGCAAATTATACGAAAAACTGAATTCTAGTACAACAGCCAATAAAGATTGCTTGACAAACCTTCTCGCTTTCCTTACTCTAACAGTAGAGGTATTTTAAGAGCTCAAAAATCTATCTTCGTCTGCAGACTTTTCAGTCAATTTTTCAAAAAAAAACGTAGTGTATCTTCTTCAGCACGTGTTCAAATTCTGTTGTATATGCGCTGCATTTTCTTTCTAATCTTTCAGGAGGATTTTATGTCCAGAATTCCAGATACTTAACCTTTATTCTTAAGCTAAAAACCGATTGGTACCTATGGTTTTTATAAAGAAAGTGCAAAAAATACTTTAAAGAATATGAAATAAAGGTAGAAAAGGTTTGAGTAACCAAAAACTGTTTCCAGGCATAAATTTGTTATGTATACCAAAAAGTAATTACACTAATATAATATTCACACTTATATGCTAATATAGATATAATACTAATTAAAGAGCATGTTATGCAAGAAGAAGTATCAGATTTTACAGATGCTCTTTGTCAAAATAAATGTGATTCCTTTCGAGTGACACTCTCCTATATCTTTCTTTAGGTTATACAGAAGTCTAACACAATTATAGAACAAGCGTAAAAGTTCTGGTAAAGTAGTTTTATTTACAAAAAATATGCTACTTGATATTGAAAAACGCAGCATAACAAATGCACTGTGGAAGTTACAAGAAGCAGATCAAAGGGAGATTTTTACTCTTATACAGAGATTTGAGTTGCCAGAAATATTAGCAAGAATATTAGTTGCTCGTGGTGTTAACATAGAAAATGCACATGACTTCTTACACCCACTAATCAGATCGCTATTACCAGATCCCTTTCACCTCCTTGATATGGATAAAGCTGTTTCTCACATAGTAAAAGCAATAAACAATAATGAGAATATTGCAATATTTGGTGATTACGATGTTGATGGTGCAACGTCATCAGCATTGATTAATAGGTACCTAAGAGCGATTGGGACACACTCTATAATCTATATTCCAGATCGTGTTGATGAGGGCTATGGATTGAACACAGATGCTTTATTACAACTTAAAAAGAATGGTATTGATTTATGTATTTCTGTTGATTGCGGTACGCTTGCATATCAACCAATAGAAGATGCAAAAGTCTTTGGACTTGATATTATAGTTGTCGACCATCACCTTGGAACAGAAAAATTACCAAGTGCTGTAGCAGTTGTTAATCCCAACCGCCTTGATGAGAGCTCTCCTTATAATAACTTAGCAGCAGTTGGAGTGTCATTTCTGCTAATTGTTGCTCTTAACAGAATCCTACGTGAGCAAGGATTTTTTACCAACAAAAAAGAACCAGATTTATTTGATCTACTGGATTTGGTTGCTCTTGGAACTGTTTGCGATGTTATGCAGATTACAGGCCTAAATAGGGCTTTTGTTTTACAAGGATTAAAAGTTATGTCAGCAAGAAAAAATGTTGGCTTACGTGTTTTGTTTGACGCTTTGGGAATCCTTGAAAAACCAAGTGTTTCACGATTAGGGTTTAGTATTGGGCCATGTATAAATGCCGGAGGAAGAATTGGAGAAGCATCGCTCGGTGCAAGGTTGCTTTCCACCGATGATGATGATGATGCACATTCAATCGCGCTAAAACTAATAGATTTGAATAATGCAAGAAAAATGCTAGAAAATGAGGCTATTTTGGAAGCCACAACACAAGCGGAAAATTTTGCCCACTTAGGTGTAAATTTTATAATGGTAAGTGGTAATTGGCACCAGGGAATAATTGGTATCATTGCATCAAGACTAAAAGAGCAGTTTCACTTACCAACGATAGTGATATCTTTAAACAATGGAATAGGAAAAGCAAGCTGTAGGTCAATTTCTGGAGTAGATATTGGTGCTGCGGTTCTTTCTGCAAAATTTACCAACCTAATCATTGAAGGTGGTGGTCACAGTATGGCAGCAGGATTTTCGATTGAAGAAGATAAAATAAGTGATCTACATGATTTCTTTACTGAAAGATTTGCAAACTCTACAAATGACAAAATCATAAAGGCTGATGGTATAGTAACAGCTAAAGCAATAAACTTATCCTTGTGGAATCAATTGCAACGCTTAGAGCCATTTGGTGTTGGCAATCCTGAACCGAGATTCATCATTCAAGGAGCAAAGATAAGAAAGCCGGAAGTTATAGGAGTTGACCATATAAAATGTTTTATTGCTGACGATAATGTTATGGTCAAAGCTATTGCGTTTCGCTGTGCAAATACTGAGCTTGGCTCTGCTATTATGCAGGGTAATGTTAAAGCCATTTTGGGTAAAATCTCTATGAATTACTGGAATGGCAATGAATTTGTGCAGTTTTTAATAGAGGATGTATTGACCATTAGTTGAGTTACTATTTTACAATAATTACCTATCAATCTCACCAAAGACTATATCGAGTGAACCGATAATTGCTGCAATGTCAGCAAGCATGTGTCCTTTTGCCATGAAATCTAAGGCCTGTAAATGCGCAAAGCCAGGTGCTCTTATTCGACATCTATAAGGTCTATTGGTACCATCTGAAACTATATATACTCCAAACTCGCCTTTTGGCGCTTCAACAGCCACATAAGCCTCACCTTCTGGCACATGATATCCTTCTGAATAAAGCTTAAAATGATGAATCATAGCCTCCATGGATTCTTTCATTTCTGCTCTTGGCGGTGGAGAAATTTTTCTATCTTCAGTTTTTATTGACCCTTCAGGCATCTTCTCTATGCATTGCTTCACCAAGCTAACAGACTGCCTAATCTCTGCCATTCTTACTAAATAACGATCATAACAGTCACCATTTTGGCCGATAGGTATATCAAAATCTAACTGATCATATATCTCATATGGCTGGCTTTTTCGCAAGTCCCAAGCAAGTCCAGCAGCACGGAGCATTGGTCCACTAAAGCCCCAATCAAGCGCCTGTTTTATTGATATTTCACTAATTCCTACAGTGCGTTGCTTCCATATCCTATTTTCCGTTAAAAGTTCATCAACATCATCTATATACTTTGGAAATTGCGCTATAAATTTTGCAATATCCTCAATCAAACCTTCTGGGATATCTGCTGCAAGTCCACCTGGCCTTATATAAGCTGCGTGAAATCTTGCACCTGAGGCCCTTTCATAGAACTCGAGTATTTTTTCTCTCTCTTCAAAGAGCCATAAAAGAGGAGTCATCGCCCCAACATCAAGCGCTTGGGAAGAGATATTTAGTAAATGATTTAGTATTCTTGTCAGCTCACAAAATAGAACACGCAAATATTTTGCCCTAATCGGAACTTCGCACTGCAATAATTTCTCTACACATAACGAATATGCATGCTCTTGTGACATTGGTGACACATAATCAAGGCGGTCAAAATAAGGCAGAGCTTGAAGATATGTTTTATGTTCTATCAATTTTTCAGTGCCACGGTGCAAAAGCCCAATATGGGGGTCTGCTCTCTCGATCACTTCACCATCCATCTCTAAAACAAGTCGTAGCACCCCATGTGCAGCTGGGTGCTGAGGACCAAAATTTAGCATCATTGTCTTTAGATCAGGCATGCTTTGGTAGCTTAAGGTATTGGAATTGTATAGGGTAAAATGTGCTTAAAGTCAATAGGCTTCTTGTACAAGCTATAACTCATCGTTACAATAGAAAAACTCTCAAAAACTTCACCACTTCTTCATGATCTGATAGACAATGTTTATGTGTCACATACAATTATTGCACTTATGTTGATCAAGGCAGCGAAATTATGTATAGATAATTTTGATTGAGAAATAGTTTTTCTACTATATAAATTCTACTTTAGAGTAATCAAAATTAATGAAAGACAATAAATATAGTTTAGGTTTAAGGATCATTCATTGGTTAATGTCTGCTTTTATTATTGGCATGCTTTGTTCTGGACTATACATGAAAAATTTGCCGATTAGCAGTGAAATTAAATTCAGCATATACGCTATTCATAAGGCTTGTGGTATCACCGTTCTTGGATTAATTATAGTACGTATATTTTTTCGCGTCTTTACTTATGTTCCGCCATTACCAGCCAATTTTTCTCGATTTGTAATCAATGCGAGCAAAACGATACACTTTGGTTTATATGCTTTGATGGTGCTAATGCCACTATCTGGTTATGTCATGTCTTCTGCTTCTAGCAAAGAGATCAAATATTTTTTTCATATCCCTTTATTAATTAACCATAATGAAGATCTAGCTAGTGCAGCTAATCAGTTACACTCGATACTTGCATATTTTATGATACTCTTTATAGCCTTGCATATAATTGGTGCTTTAAAACACACATTTATAGATAAACAAAACATTTTTAAACGTATGATATAGGTTGTATGTTAAGTAGCCTCTGGAAAAAAGGAACAAATTTTCTCGGTAGTGAGTTTGCCATAATGGGTGGCGCTATGAGCTGGGTTTCAGAGAGAAATTTAGTTTCAGCAATCTCAAATGCTGGTGGATTTGGCGTGATTGCTTGCGGTGCAATGTTTCCAGACTTACTGAAAAAAGAAATCATAGAGACACAGAAATTAACTAACAAACCATTTGGTGTAAATCTAATTACTATGCACCCAAAGTTGAGTGAGTTGATAGATGTGTGCATTGAAACGAAAGTAAGCCATATAGTGCTTGCAGGTGGACTACCAACGAAGCCTAATATAGAAAAAATCAAGAGTGCGGGCATTGAAGTTATGTGTTTTGCACCAGCATTAAGCCTCGCGAAAAGGTTAGTAAAAATGGGAGTAGATGCGTTAATAATAGAAGGTATGGAAGCAGGAGGACATATCGGTCCTGTTAGCACTTCTGTTCTCGCACAAGAGATATTACCTCATTTTAAAAATGAGAAAACACCGGTGTTTGTTGCAGGTGGAATAGGAAGAGGCGAAATGATAGTGAACTACCTAGAAATAGGAGCAAGTGGCTGTCAAATAGGTACATTATTTGTCTGCACGAATGAGTCAATCGCTCACAAAAATTTTAAAGAAGTATTCATCAAATCAGCTGCGCGTAATGCTGTATCTTCTGTGCAGATTAGTGCTGATTTCCCTGTAATTCCAGTAAGGGCTATAGTTAACAAAGCAAGTGACGATTTTATGGAGCATCAAAGAGACATTATTGATAAATATCAAAATGGAGAAATCTCAAAAGAAGATGGGCAGCTTGAAATAGAAAAGTTCTGGGCTGGAGCTTTAAGAAGGGCAGTAATTGATGGAGATGTTGAAACAGGATCTTTAATGGCCGGTCAAAGTGTTGGCATGGTTGATAGAGAAAAGCCTGTAAAAGAAGTGATAGATATGTTAGTTCAACAGGCAAGCAATTATGTTGAAATGTAAAATCAGTAATCAGCAAAGAAAATAGTTAGCAAATTGCTATAATTATCCGCAATAAGGCATAACTGCCCAGTTTTAATGTAAAATTAACGCTAAAGAGGTATTCATACATTTTGTTATGTATGGAGAAATGTTATGCTAAGTCGTTTTGCAAAACATCAGAAGAGTGAAGATATTAATCAACAATTGTACAATGCTATATACAAAAAGGTCACAAAAAAAACACATAATCATGGAAATCTAAAAAAGGGAGATGGAACTATCGCAAAATGCATAGAGTTGTTTAACAAAGGAGCTGATCCCAACGTATTAATTGAATTAGAAAAGTCATTGAGAAAACAAGAAGAATATTATAAATATTATATTGACAACTTCCTTCCAGCATTGAAAACAAAAGTGATAGAGTCAGAGGAATTAATGAAATCTTCAGTACTTAACAATGAAGAAAAATCATCACAAAGATCACCAACAAGAAGAGGAAAAATATTAGAAATAATTTTAGAGATTACAGGGATTACTAATAAAAGTAGTGACAAAGATCATTCTAGTAGCACTATTCAAAATCAGAAAAGTCTTAGAAGTAATCAAGCAAATAGACAAAATAATACTATGGAACTATTTAACAAAAAAAGTCTTTCTGGTGAAGTTGAAATTCCCAAAAATTCAGGTATTAATCCTCTGGAAAAGGATTCTTTAGCTAAGGGTGTAAGTGGAAAAGGAACCCCTGGAAAATACAATACCTTGAGAAATTCAGGTTATTATGGTGCTTCAGCACATCCTACATCAAAACAATCGCAAGCAAGAAAGGAGATCGCACAATCACAATTGAATAGTCAATCTGATCTTTCGATTGATAGTAAAGATTTAAAAAATGAAAAGCCTAATATAACTGTGAATGCTGTAGAAGTGCCAAGCGGTGCAAATACTTCTAAACTCAGTAGTAGCAGTGACTTAGATAGTGGAATAAATTCATCTAGCTTGGCATCAAGTAGCAGAAGGAACAGCTTAACTTCAGTAACAAGCATTTCATCTGAGGAAAGTGTACACTTAAAATTAAACCCTGCTGAGAAAGATAATAGTTTGCAACTAGAAGATGAAGGAAAAACAAAATTAGCACATCCGAACAAAACAAGGCCCAAAGGCCCAAGCGGAAGAATATCCCCTTCTAAACATTATAAGAAGACTGAAGAAGGGCCTCATTGTGTGATCTCAGTGACAGGCAGTAAGGTAAAAGATACAATGCAATCCAATAATTATGAAAATAATAGTAAAAACAAAAATCTTCACGTCGCACTTGTAACAAGTTCTGCTCTCTTAGCAATAGGGTGCATTGTTGCAGGAGCAATGACATCAGGATTAGTAGGAGCAGGACTGTTTGTGGTGGCTGCTGTGTTTGCTACAGCAGCTGCTGCTGAATTGTGTTCAAACTTTCTGTCAAGTAAATTGACATCCATTAGTGTGAGTCCTCTTGTTGATAATAAAGAGCTAACACGGTGATAAAAGTTAAATATGAGTTACTTATGGTGAGCAAGTGAATTCGGTTCTTGCCTATTGATGTAAAAATTGTTACATTTGAGGAGTATCTTAAAGGTATTTAGCTGATGCGTATTCAATTGGGTAGAGTTTTTGCTATTGTAGCCCTGTTAAGTTTTATCTTCATGTCATGTTCTAGCAAAGCAAGTGATGAATTGAAAAATATACCAGGAACGTTGAAAGAACTTATTTCTTCATTTTCAGTTAAAGATACTGTAGAAAATATGAATCCTTCGACAATTATAGGGTTATGTATAGCTACAGTGATACTTGCAGTAGTGTTCAGAGGCCTAATTTTTTTCATGATAATATTTGGCGTACTGATCATGATGTTTGGAAGCACAGAAAAGGCAACAGATTACCTGAAAGAAAAATTCAACTTTGCAAAGGACATACAGTTACAATCCAATAACAAAAAAGAAGATAAGGATTAAGTAAGATAGATGATTCTTTATTATCTTTTTATTGAATACGCATGATATTGTATGCAACCAAAAGTACCAGCCACTAGATCTAATTCTGAAAAAAAGAACAATTTAGCGTTACTAGAAAGTATTAATTTAGATTTTATCCCTTATGCTTGCCACTACGATGAAGAAACTATACTAACAAAACAGGGGGAATTATTAAAAATAATCAAATTAGAAGACTATTCTTCAGTTGATAACTATGGTGATCTTAGAACTGAAATTAGAAAAAGTATATCAAAAAATATCAAGAGTTTATATTTTACCGTTTGGATTCACACTGTCCGTAAGCGCAATAAACTGAGCTTACAGTGGAATAAAACTTCAGACTTTTCCGATCAGCTACACTCAACGTGGTTTAATAAACTAGTTGATAGTAAACTACAGTATATAAATGAGTTATACATTGTGGTGTTACTTAGTGATTTTGGCAAACATATTAATAATGCATTTTTTTTTGGCAGGATAAAGAATAGGCACAAGTTATTTTTACAAAAAAATCATCAAGAATTACAAAAAATAACTGACCTGATTCAAAAAGATTTAGAACCTTTTGGAGCTAAAAAACTGGGCCTTAGGTCTAGTGAAGGCAAAATATATTCTCAAATGATGGAATTTCTCCATTACATTATTACATTAACGCACAAAGATTATCCAATATGTGAAAGGGATCTATCGCAGCATGTTAAAAATTTAAAAGTAGCTTTTGGTTTCAATAAATTTCAAACATCGTTTGAAGGTCAACAGAAGTTTGGTTCTATTTTTTGCATAAAGGAATATCGAGAAATCCCCTTAGAAAATATAGATAGGTGTTTGCAACTTGACTCTGAGCTTATCATCACAGAAATAATAATATTTACTAGTAATAATAAAGCAGTAAAAGAATTCAAAAAACAAATTAATATACTGCAAATCAGTGAGGACAATACCTTACTTCAAAACTCAGGAATAAATGAAATAATAGAGCTTGAAAAAATTTCTGCTATGGATTTTTGTCAACAGAAAATTATTGTTACAATCTTTGCAGATGATAAGAATAGGTTAGCTAAAAATATCAGTGATTTATCCTCTGTAATGTCGTTAATCGGGTTGATGATGTTTAGAACTGATCTGCACATGGAAAATCATTTTTGGGCACAGCTTCCTGGAAACTTTGCTTTTGTTACACAACCAAAAAATATATTAGAAAAATATGCTTGCAGCTTTGCTATGTTGCATGATTTTACATCAGGTACGTTAAAAGGAGGAAGATGGAAAGAAGCAGTAACAGTTTTTTTTTCAAAAAAAGGCAGTCCTTACTTTTTTAACTTTCATGGAAAGAAAAATAATGGTCATACCACAATACTTGGAGCTCCAAATTCAGGTAGAACCTCACTGATCAATTTCTTACTTTCGGAATCAAGAAAATTTAACCCTAGGATTGTTATATTGGATAATACTGGAAAATCAATAATATTTACTAAAGCAGTAAGCGGCCAATATTACATAATTGATCCAAAATATAAAGATAAAAGTCTAAAATTTAACCCACTGAACATTGAAGATAGTGCTTCTAATCGCAATATGCTTGTTGAATTGATCAAAAGGATGGTTGCAGATGCAAGTTTGGTAGACGTAGAAGAAAAGACAAAAAAAATTGTAGATTCTATATTTGCTATACCAAGAGAATCGCGATCTATTTCTCAAATTTCTGAAGTGCTTTTACTTCTTGGAGGCAAAATAAGTAAATGGTGTGGTGAAGGTGAATTTGCTTACTTATTCCAAGATGGTGATGAGTCAGACATTGACTGGGGAACAAAAACTATATCCCTCAATACTGCAAATCTCACTAAGCAAAAAGAATGTATGTCCGTGATACTTTACTATTTCTTATACTCTTTCGAAGCAAAATGTGATGGCTCACCTGCAATACTTGTTTTGGATGAAGCATGGGAGATAAGTAATATTTTTCCTACAGAGGGAGAGTTTGACGACTGGATGCAAAGAATGACAAAGTTAAATGTTGTAGTAATTCTAAGTACTGAAAACTTAAACCTAGCATTTGCTAGCAAGTTTACTCAATATTTAGATAAGCATGTCGATACGAGAATCCTGATGCCGAACATCAATGCAAACAGATTATACATGAAGGCATTTTCTCTGTCGAAAGAGGAACTGAATGTCATTTTGCAAACACCAACACAGGAAGGTTTATTTTTGATAAAGCAATACAAAGGTTTAGTAACTTTAAATCTAGATTTGAAGAATATGAAAGAAATACATGTACTTTCAGCTAATAAAGAGACTATAAAGTATATGTATGAAGCAATAAAGGAAAAAGGCGAAAAAGTGAGTAAGTGGTTACCGGCGTTCTATGAAAAATGTAAAGCTTAATTTTTTATTGATATTCTCCTTGATATTTTGTCTTTCTTATCAAGGATATGCTGATTGTCCAACATTTGTAAAAAGTAATACTGAAATTGAAGCTACAGGAAGTAAAGCAGGAAAAGGTATTGCGAATTTTTTTAAAGGCAAGTGGAGCGATTTAGATTTTGACGAAAAATTATTGCAATTTATTAAAGTTACAGCAGTAAATAATCAGGAACCAGAAGGTTACTTCGATCCAAAGATTAAGGTCTGCGATTACGAAGGGAACGACAACTGTTATATATTATCCAGTGGAACATTCTGCCGCCAGATATATGGAACGCAGAGTACAGGAGCTGGAGTTTCTGCAGCAGCTTTTATAGATTGGGAAGGAGATAAAACAAAAGCTGGAGGAGAAATTGCCCAAGGTCTTGGATGGAAATGGGCAGATGGTGTTACTGATGAAGAAAAAGTAAAATTTGCTAATTCTCCTAAGATATGTGCTTGTAGTCAAAAAGGGGCTTGTATGTCAGGAATTTCTTCATGGGGCTCTAGAGTATTTTCTGGGGAAAATATTTTTCGTCCTGGAGAGATGGAAAAAGTTTGTGATACATGCTATCAAACAAAAGTAAAGTGTGCCCCTGTGCAACTTGCACCTGGCCCACCTGCATTTTGTGAACAACTTGCAATGTCACCACCACAAGTTAGAATTGTCCCTATAACAAATGAAGAAAATGATTATTTCCATCCAAGAGTTGGAGTCATTATTGGTGAGCTGAAGGAAAGAAGAGAGCTACCTTTTCCACGCGTTATTTCAAGTAATAAAAACATTCAAAGTGCTACATACTCTATTCCAGATAAAGATACCCACCATCACTTTAAAACTTATAGAAAAAAAGGTCAGCTCTGCACTGAATATTATGGTACTGAGAGAGAAGAGTCCAAAAGAAAATTACAATTTCCTGCTCGCTGCTTCCCAGCGCCACCTGCTCCAAAGATTGAAGAAGTGAGCATACCAAAGCCTAATGAGGGTAAAGGCGAAAATACGCTAAAAGTAAAAATGAAGATGAGTGAGAACGTTTGTACTTATGACGCACGTGGAACTCACAGTAATGGCATCTGTACTTTTTATGTTAATAAAAATTCTCCTACATATGTTGGCCATCTACCTTTAAAAGTAGTAAAGCCAGCAATAGTGGCAAAAACAACTGATAGCAGTAACAGTAAAAGCGACATCGATAGCGTAATAGAAGTTATATTAAAAAATAATTCGCAATTTGAAGTTCTAGAAAAATATGGGTATGTTCCCGATATCGAAGCAGAATGTAAAGAGCTTCAGAATGGTAAGTGTAAACTAGATGGCTCAGGATATCCAAAAGTAGAAATAAAATATAAAGAAAATTCTAAAAGTAAAATGCTCTGCCTTTCTGGGTGGCAACCAGAACCAGAGGAGTTTGTTCTTAAAAAAGAAAGTAAGCTAATATCGCTAAAATCAATGGGGGCAAGATACAATAAATACAATACTGTTTATTCAAAGGAGTCTGATCAGCTTTATTATTTTCCCTGTAACGAAACAATTGAGGTTTTAGCAAAGCCACAAGATGCACTGAATGAAATAATATTTAATAAAAAAGGATATATTTCCATTCCTGCTGAAAATAAGTCTAGAGATAACTGCATGGCAAAAGAGGATAAAGAGGTAGATACAAAACAAAATTGTGACAAATGCAAAATAGTATATGAGTTAACAGATGGAAAGTATGAAGAAAAAAACTGTAATCACGGTGATGATGGTTGCCTCTGCTTTGATGGAGTATGTAGTCGCTCAACACAGTATGTAGATAAGAATGATAAACTATTTTACTTAAGATATGAGGAAGTGGATTGCAAGGATAAGGATGGTAAAACAGTAAAAAACGAGAAAGGTGAAATACAAAAGTGCACACAATTAAAAAATCAACCGATTAAAGCAAATAGAACAGAAGTTTTTTATGCTGATAAATTGTGTAGGTTCGATTTAGAGGGTTTAAAAAAGAGATTACGTGAAATAATAATAGCACAATTGAAACATAAGAAGCAGATTATTGAAAACAGGGATCAAAAACTTTATGAGCTTGGAGATGGCTCTACAGATGATCTGTCAATGTATGATTACGTTGAAATAGAAGCATGGGGAGGTGGTGAAGCTGGTCATATAGATGGTAAAGCTCAGTCTACTGTAAGTAGACTAGGAATGCCAGGTGATTACATTAAAGCTAAACTGAGAGTCAACCCTAGTTATCCATATATTAAAGTAAAAGTAACAGAAGGAGGTGGTGGACAAGAAAATGATAAATCTAACAAGGATGGGGGACCTACTTTAATAAAAATGTGCAGAGACTCTTCAGAAACAATTTGTAAAGATTTAATTACTGTTGCAGGAGGAGGTACATACAGAACCTATGGGGGAAAGAATTACAAAGATACAATAATTCATGAACAAAGTTTAAAATTAAAAGAAGAAATTAAGAAAGGGGACAAGCTAAACTCTAGTAAAGATAATAAAATAGCATATATAGAAAATGGTGAGATTGGGTATAAAGATGTAACAAAATGTAGTAAAAACTACGTGAATAAAACATATGGTGCTGGTGGTTGTATCAACGAAAGCAGCAAAAGTTATAGCAAGGGCGCTCCTGGTTATGTGAAAATTAAACCTATATTTGAGGAAATTAATGAAAAAAGAGTAAAAAAAATAGATGATGCTATTGAAAAAATGATACAAAATCCAGATGACATCACAGGTATTGATGATTCCTTAATAAATAAACTTGATAAAAAGATTATTGATACAATTAAAGAAGAAATTAGAAAAGAATTGTTAGGTCTATAGTCAAAGAACCCTGATGGTTGCAAATGGGGTAAAGTCGAATTTACATCACTGAGACAGATGCATGTCAAACCAGTGTTTCTTTTCTTGTATCTCAGTTCCCATAATGTCATCCCAGTGCGTGACACCCATTTCTTTCTAGTGCTTCCTTCCTTGTCATCACAGCTTCCATAATGTCATTCGAGTAGCTGACACTGGAATGGCTTTGTTGCACAGCTCTTCGGATAGTGGGTAATGTATAATAAATTCATGAAGCTATATCAAACTTAGCCATGCCTATTTCAGTAAATTTGTTAAGCAAATAACACTTGAGTAGCAGTTCCTTCTCACGATTAATCTCAGATTTATTCCTAAAACTAAATCCAAATATTTGCTTCAGTCGCGAGAAAAAACTTTCTATATAAGATCTCTTCCAATAATTTATCTCTTTTTTCCACCTCTTCATACCATCTTCATCATATGACTTTATGAGCTTGATTGTAGAATTTCTCTCATTCATATAATCCAACTTTGGATGCTCTACTGCATTATTTTGCGGAGGAATCCTTGTCTTTATGTCAAGCTCATCGCACAGTTTGTATAACTTCTTTCGATTATATGCCCTATCTGCATATATCGTGCTTATGTTATACTTGGTATCCACTCTTTCAATAAGATCACAGGCTCCATAGTGGTCGGAATAAACTCCACTACTGTATTTTGCAGCTATAACTTTTTTACTACCTATCTCTAGCATTACATGTAGCTTTCTTGTTTGCTCATAGCGGCGATACTTTCTATCTGTACCATTTGCCTTACTATGGCCTGGAATATTATTGTAGATGCTGATACCTGTACTATCTATAGCAATTTCAATATCTTCCATATCGTTCTTATCAACTCTGCAGTCGTTGATTTTGATATTAAGCTTTTTAAACCTTCTTGAAGCCTGCGAATAGCTGATAATTTGCAAAATTTTCCCTATTTGCTCAAGATATTTCTCTATAAATCCCACTGTTTGCCTAAGACCAATCCTGAATAGATAGGTTATTATGTGAATTAGAATCACTACTTTGTCGCTGTAGACATTGTTGCCACCTGCTACTTTTGGACTATTTTCGTACCAATTTTCAATGGCATCGTTGATATAATGAAAAACATTTCCCCTTTCTTGAAGAAATTTGTTATATTCATTGCAGTTACTGACTTTCATTCTTATTGGCATATTTTTCCTTTGTCGGCTAAATATCTATTTTATAACAAATTCCATCAGTAACTGCCTGTTCTTTCCTTGAGTGGTGCAACAAAGCCCACTGGCATCCATGTAAATTTAACTGGACACCAATGTCACAAACTAGTTTTCTCATCTATCTTATTTTGCTACTCTGCTGAACAGATACGTCAATTTCATCTACTGATGAGCTAGGTCTGCTGTCCTTTATATGTTGTACCAAAAGCTCCATAATTTTTTTTTGCTCATAAAATTGCTGAAATGAATATATTCCATTCGAGCCAACTAACACGAAGAATCCTCCTTGTACATTTGGAGGATTATCATGCCAGCTAATTTTTCTTACGTATTCAGCAGCTTGTAAGGAAGTATCTCCTGAAAGGTTTTTAATATTAGGATCAGCACCTTTTTCTAGCAGTAATCTTGCCATTTTTTCATTACCTTTCATAGCTGCTATATGTAGAGGTGTATTGCCAAGCTGATTGCCAATATTGACATCCACCCCTTCTACACTAAGTAATAATTGAGCTACCTCGTCATGGCCATTATCAATAGCTACACACAAAGGATTCATACTGGTATCACAGCCATTGACTTTAGCACCATTATCAAGAAGCAACTTAACTACTGCTGCATGCCCATTCTGAGCAGCTAGATACAAGGGTGTGACATTATTTTTTTTATCTACTATGTTAACATCAGCATTTTTTGTGCTAATTAATAGTTCAACTATTTCAGTATGTCCGTTCTGAGAGGCTAAGTACAGAGCTGTTATACCAAATTCATTGTCTTTAGCATCAATCTCAATTTCTTGAGTATTAAGTAACACCTTTACAACTTCTACAAGTCCATTTTGAGCAGCAATATGTAAAGGTGTCTTACCATCAGTACAGTCTTTTATATTGGGATCAGCTCCCGCTTTAATTAACTCCTCTACTATAGCTTTGCTTTTAGCTACAACAGCAAAGTGTAAAACTGTACTGCCTTTAGTAGTTCTTGCATGAATATTAGCTTCTTTACTGATTAGTAACTTTACTACGTCTAAATGTCCTGAATAAACAGCAAAATTCAAGGCTGTAAATCCTTTTTTATCCTTGATATTGATATCAGTTTTTACATTAAGTAATAACCTAACTTCATTTATGTTACCATTATAAGCGGCTTGATGTAATAGAATATTTTCAACCGGGAGCGATTGAGTGCTGAACATATTTACCTCTATATAATAGTATGCCTAGTGGTATTACATCAAAACAAGGAACATTCAAGAAAAATTTTTGCATCTGGCAATCTATTTTCTCTATTCTGATATATACAAACTCTTTAAACCCACCTTGTAATCAGGATAAACTAGAGAGACACCAAGATCTTTTTTAATTTTAGTATTGCTTACTTTTTTTGACCCTAAATAAAAACCCCGTGCGTAATTTGGTACGGAAGAAATCTCAACTGGCTCTGGAGGGCTAATATTGAGAAGCTCGGCTGCATACGTAACCACTTCAGATTGCGTAGCAGGTAAATCATCTGCACAATTGTATATCTCATAAGGCTTTATATTTTGCATGGAAGAAAATAAAATATTCGATATATCTTCAACATGAACACGAGAAAAAATTTTTTTCACATTTCTTGCTTTGTCAAGCTGCAGGTCAATTAGCGCATTTCTACCAGGACCATATATCCCAGCCAAACGAAAAATATGTACAGGCAATTTGCTACTTAGCCACTTCTTTTCAGACTCAAGGCGCTTTTCTCCTCTAATTTCTATAGGCTTTGTTTCAGATTCCTCATTCACCCAATTACCACAGTGGTCACCATAAACATTAGTTGCAGACAGATAACCAAGCCATTTAATATTCTCCAGACAATGACCGTATCTCTCCATAACATCATCGCCGTCTGGAGGAATAGAAACTAAAACATGCGTTACGCTTTTAAGCAGATCTTGATCAACCTTTTCATAATCAAAAGGTTGTATATCTTTATTTCTTGATGTACCGTTAACTTTCCAGCCTAAATTTAGCAATTTTTTCGATAGAAATTTGGCTACATATCCGTAACCAAAGCAAAACAAGTGCATGGAAATTAATTTCCAAAATTCTTCTTGATAAACTCAACCCCTAACCTTATTCCTTCTTCATTAATAATATGGCCTAATCCATGAATTGGGTATCCTTGAGCGTTTACTCCATTTTCTTTCAGAGCTTTAACCGCTAAATCAAGGGACGAAAAAGGTACCACATCATCAGCGTCACCATGAATAATACATATGTTGGGTTTTGATTTTATCTGCGGTGCAGTTTTTGAAGGCGAAAGAAATCTACCAGAATATGCAACAACCGATGCACAAGACTGAAGCCGGGTAAGAGCCACATGTATTGCAAGCATTGCCCCTTGAGAAAATCCAACTAAAGAAAGCTGAGTATCTTTTAAATTAAGCTCCTTTAATTTTGTATCAATAAAATGATTTACAATTGATGCAGCATTTTTCACCCCATTATATAGTGCTTCTTCACTACGATCCTCTAAACTAAACCACTGATAACCATCACCTATTTCCCTCTCAAACGGAGCATTCGGTACCACAAAACATGAATCAGGCAAAAACTTGCTCATAACTTTAGCAAGATGCACGAAATTATCGCCACTTGAGCCCCAACCATGAAAAAAAATAATCAAATTTTTCTTATTTCCATTTGGACAAATTTCTTGGCTTTTAAGTTCAATCATCTCTTCATCCCTTTATGTTTATATTTAACTTTATGGTAATACTAAATTTGAGGAACAAGACCTCACTACTGCTATAGCTCTTTGATATGAATAAATACTACTTAGCTTCAATTTTCTCTATCAATTTCTTGACCAAGCCTCTCAATCTTCTGCTGGAATCATCAAGCTCTTGAATTTGTGAAGCATCTTTTCCCATGAGCTCTTTGTGATTACTCTTTATGTAATCATACATTTCCTTCATCTGAGCAATCATCTTGTTGATATCCATACCACCCATATCAGGTATCATGCTAGGCATATTTCCTTCTAGCATACCACCAGCCATAAGTTGCTGAGACATTTGCATGAATGGCTTTAAGGTCTGTTGAAGCAAATTAGGGTCGCTTGCCAATTTTTCTATTTGCTCTTTGCAAGTATCCATGTACTGCTTCATAAATTCATCATCTTGCACTTTATCTGTCATAATTACACCTATTTGAAACTAATATTATATATTGTTTTTAATTAAAAACAATACAAGAACAACTATATTAATACTTGATTAAATGACAAATTAACTATTTTAAAGGTTCACATACTCTCTTTAACCATTCCTTATCTTTTATGCCATTTTCTATATTTTTATAAACAAATTGGTGATAGCTATTTATCCATTTAACTTCATCTTCAGTAAGCATTTGTATATCTATTAGCTTTTTATCATAAGGAACAGAGGTCAATTGTTTAAAGCTTAAAAAGACGTTTTCTCGCCTTTCAATATACATCAGATTCTCAATTCTTATTCCATACTTTCCTGGAATATAATAACCAGGCTCGTTAGAAAGTATCATGCCTGGAATGGGTTCCACTTTATTTCCTCTTGATATTGCTTGCGGTCCTTCGTGTACCGAAAGGTAACTTCCTACTCCATGTCCTGTACCGTGCATGTAATCCATTCCAAATTTCCATAAATGTATACGCGCTAATATGTCCAATTCTCCACCAGTAGTGCCAGAAGGAAAGACCGCACTTGCTATCGCAATGTGAGCTTTTAATACTATTGTGTAGTGAGCTCGTTGCTCATTGGTTGGACTACCAATTGCTATAGTTCTTGTAACATCGGTTGTGCCATCAAGGTACTGACCACCAGAGTCAATTAAATACAGCCCATCTTCTTGAATGACTTTATTTGTCTTATTGCTTGCACGGTAATGAATGATTGCTCCATTCTCGTTGAATGCTGAAATTGTTGGAAAACTCGGTTGCTTAAACAAATTCTGCTCTTTTCTGTATTCTAAAACTTTTTCTTCAGCTTCAAGCTCAGTAATTTCACTGTCAATATTGTTTTCAAGCCAATATAGAAAATTTATAACTGCTACTCCATCTTTGATGTGCGCACTTATAGCTCCAGTTATTTCAGTTTGATTTTTTACTGCTTTGTGAATCAAACAAGGATCCTCCTTCTCAATTATCTGCTTATTTTCTATTAGACCTCTTTCATTACTTATTGTCATCCCAGTGCTTGACACTGGGATCCATGCTTTTTTATTTCTGGTCAAGCACTGGAATGACACCGAAGCTGATTTTTCATTTAAATAATGGTTATACAAGGGATCTATTGCATTCATAATGCTCATTGGAGTCGTGCTTGGATCTATCACCACCAAATTTAACTTATGTAGTGAATTTTCTAGCTCACTAATATCAAAAACATTTATATGGTTATCAAAATTTGCTTCTATAGTTGAATGTTCTTTATCTTGAATAAATAAATCAACATTGGCATTTTTATACAATATAGCACGACCCAATATACAAGGAGTATATTCAGCACTTTCATTTCTTAAATTTAATAACCACGAAATTGAATTTGGATCAGTCAGAAGCACTGCTTCAGCCTCTATGTTTTTAGCTACTCTTTCACATTTATCCTTACCACTCTCACCAGATACATGTGAGACTATTGTTTGTGCTTTATGACTACTATCTTTTTTAATTAAGTATGGTACTAGTTTACAAATGCCTTCATATTTTCTTATGTCCTTCATAGTAAAATATTGCGGATAGTAACCCAGTGAGGTAGTCAATGTTAAGTTTGCTTTTACCCATTTGTGTGGATCCTCTTCTTGTATATTATATACTCGAAAACTGCCCTGATCGAGCTGACTGCGAGCTTGTGTGATATAGCGTCCATCTGTAAAAAATGGGCACTTATTACTCTTTGTAACGATAAGTAGCCCATTTGTTCCCGTGAAGCCACATAACTCTGCTAACTCTTTTGAATATTCATTTAAATACTCGTCTTTAGTATTCAACATAAATGTATCAACATTTATTTCGTGCATAAAAGAGCGAAATTCTTCGATTTTTGACATGTTACGCAGAATTAGCAGCTATTTTCGTTTTCTTATTCCTAAGGTACACTAATATGCTAACTATCGCTGCTGGAGTGATACCTTGTATTTGCTTCGCAATACCAATTGTTGCTGGCTTTATTGACTGCAACTTTTCTATCACTTCAGTTGACAAGCCTTTAATCTGTGAGTAGTTGAAATTAGTTGGAATTTGAGTATTAACTTCCTCTTGTAGAAACTTCATATCTGCTTCTTGTCTTACTAAATAAGGCTTGTATTTTGCTTCAATTGCAACTGCTTCATATATTTCATTCTTGGCTATGCTATCAGTTATAGTGTTATTCCAGCACATGACGCTGGAATCTACATTTTTTTCAGTGTCAACTGCATCCATTCCATCATCATTCAAGTACTGGATCCCAGTGTCAGCTACTTGGATGACAGGAAGAGGTGCTTTGGCGTTATGCAAGTAGCTGACACTGGAACCCATGTTTAACTCTGGCCATATTTCTCGTAATTTATTCCAGTCAATATTTGGATAACCGAGCAAATCTAATGCTGTTTTTCTTATTCCATCATAAGATATTTTAATGCCATAGGACCTGAGCTGCTCAGGAGTAATTGTTAGGCTCTCTAATTTCTCCTCAAGTTGCTTAATGGATTTAAGTTTACCCTGCAAAACAGAGTATCTCTCATGCGACACAAGAGAGATGTCATAACCTTTTTGTGTCAATCTTCTATCTGCATTATCTGACCTGATTGACAGTCTATATTCTGCACGCGAGGTAAATAATCTGTAAGGCTCGGTAATTCCCTTAGTGACCAAGTCGTCTATCATTACACCGATATATGAGTCTGTACGATGAAGAACAAAACTTTTTTGAGATAAAGAGAGTGCTGCATTGATTCCGGCAATAATTCCCTGCCCAGCTGCTTCTTCATATCCAGTGGTACCATTAATTTGACCAGCAAAATATAGTCCTTTAACTTTCTTAGTTTCGAGAGTATGAAATAGCTCTCGTGGATCGATATAATCGTATTCAACTGCATATCCAGGTCTTAATATTTCTGCATTTTCAAGCCCTTTTATACTCTTTATCATTTCGTACTGCACTTCGATGGGCAATGAATTTGAAATTCCATTTGGATATATAGTGTTATCATCAATCCCTTCTGGTTCTAGAAATATTTGGTGATTATTTTTTTCTGCAAATTTTTTAACTTTAGTTTCAATTGATGGGCAGTATCTTGGTGCAATAACGTTATCTAAATATGAAGAAGCTGATCTGTGAAGATTCTCTCGAATTACTCTGTGTGTATGTTCATTAGTATGAGTAATAAAACATGAAACCTGAGGCTGGTTAATTTTCTCTGTAAGATAAGAAAATGGTGTAGGTGGATTGTCACCCACTTGTTCTTGTAATACCGACCAGTTTATAGTGCCACGATCAAGCCTCGGTGGAGTTCCGGTACGTAACCTGCCCAGTTTAAAATCATACTTCTTTAGCGTGTTTGCAAGCTCTATTGCAGGTTTATCTCCTATTCTTCCAGAAGGAGTTGTTTGCTCTCCTATATGAATCACACCACGTAAAAAAGTCCCTGTAGTCAAAACAACTCTGCTTGTCAGTATACGTTCACCTGAGTCTGTTATTACAGCTTTTATATAAGATTCTCCATTGCTATCACTTTCGATAAGAAAATCGTCAACTGACTCTTCTTTTACTGTCAAGTTGTTATAATTTAGAATAATTTCCTGTATTGCTTTTTTGTATAATTTTCGGTCTGCTTGTGCACGTGGGCCCCATACTGCTGCGCCTCTGCTGCCATTTAAAACGACCGAGTGTATGCTTGCTCGGTCGATAGCTCTCCCCATTATTCCATCAAGGGCGTCTACTTCTCTAACTACAACACCCTTTGCAACTCCTCCAATTGCTGGATTACAAGACATCTCTCCTATAGTTGAAATTTTGTGAGTTATAAGTAGCGTGCTTGCACCAAGACGTGCTGCAGCTGTAGCTGCTTCACACCCGGCATGACCGCCACCTACTACCACTACGTCGTACTTATGCATCTTCTTGAGTAATTCCTAATCTATAATATTCCAACTATCAGTGATTGATGTCAAATTTTACAGATTCCAGTGTTACAAACTAACTTAGCTCAAATTATCGTCTCTTTTACAGAAGAAACTTTTTCAACTGTAGGAGAGGTAATACGCTCATCCACTTCTTCTTCCTGAGATATTCTAACAAATGTAGAATCTGTAATCGAAGTTGCACTTGCTGCAAATGTAATTGCTGCTTCATCTGCACAATGCACTAAAGATGTGGCTACATAAACCCCCATAATTGTTGCTATTAGCCCTGTTATTGCACTTACTAAGATAATCACTGTTACTACTGGGTTAGGAAGAACAGCAATCACACTTGCATTAAGCACTGCCCCAATCATAGTACTTATAGGTATAGCCATACCCAAAAAAATTGCTATTTTTCCATGATCTTCCTCAATAGGATCTCTTTTGCAAAACTTATATAGCAAACATCCTACGTGCAAAACCGCAATCAATGCTAGAGCCATAGAACCAGCAATTGCACCTATGGCTAAAGGTGATGAAGTGTCAAAACTCAACCACCAAGCTAATATTCCTAGTGCTGACACTATACTATAAGCTAACAAACAAATATACATACAATCCCTCTCACTAATTAATAGGCATCATTTTTACTCTAAATTGCAAACTTCCCCTCCACCATCTAAATACTAGAGCAACAAGGAATGCTAACGGCCGTGCAAAAATATCTAATGTTTATATTTATGTAAAGTGAAAATTTTGAGTGGGGCGAGCGACCAGGATTGAACTGGCGACATTCAGTACCACAAACTGACGCTCTACCAACTGAGCTACGCCCGCCAAGATATAAAATTTTTAACATACGAGCACAAATAGTCAATTAATTATTTAAGTTACCTCCTTTTGCAGAGGGTTTTAAATATTTTCATTCATGCTTTTATCATTATACTCAATCGTATTGACACCATGATATGTTTAAAAGTATTTTCACATTTAGTTTTTTTACAGCTATTTCAAGAATCTTAGGGCTAATAAGAGATGTATTGATTGCTACGGTTATTGGTGCAACCTCTCTTGCAGATATATTCTTTTCCTCGTTTCGCTTTGCTAATTTATTTCGATCGTTTTTTGCAGAGGGGGCATTTACTACCTCATTCATACCATTATACTCTGCAGAGTCATATGATAATAAAAAGGCATTTAATTTCGCAAGTAGTGTAATATCCATTACGTTTATTATTCTAGTAATTTTTTGCCTTATCACACAAACCTTCTTCCCTTACATGATCAAAATCTTCACTCCTGGATTTGACCAAAATAAATTTACCTTTACTGTAACTTTGTCGAAAATTATGATGCCCTACATAATCTTCGTGTCAATCGCATCACTTATTGGTGGAATGTTGCAAGTAAAACAGCATTTTGCTTCAACAGCTATTTCACCAATCATTTTGAACCTCTGTTTAATCATCAGTTTGTTTTTACCTTACATTGAAACACCGGCTCATAACCTTTCTATAGCCGTCCTGATTGGAGGGATTTTGCAGCTACTTTTAATAATATTTAGTGCATACAAATTAAAGGCTTTCTTTTCTTTTAGTTTAGAATTAAGTAACGAAGTGAAGTTGTTTTTCAAGCGTGTAATACCTGCAATTATCAACAATTGTGTAATACAAATAAGTGTATGGATTGACACAATCATGGCGAGTTTTATACCAAATGCAGTTTCTTATATATATTATGCCGATAGACTAAATCAACTACCGCAAGGAGTAATTGGCACTGCAATTGGTACAGTACTTCTTCCTATGATTTCAAAACGAATAAATGATACTGAGAATATAGTCAAAATACAGAACAAGGCCCTTAATATAGGGTTAATATTAATTATGCCAATAACTGCTGCTTTTATCATTATTCCTGACATGATTTTACTTACGCTTTTTTCTTACGGCCGATTTGATTATTATGCAGTGCAGCAAACTGTTCCTACATTAGTAGCATTTTCTCTTTCTTTACCCGCATTTATTATAAATAAAGTATTGCTACCCACATTCTTTGCTAGGGGAAAGCTAAAAATACCAACTATGTTCTCATTAACGTGCCTTGGAATTAACGTAATACTAAATCTCCTATTAATGAACAAATACCAACATATAGGAATTGCTATTGCTACTTCCATTTCCACTTGGATAAATTCTATTTTATTGATTAATTATTTAACAATAAATAAGATGTATAAGCTTAGCCAAGCATTATTACTAAATATTGTAAAAATTCTCACTGCAACATTGGTTATGTCAATAGTTCTTTATCTCTCTAATTACTTATCAGCAGGGTTGTTTTTCGATAGAGGGCTAGCTCGTATTGTTTATTTAGTAACTTTAATAGCTTTGAGTGTTATTATTTATTCTAGCACTCTTTACCTGATTTTTAGAGGAAATTTGAATAATTTGAAATATGTGTAAATTACACCCTTTGTATTGCTATATGTCATTTCAGCTACTATTCCAATATCCACTTCTTTCATCCCATAACCTATTCCTGTCATCCCAGTGTCAAGCACTGGGATCCAGAAATTTTGTTGATTATATAATCTGGAAAACCTTATTTAAGTCACACTGGATCACAGTGTCACACACACAACTGTATAAGTGTTGTGGTTTGAGAGCAATTTCCACTGGGAACCCAGTGCTCATCAGACCAGCTTCTCATGTAAAAATGCTGTGCTTTAACATAAGAATAGCTACTTTTTTGCTAATTAACTTAATGTCTAATCAAATTTCCTGGATCCCAAACTGGGATGACAAGAAGAGAAGGGATGCTGGAATGAGAGGTCTATTATGAAACTTTCTTTATACGCCATATTATCAATCTCGTTGCTATTAATTCTCATGCACGTTGCTGCAACTTTTAAGGATTGGAGTGGCTACAGAGAATATATCGTAAAAGAGTTAGAGAAGACGTATGATGCTAAAGTACATGTTGGAGGAAAAATTGAAGTTTCGCTCATTACTCCAAAACTTACTATTCACAATGTATATGTACAATACAACAAAAACAAGGAGCAAAAATTATCAGATTTAATTAGTGCAAAAAAAATTGAAATAAGGCCATCGTTGTTTTCATTTTCATTGCAACCAAAGTCAATCTCATTTTTGGGCATGAAAAGCAACAAAGAAAATTTACTTAATATTATAAATACGAAAGCCAATGATAATATAGTTGATATATTAATAAAGGACAGCCAAATAAGTTTTAACGCCGATACTATTAACATCAAGGAAGTTGCTATAAAAAAAAATAAGCAGTTTTTTGGTGAAGTACAGATTGGTGACAACAATTACGATTTTTCTGGAAAGGTTAATGTCACAAAAAATAATGTACACATTAGTGTTGATTCAAATTTTGCAAATTTGCTATTTAAAGGTAATAGAAATCAACAGGGTAATTTAATACTGACAATCAATAACAGTTCCGGTTCTGTGAGCAATTTAGCAAAAATCATTAATCTTAGCTTCCTTTCTTATGTGATTCCCAGCGAAAATATTGAGATATCATCCAATATCAATCTCAATGAAAGCGAGTTTACGGCAACTGATTTAAAAATTGAGTCCAAAAGCATGCAAGGCACTGGTATAATACAAAATGATAGAAAAAGTGATCATACTAATATCAATATTAGTTTTAGTAAAGTCGACCTAAAAAACGGCTCACACAAAACAACAGATATGAAGGGTCTTTTAGAATCTTTTAGAGAGGTTGTGCCAAAGAACCTGAGCTTGGATTTTAATATGGAAGCTTCAAATATTCAATATCAAAACAGGATATTGGACAAATTTCATGCTACGCTAAAATTTGCTAATGGCGAAATAAACGTTGATACTCTTCTTCAGTTTCCTGGAACCAATAATATATCTCGCTTATCAGGAAAAGTTTCAAACAATGGCAACTTGTCTGAATTTAATGGTGATATATTGATAAAGGGTGAGTCGTTCATTTCACATATTTTACCTTCTATCAAGATGCAAGAAAGAGAGAAAAGTCAATTTACAGCAAGTTCTAAACTATATTTAGCACCTAGAATATTATCTCTTTCAGATATCAGATTGCTAAATAACAAAGAATCTTGGCAAGGATCAATTAAGGTAAATCACACAAAAAAACACAATATGATCGATAGCAAATTTAGCATACATAACATTAATATAGATAAATATGACTATTCATTATTCAGCAAAGTGCAATGGCTGAAAAATCTTAAGTATGATGTAAATATAAGAACTAGTGTTAAAGATTCTATATTCAATGGTACAAAAATTGAAGATTTGGATTTTTCATTAAAAATACAAGAGAACAAGCTAGTTGCAGATAAAATAAAGTTATTCGGAGAAGATTTCGACATTACCGGTAGTGTAAAAATATTAGTGGATCAAAAATACACTAAGCCTTTATTAGACGTAAACCTTACAGGTAATAAATTTAATGGAAATATCTTTAAATTACCAAAACTATTAGAGGTAAAAAGAAACTCAAGAAATGAAATAAATCAAATTCAATGGTCAACAAAGCAGCTTAATTTTTTAGATGAGAAAGGAGATTTTGATGCAAACGTGCAAATCAAAACTACAGAATTTAAAATTGGGCAAAACGTCTTAAAAGATTTTAACTTGGATACAGTGATAAGAAACAACACTATCACTATCAAACAGATAAGTTACATACTAAAACATGGACAAATGTTTTTTCAGGGTTATCTAAAAGCAGGCTCAATTCACACAAAATTTTCTATTGCAAATTTGGACACCAAGGAAGTTATAGGAGTTAATAACATAAATGGCAAGATAAGCTTAAGTGGTGAAATCAAAACTCAAGGGACAAGCTTTGATGATTGGGCTAGTAACTTATCAGGAAATGTAAACTTTCAAGCACAGAAAATAGAGTTTACAAATGTGGATTTTAATTCATTCATCACTAAGTTGTTAAGCAGTAAGAATAAACCTGAAATTTCCAAGCTTGCTTACGTTGATATATATAATGGCAGTACGCTTTTTGAAAATATTAATGGAAAAGTAAGTATTAACAGTGGTGTATGTTCAACTAGCTCACAGTTTAGTATCGATCAAGCATCAGGTTCTATCTCTTCTAATTTAATCTTATCTAATTTCTCCTTAACTTCTATATTCAGACTCTTTTTCATACTACCAAATCATAATAGTCCTCTTTATATCGAGGCACACTTAGATGGCCCTATTTGGCACCCTAAGATGAGTTTTGATGTAGATCAAATCTTTACCACTTTATTAGTTAGCAAGAAAAATAGTTAACTCATTTAGATATAGGATTTAAGGGACCATCTATCTTTAAGTTAGACCTTAGTAAAAGATGTTCTACTCTCACCAATGATAAGACTGATTGATTGTTTGTACATTCTCAATGCTTGCGTCGCTGCAGCTTGTGCTTGGACTCTCTGTCTCTCCAAGCAATAAACGTGTTATCTCCCTATAGTCTTCGCGAACAGATAAATGTAAAACAGTAACATAAAAATTACTTGATGTATTAATATCTGCTCCTTTTTCAAGCAATAATTTTACCATACTTGTGTGGCCTGAACGAACAGCACAGTATAAAGGAGTATAACCGAAACGATTTTTTATATCAATAACTGCTCCTTTTTCAAGCAATAATTTCACTTGCTCTAAGCGATTTCTTTTAGCAGCGTAATGTAAAGGAGTTTCACCATTACGATCTGCTGCATTAACATTCGCTTTGCATGTCGATAACAATTCTATATGAGGAAGAGTAAATCGAGAATTACTTACTGAATTTTCTTGTTCTTGATACATAAAATACCTCTAATTTCTTACAGCTTAGTATAAATATCTACACTATATAAACATCAATTCAACTTATCATCAGGGTAATGGTAAAACTTTCTCCTTTTATAATGAGCATAGGCCTGTGTACATTACTCTAATTATGAGCTTGAGCAGCTGCTTGAAGTTGTTCAGCACTTGGATTATCCAAATTCCGACTTGGAATACTAAAAGGTGCTCTAATAACATTTCTTAACTCTTCATTTGTTAAGCAATTAGTGATTTTACTTTTCACTTCTTGTGGAAAATCTTTCAAATCAACAGAATGATTCATAACTATGTCACTTCTATATAATAAATCCTTTCTTTTCATTGCCTTATGAAGTTGGCCTGTTATAATATTAGCATATGTAGGAAAATCCTTTTCATATTGCTTTTCTTCTAAATATCTTTTTACATCATAGTTTTGGTCAAATAAGTACCCTGCTAATTTATTCTTATCATTCTCCCGCAAAAACTGATATAAAGATATAGTGCTGTTACTAAGCCTACCACTCACCTTATTCTTACACAAATCCCAAAATTCGGACAATTCACTATTGTTAACAATACACTCTGGTTTCATTGTGATACCACTATGTAACACAGCATATACAATTATAGTTCTTACTAGCATCGGTTTATCGCAGTACCCTTGGTAACAACCAGTAGCTACAATAGATAAAGGGGTCCTTCCTTTCTTGTCTACTGCATTAACACTTGCCCCTTTCTCAAGCAGCAACTTTACTAATTCCTCCTGAACATACTTAACTGCAAAATGTAAAGGAGTCATATCAATATTATCTACTGCATTAACATTTGCTCCTCTATCAAGCAGCAATTCTGCTACCTCCACCTTGCCACTTTTAACTGCAGTATGTAAAGGAGTCCACTTTCGCCTTTCTACTGCATTAACATTTGCCCCTTTATTAAGCAGCAACTCTGCTACTTCCTTATGAACATACCTAACTGCAATATGTAAAGGAGTCTCCTTTTGCACAGTTGTTACTGCATTAATATTTGCTCCAGCTTCTATCAACTCCGTAATCTGCTGTATATTCTCTCCTTTAGAAGAATTCATTAATAGTTCATCCAATTCTCTTTGTTCCCTTTCATTCATAATTTACCCCACAATTTCATTGTAGTTAATTTAATATGTAAAAAAATAATATCAACCCAATTTATCACCACCGGGTAACGGTGGCAAGCCAAAAGCTTCTCTTTTTTCATTAAGTGTCATGAAGCTTGCGTTTTCCACGTATTTCCACATCTTTTGTCTTTTTTCCATTAGAATTTCTATCGCGTCTTTATCATATGACAAACATAAATCTTTACCAAACTTGGGCACTAGCCAAGAATTCAGGTGACAGATAATATTTTCTAGCGTTGGTAAAATCGTCTGTTCCCAAAGGGAAAGACGTGCTTCGATCAAATTGCTATAAGTATTATCACCTGGTATGCCAAGCAACTGCGGCGGAACGCCAAAAGCTAGCGCAATATCGCGAGCTGAGCTATGCTTGGATTCAATAAAATCCATATCCCTTGGTGATAAGCTCATCTCCTTCCACTCTAAGCCTCCTTCAAGCAATATAGGTCTCCCAGCGTTGACAGGACCTGAATAATGATCATTTATCTGCGCTTTTAAGCGTTGGTACTGCTCTTGACTTAAGTTTCCACCGCTTCCATCCTTTTCTGATTTCACAACTATTGCACCACTTGGTCTTGCTCCATTTTGCAGCATTGCCTGATTCCAAGCTCCCGCTTGGTTATGCTGATCTATACTATATGCAGCTGCCTCAATTGGTGATAGTCCATACCAATCATTCAAAGGGTTAAAGGTTCTAAGATGCAGTACTGTTGAACGCCCAGTCAATTTATCAACTCTAAAGTCATAACTGTTGTTATTTACGGTATAACGATAGACATAAGGAACGTTATTTCTTCCTGGAATAATTTCAACTCTATCGGGGCGCAGAAGATAAAGCTCTGTTGGTTTGTTCTGCGCCTCAATCATCAATACATAAGAATTGCCATTAACTAATCGATAAGTCACAATCCCTTCAATAAATTCCGATTTTGATGTCATTGGATTAGGAGAATAAAGTAACTTCAGTAATGGATGCGCTTTTAGTTGTGATTTTCCCTGGTCAGTAAGCTGGCAGAGAGTAAAAGGTACCGAAGATGCAGCACTTGCGATCATATTAATTGCTCGAAAGGCAATGACATTTTTTATGTAGCCTTCCTCAGCAAAACTTGCATAATCGCGCCTACTCCAACTTGGTTCCATCATTAGTTGCAAAGCAGAGTATTCACTGCTTTTCTTTCTTTGAAAAATGTTAAAATTCATATGTGCCTCCTGAAAATTTTGTTAAAAATTTGAAATTATAGTTGAATTATATCAATTGGTGTTACAAGAATGATATCATCTGAGTAGCTGACACTAGTTCGTTTGCGATAGTGCCATTCAAGTAGCCCATATTTGTCATCCAAGTAGCTTGACACTAGGATCCATCTTTTTATACAATTTAGTCAAATACGTTCCTTTTAGCGTAAAGCAACTATGCTCACCAGTTCAGTGTGCTATCTACAATTAAATTTCTGGATGCCAGTGGGCTTTGTTGCACCACTCAAGGAAAGAACAGGCAGTTACTGATGGAATTTGTTATAAAATAGATATTTAGCCGACAAAGGAAAAATATGCCAATAAGAATGAAAGTCAGTAACTGCAATGAATATAACAAATTTCTTCAAGAAAGGGGAAATGTTTTTCATTATATCAACGATGCCATTGAAAATTGGTACGAAAATAGTCCAAAAGTAGCAGGTGGCAACAATGTCTACAGCGACAAAGTAGTGATTCTAATTCACATAATAACCTATCTATTCAGGATTGGTCTTAGGCAAACAGTGGGATTTATAGAGAAATATCTTGAGCAAATAGGGAAAATTTTGCAAATTATCAGCTATTCGCAGGCTTCAAGAAGGTTTAAAAAGCTTAATATCAAAATCAACGACTGCAGAGTTGATAAGAACGATATGGAAGATATTGAAATTGCTATAGATAGTACAGGTATCAGCATCTACAATAATATTCCAGGCCATAGTAAGGCAAATGGTACAGATAGAAAGTATCGCCGCTATGAGCAAACAAGAAAGCTACATGTAATGCTAGAGATAGGTAGTAAAAAAGTTATAGCTGCAAAATACAGTAGTGGAGTTTATTCCGACCACTATGGAGCCTGTGATCTTATTGAAAGAGTGGATACCAAGTATAACATAAGCACGATATATGCAGATAGGGCATATAATCGAAAGAAGTTATACAAACTGTGCGATGAGCTTGACATAAAGACAAGGATTCCTCCGCAAAATAATGCAGTAGAGCATCCAAAGTTGGATTATATGAATGAGAGAAATTCTACAATCAAGCTCATAAAGTCATATGATGAAGATGGTATGAAGAGGTGGAAAAAAGAGATAAATTATTGGAAGAGATCTTATATAGAAAGTTTTTTCTCGCGACTGAAGCAAATATTTGGATTTAGTTTTAGGAATAAATCTGAGATTAATCGTGAGAAGGAACTGCTACTCAAGTGTTATTTGCTTAACAAATTTACTGAAATAGGCATGGCTAAGTTTGATATAGCTTCATGAATTTATTATACATTACCCACTATCCGAAGAGCTGTGCAACAAAGCCATTCCAGTGTCAAGCGCTGGAATGACATTGATAGACCTAAAGAAATAGAACATGACAGAATGGCTAATCTCTAACCAATTTACTGATTATAACCATGCTATAAAATTCATGGAAGCAAAAATTCAACAAATTTACAATAATTTGTCTGATGAGCTAGTATGGCTGCTCCAGCACCCTCCACTTTACACAGCAGGAATCGGTGCAACAGATGATGACATTATTGAAAAATTATTTCCTATATATAAAACAGGTAGGGGTGGTAAATATACATATCACGGACCAGGGCAGCGCATTATATATTTAATGCTAAATCTTAAAAAAAGAAACAAATGTGACATAAAACTATATATCAGAGACCTAAGTAATTGGATCATAAATGTTTTAAAACACTTTAATATACTTGGGGAATTTAAGGAAGATAGAATAGGCATTTGGGTGAACAACAACGGAGTAGAAGAAAAAATAGCAGCTTTTGGCATTCGCTTGAGAAAATGGGTAACTTATCACGGCATAGCGCTTAATGTCTCTCCAAACCTTTCCCACTATGAGGGTATTATTCCTTGTGGACTAAAAGATTACGGCGTTACATCAATGGAAAAACTAGGAGTAAAAGTTTCTCTTTGCGAATTAGATGATATATTAAAGCAAGAGTTTCATAAGATATTTTAATGTATTCCTTTATTCTTTATTTTCTATGCCTTTTACTCACTAATCCTGCAAATCAAGTTGATATTATTGCTCCTTCTTCGAAGGGAAAAGAATCGGATCTGCCCACTATAAAAGAATCCGTAAAAACTTTGGGTTTTAATCCTCACATTTCGGAGAAAATATACAGTAATGACAACCCATTTTATTCTAACTCTGATGAGTTTAGAGCGAATGATTTGGTTAATGCGCTCACTGATGATAGCAAAATAATTTGGTGTATCAGAGGAGGAGAAGGGGCTTCTCGGCTAATTCCCTATCTAGAAAAGTTACCCAATGATAAAAAAGAAAGAATTGCTCAAAACAAAAAAATTCTTATAGGCTATAGTGATATCACTGCTTTACATATTTATCTGCAAGTTAAATATGACTGGCAAACTCTTCACGGTACCATGTTGGAAATGATAGTAAATAACTCTGTTGCTGAAACCTCTGTTGAAAAATTAAAAGAGTTAATTCTTAAGCAACGCAACTCTATCAGATTTGATAACCTAAAAATGATCGACAATGGCATTAGACTAAAAAATGGCAAATTAGAGTCTAAAATCATCGGTGGTAATATGACTTTGGTTGAAAATAGCATAGGAACTGCTTGGCAAATAAACGCAAAAAACAAAATTCTATTTTTAGAAGACATAAAAGTTTATCCATATTCAATTGAGCGAAGTCTAGATCACCTAAAACAAGCTCATATTTTTGATGGAGTAGATGCAGTAATATTCGGTGACTTTGTTAACTGTTATAATGATAATCTTGTTGAAATTGTAAAAGAAAGGTTTGCAAAAAGTGTTAACTTTCCAGTATTTACAATAAAAGGGGTAGGACATGGACATAGAAATGACCCTTTACCTCTCAACACTCACACTATCATCAGCATGCAAGACGAGAAAGAGTTTATGGATGTGCAACAGTTATACAAGTAGCTTTATCTCACACTCCTTTCATTCCAGCACCTTCGTTGTCATCCTAGTATCCCCCCTTGTCATCCCAGTGCCTAGACACTGGGATGGCTTTGTTGCACAGCTCTTCGGATAGTGGGTAATGTATAATAAATTCATGAAGCTATATCAAACTTAGCCATGCCTATTTCAGTAAATTTGTTAAGCAAATAACACTTGAGTAGCAGTTCCTTCTCACGATTAATCTCAGATTTATTCCTAAAACTAAATCCAAATATTTGCTTCAGTCGCGAGAAAAAACTTTCTATATAAGATCTCTTCCAATAATTTATCTCTTTTTTCCACCTCTTCATACCATCTTCATCATATGACTTTATGAGCTTGATTGTAGAATTTCTCTCATTCATATAATCCAACTTTGGATGCTCTACTGCATTATTTTGCGGAGGAATCCTTGTCTTTATGTCAAGCTCATCGCACAGTTTGTATAACTTCTTTCGATTATATGCCCTATCTGCATATATCGTGCTTATGTTATACTTGGTATCCACTCTTTCAATAAGATCACAGGCTCCATAGTGGTCGGAATAAACTCCACTACTGTATTTTGCAGCTATAACTTTTTTACTACCTATCTCTAGCATTACATGTAGCTTTCTTGTTTGCTCATAGCGGCGATACTTTCTATCTGTACCATTTGCCTTACTATGGCCTGGAATATTATTGTAGATGCTGATACCTGTACTATCTATAGCAATTTCAATATCTTCCATATCGTTCTTATCAACTCTGCAGTCGTTGATTTTGATATTAAGCTTTTTAAACCTTCTTGAAGCCTGCGAATAGCTGATAATTTGCAAAATTTTCCCTATTTGCTCAAGATATTTCTCTATAAATCCCACTGTTTGCCTAAGACCAATCCTGAATAGATAGGTTATTATGTGAATTAGAATCACTACTTTGTCGCTGTAGACATTGTTGCCACCTGCTACTTTTGGACTATTTTCGTACCAATTTTCAATGGCATCGTTGATATAATGAAAAACATTTCCCCTTTCTTGAAGAAATTTGTTATATTCATTGCAGTTACTGACTTTCATTCTTATTGGCATATTTTTCCTTTGTCGGCTAAATATCTATTTTATAACAAATTCCATCAGTAACTGCCTGTTCTTTCCTTGAGTGGTGCAACAAAGCCATTCCAGCATCAAGTGCTGGAATGACATGGTGAAATATTATTCAAGTAGCCTCTGTCCCAGTACCTATTCGGTGTCATTCAAGTCAACTCTTTTCATCCCAGTGCCTAGACACTGGGATCCAGAAAACTTCACTTTAAATGAGTGCATTAGATTGTCTTTATATAGATGTCAGTGTCAGCTACTCGGATGAAATTCATTTAGTTGTCTTTTCTCATCTACCTTACCACTTTCTTGAACGGATACCATTAGCCATTCCCCTGAATAGATACAACAAATGTTGTATCTTTATCACTTCACATACATTATTCCATATACTATATGAACAACTGAAAAAAGACTTCAGTTAATTGACAATGAATCACGTTATTTTGTCAAATGCGCTGCTATCGCCAAACCATAGCTTAGCTTGAGTGGCTGAGGAGGGATTTGAACCCCCGACCAAGAGATTATGATCCTCCTGCTCTACCACTGAGCTACTCAGCCTCATTAAAAACCTTGCTATATATATGATCTACATGCTTCGTATAATACTTCAAATCAAACAAAGATTCAAGTTTTTTAGAGTTAATAACTTCAAGTAAGGATTTATCTTGTTTCAGTTCGGCCAGAAAATCACTATTGTTTTGTTTCACTTTCATTGCATTGCTCTGAACAATTTTATACGCCTCTTCCCTCGCCAAACCACTATTTACCAACTCGAGTAATACTCGTTGTGAAAAAACCAAGCCTTTTGAAGAATTTAAGTTCTTTTCAATATTTTCCTTATTGATCACCAATTTATCTATCAAATCTGTTAATCGTACTAAAGCAAAATCCATTGCTATACAAGCATCAGGAGCAATGCACCTTTCCACAGACGAGTGCGATATATCTCGTTCGTGCCATAATGCAACATTTTCTAATGCAGGAAAAACGTAGCTGCGTACTAAGCGTGAGAGCCCAGTCAAATTCTCACTTAAAATAGGATTACACTTATGCGGCATAGCAGAACTTCCCTTCTGTCCAGTGGAAAAATATTCAGAGATTTCGCCGACTTCAGTTCTTTGCAAATGACGAATCTCAATTGCAATATTTTCTATTGAGCTTGCAATTACTCCCAAAATTGAAAAGAACATGGCATGTCTATCACGAGGGATGACTTGAGACGATATGGTTTCAGGTATGAGTCCCATTTCTTTCGCTACATACTCTTCAACAAATGGATTAATATTTGTAAAATTACCTACTGCACCTGATATTTTACAAATTGAGATCTCTTTTTGCGCGCTAATTAATCTCTGATAATTGCGTTTAAATTCAGCATAAAATCTAGCAAATTTTAATCCAAGAGTTATTGGTTCTGCATGCATTCCATGACTGCGCCCAACACAAACAATATCTTTATAGTCCTCAGCTTTTTTTTTCAATACTATAAGTAAATTTTTTAGATTCTTGAGTAAAATATCACATGACTCTTTCAACTGCACTGCAAAGCATGTATCTAAAACATCAGAACTTGTCATTCCGTAATGGAGATAACGAACATCAACTCCCGCTTTTTCAGCAATATATGTCAAAAAGGCTATAACATCATGTTTTACAATGGATTCAATTTCGTTAATACGCTCAATATCAAATTCAATAGCACCAGAGAGCTTTTCAGCAACATCATTTGGAATAACTTTTAATTTTGCTTGAGCTTCACATGCTAATTTTTCTATTTTGAGCCATATGTTGAACTTATTTTTTTCTTCCCAAATAGAAGAGATTTCTTTGCGGCTATAGCGTGGAATCATTTTTGATTTATTCCAATAATGGTGTCATTCCAGTGTCATGCACTGGAATGACATGAGGGAAGCACTGGGATGATACCAGCTTAGCAATGGAAGACATTTCTTTACGACTATAACAAGGGATCATCTTTGATCAGCTATCATCAGCATCAGTAGCTTCTTTACTCGCATCTTGCTCTGCCTCTTGTTGCTCAGATTTCTGATTTTGCAACTTTGCTTGCCTTAATTCATGTGCATCTTTCTCAGATCTGACAACGTATATAGTAATTGGCAATATCACTTTACTATGTAATTCTATATTCACTTGATACTCGCCCAAATTTTTGATGCTTATTCCACCCAAAGATAAACTATGATGACTTATATCATATCCTTCTTGTAATAAAGTTTTTGCAATTTCACGTGTGGTTACAGAGCCAAAAATCTTCCCATCCTCTGAAGCTTGCTTTATTAATATAATAAATTTATCATGCAGTGATGATGCAAGCACTTTTGCTGCATTTAATTTTTTGGTATTTTCTTCTTCCAATAATAAACGCTGTTCCTCTAACTTTATTAAATTTTCCTTAGAGGCTTTCATCGCCTTTTTTTGTGGAAAAAGAAAATTACGTGCATAACCTGGCTTAACTTTGACAACTTCACCAAGCTTACCTAAAGTTGTTATATTTTCCTTTAAAATTATTAACATAAATTACCTAACTTTTTTAGTACAGTAAGGAGCAAGAGCTAAAAAGCGTGCTCTTATAATTGCTAAGCGCAACTTTCTTTGTTTTCTTGCGCACACACCTGTTAACCTTCTAGGTAATATTCTACCATAGTCAGAGGTGAATTTGGACAATAAATCTATATTCTTATAGTCTATGTCCTCATCTTTAGATGCAGCAAGAGGACAGACCTTAGGACGCCTAAAGCCAGTTCTGTTATTTACAGACACGTAAGAATTATTAAAACTATTTCGTCTTTTCATCATTATGCACTTTTCTCCTCAATTTGTTTATCCATCATGTAAGATTTACCTTTAAAAAACTCATTAACCCGTACAGACAAGTGGCGAATAATATTCTCATTCAGTTTTACTCTACGCTCAAATTCATCCATAATGCTTGAAGTAAAACTTATACACATCATACAGTAATGACCACTTTTCATCTTATTTATTGGGTATGCAAAATCCAATAGACCCCAATATTCATATTTTATCAATCCTGAAGCTTCAATATTTTTCAAAAGCACTTCCAGCGTTTTATTCAATTGATTTGAGTCTACTATTTTAAAACTTTTTAAAACCTCTTGAAGGGGCTTTATTAGATGTTGTGAAATATTTTCCTTAAAAGCATTTACTACATTATAGATAAATGCACTTTTAGTGTTAGCTCCTGGAAGGTCCATAAAATTTTGTTTTATTCCCGTATCACTTAGTTCATTTTTCAATTCTTTATCGATTCTTGACTTTATTTCTTTTAAATTTGAAAAATCTTCTTCCAATTCAACCCACAAAATTTTTGTCAGAGTTTCCAAAAAATCAGAGTAAACAATCAGACTTTTTTTAATGCTTTCGGTACTTGCCTCTAGCTCTTGTTTTATAACTGTGCTATGTTCTCTTTCTATGAGACCTTTAACCTCCTGAGAAATAACATCTGCTTTAATATTTTTCAACAAAATAGCCAATTCTTGGACCATTTCTTCTACTTCTTGCTGCAATAAGTTCGGTTGTGCTATAAAAGTAAATTCATAGAGATTCACTATATCTTCCTTTAATATCAATTAAACACTTTAATTATATAAAACTTTTTTATATAAGCAAGTTATTTGTATTAATTTCTACGTCTTCAATCCAACTTAAGTGAGATATTTCATAAATAGCTTTGGGGGTGATTGAATATGTACCTGGCAACAAGATGCTGACTTTATGTTTTTCGAGAAGAAACTTTAGCATTATTTTGGTTTTGCCTCCATTTTTCAACACTGCATTCAACTCCTCAGCAACTTTTTGCGAGTCTGAACATACAGCAGTTAAAACTAATCCTTTCATTAGAGAAGTAACCTTTTCTGTAAATTCAGATATGTCCTTTCCTGATAGTCTCGTTGTGTTTTCTGAAATTTCAAGATCAATTATCACAAATGCTCCAGGTGAAAATAGATTCCTTTTTTCTTCTATTATTTCATTATTGTAGAATGCTATTTCAGAAACATTGTGGGGATCAGAAAGTGTTAGTATAACAAATCTTCCACGTTCTGAGGTTCTCATACGCACATTTAATATTACACCAGCAGTTTTTATCGTTTTACTCTCTCCGATAAACCCAATATTTAATTTTTTCAAGAGAGTTCTAAACTTTTCAAGTGGATGATTAGTTAAGTAAAATCCCAATGAAAATAACTCATGCTCTAATTTTTCCTCTTCATTAAAATCTTCCACGTTCTCAAGTTTTGGCTTCAGAATATCAAGATTACCAAATAAAGCAGCTTGATTTGACTGCCTATTTTTATTTGCAAAGTAAATCAATGTGTCTATTGACTCGTATAACTGCTTTCTATTTTTGTGCACACTATCGAATGTTCCAGATTTAATTAAACTTTCTAATGCCCTTTTATTTATTATATGCCCCAAATTTTGAATGAATTCCCATATGTCCTTATAAGAACTTGAGCGTGCATTTACTATTCCTTCTGCTATAGCAAAACCAACATTACGCAAAGCAGCAATTCCGTAGCGTATGTGCTCACCCTCTATTGAAAATTCAGCCTTAGATTTGCTGATATCAGGCGAAAGAACAGCAACTCCACTGAATTTTGCAGCATGATAAAACAAATTCAGTTTGTCTCTATCATCAATGTTGAGATTCATCAAGGCCGTAAAAAATTCTAGCAGGTAGTTAGCCTTAAGGTAAGCTGTTTGGTAAGATATAATCGCATATGCTGCAGCGTGGGATTTATTAAATCCATAACCAGCAAATTTTGCAACAAGATCAAAAATATAACTTGCCCTGTCGTAATCAACACCGTTTTTTGTTGCTCCTTGAACAAAAAGTTCACGTTGTTTATCCATCTCTGCCTTAATTTTCTTACCCATGGCACGTCTGAGTAAATCCGCCTCTGCTAAGCTATATCCAGAGAGAATACGCGCTATTTCCATTACCTGTTCTTGGTAGATTATTACTCCGAATGTTTCTTTTAACACCTCCTCAAGCAATGGATGAATGTAATCTGGCTTTTCAAGTCCATGCTTTCTTGCAACATAAGTTGGAATGTTATCCATAGGCCCTGGGCGATAAAGAGAAATTAAAGCGATGATATCTTCAATGCAGTCTGGCTTTAGTTTTATTAAAGCTTCTCTCATTCCCGAACTTTCAAGCTGAAACACTCCGATTGAATCACCTCTTGAGAGCATTTCATAGGTTCTTTGATCAATCAAAGAAACTGAGGAAATATCAAATTTTTTTTTATCACGATTAATTAAACGACATACATGATCTATTAGTGTTAGCGTACCAAGTCCAAGAAAATCAAATTTTATTAACCCAGCTTTCTCTACATATTTCATGCTGTATTGAGTGATTGGCAGAGCCGAATTTGGATCATAATAGACGGGAACAAAATTTTCTAATTTTTGATCGCATATTACAATTCCAGCAGCATGAGTTGAAACGTGACGATATATTCCTTCGAGCTTTAGAGATATATCAAGAAGTTTGGCAATTACTTCATCACTATCCCTTTCTTTCTGAAGATTTTGATCAAACTCTATCGCTTGCGATAAAGTTACAGGATTTACTGGATTAAATGGAACCATTTTAGATATTTTATCCACTTGAGAGTAAGGCATTTGCAATACTCTACCAACATCACGCAATACTGCCCTTGCTTGCAATTTTCCAAAAGTGATTATTTGAGCAACATAACCGTACTTTTTCTGAACATAATCAATAACCAGGTCCCTTTTCTCTTGGCAGAAATCGATATCAAAGTCAGGCATCGATACACGATCAGGATTTAAAAATCTTTCAAAGATCAGACCAAATTTTATTGGATCAAGATCTGTAATCTGCAAGCTCCAAGCAACAATTGATCCAGCACCAGAACCTCTTCCCGGTCCAACTGGAATGCCATTTGCTTTGCTCCAACGAATGAAATCAGAAACTATCAAAAAGTAGCCAGCGTAGTTCATCGAAGTTATTACGCTTAGTTCGTAATTCAGCCGATCGTAGTATTGTTTAAGGTCTATGTCCGTTTCATTTGCAATGCGGAATTCTAATCCTGCAACTGCCTGCTCCCTCAGTTCTTCATTCTCAGTTTTATTTTCTCGACAAGGAAATTTAGGCAAGATAGGCTGCCTGCTTCTTGGCATGTAAGAGCACCGCTTAGCTATCACTAAAGTGTTATAAATTGCTTCGGGAATGTCGCTGAACAGTTCCTCCATTTCTGCCACAGATTTGAAGTAATGCTCGGTAGTTAACTTCTTTCTGTTATTCTCCAGGGCATAACTGCCCTCCGATATGCACGTTAATATATCATAAGCTTCATAATCAGATCTATTTGAAAAAAACACATCATTCGTTGCCACTAGTGGTATATTGCGCTGGTAAGCAAAATCTATTAAAGCTTCTTCAAGCTCTAGCTCTTTATTCAGCCCATGACGCTGCAATTCAACATATAAATGACCATCGAATGCTGAAAGCAGTTTTTCAACCGTTTCTTTGTCTTGCTCCAATAACAGTTGAGCCAAACATCCACCAGTTAAGGCGATTAGACCTGTATTAAAACTTAATAGCTCATCAAAATCAACGCAGGGAATATCGCTGCTATTTTTGCGCTTTTTAAAAGACTCACTCACCAAAGTGACTAAATTAGTGTACCCTTGTTCATTTTTTGCAAGTAGGAGTATTGATAAATTTTGTTCTAAGTGTCGAACGATAATATTGCATCCTACTATTAGCTGTATTCCCTTATTTGCTGCATATTCTGCAAATTCAAGTGAGCCAAATAAGTTGCCTGAATCAGTAACTGCAACTGCCGGCATTTTGTTCTGCAAACAAAGACCAATCAGCTCCTCAATTTTAACCGAACTCTCAAGCAGAGAATAAACGCTATGAACACGTAAGTGTATGAACATAAAAAATTTTAGATTAGCAATAGTTAAGGATAACATTAATTTACTTATAAGGATATGCAATAGAGTCAACTTGACAAACCTCATCAGTCTTCTTATCATGACAATAAGAGTATTTATCCTTGTTTTTAATCTCTGCAGATTTAACAACAAAAATTCAGTAAAAAACTCAGGTATATATTGGCAGATTACATAAAATTATAGCGGCTGCATGTCTTTTTTATTTTTTCTACATTCAGCCAAAACGCGCTTTAAATAAGCGTTAGCACATTATTACAATGCCGATTTACATTATTATAGGGTTAAAACTCACTACTGGGGGATTCTTTTGCCTTTTTTTGCTTGGTAAATTTCTTAATATTTTTGATTGGTTAGGAGTTCTATAGAGATGTCATTTCAGTGCTTCTTATTACCTGTTCTGGATTCCAGTGGGCTTTGTTGCACAGCTCTTCGGATAGTGGGTAATGTATAATAAATTCATGAAGCTATATCAAACTTAGCCATGCCTATTTCAGTAAATTTGTTAAGCAAATAACACTTGAGTAGCAGTTCCTTCTCACGATTAATCTCAGATTTATTCCTAAAACTAAATCCAAATATTTGCTTCAGTCGCGAGAAAAAACTTTCTATATAAGATCTCTTCCAATAATTTATCTCTTTTTTCCACCTCTTCATACCATCTTCATCATATGACTTTATGAGCTTGATTGTAGAATTTCTCTCATTCATATAATCCAACTTTGGATGCTCTACTGCATTATTTTGCGGAGGAATCCTTGTCTTTATGTCAAGCTCATCGCACAGTTTGTATAACTTCTTTCGATTATATGCCCTATCTGCATATATCGTGCTTATGTTATACTTGGTATCCACTCTTTCAATAAGATCACAGGCTCCATAGTGGTCGGAATAAACTCCACTACTGTATTTTGCAGCTATAACTTTTTTACTACCTATCTCTAGCATTACATGTAGCTTTCTTGTTTGCTCATAGCGGCGATACTTTCTATCTGTACCATTTGCCTTACTATGGCCTGGAATATTATTGTAGATGCTGATACCTGTACTATCTATAGCAATTTCAATATCTTCCATATCGTTCTTATCAACTCTGCAGTCGTTGATTTTGATATTAAGCTTTTTAAACCTTCTTGAAGCCTGCGAATAGCTGATAATTTGCAAAATTTTCCCTATTTGCTCAAGATATTTCTCTATAAATCCCACTGTTTGCCTAAGACCAATCCTGAATAGATAGGTTATTATGTGAATTAGAATCACTACTTTGTCGCTGTAGACATTGTTGCCACCTGCTACTTTTGGACTATTTTCGTACCAATTTTCAATGGCATCGTTGATATAATGAAAAACATTTCCCCTTTCTTGAAGAAATTTGTTATATTCATTGCAGTTACTGACTTTCATTCTTATTGGCATATTTTTCCTTTGTCGGCTAAATATCTATTTTATAACAAATTCCATCAGTAACTGCCTGTTCTTTCCTTGAGTGGTGCAACAAAGCCCACTGGCATCCAGTTTTTTTGTGCAATTCCGTCAAAAAAAGCGCTTTCGTGTTTACCAACTTAGTTAGATTCCAGTGTCAAGCTACTCGGATGACACCAAAGAGGCTATTTGAATCTAATTTACTATTCACAATCCCGGTTATTAGCTTATTTGAGTTGACTTTTCATCATAATTATGTAATAATTAAACATATTATTTAATATTGAAGGTAGAATTATGACAGGAGGATATGAGTCACTGGAAAAAGTACTAAAGACGATTGAGGCTGAGAAAGATTTAAATCTCAATAATATAATTGAGAAAATAAAAACAGAACTAGAGGAACGGGATCAAGGTCTATATAAAAATTGGGAGGAAGGTAAATTTGATGTAAATTATGTATTTTCTCTCTTCTTCTGTGAGTGTACGTTATTAACGATAGCTGCTGAGAATGGTTACACAAATATAGTAAATGTTTTACTAGGCTCTGTGAACAAAATTTTTCTGCGAGAAAAAAGTAGAGAAGAAGTAGGAGAGAAGAGGAAAAAGAGGTAGTTTAACTGTGAATAACAGAGAAACTACCAATGGTATATTACATACAAGAAACAAAATGGAAACAAATTTTTGAATTCTTAAAAGGAATCAAAGGAATACACAGCAAAAATGAAAAAAGGTTGAGAATATTTGTGGAAGCAGTTTGGTACATAGTTCGCAGTGGTTGTCAGTGGAGACTTTTGGCAGAGATTTACGGCAATTACAGGAGCATACATAGAAGGTTTAAAAAGTGGTGTGAAAAGGGAATTTGGAAAAGGCTGTACAAATATACACAAGATCCAGATTTAGAAGTGCACATGATAGATGGAACGATTATTCGTGCTCACGCTTGTTCGGCTGGATATAAGAAAAACTCCGGAGGTCAAGAGGCTTTAGGACGCAGTAGAGGTGGCTTTTCTACAAAAATTCATGCACTTGTCGATGCGCTGGGAAATCCTTTGAAATTTATGCTTACTCCTGGACAAAGAAACGACATTACACAAGCTGAAGCTTTAACAGAAAATATCTCAAACTCGACTATAGTGGCAGATAAAGGCTATGACAGTAATACTTTTATTACCAATCTTAAAAGTAAAGGTTGCAAAGTTGTGATTCCACCAAAACGAAACCGAAAAATGCAGAGAGAGTATGACAAACATGTCTATAAAGAGCGCCATCTGATTGAGTGTTTCTTTGGTAAAATAAAGCATTTTAGGAGCATCTTCTCTCGCTTTGACAAGACTGCTGTAGTATTTATGGGATTTTTAAATTTTGTTGGAGCACTTATATGGCTGGTCTAAAATTTTGTTCACAGAGCCTAGAAAAAGGAGCAAATGTTGATGAGAAAGGTTGGCGTGATGCGACTCCTTTGCATTTCGCTGCTGGGAATGGTCACAAAAAGACAGTAGAGGTTTTAATCCAAGAAGGAGCAAATGTTAACGCAGTAGATATTGAAGGGTGGACTCCTTTACATGTCGCTGCTCTTCATGGTCGAGCAAATATAGTAGGGGTTTTACTCGAAAAAGGAGCAAATGTTAATGAGAAAGGTTGGCGTGATGCGACTCCTTTGCATTTCGCTGCTAGGAATGGTCACAAAAAGACAGTAGAGGTTTTAATCCAAGAAGGAGCAAATGTTAACGCAGTAGATCGATATGGAAAGACTCCTTTAGATTATGCTGAAGGTTATGCTAAGAATCAAGACGTAGTAAAAGCTCTATTAGACGCAAGAGGAGGTTCTTTTGTGAAAGCACGTAATAAGGCAATGATTGCTGGTGGAGTGAATACATTATTAGGCACTGCTATAGCAGTGGCACTTTTTACAACTGGAACAATTACAGCTCAGTTGATACCTATCGTTATAGCAGTGGTTGCAGTTACAGCAGCAGCACTGGTAGTTGGTTGTGCTACATATGAATTACTAAAGCCTAGTACTAAAGTTGATGGAGCAGAAAAACCAATTGTCAACTCAATAAATGAACAGCAGGGAGTTACTAGCATTTCTTCATATTAGAGCGCGTGACGCAGGTTCCTGGATCCCAGTACTGGGATGACAATGAAGGGGCTGCTTGAATAACAACGAAGGGTTATTTGGATAATAGCCGCACTTGATCTGGATGCCAGTGGGCTTTGTTGCACCACTCAAGGAAAGAACAGGCAGTTACTGATGGAATTTGTTATAAAATAGATATTTAGCCGACAAAGGAAAAATATGCCAATAAGAATGAAAGTCAGTAACTGCAATGAATATAACAAATTTCTTCAAGAAAGGGGAAATGTTTTTCATTATATCAACGATGCCATTGAAAATTGGTACGAAAATAGTCCAAAAGTAGCAGGTGGCAACAATGTCTACAGCGACAAAGTAGTGATTCTAATTCACATAATAACCTATCTATTCAGGATTGGTCTTAGGCAAACAGTGGGATTTATAGAGAAATATCTTGAGCAAATAGGGAAAATTTTGCAAATTATCAGCTATTCGCAGGCTTCAAGAAGGTTTAAAAAGCTTAATATCAAAATCAACGACTGCAGAGTTGATAAGAACGATATGGAAGATATTGAAATTGCTATAGATAGTACAGGTATCAGCATCTACAATAATATTCCAGGCCATAGTAAGGCAAATGGTACAGATAGAAAGTATCGCCGCTATGAGCAAACAAGAAAGCTACATGTAATGCTAGAGATAGGTAGTAAAAAAGTTATAGCTGCAAAATACAGTAGTGGAGTTTATTCCGACCACTATGGAGCCTGTGATCTTATTGAAAGAGTGGATACCAAGTATAACATAAGCACGATATATGCAGATAGGGCATATAATCGAAAGAAGTTATACAAACTGTGCGATGAGCTTGACATAAAGACAAGGATTCCTCCGCAAAATAATGCAGTAGAGCATCCAAAGTTGGATTATATGAATGAGAGAAATTCTACAATCAAGCTCATAAAGTCATATGATGAAGATGGTATGAAGAGGTGGAAAAAAGAGATAAATTATTGGAAGAGATCTTATATAGAAAGTTTTTTCTCGCGACTGAAGCAAATATTTGGATTTAGTTTTAGGAATAAATCTGAGATTAATCGTGAGAAGGAACTGCTACTCAAGTGTTATTTGCTTAACAAATTTACTGAAATAGGCATGGCTAAGTTTGATATAGCTTCATGAATTTATTATACATTACCCACTATCCGAAGAGCTGTGCAACAAAGCCTGCTGGAATCCAGAAGTTTTTTGAGCACAAAAGTCATGCTAAGTTTTTGTTGTTAAGAAAGGCTGGATAGCTACTTGAATGACACCATTTGTTACTGTGTTTTTGTCTATCTTATTTTGCTACCCTACTGAACGAATACACAAAATCTAACTTTTTTCTATACAACCAGCTAGGTCAAGAAAGGTGAATCTATCTCTTGTTGCAAATGTAAGATTGACTACCTTGCAATATTGCTCTTTGTTCCAATTAAGATGCTCCGGTAAGTACGGAATTGATAGATCTTCAAATACTTTCTGCAGGTGTTTTGCAGATAGTAAATTTTGCTTAATTAAACTAGAAATATTACTCCATTCTTTGTAAATAATCTCTTGAATTTTTTGCTGCATAATTTGCTTCTGCTTTAGAATTTTTATAAATTCGGTATTACCAAAGCACTGAGTTATATGTTTTACATCTAAAGTGATCGGTTTGGTAATCGGGTTTTGTATTGACAATATCTCCTCTTGCAAGTTAGCCATAGTAATCGTCGTAACAGCAATTTTTTCGCCATGTAACGAGGAGGAATAATCTTTTGTTACCGTCTCCATTGCATGAGCTATCATATGTTCTCCTTGGCTTGCAGAGTAGCTGCCTTTTGACATCACCATTCCAAGTCCTGAAATCAATAAGGCTTCCATAAGTAATAAAACTACTCTTTTATCTTTTTTAGCAAGTGCCAAGTGTTCTCTGAGCAAAATTTCCTCCAGATTGCGAACAAGTTTAAAGGGGAGTTCATTATATTCTGTGCCAAGTAATAGATGAGATAATAGCCAATCGGCTTGTACTGTTGAACGGCAGATGAAATCTGCAAATCCACTTAATGTGAGGCGTGGTGGTGCGTTGGCAATTATATCGTTATCAATGTATATTGCCTTTGGAAGATGTGCTCCGAACGATTTTTTATATCCATCAACTAATATTGAAGCGTTTGCAGAGCTATACCCATTCATGGAAGCGGCTGTTGGGAACGATATATAATCTTTTTTCTCGAGGTAGCTTGCATATTTGCAGATATCATTAACAGTGCCACTACCAAATGCAACCATTAAGTCACTATCTTTTGCTTTATTTCTAACTAGGTTTACAGTTTGGAGGGAAGCAGCGCTGTTCAGTCTATTTGGTGTCATCCAAGTAGCGTGACACTGCGATCCATCATAGTCACGCGCTGGAATAATTAAATGAGAAACTTTATTAAGTATGTTTTTGTTTAAAAGTTTTGCTGTATTTTCATCTGCAATCAGAAAAATGTCATTTCCGTATTGTCTACATATTTCATAGATATTATCAGCAAGTACTGTTACTTCCCTAATAAGAACTTGTTCTGTGTGCTGTAATATTTGTTTTAAATATCGCATAGAATGTTTACAATACGGTAATGTTAGTATTTCAAGATTGATATGAAGATTGACCCTGTAGAACTAACTAAGAAATTAATTTCTTTTAAAAGTATAACACCAAAAGACGATGGGGCAATAGAGCATATAGCAGCCATTCTTAAGAAAAGTGGTTTTGAATGTGAGATTTTAGAGTTTGGTGATAAAGTTAAAAATCTTTATGCGAAATATATAAATGGAGTACCAAACTTGTGTTTTGCTGGACATGTTGATGTTGTACCACCAGGTGAGTTAAAAGATTGGATATCTGATCCATTTAAGCCAGAAGTTAGAAATGGAATGCTATACGGAAGAGGAGCAGCTGATATGAAAGGCGGAGTAGCTGCATTTATTGCTGCTATCGTAGATTCAGTTGCAGGTAAGTTTCGATTCAGTGGTTCAATCAGTGCATTGATTACCGGTGCTGAAGAAAGCACGGAAGAACATGGAACAAAGGCCGTTTTGGAATGGATGAAAAGTAAGCAAAAAAAGATAGATTTTTGTATAGTTGGAGAACCAACGAGTAGTGAGAAATTAGGTGATACCATAAAAATAGGTAGAAGAGGTTCTGCAACATTTAAATTGATTTGCCATGGTAAACAAGGGCACGTTGCCTACCCAGATCTAGCAGATAATCCAATATATAAAATGGTATCGATACTAAGTAAGATAAAAGATACCACTTTTGATACTGGTACTAAATACTTTCAGCCTTCACATTGCGAAATTACTACTATCGACGTTGGAAATAATACTAATAATCTAATACCTAGTTCAATAGCAGCAGGTTTTAATGTTCGATATAACAATACACAAACACCGGACGTTTTATATAAGATGATTGATGCAATATGCACCAATGTGACTAACGATTATAAACTGTCTATGCAGAGCAGCAGGGACGTTTTTCTCTCTACTCCTGATAGAAATACTGATATTATGCTTGATGCGATAAATAAAATTACCGGTATTGATGCTGTGCTGAGTACAAATGGTGGCACATCTGATGCTGCGTTTATTAAGGATATTTGTCCAGTAATTGAATTTGGTATGATCAACAAAACCGCACATCAGGTAAATGAATGCGTATCAATAGACGATATACATAAATTAACAGCTATATATAAGGAGTTTATAAAAAATTATTTTTACCCCACTAATAAAATATTAAACCAAATCAATGTAATTGGTAATACGCCTGATGGTCCATTATTAGCTTGAGGTGCAGTTGCATAGAGAAGAAACTTACTAGACACATTTTACCAACCCCTTATTATAATATTAAGGGTATTTTTGACTCAAAACTTGTCTTTGATCTGTGCGAGCTTAATAACAAAAATTCAGTAGAAAGCTTATTGGCGAAAATTATCTGTTCAGCAGAGTGACAAAATAAGATAGACAAAAAGGGTGTAAGAACAAATAGTGTCATGCAACACTGGCTTTTGTACACAAAACGTTGTAAAGCGCTTTTGTCAACCTGGATCCCAGCTGGCTTTGTTGCACCACTCAAGGAAAGAACAGGCAGTTACTGATGGAATTTGTTATAAAATAGATATTTAGCCGACAAAGGAAAAATATGCCAATAAGAATGAAAGTCAGTAACTGCAATGAATATAACAAATTTCTTCAAGAAAGGGGAAATGTTTTTCATTATATCAACGATGCCATTGAAAATTGGTACGAAAATAGTCCAAAAGTAGCAGGTGGCAACAATGTCTACAGCGACAAAGTAGTGATTCTAATTCACATAATAACCTATCTATTCAGGATTGGTCTTAGGCAAACAGTGGGATTTATAGAGAAATATCTTGAGCAAATAGGGAAAATTTTGCAAATTATCAGCTATTCGCAGGCTTCAAGAAGGTTTAAAAAGCTTAATATCAAAATCAACGACTGCAGAGTTGATAAGAACGATATGGAAGATATTGAAATTGCTATAGATAGTACAGGTATCAGCATCTACAATAATATTCCAGGCCATAGTAAGGCAAATGGTACAGATAGAAAGTATCGCCGCTATGAGCAAACAAGAAAGCTACATGTAATGCTAGAGATAGGTAGTAAAAAAGTTATAGCTGCAAAATACAGTAGTGGAGTTTATTCCGACCACTATGGAGCCTGTGATCTTATTGAAAGAGTGGATACCAAGTATAACATAAGCACGATATATGCAGATAGGGCATATAATCGAAAGAAGTTATACAAACTGTGCGATGAGCTTGACATAAAGACAAGGATTCCTCCGCAAAATAATGCAGTAGAGCATCCAAAGTTGGATTATATGAATGAGAGAAATTCTACAATCAAGCTCATAAAGTCATATGATGAAGATGGTATGAAGAGGTGGAAAAAAGAGATAAATTATTGGAAGAGATCTTATATAGAAAGTTTTTTCTCGCGACTGAAGCAAATATTTGGATTTAGTTTTAGGAATAAATCTGAGATTAATCGTGAGAAGGAACTGCTACTCAAGTGTTATTTGCTTAACAAATTTACTGAAATAGGCATGGCTAAGTTTGATATAGCTTCATGAATTTATTATACATTACCCACTATCCGAAGAGCTGTGCAACAAAGCCATCCCAGCTCGGATAACAAGAAAAGAAGCACTGGTTTCACATAGATCTGAACAGATATAATTTCTTAAACATTTATAGCTCACATAAAACCCGGTCTGACTGTCATAAAGGCTACTCATTGCAGCAGACAACTTTCGCACTACTTCAAATTCTAATTTTCAACTTAAAGAGGTACGTAATGTCAAATAACTTCAATTTCAAAGAATTTTTTCACCATCACGAAGCAAATAGCACTTTAGATGATATACAAAGGTACTGCATACTGTGGCAATCAGTGATATCACAGGCAATGATTGATGCAGCAAGTAACTGTAAAAAAACAGAAAGCTTGGTAGAGAAACGTAAAGCAATTTCCTGGCTATCAGACTTCAGTCAAGATTTTGTTGAAACATGTATACTGGCTGATTGCGATCCATTATACGTAAAAAACAAAATACAGCCAATTCTAAAAAAGATAAAGCCCTTTTAATGAGGTTTACCCCTCTCACCAAGAAAAATATCATTTAATCTTTTTTCTATAGCTTCATCTATATCTTGGATTAATAGCTGCTTTATCATATTCACTTTCCGTTCTGCCTCTTGAAGATTATTGTTACCGTAACTGTTCTTATTACTATAACCATAACTACTGCCATTTGGTTTATTACTCATTTTTCTTCTTGTGCTGAGTATCTGAACTATCTTCTCCTTGAAAAAAGACTTCCAGCCTGTGCCAGAAAATAATTTGTAGAGAAAATGCGGAGTAAGAAACGCTACTAATATTCTAATAGAAACTCCATAACCCAAATCATCTCTATTTTCATAATACCATTTTAAATATTGATACAAATGGTAAAATGCATTTTTGAAAGAGCTAAACTCTACAGCATACCAAAAGCCACTGGTGAGAAACATGAGCATAATGCTCGATGTATAAAGATACAGAGTGAAAAGAAATAGCTTGACAACTATATCTTTCAAGCTGCCCAGTATATAATTAAATAACCTTAATTTATAAAAAAGTGATATCATTTCACGCACACTTTAATAAAGCTGGGGTGGAAGGATTCGAACCTTCGCGTGGCGGTATCAAAAACCGCTGCCTTACCACTTGGCTACACCCCAATATTGTTTATATCAATAACATTATTAACCCAATTAGTAAAAGATTTATTCGCTTTTCCTATGGGTATTATCACAACGGCTGGTTGATCATAAGAATGCATTGCCTCGATTTTTTCTACAATCTTATCAGTCTGATCATTCCTGCTCTTCATAATTGCCACTATTTCACAATTACTATTAATTTTACCTTCCCATAAATACAGAGAATTTACTTCGGGAAATATATTTACACATGCAATTAACTTCTCGTTTAACAATTCTTCAGAAATAGTCTTAGCCTCTTTCAGGTTTGAAAAAGTTATATAGACTAAAACTAAGTTGCTCATTAATCGCTACATAAATGCATTTTTACTATACTCTACTTAGATTTATTCATCAAGAGAAAATAGGAGAGACCTCTTCAGTGCTTGACACATAGAAATTGAAGATGTCATTTAGTAGCTCTCCCCTTGTCATCCCAGTAGTTCTCCTCTTGTCATGCAAGTAGCTGTCCAGCCTTTCTTAACAACAAAAACTTAGCATGACTTTTGTGCTAAAAAAACTTCTGGATTCCAGCAGGCTTTGTTGCACAGCTCTTCGGATAGTGGGTAATGTATAATAAATTCATGAAGCTATATCAAACTTAGCCATGCCTATTTCAGTAAATTTGTTAAGCAAATAACACTTGAGTAGCAGTTCCTTCTCACGATTAATCTCAGATTTATTCCTAAAACTAAATCCAAATATTTGCTTCAGTCGCGAGAAAAAACTTTCTATATAAGATCTCTTCCAATAATTTATCTCTTTTTTCCACCTCTTCATACCATCTTCATCATATGACTTTATGAGCTTGATTGTAGAATTTCTCTCATTCATATAATCCAACTTTGGATGCTCTACTGCATTATTTTGCGGAGGAATCCTTGTCTTTATGTCAAGCTCATCGCACAGTTTGTATAACTTCTTTCGATTATATGCCCTATCTGCATATATCGTGCTTATGTTATACTTGGTATCCACTCTTTCAATAAGATCACAGGCTCCATAGTGGTCGGAATAAACTCCACTACTGTATTTTGCAGCTATAACTTTTTTACTACCTATCTCTAGCATTACATGTAGCTTTCTTGTTTGCTCATAGCGGCGATACTTTCTATCTGTACCATTTGCCTTACTATGGCCTGGAATATTATTGTAGATGCTGATACCTGTACTATCTATAGCAATTTCAATATCTTCCATATCGTTCTTATCAACTCTGCAGTCGTTGATTTTGATATTAAGCTTTTTAAACCTTCTTGAAGCCTGCGAATAGCTGATAATTTGCAAAATTTTCCCTATTTGCTCAAGATATTTCTCTATAAATCCCACTGTTTGCCTAAGACCAATCCTGAATAGATAGGTTATTATGTGAATTAGAATCACTACTTTGTCGCTGTAGACATTGTTGCCACCTGCTACTTTTGGACTATTTTCGTACCAATTTTCAATGGCATCGTTGATATAATGAAAAACATTTCCCCTTTCTTGAAGAAATTTGTTATATTCATTGCAGTTACTGACTTTCATTCTTATTGGCATATTTTTCCTTTGTCGGCTAAATATCTATTTTATAACAAATTCCATCAGTAACTGCCTGTTCTTTCCTTGAGTGGTGCAACAAAGCCCACTGGCATCCAGAAAACTTCACTTTAAATGAGTGCATTAGATTGTCTTTATATAGATGTCAGTGTCAGCTACTCGGATGAAATTCATTTAGTCTTCTTTTCTCTTTTTCTTATTTTACTACTCTGATGAACGGATACAAAAAAAACTCATGCACCTTGATGTAAGTAGATCTTGCAAGCATTTTAAGATTGCCGGTTCACTAGTTAACATAGAAAAAGCTCAACAAAGTTATAAGAATAGTATATAATTGAAAATATTTAATAGTGAAAATAATGCCTAACACTAAAGAAAAAGAAATACATCTTATATTCTTTCATGGGTGAGGGGATAATTATAAAAATGCAACTACATTCTGTAAAGATATGCAATCTGAGCTCATGCACCACCATGATATACCTAATTTTCACACTCATGCACACAAATACCCGGCTGCATTTCAAAATTATATAACTTATGCCTTAACCAGCTTCGTATGCTTACTAGCATCAATATTGCCACCTACTGTCATACTGCTCACTAATCCAATAACAGCTAGAACAGCTGGATTGGCAGTCTTATCAGCTTCAGCTTGTGTTTTTTTATCTATATTGCTACTCATGATTCCGTTTCTAAATAAGAATCAAAACTTATTCAAGTCTTCAATAGAGAAAATTAATCAACTAATAAATCAAGGTGTAAAACCCGAAAATATTATACTTTTCGGTCATTCTTTTGGAGGAGCAGTTGCATCAGAAGTATCAAGGCATTTTGCGAATAGAGATGTTAAACTTGGAGGAATTGTCTTCACTAGCACTTTTAGTTCTTTTCATACAGCAATAGAGCATTTTCCAATACCTCAGACGAAAATTTTGAGTATACTGCCCTCATTCCTACTAAAAAGAATACTAAAAGCCTTCGATTTAGACTTTGATATAGTAGATAATTTACAAAAGTCACAAAATGAAAAAACGCCAATAGTAATTATTAATCACGCAAGAGACAAATTAATACCACTTCCTGCACAGTTGGCAAATGCAATGAGAGATGATCGATTATTAAATGGTAATCCGATCAAGATTCGTGATGATCTGTGTATATATGGAGATGATCCTCATAACAGTGTTTTGGATAGTGGCACACTGACTGAAGAATTAAGAGAAATGGTACTTAGTAAAGTTACGTCTAGAACGCGTTAACTTTTTTGCTGCTTTTTTTTGGCTAAGGTCACACTTCATTATGCATTAAATTGTATGCATCTATTCAGGGAATTTGCTAATGTGAAAGCCAGTGCTTCCTTTCTTGCGATGTAGCTGTACAGAAATTGAAGATGTCATTTAGTAGCTCTCCCCTGTTATTTAAGTAGCTAACACTGAGATCCATAAATTTAACTGGATGCCAGTTTCTGGGCACTGACCATCATAAAGGAGCCAGTGTCATGCACTGATAGTTGTCTTTTCTCGCCTACCTTATTTTACTACTCTGCTGAACGGACACAATTGCATATAGTATAGTCTTTAGTTTTAGTGAGAATAGTTTTATTCCACTGATCAAGGAGTGCTAAATTGAAATACGTATCACCTTTATAAGTTTTATGCATTTCAGTCATAATAAATTCTGAGATTAGGTTATGCTCTAAAAAAAGGTGTACTATTTGTGCCCCACCAATCACAAAGACTTGAGAACTACTTTGAATTGACAGAAATTCTTGCATGGAAGAGACAACAGTACATTTTGGGCCTCTATTAAAACACTTGTTACGGGAGAAAACAATAGGTGTACGATTCTTTAGTATACTCTGAGGCACGGTTTCAAATGTCTTTCTTCCCATCACAATAACTTGCTTGTCGGTTACTTGACAAAAATGTTTAAACTCACTTGGATAACGCCAGGGCAAATCATTATTTATTCCAATTACCCCATTAGGGTCAACAGCCATAATTCCAATAATCTTCATCCCTTTAAGACAGCTTGGGCTACAAAAAATCTCATGTGGTCGCGTACATTATGCACTCTAAGGAAATCAACCTTATTTTGCAGTATAGCAGATATAGCAATTGTTTCTAAATCTCTATTAGAGGGAGATTCTATGGAAAAAGAGGAAATAAATGACTTTCTGGAATGGCCAACTAAAACCTTGCAGCCAAAATTTTGTAAAGTTTCTATACTGCGTAAAATCTGAATATTCTGATACATAGATTTGCCAAAACCAATACCAGGATCAATAATTATTGAATTTTCATCAAAACCAAGGTCAAGTAACCTATTAATGCTCTCCTCTGCCCAATTATTTATGATATCAATTGGGTCAATATCATGTGGAATAATATTGTCCTTATGTGGTGGTATCGAAAGTGAATGCATAATAACGACACTACACCCACTGCTAGCAACTTCTTTTAAGGTATTACTACTCAGATCTCCCTTCTGATCATTTACCCAGGCAATATTGTAATGCTTCAAAACGTTTAAAATAACGTCTGGCCAAAAACTATCAATGCTGACTTCAATATCACCATTTTTCATATAGTCGCTAAGATTATCAAGTACTGGTTTTAGACGTTCATACTCTTCCTCTGGCGTCTTTATTGAAGCTCCAGGCCTTGTTGATTGAGCTCCAAGATCAACTATGCTTGCACCATCTGATACCAGCTGCAATGCCTGCTTGGTTGCTCGATTCGCATCATAATAAAGACCACCATCTGAAAATGAATCAGGGGTAATGTTGACGATACCCATAAGCTTTGGTGAAAGCGTAAAACTCTTTGAAAAACAGTCTTGAACATTGAAAGCAAAGGTTTTGTTAACCATTGCCATCAAGTGGAGCAAAAATGGTCTATTTACTAATTCTGGGTGAGGAATTTTAAGGTCAGGTATATCAAGCGTTAGATCATCCCATAACAAAACATCTAAATCAATAACACGAGGTGCCCATTTTTCGTAGACTTGTGGACGACCAATATCATATTCGATTTGTTTTAAGCCTTTTAGTAGCTCCTCAGGAGAAGAAGAACAACTTCCATAGACAATCATGTTGAGAAATGGCTTGTTCCAATCAGGTGGAGCACCATTTGGTAAAATAGCCTTAGTTTCTAGAATGATTGAAGACTTTAAGTCTTTTAAATAGCGCTTCTTTAGTAACTCAGTAGCCTTTTGTAAATGGGAAAGACGATTCCCTATGTTTGAGCCAATAGAAATATAGATCATTCTTGCAATTCATTACAGTAAGTAAAGAAAACGCCCCCATGCACACCTGGAACTGGTGGTGCGATTTTGTGAGTAGTCAACCTGACAGAAGAAATAATATGCTTCTTTCGCAGCAAAAGGTTATTAATGGCTCTGTATATCTCATGAGTTAAATGCTCGATTAAATTAAATTGCTTGCCCTGAACAAGAGATTGAATATTTTGCACTACTTCCAAATAGCAGATAGTATCTTTAAGTTGATCAGTTGTAAGCCCTGAAGGAGGAGATTTAAAAGTGAAATCAACGTCAATACTCACCAATTGGGGAGAAGACTTCTCTTCTGCACTACATCCTAAATGAACCCAAAGCCGCAGATCAGATATAAGAAGATTACATGCTACCACTGAATTTAGTATCTACTTATAATTAATGACAAACATCAACATTCATCATGCCATCAAGAAAACCCCATAAGAGTTTTGCTCCTTTTTCAGCGCCTTGCATAACTTTCTCTTGTTCTTCTTCGTTTAAATCTGCAATAAGGTTTGCACATTCTTCAGAATGCCACTCATCAGCTTCCATATGAACAGTAAAAAATTTGAGAGGACGCTCATCATTTATTGAATAGTGTTTTTTTAGACCTTCAATTTTAGATTTAGAAACCTCTGGAGTTTGACGTTCATAAGCGTACAGAGCTCCAAGACCTGCTGCAAAATCTGATTTTACAATGTCAAAATAACCATCAACTAATTCTCGTGTCTCCTTAATTTGTGCATTTTCACAAAGTTCTGAACGTGCTACTCCCAGTCCTTCAGCAAAACGCTGCCATAATTCTGGGTGATTCTCGTCGCCTTGTTCTTCCTCTATTAAATTACCAAGTAAAACTTGCCGCATTTTCAAATTCGGACACAAGGAATGTATACCGCTGATATAACGAGGAAAAGCAGCAACATGGTGATAATATTCCTTAGCGTAGGTTTGCAGAGCCTGCAGGCTTAAGCTACCTTCATTCCATGACTCGTAAAACGGGTGTTTTAATAAGTGTAAACTATCTAATTGATTATTAAGTGATTGAACAAATGTCATAAATAAACAGTAAATTGTTTTAGGCTACGTTTAGGTTTATCAAATGTCAAGAGGCATTTCTCACTACTACTTTAATTCCGATAAATATAAAGATAGATACGCTATAAGTTAATTTTTTAGTAAAATTGATTTTTTCTAAAATTTCATGTATTATTAAATCAATATAGTGAAAAACGCAAAATGAAAGTAACAGAAGAAAATACAATAAAAATTAGGGAAGAGTTCGTAGAAGTTCAAAATGGAATGCGAATTCAAAAGATAGTGATGTCAAACTCGAAGAGCAGTGCAGATAGCAGAAAGAAAAAGCATATAGTTTACTTTCCAGGGCTTACATATACTTTTGAAAAAGAGCCAAATGAAGACAAAAGTGAATGGAATTGGGCAGCTAAAGCAGGTATGGATGTTCACCTTATTAATTTTCCTGGTTCTGGAAAAAGCAAAGGCCATTCTTTAAACGGTCGAAATCGAGTAAATGCAGGAATTGGAGTCATTTCAGATCTTCTAAAGCAAGGCATTCACCCAGACAATATAGTACTGTATGGAAGCTGTGCTGGAGGACCAATAGCTGCGGAGGTTTATAAAAAGTTTAAAAAAGATGACAATATTCATTTAAGATGCATTATCAATAAATCCTTTAGCTCATTCAAAAAACTTGTAGTGAAATTACTACACATATCAAAACCTAAATGGCTATTTCCTCCTATAATAAAATTCATACTCAAATGCTTTGGTTGGCACTTTAAGCCACACACAATAGTAAACGACATTACTCCATACACAATTTGTTTTAACTTAGAGAACGATGGCTTTATTAGTAAGCAGGCAAACATAGGTACTAAAATTGCCGACATAGAAAAAAGTCATAGGAAAAAAAATTATCAGAAAAAAGAAACTTTTGAAGGTTTTGAGCAATACAAAGAGTTTTTCATGGAGAATACTAATTTAGCTAAAATAAAAAATCTTGAACCTGAAGTTGGAGTAATGAGAAAATGCTGGAATAAGTTTCTATCGTTACTACCTATTAAGGCAGATGATATTCACTTTTCTCCGATTACAGAATTGTGCTCATCAAGTGAACATAAATACACTCTTCCTGAGTTAATTTCACTCTTTTTAGAATCCACAGATAATTATTTTGAAAAGAAGGGCTCGCTCAATCAAGAGATAAAAACAGAAGCGATATGTGGAAAGAATAGTGAAAAAGAAATAGAGGAAAAGAAACAGTATTTTACCAATTTAAAGAATTATTCAATAAGTCAGAGTATACCTCAAAAGCTAACATCCCCGCAAATATTGAAATAAGTGTTTCTTTTGTGATAAAAAAAACATTGCATCTAGAGTATCTGCCATAAGTGATAATTTTGTGCTTTCATCATAGAGATTGTTTTCACTAGCTGCTAATTTCTCACTAACTTGTGAATAAGGTTTAAAAACTTCAGAACTGTACTTATCAAGGCATTTGTTTAGGCAGTCAGGATCTGTCCATTTTTTTGTGTGGATATAGCATTTCTGCCTACATTGATTCTGTCTAAAATTAATCCCTTTCTCTTTGTTTGATGCTTATTGTTCCATAATATTCTCCAATTCAAATAATTCTAATATTAGCATACAAATATGAACATTATGTTAATATCATTACTTTTTAGGTATACATGACAAATTTATGCCTGGAAACAGTTTTTGGTTATTTCCTACACTTTCTTTATAAAAACCACAGGCGCCTGTTATTAGCTAAGGTAAAGGTCAAATATCTGGAATTCTGGACATAAAATCCTCCTGTATAAAAAGACTTGGTAGCGCACATACGGCAGAAATTAAGTATGTGTGTGCACCCACATACGCTGAAGAAGATACGCTACGTTTTTTATTGAAAAGTTAATTGAAAGTCTGCAGACAAATTTGAGCTCTTAAAATATCTCTAATTGTCATTATAATCAGATTCAAAATACGCGGAAGTAATTTTTTTTGACAATAGATTTCTTTCATAACCAGGCGTCATCCCAGCTGAGATCCAATAAGAAAACCGCGCTGGAACTTTTGAATTCCAGTTATGCAAGAAATCTAATATCATGGAGTTTTCAAACACTAACAACCAAGTACTTTAATAAGGCAAAAAGCTTATCTAAGAGAGTAGGCCTTGCAATTGTATCAATAGTGGTGGGATTGGTAGGACTCGAACCTACGACCAATTCGTTATGAGCGAACTGCTCTAACCGACTGAGCTACAATCCCTTTTATCAACACCTATAATACACGCAAAAGGAAATTTGTCTACTCGCTTATTTCACTATCAACCCAACTGTGTAAATCATTTATTGCGCCAATTTTGCGTGCAATTTCCTTACCATCTTGAAATATGATTAAAGTAGGTATAGATTGAACTCCATACTTACTTGGCACCTCAGTTTCTCCATCTATGTCGAACTTGCAGATCTTGATCTTGCCTTTTCTATCCTCAGCCAATTGCTCGATACGTGGCATCAGACTTTTGCATGGTCCACACCATTCTGCCCAAAAATCTACCAGCACAAATCCTTTGTGGTTAGCAACTTCAGATTCGAAATTTTGATCATTTACCGCTTTAATATCATCACTCATAAAATACCTAAATTTTTATAAATATAGCGTATCAATTAACAGCTGATCAACTAAATTTTTCTGGATTCAAGTGAAGTGATTACATATGATGATTAAAGATATCTACACTCCCCCAACCCATTGAATCTAGCTCAATACGAGTAGGAAGAAATTCAAAGCACTTTTCGGCTAATTCTTTTCTATTTTCACGTTCTAGCATTAAATCTAGCTTTTCCTTTATTTTATGGAGATATAAAACATCAGATGCAGCATAACTTTTTTGCTTGTCTGTTAAATTTTCATTTCCCCAATCAGAAGATTGTTGTTGCTTATTTAATTTTATATCAAGTAGTTCTAAGCACAACTCTTTTAAGCTATGATTATCTGTGTAGGTGCGAACTAAACGTGAGGCTATTTTCGTGCAATAGCAAGGCAGTGACCAAGTTTGAAGGTAGTAATGTATTATACTCACATCAAATCGCGCAAAGTGAAATATTTTGGTTATATTTTTATCCTCTAATATTTTTCTCAAATTTGGAGCTGTATAATCGTTTTTGAATTGAACTAAGTGAGCGTTGCCATCATTGAAAGAGAGCTGAACAAGGCATAATCTATCTCTGCTATGCAGTAGCCCCATTGCCTCTGTATCAACAGCTATAGATTTTACATCTCTCGGTATTGCACTAGCTGGCAAGTCATCTTTATGTACAAATGTTCTCATAAATTTAATATATTTTATGACACATATAATAATCAAAAATGAGTTTTAAGTATACGAAAAGATCATAGAAAATTGGCTCTCATGATTTTCATGCATGTAGGGTTTACAAATTGTAATATGTACCTATAATTAGAAGTAGAACCTAAGCAGAATTTAACTGCGGGAGTAGCTCAGTTGGTAGAGCGCAACCTTGCCAAGGTTGAGGTCGAGGGTTCGAACCCCTTCTCCCGCTCTTTAATTTTAACATAAAAAATTTCCTTCCCCTATTCAACTAGTTCAGCTATACTAAAAGTAGCTAAAAGCTTTTTAGAAAATTATTATTTAGGAGGATTATATGGACAACAAGACTAAACCAATGTTATTTATCTTAGGTACAGATATACCAATAGGAGCACTTACAGGCTTAGCGCTCAGTTTTACAGCTCTGTCACCTTTGGTGATGGGTGGAATTATTGCTGCGGTTCCGGCAGCCTTACTTGCATGTCGGATAATCTCTAATGGAAGACTCTCCAAAGAAGTCTTTTTTCGGACTGCTTGTTCTTGTTCTGTAGGTACTGCAATTGGAGTTGGTCTTGCTGCAGCTGCAACTGCTGTTTTCCCTGGTGCAATGCTTGGAATGGGATCGGCAGCTTTAGCAGGTGCGGTGATAGCACCCATAGCAGTAATCGCAGGGGTATTTGTAACAGTTTGTGTTATTGAACCAATAGCTGAAAAAGTGAATGATTATATTATATCACCTATAGTTGAGCGTTTTTCTTCAAAAGGGGAAGAGAAAGCTATATAATAATCAATTGACGTTAGCATTTAGTTTTCTTTATAATTTCCTTTGTGGAAGAACAAAAATGCTTATTTGTAACGATAGCTGGTTTGCCAAATGCTGGAAAGTCAACGCTAATTAACAGCATCGTAGGCAAGAAAATTGCAATTGTCACCCCTAAAGTGCAGACAACAAGGACGCAGGTAAGGGGTGTTGCTATATGCAACAATGCGCAAATTGTTTTTACTGACTCTCCAGGAGTGTTTTCAGCAGAAACAAATCTTGAAAAAGCTTTAGTCAAATCTGCATGGGGAGCAGTTAAGGATAGTGACATTACTTTGTTGCTTGTTGATGTAAACAATTACCTAAAAAATATAGAAAGAATAAAAACGATATTTGCACGACTGGAGCGCACAAAAGGCAGATGCATTTTGGTTATCAATAAAACTGATTTAGTAAAGAAATCAGAGCTCAAGATGGCACATGAGCACCTAAATTTGCTTTATAAGTTTGAAAAAATTTTTACGATCTCGGCACTGAAGAATGATGGACTTTCTGATCTGACTAGTTACTTGTCTGAAATTGCACCGATAGGCCCTTGGTTTTATGAAAAAGATCAAATAACTGATTCCTCAGCTGATTTTTTATCAGCGGAAATTACGAGAGAAAAGTTATTCTTGAACCTACGTGAAGAATTGCCATACTCTACAGCTGTTATAACTGAACAATTTGAGGAAAAAAAAGATAAGAGTTTAGTCATAAAACAGATCATATTTGTATTGAAAGATAATCATAAGAAAATAGTGCTAGGAAAAGACGGCAGTAGCATAAAAAAAATTAATATCGAGGCACGTACAGAATTGGAAAAGTTATTTGAGTGTAAAGTTCATCTCTTTTTGTTCGTAAAAGTGCGACCTTGGACTGATCGCCCTGAGGAATATATAAGTAATGCTTAATTCTTTGTTGGTATTTGATATTGAAACTATACCAGATGTAAATTCCTGCAAGAATTTACTAAATATTAGTGATGATAGCAGTGTAGAAGAAAAGAGGAACGCATTAACAAAATATCATCTTGAAATAACAAACGGGCAAAACTCTTTTCTGCGTCAGCCCTTCCACCTTGTTGTAGTCATTAGTTTTTTACTTTGTAATATAACACGCCAGAGCGGTTATGAAATGTTCACACTACAAGAAATAAGATCTGTAGGCACAGTAAACTCCAATGAAAAAGAGCTAGTAAAGGGATTTTTTAACTACATATCAGAGAAAAAGCCAAGACTAGTTTCGTTCAATGGACGCACTTTTGATATACCGGTACTGAAGTACCGTGCTATGGTTCATGGCATTCAAGCAGAATATTTTCACAAAGCTGGCGATAAGTGGAATAGTTACAATCAGAGGTACAGTAGTGATTGGCATTGTGATTTGCTTGAATCTCTCTCTGATTTTGGAGCTTCTGCAAGAATGAAGATGAACGAAGTTTGCGCAGCATTTAATCTTCCCGGTAAGATTGGAGTTGATGGTTCACAAGTTATGGACTTATATGATAGTGGCAAAATACAAGAGATTCGCGATTATTGTGAAACAGATGTGATTAACACTTATTTGATTTATTTGAGGTTTATACATCATCAAGGAAGAATTACTACAGAAAGCTATAATAAGAGCATAGAAGAACTGCTTTTAGAATGCGAAAAAAAAGAACACCTAAAGAAATTTAAAGAAGAATGGAAAATAACTTCTGGTGAAAATTTTTATATTGAATTTAAATGAATAGATGCTACAGAGCAATCTAATGATTGCTCTGTATAGTAGTTATAAACTCCTTGTAGTAGAAAAGACATTTTGATGTGCCCTTTGCTTAACTTCTGCTTGTTCAAGCTTAGAAAAATTTTCTAAGTTTTTATCTTGGTATTCCTTTTTTACTTTCTCGAAAAAATTTTGTCCACCAAGAATATAATTACCTAAATTAGCAGCATAATATTGAGCATTACCTAAAACTGCACAGTTAATTCGACTTAATATTCTCGAAGGGTAATAAAAGAGAGAAACGTTATTGTTCGATCGGAAATCTTTTTCATCCATTATTTTAATGGCTTCATGATAACCATCTATTTGATGAACAAAATATCCTTCAGGTACTGATATTCTCAATTGTGCACCTACATGAGCATAACCACAAATACCAGGTGATACCGCTGGTACTGGGTCTTGTCTATGTTGAGTTACTCTAATGGTTTTTTCTTGAAGAACATCATTATAAAATTCACTAGCAGTAAGATCAAAAACTCGTGGATCACCAAAAGTTGCAACATGAACATCTTCAGCTCCTTCTGTTTTATTGAGGCATAAAGCAGCTATCTTAGCAATAGCTCCTCCCATACTGTGACCTGTGAGATTAATTTTAAAATCCTTGATTTCTGATCCCTGTTTTTCAGCATGAGATTTCAAAATTCCATACAGATTAGGCCATGAATCCATAAATGAATTATAGAAACCACAATGAATTCTTCCACCTTCAGGTAAAAATTCCGAAGTAGCAAAAAGTACATTTATATCAGTAATTCCATCATTAAAACTCTGGCTCAGACGAGTACCATGGTAGGCTATTGTTATTTCTTTACCTTTTATAAAAACGTGACCAGCATCTTTTTCAAAGCTATTACCAAATGGAATAATTTCATAACCTTCGCTGATGAGTTCAGCTCTAGTTTTATACATTTTTTCAGTAGATGGAACAATTTCAAAATCTTCTACAATTTCAAATTCAGTTTTGTATACTCTTTGAGCTAGGTTGTTACATCTTTTTTTACTTAATTTACCATCATCATCGCCATAGCTTATCTTGCAGAAATTACCCATTTCTAATAATTTCTCTCTATCAAATCCTGCAATTTTTACAATACTTTCATCTATTTTATAGTCAGAAGGTAAAGAACATGGCTCATTTGGATCAGCACGATTTATAAATTCATAATCTTCAATGATCTCAAATTCATCGTCATATTCTTTCATCTCGTATTTGCCATCATCTACTGAAATAGAGTCTGGCTGTTCAGTATTACCTGGCTCTGAGCCTGTAGCAGCACCTGTAGTGCTAAACCAATTGCGTAAAAAACTAAAATCCATAAGTACCCCAATCTATCAAAAATAAAACAATAATCTACCAACTATAATACAAATTAATATTATTGTCAACAATTTATATTAATAATTTAATCTTTTTATGCTTTTACTTTGAGTAAATTTTACTTCCATAGAATAAGTATAGAGTTATAATACACTAACAAGCAAACCTCTGTACTAAATTTTGGTTAATATACACGTTGAGCGTATTAAGAAAGTTGCTTTTAAAGTATTGCATTTTACCTTTATTTTCGCTATAAGGTTGCTTTAAGTTGGATTTTCAACACCTTTATACTATTTATGTTATGATTTTAAAATTTTTTGGGGGCACTTCATGAAAAAATCTATTTATACTAGAACTGCTCTAGCTTCTCTATTGACTTTATGTTCTTTCAGTGGCTTTGCTGCTGACTTTTCTGACGAGAGTATGAAGGAAGTAAAAAAGCAAGAGAGTAACGAGTCAATCAAAACTTCTGGAAAGATGGAAGTGATGAAGACGTCAAATAAGAAACTAAAAGAAAAAATGGACAGGATATGTAATGCTGATCCAAGAAAAAAAGCCGAGGAGCTTAAGAAAAAAGAAGAACTAAGATTAGCAGCTGAGCAGAAGAAAAAAGAGGAGTTAAAATTAGCAGCTGAACAAAAGAAGAAAAAAGAAGAGTTAAAATTAGTAGCAAAACAAAAGAAAAAAGATGAAATTAGGCTAGCAAAAGAGAAAAAAGCAAAGCTTATAGAGGATTCAAAGGCGAAAGCTCTAAGCACTAAAAATTCTAATGTAGAAAAGTCAAAAATTAAGGGTTCTAAAACTAAGAATGCTAAAATTGAAGCTAAAGATATAAAAAAGGATGTAAAAGTTGTTAACAGCAATACAGAGGAAAAAGGTAAGGCAAGTCCTGTTGTTTCAGTTGGTGGGGTTGATATTATCAATACCAATCAAGGGGATGGTTTAAGAATAACTTTCGGTGGCGTTGTTGATTCTCAAGGTTATGGTAACCATGGGCTAAGTGGCTATAACCATTATAATGTTATGCCAGGTAAATCTACAGATTATTTTAACAATACTCCAGATAGTATAAAAGGAGCAAATCCAATATTTCCTAAAGGGATAGGGAATATTGGTGATTACAGTGAAAACATGGGCATGATTTCAGATGCAATATTGCACTTAAGAGCTGAAAATAAAAATGAGGATATTGGTCTTCGTTATGGTGCCGATGTACAATTCCATGTTCCAGTTACTGAAGGTAAAGGAGCTTCACAAGGCGTGAATGCTGCAAGAGGTAGAAGTGCACATGTGTTTTTGAATTCAAAATATGGTGATCTGAAACTTGGTTATCAGTTTGGTCCTGAGTCTCTGATGAGACTTGATGCAACAAGAATTGCAACTGTTGATGGAGCTGCAGATAGTGACTGGTTCAGAAAAGTAAACTTAGAAGGAAGTGCTGCAAACTTCCCATTTTACGTAACACCACGTCTTTACACTGAAAGCTTCTCGAGCGAGAGCGAAAAACTCTCCTTCCGTATGGCAGGAAAATACAACAAAGACGTTATGACCACATTGCCGTTTAGAGCTGCTTACTACTCACCAAATTATATGGGTGCAAGATTTGGTCTTAGCTACGCACCTCGCTATGATAGTGGTTTATCCGTTGTAAAAGAAATAGATTCAGTTCTTTCTAAAAATGCTCAAAAGCAAGATGAGGTAAAGCATAAGGAAACGTTAAGACATGTTGGACCAGATTACGAGCATATAGTAAGCGCTGGTGCATCATATGAATATGACTTTAGTAAACATAATGTAAAAGTTAAAACTTCCGTAGTTGGTGAATATGGGTTTTCAAAGCAACCGAGTAAAGATAAGCACCTTTATAATGAGTTCATAGAATACAATAATCTGGCAGGCATTAATTTGGGTGCAAGCGCTGATTATAAGATTGATGAAGATCAAAGTGTAAAATTCGCTGCTTCTTTTGCATATTTAGGCAAATCTGGTCAACCTAAGAGTATCAAGGAACTCGACCTTGCTTCAAAAGAATATAAAGAGACTACTGATATTGCTAGAAAAAATGGCTTAAAGCAATTTAATGATAACAATACCATGTATTGGACTGCAGGTGCTGGTTATCAATATGATAACATCTACACAAGCGTGACATACTTTGGTAGCAGAATGAGTGATAAAGATATGCTTCATGATGTTGCACTTGGTGTTCAGTATGATCTATCTTCTTGCAATAAGAGCAAATTTGTTCCTTATGCAGCCTTACATTATTTTATGACTGATGAAAAAGGTGCGCTGAAAGATAAAAATAATGCTGATGTACCTTCCAACAAAGGAATTCTTCTCCTCACTGGTGTGAAGTTTTCTTTCTAATTTGTTCTAGTAATACACACCACAACTTGAATGTGGTGTGTGTTTTCACTATGCACTTTCAAAATGTTGAAAAAATTTCCAATATATGATATAATAGCTAAAACTAGGAAGTAATAATCTAATGAGTATAACAGTAAATCTTGATGGGGAGTTCGAGAAAATAGTGCAGTCTCATTCCATATTGCAAAATCGTTCTGTACCGCAACAAATCGAGCATTGGGCTAAGATTGGTCAGATTGTTGAAGATAACCCTGAGCTCAGCTATAACATCATCAAAGAAATCCTTTCAGGCATTGAGGATATCAAGTCAGGTAATGTTGAGGAGTATAAGTCCACAAAATTTTGAAGATTCTTCTCACCAACACTTTTAAGCGGTCAATGAAGAAGCTGCACAATAATCCACTACCCAAACTTGAAGAAGCCATCAAACAAATTCAAGGTAACCCATATATTGGAGAGCTAAAGTCAGGCGATCTTGCAGGTGTTCGCGTGTATAAATTCTCTATTTTTAATCAACTGACATTATTAGCCTATATTCACAACGAACAAAATAACATATTAACACTTCTTGCATTTGCTCCACACGAAAATTTTTATAGAGATTTGAAAAAACAAGTGTAGCTAAATGCAGGTATGCCATTATTTATAAGAGGCAACTATGCAAACCAAATTAAAAAACCATTTAGCTGGAGAATTACTTACCATCGCTACTTGCTGGAAATTAACACTTGTAAGTGGAGAAGTAATGGGATTTACTGACTATGATGAAGATTTAAATCTCAATAATGTATTCTATAAATCTTCAAGTGGGTTTACAGCTAGTAGCATAATATTAAATAGCGATTTGAGAACTGATAATCTAGAAATTGAAGGAATATTAAATAGTACCGATATTAAAGAAAAAGATGTTTTATCAGGAAGGTATGACTTTGCAAATATTGAAATATTTCTTGTGAATTATAAAGATTTGAGTCAGGGAATTATGAATTTGCATGCAGGAACTTTTGGTAAAGTAACATTAAATAGTGGGAGGTTTATCGCTGAAATTAGAGGTCTTGCGACAAAGCTTGAGAGAAGCATAACAGAGCTATATTCTCCTGTATGCAGGGCACAATTTTGCGATGATAGATGTAAAGCTGATGCTAAAAAGTTTAGTAGAATGAGCACAATTACTAAAGTGATAGATGAAAGAAGATTTGAAGACACTAATTTAATCGAAAGCGATGGATATTATAAGCACGGAGTGTTTAGTTCAGCAACATTTGAAGTTGTAGTTAAAGAATACAAAAATAAAGTAGTTACATTATTTGCTTCTCCTCCATATCAAATTTCTACCGGAGATAAATATTCGATACTTGCAGGTTGTGATAAAGCGTTTTTAACGTGCAAAAACAAGTTTAACAATACTGTGAATTTCCGTGGCGAACCATATATACCAGTTGTTTAGCAGCATAATTTTTAATATTATGAATAAGTATGGAAAGGTGGCTGAGCGGTCTAAAGCACACGCTTGGAAAGCGTGCACATATGAAAATATGTCGGGGGTTCGAATCCCCCCTTTTCCGCACATTATTTCTAGTGTAACATAGGATTTTCCGTTTTGTTCTTAAACCGTAATAACCATAGCACTTCAGCTCCGCAATTTTTCAGAGTCATCTACGTCAATAAAAGAATAGAGTTATCAAGTTGCAGAGCCTTCTTGATTTTTGATGATGAAGAGTAGTTGTTATCATAGAAATACATCCAGTAGCCAGCATACCTTCCTTATTCCTAATGATGTCTTGCAATACGTCTGTGTCATTTCTCCCTAAAATCTAATACTAGTATATACTCAATCTACCATAATCCGTCAATACAATTCTTTATTGAAAATTTTAGGAAAATGTTGTATAATTATGCAGTAGATTTCGGTAAAACTTATGGCTGATTCAAGTATTAACATTAGTGAAAAAGTTTTAAAAAACCTTACTCGTTTAGCTAAAGTAAAGAATCAATCAGCTCAAGAGCTAGCAGAGCAGTTTATACAAGAAGCAATTGAAAATGAAGAAGATATGGCAATAGCCAAACTTGCTATTCAACGTGACACTCGAAATGCAAAATTCATCAGGCATGAAGACATCAACTGGTGATAAGTATTTAATCTGCTATGAGGAAAATGTAGTTCACAAAGACATTCAAAATCTTCCAAAGACAATATGGTCAAGGGTAAAAGAAATCGTAAAAGAGCGTCTTACACTTTCTCCTGAGAAGGCAGGAGATCCCTTGCTCGGTGAGTTCAAAGGACATCGTAGAATACGATCTGGTGATTATCGTTTGGTTTATAGGATAAGTAAATTAGAACGTACAGTAATAATTACTGCAATAGAGCATAGAGAATACATCTATAAAAGTTAGAACCTTCCTATAAGCATTGTATATTTCATTATACAGACCTCTTTCCTCTTCACCTTAGGTGGCTTTGCTCAGCTCAAAAATAACTCATTTTTTGACTATACCCCTATAATTTTACTATTCTACAGACTATAAAATCGATGCTAATAACGGATTAGAGATAAACGTTGCAAAGAATCGCAGTGGATCAACCGGAAAGGTTACAGTAAGTTAATACTGGAAGGATATTAATCTAGGATTCATAAATGTCTTTTCTGTGTTTTATTGAAACACTTCATACTTTGCAGCATTTACATGATACGATAATCGCCAGTTCTCAGTCTTCTGTATCCTTTGAGTTTGTAACAAAACGATTCACCAAAATCAATTGGATTAACTGTAAGTCGCTCTTTTACTATCTCTTCAACTCTTAACTTTATTGTTTTTGGAAAAGCTCTTCTTACCAACATTTTTCAGGAATTTAATCTTATCGCGCTTTAGTCCCACCTATAGTGGTAAGATTATCTACTTATTCTTATATGGGAATTTACCAACTATTAAGACATTAAGTGTAATAAAAATATATTCTAATAGTATGGAAAAATAAAATGAATTTTGAAAAATATGTAAAGGATGGCGTTATAAATTTATATGATTTGCGTAGCAACACAAATAACAAAGAAATACAGGAGCTTATCAATTTTATAGAAAAAAGAAAAGATATCAAAGAATTTGGTTTTGGAAGTCATTATACTAGTGTTAATAACATGAAACTTAGGTGCAGAGGTGCAGGAATTGGTTTAGCTGCTGGTCTAGTTGCAGCATGTTGTTTATGGCAAGAAACTTTAGCTCTTATTGGCGGTTCTGGTGTAGTGTTGATTGCATTTGCTATAGTTGGTGCGTTACTTGGAGCTGGAGCGGGCTATGTCGTAGGTAAATGTCTTGATAAAATTGAGGTTAGTAAGTGTGCAATAAGCAGATTTTCTTAGAGGTTCGTATTGAATTCTAGCTTTCTTTCAATACTTAAAGATTTACAATCAGAGCAAACTACCTGGCCACGTGGAACTGATTTCAGCTCATCAGTTGAAACTTTACTTGAGCAGAATATGCATTTTATTTTATCACTTGGGGCGAGTGAGTGATCAACAGCAATTCTATCATCAAAAACAAAACACTCGCCTTCCCAATTACCACTTTTGTTGTGAGTTTTTTCAAGGTAGGAAAGAATACCGCCTTTAAGGTGATAAACATCTTTAAATCCAAGGCTTTTCATATATGCTGTAGATTTCTCGCATCTGATTCCACCAGTGCAGTACATAGCCACTTTCAGATCTTTACTCTCAGAGAAAGACTCTGCCCACTGAGGAAAATCTCGAAAACGCTGAGTATGTGGATTGATTGCATTTTTAAACTTGCCTAGTTTTACTTCGTAATCATTTCGTGTGTCTATCACTAAAACATCAGGTTGAGAGATAAAATCATCCCAATAATCTGGATCAATGTACTGACCTCTAACGGAAGTATCGAGATTACTTACACCAAGATTCACAATTTCTCTTTTTAATCTCACTTTCATCTTACTAAATGGTTGATATTCTGCTGCACTCTCTTTCCATGTAAGGTCCCTTAGTCTATAATCAGAACGTAGAAAATCGAATATTTTATCAATCGCGTTTCTTTCACCAGATACGGTTGCATTAATACCCTCTTCTGCAAGGAGTATAGTACCCTTTAATTCGACATTGTCGCATGCAACTTTTATTTCATCTTTCATGTCATAATAATTAGAGAGTTTTACAAAATGATAGAAAGTTGCAATGACAAAACTCATAATTAATTAGTTTATCGATTTAAAACATAATATATAAAATTATGAAGATATTCAATAGGACGGCTGTTAATTACTGGATATCTTTAGTTTTTGCATATAACATTTTAATATCAAATATAGATTCAAGTTAATGTTTCTGAGAGTATTTAAAAATATATTCTTGTTTTTAGTAAGTGTATTATTTGTCTGCCCTATACTATCGTTAATATCGATTCTATTTACAGAATCAGCAAACTCTGGATGGGTAATTAGTAGACTTTTTCCTGAATATATACTCAATACGTTGATTTTGATGGTAGGAGTAGGGTTAATATCCTTTATATTTGGAGTAATTCCAGCTTGGCTTACTACATTTTTTTCGTTTCCCGGAAGTAGAATTTTTGAGATTGCCTTATTCTTTCCGATATCAATTCCTGGATATATAGTATCGTTTGTTTATGTAAATACGCTAGAGTTTTCAGGTCCGATTCAGAGCTTGTTAAGAGATACTTTTCAATTGGGCAAAGGTGACTATTGGTTTCCCGAGATCAAATCCCTAGGTGGTGGAATATTAGTAATGGGATTTAGTCTATATCCATACGTTTATATGTTGGTCCGCTCAAGTCTAAAGAGCGTTAGTAACTCAGTCACTATTGCATCAACACTTGGGTTCTCCTCATTACAGAGTCTGTTTTCTGTCATCATACCCTCCATACGTCCATCAATTATAGCTGGGTTATCCTTGGTACTAATGGAAGTAATTACAGATTTCGGCACACCACAGTTTCTTGCTATCGATACTTTCACGACGGGAATATACCGTACTTGGTTTTTACTGCATGACAAATATTCAACTACTGTTTTGGCAGTTGCAGAACTGATTTTCGTTGCAACACTAATAGTTATCGAGAAAAAACTACAAAAAAGAGAAATATCTTACTCTTCAATCAATACTAATGCAGATTATCACAATAAACGTAGTATAAACGGTTCTATATCGTTGATCTTTTCTTATCTTATGTGTTTATTGCCGATATTAATAGGCTTTATTTTACCAATGATTCCACTTATATATTGGAGCATAGAGAAAGGCTTTTTCATATACGAAGCAAGATTTTACAATATAATAACAAACAGTATTAGTTTATCATTTATTACCGCGCTAATCTCGATCAGCATTGCAATAATTATTGGATATACAGCACGTAAAAATAAGCTAATAAGCAATATAGCACGTCTAATTTCTCTTGGATATGCAATTCCAAATGCAATTATTGCAATTAGCATAATAATGTTTTTAAGCAGAATATCTTCTTTCATTACTCAATATATTGTAGAAATTAGCTTGGTAGGAACTATTGGTGCATTAGTTTACTCATATTTATTTCGTTTTTTTGCTATATCTTTCAAAGCAATAGAGTCGGGACTCAAAAAAACACCAAATGAAATTGAATGGACTGCATATACTATGGGTCATGGGCCTATTTCCACGTGCCTGAATATTCATATTCCCCTTATCAAGAAAAGCATACTATCGGGATTTCTGCTCGTGTTTATGGATACGGTAAAAGAACTCACGGCAACACTAATTATCAGACCATTTAATTTTGAAACTATATCAACTAGAATATATGAACTTGTCAGCGATGAGCGTTACAGAGAAGCTGCCCCATTTTCGTTAATGATAGTTATTATAGGTTTAACCTCTACAATAATCTTATTCACACTTGATGATAAGAATCAAAAATAAACTATTTTGCATCTGTTCAGCAGAGTAACAAAATAAGATAGACGAAAAAAGACAACTATAGAAGCAAATGGTCAGTGCTTTCGTGTTTATCAACTTAGTTGGATCTCAGTATCAGCTACTCGGATGACATTATGGAAGCTCAAATGACAAAACAAGAAGCACTGGTTTCAGATGCACTTAAACAAATACACTATCTTGATGATCAATGAGGTCTAGTGTTAACGTATGGACTATCTAAGGAAAAGGGTGGTACCATAACATCAAAGGTTTTTATGCTCTCTTCGTTCAGAAATTCATATTTACCCTGCATTATTCCTGATGGTGTATTTAAGTATGTTCCACTTGTATATTTGAATACCTCTCCAGATTTTATTACAGGTTGTTCTCCAATAACACCAACTCCGGCAATTTCATTTATTTTCCCCTTATGATCTATTATTTGCCAATAGCGACTTAATAATTGAATGGTTGATGAGCTTTTGTTTTTTATCTTAACATTATACATCCATACGTAACAATTTTCATAAGGAATGGATTGCTCTTCAATGTAAATTGGCAAAACTGTAACTTCAACAGAATTAGTAATAAGTGTGTATTTCATGGTCATCGTAAAGTGTTCATGATAAAAGTTTAACACACTTCAATTATACACTTTTTTCATAGATTTTCCAAGCATATTATCGTACTCTAACTAGGAAATATTAATCTACATGATGAACAAAACAGATCCACTGGATAAAAAAGTGATAGGAATAATAGGAAGTGGGCAATTAGGTAAAATGACTGCTATCGCTGCAATAAAACTTGGGCACAAAACGCATATTTTTGCCAGTGCTAAAAACGATCCAGCTTGTTCTGTTGCTGATGATTTAACAATAGCAGACTTCTGTGATAAGAGGGCACTTGAATCTTTTGCACAGAGTGTGGATTTAGTCACTATTGAGTCTGAAAATATTCCATGTAGTGCAATTGATATTGTGTCGCAGCATACAGATTTTTATCCAGGTAAAAAGGCGTTACACATTTCGCAAAATAGGCTGAGAGAGAAAGATTTTATTAGAGATTTAAGCATAAAAACTGCTGATTACAAAAGTATACAAAATTATAATCAGCTACTAGAAAGTAGTGAAACTTTTAGCTATCCAGTGAGGCTAAAAACAACAGAAATGGGTTATGATGGAAAAGGACAATATATGATTGAAAATGATTCTGAACTGAAGCAATTTGCTTCCTTCGATTGGAATAAAGAGTACATTCTTGAAGCAAGTGTTGATTTACTGAAAGAGGTTTCAATAGTCGTTGCAAGAGATAAAAACGGTAAAGTAGCTTTTTTTCCTATAGCAGAGAATCACCACGTTGACGGAATACTTAATACTTCAATAGCACCAGCTAAAATAGATAATAAATTAGCCCAAGAGGTACAAAAAACTGCAGAGAAAATAGCAACTGCACTTGATGTAGTAGGAATTCTAGCTATTGAATTTTTCATCACTCAAAATCATGAATTACTAGTTAATGAACTGGCCCCAAGACCCCACAATTCTTGCCACTGGAGCTTGGATGCATGCAACGTTAGTCAATTCGAGCAGCTAGTTAGGATAATATGCGGGCTATCTATGCAGGAAGTAGTATTACGCTTTCCTTGCATGACAAAAAATATAATAGGTAATGATATATATAATTCTCACAAATATTTGAGCAACGAAAAAGCTAGTTTAACCATATATGGGAAAAAAGAGGTTAGGGACAAGCGTAAAATGGGACATGTCAATATAGATTTAAGCTATTGAGCTATAAATGCTCTTTGATCAAGATCTCCAAGATCTGCACTATATTTAGTGCTGCACCTTTGCGTAGATTATCAGCTACTATCCACATATTTAATCCGTGTTTAACGGTATCGTCTTGTCTAATACGCGATATGTATACGGCATTCTCTTGCACAACATCAATCTGAGTCATATATCCACCATCTTCGCGCTTATCTTGCACTAAAACTCCATCGTCTTCACTGAGCATTTCACGAGCTTCTTCTTCAGTTATATGCTGATCAAATTCTACATTTACTGCTATAGCATGACCAACAAGAACAGGTACTCGGACACAAGTTGCAGTTACTTTTATATCCTCTTCTAAAATTTTTTTTGCCTCCTCTTGCATTTTCCACTCCTCTTTTGTAGAACCATCTTCCATGAACTCTCCTATATGAGGAATGCAATTAAATGCTATTTGCTTAGGAAATATTTCAGGTTTTTTAGCTTCATTCATAAAGATTTTTTTTGTCTGATTGTAAAGCTCATCCATTGCTGCTTTACCTACACCAGAAGTTGATTGATAAGTTGAAGCAACGATTCTCTTTATTTTTGCTTTTTGGTGTAATAAATGTAATGCCAGCAACATTTGTATTGTAGTACAGTTTGGATTAGATATTATGTTATGGTTTTTATACTCCGTAATTTTATCTTTGTTGATCTCTGGAATCACTAGTGGCACGCCTTCTTTCATCCTAAAACGAGAGGTATTATCTACGACAATACATCCAGCTTCAGTTGCAATCGGTACGTATCTCTCGGAAACATGAGACCCAGCACAGAAAATTGCTATATTAATTCCAACAAAATCGTAGTTCTCAAGGTCTAAGACAGTTAATTCTTCATCGCCGAAACTTACCTTTTTTCCCTTTGATTTTTTCGATGCAAAAGCAACAACAGAATCTATCGAAAATTTTCCCTCTTTTTGAAATTCAGCAAGCATGGTCAATACCTCATATCCTACTCTTCCTGTTGCTCCAATAACTGCAATCTTACATCCCATATAAATAAACCTCTGATTTTAAAGCTATATTATATTTTTACTGATAAAATTTACAATTACTTTAATATTTTTACCTTGCAATTAACCATAATTTAGTTATAATTATAAGACACTAATAATATTGCATGGTAGAATGAAATGAGTAAAAAACATGATGACACTAAGGTCAAACCTGCAGTATCTGCATTTCAAAAGCCTGAAAAAGTCAATAGATTAGAGATTCAAAATGTTCTTTCGAAAAAAAGCAAGCCAGCGATAAATTTTGATGATAAAAAGTATGGTGTGAAAATTTCTAAGATAGACCAGCATCTTTCAAACAAGAAGCAAGAATCTTTTGGATTAAGAGATTTTTTAAGTTCAATACCAATAATAGGAAGATTTTTAGTGAAAATTTTCACGCCTGAAAAAGAAGAGTATAAAAAACTGCAATCGCAAATAGGTCTTTCTAATAAAGCAAAAAATGAGATCTACATAGATAATAAACGCACAGAAGAAGTAGGTAGCAAACTTGAGAATGGTAATATTGAACAAGTAGATAAAGAGAAAAAAAATCTTGTCCCATAAATATTAACCATTTAAAGTGTATCTCTCACTACTGAATTTGTTGCACAGAAGTTTTGCAGTACCAAAATAAATAAATGGGTATGCCACTTGCAGTGAACAGGCTCGAAATCAGCAGAGTACCTACAGGGGTTTCTAATATCACCAAACAACAAAAGGTTGTTGCTATGCTACCAATTAAAAGCTTATAACAACTCCTCTCCTGTATAATAACCTTTAGAAAGGCAAGACTGCATGCAAGATAGACAAATAAAAATGAAATTACAGAAAAGTCAATAATCGACGTAATCTGCTGGGCAAAATTGTTGTTTGAAGTGAGAATTAGTAAAATTGCAGTTCCAATTGAACTAACTGTTATTCCCCAAAAAGGAGAGCCATGCTTGTTCCTTTTAGCAAAGAATTTTGGCATTAGTCTATCTTCTGCAAGACCAAAAGCAACTTGTCCACTAGATAAAACCCAAGCGTTTAGACTGCCAACACAAAAAATGAATGCAACTATAGAAACAATTAAATGCCAATTACCAGAAAACATAATTTTTATCGCATCAACATATGGTGCTCTTGAACTTGCTAAATTGTTGCCATTGATCAATCCCATAATTGCAAAATTGTTGATAAAATATATAACAGCAACACAAACTGTGCCAAGCACCACAGCTTTTGGTATAGTTTTAGCTGGATTATCAACTGACCCTGCAGGTGCTGTTGCCAATTCAAGTCCAATAAAACACCATAAAGTAAGGAGTGTAGAGCGGGCAAGAATTTGCGATGTTGTAAGACTTAATATTTCTTCACTTATGATAAAATTATTTCTATCGAAAAAAAACAACGCTGCTACAGGTATTGCAAGCAATACAGCAACCTTCACAACCGTGAGCAGAAACTCAACGTGCCCTGCAGTAGCTATTCCCCTTAAATTTATTAATGTAATGATTGTAAATAACAACAGCTCTAAAAATAAACGCATACTTTTGATATCTTCATGGAAAAATGGTGTAAGATAGCCAACACCCACAACTATTAAAGCTGTTGTACTAACCCATGAGATTACCCAATATGTCCAACCAACAAAGAACGCTGCAGCAGGACCAAAAGTATGTTTCACATAAACGTGAGGACCTCCTGTTTCTGGAAACTTTGCACATAGCGTAGCAAAAACTAGCGCAAGAGACACAGCACCAGCTCCTGATATCATCCAACTTATAAGGCTATAAGCGCCATATGGAGCAAGGCTAATTGGAAGCATAAAAACCCCAGAGCCGATCTGACTACTAATGACTAAAGCAAAAACAGCCCAAAAACCTATTTTATTTGACACAATACCTCTTAATTCTATTAATGTAAGCCAGTAGTATAGCTTAAGAATTTTAGCAAATAAAAAATTTAAGTTAAGTTTTTAGTTTATGATACCAAAGTAGATAAATAAGTGTTCCGCTTAAAGGGAATAGACTTGATATTAACAATGTTTTTATAGAAGTCTCGTATATTACCCAACAGCAAAAAGATACAGCCACACCTCCAATTAAAAATTTGCAGTAGCTTTTGTCTTGTATATTAACTTTGAGAAAAGCAAGGCTACATGCTAAGTAGATAAACAAAAATGACACCACAGAGATATCAATTATTGAAGTTACTTGCTCAGCAAAACTTTTGTTTGACGTTAGGATAAGTAAAACTAACACCCCCAAAGTACTGAGTATTATTCCCCATAATGGAGCATCATGCTTATTTTTTTTGCCAAAAAATTGCGGCATTAACTTGTCTTTTGCAAGGCCTAAGGTGACCTGTCCATCAGCTAAAAACCAAGCATTTAAATTACTTACAGAAACGATAAAGGCAACAACAGAAACAATTAAATGCCAATTACCTGGAAGCATAATTTTTATCGCATCAACATATGGTGCTTTTGAACTAGCTAGTTCATTACCACTTATCAATCCCATAATTGAAAGACTATTGATGAAATATATCACAGCAACACAGACTGTTCCAAGCACTATAGCCCTTGGTATTGTTTTAGAGGGATTATTGACAGATCCTGCAGGTGCCGTTGCTGATTCAAGTCCAATAAAACACCATAGAGTAAGGAGTGTAGAGCGCGCAAGGACTTGAGACATCGTAAAGTTTGATACTTCTTCACTTACAACAAAATTATTTCTATCAAAGAAAAATAATCCTGCTATGGGTATTGCAAGAAGTGCGATAATTTTAACAATGGTCAGAAGAAGCTCAACATGCCCAGCAGTAGTTACCCCTCTTAAGTTTATTAGCATGATAGCTAAAATTAATGTTATTTCTAAAAGCAAACGTATATCTTGTATATCATTATGAAAAAGCGGGGCTAAATAACCGATACTTGCAATTGTCACAGCTGTTGAGCTTACCCACGAGCTTACCCAATATGTCCAGCCAACAAAAAAAGCTGCTGTAGAGCCAAAGGCATGTTTCACATAAATATGAGGACCACCCGTTTCTGGAAATTTTGCGCAGAGTGAAGCAAAAACTAAAGCAAGAGATACAGCACCAAATCCTGATATAACCCAGCTTATGAGGCTATAAGCGCCGTATGGTGCAAGGCTGATTGGGAGCATAAAAATTCCAGAGCCAATTTGGCTACTAATCACCAAGGCAAAAATAGCAAAAAAGCCTATTTTATTTGACACGACAATGTTTAATTTTTATCTGAATAATTAACAATATAGTTGAAGCTCAGAAATTTCAATTGGTCTTTACAAAATTTGCATTTTTTTAATTTAAGCATATAATAAAAAGTATATTAATAGATTATTAAGAAGCGGGGTATGAATCCAAGGTTAAAAGATTTTTTGATTATTTGTGGGGGTATTTTATTGTTTGTTTCCGCTATTGGAGCAATTTTTTTATTTGAATATTTATTTGATATCTTTATTAATGCGCTTTATGCATTCCTTCTTGCCAAAACTTCAAGTGAAGTATTAGCATTTTTTGGAACACTTGCAATTTTTTTAGCTGTTGGCGTTTCATGCTACGGACTGCATAAGCTCTGTTCTATTTTTACAGAAAAAATTACAAGCAGCTATCAGTCTTTCAAAAATGAAAATAGTGATGATAACATTTTTTCTGAAGTATATAATGATCCAACAGTAGGGTTAAAAGATAAGATTTTATTTTTTTCTATATACTCAATATACTACATTCAATTACCATTTTTGTATTGTGCATCAAAGATATCAGAACTTAGTAGAATGTTATCAGAGAGTAGAGCGCTCGGTCTTAGAATATGTTTAGTGCTTATCAATACTATATTATTGATCCCTGTAGCGCTTCTTGAGTTAATAAAGTATCCATTAATAAAGCTCTTCTCGCCTCTGGGTTTAAGTGTAAAGCAAATGAGCTTTTTGTTTAATGTAAGTGATGTAGGTACTGGTAATCAGAATGTTCATACTAGAAGTTTTGAGCAAAGTGTTATTGAGTGTGCCAAAAAATTAAAGGAAGAATATGGGACTCCGTCAAATGAGCTGGATGAAGAGTTTAAAAACTATATAGGCGGTTTGACAAATCAGCAGAAAGAACTGATAGCGCCTTATTTGAAGGTAGATAATTATAGAGAAGGAGAATGGGTAAGGTGGGTAGATTCCAAAACCGGACTGACATTAACACAGGCCATAAATCTAGTTTTAATTGCAGCAACAAAGCAAAATGCAGATGTAGAGCTGTTGAAATCCATATTGCTGGTTCGTTTTGAGGAAAGTAATCGCCAATGTGGTCCTGGAATGCTTAATCGTATCATTTATGCATTAAGTGGCCTTGAAGCAGAAAATAATTTTGCAGCTCAACTAGAGCCTCAGATAATAGGAGAATTGGCCGGTAATGCTACTAAAAGATTTCTTGAGAGATCTGTAGATAAGCACTACTTTAAAATAAAAATTTTAAAAGAAAATTTTGATGACTTATATTCGCTAGGTTCTGAAGTGGATTTGAGCAATGCAAGTGATGAAGTAAAGGATGGAATTTCTCATATGAGAAGTGCTATAAAAGAATTTGTATTTAAAGAGTTATATGTGAAGTTTTATAATGACTATGGAGAACATATTCGTAGAGGACAGATAAAACAAAAGCTAAGGGAATTAATAACAGGTGAAGTCGTAGATGCAGCAATATATGGTAAGATAGATGAAGTAGCAATACCTGCAGAACCATCCACTTGCCTTGAAAGAGTGAAAGCATTTTTGGGAAATATAGCAAGGTTTTCTGCTGCTTAGCACGCCTCTAGAGTTTACTAAACTTTGATTGTGAGTTAGGTGTGAAGCTAAAAATTGGTATTTACGATTAACTCACAGCAAACTAAACGATGGCAACCTGGTCACCCTCTAATTTTTCCTTATTGATTCGTAGCAGGTTCTTTGCTATGGTTATGAAAAGAAACCTCATCAGTATACTTTGATAGGTGAGTATTATATATGATAATATTGATAACAAATGATGATGGTTTTGAGAGTGAAGGAATAAGATTACTTAAAGAAATTGCACACAATTTTGCATCGGAAGTATGGATAGTAGCACCAGATACTGATAGGAGTGGAGCTGCAAGGTCTCTTGACTATCCAGTAAAGCAATTTATTAAAATAAGTCAACATAGTGAAAGGGAGTTTAGTGTGTCTGGTACTCCCGCAGATTGTGTCATTATCGCGTTAAATAAAATTATGAATAAAAAACCAGACTTAATATTATCTGGAGTAAATATTGGATCAAATGTCGGCGATGATATTTGTTATTCAGGCACAATCGGTGCTGCAATGGAAGGTGCTGCAAGATCTATACCTTCTATTGCGCTGAGCCAAGTTTATCATGATAAAATAGACTGGAACAATACAAAGATTTTTGCACCAAAGGTTATTGCCAAGCTAATGAAAGTTGGTTGGCCTAAAGATATAGTGATGAGTATAAATTTTCCTGCTACAGAAAAAGTGAAAGGGGTCGAATTTGCTGAACAAGGTGAATATAACATTGATGGTGATTTAACTTTTACTGAAAACTTAAATGGTTCTTTGAGCTTAAATTGGTCTCGGGAACACTCAGGCAGTGGTAGTGTAGATAAAATAAAAGGAGGTTTTATTACTATTACACCGATAAAATTAGATTTTACAGATTATGATATATTAAATGCTATGAAAAATTCTTGTGCAGAGGAATTTTCTTCTATAGCTAACACTCCTATTGCTTCTGATTAGATATTTTCTACGGTTTTATCGCGAGCAATCATTTTTTCTTCACCCGTGTCCATATTTTTAATTTTTAAAGTTTTACTGCTTAGCTCTTCATCACCAAAGATTAATACAACTTTTGCATTTGCTTGATTTGCTTTTTTCATTCGGGTTTTTAGAGTTCCACTATATTCGTAAATCACATATAAACCATTTCTGCGTAATTCACTTGCAAGTGTTAGAGCATGTTCTTCAGCTTCTCCACCGATTGGAATTATATAAATAGGCCTCTCTTTTTTTTCAGCATAGTTGATTAATTCCATTATACGCTCAATCCCCCCTGCAAATCCTATTGCTGGAGTGTGTTTTCCACCTACTGAAGATACTAGATTATCGTATCTTCCACCGGCAAAAACTGCTCCTTGTGCACCTAAATCTTCTGTGACAAATTCAAATACTGTGTGACAATAATAGTCTAGACCTCGAACTAATTTGCTATTTACAGTGTAAGGTATGCCAAGAGCTTGCAGTCCATTTAACACCTGGTCAAAGAAATATGAAGATTCTTTTGTATAATAATCACTGATTTTTGGTGCGTCAGAGATTATTTCTTTATCTGTCTTATCCTTAGAGTCTAATATTCTGAGTGGGTTTTTAATCAATCTATTTTGACTATCTTCTGATAGGTCATTTTGAAACTTTTTTAAATACGATATCAAAGCTTCTCTATACTGAGTTATTGTTTCACTATCACCCAGAGAGTTGATTTCCAGCTTTACATTTTTATTGATGCCAAATTCAGTTAGTAAGTGCTGAGCGAGTGATATCAATTCAATATCAGCTTTTGGATCTTCTATGCCAAAAACCTCAAAATTTATCTGATGAAATTGCCTTTGTCTTCCCTTTTGCGGTCTTTCATAGCGAAATGCAGGCCCTATTGAAAATAATTTTATCGGCGCTTGTAGTTTTTTTTCAATGAGTAACCTAACAATAGCTGCAGTGAACTCAGGACGCAGAGTTATGCTCTTTCCCCCTTTATCAATAAAAGTATACATCTCTTTAGTGATAATATCTGAGCTATCACCTAAAGTCTTTGTAAAGACTTCTGTGTATTCAAATATCGGAGTTTGAACAGGTAAAAAGCCGTATAAACTTGAGATTCTGCTTGCTGTTTGCTCTATGTGTTTAAACTTGTACCATTCATCAAACAGGAGATCTTTTGTTCCTCTAACTGTTTGATTAGTCATAGCATAGTCTCTATACCTGAAACTTCTGGTATGTGATAGCTTAGCATATTCTGCACTCCTTGTTTTAAGGTAATTGCAGCACTTGGGCACCCAGAGCAAGCTCCTTGCAGTTCAACGTAAACTATTCCGTCTTTATAGCCACGGAACTTGATATCACCACCATCTTGAGCAACTGCAGGTTTAATATAACTTTCCATCAATTCTTTTATTCTATTTACAATTTCTATATCATTTTCATTAAAGAATTCTTCCTCTAGCATTTTATTATCACTTACTCCTTCTTTATCAAATGCTTTTCCACCAGAAGTAAAGTGATCCATAATTGTAGTTAAAATTTCCACCTTTACTATATCCCAATTCATTCTATCTGATTTTGTTACCGAAATAAAATCATGACCAAAAAATACTCTTACAACATGTTCTATTTGAAAAAGATTTACTGCTAGTTTGGAGTTCTTTATTTCATCTGCATTTGAAAAATCAGCTGTTTCTCCTTCGCTCAGAATTTCAAAACCAGGAAGAAATTTCAGCGTGTTTGGGTTTGGTGTTTCTTCAATCTGGATAAACATGTTATTTACCATGACAATTATAATTGTTACTATTTAATCATAAAATGATAAAAAAATATACATGTCATTCATCTTCTTCCTTTTTTTGATATTCACAATAATCACGTTTGTTTTACCTAGCGTTGTTGTATTTTTTCTCTTTTTGGCAAAGAGAAATAACATAAGTTTTATGATGCACTCTATATTAAGTAAGTTTTTGAACGAATTTAACAGCAGTAAAAGTTACACCAAAAATTACACTGGTGATAATATGTCCAAAGATGAAGCATTAAAAATACTGGGGCTGAATTCCGAGGCAAGCCAAAATGAAATCAATAAGGCATACCAAAATTTAATGAAACTGGTCCATCCAGACAAGGGAGGCTCGGAATATTTTGCACAAAAGTTAAACGCAGCACGTGATAGGTTGATGAAGACCTAATTTTAACTATTGTTTTCTCTGTAAATTTTGCTTGTACATATTAAGTTGCATGATATAAAACCGGAAACATTATTCTTTAGGAGGTATTTGATGAAAAAACTTGAGAGATTGAGAAAGAATTTATTTGCGGCTATAGATGAGCTTAATATTAATAAAGTTAAAAGATATGTTAAAAAGGCAAGATATATAAATAAAGAAAAAGAGATTATTAATGGTAAAAAAGATGGTATGGCACCTATACATCTTGCTGTTTATAGAGGTAGCTTAGAGATAGTGCGGTTTTTGCTTAAAAATAATGCTAATATTAATGCTGTTAGTGATGGATGTCTTGTTCCTTACTCGTACGTTACTGCCATGAATAGACAAAGCAGAAATAAAAGAAATGATATATCATTGTACTAGTAGTACCACTTCCCAAGTAATGCAAGGTTTTACAGCTTTACACTTAGCCTTTTTTTATTGTCGATTAGATATCGCGAATCTTCTGCTCAATAATAACACTATTAATATTAAAAATGCAAATGGCAAAACGGCATTTGAGGTTATCCCTGGTTATGAAAATCTTTGCAGTGATGGCTGTGACATAGAAAAAATATTCTTAGCTGTGTTAAGATTTCATAAAAATAATTGTACAGAACTATTACTTTCTGCTAGAATAAATACTAAATTAGAGTTAGAAGCTGGTGATACTCCAGATGCAGCAAGTAGTATAGCAAACCCTTTCTCAACCTCCACCAGGGCAAATACTAAGATAGGATTGGAAGCTGGTGATACTCCAAATCCTGCACCAAGCAGTGCAGTAAAACCTTTTTCTTTTATTAATAGTATATTTAGTTGGGTAACCACTGCCACACTCAATGGCTTATTCAGCAGTGCTCCTACTTTACTTCCTGCACAGCAATTTGTTGATCACTTAGCTGGTAGCCCAATTGGTTCTTCACAAGTTGATTTTAATGCAACAGCTCTACTAGTTGATGTAGTGGTCAAAAAGTTCACAGGGAAAAAGTATTCAAGACTACTGGACAATCCACCTCTGACAAGAATTGATATTATAGACAAAAAAGTCGAGACGGCAATTAGTAATTGTGAAAAACGTTATCAATGTCCTCGAAGTCATTAAGCAATTCAACAATATCTAAAGGCATGCATCAAAAGTCCCTTTAAAATAAGCACTCGAGTTTGAGTGCTTATTTTCCTCCTTCTTCAGCATACTGCTTCTTATCAAGTACTGAAAATTTAAATGAGGGGCTTCGAATATCTTGCACAAAAGTTACGTGATAAGTTGCTGAAGACCTCATTTTTAACCATTGAAATTTTTTCTCTGTAAATTTTGCTTGCGCATACTAACTTGTGTGATATAAAGCCAGGAACGGTGTAATTTGGGAAGTATTTAATGCAATATATTCAAAAACGGATAAGGATTGAGAACTTTATAGATGAGTTATTTGTTGCTATAGAAGAGCATAGTCTTCTAAAAGCTAACATATGTATCAAAACTGCAGTGATGATGAAACTAAAAAATCAGGTTTTTATTGGTGAAAGATACGGTATGAAACCTATAAGTTTTGCTGTTAAAGAAAATAGCTTCAAGACATTGAAGTTTTTGGTTAATAACGGTGCCAATGTTAATGCTGCTAGTAGTGAAAGTTTGAGAGTTGCCTTGCACGTTGCTGCTGAATATGGTAGAGAAGACGCAGGACAGTTTCTACTTAGTCGTTATGCTAAGATCAATTTGCAAGATATAATGGGTAAGGTGCCTTTGCACTTAGCGTCTTTCCATTGCCAAGTGGAAATGGTGGAACTTCTGATCAAGCATGATGTTAATATTTATATAAGAGATGCGGGTGGTAGAATACCACTGGATGTTGTTGGAGATGATCCAAAATCTATATGTAATAGTAATACAAGGCAAAAAATAATATCTATATTAAAATGTGCTGATAAAGTTAATTGTCAGACATTAGCTTCTAGGACAAATCTTAAGGTAATAGAAGCTAGCAATAACTTTAGCTATCATAATAGTACAAGTGTGTTAAGCAGCGCAGTAAAACCTTCTTCTTTTATTAATAGTGTATTTAGTTGGATGGGAACTTCAACAACTGCTGCACTCAGTAGCCTATTTCAGAGTGCCCCTGCTTTACCTCCTGCAAAGCAATCTATTGCACATTCGACTGGAAGCTCAATTGGTTCTTCACAAGTTGATTTTAATGGAACAATTCTGCTAACTGCTATAGCAATAAGTAAGTTCACAGGGGAAAGATATTCAATGCCACTGGATGATTCACTTTTAACGATAAGACAGGTTAAAGAAAGAAAACTTAATTCTCTAGAAAGAGATGTCAAGATGGCGCTTAGCAAGTGTGACAAACTTTATCAGTATCCTGAAAGCTCACTGAGCAACTTCACAATATCTAAAGGCGTGCGTCATCAAAAGCACCTCTAAATCACTTAAAACAAGCACTCAAGTCTGAGTGCTTGTTTTTCTATCCCTTGTTTCCTCTTCTAAAGCAGATTGCTTATTATCAAGTAATAAAAATTTTGAATTAGGGGCTTAAAATATTTTGCAAAAAAGTTGCGTGATAGGTTGTTGAAAGACCTAGGCTCTGTGAACAAAATTTTTCTGCGAGAAAAAAGTAGAGAAGAAGTAGGAGAGAAGAGGAAAAAGAGGTAGTTTAACTGTGAATAACAGAGAAACTACCAATGGTATATTACATACAAGAAACAAAATGGAAACAAATTTTTGAATTCTTAAAAGGAATCAAAGGAATACACAGCAAAAATGAAAAAAGGTTGAGAATATTTGTGGAAGCAGTTTGGTACATAGTTCGCAGTGGTTGTCAGTGGAGACTTTTGGCAGAGATTTACGGCAATTACAGGAGCATACATAGAAGGTTTAAAAAGTGGTGTGAAAAGGGAATTTGGAAAAGGCTGTACAAATATACACAAGATCCAGATTTAGAAGTGCACATGATAGATGGAACGATTATTCGTGCTCACGCTTGTTCGGCTGGATATAAGAAAAACTCCGGAGGTCAAGAGGCTTTAGGACGCAGTAGAGGTGGCTTTTCTACAAAAATTCATGCACTTGTCGATGCGCTGGGAAATCCTTTGAAATTTATGCTTACTCCTGGACAAAGAAACGACATTACACAAGCTGAAGCTTTAACAGAAAATATCTCAAACTCGACTATAGTGGCAGATAAAGGCTATGACAGTAATACTTTTATTACCAATCTTAAAAGTAAAGGTTGCAAAGTTGTGATTCCACCAAAACGAAACCGAAAAATGCAGAGAGAGTATGACAAACATGTCTATAAAGAGCGCCATCTGATTGAGTGTTTCTTTGGTAAAATAAAGCATTTTAGGCGCATCTTCTCTCGCTTTGACAAGACTGCTGTAGTATTTATGGGATTTTTAAATTTTGTTGGAGCACTTATATGGCTGGTCTAAAATTTTGTTCACAGAGCCTAATTCTTCACTATTGAAATTTTTTCTCTATAAATTTCACTTGTGCATACTCAATTACATGATATAAAGCCGGGAATGTTATTTTTTTAAAGGTGTTTTTATGCCAATAAGTGTTGAGAAATTAAGAAAAAAATTACTTGCTGCTATAAGCATAGGTAATTTTCAGAAAGTTGAAAAATGTGTTGAAGAGGCAGAGAGTGAGCATGTAAAGAATGAGATTTTGAATAGTAGAGAGCACGTTACAAATCCTCTGCGTCTTGCTACTCAAAAACGTAACTTAAGGATATTACGCTTTTTAATTACCAAAGGTGGCGATATTAATGTTACTATTAGTACTGTATATTTGAGTACTCCCTTACATATTGCTGCTGCTGCCAACGAAGCAGAAGTAGCACAATTTCTACTTGATAATGGTGCTAATATCAATGCTACAAATTATAAAGGTTTTACACCTTTGTACTTAGCATCTTTCTATTGTTACCTAGATATGGTAAAACTTCTGCTTTCTAATAATGCTGATATTAGTATTGAAGATAAAAATGGCAAAACAGCCTTAGATGCTGTTGGAAGTTATAGAAGAAATATGTGTGATAGCAATGCAAGACAAGAAATATTATCTATGTTAGAAGATGTTGTTAAGATCACTTCTGTAGTAACTATTAAGGCAGCATTAGAAGCTGATAATAATTCTAGCAATTATTATACCACAGATGTAACAAACAAAAAAGCTGAACAATTGATCGATGAATTATTTGCTGCTATAAACATAGGTAATTTTCAGAAAGTTGAAAAGTGCATTAAAGAGGCGGAGAGTATAGGTATAAAAAGCGAAATCTTGAGTAGTGAAAAGCATAATATAAAACCTATACATTTTACTACTGACAAGTGCAACTTAAAAATATTGCAGCTTTTGCTTAATGAAGGTGCTGATATTAATGCTACTAGTACTGAATATCTTAATACTTCTCTGCACATTGCTGCTATTAATGGTAAACTGGAAATAGCACAGTTTCTAATTGATAGTAGTGCTAATATCAATGCTACAAATTATAAAGGTTTTACACCCTTATACTTAGCGTCGTTTAATTGTCAATCAGATATGGTAGAACTCTTGTTTTGCAATAATGCTGATACTAGCATTAAAGATGTAAATGGCAGAACAGCATTGGATGTTGTTGGAGGTTATAGAAGAGATATGTGTAATAACAGTAGTGAAATGCAAAGAGTAATATCTATATTAAGTGGTGCCGTTTCAATTGATTGCAAAGCGATATTAACTTCTACTAGAGTAAGTCTTAAAGAAGAATTGGAAGCTAGCAGCGTGGTAAGTAACGCAGCAAGCAGTGCAGTAAAACCTTCCTCTTTTATTAATAGTATATTTAGTTGGATAACTGCTTCTACATTGGGTCGAAATACTCCTGCTTTACCTTCTGCACAGCAATCTATTGCACATTCGACTGGAAGCTCAATTGATTCTTCACAAGTTGATTTTTATGGAACAGCTCTACTAACTGATGTAATTGTTAGAAAGTTAACAGGAAAAAAGTATTCAAAGCCACTGGAAGATTCACTTCTCACAATAGAAGAAATTAGAGCAAAAAAGGTAAATGCTATAAAAGAAAAGTTTGATATAGCGATAAACAAGGTTGCTCAATGTCCTAGAAGTTTATTAAGCAACTTAACAATATCCAAGGGTGTATGTCATCAAAAATCCCTCTAAATCAGTTAAAACAAGCACTCAAGTCTGAGTGCTTGTTTTCATGAAATCTATTCTTTAAATTTAAACTTTTTATTGTGCGTTACAGGTAAGTTGTTACAATAAAATGAGTTGAGATGAAAAAACTTTAAGTTATGGAAGATGGTAGCAAAAAAGAAATAACAGAAGGAAAAGGTATATTAGGTTGGATAGAGTATAGATTGCCTATATTTTCTTTTCTAAAACATACTGCTTCTTATCAAGTGCCAAAAAATTTAAATTATGCTTGGAACTTTGGTTCTTTAGCTGGTATAGCACTAATTTTACAAATAATAACAGGTATATTTCTTGCCATGCACTACACTCCGCATGTTGATCATGCATTTAATAGTGTGGAGCGTATAATGCGTGACGTAAGTTATGGATGGCTGATACGTTATACTCATGCTGTTGGGGCATCACTCTTCTTTATGGTGGTCTATGTTCATATCATGCGTGGATTATATTACGGATCTTATAAGAGGCCGCGAGAAATGGTGTGGTTTATTGGCATATTTATATTTTTTGCAATGATGGCAACTGCCTTTATGGGATATGTTCTTCCATGGGGACAAATGAGCTTTTGGGGTGCAACAGTCATAACCAACTTATTTTCAGCCATACCTTTAGTTGGCAATAAAATAGTTATATGGTTGTGGGGTGGTTTTTCCGTTGATAACCCAACGCTCAATCGTTTTTTTGCACTTCATTATCTTCTTCCTTTCATTATTATTGCTTTAGCTATGTTGCATGTTGTTGCTCTGCATAGATTTGGCTCTAATAACCCAAGTGGAATAGAAGTAAGGTCAGGTAAGGACACTATTCCTTTTTATCCTTATTATATAGCAAAGGACTGCATAACTTTTGGTTTATTTTTTATAATTTTGTTTGGATTTGTTTTTTATGCCCCTAATTATCTTGGGCATCCTGATAATTATATAGAAGCTGATCCTATGGTAACTCCAGTACACATAGTACCAGAGTGGTATTTCCTACCTTTTTATGCGATGTTGCGCTCAATTCCAAATAAGCTTATTGGTGTACTTACCATGTTTGGATCTATTTTAGTTTGGTTTCTTTTGCCTTGGCTTGATAAATCAAAAGTTAAAAGTGGTGCTTATCGCCCATTATTTAAGAAATTTTTTTGGGTTTTTGCAATAAATTTTGCATTTCTTGCTTGGCTTGGGGGGCAGGAAGTTAAAGAGCCTTACATTACTTTAAGTAGACTCTCAACTCTTTATTATTTTTCATATTTTGTGATAGTTTTACCTTTACTTAGTAAGTATGAGAAACCAAAAAAATTACCAAAAACAATAAGCGATTCTGTTCCGGAGATGAAGTGATGCTGTTGGTTAAAGTTGCTCTGTTTTGTGTATTATTTCTCACTAATTCTCTTTCTGCAGAGGAGTTTAAACCTTTACCAAATAAGAAAATCGACTGGAGTTTTGATGGAATTACTGGATCTTTCGATAGAGAGTCAATTCAGCGTGGCTATAAAGTATACAAGGAAGTCTGTGCTGCTTGCCATTCAATGAATAGAATAGCGTTTCGTAATTTGCAAGATGTTGGTTTTTCTGAAGAGGATGTAAAACAAATTGCAGCCTCTTATCAAGTGAAAGATGGTCCAAATGATTTGGGTGAAATGTTTGATAGGCCGGGAGTGTCTTCGGATTATTTTATTGCACCTTTTGATACAAAAGAATCAGCTGCAGCAAGTAATAATGGTGCAATTCCACCAGACTTATCATTAATTGTCAAAGCAAGACATGATGGTGCAAATTATATCTATTCACTACTAATTGGTTATCAAAACGGTGAACATGATGAGAACGGTTTATATTTTAATCCATATTTTTCAACAGGCAGGTTAGCTATGGCCCCACCGCTTTCTGAAGGAATGGTAGAATATGATGGTGCAAGGCAAGCCACAGTTGAAAATATGGCATATGATGTGGTAAATTTCTTACAATGGGCAGCAGAGCCAGAACTGGAGCGCCGACATAAACTTGGGCTAAAAATAGTGACATATTTTATAATTTTGACGGTATTTTTTGTTCTCACTAACAATAGAATTTGGAGCCAACTCTATAAAAAAGGAAAATAGAACTTCATTTACGCTCGTTTTTATACCTTACTCAGAATATCATGTGTATTATGTAATGATAAATATATTATGAAAATATAGGAATTATGGCATTTCAAATAGTTACAAATTTTCAGCCAGCTGGGGATCAACCACAAGCAATAGATAGTTTAGTTGAAGGACTAAATAACAAAAAAAGAGATCAGGTTTTGCTTGGAGTTACTGGCTCTGGAAAAACTTTCACTATGGCAAATGTTATTGCAAGAACAAACAGGCCTGCGTTAATTATGGCGCATAATAAAACTTTAGCGGCACAGCTTTACGAGGAGATGAGAGGATTTTTCCCCCACAATGCTGTTGGATACTTCATTTCTTATTATGATTATTATCAGCCTGAGGCTTATTCACCACAAACTGACACTTATATTGAAAAAGACTCTTTAATAAATGAAAGAATTGATATGCTACGCTATTCTGCTATATGCTCTCTTTTGGAGCGTAGGGACACGATTGTAGTTGCAAGTGTTTCTTGTATATATGGTCTTGGTTCGCCTGAGAGCTATCTCAGCATGACCTTGACTTTAAGTGCTGGAGATAAGATTCATGTTAATGACTTTCTGAATAATTTAGTTAATCTCCAATATAAACGTTCTAATGTCAGATTTGAGCGAGGATATTTCAGAGTGCGCTGCGATATTATTGATATATTTCCTGCCTATTATGAAAATAAAGCTTGGCGTTTATCATTGTTTGGTGATGAAATAGAAGAAATTTCTGAGATTGATGCCATGAACGGCAATATTATCAGACGCATAGATAAAGTCACCATTTTTCCAAATAGCTATTACACTACATCACGTGAGACTCTTTTGCAAGCAGTTCAACTGATTAAAAAAGAACTACATGAACGCCTGGATTATTACTATTCACAGAACAAAATTGTTGAAGCAAAACGCCTTGAGCAGCGTACTAATTTTGATATTGAAATGATGATGGCAACGGGAGTGTGTAAAGGTATTGAAAATTATTCGCGTTATCTTTATGGAATGAAAGCCGGAGATCCACCGCCTACATTGTTTGAGTATTTACCTAAAGATGTAATTTTATTTGTTGATGAAAGCCATGTAACTGTTCCCCAGATAGGTGCAATGTATAGCGGTAATGAAGCACGTAAAAAGAAATTGATAGATTATGGTTTTAGGCTCCCTTCTGCTTTTGATAACCGTCCATTAAAATTGGAAGAGTGGGAGGCAATACGGCCCCAGACTATTTACGTTTCGGCTACTCCAGGAAAATATGAGTTAGAAAAGACTAACCACGCATTCATAGAGCAAGTTATCCGCCCAACAGGACTGACAGATCCCATCTGCACCATAAAACCAACAGAGAGTCAGGTTGATGATGTGATTCACGAGGCGCAAGTAACAATAAAAAAAGGATTTTGTATTCTAATTACCACATTGACAAAAAAAATGGCTGAAAAGCTAGCTGAGCATATGAGTGAGCTCAGTATGAAAGTAACTTACCTACACTCAGATATTGGTGCACTGGAAAGAATTGAAATTATATGCAAATTAAGATCTAAAGAAATAGATGTTCTTGTTGGCGTTAACTTGTTGCGGGAAGGTCTTGATATTCCCGAATGTGGGCTGGTTGCAATTTTAGATGCTGACAAAGAAGGTTTTTTACGATCAGAGACTTCGCTCATTCAAACGATAGGTCGTGCTGCACGCAATGTTGAAGGCAGAGTAATTTTATATGCAGACAAAATTACTAATTCTATGGATCGTGCACTGAAAGAAACTGAAAGGAGAAGAAAGAAACAGACAGAGCATAATACACTGCATAATATTGTACCAAAAACTATAATAAAGCCTATATCAAATACTTTACGGGAAAAAGTGGTGATTGAGAATTTTAGTCAGAATGATCTAAATAGTTTGAAAAAGCAAATGTTGAAGCATGCTGAAAATTTAGAGTTTGAAGAGGCAGCAAAAATAAAAAGTATTATTGAAAGGTTTAATAATAGATCCACTGCATAATTAGAAAAAAGATGAATAATTAATAGCTAAACTGACTTTGATTTATCAACAATTTGAAAAAACATCATCTAAGTGGCAGAAAAATGAGCCAGTTCATGATAATTTCAAATTTTCACCTTTTATCTTATAGGTAATGATTGTTGAACTTATTTCTTTCTTGAGATTATGTACAGACTCTAACAAATTAAATCTCACAACAAATTTGTTGTTTCATAGCTTTTATATAATCTATAATTGCAACTGTTTTAACATTAATCAGAGACTAAAAGAGGCCTGTTATTAATGGATTACTTATAAAATCTTATGGAAAGTAGAGCTTGGTTCATTTGGCTGATCAGCAACTTAATTGTTATATTCAGCAATATGCAGATAATCTACACCTTTATAAGTGTGAATCTTGAAAAAGAACTTGGGCTCACGATTGCGCAAGTTGCACTAGCTAATTCAGCATATACTTGGACTTTTGCTATCTCACAATTTTTTAGTGGGGCAATGTTTAATGTTTTTTCCAGCAAAAAAATTTATTTTTTCTCGTTGTCAATCATGCTCTTTGGTTTTTTTGTCCTTATCAAGAGTGACAATTTTGCCCATTTAATTTTATCTCAATTTTTGATCGCAATTGGAGCATCGTTTGGTTTTGTTGGCGCTGCTCATGCAAGTAGCACATATTTTCCCCTTACTCAATTTGGACTGATGTTCTCACTAGTGCAGACAATTTCAAGTCTTTCTGCTTTGATGATTCAAATGTGCTTCTCTAGCTTGCTTGCCGAAGGTGCAGATTGGAAAAATCTTATTGTATGCGTAATATTATTTGGCGTATCAATATTCGTACTTATGTTTTTTTATCCGAAAGGACTTTCAAAAAAAAATTTGGGGGAATACACAATAAAGAGCTCTATAAAAACAGTAATATGTTCTGTACTAACAGTGCTAAAATTAAGAGATATCTGGATAACCTCAATAGTGGGTGCTATTACTTTTGGAACATTTTTAGCGCTTAATATGCTGTGGGCACCAAGGTTACTAAGCAACTTAGAACTCAATACAATGGAGTTAGGTGTGGCAACTGCAATATTGTGGCTTGGTCTTGCAGTTGGTGCTCCAATTGCAGATCTAATCTCAAATCTATTTAAAAATAGAAGGCACGTAATCTCTGCTTTTGCCACATTGCAAAGTATTTCAGCTATTATTTTACTATGCGGTAATTTAACAGTTCATATTATATACTTTTGTATGTTAATGTTTGGTTTTTTTGCAGGAGGACATATGCTTAATTTTACTGTTGGTAGTGAGATTGTTGAGCAGAAGTATATTAGCACATCATCATCCATTATCAATGGATTTATGTTTGTTATGAGTGGAATTTTAGTGTCAATTTTAGCACTTTTTTCAGATCATCAAATGGCGCTTTTCACAATATTTGCAATGTTAACATTTGCTAGTATTTTTAATTATGCTACAAAAGAAACATACTATAAAAATAAAGTAGCTGAATCTTGAGTCGATTGTTATATTATATTAACATACTGTAATAAATTATGACAACAAAAGACACAACAGTAACTAAGGCAACAATAGCTGAATGTATAAACCAGGAAATTGGATTATCGAAAGAAGACTCTATTGCAATAATAGATGACATATTGGATGAGATAAAAACGAGCTTAGCAAAGGATGGAATAGTAAAAATATCTTCATTTGGAACATTTTTGGTTAAAAACAAGAAAGAAAGACCAGGAAATATACCAAAGACATCGGAAAGGGTAGTAATTAAAGCGAGAAAATCAATTTCTTTTAGACCTTCAAAAATGATGAAGAAATTAATAAACAACCGATGAATAAGGAAAAATTATTTTACACAATTGGAGAAGTAGCTGAAGAACTACATTTGGAGCAGCATGTTTTAAGATTCTGGGAAAGTCAATTCCATCAAATTAAACCCATAAAACGGAAGGGAAGAAGACTATATGATCATAAGTGTATAGAGGCAATAAAGAAAATAAAATATATGCTATATGACAAAGGATATACAATAAAAGGAGTACAAAAGGAATTTGGTAACGATGTAAGAATTGATCATTATTCAAGAAATTTGTTGAAAGAACTTACCGATTTAAGAGACTATTTGACTGATAAAATAAATGAAGAAAGTAATAAATAGACGAAAAACACTATAAAGTTTTGTGAAAGTTGATATATCTAGAGATAAGTGTATGTGTCGTATAGCCTTGTTCTTTATATTATCAGCAATACTGATAAGCTGTGGCCTGCAAAAACCTGCACCTGTACTACTTAAAGGCGAAGAATTTTATGGGAAAAGAGACCTAGAGTACACAAGGGAGTATCATTTGATTAAAGAAAATGTTGATTCTTCGCTGCGAAAAGAAAGTAGAAAAGCCTTTGTAGATAAGGTATATAACAATAATGCACAAAGCATGTGTAAATTTGTAATACCGGTTAAAGGTGCAGTTACCTCTTCTGATAAAATATGTCAAGATGGCATAAAAATTACTGCTCAAAGTGGAACAAAGGTTATTGCTTCTGCACCTGGCAAAGTAATATACGTAGGCAAAGGCCTGAGGTGGTACGGAAATTTAATTATAGTGGAACATAAAGATAATTACATGACTATGTACTCCTATTTAAAAAACATACAAGTTGAAATTGGTGATAAAGTAAAACAAGGTCAAGTAATTGGATCTGCAGGTAAATCAAGCACACAAGATAAAGATCCGCAGATGTGTTTCACAATAAGACATAATGGTCAAGCAGTCGATCCTTTAGTACATATAAACTGTGATTGAATTTATGAAATATGATTTTAAAAACGTTGAAAAATTCTACCAAAATAAGTGGGATTTTTCTGTAAGCAAAGATAGTAAAAAGAAGAAATGTTACGTGTTGGAAATGTTTCCATATCCATCTGGTAAGATTCATATGGGGCACCTGCGTAACTATGCAATAGGAGATGTTATAGCACGTTACAAGAGAGCTCGTGGATTTGAGGTTTTGCACCCAATTGGCTGGGATGCGTTTGGATTACCAGCTGAAAATGCAGCAAGGGACAATAACATTAACCCTGCAGCATGGACACAAGATAATATAGATAATATGCGCACGCAGCTAAAATCTATAGGTCTTTCATACAATTGGGATCGTGAGCTCTCCACATGTGAGCCTGATTATTACAAACACGAACAGAAATTTTTTCTGGATTTTTTAAAGCATGGTCTTGCCTATCGAAAAGAGTCGTGGGTTAATTGGGATCCAGTGGACCAAACAGTGCTTGCAAATGAGCAAGTGGTTGATGGAAAAGGATGGCGATCAGGTACAGTTATTGAAAAACGTAAGTTATTCCAATGGTTTTTAAAGATTACTGATTTTGCTGAAGATTTGCTTCATTGTCTGCAAAGTTTAAAAAATTGGCCAGAAAAAGTCAAAACTATGCAAGAACGATGGATAGGAAAATCTGAAGGTGTAACTATAGATTTTGAAATAGTTGGCTTGAATAAGAAGTTAAAGATTTTTACAACTTCTCCTCATACTTTATTTGGAGCTTCTTTTCTTGCAGTAGGAGCAGAGCACCCTATTGTACAAGACCTTAAGGACAAAGAAATAAGAGACTTTATTGGTAATATGAAGGCAAAGGGGGAGAATGATGAAAAAATTGGAATTTACACTGGACTGAACGTCAGGCACCCATTTCTCGACAAGGAATTACCAATTTATATAGCGAATTTTGTGTTGATGGAGTATGGAGAAGGTGCGATTTTTGGTTGCCCTGCACATGATCAGCGTGATTTTGAATTTGCACAGAAGTATGGTTTACCGATTATTCCTGTAGTTTGTGAAGAGAGCACAGAGAGCACAGAGATCTTAAAAGAACCGTACTTCGGTGATGGAGTGATGTTCAATTCTGAATTCTTAAACGGACTAATGATTAATGAGGCAAAAAAAGTAATCATAAAAAAACTTGAAGAAAAAGGAATAAGCAAAAAAACAGTAAACTACCGTTTGCATGATTGGGGAATTTCAAGGCAACGTTATTGGGGATGTCCTATACCTATTATACATTGTAAAGATTGTGGAATTGTTCCAGTTCCAGAAAAAGACCTCCCTGTTGTTCTACCAACGGATGTAGAATTTACAAGTGGTGGTAATCCCCTGTATAAGCACCCAACCTGGAAATTTGTTGATTGTCCAAAGTGCGGAAAGCAAGCAGAACGTGAAACTGATACATTTGACACTTTTTTTGAATCTTCTTGGTATTTTGCTGCATTTTGCAGTGAAAATAAATCGATTAATAAAGATACTTGTAATCGTTTTATGCCTGTTGATTATTACATAGGTGGAATAGAACATGCAATTCTACATTTGCTTTACTCAAGGTTTTTCTGCCGTGCTTTAACTAAATGTGGCTATTTTGATGTTAAAGAGCCTTTCTCTACTTTAATCACTCAAGGAATGGTCTGCCATATAACTTATAAAGATGAGAATGGCAAATGGCTCTTTCCCGAAGAAGCAAAAGAGTTGATTGCGAAGGGTGCTAAGATCCAAGTTGGAAAAGTCGAAAAGATGAGTAAGTCAAAGAAGAATACAGTTGACCCAAACTTTATCATAGAAAAATACGGTGCTGATACTGCTCGTTTGTTTGTATTATCCGATACCCCCCCAGAAAAAGATATGGAATGGTCTGATGATGGCGTGGAAGGTTGTTTTCGCTACATAAATAAATTGTGGCGTATGGTAGTGCAACTTAGGCCCGTAAACATACACTATGATAATGAAAACATTGTAGGTAAACTCCTAGAGTACAGAAAAAAAATCCATAAACTATTGCAAGTGCTTACAGATGACTTGAAAAACTGCAGATTAAACTGTGTGGTAGCAAAGTCTCGTGAAATGACAAATTTAATAGCTGAAATAGACGTAAAAACTGGAAAATCTCTTATTGATGAAGGTATATGCATACTAATCAGAGTAATTGAGCCATTCATGCCACACCTGGCTGAAAATTTATGGCAAAAAATAGGAGGCGAAGGCATGCTATATATGCAACCTTGGCCAAAAGCTGATGAATCACTACTAATTGATAATATGGTAACTGTGGCAGTACAGATTAATGGAAAGTTGCGTGCGACTATCAAAGTAGAAACTGATTTACCTCAAGAAGAATTGAAGAAAATAGCAACAGGTTCTGTATCTAACAAAATCGATCAAAGCAAAATTCGCACTATATATGCTGTACCAAATAAGGTAGTAAACATAGTTATATAAAAATTTTGAGTAGCATGTCCCTAATTTCGTAGGTATACTTTTTTTGATATGAGGTTATATCTTTTTTAATATAAAGGATATATACTTGTGCATTATATATTTTTTTGTATGGGTAGTTATATGAAAATAAAAGGATTGTGTGTTTTAGCTGTTTTGCTCACTTCATCTCTAGCAGGTGCAGGAGATCCTATAGGTGAGTTGAAAGATAAATATTATGCAGGTTTAAACTTTGGTGCTGGTTGGGGTGGTGGCTTTAAAATGAAACCTGGCGTTGTCCTTGGTTACCATCATGACGAAAACTCTGAATTTGAACTTGAGGTTCTCAGTAATGTTAAGTCATTAAAGAGCATAGGAGCTAGTTTATTGGTAAATTACCGCTTCTATCCTGACCTTAATATTGATCCCGTTAGGCTATATGCCAGTGTAGGTTTAGGTGGGTATCTCCAAGTAGTACCTTTCGGCTTTGGTATTAGTAATACAGCTGATGACAATGGAGATGGAGCTGGAGATGGAGATGGAGCTGGAGATGAAGCTGGAGATGGAGAGCAAGCACCAAAAAAAGTTCCACAATTTGCTGATGAACCTAACAAAGATGATGGAGCTGATAAAGCTGCTGATTCATCTTTAGTAGATAAAATACTGAGTTCTATTTCCTATAAAGTAAAGTTAGGTGTTGATTATGAAATTACTCCGCAGATAATTGGTACAGCTGGTATGACCATGGGTGGGCAACTAAGTAGTTTTAAACCACCATTACAAATACCGGACGCGATGCTAGAAGTAGGCATACGTTATAATTTTTAATGCTCTAAATTGCATATTTTCTGTAGTGGATAAGGTGATCCTGCAAACTGATTTGCTGTTTGGACAAAATTAGATGTTATTATCTAGAGACGGATATCTATTCTTCTCATGCCCTCAACTAATGAAATCAGAAGGATCAACTTCCCGGTGTAAGCAAACAGCAACTACAGTGTTTATCATAAGAAATGCTATTGTCATCGGGCCAACTCCACCAGGCACTGGAGTAATAGCTTTGACTTTTTCTTTTACTCCCTCAAAGTCAACATCACCCACAAGCTTACTTTGATTTCCTATGTTAATGCTATTTATGCCAACATCAATCACTATTGCACCTTTTTTTATCCAATCTGGTTGAACAAAATTTGGCTTTCCAACTGCTGCAACTACTATATCCGCCTTAGAGCAATAATCAGCTAAATCCCTACTTTGTGAATGCAAGATGGTAACAGTGCAATTTTCTTGCAACAATAGGTGAAACATTGGCTTACCCACAATATTTGATCTGCCAATGATTACCGCATTTTTACCGGACAGATTATTTTCAACTGACTTAATTAAATGCAAAGAACCTTTGGGAGTACAAGGTATCAGACAATTTTTTTCACCTTTAACTAACCTGCCAACATTCTCATCATGAAAGCCATCTACATCTTTTTCAACACTTACTGTATTAATTATTCTGCTTGCACTGATGTGCTTTGGTAAAGGTAACTGAACTAAAATTCCATGCACAGATGAATCTTCATTTAATGTATTAACTTTTTCAATCAATTCATCTTCTGAGATACTATCAGGCAAAACAATAGTTTCAGAACTTATGCCTATTGATTCTGCTTTTCTTTGTTTATTACGAACGTAGACCTGACTTGCTGGATTGCTACCCACGAGAATTACTTTAAGACAAGGAAAAACATTATACTCTTTCTTTAAAATATCAATTTTTTTTGATAGCTCCTCACAGAGATCATTTGCTGTTTTTTTACCGTTAATAATAATTGACATTTCCTTGCCACTCCTCGAAGTCAGGTAATGCGATATCAAATAAATTCAATACTTTACCAACAGAATGATTTACAATATCATCCAAAGATTTTGGTTTAATATAAAAAGCAGGCATCGGCGGAGAAATAATTGCTCCCATCTCCGTTAGTTTTAAGATATTTCGTAGATGTCCAAGATGTAGTGGAGATTCTCGCACCATAAGAACTAATTTTCTTCTTTCTTTTAGAGTTACATCTGCAGCCCTTGTTAATAGATTGGAAGTCACCCCCGATGCTATTTCAGACATTGTTTTCATAGAACATGGAGCAATAACCATACCTGAGGTTTTAAATGAGCCGCTTGCTATTTTTTCTCCTATTTTTTCTTCAGAATAGTAAAAATCTGCAAGCGACATAATATCTTCAAGTTTTTCTTTAATCTCATGAGCTATAGTTATTTTTCCAGCACTGCTGATCACTAAATGAGTTTCATGATTGGTATTTTTTAGTGCCTCTAGAATCCGTACACCGTAAATAGAACCAGATGCTCCACTTATTCCAATTACAATCCTACTATTCACCTTCGTAATTCATTCCCAATGCACGTTTGTAGGTATCAAGTAATATTTCCTGTTCCTCCCTGTCATCATCATCCATCTTTCTTAGCCTAATAATCTGTTTCATCACTTTTATATCCCAACCTTCATCTGCAGCTTTTGCATATACATCACGAATGTGATCTTGCACATCCCTCTTTTCTTGTTCAAGTTTTTCTATTCTCTCTATATAGTTCTTCAAATCTTCAGCCGTTATTTTTAATGTATCTTCCATAGAACCCAACTAATTAATTGCTACTACAGTATTATCAGTTTTTACTTGTACTTCAATCATAGTAATAATATTTTTATCTTTTTTTAAAATCTTAAAGTAAAAACCGTACATGGAAAACTCTTCATTTTCTTCAGGAATGCGCTCTATCTCGTTTACAATCATACCTGCTAGAGTTGTAGCTTCTTCATCAGGAAGATCCCAATGTAACTGTCTATTAATATCCCTAATAGTAGATTTTCCTTCTATGTGATACATATTATCGGATATCTTTTTTATAAAATTCTCTGTGATCAAATCATGTTCATCTGAAATTTCTCCAACTATTTCTTCCAGTATATCCTCAAGAGTTACGATTCCCTGTAGTACTCCATACTCATCAATAACAAATGCAAGGTGTTTCCTGTTTTTACGGAAGTTGTGAAGTTGTACACTGAGTGGCGTACTTTCTGGTATAAACCAAGGCTTTGACATAACTTTGGCAATCTCTATTTTATTATCCTTTTCACGCAAGGCATTTATTAGATTTTTCACGTGAACCACTCCAACAATATTATCTGGTTCTTTTTGCCATAAAGGTACTCTGCTATGGCTACTGGTTAAAATCTCTCTTATTAAATCCTCTTTGTTTCGATCTATATCAAGAGAAAATAAGCTTCTCCTGTGAGTCATAATCTGTGATATTTCTGTCTCAGCCAAATCAAGTATACTACTTAGCATATCTAAATCCTGTTGTAACATAGTTCCTTCACTGCGATGAAGAGTAATCATGTTACGCATTGCATCTGCTGCAGATATTACCTCCCTATTCTTATGAAGCCCACATAACTTCAGAATGAGATTGACAATAAACTGAATGCCTAATGTCAATGGAGAAAGAATCTTGACAAAAAACAGCATAAAATAAGAAGAAAGCAATGTAAATTTTTCAGGATTTTGCATGGCGTAAGTTTTTGGTAAAACTTCACAAAATAGCAAAATACAAAACGTCATCATGAATGTTGAAAGAAAGATGCCTTCACTTTCAAAGAAATGTATAAATATTGCTGTAAATAAAGCGGAACAAGTAATGTTAATAATTGTATTGCACAGTAATATTGTTCCTATTGTTAATTCTTTTGTATTCAACAAGCGGTCTATTATCTTAGCTCTTTTATTGCCATCTAGCTTTAGTTTATTAACTCGGGAGCGGCTAATTGAGGTTAACCCTATTTCTGCTCCTGAAAACAAAAACGATAAGATCAACAAGAAGAAAATTGCTGACAATACTGAAATCAATAACCAATCCATTAAAGTATGATGTTATTGCGATATAGAAACAGAGTTGATTTTATATGTTGTAAGAAGCATTTGCAAGTCTATATATCTTTAATATAAAAAAATAAATCATGAAATATATCACACACTGCATTCACATGCATACTCTCAACAACAAGTGGAGGAGTTATTCTTATTACCTTATTATTTAAAATATTAGTCATTATTAAGCCTTTGTCAAGAGATTGTTTAACAATTTTATCAGCCAAAGGTACTCTAAGCTCTATCCCTATCAATAAACCCTCCCCACGAACTTCTGAAATGATCTTCGGAAATTCTTCAGTCAAAGGCAACAACTTTTCTTTTAGATATTTACTGACCTTCTTAACATGGTCAAAAAAGCCTTCCTTTAGCATTACATCGAGTACTGCATTACCAACAGTCATGGCAAGTGGATTACCTCCATAAGTTGACCCATGAGTTCCTGGAGTGATTGCTTCTGCTATATAATCTTTTACTAAACATGCAGCCAGAGGAAATCCATTACCCATAGCCTTCGCACAAGTGAGCATATCAGGTTCAACTCCTATATTTTGATAGTAAAATAGAGAGCCAATCCGTCCATATCCGCATTGCACTTCATCAAAGCATAAAATTATTCCTTGAGCTTTTGTTATCTCTCTTACTTTTTTAAGATACTCTACGTCCAATGGATGTACTCCGCCTTCACTTTGTATGGGCTCTAAAAATATGGCAGCTGTTTCGCTATTGATTTTCTTTTCTAATGCTTCAATGTTATTTCTTGGAACTTTATCAAAACCAGAAAGGAGTGGAGCAAAACCTTCGCGTGATTTTTCATTTCCCCCAGCTGAAATTGCAGCAATACTGCGGCCATGAAAACCTCCTTCAATTGTAATGATGTGACTGCGCTTTTCTTGTCCATTTAAGTAGAAATAGCGGCGAATAAATTTAATTGCAGCTTCTGTTGCTTCAAGTCCACTTGAGCAGAAAAAAACTTTATCGGCAAAGGTAAGTTCTGTTAAACGCTGAGCAAGCCTTTCCTGCTGAGGAATAGTAAAAATATTAGAGCAGTGCCATAATGAATCCAGTTGCTCCTTCAGTTTATCTGTAATGTATGGATGACAATGCCCTAGAGAGGTTGTAGAAATTCCTGCAGCAAAGTCTAAATATTTTTTACCATCCTTATCGAAGAGATATACTCCTTCTCCTCTAACTATAGAAGCTTCAGATCTATTATAAGCGTTAACAACATGATCCATTTTAAATATTATCTATACTGTGCATGAAAAAGCTTTCCCTTAATATTGCTTAAAATAAAAATTGGGCTAGTATTATACAGTTCAACATAAAATTCAGAAATTTAATATGTAAAAAGGTAAAACTACACCAATTCACATTCAGCAAAAAAGAAAGCTATTTCTCTATGAGCATTCTCTAGACTATCAGAACCATGCACTCTATTTTCACTAATATCATTAGCAAAATCACCCCTAATTGTACCTTTATCTGCCTGTTTTGGATCTGTAGCACCCATGATTTGTCTGTATTTACTGACTGCATTTTCACCGATTAAAACTTGAACTATCACAGACCCAGAAGTCATAAATTCCACCAACTCTCCAAAAAAAGGCCTATCCTTATGAATTTCATAAAACAGCTCTGCTTGTTTTTTTGTCAGCAGCATCTTTCTCTGTGCTATAATTTTTAGTCCAGATTTTTCAATGTAAGAATTTATACTGCCTGTAATATTATTTTTTACTGCATCAGGTTTTAATATCGAAAGTGTTCTCTCAATTGCCATATCATTCCCTTATATTAAGATCGTATATTTACTTTATTGTGAATTTTTGTTCCATCAAAGAGATTTTTTATTTATAGTCAAGAATAAAACATCAAGGGGTAGTTTATGGTTTACTGTCGTAAGAAACTAGTGAATAATCTTAAATCATCAATTTTCTGCGGAACAAAAGGTTTTTTAACCTTTAATTTGGCATTTTTAAGTTATTTAGAGTATAGCTTACACAATAATACAAAATTAAAAGAAGGTGCCGCTTTTGGGATGAAAAGGAACGTTGTTCCATTTGGTGAAATGATTGCCATACCGCTGTTTTTTTGCTTTGTATTACCAGCTATGGTAGGCAACATAAGCCTTATCGAGTGCGCACTTATATGTGCTGCACTGATGGTTGCAACATGTTTTGTTGTAAGAACCTTTCACTTGCGTGAAAAGTTATTGAAAAAAATGACTAATAATGAAAATTATACCGAGGAACAAATAGAGCAGGAATTTAAGAAAGACATTATAAATTTCCTATCTTTGATAAAAACAGACAGCATATTGAGTATAATTCTCCTAATCCAGGACAACTAATGAATGAAAGTCCTCCCTCTCTCTTTGTTAGGGTTTTACTTTTTCCCCTTACGATTTTTCTGAAGGCTCTACAAAGCTGCATAATGATATCTTTGGCTGCTGTTGAACTTTTTGAAGCAGTGCCAAGTTTTTGTGTTGATGTGGTTTTTGATAGAAACTTTGTATCTACACAGAGTAACGTGAAGAGATCTGGCCATCTATTGTATGCTAGTGTGAGAAATTTAGTGCCTGTAACTAAACTTGATGAGTGTGTAGCTGATTTTATAGGCAAACCTGAAGAAAGGTGCTGTCAGTGAAGAAGGCAGTAATCTTATTTAACCTAGGCGGACCTGATTCACTAAGTGCGATCCGTCCTTTCTTATTTAATCTTTTTTACGATAAAAGAATAATAAATCTACCAAATCCTTTTCGCTTCCTTTTAGCAAAGTTTATCTCCAAAAGGCGAGAAAGTACTGCACAAGAAATATACGAGCACATTGGAGGTAAATCGCCAATCTTGGAGAATACGAAAGCACAAGCTGATGCTTTAGAACTAAAATTAAATGAAAATGGAAACCATGTATATAAGATATTCATCTGCATGCGTTATTGGCATCCATTTGCTGATGAAGTTGTTAAAAGCGTAAAGCAATTCGACCCTGACGAAATCATTCTGTTACCACTATATCCGCAATATTCAACCACCACAACTCTATCATCCATCGAGAATTGGCAAAAAAATGCCAAACTGGAATGTAACACAAAAACAATTCACCATTATTATGACAATGAAGACTTTATTGAAGCTCATGTTAATCTGACGTCTAAATATTATAAATTAGCTAGCAAAATCGGTAAGCCAAGAGTCCTATTCTCGGCTCATAGCTTACCTCTTAGTATCATTAAAAAAGGCGACCCTTACGCTTCACAGATAGAAAAAACAGTAAAATTAATAGTAAAAAAATTGAATATTGAAGATCTTGATTGGGGAATATGTTATCAGAGTAAGGTTGGCCCTGTAAAATGGTTGGAGCCTAGCACTGAAAGTGAGCTATCACGCGCAAAAGACGATAATATACCTGTAGTTTTATCACCTATATCTTTTGTTTCTGAGCATTCTGAAACACTGGTTGAACTTGATATAGAGTATAAAGCAATTATCAAAGACGGATATTACTTTCGCGTACCAACTCTCAGTACTGATCTCTTATTTATCAAGTGCTTGGCCGATTTATGTTTAGATCACTCTCAAAGTACTGATTTATAGCACTTTTCTTTTTAGATTTTTATAGTATAATATTAAAAAGTTATTATTTTATTATCTACTTATGCCAAAAGGTAAGCCAAATACATTTATAGAAAATATACATGATGCTCACAATCATGATATTAGAAAGATGTATTGTATTGCAGTAGGTTTAACAGGCATATTGTGTAAAATTTCATTGCAATTCTGTTGCGAGTTTATTGATAACAACAGATCCAATATTTGCACTGTATTAGATATTTCTAAGTTCATAAAACTACCAACATCAATAATATTTGCTCTTCATTTTGGTCTCAATTTAGCTGGATATAAATCTAAAAAACTTCAGAATGGTAAAGGGGGAAATGAACCTGAAAAACCAATACAGGTTGTGGGTAGCTTAGCCTTCTTGGCAAACTGTGTCATAGGAATATTGATGCAGACAAAAATCATTCATTTCTTAGCTAGAAACAACAAGGATGTAATAAGTTATATTAGCTTAACATCAGCAGTTCTATTTCTATTTTCAGAATGCATAAACTGTTATTATACATGGAAGAAGTATCTAGATAATAAGGATTCTGAAAAGTCTGCTAAATATGGCAAAGAAGTTATTTTTAGCACATTCACTTTGTCATTGGGCTTGTTAAGCTTCATATTAAAAAGAATGGAACTTCCAACCATACCAATAGACTTGGGTGGTGGCATAATCTATAATTTCAACTTAACTGTTACGGTTAGTTTGATACTAAGTATAGCATATCTAGTATCAAACATCGATAAGTTTGTCAATCAACCTAATAATGGTACTGATCCTTCTACTGGACTTGATGACGCTCACCATATTCAGCATAATGGCAGCATTGTAGAAATTAATTATTAGAGATGAAAAGACTTAATTTCTACTGCCAATGCTAGCACTGCTAATTTGCTAACAATATTCCAAAGTGGCAAAGTTTTATTTTCTTGGCTGATGTCATAAAATTCACAGTCAGTGGAATTCAAGCTAGAATATACATCTTTCCTGCTATTACATCGGTATAAGTAACATGTTGGAGTATCTCCTATATAGTATATTAGCGGTTCTGCAGAACTACTTTTAAATATGTCAATAGTTGGTACACCTTCTTGTATAATAACACTATTGATTGCTATTCCTTCTTTTATCTTTTTCATTTTATGACGCTTTTTTTTATTGAGATTTAATATTTCCTTTCCACTTGTTGCTGTTATAATGCCCATTCCATATGTGCCATTGCTTGCTTTGATAAAAACGTAAGGTTGTGTTTTTATTTCATATTCCTCATATTTTTTTTGCACTAGAGATAATATTTGGTCAACTTTAGTCGCTACTGCTCCTAGTGATGAATCATCATTAAAGTCAACTCCATTACAGCTTTCTGTAAGCACAGAAATAAGCCATGGGTCCATTTTAAATTCGCCACAAAATTCGGACACTAATTTTTGATAGATTTCAAAATATTGAAATTTCTGCCTACTGTGCCAGCCATATAATGGACTTGGCACTATCTCTTGTTTTACGTTTTCTAGCGTGTCTGGAATGTGGCTCGTCATATCACGGTTCAGTATAATAATATCAGGCACAAATCCTGAAGTTGTCTTCAGCAAAGAGTTTTCTTTCACAACAGTTTCATACTGTTCTATTAAATTGTACGTTTCATTATGAAAGAGGCCAATTCTAGTTTCAAAACCTGCGAGTTGCAGTACCTTTTCTATAGCAAATACATTTTCTATATACATTTTATTTCGTGTGTAATTCTCCGGTATTATAAGGGCCTTTTTATATTGTTTTGTTTCGAAGTAGCTTTTTATCAATTTTGCTGCTATCGCTTTTGATACTTCACTTAGGTTATTAAACCCTGCAGGAAATAAATTGGCGTCTACTGGAGCAATTTTGTAGCCTGAATTCCTAAGATCTATGGAGCTATAAAATGGTAATGTAAAACCATTAAATTTTGTTTTGAACCAATTATTTATATCTTTTTCCAGATTTGGATGAATTATGTTTTGCATCTACACTTTAAATGTTATAAGAAAAGTACTATATTATAAGTTATAATCTTAATATAATATAACGAATTAAAATAACAAAAAAATGATTCATCATGACAGCAGTAAAATGTATGGTACTACTATACTGTCAATTAGAAGAGACAAAAATGTAGTAGTAATAGGTGATGGGCAAGTCTCGCTAGGCCATACCGTTATAAAATCTGGAGCAAAAAAAGTTAGGCGTCTTTCTGGTGATTCCGTAATTGCCGGTTTTGCTGGAGCAACAGCTGATGCATTTACTCTCTTCGAAAGGCTAGAATCTAAACTTGATAAGCACCCAGGACAGTTAATGAGGGCATGTGTTGAACTTGCAAAAGACTGGAGAATGGATAAATATCTAAGAAAATTAGAAGCTATGATGATCGTGGCAGACAAGTCCATTTCATTGGTCATTACAGGAACGGGTGATGTTCTTGAACCTGAAGATGGCATTGCAGCCATTGGCTCTGGAGGAAATTTTGCTTTATCTGCAGCAAAAGCTTTGATTGACGTTGAAGGAATATCAATAGAGGAGATTGCAAAAAAGGCTATGAAGATAGCTGCTGATATATGTGTTTATACAAACCATAATCTAATTATCGAAAAAATAGAGGAGTAATATGTCAAGAACTTTGTGTGCCAATTTTTCTAGTCAATCTGTAGTGGGTCAATTTGATAATAATGATGACTATAATGAGAAAAATAGCCTCTATGAAAATGAAGGTACAGGAAGTAGCAGCATTCAAAGCTCACAAGCTTTATTAGATGATCTACCACCACAGAAGATAGTTAAAGAATTAGACAGATTTATAATCGGGCAGAATGATGCAAAGCGCGCTGTTGCTATTGCACTCAGAAATCGTTGGCGTCGAAATAAAGTCCCACTTCCACTACGTGAAGAGATTATACCTAAGAATATACTCATGATAGGCCATACGGGAGTTGGTAAAACTGAAATAGCTCGCCGTTTAGCAAAGCTTGCTGGTGCACCTTTTATAAAAGTTGAAGCAACGAAATTTACTGAAATAGGATATGTTGGACGTGATGTTGACTCGATAATACGTGATTTAGTTGACGCAGCAATAGTTTTAGTTAAGGAAAAAGCACGTAAAGCCTTAACTAAAAAAGCTTTAGGTTTGGCTGAAAAGATAATAGTCAACTCCATGGTTGGTGAAGATGCAACCGAGGAAAGCAAAAAAGTTTTCAGAGAAAGACTGAGAAATAAGGAATTTGAAGATGGAGAAGTTTCTATTAACGTCAGGGAGAGCAAGGGTATGTTACCCACTTTTGATATACCTGGCATGCCAGGTGGGCAAATTGGTGTGATGAACGTAACAGAAATCGTGGGCAAGATGTTTAATGGGAGCAAAAAAACAAAAACTATTACAGTTAAAGTGAAAGAAGCACGTGAAATATTGATTAATGAAGAAAGCGAAAGGTTAATGGATGAAGACAAGATAATCAAAGAAGCGATTGATCTTGTTAGCAATGAAGGCATAGTGTTTTTAGATGAAATAGATAAAATTGCAGCACGTACAGAAATAAAAGGTGAAGTCAACAGAGAAGGAGTGCAGCGCGATCTGTTACCATTACTTGAGGGAACAACTGTTTCAACTAAGTATGGCCCCGTAAAAACAGACTATATATTATTTATTGCATCTGGTGCTTTTCATTTATCTAAGCCATCTGATCTTTTACCAGAATTACAGGGTAGATTGCCAATTAGAGTGGAACTTAAGGCGCTTACTCAAGAGGATCTAATAAAAATATTAAAGGAACCAGAATCTAGTTTGTTAAAACAGTATATAGCGTTAATGAAAACGGAAAATGTAACACTTGAGTTTACTGATGATGGTATAGAGACTATAGCTGAAATAGCATTTACAGTTAATAGAGAAGTGGAAAATATAGGTGCAAGAAGACTTCATACTGTCATGGAGAAGCTTTTGGATGAAATAAGTTTTATCGCTTCTGAAAAAAATAGTGAAAAATTTGTTATAGATAGCAAATATGTAAGAGATAAACTAGAGTCAATTTCAAAGCAGCTTGATTTATCTAAATTTATACTTTAGAGGAAGCCTACTTTAAGTAATATAGAGCATTCAAGAGGTTTTATTTTTTCTTACTTCGTAATTCTTCAAGCTATTTTCCAATAGTAGAATTCAAGCTTAAATCAATTATTGCAATATCACAATCTATGCCTTTTGTTAACACATCAGTTAAAAGATCAGGTGAAGAAAGAACTGTTCTTTTATTACCAGCTCTCATTCCCACAACTCCAAGTTCTATAGCAAGTGGTATTTTTTTGTCACCAACCTTAAACTGCACTATTTGATCTTTGATTATATACTCACCATTATGTCTCTTTATGCTATATTGAACTGATATCTCATCGCCACATTTTACTCGTTTTCCAGTTTTGTTAATTAAGTCATTAAAAATCATTAGGTTATTTACTGAATCAGGATATTTATCTTTTACTTCAATCAGTTTGATGTAATAAGAGTTAAAACTCATTTTGTTGTCATCAGCGGCAATAGTAACTACACGCTCTCCACCTTCTTTCATACCTATTACCCCTAAACTCACTTCTTTTAAGTAATCCTGACCTATTTTCAAATTGACATCAGTCGGAAGTAGCGTTGCTAGGTTGTTGGAGACTTTGTACATTTGTAGCAGAACTTCTTGGCCACAGAAAACTTTACTGCCACTGCCTTCAGTAATTTCATAAAAGTTTATCATCTCTTCTTCTTTTTGCTGTGTTATTTCTTCTAAATATTCTGCTAACCCATGCTTTTCAATATAACGATCAAGAGCTGATTCAAGTATCGGCCTGACCAAATAACTTGCTATCATCTGTGTCAAACCACCATGTGTAGCATTTATTTCGTAAAGCTTTTCCCTTTTCTCTGGTTTATCTTTGTTTATATAAACAATCGTAATTATAAAAGCAGAAGCTAAAGTGAGAGTCATTACTACAGAGATAAACATTTGTAATATAATTTTTCTAACCATCTTTTTTTACTTGATTCAATAAATCATATAAGTCACTAGTATTCCCTGAAAGCGTACTTAAATTATCTGAGGCCTGTTTAAAGAGACTATCTATATAGTTTTCCATTTCATTTTTTCCAAGCACGGACATTAAATTGTTTGTTTTATCTTGCTCATAATCTTCGATATCATCCTTGGCTTGAAAAATAAGCCCTAGATTTATTCCATAGTTATATAATGCTTCCCGCTCCTTGTCTGTAGCGCCTCCTATTATAGCCCCTATTTCACATGAAGCTGCAAATAGTTTTGCAGTTTTCATCAAATGAATTTCTTTTATTTTGTCAAAATCTGCACCTATATCTAAAATCTGCCCTCCCACCATTCCCTTCATTCCTATTGCTTGAGAGAGCACTTTTATGATCTCACAATTTAACAAAGATAATACCTCAAAAGCCAGGGTAAGTAATGCATCTCCGGCCAGTACTGCTGTTGCTTCACCAAATTTTTTGTGGCAGCTTGGCTGGCCTCTGCGGGTGTCACTGTTATCCATACATGGCAGATCATCGTGAATTAGGGAGTAAGCATGAATAAATTCAATTGCTGCTGCTGCTGTTATTGCTTTTTCAACCTTTATGTTGAATATCGACGAAGATGCTATAACTAAAAAAGAACGTATATGTTTTGCAGGAGCAAGAAGCACATAACGCATAGCTGATATAAGTTTATTCTCGCTATTTTCAGGTAAGAGCTTATTCACTTCTACAACAAGCAAATTTTTTGTTGTTTCGTCTAGCATTTTTAAATTTATTAACTATCGAGTGCTAAGAGATAGGAAGTTTTTAATAGTTTATATAATCATAAAAGCTATTGCAAACATCAAAATTTCTTATAACATCAGAGAATAGGTTATTTTTTAGTAAGAAATGAACGAATTGGCAAAAAGCACTAGGGAAGATATAGAAGAAAAAGTAAAGAAGATTATACTAGAGCACATCAGTAAGGATGTAGAGGGATTTAGTAGTTCTTCAAAGCTTTCAGACCATGGCACAGATAGTTTAGATGCAGTTGAAATAATCATGGCAGCTGAAGAAGAATTTGGTATAGAGATTCCTGATGAAGATGCGCAAAAAATGGAAACTATGGAACAGATAGTTGAATATGTAGTAAACAAAGCAAACAATTGATGTTGAATGAGCAGAAGAGTAGTAGTTACCGGTGTTGGCTTAATTACTCCACTAGCAGCAGATGTTAATAACACCTGGTCAAAGCTGAAAGAAGGTAAATCTGGCATCAAAGCAATCAATACAGATAGGTTCGACTCTTCTGATCTTGCTTGTCAGGTTGCAGGGCAGGTGCCTATGCAATCCGATAACATTGAGCATTATTTTAATTCACCAGATTATATTTCTGAAAAAGACCTAAAAAGAACAGATCGTTTTATTCACTACGGAATTGCAGCAGCTGTTCAGGCAGTAGAAGATTCACTAATTTTGGAAAATAAAAATATTAATAAAGAGCGAATAGGTGTAGCTATTGGTTCTGGTATAGGTGGTCTTCCGTCAATTCAGGAAAATGTAATTACCATGCAGGAGAAGGGGCCTAGACGTGTTAGCCCATTTTTTGTTCCTGCAAGTCTAATAAATTTGATATCTGGTCATATTTCTATTAAATACGAATTTATAGGTCCAAATGACTCAGCGGTAACTGCATGTGCAACAGGTGCGCATGCGATTATAAACTCAGCAAGAGCTATAAAACTCGGTGAAGCTGACGTTATGATTGCAGGCGGAGCAGAAAGCGCGTTATGCAGAGTTGGAATTGCAGGTTTTGCATCGATGAAGGCGCTATCAACTAAATTCAATGATAAGCCTGAAGAGGCCTCAAGGCCATGGGATGAAGAACGTGATGGATTTGTCATGGGCGAAGGAGCAGGTATATTAGTGCTGGAAGAGTATGAACATGCAAAAAAAAGAAAAGCAAAAATATATGCGGAACTCACTGGATATGGACTCACAGGAGATGCGCACCACATCACAGCACCACGTCCAGAAGGAAGAGGCGCACTTAAGGCAATGGAACTTGCTTTAAGGAGTGCACAAGTAAGCCCAAGTCAAATTGGGTATATCAATGCACATGGGACTTCAACAACACTTGGGGATAAAGTTGAAGTAATAGCAATGAAGCAGTTATTCGGTGACTATGCCTATAAAATACCTGTTTCCTCGACTAAATCTTCTATAGGACATTTACTTGGTGCCGCAGGAAGTGTTGAAGCAATATTTAGTATCCTTGCATTAAACAATGGAATTGTTCCACCAACTTTAAATCTACACAAACCTTCAGAAGGGTGTGATTTAAATTTTGTACCACTTAAAGCTCAAGAGCATAAAATTCAATATGCGCTTTCTAATTCATTTGGTTTTGGTGGTACCAACGCGTCTCTCATCTTTGGAAAGGTGTAGTTAATTATGCTATTTTGAATCGACTACGAAAATGTTATTCGAGTAGCTGAAACTAGAATCCAGTTAAATTGGTCAGCATAAAAGTAATGTTGAAATATAACATTTTGATGATGATGAAGAAATGGATCCTAGTGTCAGCTACTCGAATGACAGAAGAAGAAAAAGCAAAATTTTGCCTTTTACCGCTAACCTATTATACTTACTTGATAAGTTCTATCGCTTGATTAAATGCATAAAATATTAGTAAGAAGTAACCATAAGCCCTTGATTGGAAAAATCAAGATTAATGGTTCAAAGAATGCCGTCTTGCCAATAATGGCGGCAAACTTGTTTAGTAATTCTTCAATAACTTTGCATAACGTACCTGATTTAATTGACGTGCATTTGATGTCTGAGCTGCTTAAGAGTCTTGGTGCAGAAGTAAATTTTATATGCAATAAAGACTATAAAGCAAATCACACTTTGGAAATTGACTGTAGCAATATCAATAACTATTTAATATCACATGAAATTGCAAGCAGACTGCGAGCATCTTTTTTAATGCTAGGTCCAATGCTCAGCAGATTTGGTAGAGTTTCAACAGTATTTCCTGGTGGATGTAATATTGGAAAACGTCCTGTTGACATTCATATTAAGGCACTTGAAGCAATGGGAGCTAAAATTGAAATTGATAGCTGTAATATAACTGCAACAACAAAGGGGAAATTGCAAGGCAAAGAAATAACATTTGAAAAAGTAAGTGTTGGTGCAACAGAAAATATAATAATGGCAGCAACACTTGCAGAGGGAGTAACAATAATAAACAATGCTGCAATCGAGCCGGAAGTTCTTGATTTAATAGAGTTTCTGAAGATTATGGGTGCCAATATTGAAGTTAATAATACAAAAATCACAATAGAAGGTGTTGAAGCATTAAATGGGTGTGAGCATAAAATAATACCAGATCGCATAGAGGCCGGTACTTATGCTTTGGCTGCTGTCATTACCGACGGCGAGCTAAAGTTAGAAGGAGTAAGTTTGTCTGATATAGAATGTATTGCAAATGAATTGAAGACTATAGGAGCCAGAGTTGAGTTACATGACGATGGTATTATTATTTCCAGAAAAAATGGCTCTATTAAATCTGCTCACGTTGCAACAAATCCATATCCCAACTTTCCCAGTGATATGCAACCACAACTAATGTCTGCTATGTCAATTGCAGGTGGAATATCAATCATTGAAGAGAACGTTTTTGAAAGTAGATTTGCACATGCAAATGAGCTAAGAAAATTAGGTGCTAATATCAGCATCGAAAAAAATAAAGCTACTATAAGTGGAATAAAGAGCTTATCTGGAGCTAATCTATATGCTAATGACTTAAGATCAACAGCAGCTTTAATTCTCGCTTCTTTGGTAGCTAAAGGAGAAACTACAATAAATAACTCACATCATTTATGGAGAGGATATGAGGCAATGCACGAAAAACTCAATTCATGCGGGGCTGATATTTTCGTTTCATCTTGAGGATATATTATGAATGAGACAACTAAGCGAACTACAGTAAAAGAAATAGATGACATTCTATACGAAGAACATAAAGTATTAGATCATGGATTTGTTCGAGTAATTGATTATATGGGCTCTGATAGCGCCATAGTTCAAGCTGCTCGCGTTTCTTATGGAAAGGGAACAAAACAGATAAATCAAGATGAGGCGCTTATAAAGTATTTGATGAGGCATCATCATACAACTCCATTTGAAATGTGTGAAATTAAGTTTCACGTGAAACTTCCAATTTTTATTGCAAGACAGTGGATAAGACACAGAACTGCAAATGTGAATGAATATTCCGGAAGGTATTCGATACTTGATAATGAATTTTATATACCAGAACAGGTTGCAAAACAATCTGATAATAATAAACAAGGCAGCGGTGAAGCTTTTGACTCAAGTACTTCAAAAGAAATAATAGATTCTCTAATAAATGATTCTAATTTAGTATATTCTCATTATGAGAAATTTATTGAACAGGGCCTTGCAAGGGAAATTGCCCGAACTAATCTAACACTTAATTACTATACTCAGTTTTATTGGAAAATAGATTTACACAACCTTCTTCACTTTTTAAGGCTTAGAGCTGATCAGCACGCCCAATATGAAATTAGAGTCTATGCAGAAGTTATGTTGGACATAGTAAAGAAATGGGTCCCGCTGGCCTATAATGCTTTCATTGAATACTCCTTAAAATCAGCCTGTATTTCAAAAACTGGTCTTGAAATAATTCGCAAGCTAATAAAAGGAGAAAATGTTGCGAGAGAAGAAAGTGGCATTGGTAAAAGAGAATGGAATGAGCTGATGTCTATACTTGGTAAATAGCCAAAAAGATCGAGTTATGTCCTTTCACAGACTTGCAGGTGTGAGCAACAATTTATTCATACCTTTATCAACTGATATATCAATTATTTTTGAATTTGTTCTTTCTGTTGTTTCATAAAGTTTTTCAGCTTTCTTTGAAATCAGTGTTGCATTTCTAAGTCCAATACGAACTTCGCAATAATCTGCAAAATTTTCAACATACATATCATATGAATAATGGTTTACAGCAAGTTCCATTACCCTACAAACTTCCTCTAATGTAAAATTAGCAGCTCCTGTATCAGGACAAAAGCTAACCGCTCCTTTATTAGGGTCAAAAAATATGTATTTATCATTCTCTGCTTTATACACCAACATAGAATGCCCCTCATCCTCAATGACATCTTCTTCATTACAAGCATAGCAAAAATAACTAAATTCTAAGTAGCATCCTATCTTCACATCATTTAAGAAACGTTTGATTTGTTCTTGGTTAGTATAGACCCATACTTTTGTTGAAGATAGATCGTTACATAATTGCTTATATATTATCTCATCATAATAAAATGGACCTCCTTCTCGCTTTTCAATGCTCTGAACATCAAGAATAGGTAAAAATTGCGATAAAAACTTCATCATCAATAACTTAATCGTTTGTTCTTTTCTTCCATCAATATAATTCATAAAATCTTGTTCAGATATAATATTATCAGACTCGAGAAATCCAACAAAATCTTGCCTATTCTCTAATTTTAGAAAAGTAACAAAGTAATTTAATGAGTGACATAACCCTCTTTCGAGAGAAAAACCTAAAATTTCTTCAAATCTATCTTTTAATTGTACAATTTTAGATATACTATCTGACATAAAAGTATTCAAATTAAATTGAATAGCTTTCTCACTTTCAAATAATTTATTATATTGTTCTTCAGCTGATAAATCCGGTGCTTTGTATACATATCTACCATTTTCTCTACGTATACCTTCTATATCTTTAATTATACCTTGTTCTACATTTTTACTGATAGAAATTTGGTGCTTTCCTTTATTGGCAAATTGATTTAAAAACTCCGCAATTTCCTGTTTTGAGAGTCTTGTTTCAACTTGTCCATCTTCTCTATCTTCAGTTTTATAAAACACTTTAACTCTAGGATGTTCCTTATCAGTATAGACTTTTAATACAATAGATTGAGCAATGCGATTAACATATTTTGGCATATTGATTATTAAGATATTAACTATATATCTTAATAACAGTATAACCCACGCCACCTGTCAATTAATAAATTAATATTATTTGTTATATAAAAAAGTAAATTGCATAGTAGATTCCAGTGCTTGACACTGGAATCTAGGAATTTTGATTCTAAATTGGGTATTGGTCTAAAATTAAAATAAACGTTTGTGATGAGATTATATGAACACTGGATCCCAGTGGGCTTTGTTGCACAGCTCTTCGGATAGTGGGTAATGTATAATAAATTCATGAAGCTATATCAAACTTAGCCATGCCTATTTCAGTAAATTTGTTAAGCAAATAACACTTGAGTAGCAGTTCCTTCTCACGATTAATCTCAGATTTATTCCTAAAACTAAATCCAAATATTTGCTTCAGTCGCGAGAAAAAACTTTCTATATAAGATCTCTTCCAATAATTTATCTCTTTTTTCCACCTCTTCATACCATCTTCATCATATGACTTTATGAGCTTGATTGTAGAATTTCTCTCATTCATATAATCCAACTTTGGATGCTCTACTGCATTATTTTGCGGAGGAATCCTTGTCTTTATGTCAAGCTCATCGCACAGTTTGTATAACTTCTTTCGATTATATGCCCTATCTGCATATATCGTGCTTATGTTATACTTGGTATCCACTCTTTCAATAAGATCACAGGCTCCATAGTGGTCGGAATAAACTCCACTACTGTATTTTGCAGCTATAACTTTTTTACTACCTATCTCTAGCATTACATGTAGCTTTCTTGTTTGCTCATAGCGGCGATACTTTCTATCTGTACCATTTGCCTTACTATGGCCTGGAATATTATTGTAGATGCTGATACCTGTACTATCTATAGCAATTTCAATATCTTCCATATCGTTCTTATCAACTCTGCAGTCGTTGATTTTGATATTAAGCTTTTTAAACCTTCTTGAAGCCTGCGAATAGCTGATAATTTGCAAAATTTTCCCTATTTGCTCAAGATATTTCTCTATAAATCCCACTGTTTGCCTAAGACCAATCCTGAATAGATAGGTTATTATGTGAATTAGAATCACTACTTTGTCGCTGTAGACATTGTTGCCACCTGCTACTTTTGGACTATTTTCGTACCAATTTTCAATGGCATCGTTGATATAATGAAAAACATTTCCCCTTTCTTGAAGAAATTTGTTATATTCATTGCAGTTACTGACTTTCATTCTTATTGGCATATTTTTCCTTTGTCGGCTAAATATCTATTTTATAACAAATTCCATCAGTAACTGCCTGTTCTTTCCTTGAGTGGTGCAACAAAGCCATCCCAGTGTCAAGCACTGGGATGACAGGAGAAGGAAACGCCGGAATGGCAGGGGAAAGAAACACTGGGATGACAGTGAAAGATCTAATTCCTTATATCAATTAATTCTCATCCACCTTTTACATTACATAAACTCATCACTTTTATAGAACATCTCATTAAAATCATTCAAAATTCCAAAATCTTGATTTTTAATAAATAGATGCCCATCTGCAATATAGGACTCAGCAAGAGTAAATGGTTCATCATGATGCTGTGATGCTGGCCTAACAATTTCATTGTACAAAACCATTACTTGCTCATAATTGTATCCACTACCATCATGATATTTACCACGTATAGTGTCATAAAAATTTCTTACATCATCATACGTAACTTGCAGTTCTACCTTATATTTCCCTATTTCAACAGCCTCACCCACTTTGATTTTTAAAGGATGTTGTTTCACATTATCTATAACAATTGTTTCCTCTTGCTTCTCTTCATCTCCTCTTATCGATCTTTTACTCCTTTCTTCACTCGCAGGTTGATCTGCTGGCATTTGGTCTATATCGTTAGATTCTTCTTCTTGCATAGTAATTTTTTTGAGATAGCTAAGCATATCCTTTCCAGCTTTTTCCCAAGTTGCAGCTTCTTTTGAAAGCTCACGATAATAAGAATCATTACCGCCTTTGCTATCTATTACATCTCTTGCTAGTCCTTTCTCTTCTGCCCATAACTCAGCATGTTCAACAAGTGTCCTGCCATCTTTGCCTACAACGTCAACGTCAGCTTTGTTTTTTATTAGATATTCTATTGTATCTAACTTTCCATGCCTCACTGCATGAACTAAAGGTGTCCAACCATCATTATCCTGAGCATTAATATTCGCACCTTTTTCAACTAACTGCTCTATCATCTTCTTATTCCCAAGATCAACAGCAAGATGCAAAGGTGTTAAGCCGTAGCTATCCTGAATATCAATATCCGCATTATGCTCTATGAGATATTTAACTACTTCCATATTTTTCATGTACATGGCAAAATGTAGTGGAGATTTACCAGAGCTAATATCACGGGTATCAACATCTATACCACGATCTATTAAGTATTTAGCAATTTCCGTATGTTTTAGCTCAATTGCATAGTGCAGCAGTGTTTGAGCTGACGTGTTTTTGATACCAAGATCTGCGCCATGCTCAATTAAACTCTTAACTATTTCCGCATTCCCTAGCTTAATAGCAGCAAGTAACGGAAAAGTATAATAACTTTTACTATTAGGATCTGCGTTATGATCTAATAGATACTTCACTATTTCTGTATTACCTGAATAAATAGCACTGTATAATGGCGTTTTGGAATAAGCATCTTGAATATTAGGATTTGCACCACGATCTATTAAGTATTTAGCTATCTCTATATTTCCAGACTCAATGGCATAGTGTAAAGGTGTCTTATAATACACATATTTAGTATTAGTTTTCTGATAATAATTGTCATGAACATTAAGATTTGCTCCATGATCAATAAGATATTTTGCTACTTCCGTATTTCCTGACTGAATGGCATAATGTAGTGGCGTTTGTCCATTATGGTCTCTTGTATCAGTATATGAATTGTGTTTTAGTAGCATTGCTACTTTGCTTAAATCTCCCAATGAAGCAGCAAAATGTAAACTCGTCGCACCTGTTACCTTATTTATCTCGTTTACTTTTCCTATAGTGTTTTCTACATTATTGTCATCAATATTCACCTTTAAGAAAGGCTGTTTATTATACTTCATAACTTTTGTTGTAACAGCTTTTCCTTGTTCGTCTTCACTCACTTTTTTAGCAGGTTGCATAGAATCTTCTCTACTGACACTTTCTATCTTGGTTTTATCACCACTTACATTATGTACTGGGCTATAACCATATAGACCCTTGCCTGCACTTTGTTGGCTTGTTGAACTTTCAACACTGTTAGATTCAACAACATTATATTCCATATGTTGTTCACCACTCAGCTCAGCCTTAACCCATTGTTTAAATTCTTGATCATAACCTTTCAGCTCAGTCAAAAAATCCTCAAATAATTTATTACCTTGAGACCTATTTGCACCAGATTTAGAAAGGCTCTTGAGCAAATTATCAATCATATCTGGATGTTTATCTTCAAGAAATTTGATCACTTGTTCAGCATCCGAATGATAATGTTCCCCTTTATTACTCCAAATATTATTGCGCAATATTTCATCTGGTTTGAGACCTTTATTCTTTATTGCAATCAAGGCCTCTTTATCTCCGTGGTCATTGACATGCCGACCATCTTCTAAACTTGCCATATAGTTAGCAACCCCTTCATGCATGGCCTTAGATAAGACATCACCTGTACCATAATAGGAATTAATGATAGTTAAGGCGTGCCCCAATTCGTGTTTTAAAGTTTTACACGAGTCATCAAATTGGTCTTGTAGATAAAAATAAACATGAACTTCTGAGCCACGCCCTTGAACTGTTAAGCCAGAAGCGCCTTTATAGTTAACGTTCAACTCCTTAAGATAATTTTCGTAGTCACTCTTTGTATTAAATACGAAAACATTAACTTTATTTGGTATGTTGTGCCAAGGCTGAGAATTATTAATGCCAAATGCTGAATCAAAATCTTTTATAGTACTCTCGATGGCATTTTTTACACTACTCAATTTGCTCTGAGTTAATTCCTCATCATCATATTTTATATTTATTTGAAGCTTGTGTTCGCCAAAAGTCATAACTTCACTATCTGGCACAAGATCTGCCACAATTTTATCGCCACTTTTTACATCCATCCACTGCTTAAATTCTTTTTCAACTTCTGAGTTATTCAAAAGATGCTTGAATTTTGATATCGCTTCTACTCTATTGAAGGACATTTCAGTAAGCAATTGCTTTATGAATTGAGGATGTTTTTCTTGTAGGAATGTCACTAAGCAATCTGATATTCTATAGTCGTTAGACATACTTGCTATTTTATATGGTGTATCATGCCCAGATTCATGCATTTTATTGTATGCTTCTTTTGTATAATGCATATCGCGAGTGCTTTCTTTTTTAGCTGCATCATAGCTCCACATGAAAAGCTTCATACCGGTACGTAAAACTTCAGGTACTGTATCCATATTACCGGTAGAGTACTCAAGAAATGCATCGCTCATTTTTTCCATTAAAATTTTAGATTTTGCACAAAGTAAGCCATTTACATCTCCAACAATAAAAGTCTTTGCTATCGTGCCGTCAGCTTCGTGTGCTCTTACTGTTCCACCACCCCATAATTCTCTATGGTCCTTACCACCTGAAAGTTCCTTGATGTGAGCTTTGTAATCATCGTAATTTTTCAGCACATAAAGCTGCAATTTTACTGGACCAGAATGAACGCTTTTTTGTGAATAGAAATTATCAGACCAGGCTCCGTAAGCATCTTTTACAGTTTGTTTTATATACTCAGGGGTATAACTAGCTAATCCCCCATATTTTACTTCTATTGTAAGCTGATCGTTTATTACTATACTTTCTTTATTTGGAAATAATTTTTTAATCAAAGTTTGTGATTTATCATATTCAGAATTTGTTTTAAATTTCATATCCACCTCTTAAAAATTTTCACTATAAATAAGTCTTGAGAAAAATGCGTTAACTGTAGATTCAGCCTTTACCTTGTTTTTGCACAACTGCTGAGATAGTTGATCATCGCTGAAAAGCCGATTCTTAGTATCGAGATATTTAGCATAGTTGCCAGCAAGTATTGAGTAGAAACCGCTTTCAAGTTCAAGATAAGAGCTGCTATTGAGAACAAAAAATAAATCGCTCTGGTCAAGCAGTATGTCATAACCAGAGCTCGTACAATGTAAGTATTCATTACTTTCATACTCTGCTATGTAGTATTTACTTGCATCAAGATCACCATTAAGCTGTAAAATTGCTGCTGAACGTCCATTCCCAATACTATGGCCTTTTATTACTCTAAGTACTTTAATCTCATCATTTTCTATGAGTTCTCTTAACTTTTCATTCTTTTGATTTAATTCTTCCTCTGCCTTTCTTCTGTCTTCTTCTAATTTTGTTTCTTTTTCAACAAGCTCATTTTGTATTTGCAAAAACATATCTTGAATGGTTAAGCCATTTAGAAAGTAATCCAATACACTTGACACAAACGGCTGCAATTCACCATTATCTTCAAAGCTCTTTTCCTGCTTTTTGTCATATTGAGTGGGATTATAGATTGCATACAGAGGATAAAAACCATAATTCACCTCGTCGAATGATAACTCTATCGAAAATCCGCTCTGATCAAGTGGAAGTTTAGTAGCTAAATATCTACCATTATTATCTCTGACATACAGCTCATTTATACCATAGTGCCCACTATATTTGTTGTAATAAATATAAAAATTCTCAGGATTAAGATTAAAGTAATCATCTAAATTGTTAGGTTTACCGAGCTTTTCACATAGAAAACTCTTGCTCTTATCTGTAAGTTTGATGCGTGTAGAGAAGTAACACCGATCTATTCGGTCACCTTTTTCTATTTCAAAGTCTAGGACTATTTTATCGCTAAACATACAGAATTTCCTCACATTTCCAATATTTATGATTATAAATTGTGTACTATGAAAAAAGCATTAAGGCTTCTTTATGTATCTAAAAACAGCGCTAACTTATGACAAGAATAGTTGACGTATTACTACCACTTCCAATTGATCAGCTATTTTCATATGCAATTGAGAAAGATACTGAAACTTCAATTGGAGATTACGTAGTGGTACCATTTGGCAGAAAGCGTTTGATTGGAATAGTTTGGAAATATAGCGGCAAGAGTGATCGAGAATTAAAATGCATTGAACAAAAGATCGAGTTACCGAGTATCAGACCAAAACTGATCGAATTTGCAGAGTGGGTTGCGCAGTATAATGTAATACCTATCGGTATGCTTGCCAAAGTAATAATGGGAGGAGTATTAAAGGTAAATCAGATAGATAAGTTAGTTTTCACTAAGCAAAAGCAGGAAATAAGTGAAATAGATTACCAATTAAGCCCTGAGCAGCAAGCAGCTCGCGATAAGATAATAAGTAATTTGAATGAGTATTCAGTGACTTTGCTTGACGGTGAAACCGGGTCTGGAAAAACGGAAGTTTATCTCTCTGTGATTGCAAGGTTAATTGAAATCGTAAACGATGCACAAGTCCTGATCCTTCTGCCAGAAATTGTCCTAACTTCACAATTAGTAAATCGTGTTCACAGTCAGATATCTGGAAATATAGCTGAGTGGCATTCAGGACTTACTCCCAAAGCTCGCCGAAATAATTGGCTTAATATAGCAAATGGAAGTGCGCAGATAATTATTGGGGCAAGGTCATCACTTTTTTTGCCTTATAAGAACCTAAAATTGATCATCGTTGATGAAGAGCATGACTCATCCTTTAAACAGGAACAAGGAATTATATATAATGCTCGAGATATGGCAATTATCTTAGCCAAACTCGAAAATATTCCGATTATTTTATCATCCGCTACTCCGCTGCTTGAAACAATTTATCATGTTAAAAAAGGGAATTACAACCATGTAAAGCTAACCGAAAGATTCGGTGGTGCAGAGTTGCCGCACATAAAAGTAGTGAATAATAAACAATGGATTTCAAATGAGCTTTTCGAAGGGATAAAACAAACCATAGAGAAAAAACAGCAAGTTATGCTCTTTCTAAACCGCAGGGGGTATGCGCAACTTGCAGTTTGTAAAAAATGTGGATATAAAATTTCCTGCTCAAATTGCACTGTATGGCTTACGTACCACAAGAAAAAGAACGTCCTTTTGTGTCACCATTGTTCTTACCAATCAAAACTTCCAGAAAAATGCTCGAATTGTCAAAGTGAGCAGTCATTATCCCTTTGTGGTATAGGAATTGAGAGGTTACTTGAAGAGATAGTAAAACTATTACCAAATGCAAAAACTGCAATTATCAGCAGCGATCAGAAATCGCTTGGTAGCGTCATTGACTCAGTGCTCAAAGAAGAAGTGAATATTATAATTGGTACACAAGTAATTGCTAAAGGGCATAATTTCCCTAAGTTAACTTTGGTTGGAGTGATCAATGCAGATTTAGGACTTGAAAATTCTGATCTTAGGGCAGCAGAAAAGACATATCAATTATTGCATCAAGTTGCAGGAAGGTCGGGAAGGTTTAATGAAAAAGGAATGGTAATAGTGCAAACTAATAATCCTGAAAGTTTGATAATAAAAGCATTGCAGCAGCAAAAAAGGGATTTGTTTTATGAAATTGAACTTGAGTCAAGAAGCAAAGCTAAAATGCCCCCATTTAGTAGATTAATAGCGCTTATAGTTTGCGGTAAGGATCAATTTGCAACACAAAAAGCAGCAAATGAGATAACAAACTTTTTGCATAATCAATTTTCAACTACCTCTCAGCACTTGACATTGAAAGAATTTGAAATTTTTGGCCCATCACCAGCAGCAATAAATTTCTTAAATAATAAATATCGGTATAGAGTGCTACTCAAAATACACAATAAACATAGTTTATCTATAAAGAAAAAGCTAAAATATTGGATTAAAAATTACAACTTGAATTCAAATATTGCAGTAACAATAGATGTTGATCCTGTGAGTTTCTTTTGAATTTATTTGACATTTGTAGGAATTGCTAATAAGTTCTATTAATTTTTTAATTAAAAAACTTGACTTTTATTAGAATTTATTATATTATTTATATAATTAGAATAGGGAGATAATATGACTGATTTACCTAAAATCATTAATGATGGAGAAAAGAAATTTATAGAAAAAATTAAAGAGTTACAAGAATATCTTAATGATAATAGCGAAATTGTGATTAACAAGCGGTTATTCGCACTGGCTATTTTAAATAAAATCCCTGTAAATGGAGATCTTATCAATAAGGAAGGAGGAAAGATAGTATACCCTATCTTGCACCACTGTATTGAACACGATAGTGCAATATCTGAGAAAAAAGAGAAATTATCATTTCAAGACGTGATGAAGATTTTAGATGAAACTGTGAATAGGTTTATTACTCCTCAGTATTTCTACAAATTGATAAATTTTCAAGATCAAAGTAGTAAAAATACATTATTACACCAAGCTGTTACAAGTGATAACACTGATGCAATAGAAGCCCTTTTAAAACATGGTGCAAATCCTTTAATAGAGAATATAAATAAGCAAATTCCATTAGATTTAGCTCATGGAGATACAAAAAAAGTACTCATCAAATGTATGAAAGACCAAGCTCAATCGAAAAAAGAAAGTGCTAGATGTAATAGTTTGATTGGCATTATACCTGGCGTTTTTCTTGGCATTGGACTCGGTGTTGGTGGTGCTTTAGTCCCTTCAATGACTATTATATTATGCGCACTCGCAGTATCTGCTCTTGTTGCTGGAATAGCAGTTGGAGTGGCTATATATTTCCTAAGTCAAGACTATAAACAGGCTAAATCAATCGAAGAAGCTGTTAATCCTCAACTCTCTTCTGTCGAGCATGAAAAGACTGTAGATAATAAAGCAGTACTAGGATAACTGTGAGTTTTTTAACATTAGATTTCTTGCATAACTGGAATTCGAAAGTTCCAGCGCATTTTTCTTATTGGATCCCAGTGTCAAGCACTGGGATGACATCTTATTATGCAAGAAATCTATTCATTTAAAACTTATTTGAGAAAACGTAGCTATAAAAACCGCAGGTACCAGTTGGTTTTTATTAGCTAAATTAAAGGTCAAGTATCTGGAATTCTGAACATAAGATCCCCCTGTATAAAAAAGATTAGAAAAAATGCAGTGCACATACGACAGATATGCTCTGAAGAGGATACGCTACATTTTTAGTGAGTGTGATTTAAAAGTCTGCAGACCGAAGATAGATTTTTGAGCTCAATAAATATCTCTAACTGTAATTGTAATCAGATTTAAAATATGCGGAAGTAATTTTTTAGCTATAAAATCTTCTAAAAAATTAACACAGAAGTTAGTTTCATAAGTATTTTTATCAAAAACTATTTTAAAAAAATTTAAATAGAGTTGAAAAATTTTAAAGATGAGATACCCTACCTGAAATGCAATCCCTGTAAAATAAAGAAATATGAAAGGTGAAATAAACACTGCAGCAAATTTTCAAGCAGAAGACCTTGAGTCTAAAAATGCTACAGATCTTGATTGTTTAGCTAACTCTCTAAATTCTTTGAATGCAAAGAGTGCTGAGATTAAAGATAAAAGGAACGATGTGCCTTTTTCCAGTAGAAAAAGCAACTCGCATGTTTTAGAACTTTTTTCTAGTGAAAATGTTGAGATTAACATTCCAGATGAAACACCTTGTGCTGCTCGGAGTGAATCAGGTATAGCTGTAATATTTAGAGGTATAGCTGGGTTGTTTAAAGGTAGGAATAGTATGGACGTAACCCTTTATCAATCTAAAGTGCAACGTAGCTCTGCAATTGATTACAGTACTACAGAAAGTATAGGGTTACGGCTACTAAATATCTGTAAAGGAGAAGAAGATATCTCTTTTGATCAAGAGATTAATTTTTTATATAAAGAGGGTTATTTGTATGATGTCTTATTGTTGCAAGACGAGGAGAATCATGACACACCTTTACATGTAGCTATAAAAAGAAATCGTACTTGTTTTGTAGAAAAACTTTTGTGTATTCTTAAGGAACCATACTGTTCAAGTGAGTTTTACAAACGCAAATATTTTGAACATAAGCAAGAGAATGAAAAGCCGCTTTTCAAAGTTATTAATACTAATAACAAGGATGGAAAAGATGCAATTACTCTGGCTATTGAAAGCAATAATTCAGAATGCATTTCAGCTCTTTTTAACTACTTAACTCGTGAAAATATTAACAGAAGAAAAGATGTTGAAAATGAGTACACACCTCTACACGAAGCTATGCTTCTTAACAAAAATGAAGCAATCAAAGAGCTTCTCAAATCAAAGGATATAGATACTGAACTCATAGATAAGGAATCTTACAAAGCATATAATTATGCTAATAACAAAGAGGCCATAGAATTGTTTATTCAGCACTATAGTAGTAAAATTAGTGAGTTGCGTATAAAATTAGAAGATAATAATAAAAAACTAGCACGAATTAAGTGCGTCCTAAACAAAACAAAACTTACTTGTGTATGCTTAGCAGCCTTCGGCTCTTGTTTTAGAATGTATAGAAATTCCCATGACATAATAAATGAAGAAGTGAGTGAAGATATGTTATATTATTCTCTTGCATTGCTTGCCAACACTACAGGTCTAATATTATTTTTTAATTATTTGATCGATACAATACTTTCCAAGTATGAAGAAAAAAATTCTAGTTTGAATAAAGAGTCAGACAGTTATGTAGAAGAAAGAAATATGTTGAAAAATAAATTACGTCATTTTCAAAAAAGAAGTACCGTAGTAACTACGCAAATGTGTGAGATAATTTCAGTTATACCTGAATCAGAGTTAGGTTACAGTAGATTGTGATTACATTAATTTTTTCAAGACAGTTCTAAAAAAAGTGGGAAATCTTTTTCATAGCCAATCAAACTAAGCTTTCTTTACGAAAGGTTTGATGTTATCATTTTATAAACTATATCCTGAATTTGTTAAATGAACATTAATATAAAGAATTTAGTTCATGCTTTTTCTAAATTGCCAAGTTTAGGTCCATCATCATCACGAAGATTAGTTATACATTTGCTCCAAAATAAAGAGAAAGTCATGCTACCGCTTGCATCTTTGATTAGAGAGCTAGCGGATCTTATAATAGAGTGCAAAATTTGTGGAAACCTAGATACTAAATCGCCGTGTTCTATTTGTACTAACCCAAAGCGTGACACCAAGTTAATGTGTGTAGTAGAAGAATTGGGTGATCTATGGGCATTTGAAAAAGGGAATATATATTCAGGTATGTATCATGTTTTGGGTGGAAGGCTATCAGCAATAAATGGCATAGGTCCAAAAGAACTGAATCTTGATAACATTCCCAAAAGAGTTACAGAATTTAAAATTGAAGAGGTCATTATTGCAATCAATCCGACATTAGAAGGCCAAGTTACTGCGCAATATATAATTGAATTGCTAAAAAACTTGAATGTGAAAATATCGCGCCTTGCTTGTGGCATACCGATAGGTGGAGAAATTGACTACCTAGATGAAGGGACTCTGAAGATAGCGCTTACTTCGAGACAGGATATTAAATAATATTCCATTTCTTCTGAGCAACATACTTTAAAAATACTGTAACATACTTCAGCCTAGAAACTTGCTTGCTAATTGAAAATATTATACATTTAAATATGGTATTTAAAAATGAGGGGTTATGTTAACTTTTGTACTAGATGGAGTACGTGATACTTATAGTTGGTTAATCAAAAAATCAAGATCAATCGCTCTTGATTTCATTGCGCTATTTAACAAAGAATACGCAGATAGTAAACGAATTGGATACATATTAAAGGATATAAAGATTGACTTAGGACTACAAGTGCCTAATTTAGAAGTGAAAAAATTAAAAGAGTTTGATTTTAAATCAAATGATCTACTCTTAACAAAAAGCGATATTAATTTTCACAATACAGATTTATTAAAGGATATTATTATTAAACCTGATTTCAGCAAAATAATAAGAGAATTAAATCAAGACGAATATGCTCGATATAAGGATCCTGATTTCAGCAAAATAATAAGAGAATTAAATCAAGACGAATATGCTCGATATGAGGATATTATTATTAAGCCTTATTTCAATTTCAGCGAAATAACAAGAAAATTCAATCTAGACGAATATGTTCGATATATTGATAACCTAAGCTTTATATTTCCATTAATGCTGGTGTATAAAAACTTTGTGCATAGTGACTGGGTATCTGATAAGTATGGTAATTCTGCACTAATAGAATTAATAAAAACTTGTGATAGTAGGAAAATCATGGAGGAAAAAATAGAATTATGGAAGGAAAAAGGAAAGTTAACAATAGATATCAGTTTGGATGCAGGAAGCTTAGCTTATATAAACGGGATGTTTCCTTTAATACAAAAAGCTATTAAAAACAGGAGTTTTATAATTCAAAACTATTCTGGACTCTATGAAAGTGGAATTGAGCAACTAGTAACTGAATTCAAAGATTGTAAAAGTTTAAAGGAAACACAGGAAGTAATAGACGATCTTACACAAAATTACGTGCAATACATGGAAAGATGCATAGAAGAAAAAACAGGAATAAAAACTATCACATATGATCCATGTGGTGTGCTTGATCCTGTAAGTAGCTTGAAAAACATTTCTATTAATGTGTTAGAAAAACATGGATTACTAAGCAAATGATTGTCTGGACCCTTAACTTATAAGATACTATAATAAAATATAGCATAAGGATCTTATGTGCTTTAAAAAACTTATATCATTAGTAAGATTCAGAAAAAAAGAAGACGAGCAATTACCTAAGGTAATAACTTGGGAGAATGATTGCTTAGGCTATAAACAAGTTGCAAGTAAATTTAGTTCTATAATCAAGACAATTGGTAAGTCTTTTTCTATTGTATCCTTAGAAGGATATGATAAATGGGGTAAGACGTTTTTTTTGAAAGAATGGGTAAAGGATCTAGAGCAGCAAAATGAAATTGCAGCTTATTACAGCGCATGGGATATTAGTGCGCTAGATCAACCATTGCCTTCTTTTTTGCATTTCCTGTTTGAGGATCTATTCGCATCATACAAAGTAAAAAGGAGTGTTATACAGCAGTTCAAAAACATAAACCAAGAACTATTTTCTCTCAATACATTAGGAAAGCTGATCAGTAAATCTCCACTTGCTATGCTTTCAGTATTTCTCGATGCTGCAAAAGAGGCTGATAAGAAAGACATTGGTTTTGTCTTGGGTGAGTTAAATCTTCTCCAAAGGAGAAAAGAGAACATTAGAGATTTTAAAATACAACTAGCAGATGTGGTTAATAAAATCAGGAAAGACAAAAACATTTATATAATGGTGGATGATCTTGATATATGTCGCCCTAAATTCATTGTCGATTTTTTAGAATCCATAAAGTACATGCTTGATGTTGAGGGACTGGTTTTCATTATCTCTGTTAGCCAAGATAAGAGTAATGTGCAAAGAGCAATTAGCACAATACTTGGACCAAATTTTAGCCTAAAATCTTTTACTGATCTCTCTTTGCATTTGCCAAAACAGCCAACAGATCAGTTTATAAGAAAACTGTTTGAAAGTTCTGAATTACCGAAAAAATCAAAGAGCTTAATTATAGATAGCTTTATATTTTATGCAGAAAGCTTCTCATTATCACTGCAGGCAATACAATACTGTATAAGAAGAATAAAGCTATGTTTTTTGAACCATGCAAAAGAAGAATTACTTGATCCGAATTTATTTACATTTTTAGTAATACTACAGTCAGTAAACACTGATTTGTACGAGGAATTATATTCATCACCTCAGAAAGTATTGGAGAAGATTGAGAGTGATTTAATGCCAAATGGTCAAGAAGAATGGAAAAAGCTTAAAATCTCTCTTGAGACTACTTTTAAAAAAAAAGAATCAAAGACTAACAAATCTTTGAAGCAAATAAGAGATATTATATTCTAGCACTTTCTTTTTAATTTGCATGACACAATGGTTGTACTTATTCCAGTTTAGCATTGGAACCATAAGTTGGCCCACATAAATTTTAGCATGTGTGACCTTGAAAGATCGCAGTGCAATACTTAAATTATTAGAGTAGTAGGCTAATAATGGAGCTCAAAATGCACAACATACAAGAAACTGAAAGTTTAAAATTTGACGCTGAAGTAGGCAAAGTACTAAATATAGTAATTCATTCACTTTATACTAATAAGGATATTTTCTTGCGTGAGTTAATATCAAATGCATCAGATGCATGTGATAAATTGCGCTATGAATCACAATTAAATGCTGATTTATTAGATTCAAGTGATGAGTTGAAGATTACTATTAGCTCCAGTAAAGATAAGAATGAGCTGTATATAACCGATAATGGAATTGGAATGAACAGACAGGATTTAATAGATAATCTTGGCACGATTGCAAGTTCTGGTACGCAAAAATTCTTGGATGCAATTAAGAATAATAAAGATTCGAGCCAAGCTGTAGAGCTGATTGGAAAGTTTGGTGTTGGTTTTTATTCAAGCTTCATGGTTGCTTCAGAAGTTATAGTAGAATCAAGGAAAGCCGGAGAAGAAGAGTCTTGGGTGTGGAAATCTAAAGGAGATGGAGAGTATTCAATCAGCAAATTAGATGGTCAAATCTCTCGTGGCACAAAAATTACGCTCATCATGCGTCCTGAAGAAAGCGAATTTTTAGACAAATTCCGTATTGAAAACATCGTTACTACTTACTCTGACCACATAAATTTTCCCGTTGAGTTTGTAAATGAAGAAGGAAAAAGTGAAAAATTAAATAGCAAAGCTGCAATTTGGACTAAGCCAAAAAATGACGTTACTCCAGAAGAGCACAACGACTTCTTCCGTGGTGTTGCACATGTGGGCGGTGAGCCTTGGATGATATTTCATAATAAAAATGAAGGTGCAATAGAGTATACGAACTTGCTTTATGTTCCTTCTATCAAGCCTTTTGATTTATTTCATCCAGATAGACGCTGCTCTGTAAAATTGTATGTAAATAAAGTGTTTATCACTGAAGATAATGTGCAGATTATACCGCAGTACTTGCGTTTTTTGAAAGGTGTGGTTGATTCACCGGATTTGCCTCTCAATATCAGCAGAGAAACACTGCAAAATAATCGTGTAGTTGAGCAGATTAGGAAATCTTTAACTAAGCGCATAATATCAGAGCTCGGCAAAAAAGCAAAAGAGAATTTAGAGGAATATACAAAATTCTGGGGCAATTTTGGTGCGGTGTTAAAAGAAGGTCTTTGCGAAGCTATGCCAACTGATGAAAGAGAAGCATTGCTTTCCATTTGCAGATTTCATAGCACCAGTGATGGTAAGCTAGTTAGCATTGATGATTATATAAGCAGAATGAAGCCTGAACAGGAACATATCTACTATCTCACAGGTAATAGTCTCGATTCAGTAAAAAACAGTCCACAACTTGAAGGATTCGTCAGCAAAGGATTGGAAGTGCTTCTATTTGTTGATCCAGTTGATGATTTCTGGACTAGCGTGATTCATGAATATAAAGATCAAAAATTTAAGTCTGTGACCCGCGCTGATGTTGATTTAGAAAAATTTTCTTCAGAAGAAGGCAAGAAAGATGAAGAAAATAAATCAGATGAAAACAAAAGCGAAGAAAACGCGGATTCTATACTCGAATACTTCACCAAGGTTCTTGGAAGCTTAGTAAAAAGTGTAAAGATCTCTAAGAAATTAACCGATAGTCCTGTGTGTCTAGCAGTTGATGAAGGAACTATGGACCTCCGTATGGAGCGTTTTTTACGTGAACAGAAGCAGCTAAATTACCGCACGCCAAAAGTACTTGAAATTAACATTAAGCATCCTTTGATAAGAAACATAATGGAATCTCACGCTAAAAATGGTGAAAATCCAACACTTGGAGATATGATTTACTTATTGTTCTATCAAGCTTGTATAGTGGAAGGTGAAGAGATGGAAGACGTAAGTCTATTTGCTAAAAGGCTCAATAACTTGCTTGGCAAAATTTCTATTTAATGCTATACTTAGTTTAGCTAATAATTAGGGGGTAAAACATGGGGTGGAATTTACTTGGTGGGCTCATGCCGCCAGCAGTAGATACTGCAGAAGAAAGGGAGCGTCGCCATTCCAGAGATTCAGGTGCTGAAGAAGAATTTGAAGTTTTAGAACAAGAAGAAATTAAGGAGCATCGTCATTCTGGAGATTCAGGCAATTGTTCAGAGGTTGAGGAAGGACAAAATACTAACAGAGCAATTGAATTGGAATTTCAGCTAACACAATCTTTGCTAAGTCAAGTAAAGGCAGGTGAGAATAATAGGAATGCAAATTCTGGCAAGCAAGCACAACTTGATTTGGAAAGAATGGATTTTGTAATTAATGGGCAAACAATAAGCAAAGCGTATGTTCACGAGTTATATTGCCAGCACAATCACTTAATTTCGAGTGAAAATGCAAATTACCGCCTGTTTGCTAAGCAAGTTTTCACAGAAATGTTTAAATATGCTAAGGCAGAAACTCCAAATGACAATATATTAGAAGAGTTAATTACTAATTGCAATCAGGCTGGGTATGATGGCTCTTTGTTAATGCAGCTCTCTCCTATATTCTCTAAGCATAAACTAAGCTTGCCTCATGCCAACGATAGAAAGATAAGTATTGTATATAATAGCCAAGGTTCTCTCAATATTCAGTATTGTCCAAGTATGCCTGTTAGAGAACTTGATACAAATAAGGAAATATGCAGGGTTGATGCTATTTTAGAGTTCACCCTTAAGTTTCGAGATAGTAAGGTAGAGTATGAAAACGGCAAAGTAACACTTGCTATTCCTGAACAATTAGAGAATTACAAAGTTGATGGCAAAAGTTTGTTAGATGAAATAAATAGGCATTTCGAAGATGAGGATAATAGAATTACAGAGACTCTTGAGAAAAATATGAATGAAGGACCTAAGTCATTTGCTGCTGAAGACTTGTCTATTACTGAGAGTTCATCTGATAGTAGTGAAGTAGCAAACAAAGTAGTTACTGATCCAGGCATTTTAGGTAATGTTGCGAATGTATTGGTAGGTGTTGCAGAAGTTACAGCAGTTGTAGCAACAGAGTTATTTTGGCCTCAAGATCAGGTTAATATAGAACCAAGGCATAATGAAGAAGAATTTACCATTACCCCTAAAAATTTAACCTTTGATGGATTAATAGACGTTATAAATAAAGCAAAAAATTATGGTGATTATGCAGATTTAGATAAAACTATAAATAATATAGAGGAAAGCGATAGATTTATTACTGATTTAAATTGTGGTAATTTGAAGGATTTTTGCTCTCAACAGCTTAATTTGACTGATCATATGCACAATGTGCTGTTGAATAATAGCTATGATGAAACAAATGGTTATTATAATTATTCAGTAAAAGAGCTTTCACTACTAGCCATTGCAGCTGATGACACACTTGTGGAAAGGTATGCAGAAACGCATAAAAGTATATTATTTACGCAAGATGAAGGTCTCGATAGGCTACTTATTGGTGTTGGTGGACAGCGCTATACTAAGCTTTTATTAGAAGATTTGGAAAAAAATCGAAGTACTATTCTACCTTGGCATAGCATATGTGAAAAACTTCGAAGGGCGTTGTCTATTCGTAATCAAGAATGCGTGAAAGCGGTATTAGATAAATTTAAAGATACTGAAGCCAGGTCTAGAGTTTCTGATATGTCAGAAAAATTTTTGCACTATGCTATACAACAAGATTTTATAGATGTAGCAAAGACTATTATTAATCATAAAATTGCTGATATTAATAGTATAGACAATTCAGGGCATGCACCTTTGCATTGGGCTGTGGCACGTAATAATTTAGAATTAATGGGCTTGCTTATTGGAAATGGCGCTGAGATTGATATTCAAGATGAGAGGCATGGCAGAACAGCTTTACATTGGGCTGCTTACCATGATAAATTTGAAATAGTAAAATTACTTGTAAACAAGGGAGCTGATTGGAACATTCAAGATAGAGATGGCAAAACAGCTTTAGATCTGGTAGGAACGAAAAGTTTATATTTGGTAAGGGAAGAAAACAGGGAAAAATCTTCTAGTGAATCAAAAATCACAAAATTTCTTGAAGGTTTAGATGATAAAACACCTTTGCATTTAAATATTAAAAAAGATCCAGAATCCAAAAATATTGATAATCAACAGCCGCAAAGAAACATTGTTGATAAAGTAGAGAATATTATGAATAATGAAGAGGCTTCAATAGAAGAAGCTATAGGTAATAATTGTGAGGAGGGTAAAATGCCTGGAAATGAAAAAATTATAGGAGAAAAATTGTCTAATGCTGTCGATAGAATCAATCTTACTCGTTTGATACATTTATTAAAGAAATTAGAAGTCAGCACATATGAACCTACTGTACAGAAGCTCTTGGACCAAGCAAATGACAAAATTACAAATTTGGAAGAGGGTGAGCAAAAAGAGGCTCTTGAACAAATAATACTATTTCTTGAAAATGAGCTCAAGCACACTGCTGCTACATTACCAGTAGACAACAATGTAGAAGCTGCTGCAAGTAGCCAAGAAGCTCCTTTGGTAGAGTCTAAAGAAAGCTCACCATCACTGAGTTCTGAGGAGGATGATTTTTCTAAACTTGAAGGTAATAAAAGTGATTGCTCTGCCGGAACTTCCTCAGACTCTAATAGTAATTCTCCATTTGAAAAAATTAGTGAAGAAGGTCATGAAACAAGAATATCTGTAATTGACACAGTGGAAGCTGAAGCAACAGCTAATGGTACTGTTTCTAGTAATTCTGTTCCTTGTACTTTAAGAGTAGAATTAACAAGTGATGATGAAGATGAATTTCTTTCGATTGAAATTGAAGATGTTAATAATGATATTAACGTTAATCAACCTACTGAGCATGTAGAACAAGTTGCTAACGGAAATGGACAGCCAAAAACAGAATTGCCAAGAATTAATGAGCAAAGCAGCAAAAGTGGCCTCAAAAAAAATCCACAAAATACAAAGAAGTATGTTGTAGCTGCTTCTGCGCTTGCGATAGCCGTTATTGTTTCAGGGGTGGCTGTTGCAGTTTACTTGGAAATGTTAGCAATAGGAATAGCAGTTGCAGTTTGTTGTCTTATTGCAGCTACAATTACGTACTGCTATAGGCCTAAAAGCTTAGTTGAGGATAATCAGGTCACAAAGGTTATGCAGACAGAAGAATGTCAGTCTAAGTAATAAATATAGTAGTCTATCATTTAATAATTTATTATAATTATATTGATTGTTAATAGATAAAAACTTGGTAGACTACGAAAAAATATTCTTAAATAAAATCAAAGATATAAAAGAAGAAGGGCGCTATCGTGAATTTACGCATTTTGCGTCATTACCTGGCAAACTTCCCTATATTATGGATTATGAAAGAAATAGAGAGGTTATTGTCTGGTGCAGTAATAATTATCTGGGAATGTCACAAAACGATAGTGTCATTGCTGCTATTCAAAATTCATCTGTTGGTGCTGGAGGAACAAGAAATATATCAGGTACAACAAAGGAAGTTGTTGAGCTCGAGAAATCTTTGGCTGACTTGCATCAAAAAGAAGCTGCTTTAACTTTTGCTTGTGGCTATCTTGCCAACCAAACTACACTTAGTACTTTATCGTCTGTTATTCCGGGCGTGGTAATTTTTTCAGATGAGAAAAACCATTCTTCAATGATAGAAGGTATAAAATCAGGAAAAAGACCGAAGCACATATTTAGGCATAATGATGTTGATCACTTAGAGCAGTTGCTAAAGTCTATAGATATAAAAACGCCGAAAATAATAGCACTTGAATCTGTATACTCAATGGATGGTGATGTAGCACCGCTTGAAGCGATATGTGATCTAGCAGATCAGTATAATGCAATTACCTATTTGGATGAGGTACACGCAGTTGGCATGTATGGACCGCGCGGTGGCGGAATTGCAGAAAGAGAAGGTTTGATGGATAGAATAACTGTTATTCAGGGTACATTATCAAAGGCTTTTGGAGTGATGGGTGGATATATAGCGTCTTCAAAGAGCTTGGTGGATGTAATAAGAAGTTCAGCCCCAGGATTTATTTTTACTACTGCTATGTCGCCCGTTTTAGCAGCAGCAGCAAAGGCAAGCGTTGAGCATCTAAAATCAAGCAACATTGAAAGAGAAAAGCAGAAGCAGGTGGTTGAGAAAGTAAAAGACTCACTGAGAAATGCAGGAGTGAATTTTATGCAAACAGAAACTCATATAATTCCAATCATAATTGGCGATCCTGAGTTGTCCAAAAAAGCATCAAAATTGTTATTTGATGAGTATGGAATATATGTACAACATATAAATTACCCAACAGTTTCAAAGGGGACTGAGCGCTTCCGTATTACTCCTACGCCTTACCATACAAATGAAATGATAGAGCATTTAACAAAATCTCTTGTAAAAGTTTTTGAGAAATTATCTGTTTGTGTCTGTTGTTGAGTTTAAAGTTGCCAAGAATAAGATATCTATTTAAAAGCATGGTTAATGTACAAAATCAGTGCTTTATTTCTTGTCATGAAAGTAGCTAACACTGGGATGGCTTTGTTGCACCACTCAAGGAAAGAACAGGCAGTTACTGATGGAATTTGTTATAAAATAGATATTTAGCCGACAAAGGAAAAATATGCCAATAAGAATGAAAGTCAGTAACTGCAATGAATATAACAAATTTCTTCAAGAAAGGGGAAATGTTTTTCATTATATCAACGATGCCATTGAAAATTGGTACGAAAATAGTCCAAAAGTAGCAGGTGGCAACAATGTCTACAGCGACAAAGTAGTGATTCTAATTCACATAATAACCTATCTATTCAGGATTGGTCTTAGGCAAACAGTGGGATTTATAGAGAAATATCTTGAGCAAATAGGGAAAATTTTGCAAATTATCAGCTATTCGCAGGCTTCAAGAAGGTTTAAAAAGCTTAATATCAAAATCAACGACTGCAGAGTTGATAAGAACGATATGGAAGATATTGAAATTGCTATAGATAGTACAGGTATCAGCATCTACAATAATATTCCAGGCCATAGTAAGGCAAATGGTACAGATAGAAAGTATCGCCGCTATGAGCAAACAAGAAAGCTACATGTAATGCTAGAGATAGGTAGTAAAAAAGTTATAGCTGCAAAATACAGTAGTGGAGTTTATTCCGACCACTATGGAGCCTGTGATCTTATTGAAAGAGTGGATACCAAGTATAACATAAGCACGATATATGCAGATAGGGCATATAATCGAAAGAAGTTATACAAACTGTGCGATGAGCTTGACATAAAGACAAGGATTCCTCCGCAAAATAATGCAGTAGAGCATCCAAAGTTGGATTATATGAATGAGAGAAATTCTACAATCAAGCTCATAAAGTCATATGATGAAGATGGTATGAAGAGGTGGAAAAAAGAGATAAATTATTGGAAGAGATCTTATATAGAAAGTTTTTTCTCGCGACTGAAGCAAATATTTGGATTTAGTTTTAGGAATAAATCTGAGATTAATCGTGAGAAGGAACTGCTACTCAAGTGTTATTTGCTTAACAAATTTACTGAAATAGGCATGGCTAAGTTTGATATAGCTTCATGAATTTATTATACATTACCCACTATCCGAAGAGCTGTGCAACAAAGCCCACTGGGATCCAACTAAGTTACTTTACAACATTTTTTGTGCAAAAGGACTAGATGCCATTGTCACACACTGACTATTTGTTCCTATAGTTGTCTTTTCTCGTCTATCTTATTTTGCCACCCTGCTGCAATGAGGGGTAGGTAAGACCATTTATTATTTTCACTACGTGACTTTTGCTCTTTTGAATGAACTTTAGTTTATATCTCCAGCAATGACAAGCGCGTTATCTTCCTTTAATCTCCCACCGCTTTCTTGCAAAAAAAGCCTACCGAGTGAAGTTTTATATTTATTAATTCCAGAGTAAATTATTCCATTGTATCTTCCGGCAGCAAGATATGCAAAACCTAGTACCGTTGAGCCAAGGGAGCGCAGATTATTATTGTCAAGTGGTAATTTATTTAACAAATTACCACTTATGTCTATTATTCCCCCTTCACGAGCTTTCATCCGCATTTTTACATGGCGAGATTTGAAATCTTCAAGAAAAGCTCCTTTCTTTTCCTCTGCCCAGAAAGTTTCTCTAAGGGCTGGAGCATCAATCACAGCTGCTACAACTCTGTTTTTATGAATGAGACAAACTGATACTGCAAAATAAACCATACAACTAAAAAGGTTTTCCTTGCCTTCTATAGGCATAATAAACCAAGTATAACTGCCTTCTTTTAGATCTTGGCCTAAATCGTCTTCAAAAATAAAGTCATAGTTCTGGTTGTAGTTTTTCAAGCAATCGTATATAAGTTGCTTGGATTTTGAATAAGTTTTATTGATAAAGTCTGCTGACTTAACGCTTGAAATTTGCAATTCATTAAAATCATGTATAAGCTGCTTGGAGGCACTGCGTACAGAATCAAGCATCACATTGATTCGTGGTGATGAAATTGCCATTTACTCTTTCACTCTTTCGTAATAGCTGTTATCAGGAGTATGTACTACAATTTTATCACCTTCTTTTATAAATTGAGGCACGTTAACGCGTATTCCGTTTTCCAAAATTGCAGGCTTATAAGAAGCAGTAACAGTCTGCCCTTTGATAACAGACTCTGTTTCTTTTACAGTTAGTGTAACGTGATCAGGCACATGTGCAGAAATTATTTTATCTTGATAAGTTACTACTTTAATTTTCATATTATCTTGCAAATAAGACTTCTTTTCTCCTAATAAGTCTAAATTTATAACAATCTGCTCGTAATTACTTGGATGCATAAGATTTACGATATTCCCTTCAGTAAAGAGATAAACATATTCCTCTTCATCTAAAATTGCCCTTCTGATTGTTGCATCAGAGCGGAATCTTTCATAGTGCTTTGCTCCAGTTTTGATATTTTTCATTTCAGCTTGTATGTAAGCACCACCCTTACCAGGTTGAGTATGCATAATACTTATAACCGAAAATAAACCACCGTTATGTTCTAGTACCTGACCTGGCCTGATATCATTAGCCCTTTCTGCCATAATTACACTTTTAATTTGGTCTGATTATTATAAATAACTTTATACAAATATCAAAATTTTTATTGGCCAATGAATTCTGGCATGTTGATTACTATATACCTTTCCTTCATGTTGATGTATGGAAATACTTCTTTAGTAAAAGATAACATAATGTTTTTTTTTGTGCTGATAACCAAAATTTCTAATATATCCCCCGAGCCGAAATTATTCACAGACTTCACATAGCCATATAATTCATTACTCTCTAGTCTTACTTCCATATTCACAAGATCATCTTGGTAAAATTCATCCTCATCATTTAACTGTGGTAACTTATCTCTTTCTATATATAACTTTTTATTTCTTAAAAGCTCTGCTTCATTACGGGAATTCACACCGCTAATTGTTGCTATTACTAAATTATTACTGACAACAGACACCAAGCTTATTTTATAATTTTCACTTCCGCTTATTAGTTCACCATATAGGAAAATATTTTCGGGCTTTTCAGTAAAGGTTTTTATTTTGACAGCTCCTTTGATTCCATGAGGAGAAGTAATTATTCCGAGGCATATATTCATATTAATATGATAGTTGAAATCAGCTTTTTGTCCATAGAATTGACAATTTACTGAATTAACATACAATTAATATTGTAATAATTATAGCGGGTAATGTGTGAGTTCTATCAGCAATCAAGAAAAGCAAAGTATTATAAGTAGCTTAGAAAAAATCAACTGCAAGCTAAAAGGTGAATCTATAAAACTTGATGATACAAAGGAATCTATAATAGTAGCACGTCGTAAACCTGTTGTTGAAGAGGCATTAGAACATTTACGCAACCCTTCTACTACTAACTGTAATGTTCTGATCGATGCAGAAACTGGGTTTGGCAAGACTTACGATATTGGAATGTGGAGCCATGTACTAGCCCAAGCAGGGTTTCATCATCTGGTTGCAGTACCAAACAGTGATCTAGTAAACCAAGCTAAAAAAATGATGAGTAGTGCATTTACTGTAAACATTAGGACACCCAAAACTGCTGAGGAAATTAAAAATGCACTGCAGGAAACTGAACCTACAATAATTATAATAACACATGACCTGCTATTACAGCAAGAAAATGATCGGAAATTAAAAGACCAAAATACCAAGTTGTGGATTAGTGTTGATGAAGCAGACAGTATTAATAAGTAGCAGGATTTTGAGAACATGTGCAAGCTTGATGAGAAATATCCTACGACTTACCTCACTGCAACACCAAAGAGAAGGATTTTAAATAGATGCGGAAAAGTTATCAGCCCGACAAGATTGAGTAGACGTTGTATTGCAAACGCCATCGAAACAGCAAGTGTTATTGCAAAAACCAATAGGAGAACAAATTTCACTCTAGCATTTGTAGTGAATATTGCTGTTACTATAATACCTATGATTACATTATTTCCTGTTATAAATAGTAATGTTGCTGCTGTAATTGGTCTAACTTCAGATTATTGGCTGTATTCTGCTTTGATTGGAAACTTATATTATACAATTTCTATGTTTATATTTGGTATAGTAATGTTGCCAATTTGGTGGGTACTAACTAAAGCAACTGGTGTAGAGTCAAAAGAACTGCTTTCTAGATTTCTTGCTAACGTGCGTAGCTTATTTACTAGAGAAAAATCGAGCCCAGCTTATGAATATGTTGAAGAGAGCGAAGAAGTTTTTAATTACAATAAGCTTGTTGATACCGATGATTTATTAACTTCTATAAGATGGAATGTGCAAAGCCCAATTGGAGAAAGTGCTCTGCTTTTAGCTGATGATGTAAATAGTATAGTTAATCTTAACTTTGCGTTGCAGGGTAGAGATAATTTAGTATATGAAGGTAGTACACGTTATGAAGTGTATAATAAATTTCAGCCTGAAGGGATTTCTTATCAAGACTATAGGCTCAAGTTACGCGAAGCGAACTTTATAAGCTGCGTTAAAAAGCAACATCCTAGTCTGACAGAAGAGCAGATATCTGAATTAAAAGAAAAGGTGGATTTCAGTAGTACTGCTGAATATCTAAAATATAGAGTAATGCATTCAATGATCGATCTTACTCTCTCATATTTAATGAAGTGTGATAATATTACTTTAGATAAAAAAAGAAGAGAAGGTTTGAGTGAATTGATAGAAGATGTTAAAAAGAATGTTAGCACCACTAATGATAACAATATTATAAGCTACCTAGAGAGAAAAGGCTTTAGTGAGCAATTTGCTAGAGATGAGCTCTTACTGCAAATAAAGACAGTAATTGAAGCACTGAGTAAAAGTGATAATGAGCAATGCAGCTTAATAGTTGATAATTGGCGCTTAAGCAAAGAGCTCCATGACCTCATGGAAAGAGAGGAAGGTATACTACATAGTCTCATTGATTTCTGCAAACAAAATAAATGTATCTTTGCAGGAATTGGGAAAAATGATCTTGGTATTGGAGAAAATAGACCCTTTTCAGCGATAATACGTAATCAAATAGGTAAATATCGAACTATTTATTGTGATTATGAAAAAAGAGATTTTGATTCATTGGCTAAATATGCGTTGACAACGGTTATAGATGGATCGAAAGGTCGTGGATTTGATAGTGAATATAATCATGTTGCATCAATATTTGCAGATTCGGTTAGTCAGTTCAATAATCCATCTGAAGCCCTACAGAATCTTGGAAGAAATAGAGAGCGTAATGAGAGCAGACAATCATGGTTTTTCGCTGCTGCAGGTGAAGAAGTTGAGCTATTTGTGAATAAGATCTTAGCAAATTTTAAAAAGGAACCACAGAAATTTTGTCAGAAAGTTTTGTTTCCAGCTACTAATAAATACAATAAGTTGCTAAAAAATAGAATGGGAGAAGAACTTGGAAGAAAAATAGAAATCTATATTAGTAAAAATATTGATGCATTAGGAAATATTGATGATTCAGCTCTGAAGAAGTTTTCTAGTGATTTGATAAAAGAAACGTATGAAAAAGTTCATGATATAAATGATTTTGATGTCAAAAAGACAGAACAAGATTTACATAGGATTTTAAAAAGTACAGAGGCATACCTTCGTTCATATGAGAACAGAATTAAAAACAACGGTAAATTATCTTGCACACGCTCAGCTTTATTTTCTGTGGGGAGTGCTATAACAAAGGTAATGTATTATCTTTGGGCAGGGTTTGACTATTTAGTCTTTTTGGCTAAAGCGTACAATATAGATAAATCTGGAGATACCAGTGCAAGAGCGTATGTACACATAATCAGAAACTGTCACTGTGAAAGTAGTGTGAAGGCGCAAAATGTATTGGTTCATGCATTAGAAATTGCCAAAGAACATGACAGCAGTTTCAAAAGAAATAGTTTGTACGAAGGCAATGAGGATAGATGTAAAGAAAAAATCATCTCATATTTTCAATCCAAGCAATATATACGTGCATTAGATAGAACAATTGCTCAAATTGAAAATGAACACTTAGCAGCAATTTTGAAAGCTGTAGGCTACAGAGGTGATACTGATAAAATGGCACAAGAAATTAAAGATTTTTTATCTGATTTAAAGAAATTAGACTGTGTGAAATTTAGAGAAAAGTATTATCAAGGAGATTTATATCAAGAAAGCAAATTATGCAAGATCAATGATCGAATTAGTATGGTAATTAATGAAGTTGTAAGGTGCCATAAGTGGCGTCATGGAATAGAGAACTTGGAGCTCAAATTAAAAAATGGCCATAATATTTTTGACGTAAGAGTCAATAATGATTTTTCTAAGTTACGTGAGAAAAACTTTAACAAACGCTCTAAAGAAAGGACATATCTAGGTAGAGCTATGTTACTTATTGGGTTTATAATTTCAATGGAGCTTATAGGTAGAATATCATCAGGTCAGACCATGCAATTGCCTTTACTTTGCGGTTTTATAGTATTTGGACCACTGGCACTCTTGTGTGGTGCATTGTTATATGAAATAACGACCTATTTAGTGAGAGGAGCATTTTTTATTTTTGGAGTGCCAATTCTTTTAGGAGAACTGTCTAAATGTGTTTTGAGAAACGGCTCAATGAAAAGTTTGTTAGATATGACATTATCGCTTGGTAACTCGGCTTTTCTCAATATTCCGAAAGACATCGTGCAATCGTTTATATTTGAGGATATAACAAAATTTGACTCACTAAGTGATATAAATGAGCTTACACTGATAAGAGAACAGGAAAAGGCAAAGTGTACAAATGAAGTAGCTGATAAAGTTGTATCTACTGCTTTATCTGCAATTTTGATACAGCCAACAACTAGTGAGCAGGAAGGTTTAGTTTTTAACTAGAACTTTTCAGATAAATACTGAGTGAGGATTTCAATGCCTTCATCAATCTCTTTTTCAGTGATAATGAGTGGAGGCAAGATTCTTACAACGTTATCTGATGTTACTCCAACAGTGAGTAAACCACGGTGACTTAGCTCTTCTGCAAATTTTTGGTTATTCATTTTTACTTTTATTCCTAGCATCAACCCTTTTCCTCTCACTTCTTCTATCATTGGAAACTTGCTTGCTAAGTCCTCTAGTTTGTTTTTTAAAGACTTACCTCTAACTTCAACATTTTCTAAGAAGCCAGGGCCGAGCAATTCATCCAATACAGCATTACCTACTGAAGTTGCAAGTGGATTACCACCAAAAGTAGAACCATGCATACCGACCGCCATGTACTTAGCAACCTTTTCAGTTGCAAGACAAGCCCCCAGAGGGAAACCTCCTCCTATTCCTTTTGCAAGAGCACATATGTCAGGCTTAATTCCTATGTGTTCAGATGCAAATAACTTTCCTGTCCTGCCAGCACCGCACTGAACGCAATCAAAAAATAGCAGTATGTCGTTTTCGTTACATAGTTCTCTTAGCTCTTTCATGAAGACTTCACTCATTACTTTAATACCACCTTGTCCCTGTATTGGTTCTATTAATATAACACCTATGCCATTAGAAATTGCTTTCTTTACACTCTCAATATTGGGCTCTATGTTATCACACCAGTCAATATAAGGATTCAGTAATTCAGAAAATTTCTGTCTATCGTTTGTTGCACAAGTTAAAAATGTCCTTCCATGAAATGCACCATGAAATGTTAGAATTCTATAGCGATTTTTATTACCTTTTCCATTTTGATAGGCCCTAGCGATTTTAAGTCCACATTCCACTGCTTCTGATCCAGAATTTGCAAAAAATACAGTATTAGCAAAGCTGTTATTTATTAAATTTTCTGCAAATTTGTTGGCAGTAGATATATTATAGGTATTTGATATATGCCATAGTTTTTCTCCTTGTAATTTTAGGACATCAGTTAATCGTGGGTTGGCATGACCTAAACTGCTAACAGCTATTCCAGAGTGAAAATCTATATAGCGCTTATTATCGATATCATACAAGTAAATACCTTTGCCATAAGAAAAATTTATGTTAATAGGAGAATAAACTGGCAAGATAGGAGAAATTGTCATAAAAGTATGATATGCTAATTTTTTATTAATACCATAAAAGACGTTATTTCACAATGAGAAGAATATGTATAAATTAAGTAAATTAATTTTTACTACACTAAAAACAAATAGATATACAAAAATTATCTCGCTATTCTTATTAATTTTTGTGGTTTTATTGGGCACAATATACCGCAGTTATTCATTAAAGAATAATTTTCTTTCTTTTTACCGTAATTCAAATGCAAACTTAAAAGATCTATTGGAAAATAGTATAATAAAAAAATATCATTATTTACTAATAGAAAAACATCATATTAAATATAACAGTTTTGATTACATAAACCAGTTGGTAAAATTGCGTGCTGAATTGTTACAATCAGTAAGCAAAGTAAGAAATTTTAGCTTAATACTGTATGATCAAAATGCCAGAGTAATTTTCAGTAATTTTAATACTCAAGGTCATGACTATGAGCAGTTGCTTACAAATGATGAAATTGATAAATTGCTAAGCAATCAAGAAATATTTTACGCTACAGGAAATACATTAACTTCTACTTTCCCTATATTTCATGAAGATGACATTAAGCCTTCATTTTTTTTGAAGATCATTCAAAGCTATAATGACTCTTATATTATGGTATATAGTCTATTTTCAATATTAATGGGCTTATTACTGGTTATCTTAATACTAATAATGCTTTATTTGCACTTTTCCAATACCCAAATGCTAGCCAAGCAGCATAAAACTAATATTGAATTACAAAGGGTTAAAGAGGCATTAGAGCAAGAAAATGCAAATAAGATAAAATTTTTTGCAAGTGTTACACATGAGTTGCGTACACCTCTTAATGCTATTATTGGATTTGCAAAGTTGATCAAAAATGAAACTTTAGGTTCTGTAGATCACTCTAAATACAAGGAATACGTAGACGATATATATAATGCTGGTACACATTTACTTGCTTTGATTAATGATGTGCTCGATTTTTCTAAAGCTGAATCAAGTAGTTTAACAGTAGAGAAAGTGAAGTTTAATCTGAATAAGATAATAGATTCGTGCTTAAAAATGTTATCACCTAAACTAAAAGAAACAGGGATTAGTTTAAAGAAAGAGATATCTGATAAACAATTATTAGTTATCGCCGATCCCAAAAGAATGAAGCAAGTTATAATAAATTTGTTATCAAATGCAATCAAGTTCACTCCTCAAGGTGGTTTAATAAGAATGATTATTAAAGAGAATATAGAAAAAAATTTATTAACTATTGAGTTTCATGATAATGGAATAGGGATAATGCAGCAGGACATATATAAAGTTATGTCCGTTTTTGGCCAAGCAGATTCGGGATATAGAAACGAAGGCACAGGTATCGGATTACCTCTAAGCAAGAAATTAGTAGAGTTAATGGGTGGGACTTTCAACATTCAAAGTGAAGCAAAACTTGGTACTACGATAACATTGAGCTTCTTTTATGAAGAGCAAACATGTGAAAAGTTGATTGATTTTTAGTAAAATATATTTGATATTGCACTTTTATATCTAGTACATTCCTAAGTCATACTGACGTGATACCTCTTGGCTAATAATAAGTAGCGGAATGTAAGTAAATTAAACTTTTTTAGCTATACTTCCTGAAAACACTTTATAATTCTTGAGCATAAAGAAAATTCCTTTAATAATGAAGCATGCTAATCAGGAACTTAATAAAACAAGCAACTCAAGTAGGAAATAGTGAAAACGTAATACAATATGTCAAATATCTCTATCAATTTGAGAAGTTTAGAAATACATTAAACCTCACTTTGTCAATAATAAAGCAAACTAGACTCTCGTTTGAAATATATCAAGAAGGATTAGTGGATATGGAAGAGGGAGTGTGTAAGACAATTCGTTCTTCTGGTTTAAATAAGTATGTTATTGTGCTAAGAAGGTCAAATCCTTACATCATAGTACATGAACTTTCACATATGGTTGAAAATGAACTGAACTTAAGCTTAGAGCAAGAATTTCTCTATAAAGTTTATCAGGATATTGAGCAGAACTTAAAGCAGTCAAATATTCTGGTACAAAAAATTATTGGTCAAATTATATTTAAGGAGATACAAGTTTACCAAACTCCAAAATCACGTGCGTCTGAGTTATTCGCACGCTATTTTGAGCTGTTTGCTTGGGCTCAGGAAGTTTATCCTAAAGATAAAGAATATCTAATTCGCACTCAAGATTTAAACAGAGTATTTCTTGCTACTAACCAATGGAAAAAGAGCTACCTGGATCTACAAATAATGGAGAGAATAGATAAAGAAGTAAAGGAATATAGCGATAAAACTGCTTTTAAAGATATAAACAAAGTACAAAGCAGTTGGACTAATAAATTTTCTCCTGGAAGCAAAAAAATTGGTTCTATATTTGAAGATGATAATTAGCTCAGCAGAACAAAGTTCACTTCTTCAACATTTCAAGTTATAGTTCTCGCAATTTAAAGAGTTCAAATATATATGAAAACCATTTTAGCGATTGAAACAAGTTGCGATGAAACTGCAGTTGCGATTGTAAATAGTGATAAGCAAGTGCTTGCTAACGAAATTCTTTCTCAGGTAGAGCACAAAAAGTGCGGTGGAGTGATTCCTGAAATAGCATCACGTGCTCATATGAAGCATTTAAGTGGTTTAATAAAAAGTGCTATGGAAAAATCTAACCTTAACTTTTGTGATCTAGATGCAATTGCAGCAACATCAGGACCAGGACTCATAGGTGGATTAATAATTGGTACAATGATGGCTAAAGCAATTGCACACGTAACACAAAAACCGTTTATTGCAGTTAATCACTTAGAAGCACATGCGTTAGTTGTTAGGCTACTATATGAGGTTGAATTTCCGTTTTTAGTCCTGCTGATATCAGGTGGTCACTGCCAATTTTTAATTGCACAGGATGTAGGTAAATACATCAAACTTGGAGAAACGCTTGATGACTCATTAGGAGAAGCATTTGACAAAGTCGCTAAAACGCTGGGTCTAAGCTATCCGGGAGGTCCATTAATTGAAGAGTTAGCTAAAAAAGGTGATGGTATGAGATTTAAGCTGCCAAGAGCAATGATAAAACGTTCTGGATGTGACCTTTCATTTTCTGGAATTAAAACAGCGGTAAAAAACTTAGCACGAGAATTTGTAATGAGTGAACAGGATGTGTGTGATATGTGTGCTTCGTTTCAAGAGTGTATTAGCGACATATTACTCGATAGAGTCAGAAATGCTATTGGTATCGCTGTATCTTTAAATATTAAAATCAATGATTTTGTAATTACTGGTGGAGTTGCAGCAAATAATTTCCTGAAAGAGAGATTAAAAAAGCACATAGACTTGAACGTGCTTTCTCCTCCAAGCAATTTATGTACAGACAATGCAGTGATGGTTGGATGGACAGGAATTGAAAGGTTACAGAGAAGCTATGTAGACTCTCTTGACTTTGCACCAAGGCCAAAGTGGGAATTAGAAAAATATTACTAGCACAAAAAATTATCTACTATATAATGCGGCCGCTGGTGAATTTTTGTAGGCTTAAAAATTACAGTGGTATCTACTAAAGCCTTACCGGCATTATTATTTATGAGGTACAGTATGTTCAAAAATAAATTTGACACAGTTATTAGTGTTTTCAAAGCTAAATCTAGTACAAGCGCAAAGACACTCAGTTCAGGTTTATTTGTTGCGGGAAACGTTGTTATGGCCAGAGCAATTAGTGAGATAGACCTCTCTTCATTACAAGGCAATTCAGAAGATAAAGTCAATAAGCAAGACCTAATAATCATATATGATTATATTAATAAAGTAACTCAAGAAGAAAACTATAATATATGTACTAATAATCTTGATTGTATAAAAAGCAGGATTTTAGCAGAAAATATAAGTGATTCATTAGCTGAAAAATTTCGTCAAGATGGATGGAATATAATAAGTAATGATGGTTCTTCGCTATTAACAGTGGCTATTGAAAGAATTAGGAAAGAACAAAAGAAAAATAGGAATTATGATATTCATGTTGAAATAGCTGTATCTCTAATTCTTAGTATGGGCAGAGAATTGATTATAAAATTGGAGAATTTTGCAGATAGTAATGATAAAACACTTCTACATTATTTAGCTGAGTCGGGTAAAGAAGATATTTTATGTTTTGTGATAGAAAATTCTAATTTTGACATTAAAGAAGCAGTAAGGAATAAAGATAGAGATGGTAAAACACCACTACACTATGCGGCTAAATCTGGCAATAAAGAATGCTTGAAAATTCTCATAGAAAATGAAGCAGATTTTAGTTGCACTACCAATAATAAAACCGAGTTACACTATGCTGCCAGAAGCGGAAGTCCTAACCTCCTAGAATATTTAAAAGAAATATTGACAGCAAAAGGAATTTTTGATAGGGAGAAAATTAAAACAGATAAATATGGAAATAACGCATTACACTATGCTGTGCAATCTGGAAATGCTGAGTGCATAAAATTCTTCACTGATAATCAAGTACAATTTTTAAAAAATAAATATAATGAGAATCCTTTTCATAAGATTGTAGGTAACTCAGAAACTCAAGAAAATGCCATAAATTTTCTTATAGAGCATCTAAAATTTTTAGGTAGACGAAAAAGTGAAATTAATCAAGAAAATGTAGATGGTAACACCCCATTGCATATAGCTGCAAAACATGGAAATAACCAGCTAATGAAATTGTTTACTCAATCAGGTGCAAAAATTGTTCAGAATAAACAAGGTAACACCCCCTTACATATTGCTATTATACATGGTAATTCATATTGTATAGACCTATTTTATGAAAATATAGGAAATAGCATACTTCAATCCAAAGGTGATTATGGAAGAGATCTTGTACATTTAGCTGCAATGTACGGGAAGTATGATTGTCTAACATCTTTACTCAAGAAATTTCCTGATTACGATTTAAGCACAGAAACACACAAAGGAAATATGGCCCTACACTTAGCTCTATCGAGTAATACAGAAACAGAACTAAGAAAAAAATGTGTGAGTCTATTAATAGACAGAAGCATGCAAGTAAATAAGAGTAATAATGAAGGAAACACCCCTTTACATTTTGCTGCCCAACTTGATTTATCGTTTTTAAGCATGATAGAAAAAAAGTTGGAAGAGAAGAAATTTGACGTTTATCAAGAGGTTTTGCGTGAGAATAGCAACGGTGACACCGTCTTTCATATGGCAGCACGTGTTGGTAATAAATCATGCCTTGAGCACCTTTTTAAAAAAGAGAGAGTGGGAGAAATATTAAGTAAGAAAAATAAGGATGGACAAACTTTACTACACTTATCTATCCTCAGTGGAAGAGTAGAATGCGTTAAGTATTTGGTAAAAAAAAGCCCAAAGGGTATTTTTTTAGAACAAAATACACAAAAAAAGTTGTTATTTGCAGCTATTTTGAGCGGCAATAAGGAATGTCTTGAATTTGTGTCAAAAGAACTTGTAGGTAAAAAGGTGGCTGCTAGCATCAAAGTGTTATATGATGAAAATGACAATACACCGTTACACATGGCTGCTCTTGCCAACGACATAGAATTCTCTCAGTATGTTATTGAAAGTATTGCTAAGTCAACTATTAGGAACACAGTACCACTTTTTAACACAAACAGTCAAGGGCTTATACCTCTACATTTAGCTGCCATGAGCCTTAATGCTGAGTTAATAGAATATTTTATGAAAGATAATCATTACCCCTATAATAAGAAAATGTTAAATGTTGTATCTAAATCTGGAAGAACAGCATTACACTATCTTGTAATGAGTGATAATGATTTTGAAAAAACTATAAATGAGGATTTTAAGCAAGGTCAATTTTTGAAAAAGTTAGTTTTAGAAAAGCGTAAACAAAATGAGCACTTAAGGGAAAAAGCTATTAAAGCCTTATTCTACCTAACAATCAGCACCGGAGAGAAAACTTTAAATGAAAAGATAAATTTTGATATAAAGGATAATGCAAAAAAAACAGCTTTAGATTATGCTTTTAAACATGGTGACACAAATATCTTGAGGTTATTTTTAGATTTCTTTTATGAAATAAGGGAAAACAAAAAAAGGAAATATGATAAACTTAACATGGAAGATCAAGAAAGAAGCAAAAAGCTTCTAGACTACTATAATCTGGCCATGTCAATATCAAGTGTGATTATTTCTGTTTGCATTAAGTATAATAATGCAGAATCTGAAAAGGAAGAAATTCCTACCTGGATTTCCATTGCATTTTCTTCGATATCATTTTTACTTATCTTATACAACTTAGTGATTGGCCTTCAAAAAGAACCTGTTAAACGTAAGATAGAAAACTATACTGAAAAAATGAACAGAATTGAAGAGGCTACAGGAAAGTTAGCTAAGACAAAAGTAGGGGATCATGATTTGGAGGAATACAACTCAATATTGGAACTATTAATAAAGAATGCAGAAGATATTTCACGATTGGAAAATGAACTTTACAAGTTTACGCATGAAACTAGATTAGAGAGTAAAGACAAACTCAATATTTCTCCTCAGAAAATGAGTAGGGGTGGTAGTGCACTACTATGTTCGAATAAGTCTTTAGAAGGTAGAAAAAGTTCACCTGTTTTGAATGATTTAACAGCAAAACTTAGTCTGTGTTCAAGACGCAACAGTAGAGTACAAAATACAATGGACAAGTTAGATAATCCATCATGTGTAATTACTATAAATGAGAATTCAGAAATTAAACCAAAAGCTCCGAAAAACAAATTCAAGAATGTTGCAACTAAGCTAAAAATAGGCAATATCTTTAGTAAGAAAAAAGAAGATCTTATCGCTTCATCAAGCTTATCAGAAGGTGCTAATCACGAGAATATTACAAAAATGAATGAAGAAAACTGTGGGTTGATAAAACGATTTGGTGATACCAATGGGTATTCAATATTTTCGACTCCTTTTAATCCAAGCAGTTCAACCTCAAGAGAAGAGTGTGGTAACAATCATAGTGCAGCGCGTCATGTGAGTTATGGTAGTGCAAATAATCCTGTGAGTGATAAGGAAGTTAGTAAATCTCCATCTCTAATACTTTCTAACTTTGAGGAGGGGATTACTGTTGACTGTTTTAAATTCGAAAGATATAGACCAAGGGTATATTCAAGTCCATCTTGTGTGAGAAAAAGAGCAATTACAGCTAGATCATTGGAATATGTAATACTTCCTGATCATATAGAAAGAGGAAAATAGATGCAGATTGTAGTCACTGACTCTGATAGCATCAACTTTCAGAGGAGTGATAGTAAGAACTGTCATTGAGTAGTAGATAAGAAAAACGTAGAACAATTGGCAAGGCTATCGTATAAGGTTATAGTAGAGAAGAAATTAGATAGCCTTGCTAAATTTCCATGAAAAAGTTTATATTCGCATATCATTAATATTTTATTACATTAATGATATGGTAAGGCAATAACTGTTAATACTTTTGAAATAAAAACTATATATGGTACATATAATTAAATAAAAGGAAGATTGTGGAAATCACTCCGTCAATAAAAAAGGAATTAAAGCAAAGTATACTATATACTTGTCTAGAGAAGTGCAAGAGTGCGTTTTGGTTCATTTTCTGGTTTAGCTCAGGGATTAATGCGTTAATGTTATTTTTGCCACTTTATACCTCTCAGGTACTTGATCGAGTGATATCGAGCGAGAGTGTGTCAACACTAGTTATGCTGACGATTATTACTTTATCTGCGTTTGCATGTTCTGCAATGCTTGAAACTTGTCGATATTTAGCTATGGCTAAAATTGGTGATTGGATTGATAAAACTGCAACACCAGATCTAATAGTAAGGTCAATCAGGTTAACATCAGTACAAAGCTCAACTTCAAGTGGTGAAGCAATACGAGATCTTGGAGTAATAAAAAATTTCATTACAGGAAATGGTATATTTTCACTGTTCGATACTCCATGGTCGCTAATTTACCTTGTTGTGATCTTTATGATACATACCTCTACAGGGTTTATAGCTATTGCCGGGATCATTATATTAGTTTCAATGGCAGTATGGAATGAACTTGCCACTAAGCGTATATTGCGAGAAACCAATGAAGAAACTATACGCAATATTAATGCTATAGATGTTGCAACAAGAAACGCAGAGGTGGTTGAAGCTATGGGCATGTCAGAATTTATAGTTTCTGATTGGTGTAAACGGAATGATCAAAATCGTGCAATGCAAGTTACAGCGCAGAATCGTTCTAATGTAATTACTGGTATTACTAAATTTTTACGTTCAACTCTCCAAATTTCAGTAATTGGAACAGGTGCATTACTTGCAATCACAGCTCACAAAACTGCCGGTAGCATTATTGCTGCCTCGATTTTGATGGGTAGAGTATTGGCTCCATTTGATGCAGCAGTTCATACTTGGAAATTTTTAAATCAAGCCAAGATGTCATATGGCAGGCTGCAAAGACTTATCCTAACATCCCCAAAAAGAGAGCAAACTATGGCTCTACCAGAGCCTGAAGGGAAGTTGGAATTTGATAGGGTATTTTTTACTCCTTATGGGAGCAATAAGCCAACAGTAAAAGGAATCTCATTTGTAATAGAACCAGGGGATGTTGTTGGTGTTATTGGTGCAAGTGCTTCTGGTAAGTCGACCATTGCAAAACTAACCGTTGGTGTTTGGAAACCCATATCAGGTGTAGTCAGACTAGATGGCGCTGATGTATATACTTGGAATCGAGAGAACTTTGGTAATTATGTTGGTTACTTACCTCAAGATATTGAGTTATTTAACACGAGCGTTAAAGCTAATATTGCCCGCATGAGACCAGATCCAAATCCTGAAGAAATAATCAAAGCAGCAAAAATTGCAGGAATACATGAATTAATACTGAGCTTACCAAATGGGTATGATACAACAATAGGAGGACCTGGAGGAGTAATACTCTCTGGTGGCCAAAAACAGCTTCTTGGACTTGCAAGGGCTTTTTATGGTAATACTAAGCTTTTAGTGCTTGATGAACCGAATGCTAACTTAGACAGTAATGGAGAGGCGCGCTTGATTAATGCAATCAATGTTGCAAGAGAGCAAAATACTACCACTGTTATCATCACTCATAAGCTACAGCTACTATCTGTAGTCAATACAGTGATCGTCATGTCAGATGGGGTTATTTATGCTATGGGACCAAAAGATGAGATTTTGAGTAGATTAGTTGCTCCATCACCAGATGCCACAGAAGATAAACGTTCTTCAGCAAGTGGTTAAGAAAGAGAGAAGTTGTCACACTTCTCTTTCTCTTATAGAGTACTATATGCACAGTTTATAAAATCTTAAGCAATTGTTATTCGAAAAATCCAATAATGATTAGCCGCGGAACCTATTTGCTAATTCTCTCACATTAACCTTAGACATTTCTGATGTAGGCTCTTGTGTATATGAGACATCAGATTTAACGCCTTTTTTGTCATGACCTTTAGTAATAGAACATACTACAGTATCAGCCTTTACATGCTTAACACTTGGATCTGATTGAAACCCATGCTTTCTTTCCATTTGTGCTTCAAGCTTACTGCTATCATGTGTAACCCTACACCTTTCTAGATTACGGTCACGTTTGTCAGGAGCTACATATCCATCTATATCACTACATAAGAACGGGCGCACTTTGAACCTGTCTGAACTAACACCATTTTCAACACTTGCAGAATTATGAGCTTTTCTATTATTGCGCATTTTATCTACAGCTTCCTTTATTTTTTCTTTTGATGGTTTTGGCAGCAGTGCTGGCTTATATGCACATGCTGGTAGTTCTGGAAATGAGTCCTCCTGAAACAGCAAATGACTTTGGTTTCTCTTACTATCTGATTCTTCAATATTCTTTATTGGTGTCTTGAAAGAGTTTTCATTTTTCTTTCTTAGATCCAACTCATTTAATCCGTTTCCAACATTATTTTTTCTTGTTGTAGTGTGAATAACACCTGGAAGTTTCACTTCATACTTAAATTTTTTACCAATGGTATCTATTGACTCATTAGATGAGGAATCTATTTGAAACCTATCGTTTGAAAATTTTGATTTTGTAGCATCAAAAGATATACTACGTTTTTCTATCTTTTTATAAGTCATATTTTACCTCTAAACCTATTAACTAATAAAAGTATAAACTAAGAGGTATTAATTTTATTATAATAATAAAGGCTCAAGAAGCATCACCGTAGGGTTTTCTATATAGTACTTAAAGGCATTTAAAAATTTTGCTCCGAGTCCTCCATCAACTGCTCTGTGGTCAACAGAGAGAGTAACTGTCATTACCTCTGCTATCTCTATTTTTTCACTTATGACAACTGGTTGTTTTTTAGATGCGCCGACAGCCATAATGCAAGACTGTGGTGGATTGATTATAGCACTGAAAGTTTTTATACCAAACATGCCTAAATTAGAAATGGTAAACCCTCCTCCTTGAAATTCTTCAGGCCTTAATTTTCCAGATCTTGCTCTATTTACTAAATCTTTCACTTCTTTTGATATAGATAAAACACTTTTTTCATCAGCATTTTTTACTATAGGAGTAATCAGTCCATCCTCAAGCGCTACAGCAATTGAGATATCTATATTTGAGTATCTTACTATTTTAGTATCTATCCACGATGAGTTTATATCAGGAAATTTTTTCATGCTGAAAGACACAGCTTTTATAATTAAGTCATTAATTGTTACTTTATTGTTCTCATTTGCTGAATTAACCTCATTTTTGAGCGATATTAGCTTATCAACGTGGCAGTCTACAGTTAAATAAAAGTGTGGAATATTTTGCTTAGATTCAACTAGGCGCTGCGCTATCACTTGGCGCATATTACTTACTTCAACTGTTGTATTTTCCTCAAATCTCTCATAGCTTTTAGTTTGATCTAAAAATTCTAATACATCAGCTTTGATGATACGACCATATGGACCTGTACCTTTTAATCGCTTTATATCAACACCTTCATTTTGAGCTATTTTTTTAGCTAAGGGGCTTACTTTTATTCTATTTTCTGTTGCTCTATCCTCTTTTTTAGATCCCAGTGTCACGCACTGGGATGACATTAAAGAGCTAGATGAAATCGAAGGGTTGGATGATACTGAAAAATCGGCTTCAACCTCCTTCTCAACCTTGGTATTGATGGCAGAAGCTAAATCAAGTGCGCTTTTATCTTCCCCTTCCTCTAACATTAGAGCTATCAGTTGATTTACAGGCACGCCACTTGTTCCTTCCGACACTAAAATTTTTGCCAAAACTCCTTCATCGACAGATTCAAACTCCATTATGGCTTTATCAGTCTCAATTTCAGCGATTACATCACCTATTTCAACTTTATCTTGTTCTTTTTTACACCACTTTACAATTTTTCCTCCAGTTTTACTCATTGTTGGGGAAAGAGCAGGCATCAATATTTCTATAGGCATTTATTCTGTATTAAAAGATCTATTTAACTTTTAATTTACTCTTTACCCTATGTCAATCTAATCGTAAATTATGATACTTATATCATCCTAGTACGTGATGCTGTAATGGCTTTGTTGCACCACTCAAGGAAAGAACAGGCAGTTACTGATGGAATTTGTTATAAAATAGATATTTAGCCGACAAAGGAAAAATATGCCAATAAGAATGAAAGTCAGTAACTGCAATGAATATAACAAATTTCTTCAAGAAAGGGGAAATGTTTTTCATTATATCAACGATGCCATTGAAAATTGGTACGAAAATAGTCCAAAAGTAGCAGGTGGCAACAATGTCTACAGCGACAAAGTAGTGATTCTAATTCACATAATAACCTATCTATTCAGGATTGGTCTTAGGCAAACAGTGGGATTTATAGAGAAATATCTTGAGCAAATAGGGAAAATTTTGCAAATTATCAGCTATTCGCAGGCTTCAAGAAGGTTTAAAAAGCTTAATATCAAAATCAACGACTGCAGAGTTGATAAGAACGATATGGAAGATATTGAAATTGCTATAGATAGTACAGGTATCAGCATCTACAATAATATTCCAGGCCATAGTAAGGCAAATGGTACAGATAGAAAGTATCGCCGCTATGAGCAAACAAGAAAGCTACATGTAATGCTAGAGATAGGTAGTAAAAAAGTTATAGCTGCAAAATACAGTAGTGGAGTTTATTCCGACCACTATGGAGCCTGTGATCTTATTGAAAGAGTGGATACCAAGTATAACATAAGCACGATATATGCAGATAGGGCATATAATCGAAAGAAGTTATACAAACTGTGCGATGAGCTTGACATAAAGACAAGGATTCCTCCGCAAAATAATGCAGTAGAGCATCCAAAGTTGGATTATATGAATGAGAGAAATTCTACAATCAAGCTCATAAAGTCATATGATGAAGATGGTATGAAGAGGTGGAAAAAAGAGATAAATTATTGGAAGAGATCTTATATAGAAAGTTTTTTCTCGCGACTGAAGCAAATATTTGGATTTAGTTTTAGGAATAAATCTGAGATTAATCGTGAGAAGGAACTGCTACTCAAGTGTTATTTGCTTAACAAATTTACTGAAATAGGCATGGCTAAGTTTGATATAGCTTCATGAATTTATTATACATTACCCACTATCCGAAGAGCTGTGCAACAAAGCCTGCTGGAATCTTGGTTGACTACTGTTATCCTACTATTTCTATTGCTTAGTCCTAGACAGAGTACAAATAGTAAGATCATCATGAAAATAGACGAATCTGTTATAATGGAAATAGAAAAATGTAGTGCTTACTATCCTCTCACAAACATATAGCTTGGGTACAGAAAAAATTTATATGAGGAGCTGGTTAAATTGATAAAAGATCAGAATTAACAGTAGTTTCCAAATCTTCTGTAGCAGGCTCTTCATGTGAAGCAGAGGACAGACTAACTTCTTTATCCTCTGTTCTCTGTATAGAACTACCACAAAAACTCCTTAACATCTCTTCAGCAGATGAATTTAAAATCTGTATAATAGACTTTTCACTTTGTTCTTTCAGCGATTGATTCATTTTAGAAATCAACTCGGAAAATTCACTACCTTCTTTTCTAGCTTCACTTTCTATCTTATTTTTTATGCTTTCTATATTACTTTGGTTAATTTCTTCTTTCGTTATGTTAAATGCATTAGCAATACCTTGATACTTAATCTCACAATCGCCACAACCAATTATACACAGAGCGACAGATCTAGATATTTCACTTGCAGCCCAATTGTGTATAGTGTAAGCCAAGTAATTGTCATGGTATTTTATATCAAGCTGTTCCTCTATAAACTCAGAAATTTTCTTTTTTAAAGACATAAAGTATCTCCTTCTTACATTACTGTACCTTCTGATTAAAGTACAACAGCTGCTCCTAAATAGCAATCCATATATGGTTTACTTTAATAAATTATTAAAGTAAGAAGCTTTTACATCCTAAAACATAACTTAGATAGGCCAATGTAAAAAAATTTTTAAACGAGAATTATTGTATATATATTACTTATTTGGTAAAATTATTTTGGCAAAATAGCATATAAAAGTTGAGGCTAATTATGAATATTAAAGAACGAAAGGATTTACAACAGGAGTTATTAGGAATTGTTTTCAATATACTGGTAGAAAGTGAAGATAGTACCATAGAAACTATGGAGCTAAGAGCAGTAGAGATAATTAAAAAACTAAAAGAACACATTAATGATGATATAGAACATGGTACAGGATTTGATAGTCAAAAAATGCCAATTTTAGACTGGATCGTTGCTTGTGATTCTCAGAATCATGTTAGACTAAACAACAAGTCGCTATTAAAATTTGAAAAGACAATTAAGGATATTGGAGGAAGATCAAAGCGAAATTCAAGAGGTTATGTTGGAAGTGAAAGAGAGATATTTCTGAATTTCCACTTCTTTGAAAACGTGAATGAAAGAAGGGCAAAGAACTATGAGAGATTAGATCATGTTCTAAATCAACCTCAGAGAGTTCGCCTTAGCGACAGGGGTGAAAATATAGTAAGGCAAAGAACACAAGAGATATTAAATAACATCAGAGATCTTGATAGAGCAGATGACAGAGAACTATTCTCTGAAAACAGGAGTGAAAATATAAGAAGGCCAAGAGAACAAATACAGCCAAGTGAAATACCACTGAATCTCTTTGGAAACAGGGATGAAAATGTGATAATAAGAGAACGAATAAGTTCAAGAGAACAAATGCGGCCAAGTTGGCGTATTAGACGTGAAAGAGAAGTACCACTTAGTTCAAAAATAGGACAATTAATTGTTGTAGTTTCGTCCATAATTGTAGGTGCTTTCATTGGTACAATGGTTGGTATGGTCATTGCTGGTTTATGTATTGAGCTTTGTGTAATCACCACTGCAGAACCGATTCTTCTCATCATGGGTGCTACTGCTGTTATAGGAGCTATTGTAGCAGGAACTGCTCCTGTATTAAAGCTAATAGAGATGTTTAAAGGTCAAGAACCTAATCTTTCTCCTAGTAGCGGTCTGGAAAGCTCTAATACTGAACATACTTATTTAAATAGGCAAAGAGTTATTTAGAAAAAAATTGGAGAAATGTTCAAGGAAGTTCATTGGTAAAATGCAGAGGTTTAATTATAGCTTTGTAGTTTAGATTCTGGTTAAAGATTTTTATTTTAGCAGTTAAATCAAAGCCAGATCTTATTAGAGAGAGGATCTTCTTATCTCTTCTTTACCTTCATTTTCATTTCTAACAATTTTTTTTCCACTTAATATGTCTCTTATTTCATCTCCTGTTAAAGTTTCAAACTCCAGTAGATTTTCAGCAATGAGCTCCAAGTCTTTCCTACGCTTGGTTAAAATGTCTTTTGCTTCTTCATAGCAAGAAAATACTACTTTCTTTACTTCCTCATCTATAAGTCTTAACGTATCTTCAGAAATTGTCTCAGAATCATGTGTGATTTGTTCGCGATTATGATAGATCGGACCTATTTTGTCGCTCATTCCCCATTTTGTCACCATAGAACGTGATAAATCTGATGCTAGTTTTATATCTGAAGATGCACCGCTTGTGACTTTATCATAGCCAAAAATTAGCTCTTCTGCCACACGTCCACCCATTGCAACAGTTATATCTGCTAGCATCTTTTCTCTTGTGAGGGACACTCTATCTGTTTCTGGTAGTCTCATAACTAAACCGAGTGCTCTACCACGTGGAATAATTGTTGCTTTGTGTATAGGATCAGAAGCAGGCATATTAACTGAAACTACTGCATGACCAGCTTCATGGTAAGCAGTAAGCTTTTTTTCTTCTTCTGTAATGACTAAGGACCTTCTTTCCATGCCCATCATCACTTTATCACGTGCATACTCAAAATCATCCATGGTAACAATTTTCTTATTTCTTCTTGCAGCAATAAGCGCAGACTCATTCACTAAATTTGCTAGATCAGCCCCTGAAAAACCTGGCGTTCCCCTCGCAACTGTTTTTACGTTTACATCTGGTGCTATCGATATTTTCTTTATATGCGTATTTAATATTCTCTCACGCCCATTTATATCAGGTAAAGAAATAGTAATCTGTCGGTCAAAACGACCAGGTCTAAGTAGTGCTGGATCTAGGACGTCTGGACGGTTAGTTGCAGCAACTATTATCACACCTTCATTAGACTCGAAACCATCCATCTCAACCAGTAACTGGTTTAATGTTTGTTCCCTTTCGTCGTTACCGCCACCAAGACCGATGCCGCGATGCCTACCTACTGCATCTATTTCGTCTATGAAAATTATACAAGGAGCATTTTTCTTGCCTTGATCAAACATATCCCGGACACGGCTTGCACCAACACCGACAAACATTTCAACGAAATCAGATCCAGAAATACTAAAAAACGGTACATTAGCTTCACCTGCAATTGCACGAGCAAGTAGAGTTTTACCAGTTCCAGGAGAACCAATTAAAAGACATCCTTTTGGTATCTTTCCACCCAAAACTTGAAATTTTTGCCTTTGTTTAAGAAAATCAACAATTTCAACCAATTCTTCTTTTGCTTCATCAATCCCAGCAACATCATCAAATGTCACTTTTTTCCCAGTAGTCATAAGCCTAGCTTTTGATTTGCCAAAGCTTATAGTTCTATTACCTCCTGCTTGCGTTTGTTTAAAAAGGAAAAGTAATAAACCGATAAAGATAAGCGTCGGAACCCATTGAATAAGTAATCCACCAATTATACCTATTGCAGAGTCTCCAATTGAAAAGGAGAACTTCACTTTCCTATCATGCAAACTTTTTATTAAGTCACTATATATAACACCACTTGAGTTAAAGGCTGACCCATCCCTAAACTTCCCTTCGATGCTTTGGTTTCTTATTGTAATATTTTCTATATCATTATCTTCTAGTCTAGTTAAAAATTCTGAAAAAGGTATGGTTGTTTTACTCTTACCTATACTTCCGCTAAATTGAATATAAGCAACTGAAATAAGAACAATAATCACTAACCAGATCAATAAGCCTTCTAAAAATTTTTTCATTTACATTTCTAATTAAATACTAATCAAGCTTACCAAATTTTGTTTTATCGTGCTATTAATAATGCATCGCACCTTATCATCATCGGTACTTTTCCCGTTATAACTCACATCAGGATAAGCAATCATTTTTCCATCTTTTTGTACTGTAGGTAAAGAATAGTAAACTTCAGAGCAATAACCATAATTTTTTAGAAATTCAGGGATTTTTTGTGTTTTCTTTAGCGGAGCAATAGTTACTGAACACTCCTGATCTCCAAATATTGTGCAGCTAAACCTGTTATCCCATTCAATAGAACCATTTAATGGTAAGTGTACATTAATTTCCTGTATATTTGACGATTCTCTCATTATCAAGATGCTCCCTCCATATTTTCTTATTTTGCACCCAGAGAGTGTACAGTTAATATCACTATCTTTTTGCAATATTTTGTTAAATATTGCGATAAGGCTACGGTACCTTGGTTTATAGTGCTTGTTGACAATTGCCATTATAGAATAAAGAAGAAGCCTTAAAGCTATTTCCTCTGGCAGTTTATAAAGTTCATCTAGTTTAATTTCAATATAACCAAGATCATGAATATTAACGCAGTCATTAAGTGCAAGGCGTGTGTAGTGCATCAACGCTTTTGCAGCTCTTTTCATGTGAAGTGCTGTCAGGCATATTCGCTCTGTTAGAACATCTTGATTATCACTTGCTTTAAGTAAGTTACGGTATAAAGTTCGTCTGTATTTTAAGTCATAATTGCTTCTATCTTTGATCCATCTTAATTGGTGAAGTTTAGCATACTTTTCTATTTCACTACGACTAAAATTTAACAACGGCCTAAATATATAAATACCATTTAAGAAAGATTTGTAATCCATTGATGATAATCCATCTACTCCACTACCCCGCTCTAATCTCAACAAGAACGTTTCTGCTTGATCATTTTTGTGGTGAGCAACAAATAAATATTTAACATTATTATTTTTACACCATTTTGTTAATAAGTTATACCGTGCTTTTCGTGCCTGCAACTGAATATTGCCTTTAATATTTTTCTTCTCCCAATTTAATATGAACGATTCCTTTGCCCCAAGTTCTTTTGCATAGCTTACAGCAAAATCAGCTTCTTTTTGAGATTCTAAACGTAACCCGTGATTTACTGTTAATGCTATAGGAAGTGAAGGTTTATTTTTTTTTGCCCAATTAATCATTAAGTGCAATAAAACTACACTGTCTACACCACCTGATACTGCAATCGCAACTTGATTATCATGAAAAGCAAACTTATTAACTATATTTTGAAATGACAGCTCCAATCGCATTATGTTTCTTGACGGTTAGGTAGTTTATGTCTCTCTACATTATATCGCTACGGAACTTCAATACAAGCAAACTAACAATCTGTGCAAAGGATTTGTACACTGTATCATCCCAGTGCTCAGCACTGGGATCGGAGGAGATTAACTTTTGATCCCAGAGAATGAAAATTCTACTCTACGATTTTTAGCATGCTCTCTCTCATACTTGGAATTTCTAGAATCATCTTTTACATTAACCAAAGGCTCAGTTTCACCTTTAGAAGCAGTTTTTATTCTATTTTCTAGATAAGGTGTACAGCTGACCATAAATTTTTTAGCTGCATCTGCTCTTCTAGCTCCTAGTGCAAGATTATACTCGTGAGAACCACGATTGTCAGTATGACCAGTTAAAGTGACCTTTGCGTCAGGATTATTTTGTAACACTTCCATCACATCAAGCAATACATCTGCACTCACTTCACTGATACTAGATTCATCATAATCAAAGAAAACTTTTTTATCACCTATCTGCTTAACAACAGCATTCATTTTATTTGTCGTATTTACTCCTTTTTTAGGGCAAGAACTTACACCAGTAAGCAGTAAACAAAAACAACACATTATAATCAGTCTACTCCACATCACTAAACCTCCATAAATTTAAAATATAGTGCGTAATTTTAATTTTAGTACTAATAATCACTCTATACTAGAATAGAGTCAAGGGAAATAAAATACTAAATGTTTTCTTTACAATCTTATAATTAATTTTCTGATAAGATGCTCAATTCTTAGCAATGAAGTACAATAAAAGAATAAAAATACAATTTTTTATTGTACTTTAAGCAAATATACTTTTAACTTTATTATTAATCTATTACGATATTAAGCAGATGTTTCAAAGCAATGAATAAAAATGAGATCTTATAAGTTTTTAGAGGAAGTATTACATAAGGTAAGGAATATCGAAAACACACTAAAACTACTAAGCAAAAGCCAATTGAATGTAGAGGACAAAGTTGAACAAATGTGTCTTCTAGAGGAAATCAGACATGAAATTATCTCTCATGATGCAATAAAGGAATCATTAGCGAATGCTCTTAGGAATAAAAAGAGTGCTAATATTCAGCAGCTAAAGTTAATAGAGGGGATACACAAAAGCAGCAGTGCTATTCCTGTTGATTTAGTAAAATCTTTGTCCAAAGCTAAGATTGAATGCCAAAACTTATGGAGGCTAACTAATTCTGAAATTAGTAACTTAGAAAAGCTGAAAGAATGCTTTACTAACCTAATTAAGCTTACTCGTGAAGCAGCTTCTATAAAATCGCAGCAATTAAAGCGCTCAAACTATGAGTCATTGCTTGCTGACTATGACTCTAATATCACAGAAAAGAACATAAAGGAAATATTTCCTAAGCTAGGTAAATTTTTTAGTGAAAATGTAGAGAAAGTAACTCAAAAGCAGAAGAAGGATAAGGTTACTAATATACAAAAAGTTACGGTTCAGAGACAGATTGAACTTGGTTCCTTATTCTTACAGCAAATGAGTGTTACACCAAATGAGATTTCCATTTCTTATTACGATTCTATCGATTATGATGAATCTGACCTTTGTTATGGTTTATTTTTACTTTTACGGCATACTGGTTATGCAATTCATCAAAAATGTTTAGCGCAAAATTCTATAAAGAGCTCAATTACAAAACATATTATGTATGAAACTCAAGGGTTATTCATGGAAAAGATCATTGGAACATCGAGAGAATTTATTGAGTTCATTCAACCACACATAAAGGAGAAACTTTCTACAAAAGGCAAAATTAATAGTAGTGTTGAAAATTTGTATTTGATTTTCAATAAAGTAAATCTTTCATCTTTTTTGAAGAATGCGGATGAATTTAGTTTATTGGCTCACATTATGCTAAGAACTAAATTAGAACAAGATCTAATAAATGGTACGTTAGAAGTTAAAGATCTACACGATAAATGGCTGGAAGGTATGAAGCATTACAAGATTTCAGTAAAAGCTAAAAATGAGCTAGACACTTATTTTCAAGATGAGTATTGGATAAGTGGTGTTATAGGCTACTTTCCTATTAAAGTCATAGCGTTAATCGCTGCTGTGCAGTTTTTTTCTTTCATTAAGAAAAATCATTACGAATTTTTAGATTCTATAGTAAAAGGAGATTTCAGTTTACTTATCGATTGGTTCTCTAAAAATGTATATAGTGCAAATTATGGCTTTTTGGAACAGCTAAAAAAGGTAACAGGTAGGGATTTAGATATTGAGTGCTACACTAGTTACTTATCTGAAAAGTATAATTTGTCTCAATAAATGGTTTTCTTGAGTTGTGTATGAGTTTTGTTCAGAATTTAATCAGAAATTTTTTTACTTTCAAAGGTTTATTTGCTAGCGATATTGCTATAGATCTTGGTACTGCAAATACTTTAGTTTATCAGAAAAATCAGGGGATAGTGCTTGATGAACCCTCAGTTGTAGCAAGAGTAAAAGAAAAAGGAAGTTACGTTCCTTATGCTTTTGGCAAAAAAGCTAAGATGATGCTCGGAAAAACACCTGGAGAAATAGAAGCGATAAGGCCCTTGAAAGACGGAGTTATTGCTGATTTTAAAAGCGCGGAAGAAATGTTAAAATATTTCATACGCAGCGCAAACACAAGATTCACTGTTAATAAGCCTAGTATTATCATATGTGTTCCATCTGGATCTACCCCAGTTGAAAGGCGTGCTATACAAGATGCAGCAGAAAGTGCTGGTGCAAATGAAGTATTCTTAATTGAAGAACCAATGGCTGCAGCAATTGGGGCTGGACTTCCAGTTACCGAACCTGAAGGTTCTATGATTGTTGACATAGGAGGTGGTACAACTGAAGTTGCAATTATTTCTTTAGGTGGAATTGTTTATTCACGTTCTGCCAGAGTAGGTGGTGATATTATGGATGAGGCAATAAAGTCATACATTCGTGAAAATCATAAGTTATTGATTGGCGAAACAACTGCTGAAAAAATTAAGAAAAACGTCGGTTCAGCCAGTCTGCCAGTTGAAAACAACAAAGAGGGAATGATAATTAAAGGCAGGGATTTAGTGAGTGGTATGCCAAAAGAAATGCTTTTATCAGAATATCAAGTTGCAGAGAGCCTAATAGAGCCTGTACATCAGATAATTTCTGCTATTAGAACTGCACTGGAGAGTACTCCACCCGAACTTTCTTCTGATATAGTTGATAGAGGAATAATTTTATCTGGTGGAGGTGGGTTATTGCGCAACTTGAGTAAAGTTATTAGTGAAACAACAAAATTACCAGTTCGTGTTGCAGATGATCCACTTTGTTGTGTTGCCCTGGGTAGCGGAAAAGTACTTGAAAACATGGACTATTTTGGCCATGTTTTATTCAAGCAAGATTAAATTGTTTTTGAAGATCGAATTGTTTTGATGGAATTATGTAATATAAATGAGATCCCAGTGTCACGCACCAAGTAATTTAAAGGCAACTTCCAGCAGGAAGGGGTGTCATCCCAGCGCTTGACACTGGAACTTGACTACAAATAAGTATGCTGTTTCGATGAAATTGTGTAATAGAAACTGGATTCCAGTGCTTGACACAGGTTTGTGTTTATAAATTATATGCTAAAAGAATTTGAAATTGAACCTTTATTAAAAGATAAAGCTCCGCATCAAACTAAGGCTATTGTTGCAATGTCCGGGGGAGTTGATAGCTCCGTTGCTGCAGCACTGCTGTATAACCTTGGGTACGAAGTGATAGGTGTGACTCTTCAGCTCTATGGCAGTGATGGTAATGCGAGAAAGGGTGCATGCTGCGCTGGACAGGATATTTATGATGCCAAATACGTGGCTGAAAGTGTTGGCTTTCCCCACTATATTTTAAACTACGAGGAAATATTCAAAAAGGAAGTAATAGAGGATTTTGCAAATACCTATATGCGTGGAGAAACTCCCATACCGTGCGTAAGGTGTAACCAAACAGTAAAATTTCGCGATCTATTGCAAGTTACAAAAAATCTTGGTGCGGATGTGCTCGTAACAGGACATTACGTAAGAAGATTAGAAGAAAATGGTGAGGTAAAGTTGTGCAGAAGTATTGATAAAAGTAAAGATCAAAGTTATTTTTTGTTTGCAACTACTGAGGAGCAGTTAAAGCTTTTGCGATTTCCATTAGGTGGGTTCTATAAAAGTGATATAAGAAAATTAGCAAAGTATTTTGGCTTACAAATTTCTGAAAAGCCGGATAGTCAAGATATATGCTTTGTTTCCGAAAGCTATAGTAAAACAATAGCTAAATTAGCTCCACAATCTGTGCAGAAAGGTAAAATAGTAGATATTCATGGAAAAGTGCTAGGTGAGCACAGCGGCATAGTAAATTTTACAGTGGGACAGAGAAGAGGCCTCTGCATCGCACACAATGAGCCTCTTTACGTGATAAAAATTAATACAGAAAATAATGAAGTTGTAGTAGGCCCGATCAATGCTCTAATGCAAAAAAAGATATTGGTCAAAGAGTTAAATTGGTTAGAACAACCAAAAGAAGGCATGGAAGTAACTGTGAAGCTTAGGTCATCACATGCAGGAAGCTTAGCGACAATATATTCAACTGACGAAAAGAACAAAGCCTGTGTAATTTTAAACGACGATTACTTTGGCATCAGTCCAGGTCAAGCCTGTGTAGCATATAAGGGCGAACAAGTTATAGGTGGAGGTTGGATATGCTCCTAACTTGGTGGTTTAATTTTTTAATGCAGAATGTAAACATACAATAAAATTTATTGCTGTTTTATCCTATATTCTTTATACTATAAAGATAATTATTATATTGTGGACTAGAGGGATGGTTAAAGAAGTTGAAGAGTTAATAAAAATTGTTGGTAAGGGCAATTTACTAGAAGCCGCATTTATTCGTTTGGGCAGTTTTCAACATGCTGACTTACATCATTGCATGGATTACAGAAATCATATAGGTCTATTCGAATTCATTAATAAAAAAGAACAAGAGCCATTAGATAAATATTTTAACTTAAAATTTAGTCTACAAGGATTGTTTTTAATTTATGTTCAAGCTTATAGAGTTCTTGCAGAAAATGCTCAGTTCAATACTCAAGAAGTAATTGATAAAATATATGCTGCAGTTGAAAGTAAAAAAATACCTACTCTTTGTGACACTTCGAAGAAACTGCTAAGGGAAATTGTAGATCAAGTAGAATTGACAGAAGATCAAAAAAAACTAAAGCTTTTTAATATTCTAGCAAATCCGAAAGGTGAAGCTCTATTTAACAATAATGATGACTTTGAGAAACAAGTACTCAATAATATTAAAAAGTTACTCAAAATAAGCTATGCAAATGAATTTGATAAAGAGTTTAGCTTATGTAAAGAGGTAATAAATCATTATTACTCGATTCACAGTATAAAAATAGATAAAGACATAGCATTACTATTTTCTAGTTATGGTATATTTTCTACATGTACTGGAAATGGAGATATTTTATCACTCAATCAATATATTAATGAGAAAGCTAGAGTAATCAACACACCACTGTATTACAGTTACATCTTACAGTTAATAAAGGTATTAAGAAAAATTGAGTTACCGTATAGAAATGGATTCACCAAGTATACACTTAATTATAGAGGTATAAGTGAATTGAACGGGACATTTACAGCTGCAAGAGAGCAAGACAGTCAAGATTCTCTATATCCTAAAAATATCAAACGTACTCTAGAGCAACTACTAAAAAACCAAAATAGTGATGCATTTGAACAATTAGTAACAAACCCTGAGAATACGTATTACTCAGTGCCACAAAGTGAATGCAGACTAAACTCTAGTATCAGTAACAAAAAAAACAAAAATCATAAAAACACATTTTGTAAATTAGCTTTAGGTATGTTTATATTGTCTATTGGATTATATACTGCTGATTATTTCTTTATGGAGCAAAAGTTATTCAACTCAATAACAAATATTTTGCCACAAAATAATCTTATCAATTTCATAGTTGCTGCAGTACTTACTATCGTAATAGTATATGCTTTATTTCAACTACTAAAATCACCTCAAGAACCGCCACATTCAACGATCAATGATACAACTATTAACAGTTTTGCAAATGGTCCTATTCAATCATGAATCTCTACTTATGAATGATAAATGTAGCACTTTTAAAGTGTATGCTATATAATATCTTCTCTTGAATAACGAGGTAATCCATGGATTTAAGCAAAGTAACAACAAAACCAGATGAAATAAATGTAGTAATTGAAATAAGTGCAAATGCTGAGCCTGTAAAGTATGAATTTAATAAAGAGCTTGGGTTGTTACAAGTTGACAGATTTTTGTCTACCTCAATGACTTATCCTTGCAATTATGGGTTTATACCAAATACCTGCGCAGGTGATGGTGACCCTGCGGATGTTTTGGTGCTAACTCAATTTCCTTTAGCGCCTGGAGTTTTGATATCGGTGCGTCCAGTAGGTGCATTACTTACCAAAGACGAGAAAGGAGAGGATGAAAAAATATTAGCTGTACCTATCTCCAGTGTTGATAGCTATTATGACAATATAAAAAACTATTCTGATTTATCTAAAAACTTACTAGATAAAATAGCTCATTTCTTTTCTCATTATAAAGATTTAGAAAAGGGAAAAACGGTGACAGTTGGAGAATGGGCTAATGTGGAAAAAGCAAAAGAAATCATTGAAAAAAGTAGAAATTAGTTTGCGTTGATTTAGCCTTAAATTACAGTTATTCGGAAAAATGTTGTTGTTTTTAATGGGTAAATATTGGTATCCGTTCAGGATAGCGGTAAGGTAGTATAACCATAGAGTAAAAGTGAGTTTACAACAAATGGTGTCATCCCAGTGCTTGACACTGGGATGGCTTTGTTGCACCACTCAAGGAAAGAACAGGCAGTTACTGATGGAATTTGTTATAAAATAGATATTTAGCCGACAAAGGAAAAATATGCCAATAAGAATGAAAGTCAGTAACTGCAATGAATATAACAAATTTCTTCAAGAAAGGGGAAATGTTTTTCATTATATCAACGATGCCATTGAAAATTGGTACGAAAATAGTCCAAAAGTAGCAGGTGGCAACAATGTCTACAGCGACAAAGTAGTGATTCTAATTCACATAATAACCTATCTATTCAGGATTGGTCTTAGGCAAACAGTGGGATTTATAGAGAAATATCTTGAGCAAATAGGGAAAATTTTGCAAATTATCAGCTATTCGCAGGCTTCAAGAAGGTTTAAAAAGCTTAATATCAAAATCAACGACTGCAGAGTTGATAAGAACGATATGGAAGATATTGAAATTGCTATAGATAGTACAGGTATCAGCATCTACAATAATATTCCAGGCCATAGTAAGGCAAATGGTACAGATAGAAAGTATCGCCGCTATGAGCAAACAAGAAAGCTACATGTAATGCTAGAGATAGGTAGTAAAAAAGTTATAGCTGCAAAATACAGTAGTGGAGTTTATTCCGACCACTATGGAGCCTGTGATCTTATTGAAAGAGTGGATACCAAGTATAACATAAGCACGATATATGCAGATAGGGCATATAATCGAAAGAAGTTATACAAACTGTGCGATGAGCTTGACATAAAGACAAGGATTCCTCCGCAAAATAATGCAGTAGAGCATCCAAAGTTGGATTATATGAATGAGAGAAATTCTACAATCAAGCTCATAAAGTCATATGATGAAGATGGTATGAAGAGGTGGAAAAAAGAGATAAATTATTGGAAGAGATCTTATATAGAAAGTTTTTTCTCGCGACTGAAGCAAATATTTGGATTTAGTTTTAGGAATAAATCTGAGATTAATCGTGAGAAGGAACTGCTACTCAAGTGTTATTTGCTTAACAAATTTACTGAAATAGGCATGGCTAAGTTTGATATAGCTTCATGAATTTATTATACATTACCCACTATCCGAAGAGCTGTGCAACAAAGCCCACTGGGATCCAGTCCTTTCGCACAAAAAACGTTGTAAAGTAACTTGGTTGGATCCCAGTGTCAGCTACTCTGATGACAAGACAGGTTTCAATATTTGCATGCATCTGGACAGATACAAATATTGCAATTAAAAGCATTAGACAGGCAGTAAAGGTCTTGATATTATAGTAATAATTTGGAAGGGTGGCCGAGCGGCTGAAGGCGGCGGTTTGCTAAACCGTTATACGATTGAAAAGTCGTATCGAGGGTTCGAATCCCTCTCCTTCCGTATATTATTGTTTAGGTATTCATTACAGTAATTTCACCCTCTTTTTTAATTATTAAAAAGTTAGCTAGCGTTTATTCAGTATTTATTATAGAATTAGTTATTAGCTAAATAATTTTATATGCATAAAATACTAATTTTGATATTAATAATGCTGCCGCTTAGGTTACTTGCAACTGAGATTGAAATTGTTGCAGATGTAAATGGTGAGCCAATTTCAAATTTAGATATCGAAAGACGTATAAACTTCATAAATTCATTGCTTGGCACTCAGAAGATTAATCAAAAAGAGGTAAAATCTCAAATTCTAAGACAGTTAATAGACGAAATTATCATTGTCAGCGAAGCACAGAAGATGAATATAGAATTGAGTAACGAGGAGTTAAATAATGCTGTCACGTTATTCTTAACTCAAAGTTTAAAACTTAAGGCTGATGAAGTTGATCAATACGTAAAAAAGCATAATATAGATCTCAATACCCTAAAAAAACAAATAAAGTGTCAGCTGCTGTGGAACAAGATTATTGAAGTAGGAGTTGTACCGCTTATTAATATCAGCGATCAAGAAGTGGATGATGCAAGAAAGCAAAAAGAGAAGTCTGATTACCTTATTACGTTTCAGGAGTTCATAATTCCCGATCAGAAGATAGCTGAAGACTTAGTAAAAAAATTACGTACCAGTAATAATCCAGAATCTTCAATAAAGATGAGCAAAGCAACCGTTAATTTAAGTCAGCTAAAAGGTAAACTCAAGGACGTTTTGGAAGGATTAGAAATCAGTGATGTAGCAGGTCCGGTTAGTTTAAGCGAAGGTTACTCTGTTATAAAAGTCATAGATAAGGTACAGCTCGATCATACACTGCTGAAAAGTACTTTAAAACTGAAACAGGTTGTAGTTGAAGGTTCAGAAAGTTTACTCTCTAGTTTTAAGGAGCAAAAGGTCAGTTGTTTAAATTTTGACAAGTTAGCAGATGATTTCAAGTTGCCAAGCGTAAAAGAGTTTGAAATAAAAATGCGAAATTTAAATCCTGATTTACAGATTTTATTTAGTAAAACAAATATGAATGAAATAGTAGAATTAAGAGAAAATAGCACTGCAAAGTTGATGATGTTATGTGATATCAAAAATAATGCAATGGATATAGAAGCAATCAAACAGGAAATGTATCAACAAAAGATTATGATACAAAGCAACCTGTTATTGGATAATATGCGTAAAAATGCAGCTGTTAGTTATCAGTTTAATTGAAGTTAGAGAGGTTTTCTACTCCATAAAAAGTTTATGAAGAATATAATGCTCATTGGCGGTGGAGTTGGAAATGCAGTGTTATTTTCGATAGGGAAGGCATGTCTTGAAAACAATCATAAGGTTTTATATTTCGCTGGCTATAAAAAATTAAGTGATGTATTTAAACGAGCACTGATAGAACGTGCATCAAGTGCAGTAATTTGGGCATGTGAAGAAGGATTGATAGAAACAAGCAGAGAACAGGATAAATCCTTTCATGGTAATATAGTTGATGCAATAATCTCATATCAGCAAGGAAAGTTAGGTAAAATTACTATTAGTTTAAACACTATAGATAAAATCATCACTATTGGTTCTGATAAAATGATGAAAGCTATAAATGAAGCTAGAAAAACAATTTTAAAGCCATATCTAAAACCAAAACACATAGCAATATCATCAGTTAACTCTCCTATGCAGTGCATGATGAAAGAAATCTGCGCTCAATGTATTCAGCAACACATAAATAAGGAAACAGGAGAAATAAGTTTTGTTTATAGTTGCAGTAATCAAGACCAGGATATGGAGCTTGTTGACTTTGATTTTTTAAGTGAGCGCTTGAAGCAAAATAGTTTACAAGAAAAGCTCACTGCAAAATGGATAGAACATGTTCAAAGACACTAAACAGCACAAAGAGGAACTAAGGAAGCAATATAGAACCATAAGAAAAGATGTTGATGAAAGTTATTCCAGTTATGCAGCAAGTTCCCTTATTAATCTCTTTAATCAGAACTTAAGCTACGTTAAAGGTAAAACAATAGCAGCGTACATTCCAACAGACGGAGAAATTAATGTTGTGCCTTTGATGCATCGTTTACTCGATTTAGATTATAAAGTAGCAGTCCCTAATAAAAACAAGTTATTAAAATTTGAGGAATGGAATAAAGCAGATGAAGATATAATCCCCGATACAATCATTACTCCTGTTATTGCTTTTGATGATCATTTTAATAGGTTAGGTTTTGGCGGTGGTTGGTATGATGAAATGATAAAAAAATTACGGCCACTTGGAAAAATATTTATAGGTGTAGCCTATGAGAAGCAATATTGTAAAAATTTACCTGTGGAAAAACACGATCAAAAATTGGATATTATAATTACTGAGATGTGTGTTAGACTTGAAAGCAGGTTGCTCAAGAAAACGGATAGAAAGGAGTAGCATAGTCTACCTCTTTCTGATAGTAATTGCTTATCTGTTTAGATGCATGCAAATATTGAAACCTGTCTTGTCATCAGAGTAGCTGACACTGGGATGGCTTTGTTGCACCACTCAAGGAAAGAACAGGCAGTTACTGATGGAATTTGTTATAAAATAGATATTTAGCCGACAAAGGAAAAATATGCCAATAAGAATGAAAGTCAGTAACTGCAATGAATATAACAAATTTCTTCAAGAAAGGGGAAATGTTTTTCATTATATCAACGATGCCATTGAAAATTGGTACGAAAATAGTCCAAAAGTAGCAGGTGGCAACAATGTCTACAGCGACAAAGTAGTGATTCTAATTCACATAATAACCTATCTATTCAGGATTGGTCTTAGGCAAACAGTGGGATTTATAGAGAAATATCTTGAGCAAATAGGGAAAATTTTGCAAATTATCAGCTATTCGCAGGCTTCAAGAAGGTTTAAAAAGCTTAATATCAAAATCAACGACTGCAGAGTTGATAAGAACGATATGGAAGATATTGAAATTGCTATAGATAGTACAGGTATCAGCATCTACAATAATATTCCAGGCCATAGTAAGGCAAATGGTACAGATAGAAAGTATCGCCGCTATGAGCAAACAAGAAAGCTACATGTAATGCTAGAGATAGGTAGTAAAAAAGTTATAGCTGCAAAATACAGTAGTGGAGTTTATTCCGACCACTATGGAGCCTGTGATCTTATTGAAAGAGTGGATACCAAGTATAACATAAGCACGATATATGCAGATAGGGCATATAATCGAAAGAAGTTATACAAACTGTGCGATGAGCTTGACATAAAGACAAGGATTCCTCCGCAAAATAATGCAGTAGAGCATCCAAAGTTGGATTATATGAATGAGAGAAATTCTACAATCAAGCTCATAAAGTCATATGATGAAGATGGTATGAAGAGGTGGAAAAAAGAGATAAATTATTGGAAGAGATCTTATATAGAAAGTTTTTTCTCGCGACTGAAGCAAATATTTGGATTTAGTTTTAGGAATAAATCTGAGATTAATCGTGAGAAGGAACTGCTACTCAAGTGTTATTTGCTTAACAAATTTACTGAAATAGGCATGGCTAAGTTTGATATAGCTTCATGAATTTATTATACATTACCCACTATCCGAAGAGCTGTGCAACAAAGCCCACTGGGATCCAACTAAGTTACTTTACAACGTTTTTTGCACAAAAGGACTGGATTCTAGTGTCACGCGCTAGAATGACATCAACTTTTAAATTCCAGTTATGCAAGAAATCTATTCATTTGAAACTTGTTTGAGAAACGTAGCTATAAAAACCGCAGGTACCAGTTGGTTTTTATTAGCTAAAGTAAAGGTCAAATATCTGGAATTCTGGACATAAAATCCCCCTGTAAAAAAGATTAGAAAAAAATGCAGTGCACATACGACAGATATACACTGAAGAATACATTTTTAATAAGTTTGATTAAAAAGTCTGCAGACTAAAGATAGATTTTGAGCTCTTAAAATATCTCTATTTGTAATTATAATGAGATTGAAAATATGCGGAAGTAATTTTTTGTGTCCGATTAGCAGGGTGACAAAATAAGATAGACAGATACATTAAAACGCTCTTCAAATGTATCAATTCACCCCTTTCCTTTCCCTTCTTTCCCTTGCTTCAAACTGACATTCTCTACTTGAGAATATGGCTTCATTTCTTCAACTTTCTTATTAACTATTTCTTCCACTTTCTCTATTTCATTATTACCACTTGCCATAATTGCAGGTAGAAAATCTTTCATCAAATCTAGCAATTTCTGCATATCTTCCTCATGAGTACTGAGGCCCTTTTCCAGAAGTCTGATCATATCAGCTTCTGAAAAATTTTGAATAGTTCCATTCTTTACTAACTCTTGTATAGCAGATTGCTGACCTTCATTTCGGAGCATTTCTATTATCTGTGCTTTATCCTGAATGTTTTTTATTTCACTACCTTCTTTACCAGATTGTAAGAGAAGTTGAGATAATTCCTGAAGTAATTTATAAAAATTTTTATCTCTGTCTTGAATCGTAGGCAATTTATCGATCAGATCTTTCACAAGACTTTTCACTGCTTTTCCTGAATCAATCGCACCTTCTTTTATCTCACCTCTATGCTGATATATAGCATAACCAATAGCAGCTATAGCAACTAGTGCCATAAACCCTAAGAATGCTGCTCCACCAACAATTAATGCACCGGTCACTCCTCCTACTGTTAATAAACCTGCTAGTGCACCTGTTAGTGCTGTCACTGCTGCTCCACTTATCAATCCTTGAGCTAACAGTTGATTGCCTAAAGTTTCAAGCTCTTTCTCCATGCCTTTTACTTTATTTACTTGTTTAAGCAATATTTTTAATTGATTATCGTCTTTCTCAATATACTCCTTTACAATACTTACTACACCCTCAAAAAGATCTTTTTTTTCTATCAGAAGTTTAGATATAGCTGATTCATTTAAAGTTTCACCTTCCTTTAAAAGTTCTTCTGCTTTTAATAGAGTCTCCAATTCTTTCACCAAATCTGGCTTTTCCCTAATATACTTTAATATATTTTCAATGAACTCGTCCGAATTGGTTGGGTTTACTACACCACCTTGTACCATATTCAATTCCCATCAATTATAAATATACCTAATTATATATACTAATTATTAATTATATTATAATTGACATAAAACAATTACTCCTTTCCAAATATGGAATTTGTATTACAATACCTAGATTATATGAAATCAAGGTATTTTATGGGTGAGAAAAAATTAAGAGCCGCTGTGGTTTTATCAGGATGCGGCCACCTCGACGGCACAGAGGTGAGAGAAGCAGTCTTAACTCTGCTTGTGTTTGATCAGCAGGAAGTTGAAGTCACGTGCTTTGCTCCTGATGTTGATATCACACAAGTTATGAATCACAAAACAAAAGAAGCAGTAAAAGAAAAAAGGAATGTACTTGTAGAAGCAGCAAGAATTGCAAGAGGTGAGATAAATGATTTAAGAGAAGCTAAAGCTGAAAATTTTGACATGCTAGTCGTACCTGGTGGATATGGAGTTGCGAAAAATTTATCTGACTTAGCTGAAAATAAAACAGTAATGCCTGAGTTTGAAAGATTAGTCTTAGAGTTCTTTGTTGCAAAAAAGCCAATAGGAACTATATGCATATCTCCAGCCATTATTGTTTTAATTTTAAGTAGCAAGATAGGTAAAGAAGAAAGTAAGATTAAGGTAACTATAGGAGACGACAAAGACCAGTTGATAGAGAAGCTCGGCGGCGAACATATAACATGCGATACAAAGCTATCAATAGAAGACGAAAAGCATAATATATTTTCCTGCTCTGCTTATATGCGTAGTGATGAAAGTACACACTCTGTATATCAAGGAATAAAACACATGATTGACAGTATGGTGAAAAAAATGAATAAAAAAACCAAACAACCATTTCTCTAAAGTGTAGTTTCTTATACAATTAATTATGTCAGTTGCATTATTGTTGTAGCTAAAGTAATCTGTAGTTGCTTATTAAGAGTAAGCTATATTTAGTATATAAGTTTAGTTCTTTTTTTTATAGATGTAAATATGTTAGACCTTTTTTATATTGAAAGTGAGTGTTGTGTAGATGGTCAGTGTGATACTTATGCAGGAGAAGTGAGTATTAATGATGTCATGTTGGGCAAGTTTAGTCTAAATTCAGACAATGGGAAAAAAGCCATGGTAAATATAGACATCGTTACATTCGATATCCATATTGCTATGGATGGCCAAGATGGAAAGACAATAAAAAGAGACCTCAAGAGTCCTGAATTTACAATTAAAGATGACGGTTCCTGGTATATTAACAAGAGTCTTGGTAGTGATAAATTTGAAATTATAGTAAAGCAGTCATGATATGAAACATAGTGAGCGGAGCTTACTTTTTAGCAATGTTTACATACTTACTTAAAAAATGGAGATTATCTTAGCTGAACCACGCGGTTTCTGTGCAGGGGTTAAAAGAGCTGTAGACATATTAGCAATCACTTTAGAGAAATACAAAAATGAACGCCAAGTTTATGTACTACACGAAATCGTTCATAATAAGTATATAGTAGAGGACTTCAAGAAACAAGGAGTGGTTTTTGTAAGCAGCATAGAAGACATTAAAGACAATAGAGGAATATTGATCTTTAGCGCACATGGAGTGTCGAAAAGTATAGAGGATGAGGCAAAAAGAAAGGGTGTTCAAGTGATTGATGCAACATGTCCATTAGTTAGCAAAGTACATAAAGAGGCAAAAAGGTATGAGGATAGTGGTAAAGAATTAATTCTAATTGGACATGAAAATCATCCAGAAGTTAAAGGAATTATGGGAAGAGTAAGTAATCCTATATCTCTAGTGCAAACTATGCAAGACGTATACAATTTACAAATCAAAGATCCAGATAATTTATCTTATGTAACACAAACCACGTTAAGTATTGACGATACCAAAGAAATTATTGCTACACTGAAGCTCAGATTTCCAAGCATTACAGGCCCCGACTTAAAAGATATATGCTATGCAACACAAAATAGGCAGAACGCTGTTAAAAAATTGGCTAAAATTACAGACGTAGTGTTAATTGTAGGAAGCAAAAACAGTTCAAATTCAAACCGTTTATTAGACCTGTGTATTTCCAGAGGAAAAAGAGCCTATTTGATTGATAATTATAAATGTATGAACAAAAATTGGTTGCAGGGCGCAGAAAAAATAGGAATTACTGCAGGTGCTTCTGCTCCTGATATATTAGTTGATGAGCTAGTAAATTACTTAAAAATAAATATGAATACAAAAGTTTCAGTCATGCCAGATGGATTCACTGAAAATGTTCAGTTCAAGTATACTAAATGGTAATGTGCAACAACGTGCGTCAAATCAAGTCTTTAGCTCAATTCAATTTTCAGTCTGTTGGAGAATAAAATATCAAGCTGAGATATAATTAATCCTCGTTTGTCAGGTTAAGTTGTGTCTAGCACAAATATAAAAAACCTTCATCATACAAAAGGGTTAATATTACTACTAATTTTATCAAAAACTTATAATATAAGTAATATTGTCATCTAATGTTTAATGAATTTCAATAAATTACCTTTTTAATTCTAGATGAGTATACACTTTGTTAATATGTTTGGGTCAAAACCCAAAAGTAAGTTTATGCTTTCTATAGGAAAAGAAGGCACAATGTTACTATATTTTAAAAATGATACTTTAAATAAAAGATATTTTGCTAAGGACAAAAATAATAAAGTTGTTTCTGACTTAATTTCATGTCTCTCATCAGATAAAAAAGCACCCTTATATCTGGTTCTCAATCACACTGATCAGAACTATTTGCTACAGTCTATCCCAAGAGTAAATAGGATTAGTGCTTATCTATCAGCAAAAACAAAAGTAGAGCATTTTGCTCATAATAACGATATAAATTCTATTCTCTTGGTCGAAAAGCCGAATAAATTTAATCAAAACTGGTGGTATCTATTTGTTTCATCAAAAGCAAATCATTTAATAGAATATTGGTTGGACGTGTTTGTTGAAATAGGCTCTAACTTTAAAGGAATATTAATGTTTCCTATAGAACTAGTCAGTATAGCAAAAAAGATTCTACACAAAGATCCTAGTAACTGGAAAATTATAGTTGCTGCAACTAAAACAGGTGGCTATAGACAAGTGGTTCTTAAAGAGAACAAAATGATATTTACACGTTTAATACCATTTACTAATGATAATTTACCAGGAATCATTGCTGGTGAAATATATCAGGAAGTGAAAAATACAATTCAATCTTTAACTAAGTTTGGATTTGAAAAAAATGACCCTGTCGACCTCTGCATTATAGTATCAGAAGCTATTAAATCTAGTTTATCAGTTATAAATTTTTCAGAGAATAGTGTGAACATATTGACTCCATATGAGCTGGGTAAACTATTGGGGGCAGAATTAGCTATAAGCGAAAAAGATAGCTTTTGTGATACTACAATTTTGTTTCACAGCTTTAAGAATAAGCCAATAAATATTTTTAACACAAAAGAAACTAAAGAATTTTATCTATTTAATTATCTTTATTTAAATTCTCCTCAAATTTTTCTATACCTACTCTTGGTTTTAGTTGTAATTAACGCCTTTTGTTTGCAAAATTTGTATTCAAATTTTAATGTTGCTGATAATTTATCTGCAACGCGGAGTGCTTTAAATAACAAACTAATAAAACTTAGCCAAATCTATAATGTAAAAAAGATAGATGAAGTTTACGATTTTATTAATATAAATAATATTTTATCAAAAATAGAGTACTCTCCCCTTACACAAATTAAGTATGCAGAAAAGTTAAAAGTACCAGGTGTAGAGCTTCAATCGTTTGAGTGGAATTATAATGAGGCAAAAAGTTATATTACCACAACTTTAAGGTTTAATTTTCAATCTGGTAAAGACATTTCTTATCAATACGAGAAACTACAGAAAAATTTAAACGATAATTTCCGTACTCATGATATTAGTATCTCTAGCTTACCTACTACTAAAGAGAAAAATCTATCTATTGATGTTGAAATAGGAGAGGCAATGTAGATTGATGACTATCTCTCAACTAAAAAGAAAAGCTACAATTCAGTGCATATATTACTTATTGTTATCTATTGTATTAATAGGGTTATCAACGTGTTTTATTATCTATAACAAAAAGGTTTATAATAAAAATCAAACTGCAGCTGAGGAAATACGCTCTATTAATTTACAGATCATTGAAATTCAAAAGAAAGAAGTCGTTCTAAATAAAAACCTAGATTTATGGAAAAGAATTTCTTCTTCAAACTTACATAGTAGCAGATACATTACAAATTTAAATTTTGAGCTTAACAAGCTATATAAAAAACACTACATGTTAGAACCTGAAATATCAATTTCTATACCTGAAGAAGCTGAACTCCACAATAAAAGTGAACATACAAAAGTAATAAGAAGTGAAGTGGTTCTAAGTTTAAGCTCAATTAGCGATAAGCATATTTTTTTATTTCTACAGTCTATTCCAAATCTTCCTGGTTATGTTATGATCAGATCTCTTACCTTGAATAAGCAGAGAAATATAGATGCTAAAGTTATAAACCAGATTTTAAGTGGTAATATGATAGAGATAGTGAGAGCTAGTATAGTTTTTGATTGGTATACCATATTAAGTAGATGAATATAAAGTTGTTTTTTATTTTTACGCTGCTGTTTTTTAATGTTAGTGCATATTGCAATTGCGAAGATCTTGTAGAAAATATAGGGATTTGTAAAAAATATTCTTGCCAACAGCATATTAGTAATGAAGATTTTATTGAGCATAAAATATTAGGGTTAAATAGTGAAAATTTATGTGTATATATAGAAAGACAAGGCAATGATGAAATGGTCTGTCATCATTCTAATGATGGAATCATTATAGAAAAGAAGTACTTAAAAAGTATTTTAAAAGTTGGAAATCAAGAAATAAATGACTTCATTGATATAGCAAATTTGCGTGCGAAGGAGTGTTTTTTTATCAACAATTATTATATAGATCGAGACGATATAATAAAAGAGGCAGCAGAGAGTACTTTATCGCAATATGGTAGCATAAAAAGCATTTTTTTTGATGAAGAGCAGGTTAATAGAATAGTTAGTGAGATGGAAAAGTTTAACTTACAGTCTTCAGGAGTTACAGAGGAAGAAAATTTCAATTGTAAAGTAGTCAGTTTAGATTCAATTTTATACTTTTCCCCCGATACATGGAAAATATGGGTAAATGGAAAGTTGTTTATAAATACTAAGGATTTAAAAGTGCACTCAGTAACTGAAAATTATGTAACTTTTTCATGGGCTGTAAACCAAAAGATAACAAAAGAACGGATAAGCAATTCTAAAAATGTACATTTTGGACATGGAGGTATTATGTTTACGCTTTATCCAGAACAAAAATTTGATTTAGATAGTTTATCTATTAAATAATCTAATACATCTGCGCTTGTAGCTCAGTTGGATAGAGCGTTGCCCTCCGGAGGCAAAGGTCGTGGGTTCGAATCCCTCCAAGCGCGTTTTTAATTAAATTTGACAATAATACTCTCACATAAGATAATAAAGAGATTTATTTTAAAGCATAATTATGTCTAGTGGTACTATAAATAAAGTCATATTAGTTGGTAATTTAGGAAAAGATCCTGAAATTAGGACTACACAAAATGGAAAAGAGATGGCAAGTTTTTCGATAGCCACATCTGAAAGTTGGACTGACAAATTTTCTGGTACGCGCTCTGAAAAGACAGAATGGCATAATATTGTAATTTTTAGTGAAGGACTAGTAAAAATTGTTAAAGACTTTGCACGGAAAGGTAGTAAAGTTTACGTTGAAGGTTCTCTGAGAACTAGAAAATGGACTGACCAAAATGGTAGTGAAAGGTATACGACAGAGGTGGTGCTATATAACTTTAATAGTGCCCTTACCCTTTTAGATTCACGAAACAGTATGTCAAACTCTGATTACAAGCCAAGTGAATACAAACAAAATGAAACAGAACAAAAAGATAAACACGGAAGTTTTGACAACGATATAAAAGACGAACTAATCGATGATGAAATACCATTTTAATAACTTCAATTGAAATCTACATTTTTATGGACTGCTTGTGTTACTCCTTTTAATTGCAGTGGAGATAGTATAGATTACCAAAGCTTGCAGCGTTTACTAACAATGCAAGCTGAAGCTGAAAATGGTGTAGTGTTGCTAGGTAGCACAGGTGAAAGCTTATCACTTACTGATTCTGAAAAGCGCACATTAGTTGAATTTGTATGTGAGCTAAAATTAAATACGAAAATTATAATTGGTGTACCAGGAGTGAATCTATATCAGACTCTTGAATGGCTTGATTTTTGCAAGGGTATGCCTATTCATGGCTATCTAATGACAACTCCCATTTATGCAAAGCCTGGAATCATGGGGCAAACTTTATGGTTTGAAAAGCTGCTTGAAAAAGCACATGTGCCAGCCATGCTTTACAATATTCCATCAAGAGCAGGAGTGAGTCTTCACGCTGAAACTGTACGCAACTTATCCAGCCACGAAAAATTTTGGGCTATCAAAGATTCAAGTGGCACCGTTGATACTTTAACTCAGTATAAGAAAGTTGCACCAAATATTGAGGTGTTTTGTGGGGACGATAATATGATATTTGATATGGCTGCTAAGGGTGCGGCTGGTCTGGTTTCTGTTGCTGCCAATGTTTGGCCAAGTGTAGTACATGAATATGTTAAGCAATGCATGAGCGGCAAGAACCCTCAAGCAGACAGTTTGCAACAAGCTTGCAAAGCTCTATTTACTGCCAGCAATCCAATACCTACTAAAGCACTTTTGCATGACATTGGGCTCATAGAACACAAAACTGTTCGTCTACCACTAAGCACAGAAGACTTGCCTTCTATTGAAACATTGAGGCAAGCTAATAAAATGATTCTTGGATGGAAAGAATTGACTAATAGCTAAAGCTAGGAACACACATCATCAACTTCTACACCTGCATCAAATAAACTAACTTGTTATAAGAAAACTAACCATGTGAAATTCTTGTTGATATGACTTAATGAATAATTATTTTAGGTTACTAAGTTATTTAAGAAACTTTGATAATATTTAGCCCACTTACTTTTCTATTTTCCATGTCACGATGAGCCTCTATTATTTCATCAAATTTATATTTTTTATTAATTCGTACAATTAAAAGTTTTTTTCTTATCATTTCAAAAATTTCCATTGCAGTAAGCACTAACGTAAGTCTATTGTGCTTGTAGTGATATATCGAAGTTCCAGCTGCAAATAACGAACGCGAACTAAGTAAAGAGAAATTAATAGGAGCATTACCTGATATCTGCCCATAGGAAACATATATGCCAAACTTACCTAAAGATTCAAAAGAGAGCTTGCTTGTAGCGTAACCTATAGGGTCATACACCGCACCTACTCCTCTATTTTTCGTAATCTCCATGATTTTAGAAACGAAGTCTTTATCATTGTAGTTTATTGCGTATGTGCAGCCACTTTGTAAAGCTATCTTCATTTTTTCGTCAGAGCTTATAGAACCTATCACTACACCTTTTTTATCCTTTGCCCATTGGCATATTATTTGCCCCAAACCACCATTAGCTCCATGAACTAGTACAAAAGCACCAGGCCTGATTCTATAAGATTGATTAACTAAATAGTGAGCTGTCATACCTTTAAACAATACTGCAGCAGCAACTTCATCAGGTATATCATTCGGAATTTTTATCAAATATTTCTGGTGTACAATGCGCTTTTCACAATATGCCCCTGGAAGAGCTGTGCAATATCCAACTCTATCTCCAACCTTAAGTCCATCACTAATTTTTTTACCAAGCTTTTCAACAACTCCTACTGCCTCTACTCCAAGTACTGATGGCAGATCTTTAATTTTGCGTATACCTTTTCTATGTTCTAAATCATAACGATTTAAGCCGATAGTTGTATGACGTATTAAGACTTCCTCATCTTTTGGCTCACCTATGCTCTTATCTACAAATTCTAATACTTCTGGCCCCCCAGTTTTTTTAATTTGTATAGCTCTAACCATGATAAATGTAAGACAAAAACTTTAATTATGTTATCTAGCAATTAATATTTTGCAAAATGTTATTTAGAGTTTATACACTACATAAGCGTATTGTTAATAGTTTTGAGGCACAAATTATCATGAACAGAGAAATTTGGCTTTATGGTGTTTTATTCAATGTGTTGTGCAAAGTGGATGAAGATAATGATTTGGATGTTAACAATGTAATAAAAAAAATAAAAGAAAGGTTAGAATATAGAATACAAAAATCAGATAAAAAAAGAGATTATTGTAAATATTTATATACTTCTTGGGAAAAAAAAGGATTTGATATTAATCACCAATTTGACTTGAAAGATTATGATGGCTTTCCAATAGATAGTCTTTTTTCTATTGACATTAATTATAAATTATACACTTTAACAAATTTAGCGCAAGTTTTAATAAAAGCAGGAGCTAATGTGCAAAATGAAAAAGGATATTTACATGCCTGTGTTTTGACCCATTCTCCGGACATATTAAAGGCTCTCATAAAAGCGGGAGTGAATGATAGCCCAGATGAAAACTACAATGGAAACACTGCTTTAGAGTGTGTTGCTGAATTATATTGTAAGGATAAGTCAATTGAACGCAAAAATTGCTGTGAGATTCTAATTAAGCATACATTAGAAAAAAATCCCAACATAGAAATACCAGATTCTGTAAAAAATAATAAGGAGTTGGCTCAATGTTGGAATGCTTGTGAAGCAAATAATGAAGGATGGGAATTAGCAACAACGAACACTGAAACACAAGTAGTCAGTGTGCAAAAAGCAAATAAGAGCTCCTGCTCAATTCAATAGATATATCGTACAACCTTGTTCGGATTACAATAGGAAAAGGTTTGTTATTTAAGCTTAAAAAACGTATATGATAGTGTTATTTCACTTAAATCTTTTGTACTATTGTCACGCATTATTTCAGGGTCTACGTAAAAGGATACGGGCATAGCCGCTTTTTGTTTTGGTAGCAGCATTTGCTCTTCAAAACAAAAGCATGCAACTTTATTGAAATATTTACCTGCTTTAAAAGGTGTGACATTATACACTGCCATTCCAAAAGAAGGCTGATCAGATAAATTTTTTGCATAATAAAATACTAAACTTTGTTGCCCTATATTTGTATCGATGTAGTTAGTTTCTGATTTAAATTCCCAAGGCAGACCGGACATTACATCAGCATTGAAGTAAACCCTGATTTTTTGGTCAGTTGCATTTATTGTCGTATTAGTTGCTTTTCTCGTTGTGCCACCATATCCAGTAGCTTTGCAAAAGATGCTATACAACGGTACTGAAGCATATGCAATACACAGCATCAATACCACTAAAGATATTAGGAGGAAAACTATAGAACTTTTATTGTTTCCCCTTAAAAAGGAAATCATCTAATCCTTATTGTTGAACAAGTTAAGTAACCTGAGTAAATTGAGGAATATATTGATGAAGTCAAAGTAAAGATTAGTTGCACCAAGTATTGCCAGCTTAGTAGTTGCAACTTCTGAGCCATCATTATATCTATAATAAACATCTTTGATTCTCTGAGCATCGTATGCAGTCATTAAAGTAAACACTATCACTGATACAAACGATATTGCAAAATAGAGAGGACTGCTTCCAAGAAACAGATTAACTATAGATGCAATGATTAACCCCCAGATTCCCATAATCAAAAAAGAACCCATGCTGGTAAGATCTTTTTTTGTAGTATTACCATATAAAGCCATAGAACCAAACATGATCGATGTAATGAAAAATGCTCTCGCTATATTTTCTGCAGTATAAATTATAAAAATATGAGATAAAGAAATTCCCATTAAAACTGAGAATAGAAAAAATACAGTAAGTGTTGACTGAGCACTTAGGTGTTGAAGCCTCAAAGACATATAAAACACCAATGCAACTGGAGATAGCATTACCACAAGCGATAGAACAGGATTGGAATAAATCACCTGGAAAAGACCAGAAAACACTGTTAAAAACGCAACAAGCCCTGTAACACCTAAAGCTAAAGCCATATAATTGTATACTTTAGTTAGGTAACTCCTGAGTCCAGCACTATAATAAACGCCCTGAGAGCGAATATCCTGTTCGTTTTTCATATAAGACATATGTAACTCCTTATTATCTCTTGATGATATATTATAATACAATACAGCGTTTTTATCAAGTATAAAATGACATACTACAATTGAATGGTGTGGTATGCAATTAGAGAATTTCTTCCATAACTATAAGCAAATCGGTTTTCAGCAGCATTTAACTATTATAACAACCTCTGGCAATAGAAATTACTTTCACCATTCCCTCTATCATGATTTAAGGGGAATGGTGAAAGTAGTTTTTGCATTTACTAAAGCATTCTTCTTATAGATACTATACCAACAATCCACTATTTTTTCTATGTCTCGCGGTTTAACCTCCGGACCTATACTGATTCTAATTGAACATTCTGCTTGCTCTTTTGTTGCTCCCATTGCAAGCAAAACATGAGAAGGCCCAACTTTTCCAGAAGAGCATGCAGAACCATTGCTGACTGCAATATTATTTAAGTCAAAATGCATGAGCTGCAGATCATTCTTTACCCTCGGCATATAAATAAAACTTGTATTTGGCAATCTTTCAGAATTTCTGCCAAAGATCTTGATATCACTGACAAGACTTAATAATTCACACTCCAATTGATCACGCAGCTTCTCCACTTCATTCATTTTTGATAGAAGATCTGGAATGTTTTGCAATGCAGCAGAAAGACCTGCAATTGCAACAATGTTTTCTGTACCACCACGCAATCCTCTTTCTTGCCCACCACCTATTATAGTAGGTTCTATTACAAGCTTTTTGTCAAATATTAAAACTCCACTACCTGCTATACCACCAAATTTGTGAGCAGATAAAGTAAGTAAATCCACTTCTAAATCTTTCATATTTAATTCGATTTTCCCAACACTTTGAGCAGCGTCAGTGTGACAGATTGCCCCGAATTTATGTGCCATTTTAGCTATTTCCTTAACAGGCTGGATAACTCCAGTTTCGTTATTAGCCATCATCACTGAAATTATTACTTTATTCCCTTCAAGTTCGCTTAGAATTTTTTCTAGCTCTAAAAAGTCAACAATACCCTCTTGATTAACGGGTATTATATGTGGATTATATGCAGAATTAAGAATTGAAGGATGCTCTGTAGCTGAAATTACATGCAGATAGCCTTTCATTCCTCTCATGACGAGGTTGTTTGCTTCAGTTGCACCAGACGTAAAAACTATTTCTTTATCATTTGGAACGTCAAGAGCATCACGTACGTTATCTCTTACCTCTTTAAGAATCTTCCTCGCTTCTTGTCCTCTTTTATGCAGCGATGATGGATTTAGTGTTTGTTTCGACAAAATCTCAAGTATACTTTTTTTTACATTTTTACTCACTGGAGCAGTTGCATTATAATCAGCATACACGCAACTACTTTCTTCCAGAGAGAATAAACTCACAGGCTTATTTGTCACTTACCATCAACCAATTATGTATGTTAACTTTAACACGATAAAAATTTATTGCAAAAACAGGGAAATTAATACATAATTAATAAACAATTTACATTATCAATCCCTGTCAAAACAGGTTTTTATTAGGAGTCATCATGGTAGAAGTCTTTTTAAATAATTCAACAAAAAAGATAGAAGGTAGATACCATCAAAGCAAAGATGCCAATGCACCAGTTGTGCTAATTTTACATCATAACCCTCAATATGGTGGTAGTATGGATAGTAAGATTATACATACTATATATGAATCTTTTATCGATAATAACTTTTCTGCATTGACAATTAATTTTCGTGGTGTCGGAAAATCTACCGGAACTTTTGATAAGGGTATAGGAGAATTAACTGATGCTGCAGTAGCTATTGATTGGCTTCAGGAGCATAACTCTAACAATGTTCCAATTTGGATAGTTGGTTTTTCTTTTGGAGCATGGGTAGCTATGCAGTTGACAATGCGCCGTCCAGAGATAGTAAGTTTTGTTGCCCTTTCTCTTCCAGCAACTAAGTACGATTTCTCTTTTCTCTCTCCTTGCCCAGTTCCTGGACTTATAATACAAAGTAATAATGATACAATTTCAGAAGAAAGCGATGTAACAGAATTAGCACAAAGGTTAATAAATTCGGTAAAAAATAACCATATGGAATACCATATAGTAGACGATACTAACCACTTTTTAAGGGATAAAGAAGAGGAAGTAGCTCAAATTATAGATAATTATATAAAACTACGCTTAAACAGTGCAGTCACTTCCTCCAAAAAAGTTAAAAAAGAGATAAGGGTAAAAGAATATGCCTAACTTTACAAATGAGAGAAATGAACGTATTAATATAAATAAAAAAAGTCTTGTTATGTTTAGGCAATTATTATTTCTCGTTTTAGCAATGTTTATGCTGTCAGGATGCTTTCTAAGTAAACAGCGTAAGTTAAAGAGTCCGTGTATAAAAAATAATGAAAGCATTTCATGCGAATTATACTCCGTTAATGACCATTGGTTAAATAAGTACAAGTTATAGGTAGCTTTGTATTGTACTTGTTTCTTCCATTTACAGCTTTACTAATGATCGGTTTTTTAACTGAAAAATGTGATCTGCTTTTTCTGCAAGGATATAGTTGTGTGTTACTATAAGCATAGAGCTGTTATTTTCCTTTACATATGAATGTAATAGCAAAAACACATTCAAAGAATTTGTTGGGTCTAAATTTCCCGTTGGCTCATCTGCAAGTAAAAGCTTTGGAGAGTTTACAATACTTCTTGCAATTGCAACCCTCTGCCTTTCTCCACCAGAAATTTCAGATACCATACTACTTGCTTTATTTTCCAGACCAAATTTTTCTAATATTGCTTGCGATTTTTTTTTTGCTTCAGCTTTGCTTCTTCTTGCAATAAGCTGAGGAAGCATAACGTTTTCCAACACTGATAACTCTTGTAATAAATAGTGAAATTGATAAACAAAGCTAAGAAAATTTCTTCTTACATGAGTTTTATATTTATTGCTGGCTTGCGTACAATTTACTCCATCTATTGTCACTACACCTAAAGTTGGCTTATCCAATAGGCCTGCAATTTGCAATATAGTTGTTTTTCCTGATCCTGAACTGCCGATCAATGCAACTACTTGCCCTCTTGTAAGACTCAGATTGATATCTTCTACAATAGCAGGACTTTTTTTGAAGCTCTTACTCACAGAAGCTAGCTCTAGTGCTACATCACTGTCCATATTATAAAAAGATCCAGGAGGGAGAATTAGACCGAGAAACTGTTACCACACCCACATCGAGACTTAGCGAGAGCATTCTTGATTTGAAAACCAGAACCACTTAGATCTTCAGTATAATCTATAGTTGAATTATTTAAAAATTTCGCTGAACAATTATCAACCATTAACACAGGGTTTCCATTCTCATCATTAATTACTATATCTTTACCTTTTTCACTAAAACTGGAGTGGCTTCTATAATCCTCGCTATCTTCGTCATCGTCAAAATCGTCGTCTTCATCATCGTCAAAATCGTCACCCAAAGACATCTTCTTATTTATTTGATCCATAAGAAAATTATACTTGAAGCCAGAGCATCCACCACCTGAAACTGCAACCCGCAAAACAGAACTCTCATCTCCTTCCTGTTCTACAAGGGAGTGGATTTTCCTTAATGCATTGTCAGTTAAGCTAATATTGTAATCTGTTGACATAACAACCACCGTTCATTATTGATAACCTATTATAGTAGAAATTTTACATGTCAAACAATAATTTTCTATTAAGTTACGCGTGCTTTCCAAATAAAACAAAAGGAAGAAATTTTAAAGAGCCAGAAGATGAAAATCGCAGCTGCTTTCAGCGTGATAGGGACCGCATTATTCACTCTAATGCGTTTAGGAAATTGGGGTACAAAACACAAGTTTTTATCAATTATGAGCATGATTACTATCGTACTCGGCTAACTCATAGCCTTGAAGTTGCACAAATTGCAAGATCCATCGCACGCAGGCTCAGATTAGATGAGGACATCACCGAATGCATAGCGCTTGCACATGACCTTGGTCATCCTCCATTTGGTCACACAGGTGAGAATGCTCTAGTTCAAATTGATAACGAGAAGTATAAGTTTGATCATAACGTTCAAGCTATAAGGATTTTAACTTATCTTGAACAAAAACATGCTGACTTTAATGGTATGAATCTAAGTTGGGAAGTGATTGAAGGCGTTGCAAAGCATAACGGTCCTTTACTCGGTCAAAATACGGTATCCCACACAAATAATCAGCTACTATTAGAATACAATGAAAAATATGATCTAAAGCTTGAAGAATTTTCAAGTCTTGAAGCACAAGTTGCTTCGATTGCTGATGACATTGCTTATAGTGTTCATGATCTTGATGATGCACTCAGGGCAAATTTAGTAATAACCGAAGATTTGCTCGATGTTCCTTTAATTGGCAAAATGTTCAAAGAAGTAAAAAGCGAATATTCAGAATTGGCTCAAAGCAAACTCATACATGAATCACTGAGTAGAACTATAGGAATTATGATAAATGATGTCGTTTTTCAGACTGAAAGAAATATTAAAGATCACAAAATAAAAAGCGTAGAAGATGTAAGAGGTCTAAATACAATGCTAGTCACATTTTCACCAGAAATTGCAAATGCCACAAAAGAGATGAAAAAATTTAACATGGAAAAAATATACAGAAGTTATAAACTGACCAGAACAATGAACAAAGCAAAACGTATAGTACAGGAGCTTTTTCAATGTTTTTATGAAAACCCAAGGTTATTACCCACAGAGTGGAACAAGCTTGCTTGTGAATCTCAGCGTTCAGTAATAATATGTGATTATATCTCAGGTATGACAGATAGATTTGCCATACACGAGCACAGAAGAATTTTTGATACCTCATACGAAATGACTTCTTTCTAATGACCGATGATTATTTCATGTCGATCGCATTAAAACTTGCAGAAAAAAGTCTTGGAAGTGTTGCACCAAATCCCGCTGTTGGATGTATCATTGTAAAAGATGGTATGATAATTGGTGAAGGCTACACAGGAATCGGTGGACGTCCACATGCAGAAGTAATTGCTCTACAAAATGCTAAAGATTTAACTCATGGTGCAACTATGTACGTCACTCTTGAACCATGCTGCCACTTTGGAGTTACAGAACCTTGCACTGCAGAAATCATAAGATCTGGAATAAAAATGGTAGTAATTGCAACTATTGACCCAGATAGTAGAGTTTCAGGTAGAGGGATAAAAGCTTTAGCAGATGCAGGAATTGAAGTAAAACAAGGGATTATGCAGAAAGAAGCAGAGAAACTGAATGTTGGCTTTTTTACCACCAAGAAACTCCATAGACCATTCATAGCTTGCAAAATCGCAACAACTCTTGACGGAAAAATCGCAACATTTACAGGTGATAGCAAATGGATAACAAGCGAAGATACAAGAAATTGGGTACATGAGCTCAGAGCAAAATACGATGCAATTATGATTGGCAGTAGTACCCTTATCAATGACGATCCTCTCTTAACTTGCAGATTACCAGGACTCGAAGACAGGTCGCCAATAAGGCTAATTATCGATAGCCAAGGGAAATTGAAGGAAGAGCATAATATTGCAAAAACTGCAGACAAAATAACAACTTGGGTGATTACAAACAGAGAAATAGAGAAAAAAATAAAAAACATTAATTATTTGATAGTCAATTCAAATCACAAACCTCCTGTTATTCCAGATGTTACCCCAACACACTCTCCTGTCATTCCAATGCCTTCTCCTGTCATCCCAGTGCCAAGACCAGAAAACTTCAAGCAATTGCATAATGAAAACTGGTCACGCGCTGGAATGACATCGGAGCCTGACATTATCGATAAAGTCTGCCTAAAAGACATGGCATCAAAACTTGTTTCAGAAATTGGCATAACAAGGTTATTAGTTGAAGGTGGAGGAATATTAATTACAGAGCTATTAAAGCATAATTTGATTGATAGATTAATAATCTGTCGCAGTGGTAAAATTCTAGGCAATGATGCCACTCCTTTTATAGGAGATCTAGGGATTCAATCCATAAACAACTGCCATAAATTCAAAAAAGTAAAGATAATAGAGTTCAGTGAGGATGTAGTTGAGGTGTGGGATAGATCTTACGTACCTAAATGATAGAGAAAAGAAGTAGAGATAACTCTACCTCTTTTTTTCTCGATTTAAAACTGCTTACTTCTGAGCAATTTTTGATAGAGCTGCATTTACTGCAACCTCTACTAATTTAGCTTGAACTTCATTCTTTAAAGCTTCAAGATCTTTATCACCTACCGCAACTGTTAATGACTTAGAATCAGGAGCCATAGCTAACTTTTCTTTCATTTCAGCAACAGTTGTTTTTTCAGCAACTTTAGTTATTTGCACCTTATATTCAGTAGCATTATTTTCGGGACCTAAGTGTGCAAGCTCAACAACTTTCCCATCTGCTAATAATATGTGAACTGGTTCATTATTTTTTGCTAGTTCTTTGTAATCAGCAATTGGAAGTGTCAGGAATAATTGCTGAACATCCTGCTGATTTTCGTCTTTAGTTGTTTCTTCAACAACTTCACCACTCTTTACCATATCACCAAGAAGAACAAAGAAATCTGTATCTTTACCATTCACTCCTATTTCTTCATTCTTATGCATTTGCTGATATGAAGCATAAGCTGCTGCGGCAAAATATACAGCGACAATAAACAGAACTGCAATTCCAGCAGGGCTAGCAATAAGTGCTAAAGACGCAGGTCCAGCAATTACTTTAGTAGCAATCAATAATGTTGTTATTGCTGCTGCTAAAGATGCAGTTGCAACTGTACTTTCAATACTCATTTTTGTTATGGGTGCTATATTTTTCAATTTCCATATAGTAGTCATAATTACTTTCTCCTTAATTAAGGTTAATAAAAAGTTAATTGTATATTAACAATGCACACTAGTCAAGCATTTTTATTAACAACTTAATATTTTATCTACTTTCTAAATTGTTACTAATTATGTAAGATTGATACATGGTAAATGGCTGGCTGAATCTTGATAAACCAACAGGAATGAGTTCTGCACAAGCTGTAACTCAAATTAAAAGGATTTTTGGAATAAAAAAAGCCGGACATTTGGGAACACTTGATCCTTTGGCTTCAGGTATATTACCGATCGCTCTTGGTGAAGCAACAAAAACTATACCGTATTTATCTTGTGACTTAAAGGCATACAATTTCACAATAAAATGGGGAAAACAAACAACTACGGATGATTTGGGTGGTGATATCATTAGAACTAGCGATATAAAACCCGAATATAACCAAATAAACTGTGCGATTAAGGATTTTATTGGTGAGATAACACAAACTCCTCCTCAATTTTCAGCAGTGAAAATCAAGGGAGCAAGAGCATATAAATTAGCAAGAAGTGGGCAAAAGGTAAATATAAAACCTCGACAAGTCAAAATACATGAACTAAAGATGATATTTTTGGACACCATAAATAATATTGCCGATTTTTCTATGATCTGCGGTAGCGGCGTATATGTAAGATCAATTGCAAGAGATCTTGGAATTGAATTAAATTGTTTTGGACATATTACACAATTAAGAAGAACGATGGTAGGTGATTTTAAGGAAGATGAATCAGTGACAATTGAGCAACTTACTAAAAAAAACACAACAACTTACTCTCCCCAGTGCTTGACACTGGATACAAATACTTACAAATCATGTAATGGACAAAAGATTCTAGGAGCATATGTCAAAAACAATGTTCGTGATGAAATAGGCTTGATCCCAGTGCTTGACACTGGGATGACATCGGAGGGTGGGATGACAGAAGATGATGGAGGTAATACAAAAGGCTTCATCATTCCCATTGAATCGGCTTTAAAATCGATGTTCAAAGTTGAAATTTCCTTAGAGGAAGCGGAGAAAATCAGAAAAGGTCAAGAAATTATATTAAATAACTTGCGTAATTTAAAGAATTATGATATTTTTTGTACGATAGTGGGTAATGTACCTATTGCAATTTGCAGTTTTACTCATGGTTATGTGAAGCCTATTCGTGTTTTTAATATTTTGAAATGAGGTTTAGATGTCAATAACATCCCAAAAGAAAAAAAGTTTGATTAGTACATATGCAATTAAAGAAGATGATACAGGTTCATCTTTTGTACAGTGTGCAATTTTAACCGAGAGGATCAGTAATTTAACTGAGCATTTTAAAGCGCATAAGCATGACCATAATTCTAAGCGCGGTTTACTTATATTGATAGGTAGAAGGCGCAAGCACTTAAATTATATAAAACGTAAATTTGGTAATGAAGCCTATCAAGAGTTAATAGAGAAGTTAGGCATTAGAAAATAATCGAGGAATTTTGTATGTTTGAAATTATAAAAAAATCTATAGATTGGGAGGGGCGTACCTTATCTTTAGAAACTGGGAAAATAGCACGTCAAGCTGATGGTTCATTAGTTGTAAATTATGGAGATACTTCTATCTTAGTCACTGTTGTACGAAAAAAGAAGGAAGAAAGTGTTGATTTTCTCCCTTTAAATGTGCAGTTTATTGCAAAAAGTTATGCCATGGGTAAGATTCCTGGTGGTTTTTTTAAAAGAGAAGGAAAACCATCTGATAGAGAAACTTTAATTTCAAGAGTAATAGATAGAAGTATAAGGCCGTTATTTCCTGAAGGTTTTCATGATGAAATTAGTGTAGTATGTAATCTGTTAACTTACGATACGGTCAATTCTCCTGAAGTACCAGCATTGATAGGTACCGTCGCAGCTCTTGCAATTTCTGGTGTTCCTTTCCACTTTACTATAGCTGGAGTCATGGTCGGTTGTGATGAAAATAACAATTATATACTCAATCCTTCCGTTCAAGAGATGAAAGCGAGCAACTTGGATCTGTTTTTGTCTGGTGATGAAAATTCGATCTTAATGGTCGAATCGGAAGTCAAAGAGCTCTCTGAAGAAAATGTTTTAAACGCAATAAAATTTGGTCATGAACACCTTCAACCTGTTATTAAGCTCATAAAAGAATTTGCTGATACAGTTGGCAATAAACCTGAAAGCTTTGCTCCTGTTGATATATCAGATATAACTCAAGAACTTGAAAAATATCGAAAAGACTTTGAAGAAGCATATTCAAAAACAGTAAAACAAGAGCGAGTCCAAGCTCTAGAAGTAGTCAGGAATAATATATTGAATACTCTTAAAGAGGCTGGAAAAGACGAAAAGTTAATTACTTATGCAGTAAAAAGCTTTGAAAGATCTTTAGTGCGTGAAATGATTAGAAGGAAAAGTGTGAGAATAGACAGCCGTAAGTATGATGAAATACGCCAGATAGAAATTGAGGCTGACATTCTACCCAAGACTCACGGTTCTGCGCTATTTACAAGGGGTAGCACTCAGGCACTAGTTGTTACTGCTCTTGGTACTACACAAGATGAGCAAATTGTGGATGACATTGAAGGGGATAGACGTGAACATTTTATGTTGCATTATAATTTTCCTCCATTTGCTGTTGGAGAGGCTTCTGCTATACGCGCACCAGGAAGGAGAGAAATTGGTCATGGTAAACTTGCTTGGAAAGCAATTCATCCTGTTTTACCTGATAAATCTGAATTTCCTTATACAATAAGGGTAGTATCTGAGATTATGGAATCTGATGGTTCTTCTTCTATGGCAACAGTTTGTGGAACTTCCATTGCATTAATGGATACAGGTGTGCCAATAAAGGCTCCCGTTGCAGGAATTGCTATGGGCCTCATCAAAGACAAAAATGAGCATATAATACTTTCTGATATACTGGGCGATGAAGACTATCTTGGTGATATGGACTTCAAAGTAGCAGGAACTAGCGAAGGGATTACAGCACTGCAGATGGATATGAAAATTCCTGGTATAAGCTTTGAAATTGTTGAAAAATCTTTAGAACAAGCAAAAGTCGGAAGATTACATATCTTAGAAAAAATGAATGCAGTAATTTCAGAACATCGTAAGGATATAAAAGATCATGTACCAAGAGTGTTATCGTTTTATATAGATAAAGATAAAATTTCTGCAGCTATTGGTGCTAAAGGAAAAAATATACGCAGTGTATGTGAAAGAAGTAATGCAAAAATTGAAATAGGGGATGACGGTAAAGTTTCTGTTTTTGCCATTAGTAGTACTGAAGCTGAAGCTGCAAAGAATATGATGATTGATTCAATAACAGAGCTAGAACAAGGTTCTATAATTGATGCTAAAGTTGTAAAGATAGAGAAGTCTATTGTAGAGCTAGAACTTCTTAATGGAAGAAAAGGAAAAATGCATATAAGCGAGGTAGCTAATCAACATGTAGAGTCCATTGAGGATATACTTAAACAGGGTGATACCTTCAAAGCTTTGATAATTGACTTTGAAAAAGGTGGATGTCCAAAATTATCAAGACGTCGTGTTGATCAAGAAACAGGTGAATTTTTTGAAGGTAAGCTTTACAATGAAGAAAGGAGAGATGATTTAAATAATAGGGATAATTATTATAACAACTCGTTTAATAAAAAACCTGAAGATAATTATCATAGTAATAGACCTACTCGTCCTCGTTCTGGTTTTAGTAATAGAAGCAGACCAAAATTTGGTAATAATGACTCGTCATCAGGTTTCTATTGAGGTTGAACTTACTTTCTATTATCTCAGTGTCGAAACACTGGGATAATAGGAATTTTTAAAACTGACAAGATAACAAAAATGGTTTGTGTTATCTGTAGGGTTATAACGAAAGATTTTTAAGATCGTTTACAGCCTTTTTCATGTCTTCAGCTTTAAATATTGCTGATCCAGCAACTAATATATTTGCACCTGCTTTTATTATATCAGCTGCGTTAGAAAAGTTAACTCCACCATCTACTGAAACTTGTGTTTTAAGATTACGGTCCTGTATCATTTTCCTCACAGTAGATATCTTACTCAACTGCGAATGAATAAACTCCTGTCCTCCAAATCCAGGATTGACTGTCATAATTAGCACAATATCTAGCTCATCTATTATATACTCAAGCACGCTTGGAGAAGTTGAAGGAACAATTGAAGCTCCAACTTGTATTATTTTTTTTGTATTGTTTTTATATGATTTTATCTTTCTTACTAGCCTCTCAAGATGTATCTCTGCTTCTGCATGTATAGTGATAATATCAGCACCAGCATTTATAAAACTTTCAATATGGTCACCAGGAGATTTAATCATTAAGTGCACATCAAAAGGAAGGTTGCTATATTTACGTATCGCATAGATAACATTCGGACCTATTGTAATATTTGGAACAAAATTTCCATCCATAACGTCTATGTGTATATAATCTACATTCAAGTCGCTAATTCTTTTTACTTCCTCCCCTAATTTTGCAAAGTCTGCTGAAAGTATAGAAGGTGCAATTTTAATACCCATAGACTACTTTTTACCAAAAATAAAAAAAGTAACTTATTTTTTAAACTCTGTCATCCCAATACTATATTAATCTCATTTAGAAATTTTTGTATACTTCCAGATGCATGTGCCTTTATTTTTCTCTGCCCATGCATCTGGTCATTGTAATACTCATTAGACTTCTTTCTTCGCCTTTTCTAAATATTCCAACACAGTTTCATGTAGCGCAGTCCAAGACATTTGCCTTTCCATATTCGGTATAAATTTTTGTTTCCAAGTGTCCTTAAATTCTTGAAACCATTGCTTTTCAAAATTTTGGAAATCAGATAAAATTTTCGACCTAAACTCATTAATCAAATTCGAGACTTCTATAGCCTTTTCAGGGCTTATAGACTTAAAAGATAATATTTCATTCTTTAAAATATCTAGCTTTTCAAATGAATTAAGTCTAAATGGAATATAAAGTGAAGATCTTATATTGTATCTTAGATAAGAGTCATAATATAGCTTAATCTTGTACATGAGCATAGCAAATGCATCAGAAGAAATATTATTTTCATATTCTGCAAGAGAAGATAATAAATGCTTATAATCCTCTTCATTCAAAAATGGTGGCTTTAAGCTTAATTGAGTTTTATCACTTAAAGATAAGAATTCACTAAAAATAAGATTTCTATACTTAACTAAAAATTCAGGCAAAATATCTTCTTGTTCTAATTTTAGAGGCAAGTCTTTTCTAATCTCTTTCGGCAAGTGGTGCATTGAAAACTGATTGATAACCCACGCAAAATTTTCATCAAACTCATTTGAGTAATTAGCATTATTGTCAGGAAAAATCATATTACCTTCCCTATCATTCCAAGGCAGTATTTTATAAAAAAAACCGTTTAACCTTTTTTTTAATTTCAAAATATTTTCACTCTTATCACCTACCTTATACAAAACCTCATTTACTTTTTGTTCTGCGTCTTGAGGACTGATTCTATCACCTATATGCAATCCAATACCACTTTTCTCTAATAACTCCCAATCAAATAACTTATGTGGATCAGGCTTACGCATTGCGTAACCTTCAATTGCTGAGTTGTACACTATAGTGCCTATCTCAGCGTGACTAAATATCATATCTTTTCTAATCTTAAAGCGCTTCATGAGGTACAAAATCAGATCTTTGACAGATTTCATTTGCTCTTCTGGAAAAGGCTCAAGCCCTGTGTTTACAATCTCTATACCTATAGAATAATCATTCAGTTTTCGTAGCTCTTCAACCACATTATCTACTTGAACTTTCGCATAACTTATACCAGCATGCCATGCTCGTTTTTCAAGTGGAACCATCAGAGTAATGCTACCATCTCTATCAACAATAAGCTGTACTGATATCCCTGAAGAATTTAATGCGTATTTTGTACTTTTTAATGTTGGTGATTCGGTATGGTGCACCACCACCATCAACACTTTTTTGCCTTCTCTATCATCATAATTTAAACTCGGTGCAGGATCTAAAAATATTGGATTTTTTAATGATGTTTTCAAATCTTGAAAATCGTTCTCAATATCACTTAAACAAGATTGTTGTCCATATAAAAGAGGCGCTACAAGCAGCAACAGAAATAAAACAGACAAACATTTTTTTACTATAAGTTTCATGTAGCTCTACAAATTGCCCTTAATATAACTAAATTAGCATAACACACATAAAATGTTTACTTTTTTTCAGCCAATCAAGACTTGCTACAGCTACAATTAATACTCTTATCATTACATTTTGGTGTTAAGTCAGGATAGAATGTGAGTATAGCGTCTTTCTTTCTCACAAACACTGATTGATAATTGTCATCTTCCATTTTATACAGACACATTCCATCTTTTCCCAGCTCCTTAAACGCCTTAGTTGCAGAAACTAAAATATCATCAGCATGAAGGTTATACGCGTACCCACTTGGGCACTTAACTTTCACTTCTCCATCCTTACCTAGATATTTCATTCCAAATGTGTAAACAGGTGGCTTAATATCTAATTTATTGCACAGAGATTCATTATCCCAAATCGCACCCGCCCACTTATTTTCTTGAGCCTCAACATATCTACCTACAAAATGCATACCACCTAGCCCCAATCTATCTGGTTCACCACAAAAAATATGCCCAAACCCTATAGTTTCTTTTTCAGTTCCGCTATTTGTAAACCAAATCTTAGTCAATTCATCTTTAAACAACCCCAAGTCTGCACTAGGTGTAATCACCTGATGATCAAGCTTATCGTATATCCTTTTCACCACTTCTTGATGCTGCGGACAATCAAGCAAAATTCTGAAATCTTCTTCATCAGGCTGTGTTCCCCAATCTCCACAAACCCTTAACACTCCTCTATCAAAATCAGTCAACTCTGGAAGTGGTGGAATATAGTCTGGATCTGAAGAATCTGTTTTGAAAAACGGCTCAAAGCCAATTTGTGAATTTGCATCATTGAGATAATGCTCCTTAATGTAAAAAACAAATCCTATTACTGGTATTATTAAGCACAAGATTAACTTAGCTATTTTCGACATAATCATATTCATAAAGAAGCTAGGGTATAAGCAACAACTTAAAAAAGTTTTAATCTAATGTTGATCGCAGTCCTGGCATCTCATCACCACTTAGCCAACTTAAAAACGCTCCCCCACCAGTTGAAATATATGTAAAATCTTTATCGGCAAGACCTGCAGTATTTATTGCAGATAGACTATCTCCTCCTCCTATTACACTGGTTAATTTTCCTTCGTGTGTCAAATCACTTACTACTCTCATCACCTCTACTGTACCATTTGCAAAAGCTGAATGTTCAAAAACACCAATAGGTCCGTTCCACAGCAGAGTTTTACTGCTTGCTATTATACCGCTTATTGTGCTTAAAGTTTGAGGTCCGATATCTAAAATTATATCACCGTCCAAAATGGATTCAATTTTTCTTAAAACACCAGTGCTATAATCAGAATTTACTGCAACCAAAACGTCTTCTGGCACAACTATTTTGCAATTGTTTTTATTTGCCGTCTCAACAATATCGTGCAGAAGATCATCAACGCCATTTTGAAAAAAAGACTTGCCTATATTAACTTTATTAAATAACAAAAAATTATTAGCAATTGCGCCGCCCAGAATAAGGTAATCAACCTTTTCTGCTAGCTTTATAAGCATTTTTATTTTAGTTGATATTTTAGCTCCACCAACTATCGCAGTAATAGGTTTAGCGTCAAACGATATAGCTTGCTCAAGATACTTTAGCTCATCTTGCAAGCAAAATCCTGCATAAGAAGGTAAAAATTCCGTAATGCGTGAAATAGAAGCGTGAGCTCTGTGAGAGCAAGAAAACGCATCATTTATATATATATCTGCTAGAGATGCTAATTGTTTAGCAAAATTTGAATCATTCTGCTCTTCTTCTTTATAAAACCTCAGATTCTCTAGTAATATTATATCTCCTCCATCCATCGCATTTATTGCTCTTTGTACTCTCTCACCAATACAATCATCAATAAATTTCACTTCTTTGCTTAGCAGCCGCGATAAAGTTTCAACTACGTTTTTTAGCGATAAGTTACTGTCTTTGGCTTTTGGACGCCCAAAATGTGAGATAACAATAACTTTTGCACCCGCATTTGCCAAATACTGAATGGTAGGTAGCGCTCTCAAAATACGAGTGGCATCACAAATTCTTCCATTTTTTATAGGAACATTGAAGTCAACCCTGAGCAGAACATTTTTATTGTGAAAATCACAACTCTCTATGCTAGGTACATTTATCATAAAATTAAAGAGCTATAAAATCACTATACAATAGTTTAATCCAAAGTAAAGGAAGGAAATTCCAATGCTAAATAAATTAATAAATAGGAAAATTACTACAAATACTTTCAACTTTATTTTTCACTGCTTTTTCAACATCAGGGCTATTTCCATCAATTAATCCCTGAATTATTTCATTTATCAGATCAGCTATCTCTTTAAAATCTTTTTTCTCAAGTCCGCGTGTTGTCTCAGCAGCGGTACCAAAACGGAGCCCTGAAGTAATCGTTGGCTTTTCCGTGTCAAATGGCACAGAGTTTTTATTGCAGGTAATGCCAGCTCTCTCAAGGCTATTTACAACGTCTTTTCCCTTCAACTTCTGTGATCTTAAATCAACTAGCACTATATGAGAGTCAGTGCCACCGGTTATAATGTTCAGCCCATGCCCTTGCAGCGCTTGAGCTAACACTTTCGCATTTTCCACAACTTTTTTACTATAAGTTTTAAACTCTGGCGCTAATGCTTCCTTAAATGCAACAGCTTTTGCAGCTATCACATGCATAAGGGGCCCACCTTGCAACCCTGGAAAAACCGCAGACCGAATTTTTTTATGTAATGCTTCATCATTTGTCATTACCACTCCGCCACGAGGACCACGTAGAGTTTTGTGAGTTGTAGAAGTCATAACATGCGCATATTCAGCAGGTGATGGGTAACAACCTGCAGCAATAAGCCCTGAATAGTGCGCAATATCTGCAAGCAAATATGCACCAACTTTATTCGCAATTTCACGAAAGCGCTCGAAATCTATTTCTCTTGGATAAGCGGAAGCACCAGCAATGATTAGCTTCGGTTTATGCTCTAGCGCTAGCCTTTCCACCTCATCCATATCAAGCAGGTAAGTGTCTCTATTAACTGTATACTGGATCGACTTAAACCACTTACCAGAAAGGTTTGGTGCTGCACCATGAGTTAAATGTCCACCACAATTCAGTGACAATCCAAGTATTGTATCACCCGGAGTAAGTAGTGAAGCAAACACTGCTTGATTTGCCTGAGAACCAGAGTGAGGTTGAACATTTGCAAATTTAACATTAAACAGCTTACAAAGCCTTTCTATAGCCAGATTTTCAACTTCATCTACATACTCACAGCCACAGTAATATCTTTTACCAGGATAACCTTCTGCATATTTATTAGTCAGAAAAGAACCCTGTGCTTCCATCACTGCTTTACTTGCAAAATTCTCCGATGCAATCAATTGCAACTGCGATCTTTGACGCTGCAGTTCCTTCTCTATAGAGAGATAAACTTCATTATCACAAGACTTTAAATTATTTTCAGAGTTACAAATCCTTTCTGAAGCAATTGTCATAAGACCTTTTCCTTAACCACATAAATCCAAAAACAGCCAAAAGCAGACATACAGGAATAATTGATATTGCTTTTACCAGCAAATCAGTACCATACAAAGGATTTCCTTGTATTACCGTTCCATTCCAACATAAGTCTATTATTTTTGCAATTCCAGTATGAAAAAAATAGCCAAAAACCATAACTATCATGTTTGATACAGCTGTGGCTAAGCCTACCAAGTTATTGTTTACATAACTTATTGCCTTGTAAATAGTAATTACCTGATACCCAGATGCAAAGCCGATAACAAGAAGTGTAGGTAATGCAATATATAAACCGCCAACTTGTGTAAAAAGCAAGAGGAAGCTAGCGATCATTGCAAAAGAACACGCAATAATCACCTCGTAATGTTTGTCTGGATACTTCTCCAGTAAATAAGCGAGAAAGAATGATCCAGCTCCCATACCTATAAACATGAGAGAGGAAAGTGAAGATGCCAAATCTCCGTTCATTTGATATGCTTCACATAAGAACGCTTTCGCCCAACCATCAGCAAAACCTTCTAGTGGTCCAACCATTAAGCCACCAAAAAAGCTAATCAGAATGATATGTTTGTTGAAAAGTACAGTTTTTAAATCTTGAAATATGTTATCATTTCTACTCTCTTCTATGTTAGAGTTTGGCGTTATTAAAAGCAACAGCAGAGCAAGTAAACAACCAAATGCTGAGAAAGTGTATATAACATAATTCCAACCAAATTTATTGAGCAAGAAGTCTAGAGGTAATCCACCATAAATAGCTCCTAATAACCCTATTATTATAGATAAGCTAGCCATCCTTGCTGATTTTTCTTGTGAAAAATACATGCTTGCAACTTTGAAAAGTCCAATTGCTGAAGCAGACGATCCAATTCCGACAATCATTCTACCAAGTATTGAGTAATACCACTGATCAAAGCATATTAGCGGCAATGTTCCAGCAAATGTTAAGACAATACACGCAGGTAAAACAAACTTTGGCCCAAATCTATCAAGGGCAAGACCAACAGGTATGTGAGCAAGCGTATAGCCTATATAATATAGCCCACCAAATTGACCAACATCTGTAATACTTATGTTAAATTTTGTTATTAATTCAGGCGCGATTATATTTGGAATTACACGCAATATATACTGGTATGCATAAAATAGTGATGCTAGCAACCATATGAAAAAATTTCTCTGCAATGCTAATATTACCTAAAAAACGGAATTATAGGTATTTTATCAGCAAGGAGCAACACTTTTGTAAATAGCTACTCTAATCCGAGTATCTTTCTTAAAAGAGACCTTTTAGCATATCTATAACTGGTTCATGGATAAGGTATATGAAAAAAATTATACCACAGATGATGATGATAAGGATTTTTATAATTTTACCCTTGTTCATCTTAAGCTTTATTTTTTTACTATAAGTTTTAGTTTTGTTACAAAATTCATTTTACTTACGCTTTTATTTCGTGATAACAATTATATTTTAAATAATATAATTTTTAGTAAAACTTGGCTTTAGAGACGTCTAAGTTAACTTAATATTAACCTTTTCGCGTGTAAAATATAACATAAAAGCAAGGTGAGTGAATGAACATAGATACAATAGACAATACGCTACAAAACTACATAACAAAATACATTGAACAAACATTTGCCTCACACACAGGCAATAGATACGACAAGTTATACAGGGAACTTTTAAGTAGCACAGAAGAAATAATAAAACTTACTGTAAATGAAGCAAAACAATATGATAAAATCATAGAAGAACTACATAACAATTCAATATTTCACGATAAGAAATTTATTCAAGCTGTTGCTAAACACCAGATATTAGAATTTCTGAATACTCATCCAAAGAAGAAAGAAATCGTTGCAGAATTTAAAAATGAACATCATATCAACGAAAGCGATTTAAAAATTTTAAAGGAAGGAAAAGATTTAATGAATAAAATAAACGATATTAACTTAATTCAACAAAATGAGAAAAATGAAACATTGAACATCAGAAAGGTACTTGCTAAATCAATAGGAATGCCCTCTTCAAGAACCGAAAAATCCAAGGCAACTTTAGTAGAAAGTCCTGAGATGGTAAAATAGACGTACTTAACTTTTCCTAATTGGAAAATATTTTTAATCCTATAATACCCAGCACTACCAAAGCAAGGGAAAATAAACGCCCAAAATTTACTGGGTCATTAAAAAACATTATTCCTATTATCGCTGCACCTATAGAACCTATACCAGTCCAAACTGCATAAGATGTACCAAGGGGGATAGACTTCATTGCTAACGATAGCCAGTAAAGACTTACAGAACCGCTAACTAAAATAATTACTACAGGTATAACACGAGTAAAGCCATTGCTATATTTCAGTGCTGTGGTCCATATTATTTCAACCAAACCAGCTAATAGCAAATATACCCACGCCATAAATCAACTCTATCTTACTGAAATATTATACATAAGAATATTAAAAAGTTAACTTAGCATTTCACATGCTTTAATAATACTATTACATCCAATTTCTAATTGTTCCTGAGAGGTTGCATAAGAAATTCTGATAAAATTTTTCAGACCAAACGCAATTCCTGGAACAACAGCAACTAAATGGTCTTCCAACAAATATTCAGCAAAATCAAGATCACTATTTATTACTTTACCACTTTTCGTGCTCTTACCCAATAAACCTTCACATGCGACAAACAAATAGAATGCACCTTGTGGAATAGATGCTGACAATCCTGAAGCAGAATTTAGCTTTTTTACTACAAAATCTCTACGATCCTTAAAGATTTTTGTTCTTTCTTTCAAAAAACTATGATCACCGTTTAACGCTTCAACTGCTGCTGCTTGTGCTATCGAGTTTGGGTTAGAAGTACTTTGAGACTGCAGTGTAGAAATAGCTTTTATCACATCACTCCTGCCTGCAATATAGCCTATTCTCCAGCCCGTCATTGCATAGGCTTTTGATACTCCATTGACCACAAAAACTCTATCATAAAGTTTTGGCTCAACCTGAGCAATGGTAAAAAACTTTTCGTCGTATACTATGTGCTCATAAATATCATCTGTAACAACATTCACATGTGGATGTTTAAGCAATACTTGCGCTATGCTTTTCAATTCATCATATGTATAGACAATTCCTGCTGGATTATTTGGTGAGTTGAGAATTAACCACTTAGTTTTCTCAGTTATATTGCTTTCCAGTAACTCCGGTATCAGCTTAAAGTTTTGTTTGCACTCTACAACAACTGGCAGTCCGCCAAAAAGACTTACCATATCAACATATGAAACCCAATAAGGAGCTGGTATTATAGCTTCATCCCCAGGGTTAATTGTTGCCATGAACAAATTGAATAACACCTGCTTAGCACCAGCACCAACACAGATTTGGCTAAGTGTGTATTCTAGAATGTTATCCCTTTTTAACTTATTGATTATCGCCTCTTTAAGCTCACGCGTTCCATCAACAGCAGTATATTTAGTTTTGCCTTCATTTATCGATTGAATAGCTGCCTTTTTTATATGATCTGGAGTGTCAAAATCCGGCTCTCCCGCAGCTAAAACGCAAATTTTCTTTCCTTCGCTTTTTAATCTGTTTGCCTTATCGGTCACAGCGATTGTAGGCGATGGTTTTATCAGAGACATCCTCTTTGCAAGGTCTGACATAATCTCACTAAAGTTAAATAAAAATGATAAACTCTACACAACAAAAAAGCTAGAAGTTTTATTATTTTACATAAAGGTTGGTATTTTTGTACTCTTAAATATATTAACTATAGATATTAAAAAGCTTAATAAATTTAAAAAGGCAAATAAATCCCCGTATAGCGAGTTTTGACCCTATAATAATGTAAATTGGCATTGTAATAATGTGCTAACGCTTAAAATAAGCGCGATTTGGCTGAATGTAGAAAAAATAAAAAAGACATGCAGCCGCTATAATTTTTTGTAACCTGCCAATAGATATCTGAGTTTTTTTACTGAATTTTGTCGTTGAGCCCAAAAACAAGGATAAATACTCTTATTGCCATAATAAGGAAAGTGTAAAGATTTGTCAAGTAAGGTTTTCATTCCACCCTCATAAAGGCTTTTCATACAAGAGTTTTAGTAGTTTCTTACTAGGTCCACTAATGCAGCAATATTTTCAACCGGAGTATCAGGAAGCACTCCATGTCCAAGATTAAATATAAAAGGTAACCCTCTAAAACAATCTATTATACGCTTTGCTTCTTCAATTGCTTCTGCCTTATTGTAGGCCAAAAGACTAGGATTAAGGTTCCCTTGCAGAGGAATTTTTAGATTTGCTTTCGCCCATTCTATTGGAACATTATAATCTATACTTACTGCAGATACACCTGTTTTCTCATAGTAATCCTTATAAAGATTTCCAGCAGAGCGTGGAAAACCTATTATAGGAAAATCAGGAAACTTATTCTTTATTGCTGAAACAATTTCCTTTGTTGGCTTGATTACATACCTTTCAAACAGTTCTCCCTGCAATATACCAGCATTGCTGTCGAATAACTGAATAACATCTGCTCCAAACTCTATCTGTTTGATTAGATAAATAATTGTCGCTTCTGTTATTTTTTTAATTACTTCTTCTAGTTCTAGGGAACAGAAATGTAATACTTTAGAAAAAGTTTTACTACTACCACCCTCTATGATGTAGGAAGCTACCGTCCACGGCCCTCCAGCAAAGCCTATAAGGGACTTTTCCTCTGATAATTGGCTTCTTACTTTCCTGATGGCATTTAAGATTGGAAAGGTTTTAGTTTCAAATTCTTGTGAATTTTTTAACTCCTCAGAGCTTTTCACAGGTTTTATTATTGGACCCACACCGCGAACAAAATTCACATCACAACCTAAAACGTCAGCTATTATTAAAATGTCTGAAAAAATTATGGCTGCGTCCATATCAAATCTTTTTATTGGCTGTAGCGTCAGCTCTACCACTAAATCTATGCTATAGCATATCTCCATGAAATTACTCGTTTTTTCTACGGCTTTGCGATACTCAGGAAGAGATCTACCAGCCTGGCGCATTAACCAAATAGGTACTTTTTCATTTGGCTTATTCTGCTTAATAATTCTTACTATCGCTGGTTTGTTGCTTTCCAATCTATTTTATCTACTTTTTTCTATACTAAAGTATAGTAGTAATAATAGTTCTATCAATAAATTGTTATTAACTTAAAATTCAGTAAAAATTATTGTTACTTAACTTGTGGATAAATATGTTAATAACTTCTATATACTATTGATTTTGCCTTATAATTTATGTGTATAAGTAAGATATTTATAATGTTAGTAATTTTCTTTTACGGAAAATACTTTACTATCATGTATTGTTACACAATTATGTATATGTCGTTGAGAAAGTTGTTGATCAATTGTTAGTATTTTATATTAACAAATAATTCACAAATTAATTTGACATTATTCACATGCTTATTAAACATTTAATAACAGTTTTCTTGATAGACCTTATCTAAAGATATTTTCACCATTAAAGGGAATAAATTGAATAAGAAAAGAACTTTAGTAGAAAAAATAGCATACAAAATTTTTTTCTTTCTCTTCAACAAAACTTCTGTGTTAAAAAAATGTGCGACTGAGGCATTAATGGGTGATCTGTCAGGTCTTGACATACTTAATAGTCTATTAAAATTCCGTGATTGTAGTATCATGGATATAATGACTCCACGTAAGGAGATATGTGCAATAGACATTGAATCGAGCAAGGATGAGGTAATAAAGAAGGTGAAAAACACTTACCATGCTAAGATACCAACTTATAAGAATAACTTTGACAACGTAATAGGCTTTTTTTACGTAAAAGATATCATTTTCAATAAGAATAAAGATTTTAATCTGAGAAATATTATACAAAATGTAATATTTGTCCCAGCCTCAATGAAAGCAACAAATCTTTTTGTTAGAATGAAATCTTCCAAGTCATATTTAGCTATTGTACTGGATGAATATGGCGGAACTGATGGTTTAATTTCGATAAATGATCTTATAGAAGAATTGATACCAAATATTGATAACGAGAATGAGGTAAATTCAGAACACACCATTACTGAATTATCTCAAAATAAGTTTGAAATATCGGCAAGGGCCCTTATAAAGGATATAGAGGAAAATCTAAAAATAGAGTTGTGTGACTCTGAAGAGCATTATGCCACACTTAGTGGTTTGGTTCTTTCAATTGCTGGTAAGGTACCTTCTGTAGATGAAGTTATAAGATATAAAAATGGTATAAAATTTATCATCAAGGATGCAAATGAACGATACATTAACAAAATAATACTAGACTTAAGTGATTACAAAAATTAAATTCAATATTTTTTAGTGAAAGGTACTTTATCTTGGAAGTAGGAGACATAGTAGCCAGGTATGCAATTTAAACAATTTCTTAATATACAAAAGTTTGTAGTTCTATACGTTACTGTTTGATAATTAAGGTGGGAATAGTTTTTTTGGTATAAAGTTATAAAAATTAGTTGTTTAAATATTTTTAGCGATCTGTAACTTTCAAAAAGGGAGTGTTAAATAAACTGTGTCAAGCCGCATTTTTAATTCAACTCTACAAGAAAAAAAAATATCAAGTTGAGACATAGTCAAAGCCCAATCATGTATAGGCATACCCCATTTTTCTCCTAACTTTTTTATAGCACAATATACCTGTTCATAGAAGGCATTTGTGCTAGTAAATGAGCCCTTAGTTTTAGTAAATTTTCTGATCTGTCTATGTAACCCTTCAATAGGATTTGTGGTATAAATTAATTTTCTTACAGGGCCGGAATATTTAAAATAACTAGACAGATTTTCCCAATTATTTTCCCAAAACTAAAGTATAGCTGTTCTCATAATAGTGGAAACAAATGAAGAAAAGCAGAATCGACAGCTTGACGAAAAGATTTAAAAAGAGGAATGTTTTTCCTGGCTCTGTTTTTTATAGCAAACCAATGATGCTCAATTTTATTGAAATCTGGAGAATATGGAGGCAGATACAGAATGTCTGCACCAACCCTTTTGGCAAATTCGACAATCTTTTTAGACTTATGAAAAGTTGCATTATCTAAAATCACTGTTTGTCCAGGCTATAAAGTTGGTGCCAGAAATTGCTCGAACCAGCCATTAAAAACCTCTGTATCACAATAGCCTTCAAACGTCATAGGTGCAACGATTTTTCCCTTATTTAAAGATGCAATCATGCTAACTCTCTGAGTTTTCTTGCCTGATTTTAGTGCATGAAACCTCTCTCCCTTTCTGCAATATCCGTATGGGTAATCTTCTGTATTGTCTATACCAGATTCATCAATATATACCAAATTTTTAGGGGACTCTGCCGATATGACTTTCAGAAATTCAGCTCGTTTTTCTTCGTTTCTTTCTTCATATCCATAAATCTTTTTTTGCGTGTAAATCCAAATTTTTTTAGAGCTCTATGAATCGTTTGACGACTTATATTGCCCCAGAGTTTGGCCACCTCTGATTGTGTTTTACCGCCGTGCTTTTTTATAAATTCTACAAACGCATTCCAATCGGTGATTTTATGATTATAGCCTCTATTTCCCAGTTTCTTCGATTCCTGTTTCTTTCCGCCTTTTCTCCCATTTGTACAATGTCACTCTACCGATTTTGAACCTCTTTGCTACTGCTGTTTTACTCTCTCCTTCATGGCTTTTTTCCTTAAGTCATAACTGTATGCTGCTGGCACTTTTACCTTCTTATTACCCTAAGTCTCTATTTTATCCTGTTTCCACTATTATGAGAAGAGCTATATATTTTTCTCACCATTTTTCCTCTAGCTCAAGCAAATAATTTTCGGCAGTTTCTCTACTTGCAGCACGGTATATTTTTTTCAAATCATTCATGAAAATTTTCACATCTTTGCTCGATGCATATTTCAGTGAATTTCTTATCTGATGTACAATACATAGTTGTATTTCTGCTTTAGGAAATACACTGTTTATTGCTGTAGGAAAGCTTTTAGCCCATCTACACATACAATCAGGATATCTTCTACTCCTTTCTCTTTTAAGTCATTTAACATCCCTAGCCAAAAGTTAGCTCCCTCACTTTCTGCTATATAAAAACCTAAAACTTCTTTCCTTTCATTCTGCTAATATATTCTACATGTATTTACTTACGCAATGCCTGTCTTCTTTGACCTTAAAAAACATAAACACTATTGGATACACTGATTGCAGTGGACGACTACGCCACTCATTGATTACAGGCAATAATTTATCAGTAATACTTGATATCTCTGCTACAGATATTTTATATCTTTTCTACATGCGACGCTATATCTCTATATACCATGCCACTGGCATATACTTAAAACCTTTGCTTCAAGTTCGGTTGTTTGCCTTTTTCTGACTACTTGTGGCTCAAAGCTTCCTTCCCTATCCCTTGGTGCCAATAACTCAAATGAACCTACACTTGTCCGTAAAGTCTTTGAATTTCTTCAATTTCTTCGGTTATTTTCTTCGCTTTTAGCCGACAAGTGATTTTTTATTTCACCTTCCAGACTCGATTCCAGTAGCCTTTTTACAAACGGTGTTAATGCACCATCTCTTTCCGTCAATGGTCTTCCTTCTCGTATAGACGATAAGATATTTGTTTCTAATTCTTTATAGTCTACCAAACCGGTAGTTCTGTTTGCTTGACTCATTGTCAAACCTCCATTTTTTGTTTCTATTTTATTATTACTTCTCGGTTTGATACAGTTTATTTAACACTTCCCTAAGTACGTAAAAAAAACACTCCTATACTGAAAGTACAAGCATTTGTTGAGATTATTAGGAATGTAAAACCTAGCAGAAATCTTGATAATTCAAACGCTGAACAACTTCAAGCTATTGATAGAAAAATCCCTTAATTGTACATAGGCCAAGTTGGCTTATGTGTTCTTATTCTCACTTTGTAAACATGCCAATAATTTTATCCACTATTCCACCCATATTTGCTTCAGCTTGAGTATACGCTATTTTACCACCGTGTGAAATTAATTTAGGATCTGCACCAGGTAATATATTAACAAATTTACTACCAACAACTCCACTACTAGCGATTAGAGCTGAGCTATCAATTGGCAACTTTATGTCTCTGCTTATGCACATATCGATTCGTGCTATGTAGGTAGCTTTGTCAAGTGATACACCAGTTATGCTTCCGATTTCTACACCAGAGATCTTGACACTATCACCAACCCCTACACCGTTAGCATCAGTAAAAAGGCCATGTATTTTATAGCAATCCTTATAATTTCTCTTTATGTAAGATAGCTTATTAATAGCGAAGAAGACAAGAAAAATAGTGAAAATTAATACAAATGATCCAGCAATTATTTCAAGTATATTTGACCTTCGCATCTTTAATTATTAGGATTCCAGCTTTCATAGTAGTTTTTCACCTTTTGATTTGGGTAGTATGCACCTTTCGTACCTGTTAAATTAGGAGTTTTTCTTTTGTTATTATTAACTGGTACTTCATTATTAGTATAATGCAGCCATATATGCCATTCTGGAGGAATTGTTGTGGGCTCAGAAACATTACCATATATTACCCATCTTTTCCCTTTACTTGACTCATAGTAAGAATTTACGTTTTCATCCCTACCTATAAGTTTACCTTTTCTCCTTAATAAGTTTGTTACTGCATTATAAATTTTAGATAACATAAAGGTATTAAAACAAAAAGTATTATATATACTAATACTTTAACGATGTATTAACAACAGTTTAATGCAATTACCAATTCTACAAGTTATTATACCAATAATTGCATCGATGTTCTGCTTTCTTACCAGGAAACATAAGGTGTCCTGGTTTATCTCTTTTTTTACAACGGCAGCTACTTTCTTTATTTCATTAATGTTGCTAGTGAAAACATACAATGGTGAAATTATAACTTATTATCTTGGAGATTGGGCTCCTCCATACGGAATAGAGTTGAGAATCGACATATTGAACTCCTTGATTCTAACTTTGGTGAATTTTATAGCGCTGATTAGTGTGCTTTATAGCTTTCATATTAATGAAAAAGAGATTAGCAAAAACAAAATCATTGGTTTTTATTCTCTATTTTTACTGTGCTTGAGTGGATTACTTGGAATTTTAGTAACAAACGATATATTCAACCTTTATGTCTTTTTAGAAATTTCATCTCTTTCTTCTTATGTTTTAGTTTCAATGGGAAGGGATAAGAAAGCTTTAGTTGCAGCATTTGAATACCTCATTAGTGGTACTGTAGGAGCAACATTTTACTTGTTTGGCATCGGCCTTTTATACTCTATGACCGGAACGCTCAACATGTCTGACATGGCTGAAAGAATAGTACCATTATACGATAATAACATCATAAGACTTGGTACATTATTCATTTTTGTTGGTCTCTCAATCAAAATGGCACTGTTTCCACTCAGCAGATGGCTGGTTAACGCATATAGTGAAGCACCTAGCTTCATTAGCATATTTTTTTCAGGTACAGTAACCAAAGTGATGATATATGTTTTTATTAGAATCTTTTACACTGTTTTTCAGCAAAATTTTTTCTTACCACTAAGCAACGTGATGATCATCCTTGCGCTTTGTGCTGTTGTATTTGGATCAATATCTGCAATGATCGAAAAAGATATAAAAAGACTGTTTGCTCACTCCAGTATCAGTCAGATTGGCTATATAATTTTAATGCTGGGTTTAAATTCAAAAGCAGGTTTGTTTTCAGCAGTTCTTCACATAGTAAATCATAGCATGATAAAAACGTCTTTATTCATGACTGCAGGGTGTATTTCTTATAAGTTTGGTATGACAAAAATAGAAAATTTATCAGGACTAAAAAAGTCAATGCCCTATACAACACTTGCATTTACTCTACTTAGTTTCGCATTAATCGGTGTACCTTTGACAAATGGCTTTGTAAGTAAGTGGTATATGATGAAAGCAATTATCGAATCTCATGCATGGATTTCCCTTGCAGTTTTTGCTGCTGGCTCTTTTCTTGCACTAATATATATGTGGAGAATGGTTGAGAAAATATATTTTGAAAACAGTACAGCATCAAACGCTGAAATGACACTTAATGAGGTACCATTGCTTATGCTCTTTTGTCTATTATTTATGGCAATTTTAACGGTAATAACTGGGATATATAGTAGTCCAATTCGGTTGGTAATTAATAAATTTGCTTTTTGATTTTCTTATGTTTTATTGTATCTCAAAGTCTGTAAAGTTTTTGCTGTGGATAAGCTGAAGAAGATTCACTTATTATTAGTCATTAACGTAATAGCTCTGTTTTGCGTTGGCATTGTTGTGCAATATTCTTCTGCTGGAGGAAAGTGGGCTCCATTTGCAATTCACCAATTGGTCATATTCTCTTTCTTCTTTTTGCTTGCTATAGCTATGTCATTTATAGAGCTAGATTTTTATTTGAAGCACGCTTATTTTTTTTACATAGTAGCAGTAATTGCGCTGTTAGCAGTAAATTTTTTTGGCTCGCATATAATGGGTGCAACAAGATGGATAAGAATTGGGTCAATTAGTTTACAACCATCAGAATTTGTAAAAGTGGGCTTAATACTTGCACTTGCTCGTTATTTTAATAAACAAAGTGTGTATAAAATGATGAAATTTCAAAGTTTATTTAAGCCACTTATAATTATTTTCTTACCTGTATTCCTTGTATTGAAGCAACCTAATTTAGGAACAGCTGTAATAATATTGTTTATAGGAGCATCAATTATATTCACAGCAATAATGGAAAGACCTCATTTAATAATTTTTGGAGCGCTTGGCATTTTCGCAATACCAGCTATTTGGCCTTTTTTGCGCCCTTATCACAAGCAAAGGATATTATCATTTTTGGATTCATCAGTAGATCCACTTGGAATAGGTTATAATGCACAGCAATCTCAAATAGCTATTGGTTCAGGAGGTTTATTTGGTAAGGGATTTGTTAATGGGAGTCAAACTCAACTTGGATTTTTGCCAGAGAAACGCACAGATTTTGCTTTTGCGGTACTGAGTGAGGAATGGGGTTTTTTAGGCAGCATAACTTTGATTTTACTCTATACCACATTCCTCGCTATAATATTCTCTATCGCTTACAGGTCAAAAAATTATTTTTCTAAGTTAATATCTATCGGGGTTTTCGCCTTTTTTGGTGCTCATTTCTTTATAAACATTGGAATGACAATAGGCCTTTTACCTATAATAGGTGACCCACTTCCATTTCTATCCTATGGCGGAAGCACAACTGCTGCGAGCTTAATATGTATAGGATTGCTACTTAGTTCCGTGGCATCTACAAAGAACTTAAAGCTAAGTTTCCGATTTCACCCATAGAAAGAGCTTAGACAACCATCACTCTGCTAATGGTTAACGTCTTATTCTTCAATGAGAATCCCATTTTACGGTGCTTAAATCTATTCCCTCTTGTACCATTTCCAAAAGTGGGCTCATTTCTCTTAGCCGTCCAACATTTTTAGTAACAAGATCTGCTGCATATAGAACTTCATCTTTAGTTGTAAATCGGCCAAGGCCAAATCTAATTGATGAATGCTCAAGATCGTGGCCATTGTTTAGTGATCTTATGACATAAGAAGGTTCAAGAGATGCAGATGTGCATGCAGAACCAGAGCTTACTGCTAAATCCTTGATTGCCATGATAAGAGACTCACCCTCAACGTAAGGAAAACTTAAGTTAAGGTTACCTGGAATCCTATTTTCGTAGTCACCATTTAAAACAACATCAGGAAATGCCTCTTTTATTTTGTTGTACAAAATATCTCTCAACTCTTCTAATTTGCTTGCTTCTATTTCCATTTCTTCTTTAGCGATACGTGCCGCTTCACCAAAACCAACTGCAAGGGGAGTAGGAACTGTTCCAGAGCGCATGCCTCTCTCCTGTCCACCACCACTAATTAGTGGCGTCAACCTAACACGAGGATTTTTTCTACGGACATATAATGCACCTATTCCCATAGGTCCATAAATTTTATGGCTAGAAAGGCTCATAAGATCAATGTTCATTTCATTTACGTCTATTGGAACTTTTCCAAAGCTTTGAGCAGCGTCTGTATGAAAAAATATATTATGCTTTCTACACATTGCACCAATTTCTTTGACAGGTTGCATTACTCCGATCTCATTATTTGCCATCATCACTGAAATCAGAATTGTTTTATCAGTGATTGCCTCCTCAAGTTTCAACAAATCTATAATTCCGTTTTGCTTAACGGACAAATATGTAACTTTAAAGCCTTCATTTTCCAGATGTCGACAAGAATCTAAAACGCACTTATGCTCCGTGCAGACAGTTATTATATGATTTCCCTTATTCTTATAAAAATGAGCAACACCTTTGATAGCCATGTTATTTGATTCGGTTGCACCCGAGGTAAAGACGATTTCTTTGCTGTCTGCATTCACTAAATCAGCAATGTGCTTCCTTGCTTTTTCTACTGCTTCCTCAGCTGTCCAACCAAATGAATGACTACGAGAGTGTGCATTACTAAACTCACCAAAATAAGGTATCATCACCTCCAAAACACGAGGATCTACTTTAGTAGTAGATTGATAATCGAGAAATATTGGTAATTTTATTTTAGCATTGCGTATTTTTTCCATATTCATAGTCAGGTTTCAGCATAGAAGTTACAATATTTAGTAGCACTAAAGCTTAATTTTTTCAAGATATAATCTTGCCTAAACGAAAGTTGTCAGCGCTCTCTCCTACGTTATTCCAGTGTCCCTGTAATGTCATTTTCTATGATCAGTAGTTTATGCAGCTAGGTCGAATACGTGCTAGGTAACCCTACTAGTGCTAGCAGCTTCTTGACGCCCATCCATTAAGACTGCTACTCCATCAACTTTAGTACTGGGCTTTAACATCATATATGTAGCACCACCAACTGCTAGTGCTACTGCTATAACTGCAACCACTGCTATAGCTATAGGTATTGCAATTGTTTCAGTTGCAAAAAGTACCGCTGCTATAGCAGTGCCTAATAATGCAGTTTTTACAGCGGTAGCAATCCCTTTATTAAATGCTTTCACAAAAGAACGTCCTCCTGCCTTTAATAGAACTTCTACGTTTTGACCCTTGGCATAATCTAAAGGGGTCATTCCATGTGTATTTACTGCATTAACATTTGCTCCTTTTTCGAGTAAAACATCTACTGTCTCTTTGTGACAATAAGAAACAGCATAATGTAAAGGAGTTCCATACAAATGTTGCGCATCAACATTTGCTCCTGCTTGGAGTAAAACCTCTACTATCTCTTTGTGATCTTTATGAACAGCATTGTGTAATGGGGTAAACCCATGTTCATTCCTTTCATCAATTTTAATTCCTTCGATCTTTAATAGAGCTTCTACTGTTCCTATATGGCCATGTTTAGCTGCTAAATTTAATACAGGAGTCCAACCTTTTCCACTCTTATCGCTAATGTTTGATCCTGATGATATTAGAGCATCCAACACATTTGCATAGCCTGCCTCAGCAGCTATCCTTGATAACGTAAACTTTAAATATTTAGGATGATCTGAGGTAAATTCATGATTTATATCGAATTTCTCATCAATCCACTCTTTATGTAAATCTTGATCCTGCCTCTCTAGTTCTTCTTGTATTTTCTCAATTATGTTATCTTTATTAAAATCTTGCTTATCGTTAATTACATTCAATACTTTTTTCAGTGTTTCATATCCTTTTGCCATAACTTTACCTTTAAACTAGAGTAAAACATCTAACTATCATATATTATACTAGAAAAGCAATATTTATTTTAAATGAGCTTATAATCGAAATTGTGGGTAGCAAATTATTGCCTCTTGAATCACAATGTTCGTATAGCTGCAACCCTGAAGCTACTATCTCTCATCCACTGAAGGTATTGCACAGTGCTGTCTACTTGATCGTCGTGGCGGGTTTCTGGGAACATTAAAATTTCATACTCAAAATCGCTGAGCCATATTGCTTGATGCGGCAGAAAAACCTTGCCGGATTCTATTATCGGAACAATCTGGTGGAATCGAGCGATTTTACTGTTATGAGGCACTATCTCAATAACAGGTATTGTCTTTAGCTCTTGAATCAATTGTTGACCGCTTGTTTTTGCTTCGATTAAAATTGCGTGTGGCTTCCACCTTGCAGCTAGTGATAGAACTTGTTCTTTAAGTTTTGGATACTCAAGCTTCGCACGGTATACATCGAGTAAATAAAACTTATTATTCACCTTTGTCCAGGTGGTGCAGACACTAAAGCCGCTAGAATCGTTTGTTGAAACTGCAGTATCCCAGCTCTGAGTTATATGTGAGAGATTGTCAGGAAAATTTCTATAGCGTTTCAACCATTCTTGCTTAATTATACCACTTGAAAGCGGCAGAGGATTTTGTTGATATTGAGCAGCAAAAGCGTAACTCCCAAGTTCAGCCTTTATCATTTCAATTTCTCCTACATCTAGGGGATATAGCAGCTGACCTTCCTTTTTTAAGTATAAAATCCTTGAAGATGTAGCGCCTGTTGAGCTTTTGCACTCATTTGTAGTTACTTGAATAATAGGAACAGGAGAAGGGAGAATGGATCTTTTGATTGAATAGATAATTTCCTTATTTTCAGAAATCATTGGCAAACAAACATGATGCCATATATTTTTCGGCTTGGAGAGAAGATGCCCAGTCAAATCCTCTTGATGTAGTCTGTGCATTACAACAACGATAACTCCTTTTTTCCTGTCATTAAGCCTGGTTATTAGAGTCTGATCGAACCAGTTTGTGGCACGTTTTCTAAACGTCTCGCTCAAAGCTTGAGAGGAACTCAGTGGATCATCCACGACGATAAAATCTCCACCTTCACCAGTCAGTGTTCCACCAACAGATGTTGCAATCCTACATCCTCTCTGCACTGTTTGAAATTTATATTTAGTGTTCTGGTCTTTGCATAGTTCTACCTCTGGAAATAGCACTCTATACCAACTAGACTGCATCACGCACCTGGTGTCAAGCGAATGCTTTTCGCTAAGCCGCTGAGAATAGCTTGCAACTATTATTCTTGCGGTTGGCTGATTACCAAGTATCCATGCGGGCCATGCAACACTCACGCACATAGACTTCATCGAGCGCGGAGGCATATTGAATATTATTCGCTTCACTTCACCAACACTTGCTGCTTCAAGCCTGTCTGCTATGATTTTTATATACTGATAATTGTTATACTCACATCCCGGCATCACCGTTTGAAAGCATAGTTCGATAAATTTTAAAAAGTTCATGTTAGTCTCCTATAGTGTTAGTGGAATTTACTTTATGGTGGTGTCAGCCTCTTTGGTGTCATATCAGCGTCCTTTTTCTTGTCATCCAAGTAGCCCTCTCCTTGTCATTCCAGTGCTTGACACTGGTTCACCTTATGATGGTGTTATTCAAGTAGCCTCTATCCAAGTGCCCCTTTGGTGTCATCCGAGTAGCTGACACTGGTTTCTTACCAACAAAACCTAGCATAACTTTTGTGCTCAAAAGATTTCTGGATTCCAGCAGGCTTTGTTGCACAGCTCTTCGGATAGTGGGTAATGTATAATAAATTCATGAAGCTATATCAAACTTAGCCATGCCTATTTCAGTAAATTTGTTAAGCAAATAACACTTGAGTAGCAGTTCCTTCTCACGATTAATCTCAGATTTATTCCTAAAACTAAATCCAAATATTTGCTTCAGTCGCGAGAAAAAACTTTCTATATAAGATCTCTTCCAATAATTTATCTCTTTTTTCCACCTCTTCATACCATCTTCATCATATGACTTTATGAGCTTGATTGTAGAATTTCTCTCATTCATATAATCCAACTTTGGATGCTCTACTGCATTATTTTGCGGAGGAATCCTTGTCTTTATGTCAAGCTCATCGCACAGTTTGTATAACTTCTTTCGATTATATGCCCTATCTGCATATATCGTGCTTATGTTATACTTGGTATCCACTCTTTCAATAAGATCACAGGCTCCATAGTGGTCGGAATAAACTCCACTACTGTATTTTGCAGCTATAACTTTTTTACTACCTATCTCTAGCATTACATGTAGCTTTCTTGTTTGCTCATAGCGGCGATACTTTCTATCTGTACCATTTGCCTTACTATGGCCTGGAATATTATTGTAGATGCTGATACCTGTACTATCTATAGCAATTTCAATATCTTCCATATCGTTCTTATCAACTCTGCAGTCGTTGATTTTGATATTAAGCTTTTTAAACCTTCTTGAAGCCTGCGAATAGCTGATAATTTGCAAAATTTTCCCTATTTGCTCAAGATATTTCTCTATAAATCCCACTGTTTGCCTAAGACCAATCCTGAATAGATAGGTTATTATGTGAATTAGAATCACTACTTTGTCGCTGTAGACATTGTTGCCACCTGCTACTTTTGGACTATTTTCGTACCAATTTTCAATGGCATCGTTGATATAATGAAAAACATTTCCCCTTTCTTGAAGAAATTTGTTATATTCATTGCAGTTACTGACTTTCATTCTTATTGGCATATTTTTCCTTTGTCGGCTAAATATCTATTTTATAACAAATTCCATCAGTAACTGCCTGTTCTTTCCTTGAGTGGTGCAACAAAGCCATTCCAGCATCAAGTGCTGGCCTGAAGCTTTAGTTACAAGTATTAAGAAATTCACCAAATGAAGAAAAAAGGCAAAAGAATCCCCGTGTAACGAGTTTTGACCCTATAATAATGTAAATTGGCATTGTAATAATGTGCTAACGCTTATTTAAAGCGCATTTTGGCTGAATGTAGAAAAAATAAAAAGACATGCAGCCGCTATAATTTTATGTAATCTGCCAATATATACCTGAGTTTTTTACTGAATTTTGTTGTTAAATCTGCAGAGATTAAAAACAAGGATAAATACTCTTATTGATATGATAAGGGAGTTGGGGAAATTTGTAAAGTAATCTTTTTCGTTTGTATTCCCTTATGCTTGAGATAACTGCATGCAGGTTCATGGATCTCTTTACTCTTTAATTTCGATGAATTCCCTTTGAAGTTGAATATTGAAAATTAACTGGAGAATTGTGAATTACTTTGTATATGTGATAACAAGCCATGGCGCTCTCAGCAAAACCATTTAGTATCAATTTTAGTTTGTCTGGATAAGTAGCTATATCTCCGATTGCATATATTCTATCTCTACTGGTTCTAAGTGTAGCTGGGTCGACAATTATGCGGCCATGTTCTAACTCTATACCCCAATTGTTTATTGGACCAAGATTCATTGATAATCCAAAAAATGGCAGCAAAAAATCAGCGGATATTTCTCTTTCTTCCTTAGAGGCAATGTTTTTTACTATCACTGCTCTCAACTGCCCATTACCTCCTGCTAGTTCGTGTAATTGATATGGCACTACCAGTTCTATCTTTCCGTCATTTTCAAGTGATTCTAATTTATTTCTAGTTTCAGGAGTGCAGCGAAATTCCTTTCTCCTATGTATCACATAAATTTTCTTCGCAACTTTAGAAAGTTCTACAGTCCAATCAGCCGCAGAATCACCCCCCCCTGCAATGACTATAGTTTTGTCCTGAAAATCAGAAATTTTATTTACACTATAAAATACAGATTTATTTTCATATTCTAATATACCACTTAAGGGTGGACGGTTAGGTTCAAACATTCCGTTACCTGCAGCAATGATAACGGCTTTGCATTTTACCTCTGTACCTATGTTCGTTATGATAGTAAAGTTTTCACCTTCGTTATTTGAAATCTTTTCCACTTTTTGACTTAAATGGTAAACAGGCTCAAACGGTGAAGCTTGCTCCATTAACTGCTCAATTAATTTTTGGGCAGTAATTACAGGATAACCAGGTATATCATATATTGGCTTTTCTGAGTAAAGAGCTGTGCATTGTCCTCCTGCTTGATCCAAAACATCTATTACATGACATCTCATATCAAGCATTCCCGCTTGAAAAGCAGTGAATATTCCAATAGGCCCTGCACCTATTATTACTATATCGGTTTCCATATTCAGATGGTGATCTATTTATAGATATTAGCTTTCTTTGCTAACAAGGTCAATTTACAAAGGGATGTATTTTTAAAAGATGTGGCTAGATTAGATAAGATTTCCAGCGTTATGAACCATCTAAATAAGCTCTAAAAATTAACTAACATTTTAAATCTGAGAAGTAAGTGCGGACGGAATGGGATTCGAACCCATGGTACGTTTCCGTACGTCAGTTTTCAAGACTGGTGCCTTAAACCGCTCGGCCATCCGTCCACCTCTTTTTTACCACAATATTTAATTTCAAGCAATCTATAAAAATCTTACTTGCCTACACAAAAGCTACTAAACACACTATCCAATATTTCCTCAACATTAATAATTCCAATCACTGCACCAAGTTCAAATGCAGCAAGCCTCAAGTCTTCAGATATCAACTCAATTGGATTATCGATTTTAAAACGTTGTAAATGTTCCAGTGCTTTCTGCATGTGACTCCTATGTCTTTGCCGAGTAATCACAGGAGTGTCTCTATCATGCCCAAATTTTTCCTCTGCCTTCTTTTTTATGAGAGAGATCAACTTGTTTGTACCTATTCCCTTTAAAATAGAAATAGGTAGAAAATCTACACCGCCAATCAGTATATTTCTGTCATTAATTGCATCGTCAGCTTTGCTCAATACATAAATAGTATCGCTATTTACAACGTTGCAATTGATATTATGACGCTGTTCAAAAGGAAATAGTTCTATTCTTAAATCAGCTTCAAAAGACCTTTTTTTCGCTCGACTTATACCTTCTGATTCTATTGGATCTGAACTCTCACGAATTCCAGCAGTATCAGAGAGAATGATTGGGTATCCCCCAATGTCAATATGAGCTTCAAGTATATCTCTTGTTGTGCCTGCATATTCAGAAACAATAGCAATATCACGCTTGGCTAAGAAATTAAACAGAGTTGATTTACCGACATTTGGTTCACCAGTTATTACAATATGTAAACCCTCACGCAACCTTTCGCCCCGTCTATTATCATTTAAATGCTCTTGTATCAACTGCACGAGAGATTGCACTTCATTATTAATTTTTTCCAATTCACTTTTTTCTGCCCAAATGTCCTCTGGAAAGTCTATATATGCTTCGATTTTGGATTGTATCGTTATTAATCTTTGCCTCCAATTGCTGTATAGTCTCTCCAATTCTCCTGATATCTGCTTAATCGCTTGTTTAGCTTGCATTTTCGTTTCAGCATCAATTAAGTCTGCAATTCCTTCTATTTGCGTTAAGTCAAATTTACCATTTAGAAAAGCCCTAAGTGAGAATTCTCCAGGCCTGGCCATAACGAAAATTTTTGATAATTTCTCCAAGATGATTTTTATGACGGCCTTGCTTCCATGCACTTGTAACTCTATAACATCCTCGCCAGTGAAACTGTTTGGAGCAGGGAAATAGATGATTATTCCATTATCTATCAATTGATTGGAATCATCATATAGATCAACTAAAGTAGCAAATCTTGGTTTGATTTTTTTCTTAATATGAAAATGATTTAAAGCTTTAAGGGTGTAGTTGCCTGAAATTCTGATTACTGCAACTCCTGACTTACCAAATACGGTCGACAAAGCAAAAATAGTTTCATTTGTGTTTGTCATTATTTATATAAACTACTTAGCAATTTAAGAAATCGAAATACCTAATCTAAAAAATTTTTGCTTATATTACTTATTCATATTAATGCAGTATTAGTAAATATATTGTATAGAAAAACTACAAAAGTCATCCAGATGAAAATATTTATTTTGAAAACTGATAATATGATTTATAATGACTGACACAAGTTTTAAATATTATGCTCAAGAAATTAGCTTGGTATTGGTCTTCTGTAGAGTTAATTAAAGGGTTTGTTATTACATTAAAATATATGTTCAAACCAAAGGTTACTTTGAGGTATCCTATGGAGAAGGGCCCTTTAAGTCCAAGGTTTCGTGGTGAGCATGCGCTGCGTAGGTATCCAAATGGTGAAGAACGATGCATAGCTTGTAAGTTATGCGAAGTTATCTGCCCTGCTCAAGCAATAGTTATTGAAGCAGAGGAAAGAGAAGACGGTAGTCGCCGCACCACACGCTATGATATTGACATGACAAAATGCATATATTGCGGACTTTGCCAAGAAGCATGTCCAGTTGATGCAATTGTGGAGGGTCCTAACTTTGAATTTGCTACTGAAACAAGAGAGGAGCTAATGTACAATAAAGAAAAGCTATTGCGTAATGGTGAAGTTTGGGAAGAAGCAATTGCACTCAGGTTAAAAAAGAATAGGCCGTATTATTAACTAGGTATGTCAACAATTAAAATTTCTTACAGCAAGTATGTAATAGATCTCTTGTACAACTGTTATTTAACTGAAAGATCAGTAGCTCACCTTTTGGTGTCATTCCAGCGCGTGGCGCTGGAATCTAGAAAAGAAAGAAACATGGATCCCAGTGTCAAGCACTGGGATGATAAAAGGTCTAATGAATGATAAAAGTTACCTTTTTAGCCGAACAAAAAGTAAAAGAATACAGTGGTAGAGTCACTGGCTTTGATATATTACAACCGGATGCTTTGAGAGAAGCAATTGCCTTTAAGGTAAATGGTGAGTTGTATGATCTCTCACGTGAAATTGAATCTGATACAGAGATAGAGGTAATACAACTGAGTGACGAAGCGGGTTTAGATATAATAAGGCATGATGCTGCTCATATAATGGCGCAGGCAGTAAAAGAGCTCTTTCCTAATACTCAGATTACTATCGGGCCAACAATTCAAGATGGTTTCTACTATGATTTTGCTACAGATCGTACCTTTACCACGGACGATCTTGCTGCAATAGAAAAAAAAATGAAGGAAATTATAAAAAGTAACCACAGATTCGTCCGAGAAGTTTGGACTCGTAAGCAGGCAATTGATTTCTTTAGTGATATAGGTGAAAGATACAAGGTTGATATTGTCTCATCAATACCAGAAAACGAAAACCTAACTGTTTATAAACAAGGCAACTTTGTAGACCTATGTCGTGGTCCGCACTCACCATCAACTGGCAGAGTTAAAGCGTTTAAACTTATGAAAGTAGCAGGTGCATACTGGCGTGGCGATTCTAAGGGCCCAATGTTGCAAAGAATATATGGCACCGCGTGGAGAAATAAGGATGAATTAAATACTTATCTTAAACGTCTGGAGGAAGCAGAAAAACGCGACCACCGCAAAATTGCTAAGGATATGGACTTATTTCACATTCAAGAGGAAGCTGTTGGGCAGATTTTTTGGCATGAACAGGGATATACTTTATATAATGTTCTTGAGTCTTACATCAGAAAAAAGTTAATGAACAATGGCTACTTTGAGGTGAAAACCCCTATTTTAGTAAGCAAAGAGCTGTGGGGAAAATCGGGACATTGGGATAAGTTTCGTGAAAATATGTTCATTATTGATGAATCTGAAAGTAAAAAGCTAGCAATAAAACCCATGAATTGCCCTTGTCATGTGCAGATTTTTAATTCTCACATCAGAAGCTATCGTGATTTACCGATACGTATGGCAGAGTTTGGCACATGCCATAGAAATGAAAGCTCAGGCTCATTGCATGGACTGATGCGAGTGCGTGGTTTTACGCAAGACGATGCACATATTTTTTGTATGGAAAAACAAGTGAATTCTGAAACTGTAAAGTTTTGTGACCTTTTAAAAGAAGTATATTCAGAACTTGGGTTCAATGAAATTTCTGTGAAATTTTCAGACCGTCCAGATACTAGATCAGGTAATGATGAAGTGTGGGATAGAGCTGAAAGAGCACTGCTTGAAGCAGTTAAAGAAGCAGGGCTTAGTTATGAACTTAATCCTGGTGAAGGTGCATTTTATGGTCCAAAGTTAGAGTTTATTTTGAAAGATGCAATAGGTAGAAATTGGCAATGTGGAACGTTGCAAGTTGATTTTATTTTACCGGAGCGGCTTGGAGCTTTTTATATAGGAACAGACGGGCACAAGCATCACCCTGTCATGTTACATAGGGCAATTCTTGGAACTTTTGAGCGTTTTATTGGAATTTTAATAGAAAATTATGCAGGAAAATTTCCAGTTTGGCTTGCTCCAACACAGCTTGCTATTCTGACCATTACAAATGAGTCTGACGGTTATGCTACAGAAATCAGCAACGTTTTAAAAGAACAAGGTGTGAGAATCAAAACTGATTTGACCAATGAAAAAATTAGCTATAAGATACGTTTGCATAGTTCAAGTAAGGTACCTATATTATGGATCATAGGCAAAAATGAAGTTACAAATAAAACTGTGTCAGTGAGAAATTTAGGATCGGAAAAACAGGAGTCTTTTTCTTTGGAGAATGCTACTGAATTGCTGTTAAAGATTATTAATTTGAATTAATGGAGCTAAAATTTGCAAGTCAAAAAGAACAATAAAAACAGAATTAATGAACTCATCACAGCTAAGGAGGTACGCTTAGTTGATCATAGTGGTGAAATGGTCGGAATTGTTCCAATAGAAAAAGCTTTGGAAGTTGCACAAAGTGTTAATTTAGACTTGGTAGAAATCGCACCTGATTCAACTCCTCCAGTATGTAAAATTCTGGACTATAGCAAACAAAAGTATGATATAAAAAAGAAGGCAAGTGAAGCAAAAAAGAAACAAAAAACATTAACTATAAAAGAAATTAAACTGGGTCCTAATATTGGTGATCACGACTACGAAACAAAATTGCGTCAAGCAAGGGATTTTCTTGTGCATGGACATAGAATTAAAGTCACAATGAGATTTAGAGGGAGAGAGCTTGTAAACACTGAAGTTGGACTGAAAAAATTAGAACGGCTAATTAGAGACGCTGAAGATATTGCAAAAGTAGAATTAGCACCTAAAAGGGAAGGAAATCAATATTCTTTAACTTTAGCTGCTAAGTAGTAAAATCATTTAAAAGTATAAGTTAAGTTACTATCCTCTCTTCAATTATATGACGAAAATGTCTGATTAATCCTTGAACTGGCCAAGCTGCAGCATCGCCAAGTGCACAAATTGTATGCCCTTCTATTTGAGTTGTAAGGTCAAGTAGCTTATCTACTTCACCAGGTTTAATATTTCCTGCTACCATTCTTCTCATAATCCTCCACATCCATCCAGTGCCTTCACGGCATGGTGTACATTGTCCGCAGGACTCATGCATATAGAAATGTGATAATCTTTCTATTGCAGCTATTATGTCAGTTGATTTATCCATCACTATTACAGCAGCAGTACCAAGCCCTGATTGTGCAGCCCTTAATGAATCAAAATCCATTTCAATAGTATCACATATAGATTTTGGAATTAGTGGGACTGAAGACCCACCAGGTATTACAGCAAGTAAATTATCCCAACCTCCTCTCACTCCACCTGCGTATTTTTCAATTAATTCACGCAGTGAAATTCCGAGCTCTTCTTCAACATTACATGGATTATTTACATGCCCTGAAATGCAAAAGACCTTAGTGCCAGTATTATTTGGTTTACCAAGAGATGCAAACCACTCTCCTCCGCGATTTAGAATATCTGGAACCATGGCTATAGTTTCAACATTGTTTATTGTAGTTGGACAACCAAAAAGTCCAACACCTGCAGGAAATGGAGGTTTCATGCGAGGAAAGCCCTTTTTTCCTTCAATGGATTCGAGTTGAGCTGTTTCTTCCCCACATATGTAAGCTCCTGCACCCCTATGGATAAACACATCAAGATCATAACCTGATTTGCAGGCATTTTTTCCAATTAAGTTTTCTTTATAGGCTTCCTCAAGTGCCTTTTTTAGAACTAAATATTCATTATAAAATTCACCCCTGATATAAATATATGCAACTGATGCGCTGATCGCTCTGCCAGCTAGAAGAATTCCCTCAAGTAACTTATGTGGCTCATATCGTAATATATCTCTATCTTTACACGTACCAGGTTCTGACTCATCTGCATTGACTACTAAATACGCTTTTAAAGGATTTTTAGGCATAAAGCTCCACTTAAGGCCAGTAGAAAATCCTGCACCCCCTCGACCTCTCAAGCCAGATTTCTTTACTTCATCAATGATTTTTTCTGATCCTAAATCCAGTAATTCCTTTGTTTTTTGCCAACTACCACGTTTTTTTGCACCTTCAAGTAGTGGTGTTTCTTTACCATTTAAGTTTATGAATATTTTATCCTGTTCTTTTAGCATGCTTTTAAGATTCTAAGTGATCCCGACGCGATTCGAACGCGTGACCCACTGATTAAAAGTCAGTTGCTCTACCGGCTGAGCTACGGGATCATTTTATTTTTCAGCTACACTAAACAGTAATATAGTTTTTATCCGTTTTAATCAAACTAAAATTTTCATGTGTGGTTAAATAAATTACATAATGTACTGCATTAGTGATAATTTAATTAAAAATTTTTGAAGGAAAACTTCTTGTTAATTCAAAGATTCATTTTGGTAAAGCTGACGTACAACTCTAAAAAGATAGAGAATTATACATAAATGCAGAATTTGTGCACTATTTAGCAATAGCCTCACAAATAAATATTTCTTGCATTTCAGCGTGAGTGATTTATGCTTTAAGCAAGAATTGGGGGCATAGCTCAGCTGGTAGAGCATCTGTTTTGCACGCAGAAGGTCAGCGGTTCGATCCCGCTTGCCTCCACCAATATAGGTTCTAGCGTATCATAAAGTCAGCTTATTTTAATCTAGGAGTGTTTTATACTAGTTTCCTAAAAAATCCCTCTTTCTGTAACTTTTCTTTATGCAAGTAATGTGTGTTATTATAATTCTGATATATGCTAACTTAAAAATAAATTAATCAATAAATGTTAGAATAGCTATAATTAAGTTGATTAGGAAATACTTATGAGTAGCAAGAAACGCGTTTTTAAGATGGTACCCGGAGAGGAATTATCAAAAGGATTTGGTAACAACGTCTATTGGCCTGAATTTTCTCTTTTTCAATCGGTTAAAAAAGTTAAGCTTGTGCAACTGGGAAAAGAAGATGAAACGATAGAATTACCAATAAGATTATGCGGCAATAACATCCTTGGAGATATCTTTTATTGCATAAGGAACGAAGAGGGAAATACTTTGAAAGGTAGTTTTTCTAGAGATAAACCATGTTATACAAAAAACAGTTGTGCATTTGTATATTATAATGATATGTTAGTCAAGCTATCAATGAAATCGTACTCTGTAGACTGCGAAGAAGGTTGTTCTGGTACTTTGCGTAATGATATTAAATCTGAGAGATCTAAGTACATTTATGTAACACAGGAAGAATTGTCTGATACTTATAAATATTATTTCTCAGATTATCAAGGAAATATTGTTAATTCACCTGACAATCAGGCATTACAATATATTGGGCTGGACGTCAGTGAAGAAACAGTAAAAAATATATTATCTAAAATACCAGAGAATATAATACTATCAAAGGTGTTTGCTAAAATTTTTGTTGGGGGACTAACAGAAGATCAGTTAGAAACTCTTACCCATACTCTTAGTGAAGTCCAAATAGAGAACTTAGTAAAGCACTTAACAGATAATCAATGGAAAACTTTGGTGAGTCATTTAACCAATCACCAATTACATATTCTTGCTTATGAACTAAATCCAGAAAAATTACAAATAATTATTCCTATTTTAAATGATGATCAGCTTGGAGCCCTAGTGAGAGAATTAAATCCAGAGCAAGTAAGAGAAATTTTACCTCATTTAAAAGTCGATCAGTTCAAGGCACTTATCAATAATATAGACGATTATCAGCTTGTAGAATTAGCAAAAGATTTAGATGAGCACCATTTGACCATTCTTTCCAAGGAATTGTGGTCTGAGCAACTTCCAGCCCTAGTACACACTTTAGAAGGAGATAGGTTACATAATTTAATTAATAAACTAGACCACGATAAACTTGCAATAGTAGCTCGAGATTTAACTGATTCTAATAAGATTCAGATTATCATTAAGTCTTTAGCTGACAACCCAGACAAACTTCAAGCTTTTGCTCGCAATATGTCTAATGAGCAGTTTAAAGAACTTTTGGATAATTTAGGTGCAGGAGAGCTGAAAGATATTATTCACAAATTGCCTCACGAGAAAGTCATGTCTGTGATTGGTGATCTTAGCAGTAAAGATCAGTCCAATGCTATTATTGATGCATTGAAAGAGAAACTTGAAGAACAGAATAAACATAACGAGGAAATCAAGGAGATGCTCAAGCAAATCAAGGATGATATGCCAGAAATTGGACAGGCCCCAGACTTCACAATAGTAGACATTAATAATGACTCACTGTTATTTGTATAGTAGTGATTTATAAAGATAAGTAGTTTTTTTATAGGAGGTAACTATTATGAGTAAAAGTACAAAATTATATTCTAGTGAAGGAGTTGAATTAAATAGTACATTACAACTTCAGAAGCCGGCGTTTAATAAACCAGATTTTGTAACACCAGAAATAAAGAAGATTACTACTAAAAGCAAACCGGATGGGATTGATATAACCAAGGTCATGAAAGAAGAAGAGATTAATGCTATACCGGGAATCACGATAAGCGTTAAGAATCTTAAAAATTTTTATGATGGTCTGATGAAAAGTATTAATAAATATAACGGCGATATAAGTGAGGCGATTACAAATGGCGTAGTAACACCACTGTCATTAACTATAGAAAACATAGGCGCAAAGACAAGCGAGATAGACGATAAACTTAAAGATCTTCAGACTAGACTTGATGATATACCAGAGATTGGAGGAGCTCCTGCATTTACTGGCGAAGAGAACGGATTGCTTTAATAAAAAAGGTAGCAGCTTGCTAGCAGGCTGTTACCTCTTTTCACATACCATTTCAATGTAGCTGAGTTGATTTTAAAATTTTATAGGAGTTAGCATGAATAATAGTAAACAAGAAAGCGAAAATAACTTTGAAGCAATAAACCAAATGAGCGATTTCAACTTTAAAGAAATAGACAATATAGAAGTTGAAGTTAAGCCCACAAACTTTGAGGACATTGAAGATAAAATTGCAACAATTCATTACGTCTATCAAGTTATGGATAAGTTAGTCTGCGATTTAAACGAGAAGTTTGTTTCGGGCTTGCGTGTCTCAATTATGGAGAACATAGCACAACTTAGAGGAGAGTTTATTGATATGAACCAACACTTGGCCGAAGGTTTATCTCATTTGAATAAGTTAATTCAGCAGGATGGATTTATTGATAATAATCAAAACTATAGAACATGGGCAGAAGAACTTGATCACCTAAGGGGCGAAGTTGAAGGATTAAAAGCAGCAATAATTGACCATAATGACGTAGAATGGGAAGCACCAACTCACTCTGATATATTGTGGTAGTTAGGAAAGTAACAGCTTGCTAGCAGGCTGTTGCTTTCTTTCACATACCATTTCAATACAACTGAATTAGGAAATCTATTTTAGGACTTTCGGCTTATAGTTCTCATCATGTTTTGCAAACACCGTATCTGCAAGAAAGGTACCATTATCAAACATTTTACCTTGTACAACAACACCACTTTTTTCTGAAAACATTGGTGGAAGTATTCCCTGATATTTCACCATAACGCTCTTATTAAAATCTGTCATCTGAAAAATTACTTCGCTTTCGCTCCGTATCACGCTATTTTCAACAATCATTCCACCAACACGGATTGGCTTTTGATTATTTGGTAAAACTATTGCCTCACTTACTGTATAGAAAAATGAGATATTTTCTTTGAGCGTTGTTAAAATAAAAAAAACTGCACAACTTAAAAAGCAGAAAATTCCTGAAGTTATAAGTAATCGCTTATGTTTCTTCTTCATTATTATCTTTCAGGCTTTCTAGAATTTTTTTACTTTTAGTATAGCAAGAAACGGTAAAAATCAAATTTCCACCAATCAGTATGAAACTAATAAGGTAAGCAAAAATTACATATGTATTCATAATGCACTGCCAATAAATAACTCACCTGCATCAAAATAAATTAAGCTTCCATCCTTTTGCTGCAACACCAATTTACCACTTTTATCTATATCAGCAAAAATTCCTTCATACAATTTGTCAGCTAACTTTACACTGATTTGCTCATTCATTTTGAATGCTTTTTTTAACCACATTTCTCTTATAGCATAAAACCCATCAAATAGCCATTGCTTTCTTAGCTTATTAAAATTTATTATTAATTCCTTTAACAGATCCATGTTAGACACAGATTCACCGTAATTGCTAATGCACGTTGTGCCTGGAAGTGGCGCATGATTGACATTAATTCCAATTCCTATAATGAGCCAATTTGAATTGGATTTTTTTTCAACCAATATTCCGCTTATTTTCTTGCCATCGATTAGAATGTCATTTGGCCATTTATGTTGAAGATTGAGATCGTTTATGAATTGATCTCTTGTCATCCCAGTGCTTTGACACTGGGATCCAGAAGAAAAAGTATGGATTCCAGTGTCACGCACTGGAATGACACCGCAGTGGGTTTGATTATTCAAGAAATTTAACGATAATAAAGTATTTCCAACAGCAAGAGCAGTCACAAAAGTCAATTCTGTCAATTTGCTGACATCCTTTTCTTGGTTAATTATCAAACTCGCATAGAGATTACCCTCTGGAGAAATCCAGCTTTTTCCAGTGCGTCCCCTGCCTTCTGTTTGTTTATCAGCAATAATGACAGTTTCATTTGATATCCCTTTCTCAATTAAACCCAATGCTTCTTTATTAGTACTTGGAACTTCTTTGTAATGATAAATACGAAAACCTTCAAGGATCACCTTGTCAGCCCTTTAGTTTAATGAGTGAGTCAAGATCTTCTACATACAAGAAAAGAACGAGATTGATCAGTGAAGCCACTGAAGTGATAATGAATAGACTCTTAGAATAAGCAACCTTATTACCACTAGCTTTATCAAAATACATAACTTTCATGATATTTAAATAATAGTAGCATGATATCACACTCGATATTACAAGGATCAAAGACAGGCTGATAAAGCCAGAATTTATTAAACTTTTGAATATAAAAAATTTAGCGATAAAACCTGCAAGTGGAGGTATTCCCGACATCGAGAGTAATAGTATAGAAAGATGGAATGCTAAAATTGGTTGCTTTTTTCCTATACCAGATAAATTTGCAATATCACAATCATCATCGTCAATTTGTACGAGATATGAGAATAGCCCTATGCTTGTGATGATATATATCACCAGATACATTAAGGCACTATCTGTTCCTGCTTGTGTAAAAATAGAAAGTGAAGCAAATATAAAACCAATGTGACCAATTGAACTGTAAGCAAGCAGCCTTTTTAAGTTTTGCTGACGCAAAGCCCCAAAAGCTGAGATAAGCACAGACAATGCTGAAACGTATAAGAAAATAGGCTGAACATAACTTTTTACATTTACTAACTCTTCATTCATCAATCGAATTAAAAATGTTACAAGTGCAGCTTTTGGGGCCGTAGAAAAAAACGCAGTTACTATGGTAGGTGCACCTTGATAAACATCTGGAGCCCACATATGAAAAGGAACAATAGCAAGCTTGAAACACAAACCAATTAGAACAAAGACTAACCCAAAGACTATTCCATAAGTTATCTGATGGTTTTGCAAGAATGAACCGAGCTCAGAGAAATTGACTTGTCCTGTATATCCATAAAGCAGCGACATTCCATATAGCATAATGCAGGAAGATAGTGCACTGAGTGTAAAATATTTCACTCCCGCTTCACATGAATAAATCGAATCTTTATTAAAGCTCGCAAGAACATACAAAGATATACTCATCAACTCAAAAGCTAAATAAAAAGAGATCAGACTATTTGCTGAAACCAAAGTTATCATGCCAAACAGTGCAAAAAGAATCAGTATTGAAAATTCATATTTATAGTCATATTTTGATAAATTCAGCATCAAAAGTATTAAAATTCCTGTGCTGAGAATTAACCCTTGGGCTGACCTGATGTATAAATTGAGTTTTAACAACGAATTAAAGAGAAAAATTTCATTGTTTTCTGCCGAAAGAATTAAAATAATTAAAGTTACCACTGTGCAGCCAAGTGCTAATAAGTTGATAGTTCTGCGGTTAAATATAATCCCAAGCAGTAGCAACACTAACGAGGAGATAATAGAGAACATTTCCGGCAATATCTGTATATAATTCATAGGGCATTATATTTGACTAACAAATTTGCCATACATGGCTTCAAATAATTCAGTGCAAGGGTTGGGTAAAATCCAAGCAAAATAACAAACACTGCAAGCAGAATTAAGACAGAAAATTCTATGCTATCCAAACGGTTATTTAATAATTTAGAATAGCTAACCCCCCATATTATTTGCTTACATAAATTCAGCATATAAACTGCGCTTAAAATAGTGCCAAGTGCGATAAATCCTGTAAAAAACCCTATGCTCTTAAACATCCCAACCATAGCCAAAAACTCACCTGCGAACCCAGATGTTCCAGGTAGCCCTATTGAAGCCATTGAAAATAAAATGAACATAAAACCAAATTTTGGCATTGTGTTTACTATGCCAAAATATTTTGCAATCTCCAAAGTTCCAGTTCGAGTATATAGCATTCCAACACATAAAAATAAAGCAGCAGAAATAAGGCCATGACTAATCATTTGAAATATGCTACCCAGTACTCCTTCCTCACAAAATGAAAAGAGGCCAGCAGTAACGATCCCCATATGTGCTATTGAAGAATAAGCTATTAACTTCTTTATATCATCTTGAGCAAACGCAACTAGAGAAGCATATATCACCGCAATAATGCTCAGCACAACAACGAAATTTGAAAAATACAAACTTGCCTGAGGAAGCATTGGAATAGAAAACCTTAAAAATCCATATCCCCCCATTTTAATAAGCAAGCCAGCTAAAATCACAGATCCAGAAGTTGGTGATTGCACATGCGCATCAGGAAGCCAAGTGTGAAATGGAAACATAGGTACTTTTATTGCAAAAGAAATAAAAAATGTAATCCACAGCAATGACTGCACTTCAAGATCAAGGCTTGGCACTAATGTAGCTAATTTTTGTATATTAAACGTCCCAAAAGTACTATAGATATACACCAATCCAAGCAGAAATAATAATGAGCCAGTTAATGTATAAAGAAATAACTTAAACGTCGCATATATCCTTTGCTTCCCTCCCCAAATGCCAATAATAAAGAACATTGGTATTAAAACAGCTTCAAAAAACACATAAAAGCTTATAGCATTCAGTGAAACGAAAAAACCGACTACAAAACTCTCAAGCAGTAGAAATAATGCCATATAGGCTTTTAGGGTCGTATAACTCATTTTGCAGTTATAGAGTATACAAATTACAAACAAGAAAGTTGTAAGCAGAAGGAAAAGCAACGATATACCATCTATCCCTATTCCTACATTCTTGATTGGATAGCTGACAAACTGAAAGTCCGCATTGTTATAATCAAATTCTATACAAGCTACAATGCTAAGCAAAAATGGAAGTATAGCAAAAAATAGGGCAAGGAATTTTAGGTGTATAGATTGATGATTAATCCTGATCGAGGATAAAATCAACGCTCCTATCAGTGGAAGCAAGAATATACTAAGTAACAACACCTTCTATTTAATTCCAATAATATATAAAGCACCGATTATTAAAGTAACAAACATAATAAATGCATAATCAAATATATAACCAGTTTGTAACTTTATAGAACTTTTTGAACATTCATTAACCAACCTTACAACACCATTTGGTCCAAATGAATCAATAGCCTTAACATCAAACTTCCATAGAAGCCTAGATATAAACCTTATCGGTGCAATTATAACAAACTCATACACCTCATCAAAGTACCATTTATTCTGCAAAAACTTAAGTAAAAATTTACTCTTAATTTGCCTAATTACTTGATATTGGTAAATTAGGCACGCAAGTGCTATTCCACTTAGGCTTGCTAAGGTTGGCAGTAGTTTTATAAAGAAATTATGAACTCCATGCTCATCAATCATCACTAAACTTGATTTCCAAAACGCATTACTAGTTATGTTCAAAATATTTGCTCCCCATATTCCAGAAAATACTGATCCAAAAGCGAGTATCAGTAATGGTATAAGCATAATCTTTGGTGCCTCATGTATATTAATTTTACTTTGTTTTTGGCTGTGGAACACAAGAAGCAATAACCTCCAAGAGTAAAACGCTGTGAAGAATGCAACAACTAAGCTTATTACAAAAGCAAAGCTATCCGTGCTATAAGCATGTTCAATTATCAAATCCTTTGAGTAAAAACCTGCAAATGGAAATATTCCAGAAAGCGCAAGAGATCCAATCCACATGAGAGTATAAGTGCAAGGGATTTTCTTCCAGCAATTTCCCATTTTCTGAATGTTTTGCTCATGATGCATTGCATGAATCACATTGCCAGCACCAAGAAATAGTAGAGCTTTAAAAAAAGCGTGTGTCATTAAATGAAAAATAGCAACATTGTAAGCAGAAAGCCCACATGCCATGAACATATAACCAAGTTGACTGCAGGTTGAATAAGCAATTATTTTTTTTATATCGTTCTGAGTAATCGCAACCGTAGCTGCAAAGAAAGCAGTAAGTGCCCCAACAATAACTATTAATTCTCGTGCCACATTTGATAGCTCAAATAATGGAGAACATTTTGCTACTAAAAATATACCTGCTGTTACCATCGTTGCTGCGTGAATGAGTGCAGAAACAGGGGTTGGCCCTTCCATTGCATCTGGCAACCAAACATGTAAACCAAGCTGTGCAGATTTACCCATACAGCCAATAAAAAGTAATATGCATATTATATGAGTTACTTTGAATTCACAGCAGAATGCCCTAATGTTCTGCGTGCCAAGAAGATCAGTTGTGTCAAAAACTTCAGTAAAATTCAAAGAGTGAAATGTATAATAAATAAGAAAGGTTCCAATCAATAGTGCAAAGTCTCCTACCCTATTCACAACAAATGCTTTAATTGCTGCATTATTTGCAGAATATTTTTGGAACCAAAATCCTATGAGTAAATAAGAACATAGGCCAACCCCTTCCCAGCCAAAAAAAAGCTGCACGAAATTATCGCTTACAACCAGCACAATCATGCAAAACGTAAATAGCGATAGGTAAGAAAAAAACCTCGACTTCCCCTTATCATGCTCCATATAACCGATAGAGTAGAGATGTACTACCAGTGAAACGGTGGTAATAACAATAAGCATTAAGGATGAGAGAGCATCCACACTAATTGCCCAATTTACTTTTAATACACTTAATGAAAATAAAGGAAATAAACTCAAGTGATAATTTTCAGAGAAGGTGAGAAAAACATACCAAGATAAAACTGCAGATATTCCAATCCCTGCCGTTGTAACTAACTGACTAAAAACATCTCTTCTAAAAAGTGCTGCAAACAGTGAACCAAAGAGTGGCAAAAATACTATTAATTTCAGTATATCCATCATTCTTTCATTAAATTTGCTTGTTCAACGTCTATATTGCCACGGCTTCTATAATATACAACCAATATTGCAAGCCCAACTCCTGACTCTGCTGCCGCAACAGTCAACACAAACATCACAAAAATTTGCCCAACTATATCATTCATAAAGGCAGAAAAAGCAACTAAGTTGATATTAATTGCCAGCAATAATATTTCTATTGATAACAATATATTGATTATGCTCTTACGGTTGATGAAAATACCGCACACTCCAATAGTGAACAAAACAGCAGCAACTATCAAAAAGTGATTTAATCCTATTTCCATTCTACTCCTTTTCCAAATTTAGCCTTAATCAATTTTACAGATGAAGATTGTGTCAATTGCTTTAATACATTCTGTTTTTTAACTCCTTTTTTCTTGTCCTGCAAAGTAAGAGCAATTGCACCGACAATTGCAACAAGCAGCAGAATACCAGAAAGATGAAAAGCGTACATGTAGTCGGTATACAGCAAATTACCAATAGCTTTCACATTATTGGTATTATAGTTTATAACATTGCTTATATTCGGTGCTGAGCTGCGGATTACAAAGCTGATGACTAGAAAAAACACAACACACAACATAGCACCAAGAGTGCAATGCTTTGCAAAACCCTGGCGCAACCTTATGTAGTCAATATCGAGCATCATAACTACAAAGAGGAACAACACCGCAACCGCACCGATGTATACTATCATCACCATCATAGCAATGAACTCAGCTCCAAGGAGAATGAAAAGAACTGCAGAGTTAACGAAGGTGAAAATTAAAAATAATACTGCATGCACAGGATTTCTTACACTAATTACGCATACAGCAGATAAAATGCTGAGAATTGCAAAAAAATAAAAGAAAAAAGGCATCGATACTTTAACTGCAACAATAGTTACTAACTTAAGGTAATTGTTGCTGTAAAGTCAATACTATATTAAAGATTTGAAAATATCGTACTACAAGCTTCAACTCCTCAGTAATGCAATAAACACTCTTGACAATCTTGATTTATTAATATATAATGTATGTATATTAATAGTCAGCGGTAGCTCAAAATGTACAACATATTTGGTTACTTCAAAAGCAACAATAGTTCTAACGCACAAAATAGCAGATTAAATGGAGAAGGTTATCAATACACCACAAGAGACTATATGACAATTTACTTTAATAACACATTAGCAAGTTTCAGTAGATCATTGATAGAATTTAAAGAAAAAGCATATGGTTTTATATATGATATTGGAGCTTGGTTGAAAGCAACATATGAAAATTTCACTGAACGAGCTGAAATTCATAACTTCTATGTTCCAGAAAAACTTCCTATTAAAGCTGAGGAAATAAAGATGAAGGAACTGAATCGTAAGCCTAAGCCATTTCAAACTCCACCTATTCATCAAACAAGCAGAAGTTTTGATGCCAATATCTCAAATCAAGTTGTTGTTACTCACCATACACTTGAAGCTACCCCAACAAGATAGATCTACGCTTAAATATCTAGTACTTGAATGAGTTGAATGTTATGTTCAATAAGACCTTTACAATATTTGGATCATAGGTTTAACTTTATAAAGTTATAATCTATAGAGCTTCAATGAACGATTATCTCTCACTGTTAAATCCAGAACAGCAATTAGCTGTAACTAACATAAATGGGCCAGTTTTGATACTGGCAGGAGCCGGAACCGGAAAAACAAGAACGATTACTTCAAGAATAGCACACATAATTAGAAACGGTCACGCTTATTCTGATGAGATATTAGCAGTTACATTTACAAATAAAGCAGCAAATGAGATGGTATCAAGGGTACTTGAGCTAACGGGCACAAACATACCATGGCTTGGCACTTTCCATGCAATTGCAGCAAAAATTTTGCGCATGCACGCAGAAATTGTGGGCTTAAACCCCAATTTTACAATCATTGGTGTGGATGACCAATTACAGGTAATAAAAAATATTATCAATGAAATAAATCCTGATTACCTATCAGAAAAATATAAGACCATTATGAATATTATTCAGCAATGGAAAGAGAAGTGCTTATTGCCGTCTGAAGTGGAAGATGTTCAATCATTTAGGCCAGTTTACGTAACTGCACTTAAAGTCTATTACCAGTATCAGGAAAGGTTAAAATTCCTTAACTCTGTTGATTTTGGTGACTTATTGTTATATAACATACAACTTTTTAATAAAAAGACCGAGGTTCTGTCCTACTACCAAAACAAGTTTAAGTATGTCATGGTAGATGAGTATCAAGATACAAATGCAATACAATATCTTTGGCTAAAATACCTTGCAAAAGAGCATTCAAATATTTGCTGTGTAGGAGATGATGACCAGTCGATATACAGTTGGCGTGGTGCAGAAGTTGAAAATATTTTGAAATTTTCCGATGATTTTAAAAATGCAAAAACCGTTAAACTGGAGTGTAACTACAGGTCAACATCCCACATAATTGCAACTGCATCATATGTGATCAATCACAATAAGACTCGCTTAGAAAAAAAATTGTGGACAACAAACATTGAAGGCGAAAAGGTAAATCTAATCAAATTGTGGGACGGAAAGGCTGAAGCAAGGTTCATAAGCGAACAGATATTAAAACTCAATAAATACAGATTTAGTGATATTGCAGTGCTCGTCAGGGCTACTTTTCAAACTAGAGTTCTCGAAGAGTATTTTATAAAATATTCAATTCCCTATAAGATTATAAGTGGCGTAAAATTCTACGAACGTCAAGAAGTAAGGGATATAATTGCATATTTGAGGCTTGTTACAAATAATAATGATGATCTCGCTTTTGAAAGGATCGTAAATCGTCCAAAAAGAAGCATAGGAGCTACAACTCTAAAGAAAATATACACGACTGCTCAGGATAACAAAATTTCTTTTTTTGAGGCAGCAAAAATATTGGTTAATAGTGATCAAGTAACCGAAAGAATTAAACTCTCACTAAATGATTTTTTAAATAAAATTAAAGCTTGGGAAGAAATAGTAAGCGTAAAACCACTGCATGAATTTGTTAAAATCGTAGCAAATCAATCAGGATATATGGAAATGCTTGAGAATGAAGGAGTGACGGGTTTAGCGCGAATAGAAAATGTTAAAGAGCTCATTTCATCTTTGAAGAATTTTGACAGCACTATAACCTTCTTGGAGCATATTAGTTTGGTGATGGAAGTGGATAATATGAATAGCGATGATACTGTATATGTTATGACTCTTCATGCGGCTAAAGGGCTTGAATTCCCGTGCGTGTTTTTACCTGGTTGGGAAGAAGGATTATTTCCTCATCAAAGATCTTTTGAAGATAAAAGTGGTAAAGCTTTGGAAGAAGAGAGAAGACTTGCATATGTTGGCATAACTAGAGCAAAAGAAAGGTTGATCATTTCATGTGCAGATAGGAGGGAAATTAATAATCAGTGGCAACCAATGAGCACTTCTCGATTTATTAAAGAATTGCCAAGAGAAAATGTTGAGGTGATCAAGAATAGTGCCTACTGTTGAAGCTATAACTGCAGCTCTTACGACAAACACATCTGAATTACTTCAATTATATATTTCTCCTGGCAAAAATTCTCTGATGGTCTTAAATAAAATTTTCAGTGAATGATTATCAGACATGTTGTGTTCTGCTGATTTTATTAAGTGTACTTCAACGTCTGTTGACTTAATTTTTTCAGCTAAATTCAATGAAGTTTGATAAGGAACATCTTTATCATTAATGCTATGCAATAAGCGCACAGGACAGTTTATATCTATTGCTTCTCTGTTTAAAAGAAGGTTCTTTCTACCGTCTTCGATCAGATTTTTAGTTATTTTGTATGTACAATGCTCCGAAGTAAAATCTATTACACCTTTAGAACCTAGTTCTTCTTTTTGCTTGCCTGACAATTGCTTGAATATCAAATCTTCAGTAAAATCAGGAGCAGACGATATGCCGATTAATGCTGCAATTTTTTCTGGAAATTGAAGAGCAGTGAGCAGCATCAGCCATCCTCCCATACTTGAACCTATAATTATTTGTTTATTGCTAGTTAATTCACTTATCACTTTAGCACAATTTTTTTGCCAATCACTTATTGTATAATCAGCAAAATCACCGCTTGAATTACCATGGCCAAAATAATCAAAGAGCACAAGTACTATATCATTTTCTTGGCAAAATTTGTAAACGGCAGTTGCTTTAGTTCCATCCATATTGGATGCAAAACCACTAAAAAAAACTATAGAAGCCTTCTTTCCTTGTAGCTTTCGATATGCTATATGGCCATTACTTCCATCGAGTAATTTACAATAATTCATACTACTTTGGCAAGGCAACCGGACTATCGCTCATCGAACGCAAATAGCTGACTAGATCTGCAATCTCTTGTGGATTGGAAATGCCTGCAAATGCCATACGTGTACCTTTTATGTAGGCTTTTGGATTTTTTAAAAAAGCAAATAACTCCTCATACTCCCATTTCCCACCTTTTTCAAGTAGTGCTTTTGAGTAATTGAATGAGCTGCCAAGATGGGCCTTTTTATTTCCAACCACGTTCCATAAGTTTGGCCCCACTTTATTCATTCCACCTTTCTCAAAACTATGACAAGCTATACATTTTTTTGCTGCTGACTTGCCTTTTTCAAAGCTAGCATTCTGCATGAGCTCTCCAATATCAAGTGCCACTTGTTCAATCTTTTGTTGAGGCTCATTGCTGGCTGCTACTATTGTTTGGTGTTCAATTTTATAATCCTCTGGGTTGTAGAGCATATCAACTACATTACTAACTATCATAATTATTAATCCAGAAAGTAAAATCGATGCTGCAATCTTATTAAGCTCCATAGTTAATTCTTATCAAGTAATGTTACTTAAATTATGCAAATATTTTCGCAAACAGTAAACAATTACCTTTATTTCACCAAAGATAGAAATTTCTATTACTTAGCTAAGTTAGGAGACTGCAATTCTATTTCTATCGGAGTAACTTGTGGTTCAATTACATAATGATCTGGAATAACATATTAAAATAGATTTCCTGCAAACTTGTCTGCTCTATTTCTATCGGAGTAACTTGTGGTTCAATTACATAATGATCTGGAATAACATATTAAAATAGATTTCCTGCAAACTTGTCTGCAATGATTGAAACTGGAACTACTTCTATAATGTTCGTTTGCTTGACCTAAGATTCAGGAGCATTTAAACTGAATTTTATAAAGTACTAGAAATGATAGGAAATCTAAGAGGAATAGTTGATGAGGTGTGTAGCGATCACATAATCCTGAATGTGAATGATGTTGGCTACATAGTATATCTTTCAGCCAAAACTTTAAGTGCTTGTTCGATTGGAAGTAGAGTAAAATTACTTATCGACACTTATGCAAATAGCAGAGAAAACGTTACTCAGCTATATGGCTTTATAAGTAAAGAAGAACAGCAGTGTCTGCGTTTATTAGTTAAAGTGAGCGGTGTCAGCTATAAAACCGCAATGTCAATTTTGAGCAAATTAACTCCAGAGCAACTGTTTTTGGCAATTATAAATGAGGATAAACTAGCACTTAAGGTGAGTGGACTTGGCCTGAAACTCATAAATCGAATTATTACTGAGCTGAATGGCAAAGTAAGTAAATTAGAGATAAATAACAATCATTTTCACTCAATTAGTGAAGATGCTCTTTCAGCTTTGATCAATCTTGGATATGAAAGAACAAAAGCTTATGATACAATAAAAAAAATAGAAGATGAATCACCAAACTTGGACACTAAAGATATTATTCGTATGGCGCTTAAAACAATATGAAGTCAATATCATGTAGTAAGGAATACTCTGAAGATGTACGTAATTTAAATATCCGGCCTGAGCAACTTGATGATTTTGTCGGGCAAAAAGACTTAATACAAAATTTAAAAGTGTTTATAAATGCTGCACAGACGAGAGCTGAAGCTTTGGATCACGTATTGCTCTATGGTCCTCCAGGGCTTGGTAAAACAACTTTAGCACAAATTGTCTCTAAGGAGTTAAGGGTTAGCTTTCGTGCAACTTCTGGTCCATTGCTTAGTAAAGCTGGGGACTTAGCTGCAGTGCTCACTACTTTAAATGCAAAAGATGTTCTATTTATCGATGAGATTCATAGATTAAATCGTAGCATTGAGGAAGTTTTATATACTGCTATGGAAGATTTTTGCCTAGATATACTAGTAGGTGAGGGCCCATCTACCAGAACTTTAAGAATAGATTTACCACCATTTACACTGATTGGGGCAACAACACGGCTTGGACTGCTTTCTGCACCGCTGAGGGATCGTTTTGGTATTCCCCTGCATCTTGAGTTTTATTCTTTTGAGGAACTGGTTGATATTATAAAAAGAGGTGCAAGAGTTCTTTGTGCTGAAATCGAAAAGGATGCTGTGCAGGAAATTGCCTGCCGCGCCCGTGGTACTCCAAGAATTGCTTTGAGATTACTCAGAAGAATAAGAGATTTTGTTGAAGTAAAAGATGATAAAAAAATTACCTGTGAAATTGCCGGTTCTGCACTATCAAAATTGGGTATAGATAAAATGGGACTAAATAAATTAGATATGGATTATCTGAGATTTTTGTTTAACACCTCAGGACCTGTTGGAATTGACACCATATCTATTGCACTATCTGAAGATGTTGGCAATATTGAAGAAACAGTAGAACCTTATTTAATCAAGGTCAGTTTTGTAAAGCGCACACCAAGAGGACGTGTTTTAACTGATCAAGCAAGGGAATATCTCAGCATTAATTCAGTGGTATGCTAGTATTATACTATATTTTATAACATTGTATAGTATTACATTAAACATTATAATATTCTTTTATTATATGATTTGCAGGTGTTTTAGAGGCAAATAAGAAAGTCTTCTGTTATAGTGAATATGTTCTTGAAAAATTATGTAATATATGCTAGGCTGTATATAGTATTAATCTTAAAAAATATCAATAAATTATTGATATTTTTTAGGATTAATACTTATTAAATACTTCATATTATAAGATTGAGTTATTGTATTTTATAGACTTAAGATAAAATGGTAAAAAGCCTTCTAAACAATTATAGAAACAGTAATTCAATTAATGGAGAAAAAGCAATGAAAAATTTTTTAATCAATAACAACGAAGAGGACGGTAGCTCAATCTACATTAATCGAATCAGAGAGCAAGATCTCTCTGCAGAGCAGAAGCTCAATGAATTAAAAGGATTCATGGAGGAGCTTGCTAGGAAAGCTGAGCTCAAGAGAATAGAGCTTGAGCGTCAGGCTGCGAGTTGCATTGATGAAACATTATCTCAAGTAGAGCTACATATACAAGATAATGAGGATTACTTTACTGATGATAATCAAGGGGTATTCGCAAATTTCTTTGAATCCCTCTTTAATCTTTTTGAAGTAAATGTAGATCCGAAAGTCTACAAAATGCTCAAGGAGAAGAAAGAGAAAAATCTGCTTCTTTCGATAATTAAGTTTTTGCGTGATAAGCTTAAGGAATTAGTTAAAAAGATCTTCAAAAAAGATTTAGATTTAAGTTGGGATAAAAGGCTAGACAAAGAGATAAAAGAATTGCAGGAGAAATTACTCAGCGGTGAGTTATCTCCTGAAGAAGAAATAGCAATACTCGAACGTTTGCAAGCGTTGCAAAATTTAAAATTGAAGCTTCAAACTTTTCTCGTGGGCTCAGTCATTGCAATGTTTGCAGAAATTTTTGCAGTTGATTTAGCAGCAGTAGTAGAGCAAGATGTAACTGAGGAAAAAAGAGACAAAAAAGCAGAAAAAACAGAATCAAAAGAAGTTCGTCAAGAAATAGAAACAAAAGTGAATGAAATCACACCAATTTCCCTATTTAATTTTTCATCTCAAGTTCCAATGCCAATTGTTCTAGACAAGCAAGAACGTGCTATTTTACCAAAGCCTATAGAAAAATTAGTAGACACTCTACCTAAACCTGTTATAAGTCACAAAAATAGTGAAGTACAAAAACTGGAAAAAATGAATAAAGAAAAGAAAGAAGCAAAAGAAGAGAAAACTGAAAAACCAAAATTAGCTGTCTGTCCACCTGCTCCAGAGCGAAAGGAACACAGGAGAGTTAGGCGCTTTAAACCCAATGTAAGGGCGTTAGATAGAAAGGAAGGCTATAACTGCAATAGTGATCAGCGAAAAGCTACTAAGTCTAATGCTCACATGGAACGGCCAGAAGGATTAACTGATATAAAAGTTGAGAATTATACTTCTTCAGTTAGCAAAGAGAGAGGTATGTAAAGGTTCTCTCTCTTTTTGTCATTCCAGAGACTGGTTTTTCATCTGGATTCCAGCAGGCTTTGTTGCACAGCTCTTCGGATAGTGGGTAATGTATAATAAATTCATGAAGCTATATCAAACTTAGCCATGCCTATTTCAGTAAATTTGTTAAGCAAATAACACTTGAGTAGCAGTTCCTTCTCACGATTAATCTCAGATTTATTCCTAAAACTAAATCCAAATATTTGCTTCAGTCGCGAGAAAAAACTTTCTATATAAGATCTCTTCCAATAATTTATCTCTTTTTTCCACCTCTTCATACCATCTTCATCATATGACTTTATGAGCTTGATTGTAGAATTTCTCTCATTCATATAATCCAACTTTGGATGCTCTACTGCATTATTTTGCGGAGGAATCCTTGTCTTTATGTCAAGCTCATCGCACAGTTTGTATAACTTCTTTCGATTATATGCCCTATCTGCATATATCGTGCTTATGTTATACTTGGTATCCACTCTTTCAATAAGATCACAGGCTCCATAGTGGTCGGAATAAACTCCACTACTGTATTTTGCAGCTATAACTTTTTTACTACCTATCTCTAGCATTACATGTAGCTTTCTTGTTTGCTCATAGCGGCGATACTTTCTATCTGTACCATTTGCCTTACTATGGCCTGGAATATTATTGTAGATGCTGATACCTGTACTATCTATAGCAATTTCAATATCTTCCATATCGTTCTTATCAACTCTGCAGTCGTTGATTTTGATATTAAGCTTTTTAAACCTTCTTGAAGCCTGCGAATAGCTGATAATTTGCAAAATTTTCCCTATTTGCTCAAGATATTTCTCTATAAATCCCACTGTTTGCCTAAGACCAATCCTGAATAGATAGGTTATTATGTGAATTAGAATCACTACTTTGTCGCTGTAGACATTGTTGCCACCTGCTACTTTTGGACTATTTTCGTACCAATTTTCAATGGCATCGTTGATATAATGAAAAACATTTCCCCTTTCTTGAAGAAATTTGTTATATTCATTGCAGTTACTGACTTTCATTCTTATTGGCATATTTTTCCTTTGTCGGCTAAATATCTATTTTATAACAAATTCCATCAGTAACTGCCTGTTCTTTCCTTGAGTGGTGCAACAAAGCCTACTGGAATCCAGGAGTATAAAAATGGTGAATAAAATTTATGTTAAAAAACTGCTTGTGCTGATAATTGATTCTTAATATACTCATTACATAATAATTTAATTTAGAGGTTGATATGCATGGTAACAATGGTTCAGGCAAAAGAGTATTTAATAATACTGCTCCAGGAGGAGGAAGTATTAATCTGAGAAATTTGGGTAAAAATGTTACAGTAGATGATTTTAGAGACAGGATTAAACGTGAAGAGGAAAAAAAGAAAAATCAATCTGGTGGTCAAGGTAGTAGCAGGGGTAGTAAATAATTATGTTAATTAATTAGAGAGGTGGCATTATGCTTAACACAAACAAATATCGAGAATTAGTAAGAGCGTTCAACGTTATTCTTCATTATAACAATGCTATTGCTACTAATCTCGTCGTAGAAAAAGGTTCTTACAAGGATCATATAGTTATCTCATTTGATAAAAACATGGATAAAGAGGAATGCATGGACTATCTGAGTAAGTTGAAAGAAAGTATAGTAAATACGTATTATGGAGAATATGAAATAGATGAGAGATATGATGTGGCTGGATTGTCTTTTGATATGAATTCTTTTCCTTTTAAATGTGATAAAAAGTTTCTAGAAAAAGATATAAGGGGGAAATATAAATTTTCAATACCAATAGATAATAAGGTGGTTTTTAATTTAAAATGTTTGCTAGCCAATGATTGTGTATATAGTAGAAAGAACTATTTAGTAGCAGAAGATCCAGATTCTATGGACAAGCATTGGGGGGAGGAGGTAGAAGTTAAGGATAGAAAAAATTACCTATATGCTATACGTTTTGATTCCTCTGGTAGCGAATTACAAGACTATTTTAAAGATTTATTGTTAAAAGATATCGGAGAGTATAGGAAGTCTCCTGAGGAAGCTTTAGAAATCAAGGGTAATGATATATATATAAAGTCAAACGTTTTTGATGAGATTGAGTTCATTAACAATATTGTAAGAAACACCTCAATGAGTGATTATCGTGCTTTTGAAGTTTCAAATAGTGATGATCTACCTTCTGTAGACAGAAAATTTTCGCTAGTTGATTTATTTCACAAAGCAGGCACGTCAGTTAATACTATAATGCGTGTCCCTTGCTCTGATGCAATTCGCCCTAAATTTGTGACGAAAGGAGAAAAGTCGATTTTAATCCCTGGTTCTAATTATGGTAGTGATAAGCTTATAGTTTTAAAAAGAGAAGAGGCTGATCATCTTAATAAGATATTTGGTATGGATGTATTAAATAATATGGAAGATTATATTGACGATGATACGCGATCAGATCTAAAGCTTACTGGTGAAGGAATATATGCAATAGATTGTGCTAATCGAAACATTACTTACTGTGTGATGGATAAGATCATAGAGAGCTCTGTAATCAATAAGGATTATAAACTGTCTATTGATCCTGCACGTGTGCAAGCTATGCAGTCACCAACACAAACTATTGCCCCTTCTGAAGAAAAAGCAGGGACGGATGGACCAAGTGCAGATAGTGGTTTTGGTGATTCACCTAAGAATTCAGTTATAGGTAAATCACATGCTAAAAACTCAAGCAAATTCCTTAGGCCCGACTACTATGGTGAAGGTAAAGGTGGGGATGATGCTTCGGCTAAAGATAGTGGCCTTGGCCCTTCTTCAGCACGATCTTCTTTTAATAAGCCCAAAACAACATTTAACCAACCTTCTATATCACAGCCTGACCAATGTTCTGCAAAAAAGCAGACATCAACTAATAAAAAATCAATTTGTTGTATTTTATAGCTAAAGGAAATTAGGCTATTCAAAGATGAATTGTGAATGAAAGTTTATTTGCCAAGGTAGAGCTGCCTTGGCCTACAAATCTTGGTTTCTTTATCGTTTACCATTTCATACCACTGGGCAACCCAACCAGTGGTTCTTGCAAGTGCAAAAATGGGTGTAAACATACTTGAAGGGATACCGATAGCATTCATTATTATACCTGAATAAAAATCAACATTTGGATACAACTTACGTGTAATAAAATACTCATCCTTTAAAGCTATTTCTTCAAGTTTTTTTGCAATTTCAAGTAATTCATTGTTTTGCTCTAGTTTGCTTAAAATCTCATGACAAGCATCCTTTAATATAAGCGCGCGCGGATCATAGTTTTTATAAACACGATGTCCAAATCCCATTAGCTTAAATGGATCTTTATCATCTTTAGCTTTCTCAATGAATCTATCTACATCTCCACTTTGCTCTATCTCTTTTAGCATATTTATAACTGCCTCATTAGCTCCACCGTGTGCTGGACCCCAAAGTGTAGCAACTCCTGCAGACAGGCTTGCAAATAGATTAGAACCAGCTGACCCTACCAATCTGACAGCTGCTGTAGAAGCATTCTGTTCATGATCAGCATGGAGAGTAAATATTTTATCCAGAGCTTTTACAAAAAGGGTATTATTAACAGCACTGCCAAATATCATATTTAAGAAATTCTCACTATAACTTAATTTATTATTAGCATTTGTGAATTCCTGATTGTTGATATGTCTATAAATCATTGCAACAATTGCAGGAACTTGTGCTATTGCAGAAATTCCAAAATCTAAATCTTCACCATTGACATTGTTGCCATGTGTTTCATGGTAAGATGCTGACAAATTTGCAAAACATGCAACTAAAATCGACATAGGGTGAGCAGTTTTTGGAAATGCTTTGATTACATTTGTAACTTGCTCTGATACTTTGGATGATTCTTGTATTTTGAGAAGAAATTTTTTGTGTTGCTCTGAACTGGGTAGTTCACCATAGAGCAATAAATAAATCACAGCAGTAAAACTATTATTCTCTGCCAAATCAGCTATATCATGTCCCCTATACTTAAGAACTCCTTCATCTCCATCAATGAATGTAATTGTGGAAGAGCATGAAGCTGTGGAAACAAACCCCGGATCATAAGTGAATAATCCTGTCGTCTTATATAAATCCTTAATATTTAACACGTCAGGACCTACTGTTCCACTTAATACGGGCAGATCAATTTTTGACCCATTACTTAGTTCCAATAATGCTTTTTTATCCATCACTTGAGCTACTTAATTTTATACAGAATATACAAACTGAAAAGTATATATTAATACAGTTAACTTTACATTAACCGTATTAAGCGGTCATCAATGCTTTTACTTTTGCATTTAAGCGACTTATTTTACGTGCAGCAGTATTCCTATGAATGACACCTTTATTTACACATTTGTGTAAATTGGATTCAGCATTCCGAAATGCCAAGACAACATTCTCTTTGTCACCAGACTTGATTATATCAACTAATCTTCTAATAGCAGTACGAGTTTTGCTTTTTCGCATCTTATTTACTAAAGTACGCTTTGCTATTACCTTCATCATTTTTTTAGCACTCTTATGATTTGCCATATATTAATACCTGTACTTTTCTTTTAATTATAAAGTTTTTTTGTTAATTTGCAATATCAGTTTTTTCTGCAATTAATCTACTACTTCTTTCTTCAATGATTTTTTCTAAACTTTGCAAGAATTCATTTTTGTTTAACCCAGGATATATGGGAGGTAATATTTCTATTACCGCCTTTCCGGGATTCTTTCTCAGAGAAAGTATGCTTTTTGGCCAAAACAAACCAGTGTTTAAAGCAATCGGTAACACAGGAACAGATAATACGCTATATAAAGCAGCAATACCCGATTGATATTTTATATTTTGGTTTATAGTCGTTCTTGTGCCTTCAGGAAATATTATTATGCTTCTATTTTCTTTTATATGCATTTTTGCTAGTTTAATTATATGGCGTATAGAACTGATACCATCTGAACGGTTAATAAAAATCATTTTCAGCGCTATAAGATGTAAACCAATGAATGGAATCCATTTCAATTCACGTTTTAAAATAAAAACTGCTTTTCTAAAGAGTAGTATAAAAATAAATGTTTCAAATGGAGATTGGTGTTTAGATGCAATTATAAAAGGTTGCTTAGGAATGTTTTCCATTCCCCTCACTTCATATTTAATGCCACATAATAAACGCAACATGAATAATACAACTCTCACCGAGCAAACAAGGAAAATGGTTATTACACACTCAGGAAAGAAAATTACAGGGAGAGTAATTAAAGTATAGAATACTTCCCATAATATAAGGAGTAAATTAAACAATAAACTTGCAATCACAAACACACGTAAACTTATTTGAATTTAACTTTACTACAAAACTAAAAGCAATAAGTTTAATTATTGATCATCTGAGTAATAGGATGAGAATCAGCTAATTTGTCCTTTAACTTTTCATTAGCAATATGAGTATATATTTGTGTTGTAGAAAGATTAGTATGGCCAAGAATTTTTTGTATCAGCACAATATTTGCTCCGCTATTCAGTAGATGGGTAGCAAGAGAATGCCTAATCACATGTGGAGAGATTTTATTTTCATCAATATCGCACTTTCTTGCTAATTCCTTTATTAATTGACCAACTCTTTGCCTTGTAATGGGTTTATTAGGTTTATCACCTGGGAATAGCCAATCAGATTTTTTGTTGTTAGGAAGCAGATTGTCACGAATTGATAAATAATTTTTAAGACTTTGCAATGCTTGCTCATTAAAAAGGATTTGCCTTTCTCTGCTACTTTTTCCCTTTATTATTATATAGCCTTCTTTACCATTACCGTTTACTAAATGTAATACTTCACATAACTTCATATTAATTAGTTCAGAAACACGCATCCCGGAAGAGTAAAGAATATCTAAAATTGCACATAGCCTTTTACTGCTTATCTCTTTATTCGATCCGCTTGCTGATTTTTTTACTGTTTCCATGAGCAAAAATATTTCTTGAACACTTAAATACTTAGGCAAAGGACGGGAAACCTTTGGATTTCTTAATTCATTATCATTAGCCGGTGCTGGATTAAAATCTATTATTCCATCATTAAATAGGCACTTATAGAAATTTTTGATAGCAGATATTTTTCTTGATATAGAACTAGTTTTATATTTCTTTTGTGTACGTAAAAAGTTTACATAATCTTTAATATTAGCTTTACTTGCACCAACTAAGGTAGTGCCTCCTTCTAATAAAAATTTTTCAAGTTGGTGTAAATCTGAACGATAACTTTCCAAAGTATTTTGTGTAGAGGATTTTTCAGAAACCAAAGCATCTATGTAATACGTGATGTAAAGATTCTCTTTTTTATTTTGTGGTTGTTTATTTTTCATTATCAGCTCCTATATTTATTTCTTTGACTATAATTTGATTGAAAGTATTTTTTGTGTTTTTTATAAGAAAATATGAGATAAACAAAGCATTTATCAATAAAGTAAGTACTACAAACCTTTGTTTTAACCTTTTTTTTAAATTTGATCTTATTTTTACCATATTTCAATTATCACATTGAGTCTATAAAAAACATCCTGTAAAGTAAGTTTTACTATCGTATAAAATTTCCCTTAGCTATGTCTGTTTATTCTTATTATATCATAGTATTTATTATAATTTTAACATAAAGAAATAGTGATTTCAACTTCATTATTGTATGGGTATTAATAAATTTTTAATATATTTAATAAATACCTTACAAAAAAAGGAATCAATTGGCACTTTTTTTTAATAAAGTGTTAATAAAAGGAATGGTTACATTTGATCCTATAGATTCATTATCTATTTTTTCTATAACTTTATTAATGCTGTGGAAAGAACGTTCTATTCTTGCTAGAATATAATCAATTACCTTTAGATCAATTTTTAACTGTTTATCTGAAAATTGTTTTATTAGCATAATTCTTAATAATTCTTCGCTTGCAGGTAAAATTTTTACGCTGATAGTTGATAATATTCGCGAGCTTAAATCTTTTAGTTTGAAGTTAAGCTTTTTCGGTAAAATCGAAGAAGTAATTAGCAGTCTCTTATCATTTTCTTTCATGTAATTATAACAATGTAACAACATTTCCTCATCTTTAATGTTTTGTACATCTTCTAAAATAAACGCATCGCTGTACCTCATTTCGCTTACAAAATTATTTACATCAATGAAAATAGCATCGTTTTTTGATTGCCAGATATGAGCAAGGTGAGTTTTCCCAGAGCTGTTAGGTCCAAAAAGAATCAGGCATTTCCAAGATAAATCATTAACTATTGAGTTATATACGTGCTTATTTTCATCTAAGGTGATATAATTTTGCCAACAATAATCAACTTGATTATTGTTAAATAAATTTAATTGCACGTAAAGCCTCTTACATTACTACTTTTTGATAATAATTTTTGCATAAAAATTTACTTGGTCAGGTAAGGAAGCAGTATTACTACTACCCCCTCCCTTAGAAACGCAGCATGCAGGTTTCCCCACACTACGCTTGAGCCCCTTATCTAAGTTCTTCTTTTCTAGAACCGGCTTGTCCTTCATGATTCCTCAGGAAACATCATTCTTAATGGTGACACCAACAGTAGAGAACCTTCTCTTGAAAAGGAGCTTGCTAACATTCTTGTTCGTTTCACTCTCTCATCAAAATACTTTTTCCATTTTAAGTCAAGGGGATTTGCATCCGCTCTGATTTTAACATGTCGTCTGATAGGTATATCAATCAGCTTAAGCAGTCTTAAATACCGTATCTCTTTTGGTTTGTTCTTGCATATGGGTGCAGCAAAAACCCATTGGCGTTGACCCATTACTTTGAAGTAACGATTCTTTATCCAACGTAATCCTTTACGAGGATGTCTTTTCTTTGCCCATTTCCATAAACTATGCCAAATTTCATTGTCGATCTTTCTAAACGCTTTTTTAGCACACACATGGTGATAGTAATTTCCCCATCCTCTCAGTAGAGAGTTGAGTGACTTAATTACTATAGCCTGAGTGTTCGCTATATTTGCTTTTATCAATGTACGTGCTTTATTAAGAAGTCTTTTAATACTTTCTTTCGAAGGTTTAATAATTAACTTCTTATTATATCTACGTACATTACAACCAAGAAAGTCAAACCCTGTTGTAATAGATGTAATCTTTGTCTTCTCTTCTGACAGAATTAAACCTCGCTCATGAAGAAAAGATGATACTAAAGGCTTAACTTCCTTTTCCAGTACTTCATGTGTGAAACCTGAAATAATAAGGAGAGTAGACCGGCGGAGCTTCCCCACCAGTCTCTCGCAGAACTGCACGGAAACCTCTCGGCTTATACAGCTCCCATTATTTAGCCTTTTGATCCTAACCCAAGTGTCCAATGATAGAAAATACTTGGAGACCTCTTTCTCACTTTTCCTAGAAATTGCTTTGCTAGTCTTCCGTGATCACGAAGTTTCTTATATTTTGTCCTGACCCATCTTATGAGGTATCTCTCTATATTTCTAAGAGATGGATACATCTCTGATTTATAAAACCTGCCATAGTACTGAAACCAGCCTCTGACTATTGGATCTATCTTCTTCGATATTTCCTCTAGTGTGGTCCATGTAATCCGATGTATTCTCCATGACTTTATGGTTTTCTTGATCTTCTTCTTGGCTTTGTTACTAATTGCAGGTAGAAATGAGATGAAATAATTCCTCATCTTATTCTTTGCTACTCTAGGTCTAAAAGTATAACCTAGAAAATCAAAGCTTTGTTTAGGAAATTGTTCTTTTCTATCATCATCCTTACTGTACACAATCTGTGTCTTTTCAGGATGTAACTTCAATTTACACTTAGCCAATCTTTCTTCAATCATTACTTTCATAAATCCTGCCTGTCTTTTAGTTCTGCAGTGCACTATCGCATCATCTACATATCTTTCAAATGGTACTGTTGGATAATTTTGTTTCATCCACATATCAAACGCATGGTGCATAAATATGCTTGAAATGATTGGGCTTATTGAACCTCCTTGCGGAACTCCTTTATCCCTTGTTACCCTACTGCCATCTGCTTTCTGAATGGGGGCTTTCATCCACCTCTCAACATACAGTATGACCCATTTGCAGTCTGTGTGTTTCTTGATAGCCTGCAGTGCTAAATCGTGGTCCAGATTGTCGAAAAATCCAGATATATCAAGATCTACCGTCCAATCATTTTTCCAACATCTCTTCCGTGCTGTGTATACCGCATCCAGCGCAGACTTATTTGGTCTATAACCATATGAATCTTCGTGAAATTTCGGTTCTACTAACGGCTCAAGATACATTGTAGCTGCTGTTTGCGCTATTCTGTCGAATACTGAAGGCACACATAAAATTCTTTGCCCTCCTGTATCTTTTGGTATCGCAACAGCTTTTACCGGCTCTGGAAAATAACTTCCGGATGACATCCGATTCCATAATTTGTATAGATTATCCTTTAGATTTTCTTCAAACTTTGTTATCGAGACCTCATCTACACCTGCTGCACCTTTATTTTTCGATACTTGTTTATAAGCTCTCCAAATAAGTTGCTTCGGTATATCAAAAGACTTTGTTTTATTCATTAACTCCTCCCTTTCGGTTGATAAATAATTAAAACTAAATAACTTAGCCCCTTCACTCCATTTCCATTACAGAAACTTCTTCGCTACTACGAGCTAATCCGCCCCTGTTTTTCGCATCGGTACTCTCATCCTCAGAGATCAGCTCTTTGGACTTCTCCCTTTTCATCGAAACGACAGGTTCCCGTAGTTCCATGCAATAGCCTAAAATAGATTCACGCCACTTTTATGCCGGACGCCACCTACCCAGTAAACAAGCTCCCAGTAGATTCATCCCAGGTTAACGACTACCCCCTGGTTTTGACGTCGTCTCTACGCTTTCGACACTTCATCAGTGGTTCACTTGCGTTCGTCTCTCTATTTCATGCATGACACATAATTGTGCCTTTTCCATAACGCTCACTACCTTAGCTCTTTACCAAAGCAGCTTATGGCTGTTTGAAGCCTGCTCTTGCAAACCGGCTCAGAGGGGCCCTCCCTCATCTACTGCACAGCTTCAACACTTTCCGTGTTTCTACGGCGCACAGTCGTCTGCGTACCTGATTACATTCACTCCACTTCTGATTTTTCCTCTTCTTTTGCTACCTAATTTACCAAAGCGACTTTCTAATAACTGTTCAAGACCATCTAAGGTAAAGTTAGCTAGTATTGGAGAAATTATACTTCCTTGCGGAGTGCCAGCAGTTGTGGGATACAGAGTTTTCGATTCTAGGAAACCAGCTTTTAACCATCTATGAAGAATTTTCTTCTCCATAGGAATATGCTTCATAAGCCATTCATGGTTAATGTTGTCAAAGCACCCTTTGATATCACCTTCTAGTATCCATTGTGGTCGATTGCGTCTTGCCAGTAATAAGTGACAAGCAGCAATAGCATCCGCGCAGGATCTTTTAGGTCTAAAGCCATAGGAGTGACGGTCGCTGATCGTTTAAGATACTGGCTCCAGGGCAAACAGATATAATGCTTGCATGGCTCTATCTTTTATTGTTGGTATTCCAAGAGGTCTTCTTTTGCCATTAGATTTACTGATATAAATCCGTTTTAGCGGAGAAGGTTTATATCCTCTTTGCTTTAACTGCTTTATTCCTTGAAATTTAGCATTGCAAGTTGACCATAGTTGACGATCTACACCCGCTGTGTTTTTTCCTTGGTTTTCAGTTACTCTCTTAACAGCCAAAGCTTTTCCGCTAAAAGAGGGTGTGAGAAGATGTTGTAAAGCTTTTACCTTACCCCATCTTCCTTCTTGGACAGCCTTAACAATACGCCTCTGTAGCCTCATAACAACTTTTTGGCATTTCTTCCAGGATAACTGGTTCCATGCTTCGGAATTGTTGGTAAGTGCACTTACAGTTTTACTTGTAATCATCTGCTTTCCTACCTTAAGTGGTTAACAAAGTTTCTTGTCACGAAGGACCAAATGGAAGTCTGCTCGTTTTCACGCGAATTAATGTTACAAATTCTATCCATTTCATTACAAACTGGCATTCGCTTTCTCCATTCTCCTTTACCTGCACCTTCATCAGCATTCCTTGCGGTTTGCTTGCCATATAGGCGAAAATACAGGCTTACCCTGTTCCTTCTATCATACAACAGTGGGTTAGGTGGCTTCTCTATATCGGTGGAGTTATTATTTGCGTACATCCAGAAATGAAGAATGTAACTTATCCACATTACCTTTTGGTCAGAGCTTATCAGCATCTTTAGCTCTTTCGTAATTACGATACTTATGAAACTTCACTTACGTTCACCATACCACTAAGCCTAGCCCTCCAACCACATGATGCTTGCAGTTTATGCCCCTCTCACGATTGAGCATCTTCTTTTTCAAGAGGAGGTTCATTGTCCGCATCGCTTGGCACCAACCGGTTGCCCGATTCGCACTGATGCGTAGACTCAGACGGCAAAACATCTGGTTTAATAAGTTTTAGAATCCTTTCAGTTTCTTTCTGAATGAATTCCTCTCCTTTTAAACAATATGACCGAAGATTTTCAGGTCGCACCATCTCTCAAATGTATCAGAGATCCTTTTTTTATCGTGAACTAATTAGCCATTTTTATAAAGCTCACTTTCAAAATATTTATTGACTGCATATTCTACTAATACACTGAACATTGCTATTATTGGAATAAAAAATAATATACCTATAAATCCAAAATATGAGGTGCATATGACAACTCCTAAAATAATGATAGTTGGATGTATATGAACTTTTTTTCCTATTAATAAAGGCACTAATATGCTTGAATCTATTAATTGACCAACACTAAATAATAGCAAGACAGCAGCACTTTCAAACCATCCACTAAATTGAGTAATGGCGCTCAAAAATCCGATAATAGTGTATAATAATGGCCCTATATAGGGTATAAATGTTAATATTCCTGATAAAATTCCAATAGCTACAGAATGCTTCAGCCCAATTATGCTAAGGCCCACGGAGTAAAAGATCATCATGATTATACATACGTTTAACTGTCCCCTTAGGTAATTAGATATAATGAAATCTACTTTGGAAAAATAACCTGCAGCTTTTTCTCTGTAAAGAATGGGAATTAGTTTATTAGCCTTTTCTACAATTGCAGGCCAATCACGTAATACATAAAAAAACACCACAAGCGTAATAGCTATTAATGATACCATGTAAATCAAATTAAAGCTTGAATTTAGCACTTGAATTATAAGATTACTGCCCATGCTAAGAGCATTTATAAAATAAGATATATAATCACTGTAATTTTCTACTAGATTTTTAGACAAATGATCAAATAAACTATCTTCAGTTTTTATATTAAGAAATTCTAGCACAGAAGGAATCACTTTAAGCTTTAATGAAGGTATCTTATTTACTAAGAAATTTAATATTAAAGTAATTTGAAAATATATAATAGGTAAAACAAATGTAATAACTAATATAAAAGCTATCAATAAGGCAAGTGTTATAAAAACTACAGAACATGAACGCGGTATTCTATATTTTTCAAACTTGGTTACTAGCGGGTTAAATAGATGTGCAACAAAAACAGATATTAGACACGGAACAATCATAGGACGCATCAAAAATAATGCCCCTATTATGAAAAGCAGTACACAACAAATAGTTATATGACGTTTTTGCATGTGTTTAGAATAGTTAATTTACCGAAAAATATAAAGTTTTTTGTAAGTACTACCTATTCATTATTTTATTAGGCATGAGATCAGCCAAATTTTCACTCAATTGCCAACTAGATAAAACTCCGTTATGCGGGTTATCTGTAAAGCCTCTCAGATTAACGATCTTAATCGAATTTCTATTTAACAATAGATCATCTACTGCCTTTGCCAATTGTGCAGGATATGGTATTAAGGTGTCTCTTTCATGATTAATGACTACTATTGGTATATTATCATTTTGTAGCTTTTGTATATTGCTTACTATATCAAAATCTAAATTTAGGACCTTAAGCATCTTTTTCAATAAGCATGAGGGCAGTACACTTAAAATTTTTGCTTGAGGAATTGGAAAATGCTTTATTGCATTATGAAAAGAGCTGAAAGTGCTAGTAAAAATAACGCCTCCAAGTTTAATATTTTTGTCTGTAAAATATTTTAATACTTCTGATGCAACTGCTCCCCCAAAAGAATGGCCGAAAAGTATTATATTTTCCGATTTCACACCCTTCTCCATTAATTCATTGATTTTTTCTATTGAAGACTTAGATAAGCTTTGATTCTTATTTATAAATGGAATCATGAGTGGTGGTACAGATAAAAAGGTACAAGTTAAAGCTGCTAAGATGGCTAAACTTGCTGTACTAGATGTCATTGGATTAGTAAGTAATATTAAAGTTGGTAATAGTATTGATGTTCCTAAAAACAAGAAACTAGCTATTGCGTAAGTTATATAGTTTTGAAATGCAATTGGGTATTTATGTGCATGAGTGTGAAAATTAGACCTATGGAGATATGTAGATCTATCTTGTATATACCTGGCCGCATTCTTATAATTATCACCTATTCCATGAAAAAATATAAGATGTATCTCATTTTCTTTATTATACTTAGCAACGTGTATTATTTTCCTCTAGCATATATTACACCTAGTAAAAGAATATTCTTTTTTGAGAATTGGATCAACTTTTTTAAAATGCTAGATAACTTGTATTAACACCGAAAATGGTAAGCATGTACACTAACAGACTTGAGGAATACAAGATAGCAGCATTAATAGTTGCAGCAGGAGTAGGCAGTAGATGCAATGCCAAAATCCCTAAACAGTATATAAAATTGGCAGGTAAGTCTGTTTTATTTCACACAATTAGGAAATTCTTAGCTAATCAGTACATAAGTTACATAAGAGTGGTAGTGAATGAAAGTCAAAAAGATTTCTATAAAGAAGTTACGTCATCAACTATAGATACTAAATTGCTGAGTCCAGTATGTGGAGGAAAAAGCAGGCAGAGTTCAGTTAAACTTGGACTGGAGAGTTTGCAAAAGATCAATCCAGATTTTGTTATTATACATGACGCTTGTAGGCCTTTTGTATCAAATATTCTAATAAACAACTTGATTGAATCTATGATTAATGGTCAATATACAGGAGTAGTTCCAGCAATAGAAGTCGAGGATACTATATCGTTGGTGAGTAATAATTTCATTGAATCTACGATTTCAAGAGAAAAACTTAGAGCCATGCAAACTCCTCAAATTTTTAATTTCAGAGAATTATTATCGTGCCATCAATCAGTCAAAGAATTTACTGATGATTCATCACTAATGGTAGAGCATAAAAAACATGTTGCGATTATTGAAGGTGAGAAAAAGAATTTTAAGTTAACTACAAAAGAGGATATCAATATGGCAAAACTTCTCTTTGGAGAGCCAAAATTCCGTGTCGGAACCAGTTATGATATACATAAATTTGTTAAAATTCAAAATGATGCTAAGAGCTTTATAAAAATTTGCGGTGTGGAAATTGAGCATAATATGGCAATAGAGGCACATTCCGATGGTGATGTTGCAATACATGCAATCGTTGATGCAATACTCGGAGCACTAGGATGTGGCGATATAGGAGAACATTTTCCTCCTAATTCCTCTAAATGGAAGGATTGCAATTCATCTCATTTTCTTGACTTTGCTGCTAAAAAAGCACAGGAAAAAGGATATAGCGTGTCTAATTTAGATATTACTATAGTTTGTGAAGAGCCTAAAATATCGCCTTACAAAGCAGGAATGAAGGAATTCATATCAAAAATATTAGAAATTAATGGTGAATTCGTAAATATCAAAGCAACCACAGCGGAAAAATTAGGTTCTATTGGAAGAAATGAGGGAATAGCAACGTATGCTTCTGTGCTATTGCGTGCAAATTTTTATTGAAGGTAGAAACGAAATAACTTACTTGACAAACTCCACCATTTCACTTCCATTGCAAGGAAAGTGGGAAGGTTTGTCAAGAAATTTCTATGAGCTACTTTCGACATTAATAGCTGATTCAAGTCTTCTATTCAAAATTTTCAATATAAAATCCAATTCATTTGAGTTGTTATAACGTATCATGACTTTACCCTTAGAATTACTGTCATTAATTTTGATCTTTAAACCAAGCTGAGAAGATATAGCTCCTTCTAATACTGCCATATCTTGATTTTTAGTACACTTATGCTCTTTTCGGTCGTTATTTTGTTGTAAGTCTTTTATCAATTTTTCAGTTCGCCTAACGCTCAGGCCCTGAGAAACTATTCTTTCTGCAATACTTTCCGCATTTTCAACATTAATCAATGCTCTTGCATGACCCATAGACAATTTTTTCTCGTTGATCATTGTTTTTACTCCATTAGGGAGTGACAGCATTCGTATCATATTGGTTATGTGACTGCGGCTTTTACCTAAAGTTAAGGCTAATTCTTCGTGTGTATAGGAGAATTCATCTATTAGTTTTCTGTACGCCTCACCTTCTTCTATTGGATTAATATCTTGCCTCTGTATGTTTTCAATTATCGATACTTCTAAGCATTCCTTGTCATTTAAATCTTTTATGATAACCGGCACACTATCAAGATTTATGACCTTACTTGCTCGCCAACGACGTTCCCCTGCTACTATTTCATAACCTTCATTACTTGGATCTTTGCGCACCACAACAGGTTGTATTATACCATTTTTCTCTATCGAACCTGCAAGTTCTTTTAATGACTCCTCATCAAAATATTTTCTCGGCTGAAATTTGCTCGGGTGTAGTAATGAAATAGGTAACCGATCTTCTTTATTACCATAATTATCGCCTATGAGGCCAGCAAGACCTCTACCTAAGCGCCTATTGTCCTTCACGCTGCACCCTCACTTATCAGCTTTTTCTCTTTACAGATGCTCATGTGTTTCTTTAAAATTTCTTTTGCCAAACTTATATATGCTTGTGCACCAGGACACTTAAGATCATATACAATAGCAGGTTTTCCATGAGAAGGCGCTTCTGATAACCGTACATTACGTGGAATAATGGTCTCATACAAGGGGATAATAGTTTTATATACTTTATCATTTAAATATTGGCAAATATCATTTTTAATCTGCTCACTAAGTTTGTTGCGTCTGTCATACATTGTGAGCAATATTCCTTCTATTAACAGGAAAGGGTTTAGGTTATTTCTTTTTATCAGCTCTACAGTCTTAACTAAATGGCTCAATCCTTCCAGAGCGAAAAATTCACACTGAAGAGGAACAATAATCGAGTCAGCAGCGGTCAGAGCATTGATAGTAAGCAGACCAAGTGATGGAGGACAATCGATAATTATGTACTCATAATTATTACGTACTTTCTCTAGCGTATCTTTTAGTACGAATTTTCCCTGCTCAAGTTGTGATAGCTCAATTTCTGCAGCTGATAAGTCAACCACTGATGAAATCAGCGATAGATTTGGAATTTCCTTTATATTGAAAATTGCCGATTCCACCAATTCACTTTCGCTGCTCAGCAGTATTTTATATATACTTTTTTCTTCCCTGCTACGATAAGAAATCCCAAGTCCTGTACTAGCATTTCCTTGAGGGTCAAGATCTACCAGTAAAGTACTTTTTCCCACAGCAGCAAAGGCTGTTGATAAATTTATACTAGTTGTAGTTTTACCAACTCCACCCTTTTGATTTACTATTGCAATGATCTTGCTCACGCCTTTTATCTTATGTATAAAATAACTCTATTGTATATATGCAAGAAATTTTTGCATTAGAAAAATTTTTTTGTTGCCAATCATGCTCAAAGTAAACTGCCTTTTTTTGTCTTGTGTAACACACTTTGAACCTTATTTCCTAACTCATTCAGAGTAAATGGTTTGGGTAAAAAATGGAAGTCTTCTATATTGATTTCATCGCTCTTTAAAAAAGCATCCTCTGTATACCCAGAAATAAAAATAACTTTGATGTTTGGCCTATGTATCAATGTTTCTTTAACTATTTCTGGACCACTCACCTCTGGCATGATTACATCAGTGATTATTAGATCTATGTGTTGATTTTTTTTTCTAATGATCTCTAGTGCCTCGCTGCCTATACTCGCTTCTATTACATTAAATCCTTTTCTTGTAAGAGCCTTAGCAGTAAATTCCCTTACTGAATCTTCATCTTCAATTAATAAAATTATACCATTACCTTTAATCTCTACCGGTTTCTCTATTTCTTTACTATCTTCCTCTTTATCATTTTCATCCGATATGTAAACTATGGGCAAAAATATGCTAAATTTAGTTCCATGATTCACTTTGCTAGCAACATAGATGTATCCTTCGGTTTGTTTAATAATGCCATATACAGTAGAGAGGCCAAGACCTGTACCAGAAGTAATATCTTTGGTAGAAAAAAATGGATCAAATGCCTTTTCAATTATATCACTCGTCATTCCACATCCAGTATCAATCACTTCAATCACAACATAATTCCCATGTTCAATCGTTTCCTTATCTGGAGAAAACATATCCTGAGGTGTAGAATTTAATGAATCAACCTTTTGATTAAAGGTTCGTATAGTTAACTCTCCCCCCTTTTCCATAGCAGCACCAGCATTAACTGCTAAGTTAAGCATAACTTGCTCTAATTGTCCTTGGTCAGCCCTAACAGCACCCAAATCGCTACCATAATAAATATTAAATTTTATATTTTCACCTATTAATCTTTTGATCATTTCATAAAGATTAGCTATCGTACCATTTACATTAATAATCTTTGGCTGCAAAGTCTGTCTTCTTGAAAAAGCAAGCAGTTGTCTTACTAAATTTGACCCACGTTTTGCATTTTGCTGTATCTGTATTATATCTCCAAAAGATGGATCGCTAGCTGAGTGCTGGAGTAAAAGCAAATCACAAAATCCTATTATTCCGGTTAATATATTATTGAAATCATGTGCAATACCACCTGCTAATTGCCCTATAGCTTGCACCTTTTGATAATGCTCAAGTTTTATCTCTAGTTTTTTACGTTCAGTATTATCAATAAAATAACAAAGTATGAACATCACTTTATTATGAAGAAACTTATTAAAATATATTTTCATGTTATTACCGCCATTGAGCTGCACATCAAAGGACGCATTATTTATCCTATTACTTGAAAAATATTCACGCACTTTCATATGATAACCATCTGATATCAATGCAAAGATAGAATCATTACTTGACCCCGCAAGTTTTACTAATGCTATATTTTTCTTTATAAAATTGCCATTTATATCGCATTGTGCAATAGCAATTGACGAATTTGTAAAACAAGGGTGTAGTTGATAATCAACAATATTTGATTCAGTTGGTGTTATAAAGCCGTGTATATAGCTATGATTGTATTTATCACAAAATATAGCAGTACTCATATAAGCCTTAAATGGAGCACCGCTTATAGTAAAAAACATAATTTCATTTTTGGTTATTGTATCGTCATACTTAGATTGAGATATAAAATCATTGATTGAGCTACCTTTTTCCAATTTTTTTAGTTCAAACATGTCTAAAAATCTTTTATTTACAGATAAGATACCTCCTTTTGTATTTGCAACGTAAGTTGCTATATTGTGTTTCTCTATCAACTCTTCATATACCTGCTCTTTGTTTACCTGTGTTGCCTTCAGTACAAAATACCCATTCGGTCTTGCTATTGGGGCTAATAATAAATTTAAAGTCTTATTACTATTTATAGCAATTTGTGGATTATCCGGTATTGGTTCAGAGAGCAAAAGAAAGTTAGATATTCTACTCTTCTTGCTTAAGGAAATGCATACTTTTACAGAAGTGTTATTTCTTAACGCATGATAGAGTGATTTTCTGTCTTTTTCTGACACATCTCCTGCTTCAAGAATTTTATCTAGCGTAACATCATCGTTTATGTGATCTTTGAACCTTTCGTAGAACCTCGCATCAGCATAAATAATACCCTCATCTTTATGTAAAATGAGACAAAACTCTGTATTATGATTCAGCGCATTTGCAAATATTGCATTTTGAAACTCTATGATATTAAGTAGATACTTGTAACGTTTTATATTATATACCACAAAGAGAGTCATTAGAATGCTAATTAATAAATTAATCTCTATATTAACATGCTGACTATATACATTAGAAAAATAGAGTACTGATATTGCTATTGGAGGTAAGAACATAATGACTGCCATCACAATAATTGACATCCCATAATTTCTTAGTATGAAGTCAACTCTGTTCTCTTTTTTGTTATCTATGTATCTTTTACTCATTATTATTGCTTGGCATCCTTGCACATATAAAAATATTCTACTATATTGATTTAATTATTATAGATTTATTAACATCCTTGATGAGTAGTTACTATCCCAATCTAATTAAGTCCTGTAAATATAGAGTACAATAATATTAATAAGCCAACAGAAGGCATTATGGAAAAACAAAAGACACAAGCATTTGAATGGTTCTGCGCACTGAGAAACAAGATCACCGAATCTTTCTTATCAATTGAGGTACAGTCATTCACACAACCAAAAATCGAAAAAAGAAAGTGGAACCGACCAGGTGGAGGAAGTGGTGAATCTACAATTATCTTTGGTAATATTTTTGAAAAAGTTGGAATAAACGTCTCAAGAGTATACGGAAAGCTCGAAGACTCAGCCATTAATGAAATTCCTGGTGCAAGTGAAAGCAATGGAGAGTTTTGGGCAAGCGGTATATCTTTAGTGTCTCACATGCAATCTCCCCTTATCCCTGCAGCACATATGAACACAAGATTGATATATACCTCAAAACAATGGTTTGGTGGAGGAATGGACTTTACTCCAATTTATAAGGATGAGGGAGATTGCAAGTATATTCACGAATCAATTAAAGCAACTTGCGATGAGTTCAACATCGAATATTATCCGAAATTTAAAAAGCAATGTGATGATTACTTTTTTTTACAACATAGAAAAGAGCCACGTGGTATTGGTGGAATTTTTTATGACAATCTAACTTCTGGCAACTGGAAAAACGATTTTGAGTTCACAAAAGCAGTAGGTGAAGCCTTTTTAGAAATTTACTTACACATCATACACAAACATATGCAAAAATCTTGGACAAAAGAACAACGAGAAGAACAATTGATAAAACGTGGCAGATATGTGGAGTTCAATCTTCTTTATGATCGTGGTACAAGGTTTGGTTTAATGACTAATGGTAACCCCGATGCAATTATGATGTCGATGCCTCCTCTTGTTAAGTGGGTGTGAAAAGCGATTATTAATATAAAATAAATCGTTATAGTTTAAGATTGTACCACATATGGTGAGCTTTTGTATAGAGGGGTACAATCATGGGTATAAGTAGATAGTTTTTTAATTAAATCCGCTAGAAATAGCAATATAAGAGGCGTGAGGCTAGCTTTAAGTCTTCATAATATAGTAAACAGCTTTGAAAAACTCTTTTCTAGAATTAATCCTTTTAGGAACAAGGGGTCATTTGACTTGAATAATGATCAAACTTTAAATCGAGCTTTAGAGTATGCAGTAACAAATCTTGATCATAATGTAATGACGTTACTTATTAGTGCTGGAGCAAATATTAATGAGATAAATAATAGTATAGGAAATGTAATCCTTCAATACAAAATAGCATCATAAGCTATGCAGTACGGAGATAAGGACAGTCTCAAAGATCATAAAGAAAAATGTTGTTTAGTGCTTGGTGAGCTAATAAAAAAAGAAAGAAAAGAAATATTGGAGATTTTGAAACAAACGGAAAGTTGTGACAAGCTTAAAGAGGAAGTAGAGATAAAATTTAAGGCCAACTCACCTAAAAAACCTCCTAGGATTTTTGAGCATGATGATATTTTACTTTTAAAAGAGCCCATTTATGATGAGGTATATGACGCTAAGGTTAGTAACTCATTAGAAGAGTTGAGCGTATCGGAAGAATCCATTTATGCTGAAGTATATGATTTGCATAAAAGATCTACTGAAAATTTATCATTGAAAGATAGTGGTTATTCTAGTATATCAGGAGAACCTATTTATGAAGATGTAGATGATTTCTCAGAGCAAAAAAAGCCCACTAGCTTAAATCATAAAGAGCAACCAGAGCCTATTTATGCTAAAGTAGATTTATCGAAAAAGAGATCAGAAAGACAAGCAAAACATATAAAAGATAATTCTGGGACTTATCATGGATTAGTGAAGGATAAAGTGAATAATTTGCAAGTAAAACTAAATGAGCAAAGTGCTAATAAGCCAGCGAGTCAGCAAATCAAGACCAAGGCTGGCTTTAACGTAAAAGAAATAAGGCAAAATTTTGAGCGTAGAGATTCTGGATACGATTCTGGCTATGATTCAGATACAAAAGTTGAACAAAAATTAGAATTAGGATCTAAAGCTCCTAAATCTGAGATAGGTTCAGTAAGCATTGAACATGGGGTAATAGGAGGCTGTCGATATAAAATCACTACTCTAACTGTGTGATTCAAAATAATTGAATTGACTTTATATGTATAATCGATATAACTCAGTTAGATTCAAGTCGACTCTTTCGTCTAGTGGTTAGGACACCACCCTTTCACGGTGGTAACACGGGTTCAAATCCCGTAAGAGTCACTCAAACAGAATGCAAATAACTAAAGTTTTGAATGAAAAAAATTAGGCTTTATGTTGAAGAAGCTTTATCACAAAATGTAAGTTTGGCGCTTCATCCACGACAAAGTCACTATATTTACAATGTAATGCGGCTTAAGAAGCATGATAACATCTATCTTTTTAATGGAAAGGATGGAGAATGGTTAGGAGAAGTAGTGAATATATCAAGTAAATCGACAAAAATTATAATAAAAGAACGCACTAAACAACAACAACATGAAAAAAATCTATATTTGTATTGTGCTCTGGTAAAAAGCGGCGCCTTAAGCAACATAGTAAGACAAGCAACTGAAATGGGAGTAACCTGCATTCAATTTATTTCAACAGAACGTACAGTAGTAAAAAACATTAACCTAAGTAGAGCGAAATTACAGGCAATTGAAGCTGCGGAACAATCCGGTAGGACAAGTATACCACAGATTTTTCTTCCTATTAATTTTTGTGAATTATCCGATTCCCAGAATAAAAATTTTGTTTTGTGTGATGAAACAGGTGAAGGACAACCTCCTAATAAAGTTCTAAAAGGCAAGAAAAACGTTGCTATTATTGTTGGCCCCGAAGGTGGTTTTTCATCTTGCGAACTTGATTCTGCCAATAAATTTTGTCAGAAACTGAGTCTAGGAAAAAGAATTTTGAGAGTTGATACTGCTGTAGTTGCTGCATTAACCTTCACCAATTGGTATAGCTAGATTTTTTAATATGGCTAGTGCAACTTGACACTCTATATAAAGAAATCTGCATTATATTCTTCCTAAAAGAAATAAATGAAACTTGCATTTTTCCGAACTATCGATACTCTTAGTAAAGAAGTCGGGGCGTAGCGCAGCCTGGTAGCGCATTTGGTTTGGGACCAAAGGGTCGGGAGTTCAAATCTCTCCGCCCCGAGATTAGAAAAATTACAAGAGCACTGTAACCTAAGAGCAATTTTTATCAGCAAGTAAATGATTGACAGCAGAATGAAGCTTTTTTCATATAAATCACTGCATATCATATTCTATCGCTCAAGTTTATAAAATAATTGACAATGTTAATTTTCTAATTTATAAATGGATTTTGAAGTGATTACCGAAGGAGGTATAGAGTTTGATTGAAGTATCAGTCCATTATGGTGATGTAGATAGAGCTCTTCCAGTGTTGAGAAAAATAATTCAAAAGGAAGGAAGAGGGCTCAAAATTAAAAGAAAATATCACGAAAAGAAATCAGAGAAAACAGCTAAAAAAAAAGCTGAAGCAAGGAAAAAGAGGTATCAGCAAGAATGCAGAAGACAGCGTTATGGTTGGTAGTTTTTACTAAGGTTAATAATTAGTTATCTTATGAATATTCATGAATATCAAGCAAAGGAAATTTTACACAAGTTTAATGTCCCGGTACCAAAGGGTTTTGTTGCTACATCTGCAGAAGGAGTAGAAACTCAAATAAATCAACTAAAATCTGACGTGTTTGTGGTTAAAGCTCAGATTCATGCAGGTGGTAGGGGTAAGGCTGGTGGTGTAAAGCTAGCAAAGTCAGTTGAAGAAGCTCAACAGTTTGTAAAGAACATGCTCGGCATAACTTTAGTTACTCATCAAACAGGGCCTAGTGGACAGCAGGTAAGAAGAATATACATTGAGGAAGGTTCAAGCATTAAAAAAGAGTACTATTTGAGTCTAGTAGTTGATCCAAAGCTCAGTAGGTTAGTATTTATATTTTCCTCAGAAGGTGGTATGGATATTGAAGAGGTAGCAAAAAATTCTCCTACAAAAATTGTGAAATTTGATATTGACCCTGCTACTGGTTTTACAAATCTTGATAACAGTAAACTTGCCAATAATTTTAATTTGAATTCAGAACAAATAGAAAGAATAACAAATATTGCAAAAAATATATATGATGCGTTTATTACAACTGATGCAAGCCAAATAGAAATTAACCCACTAGTTGAAACAAATTCTGGGGATTTTGTTGCACTTGATGCTAAAATTAATTTTGATGACAACGCTTTATATCGTCATCCAGAAATCGTGCAGCTTCGTGATTATGATGAAGAAGTTAAAGAAGAGATAGAAGCTTCAAAACATGGACTTAGTTACATCAAAATGGATGGCAATATTGGTTGCATGGTGAACGGTGCAGGTCTTGCTATGGCAACAATGGATATAATAAAGTACTATGGAGCAGAGCCTGCTAACTTTTTGGATGTTGGTGGTGGAGCGAGTAAAGAAACTGTAACTGAAGCATTTAAAATCATATTGTCTGATAGCAACGTAAAAGGAATTCTGGTTAACATATTTGGTGGTATAATGCGTTGCGATATTATCGCAAGTGGAATTGTTGCGGCTGCAAAAGAAATGAGCATTAAAGTTCCTCTAGTGGTTAGATTATCAGGTACTAATTTTGAAGAAGGAAAAAAAATCTTAGAAGAGTCAGGATTAAATATTATTGCTGCAGATGAACTGGGTGATGCTGCGCAAAAGATAGTAAAAGAGGTAAAATAAAGCATGTCCGTTTTAGTAAACAAAGATACAAGATTAATATGCCAGGGTTTTACTGGTGCACAAGGCACATTTCATTCAGAGCAAGCAATTGATTACGGAACGAAAATGGTGGGAGGTGTAACTCCTGGAAAGGGTGGTAGCACTCACCTTAATTTACCGGTTTTTAATACTGTAGCAGAAGCCAAAGAAAAAACCTGTGCAAATGCTACAGTTATATATGTACCTGCTAAATTTGCTGCTGCTGCAATACTTGAAGCAATAGATGCAAAAATAGAATTGATAATTTGTATTACAGAGGGCATTCCTATACTTGACATGGTAAAGGTAAAGCATGCTCTCGCTGGTTCAAACAGTCGATTGATTGGCTCAAACTGTCCAGGGGTTATTACACCTGAAGAATGCAAAATAGGAATTATGCCAGGACATATTCACAAACGTGGACATATAGGAATTATGTCTCGCTCTGGAACTTTAACTTATGAAGCGGTAGCACAAACAACTGCTGTTGGTCTTGGTCAATCCACGTGTATCGGAATTGGGGGGGATCCAGTTCATGGTATGACATTTGTTGACTGTATGGAGCTCTTTTTAAAAGATGACGATACTCATGGTATTGTAGTTATTGGTGAAATAGGTGGAAACGAAGAAGAAGATGTATCACATTTTGTGAAAACAGAAAAAACTAAAAAGCCAATCGTTGGTTTTGTAGCAGGCCAAACGGCACCTCCAGGAAGACGTATGGGACACGCTGGAGCAATCATCTCTTCCAGCGGTGGAAGTGCTGGTGCAAAGTTAGAGGTTATGCGCAGTGCTGGGATTGCGATTGCAGAAACCCCTGCTGTGATTGGTAAAAAGGTGTTAGAAGTAATGAGTGTCAGTGCCTAGCCTAGGTCATAAAAACCCTATATCCCCAGTCATCAGTATATTTTTTGACCACTCAATCAGTAAATGACCTCCTGGTAAATGTACTGAAGTTTGTTTAGTAGCCAAACACTTACGAAGTATAGATGCAACAAATGCTGCACAAGCCGCACTACCACATGAAGCAGTAATACCTGTTCCTCTTTCCCAAACTCTTAAGTTTATTTCTCCAGATTTTTCTATTTGTGCAATACTAACATTTGTTTTCTGAGGAAATAATTCGTGATTTTCTAGCTTTGGTCCTAAATTCTGCAATGGTATTTCGCTTATGTTATCAACAAAAAAAACTATATGAGGGTTACCAATATTTACTGCAACTGGCTCTTTCAGCATTTCAAGCTCTATAGGTAGATAAAGGGGATCGCATTCACAAGAAAGAGGAATTTCATTCCATTTAAGCAGTGGTTTACCCATATTGACCTTTATTGATTTATCACCTACTTTAAAACATTCTAAGATACGATTATTTATCAGCTCAATAGTGATATATTCAGTACCTTTTTCTAACATTATCAAATATCCAACACAGCGTGCTGCGTTTCCACACATTTCAGCTCGACTACCGTCAGCATTGTAGATATGCATAAAGCAGTTTGCAGCATTAGACATTGTTATAATTATCACTTGATCACAACTGCCTTGATCAGCAATTTGTCTATAATTCCAGTCTAAATTATTTGCTGAACGTGAGTCTATGATAACAAAACTATTGCCAGTACCATGCATCTTTACAAACGGGATCTTGTCTGTTAGGTTACTTACCATTATAGCAAAATTATATAAGTGAAAATTTTTCTTCTAATTACAGCTGTTTTGTATTCTATAGTTTTCTGTAATGTGAATGCTAAGTCAATACCGGAGAACAGCAAAATGCTCTTTTGGCAAACTGGAGTCAGAAAGGGAGCAAATGTTTTCAATAGAAAAGTTGATAGTGACTTAATCAAAGCAGCAAAGGAATACAAAATTGGTTTTATTCGTCTTGCTCCGGACAAATTTGAAACTACGCAACGTGACTTCCTCTTAGGCAATGCAGACAATTATCCGGGCCTGATTTCCAAAGACCTGAAAGTTCTGAAAGATGTTTTAGATGCTTTTCATCAACAAAAAATACCAGTAGTGTTAACGATGCTTAGCTTACCTGGATCTAGATGGAAGCAAAATAATAACGATAAAGATGATTTACGTTTATGGTCAGATCAAGCTTTTCAAAAACAAGCAGCAAAATTTTGGCAAGATCTTGCGAAAGAGCTTAAAGATCATCCTGCTATTGTTGGATATAATATCTTAAATGAACCACATCCAGAAAGGCTTTATAATACTGCAGATTCGGCTATTTATAAAGTAGAACAAAGCAAAGTTCAGAAGAATCTATTTGGCTTTTATAGCAGCGTGGTAAACAGTATCCGCCAAGTTGACTCAGAGACCCCAATAATACTTGATAGCAGCAGTTATGCTGACTCTAATACTTTTAACAAATTTGAACCAGTTAGTGATAAAAATGTTCTTTATTCATTTCATATATATGAGCCCTTTGCTTATACAAACTTAAAATTAAACCAAGGTAACTTCGCCTACCCTGGACATGTTCAATCTTTTGATGCAAAAAAAGTAGAGTATTGGAATAAAGATAAGTTAAAATCATATATAGAACCTGTAAAAATTTTCCAAAAGAGGTATAATATACCAGATTATAAGATCCTTGCTGGAGAGTTTGGCGGGCACCGCTGCTCAAAAGGATTAGAGCACTATTTTCGAGATCTTACTTCTATTTTTAATGAATATAATTGGCATTTTGCTGTTTATGGCTTTCGAGAAGATATATGGGATGGTATGGACTATGAACTTGGAAACGAGAAGCTTTCATGGAAAGACTGGCAAGCAATTGAAGAGGGTAGGATGAAAAAAAATTATTTGCCAAATAATTCAATTTTTAAGATATTAAGAGAAGAATGGTCAAGTCAGCTCGCTGGCCATTCGTCATAAAAGAATATTTCTTTTATTGATCTTCTTTGTTTTTCTTTGACTTCAGCACCCTCTTTTTCGTAACCAACTGCTATCACTGACATTACATTAAAATCATCAGGTATATTGAATCTCTTAACTATTTTATCTCTATCAAATCCACCCATTTGATGAGCCATTAAGTTCATAGCTGCAGCCTGCAGCATAAGTGCATAATTTGCTGCACCAGTATCATGTTTAGCCCAAAGATTTTCTCCTTTACCTTGTTTACGGAAGTTCTTAGCGCTTAGAGATATAATTAGTATTTGTGCATCTTTTGCCCACTTTTGATTAGATTCATCAAGGCAACCGAGCAATTTTTTCCATGCGCTTTGATTGTTCTGTTTGTTGCATATCACATATCGCCAAGGTTCATCACCAAAACACGAGGGTGTTAGCCTTACAGCTTCTATTAAAATATCCATTTCTTTCTGAAATATTGCTCTTGTAGGATCGTATGAACGTCCGCTGTGTCTTTCTTTCATCAACGATAATAGATCTTGTTTACTCATCATTTTTAAATAGTGCATAAATAATTCATTGTAGCGCAATATAAGCAAAATTTAAATTGCAAAACCTCTTATACACATATATTACATTTAGTAAGTTATTTTTATTGGGAAGATATGTTTATAACACAATCAAGCAGTAGGTCAACACTGGCTGAAATATTGTCTTGTGTTTTACTTTTATTCTTGATGGCTCAAATAAGCATACCATTGCAGCCTGTGCCTATCACATTGCAAACTTTAGGATTAATGCTTGTTGGGCTTAAATTTAACCGCAGAACAGCATTCTATTCTGTGCTTACATATCTATCACTTGGTGCAGCAGGATTTCCTGTTTTTGCGAATTTTTCTAGTGGTTATCACATTTTTCTTGGACCAACAGGTGGATATTTAATTGGCTGTTTAGCTGCTGTTATGGTAATGAACAAAGTAAATGAATTACTGAACTCTAAATATAAATCATTTATGTGTAATTCTTTAAGTTGTCTGGCGGGTACAGTCGTAATCTTTATTTGTGGTATTAGTTGGCTTACTATTTACGTGGGTCTGAAACAAGCAATAATGGTAGGTGTTTTACCATTCATCCTTCCTGGTTTGGTAAAAATTTTTCTACTTGTAGCAGCTTTGCAGTATTTGAAAAAGTGATAAGGTTTCGTCCTCATCATTTTATGTGCACTCTTGCATTTCAAGGGTATGGATATTCTCAGAGCTTTGTAGAAAATTACAAAAAGATAGCAAGTAAAGTAATTAGTGATCCTAATACTAAAATCGAAGTAGTTGATAATCTTGACACTATTTGTAGTGTTTGCCCAAACCAGACTAAACAAGGTAAATGTACCACACAAGCTAAAGTTTTAGAGCTAGATAGAAGGCATATGGAAATTTTAGGAATAAAAATTGGCGAGATTTTGACCTGGAGTAAAGCAGTAAAAAGAATTAGAAAGAAAATGTCTTTAGAGAAATTTGACTACGCATGTGAGGAGTGTAATTGGCAACCATATGGAATGTGTAGAAGTGCTCTTTTAACTCATTCTAAATAGTATCTGCCAATTAATAATATCTTTATTATTATATTAGATAAGTAATTTAGCATTTATGAATTTGTAATGTGTTGCGTATAGTTCAAAGAAATAAGATTTACTGGTTACGCGCTGCAGCCAATGCCACAACACTAGGATCTATGTTTGTCTGCATGTTAATTTGCGTTGTGATTTTATGGAGGTCTTCTGTTACTTATGCTAGTGAAAATTTGGAGATACAGAAGGTCTTTGATAGTGTTGTCAAGCATATAAAAGCTGATAAAAAATATAAAGATCTTGATGTTATCGAGAGAAAAAGTGACAAATTTAATATCAAAATTTCGCAGAATTCTGGCAAGAATTTTGACATATACTCTATTTTAAAAAAAGCAAAAGATTCCTTTGAGTTAGGAGATAGTGAAACAGCTACTTCTCTCCTCAATCAGATTATCGCAAAATTTCCTTATCATGAAAGTGCTTTAATTGGACTAGGGAATATCTATTACGCTAACAAAGAATTTAAAAAAGCTGTAGAGATTTACACAAGACTGTTAAAAGAATATCCTAGCAACCCTTATGTATTAAAGAATTTTCTGACGATAATTTCACAATATGATCCTAATTTAGCATTGAGTGAAATGTTGAAATTGTATGATACACTCAGAAATAGCGCCCCTTTATCAGCAAATTTAGGTTTGATCTATATGAAAAAAGGGGATTACATAAAAGCTAAAGAATATATGAAAGCAGCAATTTCTTTAGATCAAAACAATATTTTTTATACCTATAATTTAGCTGTTATTCTAGATAAGCTCTCAGATTTTAAAAATGCCACAGCATGTTATTCAAAGTTGTTGAACATGTCAAAAAATGCAAGTGAAAGAATACCTTTATACAAGGTAGCAGCAAGGCTAAAATTTATACAACTCCATAGTGCGCACTCAGCGATTCCATAAGAGTTGCTTGTATCGCTATTTTTGTTTACAACAACAACATTGAACTATAGAATTATATCTAGAGGGGCAATTAGCTCAGCTGGTAGAGCATCTCGTTTACACCGAGGAGGTCGGCAGTTCAAGTCTGTCATTGCCCATTAGCCTAGTTGAATATTAATATTACAATTATTTCAATCAAAGTATAGAAAATGCAAGACAACATAGTACCAGTTTCAATAGTGAAAGAGCTAGAGGATTCTTATCTCTCCTACGCAATGAGTGTGATCATAAGTCGAGCTATACCTGATGTGCGAGATGGATTTAAACCTGTTCATAGGCGCATATTATACGCAATGTCGAGGGCTGGGTTCGATGCCGGTAAACCGTATAAAAAAGCAGCTCGTATAGTCGGGGATGTAATGGGAAAATATCACCCACATGGTGACATGGCTATCTATGACTCCTTGGTCAGGATGGCTCAAGATTTTTCTCTTCTTTTACCACTGATTGATGGGCAAGGTAACTTTGGTTCGATAGATGGAGATCCGCCAGCTTCAATGCGATATACAGAAGCAAGGCTCCACAGAGTGTCGCATTTTTTACTAAATGATATTGACGAAGATACAGTTGATTTTAGGCCAAACTATGATGGAAATGAAACAGAGCCTGTTGTACTACCTGCAGAATTTCCGAATCTATTGGTAAATGGTGCAAGCGGTGTTGCAGTTGGTATGGCAACCAATATTCCTTCTCACAACCTTGGAGAAATAATAGATGCTTGTATGTTATATATAGATAATCCTGAAGTTACTTTGGATGAGTTACTTGAAGTGATGCCAGGGCCGGATTTCCCAACTGGGGGAATGATTCTTGGAAGGTCTGGAATAAGATCAGCATTTGCAACTGGTCGTGGCTCAATTGTTGTGCAAGGCAAGACTCACATAGAAGACCTGCCACAAGATAGGCAAGCAATAGTGATTAATGAAATACCTTACCAGGTAAATAAAGTAAAATTAATTGAGAAGATAGGTGAGCTTGTAAAAGAAAAAAGAATTGATGGCATAACAGAAATTAGGGATGAGTCTGATAAGTCTGGTATTAGGGTAGTAATTGACCTCAGAAGAAATGCTGAAGCAAGTTTTATACTCAATCAAATATTAGGACTAACTCCACTAAGAAGTAGTTTTAGTGTTAACACTCTAGTCCTCAACAATAACAGGCCTGCTTTGATGTCATTAAAAGAAATCATAGCTGCTTTTGTTGATTTTAGAAAAGAAGTATTAATCAGGAGAACAGAATTTCGTCTAAGAAAAACGAGGGAAAAAGCTCATATATATATAGGGCTCTACATTGCGGTCTTGAGCATAGGTGAAGTGATAAAAATCATCCGTGGTGCAAAAGATCCTGCGGAAGCAAGTAGAGAACTTTTAAATAAAGAATGGAAAACTTCAGCTGAGATAAACACAATTATTGGATTAATCTCAGACAGCATGAGCTTTTTGAAAGACGGAGTGTATAGATTAACTGAGCTGCAAACGAAAGCTATTCTTGACATGAAATTGCAACGTTTAACAGGCCTTGAAAAAGACAAATTAGAAGCTGAGCTAAGTTCAATGATCAACCTGATAAAAGAATATATCGCTTTTCTTGGCTCAGGAGAGAAGTTGATGAAAGAAATAAAAAACAATCTACAAGAAATAAAGAACAGATTTGCTGTGCCGCGAAAAACTTCAATAGAGGAATCAGATACGGACATTGAAGCTGAAGATCTAATTCCACAAGAAGATATGGTAGTGACCGTAACTATGAATGGTTACATCAAACGTGTGAAGCTCTCTCACTATAGAACCCAGCATCGTGGTGGAAAAGGAAAGCTAGGACAGGGGTTAAAAGAGGAGGACGTAATCACAAAATTATTTGTTGGAAATACTCATACTAGCCTTTTATTCTTTTCTAATACTGGTCGAGTTTACAGATTAAAGGTTTATAAACTGCCTCTTGCAGAGCCAACTGCACGTGGAAGAGCGCTTGTTAATATATTCCCGCTTAGCGATGGTGAAACTATAACTAACATCATGCCGCTTCCAAGTGAGAATGACGAAAATCAAAATATAGTTTTTGTTACTGCTCATGGGAACATAAGGCGTAACTCCTTAGCAGATTTTCACTATATTCCAAGCAATGGAAAAATAGCAATAAAGCTCGACGAAGGGGATAGGTTAATATCAGTTAAAGTATGTAGCGAAATTGATCATGTTCTACTTTCAACAACACTTGGAAAAAGCATCAGATTTGTTGTAAGTGATGTGCGTCAATTTAAAAGTCGCAATTCAGATGGCGTAAGAGGTATCAAACTTGCAAAGAATGACAGCGTGATATCTATGACCATATTAAATGGGATAGGTGTAGCAACAGAAACAAAAGAACTTTACTTAAAAGTTCCACTTGCAAAAAGACTGGGGACTGCAATTAATAACTTCATTGATTCTAAATTGGAAAAGACTTTGAATGATTTAGGAATAGATAACAAACTGTTCTTAAAACTTGCAATGAATGAGGAGTTCATATTAACTATTACTGAAAATGGCTTTGGTAAAAGAACTTCTGCGTACGAGTATAGGGTAACAAATAGAGGTGGTGTTGGTATTACAAATATCCTGACTACCGACAGAAACGGTAATGTTGTTGCTAGCTTTCCAGTTGAACAGGGTGATAATATCATGCTTATTACAGATAAAGGAAAGTTAATTCGTATTTCAGTAAATGATATCAGAATTGCAGGACGTAGCACTCAAGGAGTCACTCTGTTTAAAACAGAGAGTAGAGAAAAGGTGGTGTCAGTAGCGAAAATTGAGGATCCCGATTCCACTGAAGATAGTATTTCCGAAATTGACAACTCTGTTTCTTCTTAACTGTATAGCAAAGGTTAAACAAATAGTGCAAATTTCTATTGATTAATCTATAATATTTAAATTAAAATATGTGTCTATGTTCAAGTAGAGATTGATGGATAAGAAGTTAACTAAAAATAAAAAATCATTGACGAATGAGAAGAATAAAAAAACATCTCTTGTTAAAGATTTTGCCAAAAATAAGAGTAGAAGAGATTTTATCACATTAACTACGTGTGCCATGGCAGGTATAGGAGCTGCAAGCGGTCTTTGGCCATTGGTTAAGTCTATGAATCCTTCTGCTGAGGTTTTAGCGATGTCTACGGTTGAAGTTAATCTATCTGATATTCAAGAAGGACAAGGAAAAAAGGTAAAATGGCAAGGTAAGCCAGTATTTATCCGCAAGCGCACAAAACAAGAGATTGAGGCTGCAAGAGCCATAAATGCAGAAAATTTGAGAGATCCTGAATCAGATGAAAAAAGAGTATACAAAGGAAAAGATGAATGGTTAATTATGATTGGAATATGCACCCATCTTGGATGTGTACCAGTTGATCACGCTACAAAAGACGGCAACGGTTGGTTCTGCCCTTGTCACGGTTCATATTATGACACATCAGGCCGAGTAATTGGCGGTCCTGCACCAAAGAACATGGCTATACCTGACTACTTTTTTCCAAGTGAAAATATTGTAGTAATTGGCAAGAAGGCTTAACGGATTTTCATAATTAAAGTAATAAAAGTATATTGCATTTCAAGAAGCACACTGACTTCATAGGCAAAGCTCTTGAAGTCTATCAAGCTAATTTTATACTATGCACATATTCGGGTGATAATTAAGAAACTTGCCTGCCAAATTTTCAGAGTTGACAGCTAAATTTAAAACTTGTTCCTTTGCGTCAGAAAAATTCTGACTAACTTGCTTAAAGTTATTTTCTAACTCTTCGAGGATGGAGCTGAAATTAAAAAAACTTTTCTGCATTTTATCAAGATTTTGAGTTATATAGCTTAATACATAAAGATAGAGACAAGAGGGGAAGAGATATGGTAAAGCAAGAAAAAGCTGAAAGTGAGGGAATAAATGGAGTCACCATATCAATATGAATTAAGGGAAAGAGTGATTTCAGTGGAATTGGGAGTCGCAATAGTAAAAGTGAAAGAAATCTTCAAAGTAGAACTATCCCCCAAAGCTGCACATGGACATAGAATATCCTTTGTCAGGGATGGACGTAAACATTGAAGATCTTCCCCTAGAGCTGGATATAGATATAAAGTCATTTATGCCATTACCTATATTCGAGAAAAATATCACATGCCAAGAACCTTGTCAAAATTATATAATCTATCTCTAGAGCAGGTTATTGAGAATGTCAATCCACATAAAAGAGCCAGGTATTCCTAACACCACTAAACTCACAAATTCATTTGCTAGAGTTTATAAGTTCTTGTTTATAATAATTTTATTATATCGTAAAACCATCTATATCGGCCTATTTAAACAGATTTTACTTTCCTTAAGGATTTTTTAAAGACCACCTATTGAATTCTATGATATTATTTTTTGTGAGATTGTTATACACGTTATGGCAAGGAAGGCAGAGAGATTTGTTAAGTAGTTTTTGCATCTATATGAGCTACTTGAATAATGGTTACAATATTTGTACAATTGTACAGCATGAGCTGAGTTCGCTTAGCCCTTATCTACATATTCAGTTCCACCAACAGTTATTGCATCGACCTTGAGTGTTGGCTGACCAACTCCAACAGGCACATTTTGCCCGTCTTTTGAGCACGTACCAACACCAGGATCTAACTTTAGATCATTACCAATCATTGATACTTTTTTTAGCACTGTTGGCCCATCACCAATTAGTGTTGCTCCTTTCACTGGCTGTGTAATTTTACCATTTTCTATTAGGTAAGCTTCTGAAGATGAGAAAACAAATTTTCCTGATGTTATATCAACTTGTCCACCACCAAAATTTACTGCATATAGGCCTCTTTTTACACTGGATATTATTTCTTCTGGTGCATATTTTCCTGCCAACATATAGGTGTTTGTCATGCGTGGCATAGTAACTTCTTTGTAACTTTCTCTTCTACCATTACCAGTTGGATTTACACCCATAAGTTTAGCGTTCATATGATCTTGCATATATCCTTTTAGAATTCCATCTTCTATAAGCACATTATAGCCAGGTAAAGTACCCTCATCGTCTATGCTAATAGAACCACGCAAATTAGGTAGAGTTCCATCATCAATTACAGTAATGTTACTGGCTGCCACTTGTTTACCCATAGAATTTGAAAATGCCGAGATTCCTTTACGGTTAAAATCACCTTCAAGTCCATGACCTACAGCTTCATGCAATAATATTCCTGGCCAACCTGAACCTAAAACAACTGTCATCTCTCCAGCCGGAGCTGGAATTGCCTCAAGATTTACTAGCGCTTGTTCTAACGCTTGGTTTGCAACTTTTTTCCACTTCTTCTCAGAAACAAATTTACTATAAGAGTCTCTTCCACCGTGCCCTGCAGAACCTCTCTCTGCTCGGCCATTTTTCTCTACGATGACTAGTACATTAAAACGTACCAAAGGCCTGATATCGCTTAACCTGTGATCATCTTTTATTATTTGTACAACTTGCCATTCTCCATTTAGAGTTATTTTTACCTGCTTCACGCAGTTATTCTTCGACCTTACATACTCATTAATCTCATTGAGTAGTTTAATTTTTGAGCTCAGATCCATTTCATTTATGGGATTAATCTTTGAATACAGGCTTTTTGCCTCCTCATTTAAGTTTACTGAATTTGTTTTGCTTAAAGATGCTGAACTTTTTACCATAGAAGCAGCTTTACTAATTTCTTTTTCGCTAATCTCAGAAGAGCAAACAAAAGACGTACTATCTTCACAAAAAGACCTGAGACCAAATCCTCTTCTGATATTTAAATCCATATGTTTTAATATATTATCATCAAAAATCAGGGATTCTGATTGGCAAAACTCTAAAAATAGCTCACCACCATCACTATTGCTCAAAGCGTTGTTGACTATTTTATATACATTATTAATATTAACATTGTTCTGAGCAAAAAATATTTGATCTAGATTTGGCATTACCTTTGAGCTAAAAATTGTTTAAGTATATTATTTAATTTTAACATAGTAAATCACAAAAAGCCCGGGTGGCGGAATTGGTAGACGCGCTAGCTTCAGGTGCTAGTAACTTTTCAAGTTGTGGAAGTTCAAGTCTTCTCCCGGGCACTCTGTATTGATTTTTGAGTCAATTAATGCTATGATATAATGTATTTACTACTAAGTTTATGAGTTATGAAGAAAAAAAGCTTGTTTACAGAAAGAAAATAAGAACTTATTCAAAACGCTTGGTTACTGCACTATCTATTGCTTCTTTGAGTGGGTACATAGCAGCATTAGCCCTAAATATTTCTTCCTTAAGCTTGTATTTTACTATTGTCAGCACTATACTAAGTGCACTTTCGCTTGCTTTAAATATATGGTCATTAACTGATCATTTTAGGCAGTGTGGCCTTAATAAGCAACTCGATACCTCTCGGCAAGAGAAATTAATGAAGATCTGCCTCGACATTGCATCTAACGTTTCATTTTTAATAGGAGGAATTACATCTATATTACCTCTTGAATTTCCTATTATCCCCTTTATTTCCGTTGCTTTTTTTATTCTAGGTTGTACCTTTATGGCAACCAATTTCATTCGAACTATGATTAGTCAGCCGCAAATAGATGAAACCAAAACCTCAAAGTTAGTGATCATTTGAACATTCAATCTGCAATAGCTGCCTAATTATTACATGTTAATAACTTAGCTTATTTAACTTGACAAATTACGCCATCTCCCTTACTATGATAGCAAGAGTATTTACCCTTGTTTTTAATCTCCGCGGATTTAACAGCAAAATTCAGTAAAAAACTCAAATATTTATTGGCAAATTACATAAAAATTATAGCGGCTGCATGTCTTTTTTATTTTTTCTACATTCAGCCAAATCGCGCTTGTTAGTACATTATCAATTTAAATTATTAAAACTCGCTATACGGGGGTTCTTTTGTCTTTTTTTACTTAGTAAATTTCTTAATATTTGTAGCTAAAGTAATTTTAGAGAGCCAGCGTGGGACACACAACCGCACTAACGTTTATTTTTGAAGGTACTATTTATATAGATGAAATGTTCAAAAGTAAAGCATTTAAATATCTAATTCTTACTTCCCAAATTTCAAATTATCTTCCTCCTATTTTATTAATAGCAGGTTTGGTGTTGCAGTACCAATCTAGTTGCGTAGACAGTAAAGTACTCATTGGATTTGCTATAGTACTAGGTTGTACTTTATTATTACAATTAGCAAGTGAGATCTACGAGAGAAAAGTTGTAAATCTTGTAAAAATTGAAGGAAGAGGTGATGAACAAAATGTACCTATAGGAGCATTAACCGAAAAGCCAAGCAGCATTGTAAATCCCGATAGTGTTCACGCTCATGGAAGAGAGCAAGTTGTGTAGTGCATTTATTGTTCTTGGATTAATTGATAGCTATTCTCCATACTCAAATCTCTGGCTAAAAATAGCGAGCCACAGATTAGTATGGTTTTGACGTTTTGTATAGAAGCTTTTAGTATGTGATTTGATATAGCATCTCTGATTGATTCACATTCGATAGCATTGATTCCTATATTATGAGCTCCTTCTCTAATTAAATCTGTACTTGTTGCTTTAGGTTCAGATTTAACACAAACGGCGCATAGTAGTTTGATGTATGGCTTTAAGTGCTCTAAGAACTCTGCGACGTTTCTGTTACGAGTAACACCAAAGATCATATAGATACCTTCAGCAAAATTGTCTCTTACCCACTTAGCTAACACTTTGGCACCATCATTGTTGTGCGCGCCATCTAGAAATAATTGCCAATCTTTTGGTAATAAAGAAATTAAATTACCTTCTTTTATAGACTCTAGCCGCGCAGGCCAATAAGTGCTCTGTAAACCTGAAGCAATGTCCTCTTCTCCAATATTAAATCCATACTTCCCACTCAAAATGCTACATGCTGCAATTGCGTTTCCTGAATTGATTATTTGATGATCTCCTTTTAAAGATGGCAAAGAAAATTCTATTGATTGAATAGTCGATTGAAAGACTATTCTGTTATTCTGTTTTTCGCAATTCCACTCAAATCCTCCTCTATATAAGGGAGATTTTTTGTTTATTGCGTGTTGTTCTAGCGTGTTCATTATAGATTTTTCTTGTGGTGCTATTACGCAAGGAACATTAGGTTTCATTATTCCAGCCTTTTCACCTGCTATGGTTTCTACGGTAGGACCAAGATATTCTGTATGGTCAAGTGCAATGGAAGTGATGATCGTTAGAATCGGATTATCTATAACATTTGTTGCATCAAGCCTTCCACCCAGACCCACTTCAACTAAAGTAATATCAGCTTTATGACGAGAAAAAGCTAAGAAGGCTGCAGTCGTTGCGGCTTCAAATAGAGTGATGGGTTGTTCTGCGACTGCTATACGGCATTCTTCCAGTGAGTTATGTAATTCACTATCATCGATATCATTGCCTGCAACAACTATTCTCTCATTAAAATTCACTAAATGTGGAGAAGTGTACGTATGAACTTTATACCCTGCTGCTTGCATTATATATCTTATAAAGGATAGTGTTGATCCTTTGCCATTAGTGCCAGCTATGTGAATTATTGGCGGTATTTTTTTCTCGGGATTACCCAGTTTATTTAGAAAACTTTTTATGCGATCAAGAGAAAAATCCTTTGGCCTACTGCCAATCGGCTTAGGCCAATGAGGCATGTATATCATAAATTATTGTTACGTTTTAATTCATCTATTACACTTGCCATGCCATTCGTGTCGATCTTTTCACTAAATTGAGAACGTTGATTAATAGAAATACTTATTCCACTCATTACAACATCGTTTATTAAGAAAGAATTGTCACTTTTAGTCACTTTAAAGTCAATGTTTGTAAATTCCTCATCACCATAAGAAAATCTTGTTCCTATCAGACAAGTTTCATCGTCAACTGCTCTTGTACTCATTATGATCATTTCACTATTATTTATGTATTTATACAAAATTTTAGCGCACAAACGCGCGAGATATACTTCATATTCTTTTAGAAACTCTTCTTTTTCTTTCTGAGTAGATAAATTCCAATATTTCCCTATGACAAATCGAGATATTCCTTTGAGGTCAACATTATTCTGAATAATTTTCAGAAGTTCTTCTTGTACATGTTCTAGATTTTTTCTATTCCCTTTCATAGACGTGTTGTCTACTTGCTGCTTCATGGCAAGCACAAAAGTTTTGTGCCCTATACAATTCGCGTAAGCACTTGAGGAGATTACAATAAAAATGGTTAAGAACTTAATAAGATTCATAAGATATATTTATTAGCTATGATACTTAAAATGCAAAATTTAACAAAGGCAAAATAATGATCGCTAGTTTTAATATATCTATAGACATACTCTATATAAATAATCTATAATTAATTTAGGGGTCTGTGCTATGCGTTATGAGTTAAGTTAAATTTCCCGAGCGATAATTTCTGATCAAGGGAATTGCCTCTGTTAATTTCATTGAAATTAGTACGTGATGCCCACCTTAACTTTAGGTCTCAGGAATCTACTAAGACTGACGGTAGATATGGATCCCTTTTCCATTATTTAGGTTTATGTTACACCAATATAAAGAACAAGGTGTTTTTTTCTGTTCATCTCATGAGATATTTCAAGTTGTAATTGACGTTGAGAAGTATCCTGATTTTGTTCCTTGGTGCAAAGCTGTTTATATAAAAGAAAAAACTGATAGCCAAATGATTGTGGACCTCCTTGCAGCTTTTCATGGCATTAAAGGAAGTTACACATCAGAAGTGACCTTTCTTTCTCCAAATGGAGCAAATAAAAGTTGGATAAAAGCTGTGTCGTCAAATGGAATATTTAAACATTTATACAACGAATGGAAATTCACTCCTATAGATGAAAGTAAAACTATGGTAGAGTTCTATATAAAGTTTGAATTTAAATCCAATTTGTTTTCCGCCTTATTAAACTCAGTTTATAAATACACACAAAGTAAAATAATTGCTGCATTTAAAGACAGAGTAGAAAGTGTTGCCGAGAAAAAGTTATCTTGACATCATTTATATAAATGCATAAATTCTTTAATAAGTTAAGTGTTTCCATTGTAATGATTTTTAGATTATTGTTCTTACTTATTTTTATAAGTGTTAGTTCTTATGCAGCTATTGAACAAAACTTGCCCAACACTCAAAAAACTGATGAAATAACATCAAAAGAACTACTGTCACTACTGCCTGATGATAAATTATTAGGTGATCCAAAAGCACCAATTTTAATGATAGAATATGCTTCGCTCACTTGTTATCACTGTTCTCTTTTTCATAAGAAAGTTTTTCCTAAAATCAAAGAAAAGTACATAGATACAGGTAAGATGTTATACATATTCCGTCATTTTCCTCTAGATTACAGAGGATTAAAAGCTGCAATGCTAAGTTATTGCTATGAAAAAGAAGAAGACTATTTTAATTTGAACAAAGCTGTGTTTAATGCAATAGACTCGTGGAACTACTCTAATTTTAGTGATTTAACTATACTACAAAAAATTGCTGCACTAAGCAATTTGAAGCAAGATGTATTTAACCAATGCATTAATGATAAAAAGATGATGGACAAAATTATAAATGATAAATCACTTGCAATTAATAAACTTGATATCACAGCTACTCCTGTATTCATCATCAAGATTAACGATGACAAATCATACGTAGAGAATGGTAAAATCAAACATGAAGGATATAGAGAGCTGGAATATTTCACTAATGTAATAGATGAATTATATGGAAAAGCTATAGTGAAGTAATAACACTTTAGCTTACCATATAAAAACCCTATGCTGAATCAGTATTTTTTGATACTGTTTGTTGCTTTTTACGCTCAAACTCTCTTTTTTTACTGTGCCAAGCATAATAATACATAGCAATTTTATTCTCTATTAATACTATCGTTCCATCATAAAATTGGACCATATCCATAACTTTTTTCTGAGCTTCGTTAAAGCGTTCTTTGTACTTCTCGCGATAAGCTGGATTGTGCAGTAATTTCACTCCTTCATTATTATTAGATTTCTTGCTTAACGTTTCAACTTCGTTAGCAATGTTATAAGACATATAACCCCCTCTAATTGATTATAAAAGTTACATTTTAAGAGAGATGTAAAATAAACGATCCCTTAATTCTAGTATAACAATTGGTTATTATACTAGTTAACCATAGTAAAATATATAATAATCTTTGTCACTTAAAATTTTACTTTATAAAATAACAACTTAAAATAAAAATTTTTATTATTCTTAACTCTATTGTTATATCTATAAATCTTATATAGATTAAACCTCCTTAGTTTATATTATAAAACTTAATGCGTCATAACTTTAGCAGAAAATCGTTGTACATAAGAAGCTTATTTGCAAAAGAGTATAAAAAAATAGAAGAACATTGTACTCTTGATAAGAAACAACGTATTCAAATCACTCCTGAAGAAGGAAAATTATTAAATTTATTTATCAAAATCCATAAAGTTAAAAGCATAGTTGAAATTGGCACTTTATATGGTTATTCGTCAATTTGTATGGTAAAAGCTTTACCGAAAGATGGTCATATATATACAATAGAAAATAATCCTCAACACTCAAGAATAGCAAAAAAAAATTTTAGTGCTTTTAATCTAAGTGATAAAATTACTCTAATAGAAGGTGATGCACTGGAAAAAATTAATGAATTATCAGCAAAGGCACCATTTGACATGATATTCATCGATGCTGACAAAAGTAGTTATCCTAAGTATTTAGATTGGGCAGAGTCATACATTAAACAAGATGGGCTAATCGTTGCAGATAACACTCTATTATTTGATACAGTATTTTTAGAATCTCCTCCAAAAGAAGTATCAGAAAAGTCATGGCATGCTATGAGAGAGTTTAACGATAGATTGTCAGATGAAAAAAAATATTTCTCCATATTGATTCCTACTGACGAAGGAATGACTGTAGCTTTAAAACTAACGCAAGTTAAAAATCAAGGTCAGCGTAATGTCTAGGGGGAGTTAAGCCAAAAACTCTCTCTAATAATATTTCGCGAAAACAAGGCCTTGATTTAACAATGGAGTACCATTCTTTTAAAATCTTACTTTTTTCCCAGGGAAAACTATTTACGTAGTCTATTATAGAAATATGTGATGCTAAAGTAATATCGGCTAAAGTGAACTTATCGGTTGCAAGCCAAACGTTCTTGTTAATTAAGTGTTCGATGTATTCCATATGGTAAGGCAGGTTATGCTGAGCTGCATGAAGAAATCTAGAGTCAGGGCTGCGGTTAGTAATTACTTTTTCATTCATAATATACTTAGTAACTTCATTGTAAAATTTGCTATCGAACCAATTGATTAAAGCGCGTATTTTAGACTTAATAATAGTTGATGAACCAAGTAATTTGACGTCACTATTGTAAATCTCTTCTATATATTCACAAATGGCATTACTATCCGCTATTACAAAGTTATTATCTATTAATACTGGTACTTGTCCGATTGGATTGATCTCCATGAATTCATTCCGCTTTTCCCATGGATTTTCATATACCAAATCACAACTCAGCTTTTTTTCCTTGAGAAGAGCTCTAACTTTTCGTGAAAATGGACAAAGAGGAAAATGATATAAAATCATAATATTCCTCTTTTGTTATTCCAATACCTATATGTTGTCATTCCAGTACGTGACATTGGAATCCAGCTTATTTCATTATGGACATTACTTTTAACATATATTCCTAGAATCCATTGTCCATTGTATAATTTCCAAATATTTTTATACTTGAATCCCAGTACAACTGTACGAACATTGTAGTTTGAGAGCAATCCCCACCGGAAGGGTGTCATTTCAGTGATTGACACTGGAATGGCTTTGTTGCACAGCTCTTCGGATAGTGGGTAATGTATAATAAATTCATGAAGCTATATCAAACTTAGCCATGCCTATTTCAGTAAATTTGTTAAGCAAATAACACTTGAGTAGCAGTTCCTTCTCACGATTAATCTCAGATTTATTCCTAAAACTAAATCCAAATATTTGCTTCAGTCGCGAGAAAAAACTTTCTATATAAGATCTCTTCCAATAATTTATCTCTTTTTTCCACCTCTTCATACCATCTTCATCATATGACTTTATGAGCTTGATTGTAGAATTTCTCTCATTCATATAATCCAACTTTGGATGCTCTACTGCATTATTTTGCGGAGGAATCCTTGTCTTTATGTCAAGCTCATCGCACAGTTTGTATAACTTCTTTCGATTATATGCCCTATCTGCATATATCGTGCTTATGTTATACTTGGTATCCACTCTTTCAATAAGATCACAGGCTCCATAGTGGTCGGAATAAACTCCACTACTGTATTTTGCAGCTATAACTTTTTTACTACCTATCTCTAGCATTACATGTAGCTTTCTTGTTTGCTCATAGCGGCGATACTTTCTATCTGTACCATTTGCCTTACTATGGCCTGGAATATTATTGTAGATGCTGATACCTGTACTATCTATAGCAATTTCAATATCTTCCATATCGTTCTTATCAACTCTGCAGTCGTTGATTTTGATATTAAGCTTTTTAAACCTTCTTGAAGCCTGCGAATAGCTGATAATTTGCAAAATTTTCCCTATTTGCTCAAGATATTTCTCTATAAATCCCACTGTTTGCCTAAGACCAATCCTGAATAGATAGGTTATTATGTGAATTAGAATCACTACTTTGTCGCTGTAGACATTGTTGCCACCTGCTACTTTTGGACTATTTTCGTACCAATTTTCAATGGCATCGTTGATATAATGAAAAACATTTCCCCTTTCTTGAAGAAATTTGTTATATTCATTGCAGTTACTGACTTTCATTCTTATTGGCATATTTTTCCTTTGTCGGCTAAATATCTATTTTATAACAAATTCCATCAGTAACTGCCTGTTCTTTCCTTGAGTGGTGCAACAAAGCCATCCCAGTGTCTGGGCACTGGGATGACAGAAGAAGAGTATTTTAGGTAACAGCTGTTTACTCCAAAGTAATGTTGCAAAAGGTCTAACATATAAATTATAAGGCTAATATAGAATATACCTTGCTAAAAAAAAAAAAAGAGTATAACCTTTTATAAGGTATGCAGGCAAAAATTCTGTAACTTGGTCAGGTCAGAAATGAAGCAACCATATCAGAATCTTTTTGGGTTGCATACCTATTTGTACTATTTGTTTTATTCTAGGCTATGAACATAGCATTAAAATATCGTCCTAGTAGCTTTAAAGATTTAGTAGGTCAAGATATATTGGTGCGTATACTAGAAAATGCTTTTACTCTCAACAAAATTCCACAATCTATACTGCTTTCTGGTAGCAGTGGAATTGGTAAAACCACCACTGCAAGAATAATAGCTTTATGTTTGAATTGCTCATTGGGGCCAACTTTTGAACCTTGTGGATCATGTACAAGTTGTCTGGCAATAAAAAATTCAAGCCATCCAGATGTAGTTGAAATCGATGCGGCAAGTCACACTAGTGTTGAGGATGTTAGAGCGATCTTGGGAGATATTTGCTATTTACCAATAAGTTCTAAATTTAAAGTTTACATTATAGATGAAGTACACATGTTATCCAGTAATGCATTTAATGCATTACTTAAAACTCTAGAAGAACCACCATCTAGCGTAAAGTTTATTCTAGCAACTACAGAAATAAAAAAGATACCAATAACTGTTATTGCGCGTTGTCAAAGGTTTGACTTACATAACATTCCTTCAGCTAAGATAATGGAGCGTTTAAATGATATTGCACAAAAAGAAAATTATTTTATTGAAAAAGAAGCATCGGAATTAATTGCGCACCACTGTAGCAATTCAATGCGTAACGCTTTATTTTTGATGAATCAAGCAGTGCTATATAGCAAAGATGGTACAATATCCACTCAAAGTGTTAAAGACATACTTGGTCTAGTAGATAGAAACGTTATATTTGATCTACTGGAAGCAGTATTAGATAGTGATTTACAGAAGGCTTTGTTAGTATTCGACAATGTGGTAAAAACAGCAAATCCGCTCAATATTTTTGAAGATCTGCTGCAAACAATCCAGTTAATATGCCGTTTTTTAATTACAAAAGAGATTGATACAGAATATGAGAAGAGCAGAGTAAAAGATTTGAGTGCAAAAAAGTCTTTAATATTTTTTTCGAGATTGTGGAAGGTGCTGCTTAAGGGTATTCAAGATATAAAAATTTCAACGTGCAATGAGGTTGCTGCTGAAATGATGTTAATTAGCCTTTGTTATCTTTCTGATTTGCCTTCTCCGGAACAGGTGATCAAAAAAATTCTTTCACAGAATGTAGAGCAAGGAAATAGACAGGGCAGACCTGTTGCACCTTCCCCCTCTGTCATCCAAGTAACTGACTACTCGGATCCAAAAAAATATGTGGAAAAACCCCACTCTGTCATCCCAGTGCGTGACACTGGGATCCATGTGAAAAATAAACAACAAAATTACGATTTTGATAAGATTTTGCAACTATTAAGGCGGAGTAACCAAATTTATCTTTACAAACAACTGTGTAGTAATCTAAAATTAATAGATTGTAAATTTGGGTATTTAAAATTAAAAGCTGTATCTAACTTGAACAGTAATTTTTGTAATGACTTGAAAAGTTACTTAAATCAAGCTACTAATCAGGAGTGGGTTATTATAGTTGATACGAGTTATATGAATAGGGAAGTGAGTAATTTAAATTATCCACCTGTAGTTAAGGATATATTAAATACGTTTAAAGGTGCAAAGGTAGTTAATATAGAAAATAAGGAGTAGGTTGTGGATTTCAGTCAAATAATGAAGCAAGCGCAAGAAATGCAAAAAAAGCTTGCGGAAGCCCAAGAAAAATATATTGGAAAAGAGTTTCAAGGTATTTCTGGTGGTGGCAAAGTTTCTGTATTAGTGGAAGTTATAAAAATAGGTGGCTATAAAGCTAAAAAGGTAAACATAGACTTAGAGCTTATGAGAAATGAAGAAAAAGACATAGTAGAAGATTTAGTGACAGCAGCGTTTAATGATGCAATTAAAAAAGCAGAAGAAGATATGGCAAATGCAACCTCTGATCTTGCAGGTATGATGGGGTTACCACCTGGATTTAAACTTCCTTTTTAAATTTACTACTGAAGTTTGACTTAATGCAGTAACTAAGTGTTTTCCTTTTATACTAGTACTTCCATGAAGTACATTCATATTACTGCATGAATATGCAGCAATTCACAATGATGAATGCAGATCAGAAGATAAAAAGACATTAGTGAAATAGGTGTCAGAAGATCAAGAGTAAAAAAAGTAGAGTAACTCTATTTATTAATTAATAAAATCTTTGTATTTTCCTAAAAGTTAGTTAAGATACAGAAGGTTTTGTGTTATTAAGTTAGCACTTGACTTAACTTTAGTTATTATTTAGACTGCTAAAGTGGAATTTTAATTTTTTTAACGAGGGCAATTATGCATTATAAAAAGTTTTTTTCGGCAGCTGCTTTAGTGACGTTGCTAAGCCTATCAAACTCTGCTTTTTCATCAGACCCTATTGGTCCAATAAGTGATGAAGAAACTAGCTACTATGTTCGTTTGCAATATAATGGTGAAGTTTTACCTTTTAAAACAAAGATTGATGGTGTTACATATAAATCAGGTAAGGACAACAATAGTCCCTTAAAAGCATCTTTTCTAGCTGGAGGTGGTGCATTTGGTTATAAAATGGATGATATTAGGGTTGATGTTGAAGGACTTTACTCACAATTGAGTAAAGATGCAGATGTAGTAGATACTTCTCCAGCAGTTGTAGAAAGTTTAACAGCATTTTCAGGACTAGTTAATGTTTATTACGATATAGCAATTGAAGATATGCCTATCACTCCATATGTTGGTGTTGGTGTTGGTGCAGCGTATGTAAGCAATCCTTTAGTAACAGAGGTTACTGGTGATAAAAAATCTGGATTTGGTTTTGCTTATCAAGCAAAAGCTGGTGTTAGTTATGATGTAACCCAAGAAATCAAGCTTTATGCTGGTGCTCGTTATTTTGGTTCTTATGGTGCTAATTTTGGTAAGACAGCTAAAGATGATGGCGTAATCAAAGTTCTTTACAGCACTGTTGGTGCAGAAGCTGGAGTAGCGTTTAATTTCTAGTCTATCTTTGTCTTATTATCCCAGTGGGTTTTTCTTATCATTCAAGTAGCATGACACTGGGATCTAGAAAAAAGAAATGTGAATTCCAGTGTTTGAGCACTGGAATAACACATTATTTATTTAATGTAGTTTTTATCGTTACACGCTGGCAATTTTAATTCTACATTTAGGTAGCTGTTGTTAAGATCTCAACTAGATATAAAGTTATGCTTTTTTAATTAAAGCTTGAATTTTTCACTGAAAATCAATATATTATATGTATAGAGTTTTAATTTAAGTTATTATGTTGACCCCAGTAGCAAATTTATGTGTTAATAGTAGCACTAATCTCATGCAATATATTGCTGAAGTGCGAAAATTTCCTATGCTTTCCCAAGAAGAGGAAGTGCGATTAGCAAAAAATTGGCAAGAATACCAGGATATTTCTTCTGCTCACAGGTTGATTACTAGCCATTTGAATTTGGTAGTAAAAATTGCAATGAAATTTAAGAATTACGGTCTATTGTTGATGGACCTGGTCATGGAAGGAAATATGGGTTTAATGCATGCAGTGAAAAAGTTCAATCCTGACTTGGGATTTCGTTTTTCAACTTATGCAGTATGGTGGATTGAAGCTTCAATGAAAGACTTTATATTAAAATCTTGGTCACTTGTAAAAATAGGTACAACGCAAGCACAAAGGAGATTGTTTTTTAGTTTACGTAAAATAAAAAAAAGAATTTTACAATACACAAACAGAGAAACTTTGAGTAAAGAAGAAATAAAAGCAATATCAAATGAGCTTTCTGTATCTGAAGAAGATGTTGTACAGATGAGCTATCGTCTGGCTTGTAAGGATCAGTCGTTAAATAATTGTATAAAAATAGGTGATGACTCTAAAAAGGAGTTACAAGATATGATTCCGTGTAATTTAGTTAGTCAAGAAGTAGCTTACCAGAATCATGAAGAAAAGGCATTAAAAGAAACAATTTTAAGCAATGCGCTGGCAAGTCTTAATGAAAGATCAAGAGACATTTTCATTAGCAGATATTTATCTGAGAATACTCAGACTTTGGATGAGCTTAGCAAAAAATATTGTGTTTCAAGAGAAAGAATAAGACAGCTGGCTGAGCAAGCGATGAGTAAGGTAAAACAACATATAAAATCAGAGAGTTTGAAATTCGGTTTACATGCGTAGTCTTTTCGTATTTCTAATATTTCTTTCAATAGACACTCTTGCATCGGTTAGTAATGTACAACTGAGCGAAAAATATAAAGACTGGTTTGTGTATACTGCATTGGAAGATGGTGAAAAAGTGTGTTATATTGTATCTCATCCTAAGAAAAAAAGTGAACATTATACAGCCGATCGCAAGCCGTATGTAATGGTCAGTTACGTTGATAAAAAAGCAGATGAGGTGAGCGTCACTTCTGGCTTTCAGTATAATAATGAGCCTGTAGTTCTCAATATCGATAAAAAAATTAAATATCAATTGCCAATAATACAGGGAAGTCTTGCGTGGACAGATGATACAAAAATGGACCAAGATTTGATTCTAAAAATGAAGCAGGGATTATCAATGGTAGTTAATGGAAAAGTAAAAACAGCAAATGTTGATGATACTTATTCCTTGCTTGGCTTTCAAAAAGCGTACCAAAAAATGCATGACTTATGCCATACAAAGTAAATTATTGATCACTAAAGTATAAGATAGGCTGTTTTGTCTCTCAGACAAAAATATGGATATCACTTTACATAGAATATGAATATCATTTAAAATATATTTTTGAGAATTAATATGTCAAAAATTGTAGATATAGGAATCAAAGAACAAAGTTCTGTGTGTGAACAAATGCGTTTTAGTGTAAGTCGTGCAAGCCTTTTAAATACGCTATCCAGGGTAAGTGGAGTGGTTGAAAGGCGCAACGCGATAGATGTTTTAGCGTGTATAAATATCAAAGCACAATATGGTAGCATAAAATTGAAGGCTACTGATCTTGACATTTCAATATTTGCCTCACTTACTGCAAATGTATCAGCAGAAGGAGAAGTGAAAATCTCAGCACATACTTTACATGATATAGTGAAAAAATTGCCAACTAATTTGGATGTCAATTTCGAAATGAATAATCAAGGAAAATTATTGATATCCTGTGGAAATGCAAATTTTTCTTTACCGAACGTAGTTTCAAATAACTTCCCTGTTCTTGAAGAAGGTGATCATCAATACGATTTCACTCTACTAAGTGCAGATTTGGTAGACTTGTTGACTAAAACGAAGTTTGCTGTGTCGCTAGATGATACAAGGTATAATTTGAATGGGATATATCTGCATACAGATGAGCAATTTCTGTACTGCGTTGCAACTGATGGCCACCGTTTATCATGTATAAAAAGGCCTAAACCTGAAGATATCAACGGAGAATTTGGGGTGATCATTCCACGTAAAACTATCATGGAACTGTTGAAAGTATTGGATGATTGTAATGAGATAAATATAAAACTTTCAGATAGAAAAATCAAATTTACATGTGGTGAGTATATTCTAATATCAAAATTGATAGATGGAACTTTTCCAGATTACAAAGCCGTTATTCCAACGTCTCAAGATAAACAAATGATTGTTGAGAGTAGCAAACTTGCTAGTGTTATAGACCGAGTTTCCGTTGTTGTGTCCGATAAAATAAAATCAATTAAATTTTCATTGCAAGAGAATTTATTAACTCTACATTCAAATTCCCAAGAGTGTAGTGATGCAACTGAGTCTATAGAAGTGGATTACGATGGAGCTCTTATGGAAGTAGGATTTAATTCTCGTTATTTGCTTGATGTTTTATCCTGTATAGAAAACAAGTGTAAATTTAGCTTATCAGATGGTAATAGCGCTACAATTATCACTGATGAAGATGATCCAAGTGCACTATATATAGTAATGCCAATGAGGACTTAAGCTAGTAATCTATCTTTACTAAGTATAAGCCGTGAGGCGGTGCAGTGATTCCAGCAGCGTTTCTTTTACATTGACTTAATATGTTTAGCATTTCTTGTGGATTAGTTCTATTTTTTCCAAATTCAACTAAAGTACCAACAATAATCCTCACCTGGTTATGTAAAAAGGAAATCGCAGATATTTTGATGTATATGTGACTTCCGTTTTGTACTATATCAATATCATCGATTGTTCTGACCGGATTTGTAGCTTGACAATCTTTTGAGCGAAAGCTTGAAAGATTATGTTTTCCAAGCAGGTGTCTAGCAGCTTCACGCATGATGTTTACGTCAAGTGGGTTAAATACTTGCCACACATAACCGATTTCCAGAGCTGCAGGAGCGTAGCGATTAATTATTCTATATTCATAATATCTTTTTTTTGCTGAAAATCGCGCATGAAATGCATCATCTACGGCTTCTGCACTAAGCACAACTATAGGAATCGCTTTTAAGTGATAGTTTATTCCATTTCTTATTCTGTAAAGCTCAAATTGCCTTTCCATATTGAAATGAGCAACTTGCCCTAAAGCATGAACCCCTGTGTCAGTTCTGCCACCACAATGCAAAGAGACTCTCTCGCCACTGAAATTAAATATAGCGTTTTCTATGGTTTCCTGAATTGAGTTAGCAGAGTGTTGTTGCTTTTGCCAGCCAGAGAAACTACTACCATTGTATTCTATCGTTATTTTGTATCGCACTACAAAGTCTATCTATCTAATTTTAGGTAACTAACGTTCTTCGTTATTAAAAAACCCTTGGCAGATTGGTTGCGTTCAATTACCATGGAGACTATACAAGTTAATAAATGATCCATGGCACATAATCCAGAAGAAAGAAATAATGATAAGCAAAAAGCACTAGATAATGCAATAAGTCAAATTGAAAAAGCATTCGGTAAAGGTGCAATAATGAAACTAAAGCAAAATCCTGTAGAAAAAATAGACACGATATCTACAGGGTCGATTGCACTTGATTCAGCTCTGGGTGTTGGGGGATTGCCAAAAGGACGTATAATTGAGATATTTGGCCCTGAGAGTTCTGGTAAAACTACCCTTGCTTTGCATGTAATTGCTGAAGCACAGAAAAAAGGAGGTTTATGTGCATTTATCGATGCGGAACACGCACTGGATGTTATATATGCTCGTAAACTTGGAGTGAAAACTGATGATTTGGTAATTTCACAACCAGACACTGGAGAGCAGGCGTTGCATATTGTTGAGTATTTAGTGTGTTCTAGTGCAGTTGATGTAATAGTTATTGATTCTGTTGCAGCACTAACTCCAAGAGCTGAAATTGAAGGGGATATGGGCGATCAGCACATGGGACTACAAGCAAGACTTCTAAGCCATGGACTCAGGAAACTAACTTCTGTAGTTTCAAAAGCAAACTGTATATTGATATTTATCAACCAAATTCGTATGAAAATAGGAGTAGTATATGGAAATCCTGAAACTACCACTGGTGGAAATGCGTTAAAATTCTATACTTCTATAAGACTTGATATAAGAAAAGTTGGTGCGATAAAGGATAAGGAGAATATTACGGGTAATGAAACGAGAGTTAAAGTTGTAAAAAATAAAGTTGCTCCTCCGTTTAGAGAGGCAAAATTTGATATAATGTACAATGAAGGCATATCAAAACTTGGAGAAATAATAGATATAGGAGCAAAACTTGGTGTACTTGAAAAGGCAGGTGCTTATTATTCATATAACAATACGCGTCTTGGCCAAGGAAGAGAAAATGTAAAAAGTTACCTCAAGGCAAACAAAGAAATTGCAAGTGAAATAGAAACAAAAATCAGAGATTTATTTAAAAATCATGATAATTCCATTGCAATAGAAGAGGAACGCGAACAACTTCTAGAAGAATCAGTATTCTAATCTAAATTAGTTTGTATTGGGCAGTATTCGTTTGCTATACTAAAGTTTCACTCTCAACCGAGTTGATAAAAGCTGTGGTATCTCCTTGCAGCATTAGGTGTATATTTTTTGCTATTTTTTCCACTAAGAGGATAACGTTATCAAAATTTTCAAATTTTGATAACACATAGTCTGCTAAGCTTTTCTGACCTTCAGGCCTGCCTACTCCAAATCTTAAACGCCAATAATCATTACCAATAAAGCTATCTATAGACTTAAGTCCATTATGTCCAGCAGAACTACCACCTTTTTTTACTTTTATTCTTCCAAATTTCAAGTCAGCATCATCATGTATGACAACAATATTGTCTAGCGATAATTTGTAAAAATTTTTTATTTTTGCAACAGGAATACCTGAATTATTCATAAACGAATAAGGCTTTATTAGCATAACTTTATTATTGTTAATTATGCCAGAGGTTATCAAGTAATCGGCTTTCTTAGAAAATGACTGAAAATTCCAATATTTGTAGATTGCGTCAATAACGATAAAACCAATATTATGATGAGTTAACTCATATTGACTACCAGGATTACCAAGCCCAGCTATTAAATGCACTACTCCTCTGTTTTTGTTTGAGTCTCTTCAACATCACTATCGGCAGCAGAGATTGTTACAATGGTGAAATTTTCTTCCTCATGAGCTACAAATTTAACACCTTCTGGCAATTTTACATCATTGATATGTATAGACTGACCAATCATTTTGCCAGACAAATCAATTTCTATGACTTGAGGTATTTTCTCAGGAGAGCATTTGACAGTAATAGAACGACACAGAACATTAAGCACTCCACCTAATTTGATTCCTGGTGATTTACTTTCATTGATGAATGATAAAGGTATATCTATTTTAATTTCACTACCTTTATCAACAAACTGAAAATCAACATGTTGCACAGTATCCTTTACTACATGCCATTGAATATCACGAACAAGAGCATATTCTTTTTTCCCTGAAATATCTAGTTCTATTAAATGTGCAGAAAGAGCACCTGATTTATATTGTTTAGTAAATTCCTTTGCAGACAATGTCAAATTTACGTTATCATGCCCTTTACCATATATAACTGCAGGTATACTTCCCTTCTCCCTCAGAGCCTGCATCGCTTTCTTTTTTTTTACATCACGTAACTCTGCATTAATTGTTACCATTTCTTGCTGTGCCATCGATTACTCCTATTCAGCTAATCCTTTTTATATAATTTAATAATATAACATAAAAATATTTATTTCAAACTTCATTCTTTCACACTAATTCTTTGTGGAAAAATTTATTTAGATATATACTTAAGATTACGTAGTAAGAGCTATGAGTATTAACGATCAAGTAGTTTTTAAGATGTATAAGCCAACAAAAACTGCAACACAATCTGGCTTAGGTAATACAAAATTCTGGTACCTAAAAATTGAGCCTTGTTCTTACTATATTGAACCTTTGATGGGATGGGTTGGCTCAAAAGATCCCCAAAAACAGATTGTATTAAAGTTTGATTCTCTTGAAAAAGCAATATCTTACGCAAAGAAACACAACACAAATTACACAATTGAAATGCCAAAAGATGTTAAAAGACTGCCAAAATCTTATGCAAATAACTTTATACTAAAGTAAATTTTATTGTAGTGTGTTTATCTAAAAACCTAAACCTAATCGTTACTATGATTTTGCTAACGCACTGCGGCTATTTAGAAAGTTGAACCTGGCTAGCTAGTATCAAAGAGTTATTTTTTAGGTATTTCTCCGTAAGACTGCAAGTTTTTTTGGATTACTCAAATAACTTCATTCTGCTTGAAGAACTTTTATGTTGCTTTGCACTAAATTAATTTCACGCTTTATTTGTGTTAGCTATTTATTTAGTGATTGGACATATAATTTTACCTTAAATAATCCTACAATGCTGAAGAAAAACATAATTATTGAAATGGCACGAAAGGTCCTCATGATAACCTCTGTATAGCTCTTAATTTTGCTGAACGCGCACGCGGATTTGCATTTATTTCTTCCGCACTTGCTTTAATCACTTTTTTGTTTAAAAGGGAGAATGTCTTGGTAGGTCCTGGTTCACACAAATCTTTAAAAAGGGTTTTAACTATACGATCTTCTAGAGAATGAAAGGTAACTACAATTAATTTGCCGTTTTCACTTAAAATCTCAGATGCAGCTTTAATACCCTTTTCAAGCTCTCCTAGCTCATCATTTACCCATATTCTGATTGCCTGAAATGTCCTAGTTGCAGGGTCAATCTTGCTTTTTCCACGAAACACTACAGAACGTACAATATCCGCAAGTTCAAATGTAGTTTTGATAATTTTCTTCTTCCGCGCATTTACTATCGCTCTTGCGATTCTGCGGGAATGACGCTCACCCCCATAATTATATATAGTGTTCGCAATCTCTTCTTCACGTAAAGCGTTAACAAATGTCGAAGCATTCATATGAGAATAGTTATCCATGCTCATGTTAAGTGGGCCATCACGTAGAAATGAGAATCCTCTATCTCCATTATCAAGCTGCATAGATGAAACTCCAACGTCGAAAACTATTCCATTGATACCTTTAATATTATTACTATCTAATAAATCTTTGATATTACTAAACTTTTCAATAAATAACTTTATTCTATTAGGGTATTTAACATTTAGATCATCATAAAATTTGGTAACTGTTTCATCCCTATCAATTGCATACACTTTGCAATCAGCGGATTCCAATATTGCTTTGCTATATCCTCCAGCCCCAAATGTAGCATCTACATATATGCCACCACTTTGTGGTGCTAATTGAAATAGCATCTCTTTTAACAAAACTGGAGTATGTGTCATATCAAGAGACTTTGTGCACTTAAATTAAAATAACTTTCTCGCCAAAAAATATATGGAAATATATAGGTATAGTATAAGAATATTTAAATATAATCAACGATATAAAAATTTAATAAGATAATATTATTAATATAACATTTACATAATTCACGTTTGAAAAAGTAAGTAATATTACTATAATATCAAACAAATTACGGAAGATTTCGTGCAACAAATAACAAAAGTAATACTATCAAGTTTAATTTGTAACACTTTGTTGTGGTATGATCACATGCTTTTCAGCCATCTAATAAGCATAATCGGAGATGTGTTTTTTCCATCAGACGACAAATTAGTCAGCATACTTAAAGCTTTTGGAGTGTTTGCAGTGGGTTTCTTAATAAGACCAATTGGTGCTGCTATATTTGGCCACATTGGCGATAAATATGGAAGAAGGATTGCTCTATTTCTCTCTATCATATTGATGACTCTATCAACCGTACTTATTGCATTTGTTCCAGGGTATCAGAACATTGGGGTACTTGCATCAGTACTGGTGGTATGTTTAAGATTATTGCAGGGTATATCTCTTGGAGGAGAGGCAGGAAATGCCCCATTTTTAATAGAGCATGCTCCTAAAAATAAAAGAGGATTCTTTGGCAGTATTGAAGTATTGAGCGCAATTCTTGGCTCAATATTAAGTCTTATAGTGGTGCTTATATGCAAAAAAGTATCCGATTTTGAATCTTGGGGATGGAGATTGCCTTTTATTTTCAGTTTTGTAATAGGATTAATCAGTATATATATGAGATATATACTCGATGAAAGCCCAGAATATAAAAAGCAGGAAAAGCCACATGAATTACCGTTAAAAGAACTGTTAAATGGCTATAAAAAACCTTTTCTAATATCAATTGGAGTTGACATAGTTGAGAATGCATCTCTTTACATATATTTAGTGTTTTTTAATCTACTTGCATCAACAATAAACACTCACTTTAATCACGCAGTAGAAATATTGAATCAGGTTGCACTTGGAGGATTGACTATACTATTTGCAATACTTTCTGATAAGGTAGGGAGAGAAAGAGTCATGAAATTTGCATTTGTGACTTTTATAGTAGTAAGTTATCCAGTTTTTTCAATGATACTAAGTGGTAATAATTTGCTCACCATAATGGCGCACGTTCTTTTTATAATCCCAATAGCTGCTTCTCTTGGTCCTGTTAGCGCGTTTATGTGCGAATTATTCCCAATAAAGGTACGATACAGTGGATTTGGTTTATCAAGAAATATAGCTTCGGGATTTTTTGGTGGTCTTGCACCATTTATATGCACAACTATTATCAAAGTTACAGGACAAGGAACTTTAGCAAGTTTTTACATGATTTTCTGTGCATTAATTGGGTTAGTTGCTATATCACAAGTTAAGAGTTAGATTTTTTCAAAAACCAAGTGTTTAAAAAATCTAATCATAAGGTGGAAAATGCCAATTTTTAGGTGATAGTGTAAATATTTCAACTCCATCTTTTGTGACTCCAAGCGTATGCTCAAACTGTGCAGAAAGTGAAAGATCGCGTGTTGTCACTGTCCAGCCATCTAGCTTGCTGAGCAGAGTTTCATGTTTTCCAGCATTGATCATTGGTTCTACCGTAAAAAACATGCCTTCTTTTAAGATAAGATCCTCACCTTCATCATAAAAATGTACAACATTTGGTGGAGCATGAAAAACCTTTCCTATGCCATGTCCACAATAATTGCGTACGATAGAATATCCAAAATCTTCAATATATTTTTCTATAGCAAATCCTATTTCATTTAACTTATTGCCGGGCTTAACTTGTTTTATCGCTTCCATTAGCGCATTGTAGGCAGCATTACACAAACGCTTTGCTTTTATTGAGGGTTTACCGGTCCAAAACATGCGACTTGTATCACCATACCAGCCATTTAAAATCACTGTAACGTCAATATTTAAAATATCTCCATCTTTAAGAGGTTTATCATCAGGAATACCATGACATACAACAGCATTTTTCGAAGTACAAATTGATTTCGGATATCCCTTATAATTCAGTGGTGCTGGAATTGCACCTGCATTGATTATAAAATCATGACATAGATCATTTAATTCATTAGTTGTTACGCCTACTTTGACGTGTGGTGCAATAAAATCAAGGGTTTCAGCTGCAAGCCTGCCAGCTTTACGCATAAAGTCAAAATCTTCTTGTGAATGTATAGTTATGTTCATGTTTCTTACGTTTTATTGTAATTTTCTGCTTCTCTTACGGATACATCAGTGTAATAATACTATAAAAATAAGCTCTTAGATCAAGCCATTTGTATATTAAGAGATAAAGACAAAAATCTAGACTGTGACTTTTGATTTAACCCAATGGTATAACTTACTTATTTTGCCATCGTGACCAAGCATTCCAGAATTATTTCTATAAAAGGTGTCAACTATTAGCTTTATAGAGCCTAAAGCAGCAGAAAATACAGGATTTTTGTCGTATTCGCCATCAAGACCGCTACAAGATTCAGGGCATCCGATACGGACTTGTTTATTGAATATATAGCTTGCAATTTCTTTCATGCTTGTGAGTTGACTGGTTCCACCTGTGATCACTACTTTATTAATTGGATCTTTCTGTTCTTGAAATTGTTCTCTTATCAGCTCAAGTATTTCCTCAACCCTTGGTCTTATGATGTTAACAAGTTCAGACTTAAACACTTGAGTTGGTTCATCGCTTTCATTACTTTGCACTGCAATACATTCATTCTCATCTATTGAAGTTACAATAGTGCTACCGTATAGTATTTTTATGCGTTCAGCATGCTCTATACTTGTGCATAATCCATAAGCTATATCTCGGGTAATGTGAATGCCACCAATTGGAATGCTGCTTGTGTACACAAGTTTTCCTCTCTTAAAAATTCCAATTGCAGTGCATCCACCTCCTATGTCAACAACGGCAGTTCCTAGCTCTTTTTCATCTTTACTTAGACAGGCAAGGCCTGCAGAATATGCAGAAGCAACACAACCAGCCATACTTATCCCACTATTATTAGTTATACAATTTTCGATATTGGTAAGCGCTGGACGCGAAGCAGTGACAACATTAACATCAGCAGATAATCTTTTTCCATATAATCCACTGACTTCCTTTATGTCAGTCATATCATCTAAGTGATATTTCAGTGGTATATTGTGAATGATGACATTTTCTTCGATATATTTCTCAAATGTCTGAAAGACTACACGTTTTATGTCTCGGTCTGAAATTTCGTGATTAGCTGCAATAATTTCGTTATATACGTTAAAAGATGAGACTCCACATCCGGATACATTCACATATATCTGGTCTATAGTCTCTTCTGATACTTGCTCAGCTAAACCTATAGTTGATGAAATAGAGTAACTTGCATGCTTTGCATCAGTTATTGATCCACCGCTTATACCTTCTGCACTTTTATAACCCGTTCCTATTATTTTATAGCTGAAGTTGCTATTGATCTTAACAATGAGACAGATAATTTTTGTTGTACCTACGTCTAAAACGGCAAAAACATTTCGCTTTGGTTTTATTATTACTGCAGAGTACATTAGTTGACCTTATGACACAATTCCATTCAAATTGTAGCTTCCTTTAATAATTTATATTTCTATTAAAAATACAGCAACATTTTAATATACCCAAAATACTGTACAAAGGAAAAAATAAAACATAAAATTTTAATTTTATGTCTAAATTGCCAATTGTAATTGCCCCTGATGAAAGGTTAACTACACGTGCCAGTGAAGTAATAGATATAACCGATAAAATTAAAGAATTAGTAAATGACATGTTCGAAACTATGTACCATGAAGATGGTCTTGGCCTTGCTGCAGTGCAAATTGGAGTGATGAAGAGAGTTTTTGTCATGGACGTTCAGCCAGAGAAGGCTGAAGATGGGCCAGCAGGATATGAATCAACTGGCAAATTTTGCATGATTAATCCTGAAATTACAGAATTATCGGGTGAACAAGTAATTCTCAAAGAAGGGTGCCTTTCAATTCCAGAGCAAAGCCATGAAATTAAGCGTCCAAAATATTTAACTGTGAAATATAAAAATTTAAATAACGAAGAACAGACGCTAAAAGCTAGTGGTTGGCTTGCAAGGTGTATTCAGCATGAGTTAGATCATTTAAATGGTATATTATACGTTAGACATTTGTCTAAATTGAAGTACGATATGGCTATGAAAAAAGCTCAAAAGGTTAAGAGGCACTATGAACAATGAAGATCTAGAATTGTTGAAGTTCTATCATGAAGTGGGTGTTGACTGCACGCTAACTGAAGGTGAAGAGGAAAAAAAAGTGGAAAATGAGAGAGCTGCACAGTCTTCTGTCATCGAGCAGAAAAAAGCCATGTTCCCAAGTGACTGGATCATTGAAGCAAGGAAGCTTGCAAGTGAATGTGGTAGTGTAGATGAACTAAGAAGTGCAGTTAAGTCATTTGAGGGTTGTGAAATAAAAAAAACTGCAACTAATACTGTTTTTTCCGATGGTAATCCAAATGCAAAAATCATGCTTGTTGGTGAAGCACCAGGAGCAAATGAAGACCTGAAAGGCATACCATTTTGTGGTGCAAGCGGAATGCTGCTCGATAAGATGCTCGGTGCAATTAATCTGGACCGCACTAAGGTATATATAAGCAACACCGTGTTTTGGCGTCCACCAGGTAATAGAAAACCAACTGATCTAGAGCTTGATATGTGCAGACCATTTGTTGAGAAGCATATTGCTCTTGTTTTACCGCAGATTCTGATTTTTGTTGGAGGAATCGCATGTTATAGCCTTCTTGATAACACAAAGACTATATCGAACTTGCGTGGCAAATTTCATACTTATACTAACCAATATTTATCTCATGCAATTACCACAGCCGCTATATTTCATCCAGCCTATCTACTTCGTCAACCAGCACAAAAACGCTTAGCTTGGGAAGATTTAAAGAAGATTAGAGAATATCTTGATAATACCAATAACCACACGGACGTTTAGCTCACTACTCGTTGTCATCCCAGTGCCGGCTAATTGCATTAAATATTGAAAAATTTACTAAACAGAGAAAAAGGCAAAAGAAAATCTATCAGCTACTACCTTTTTTTTAATTGGCGTTTTTCATTGCATTAAATGCTTTGATAAGCGTATTTTAGCTTATGTGGGTAAAAGTTTTATAAAGACATAGAGTGCACATAGTGCAAAAAATTAAACATCAAGTATATCGAGCTTTTTTTCCTTTTATCTGCACAGACTGAAGATAAATAATATATCTTCACCCTTATTTTAAGGAGAATGGCGGAGTCCGTCAAGTAACTCTTGCCGTTGCTATAGCTGCTTGAGTTCCTGTAATCACAATATTGGTGCAATGCACGCATGGAATTTTATTTACTCTATAATATATTGGTTTATAGTAGTACTAATGCAGAAATAAAGGGAGGAGACATTGGAAAGCAATATAAAAAAATTGAAAGGAAATTTTTTAGAACAAGCAATTAGAGTAAATCATGCTGGCGAATATGGAGCCATTTGCATTTATTCCGGTCAAAAATTTATTCTTAAAAAATCTTCCATAATTGACAAAATAATTGAAATGGAGGAGCAGGAAAAAAAACATTTCCACTATTTTAATGAGAAAATCAAGGAGCAAAGAGTTCGTCCTACTGTTTTGTTGCCAGTTTGGGGTGCTTTAGGGGTATCACTTGGTGTTGTAACTGCCATGATGGGTAAAAAAGCCGCTATGGCTTGCACTGCTGCAGTTGAAGAAGTGATCGGAGAGCACTACAAGGAGCAAGTCTTACATTTAGAAGATGGGGAATTAAGAGAAACTATAAGTAAATTTCGCGATGAGGAATTAGAGCACAGAGATATTGCAATTCAGCACAATGCCGAAAGCGCACTTGGCTACAACGTTTTATCTTTGTTCATAAAAACAAGCTGCAAAGCTGCTATTTACCTCTCTAAATTGATTTAATCAATCACTATTTGACAACCAACCACATCTGCCTTTAGTTCTTGTGCTAATTGCTGCCTCATATCCTCTACTACAATCGAATGCGTATGAATGTTTATAATTAATTTCTTAATTATTATCCTAAAAATACATTAATTTAATTCCCTATGAGAGTTTTCTTGTTGTTGTAAACATGTTTGCATAAGACTAGTAGATGGAACGTTTTTAATAGTCTGAGTTAACTCCTCAGGAATATTTTCAAAACTCTTGCCCATAACTTCTAAAACACTTTTTCCCTGTATAAGACAATTCCCTCCAAAGCTTGATTTGTTTTCTAACTTGCTAAACCTTATTTTGCTTTTCTCATCAATTTCTACTACCATTTTGTTACCATCTTTCCGTAGATAAATACTAATCTCTCCTATTTTAGTAGTAAAAAATATTTCAATACCACCTTTTAAGATATCTGTGTAATTTCTTTTTCCATCTTCTGTAATTTCAACTTTTACTATATTTTTCTCAATCTGAAATATGCCAACTTCTAAATCCTTAGCTTTTTCATTATTTAAAGTTCTCGCAATTTCAACAATACTACCTTGTGGATACTTAATATAAAAATATTTATTATCTACTTCTACTTCAAGATCATATTTATCAATTTGCTTGTTATTTTCTTTCACAATACCTTCATATGCTAGACCCTCTAGCATTTTTTTCTTACTCTTACATTGTTCGTTAAGATCATTTAAATAATTAGAGCCGTAATATCCGCCTTCAATATCGCTATAAAAAGATAATCCTTTTTCTACCCCACCTTTTAACACTAAATTACGAGTGATCTTTTGTATGATATTTTTTGTAGTTGAATTGTGTGGATTTGCATGAAAGCGATTAATTAATTCTTCCATTTTTTCAAATATAAAATTTGTTACAGTCTTATTATCCTTACCGTAATATGAGTTTAATCTTATTCCTTGATTTAAATAACCCTCTATTATGCGTTCCATGTACTTTAAAACGCTTTCTTGCTCATCGTGTTCTGTTATACCTTTTATCATCTCATCACAAAATTTTTTAACTAGAATTTGTTCATCTGTAGTCAATGGTATTTGCAATTTCGTAGAAGATGAGTCTCGCTCAAAAAGATAAATTATTGACAATTCTTCTGCTCTTTTAATAAAGTCATAACTTCTTAGATATTCTGCAACATCTTTGTTTTTTGCGTACCTTTTCTTGATTAAATCCATATGCCTATCTTTACGACTTATAGTCAGTAATTTTGGATTTGATGAACTACTCTGTTGACTATTGAAGAAGCTGTTAGAGAACTGTTCAGGCTCTAAAATAAGATTACTTTCACCTTGTTTACCTACTTGCTTAGACATATTATATACCATAACCAATAAAACTTTTTAGTGATTACTTCAATACATAGATAAGTCAATAAAAATATCTTTTTCTCTTCAGTGCTAAAAAATTGTCAAAAATCTCAAAATTGGTTAATTGCATATAATCTACTTTCTGGTATACATCAAAACTACCGTAGAAAGCTTCAACTTTGAAAGGGATTAACAAATAAAATTCTTGTACTTTACCTCTACTAAAGTACAATCAGGCTTTATTTAATATTTTTCATGCTTGATGAAGTACATGAGGAGTGTGGGGTATTTGGCATAAGTTGCAACCAAAGTGCTGCTTTTAACTCTATACTTGCTCTCCACGCTTTGCAGCATAGAGGTCAAGAGTCTTTTGGTGTAGTAACCAGTAACAACGATAAGCTGCTCTCTTATCACTTTCAAGGTCAAGTGAGCAGCGTATTTGATGATATAGATGAAATAAAGAAATCCTTACCTGGAGATTGTGCAATAGGTCATGTTCGATACTCAACCAGTGGTAGTAAATTTGGAGTGCAGCCCATGTTTGGCAAAAGTGGCAAATTTGGAGATTTCGCCATAGCACATAATGGTAATTTAATTAATATTTCTCCGATACGCGAACAATTAATTAAACAAGAGTGTGTTTTTCAGTCAGATATTGATACAGAAGTAGTAGTGCATCTGACAGCAAGCGGTGAAAAAGATAGCTTTTTAGAGAGTTTTATATATGCATTAAAGCAAATACAAGGTGCTTATTCTTTTGTGGCAATCAATCAAGAAGTAGTTATTGGAGTACGTGATCCATCTGGAATCAGGCCTCTTGTTTTAGGAAAGTTAAACGGTTCTTACGTTCTTGCATCTGAAACTTGTGCTCTTGATATAATAAATGCAGAGTTTATTAGAGAAATAGAACCAGGCGAATTAGTTACCATCAGTTCGGATAGTAAGCTAGCCTCAATGTTTCCTTTCCCAAAGCAAAAATCAAGTTTTTGTATTTTTGAATACGTTTATTTTTCAAGACCAGACAGCATAATGGAGAATAGGTCTATATACGATACAAGAAAAGAAATAGGAAGAATACTTGCAAAGGAAAGTCCACCAAAGAACAATGTAGATATGATTGTACCAATACCTGATTCTGGAATACCTGCAGCTATTGGATATGCAAAGCATTCAGGATTACCTATGGAACTGGGGATAATTCGTAATCATTATATAGGAAGAACATTTATACAGCCAATCCCTGAAATACGTAAGGTTAGAATAAAATTAAAGTTCAATGCTAATAAGCATATTTTAAAGGGTAAAAACATAATTTTAATAGACGATAGTATAGTGCGTGGTAGCACGCTCAGAAGTATAATAGTTATGTTAAAAGATGCAGGAGTAAAAGAAATTCACCTAAAGATTTCATGTCCACCAATTAAGCACTCTTGTTTTTATGGAATAGATACGCCAGAGTGCAAAGATTTAATTGCTGCAAATAAATCTGTAGAGGAAATTAAGGAAGTTATAGGAATAGATAGCCTAGCCTTCTTGAGTATTGATGGCCTATACAGGGCTGTTAAAGAAGAAAAACGTAACAACGCTACACCGCAATATTGTGATGCTTGTTTCACTGGTGACTACCCAATTGGTAAGTAATCTATTATTAATAAAGGTGAGGTTTTTTCTATGTTATATTAACAGTTTTAAAAATAGATTTTTTGCATAACCATATAGTTTTTGCCTGGGCGTCATTTGAGTGAAAACTACTTTACAAATTTCGTCATTCCCTTTACTATGATACCAAGAATATTTATCCTTATTTTTGACCTGCAGGCTCAATTACAAAATCAGTAAAAAACTCAAATATTTATTGGCAAATTACACAAAAATTATAGCGGCTTTTTTTATTTTTTCTACATTCAGCCAAAACGCGCTTGTTAGCACATTATTATAGCGCCAATTTACATTATAAAACTTGTCACACGGGGATTCTTTTGCCTTTTTTCTTCATTTGGTAAATTTCTTAATATTTGCAACTAAAGTAATTTTCGAGAGGTGTTATGTAAGTAGCTGACACACAGCTGTACGAGCATTCATTTTTGAAAGTAAATTGCGTAGCAAATGGTGTCATCCGAGTAGCTGACACTGGGATCCATCTCTTAATACAGCCTCATCAAAAATGTTGTGTTTTAACATAAAATTAACTGCTTTTATGCTCATAAACTTAATATCCAATCAAATTTCCTGGATCCCAGTGGGCTTTGTTGCACAGCTCTTCGGATAGTGGGTAATGTATAATAAATTCATGAAGCTATATCAAACTTAGCCATGCCTATTTCAGTAAATTTGTTAAGCAAATAACACTTGAGTAGCAGTTCCTTCTCACGATTAATCTCAGATTTATTCCTAAAACTAAATCCAAATATTTGCTTCAGTCGCGAGAAAAAACTTTCTATATAAGATCTCTTCCAATAATTTATCTCTTTTTTCCACCTCTTCATACCATCTTCATCATATGACTTTATGAGCTTGATTGTAGAATTTCTCTCATTCATATAATCCAACTTTGGATGCTCTACTGCATTATTTTGCGGAGGAATCCTTGTCTTTATGTCAAGCTCATCGCACAGTTTGTATAACTTCTTTCGATTATATGCCCTATCTGCATATATCGTGCTTATGTTATACTTGGTATCCACTCTTTCAATAAGATCACAGGCTCCATAGTGGTCGGAATAAACTCCACTACTGTATTTTGCAGCTATAACTTTTTTACTACCTATCTCTAGCATTACATGTAGCTTTCTTGTTTGCTCATAGCGGCGATACTTTCTATCTGTACCATTTGCCTTACTATGGCCTGGAATATTATTGTAGATGCTGATACCTGTACTATCTATAGCAATTTCAATATCTTCCATATCGTTCTTATCAACTCTGCAGTCGTTGATTTTGATATTAAGCTTTTTAAACCTTCTTGAAGCCTGCGAATAGCTGATAATTTGCAAAATTTTCCCTATTTGCTCAAGATATTTCTCTATAAATCCCACTGTTTGCCTAAGACCAATCCTGAATAGATAGGTTATTATGTGAATTAGAATCACTACTTTGTCGCTGTAGACATTGTTGCCACCTGCTACTTTTGGACTATTTTCGTACCAATTTTCAATGGCATCGTTGATATAATGAAAAACATTTCCCCTTTCTTGAAGAAATTTGTTATATTCATTGCAGTTACTGACTTTCATTCTTATTGGCATATTTTTCCTTTGTCGGCTAAATATCTATTTTATAACAAATTCCATCAGTAACTGCCTGTTCTTTCCTTGAGTGGTGCAACAAAGCCATCCCAGTGTCAAGCACTGGGATGACACCGTCATAAAGTAAACCAGTACTTGGATGAACTGGCAAAAATTGCTCTTAAATCACAAGTTCGTGCAATGATGGTGCTCCTTAAAGAAGCACCATTTGCTAATGTTTTGAAGCTTTAATGCTTATTATACGCATGTATTTTTTGTTGCATCCCATCTTTTACCATCAGGGCAAGCAGTTGCACCATCTTTACAAATCACACCACCTGGTACTATTTTTGAAACAACTACAGGTGCACCAAAAAACACAGCAGTAAATGCACCAAGTGCAAAAAGCGCTGGCCATGGCATTCTGCCAAATATTGCCAGCAATGCTGCACCTATTATCACTATTGTAATCATAGGCCCGCCTATACCGTGAGTATAGCCTACTATTTTGCATATTGTATTGGTTGTTGCATCATCAGTAACAGCAGCAGCAAAAGCATTATCAAATGCAAAGGAAAGAATTAAAGCTACAAGTAGAAGAAAATTTTTCATTATGCCTCCGTATTTAACGCTGGATTATCTATCATTTTGATTAAATTTAAGTAAACGGTGAGGATTTTTTGCTTAAAAGTATGCTTTATTTCATTTAGAATACTTTTCTTAGTTTATTTATATTACAAGTGCTACAGAAATTTTATAGTATCGTTTATTGCCTTTATCGTGCTTTAATTGACACAATTTATAATGATGGAGTGGAGCACGCAGGATATCTATCATTTTTAATCCTGTTATCAATATTTCCTTTTCTTATTGTTTTAATGGCCATGGCATCAACGTTCGCAAATTTCTTAGATCAATACAATGTCGGCTGGGCATTTATTATTGATAACATGCCACAGGATATTTTATCATCTTTGATGCCACGTATTAGGGAGATAATATCAGGCCCTCCGCAAAGCTTATTAACCTTGGCAATTGTAGGCGCTGTTTGGACTGCCTCATCGACAATTGAAGGATTCAGAACGATATTGAATAAGGCCTATAAAGTCCCGGTTTCATCGCCTTATATATGGAGAAGGGTGCTCAGTATATTACAATTTTTAGCAATTACGCTTGTTACAACTCTGACTATAGTATTTTTTACATTAGTGCCAATGTTAATTGATTTTTCTTACCAAGGGCTAAGTTATACTAGATATTTACTTATTGAGTTTTTGCTTTTTACTATAGTATCTTGGCTATATTTTACATTGCCAAACATAAAACAAAACTTATCAGACGTATTTCCCGGATCTTGTGTAGCTGTTATTCTTTGGACGATCTCTGCTTCAGCTTTCAAGCAATACTTAAAAGCTTCCTTTGACCAACTGAATTTGATATATGGAAGTTTAGGTGGTGTGATAGTATCGTTACTATTTTTTTATGTGCTAAGTTTGATTTTTATATATGGAGCAAAATTTAATTTTCAGCTAAAATATTTCAATGGATCTTGCTAAGGAGAAAGAAATGGGTGACTTAGAAGGTAAAATAGCTTTAATTACCGGAGCTTCAGGTGGAATAGGCTCTTCTGTTGCAAAAAGATTTGTAAAAGAAGGTGCATGTGTAATTCTGATTTCCAGATCTCTTGATAATCTCAAGCCATTGTATAACGAAATTGAAGAGCTGAAAGAAGGCTCTGTGAAACTAATTCAGCTTGACCTTTTAGACTTTGAAAACGTAGAAAAACTGGCAAATATGATAGAAAGCCCAAAATTATCAGAATCTGGAACACTTGATATACTGATTGCATGCACTGAAATTTTAGGTAAGTTGAGCTCTGTTCATGATTGTGAGCTTGAAGATCTACAGAACGTAATGAATACAAATTTTACTGCCAGTTGGTACTTGCTAAAAAATTTGGGTCCAATACTAAAAAAGTCTAATGCTGGAAGAGCGATATTCATGACCTCAGAGATAACACTTTCTCCTTCCTCTTATCCATATTGGGTACCATATGCTGCAAGTAAGGCTGCACTAGAAGCAATGGTGAAGATATATGCATCTGAGACAAAACATACGAACTTATGCATAAATGCCGTGTATTCGGAAGGGCCTATCGATAGTGAAATGTATAAGCAAGCATTTTCGGGAAAAGATATATCTGAATTGGTGCCACCTGATAAACTGACAGACAAATTTGTAGAACTTGCTTCTGAAGATTGTAGCATATCAGGACAAATCTTACCACTTAGCAAATCTCCCGAGTAAATTACCATAGTATCTGCAAAGATACTGTTAAGCCTAAAGGTAGTTAGGTTTAATAAAAATTCACATACACAGGAAAGATTGGTAACATTATTTGAGTCGAGACTATTATTGTAATTATGCCAAAACGCACAGATATAGAATCTATATTAGTAATAGGAGCAGGCCCAATAGTTATAGGTCAGGCATGCGAGTTTGATTATTCTGGAACGCAAAGCTGTAAAGTATTAAAAAGTGAAGGTTATAAAGTCATTTTAGTTAACTCCAACCCCGCAACTATAATGACAGATCCTGAATTCTCTGATGCAACTTATATTGAGCCGGTGCTACCTGAAATCATAGAGAAAATTATAATTAAGGAGATGCCAGATGCAATATTGCCAACAATGGGCGGGCAAACAGCACTCAATTGCGCAATAAAACTTGCAGATGATGGAGTGTTAGACAAATACAACGTAGAATTAATAGGAGTAAATAGAGAAGCAATAAAAAAAGCGGAAGATAGAGAATTATTTCGCCAATCCATGGATAAAATAGGTCTAAAATACCCCAAAAGTATCATTATAAAAAATCAAGAACAAATAAAAAAGGCTTTGGATTACATTGGATTACCAGCAATCATCCGTTCATCATTCACTCTTGGTGGCGCAGGTAGCGGCATAGCATACAATAAAGAGGAGTTTTTCAATATTGCAGAAAGTGCTCTAAAAATTTCACCAATAAATGAAGTTCAGATAGATGAATCAATTATGGGCTGGAAGGAATATGAAATGGAAGTTATCCGTGACTGCAAGGATAACTGTATAATAGTGTGTTCAATAGAAAATATTGATCCAATGGGAGTGCACACCGGAGATAGTATCACAGTTGCTCCTGCTTTGACTCTGCGTGATGCTGAATATCAACAAATGAGAAATGCATCTATAGCAGTGTTGAGAGAAATTGATGTTAGCGCCGGTGGTGCAAATGTTCAGTTTGCAGTGAATCCTAAAGAAGATGGAAGCCTCGTTGTAATTGAAATGAATCCAAGGGTTTCTCGCTCCTCTGCACTTGCTTCGAAAGCAACAGGCTATCCTATTGCAAAAGTTGTAACTAAACTTGCTATTGGCTATTCGCTCGATGAAATATGTAACGACTGTGCTCCAGTTATACCTGCTGCATTCGAACCAGTGATTGATTATATCGTCACTAAAATTCCTCGATTTGAGTTTGAGAAATTTAAGGGGACGAATTGTGAACTATCAACCTCCATGAAATCAGTGGGAGAAGTAATGTCTATAGGCCGCACTTTTAATGAGTCACTACAGAAAGCTTTTCGCTCACTTGAAACAGGGCTCACGGGACTTGATGAAGTGTTTTCTGAAGACACAGATGTTAAATCTCAATTAGCAAAATTGCTGCCAAACAGATTACTGATTGCTGCTGACGCAATGCGTCACGGAATTAGCATAGAAGAAATAAATTCGATTACAGGATATGACTTATGGTTTCTGCAAAATATACAGCAAATCATCTTGGCTGAACAAAAAATCAAGGAAAACGGCCTTCCTGGAACTGCATATGAAATGTTAGAGCTGAAAAAAATGGGGTTTTCAGATGCAAGATTGGCAAAATTAAGCAATAAGAAAGTAGAACAAATTGAAGCAATAAGGAAAAAATTTGATGTTAATCCAGTTTATAAGCGTGTAGACACCTGTGCAGCTGAATTTGAATCGAGCACTGCTTATATGTATGGCTGTTATGAGAATAACACAATCCAGCGTGTGACTAGAGATAAGGAAGAATGGATCCCAGTGTCAGCTACTCGGATGACAGAGGGAATGGAGTGCGAAGCAGATGTTTCTGACCGAGAAAAGGTTGTCATTTTAGGAAGTGGTCCAAATCGCATTGGTCAAGGTATTGAGTTTGATTATGCATGCGTACATGCAGCTTCTGCCGCCAAAGAAATGGGGTATGAAACAATAATGATTAACTGTAATCCAGAAACCGTTTCAACTGATTATGATACCGCTGATCGTTTATATTTCGCCCCACTGATTGCAGAGGATGTGCTTGAAATACTAAGCAAAGAGCAAGAAAATGGCACACTGGTTGGTGTAATAGTTCAAATAGGTGGTCAAACACCTTTAAAGTTAGCCAAAGTGCTTAACGAGAGAGGTTTCAAAATTCTGGGAACTTCGTTTGATTCTATTGACCTTGCAGAAGATCGCATGAGGTTTAAAAACCTTGCTTTGCAACTTAATTTAAAACAACCTGAAAGTTCTATCTGCCATTCAGTAGAAGAAGCGTTAACCAACGCAGAAAAGGTGGGGTTTCCACTAGTAGTTAGGCCATCATATGTCCTCGGCGGTCAGTCTATGTCGATTAGACATGATACTCAGAGCTTTAAAGAGTATGTCTTGAATCAAACCAAAATTTTTGAACACGGATCGCTTCTTCTTGATAAATTTTTAGTCAATGCAGTTGAGGTTGACGTTGATGCTGTGTGTGATGGGGAAAAAGTTTTCATTGCAGCGGTCATGGAGCATATTGAAGAAGCTGGTATCCACTCTGGCGATTCAACATGCTCAATACCGACAAACACATTGAGTGACGAAGTAATAAAAGAGATCGAGCTCCAAACTGAAAGAATAGCTCTTGCACTAGAAGCGAAAGGTCTGATAAACATTCAGTTTGCTGTTCAAGAGAGTGATGTATGCATACTTGAAGTAAATTTACGAGCTAGTCGAACCGTTCCTTTTATTTCCAAGGTAATCAATATTCCTATTGCAAAGCTTGCCACTCAGGTTATTTTGGGTAAAATTTTGAATCAGGAAAACAAGCCTTTCAATCATTTTGCAGTTAAAGCTGCTGTTTTTCCATTTACCCGCTTTGCAGGAGTTGATACTTTACTTGGTCCTGAAATGAAATCAACAGGAGAAGTGATGGGAATTGACTCATCTTTCGAAGCTGCACTTGCAAAAGTGCACATGGCTGCAGGATACAAGTTACCAACAGAAGGAACAGCTCTGATTTCAGTAAAAGATGATGATAAAGAGTATATATTGACTGTTGCACGAATGTTGAAAGAACTGAGTTTTGAAATATATGCCACCAAAGGCACAGCTTCGTATCTGAACAATAACGGCATTGCTGCAAAAGCTGTAAATAAAGTGAGAGAAGGCAGACCCCACATAGTTGATATGCTCAAAGATGGAAAAATAAATCTAGTAATCAATACCTCAAAAGGTGTGAAATCAGTTTCAGATAGCAAAGATATCAGGAGAACTGCTATTTTGCAAAATATAGCTTATAGCACCACAGCTTCTGGGAGTAAAGCGTTAGCGCTTGCAATTCAATATGTAAAGAATAGCAAATTGGAAGTGAAATCATTACAGCAGATACAAAATGTTTAAATATCAAGACTATAATAAATTATTACTTATTTCAAAATGAGGATCGTGTAAGCTAAGGCGAGAGAAATTTAATTAAAGGATTTTTGTGTCAGTATCAATATATAACTGCCTTGAGCGTTTGTTGAAAGGCTTTGTACTAATTTTCTTGATTCAAACAATATGCTAGACTTTAACTTAAAAATCTTTGTAAGTGATCACGACTGAAAGGTGTTTTCATGCATTTTTTACCTGAGTGCAATAAGTGTAGTTCATTGAGTTTCCAAAATTGATAATGAAGAAAAGCATTACTCGTCTAATAAAAGCAATTCAATACTCCTGTGAAGGAATAAAATCAGCTTTTGTATCAGAAGTTGCGTTTAGACAGGAGTTACTGCTTTTTATAATATGTGTTTCAACTTTGTTTGTTTTAGATGTAAGTAATTTAGAACGTGCAGTAATGGTAAGTAGCCTATTTTTGGTGTTAATTGTAGAAATTATTAACACTGCTTTTGAAACAACAATTGAGCGTATTTCCAGTGAACAACATATACTTTCAAAAAAAGTGAAAGATCTAGGTAGTGCAGCAGTTTTTCTCTCATTAATTAATTTCTTGATAACATGGATGATAATATTGATATGAATGTTGTTAAGATATATTTTCAAATTCACCGATTAAGACTTGCATGTCTTGTGGTAAATCAGAAACAAATTCTATATATTCTTTACTTTTTGGATGATATAAGCCTAGCGTGTGAGCATGTAGTGCCTGTCTATTGAAATTACGGATAAAGTCAGAGTTTTTAGCATGTTTTTCACTTTTACTACTATTTTTTCCGTAAACTTGATCACCAACTACAGAATGTCCTATGTGGCTCATGTGTACTCGAATTTGGTGTGTTCTGCCTGTCTCTAAAGTACATTTAACCAGGCTTGCTTGCCCTATAATTTTCTTCACTGAATAATGAGTGATTGCTAATTTACCTGCTGTTTTTGTGACACACATCATTTCTTTATTACTGCGTTTTGGAGCAATATGGGTTTTTACTGTTCCTTGCAGATTAGGTAATGCTCCCCAAATTACTGCTAAGTATTCCCTTTTTATTTTACGATTTGATAGCAGTTCAGACAAGAAGCTGTGGGATTGTTCATTTTTTGCAATTACCATGAGTCCACTAGTATCTTTATCAAGCCTGTGAACAATTCCTGGTCTTGTATTTGTATATGGAATTTTGCCAAGGTGAGCGATCACTGCATTCAGGAGTGTATCATTGTTTGTTCCAGCACCTGGGTGTACTGTTAATCTACTTTGTTTACTCAGAACTATAATGTCCCCATCTTCGTAGATGATATCAAGCTTTATATTATAGTTAGGTTCAATTGATGTGGATATGTCAGGTTGAACGAGATGTACTATATACTCTTCACCTGGTTTTACTATGTGGTCATTATTAATTATCGGCGTGCCAAATAATGTTACCCGCTCATCTTGTATCAATCTTTGCGCTTTACTGCGTGATATGTTGCACTTTTTAGCTATGTAAGTATCTAGCCTTAATTTTTTTTTCGTCACTATTAACATTTAAGGTTATATCTATGGTCACTACCCTGCGCAAGCTACTTTGAATGCTGCATGAACATCTGGATTCACAAAATCAACTTTTGTACTAGGTTGAATTTGAAGGCCGTCTTGTTTTTTAATATGGCAAATTATTTGAGAGCCATCTTTCCAGTAAATTATTATTTTATTATCAAAATCCCGTAGCGTTAACTCCCTCTTTTCCTCTTTTTTATCTTTTTCTTCTAGCTTAATAGACTCTAATAAATAATATAGAAAGTCACTTGCTTTACCGTTAACTTTTTTTCTCCATTCATCCATTTTTTCTTGTTCAGATAATTCTTTTTCCAATTTTGCATTTTCTTGCTCCAGCTCTTTCATCCTTTTTTTTGATTTTAATAGTCTATTTTTTTCTTTTGCTTTTTTCTCTTCATCCCGTTGTTTGTCAAAAGGAGTAGCAGTAATACTGCCTTCACTGCTATTAGGTTCATTTGATTGAGTCTGTTTATTCTTTAATTCCTCTAGTTCATCTTTTACTTTTTTTAGTTCTTCTTCTAATTCCTTCTTTATCTTTTCCGCCTCTTTTTTTTGCTTTTCCAACATATCTATAAACAAAGGATCATCGCTAACTGTGCTTTCCCCAGATTTAAAAAAGCCAACAAATCTGCTTGGTTCAAATCGCTCAACCTTATCTTCAGCGATTTTAATAGCATTATCTAAACTAGAAAAAATACTTTCAATGTTTAGTGAACTTGCTCTTTTTACCAGCCCTTTAGCTTCACTTAAAATGGGCGAGATTTCCTTGTGCAACTTATCTAAATCTTTTTTGATGTCTCCTCTAATTCCTTGTAGATGAACAAGTGTTTCTTGAATTTCATCATTTGCAGGCTTTAGAAGGCTATTATCAAGTAGATCTTTAACTTCATCTAGCTGCTTATCAAATGAAGCAACAATTTTATCTGTAAAATCAGTCAAGTGCTTATCAAGTAATTTTATCAATTGAGATATAGAATCATTTTCTTCCTCATCTTTTGTCTTTTTTTCTATTACCGATACAACCCCACCTCTTCTGAATGGAAAGAGAATATCCAAATTGTTAAACTTTTTAACAATATTATGATTATTGTTTATCTCATTGTTTTTTAGCTTGCTGAATGTTATACATATCCCAACAATAGCAATGATACTAGCCAGTGCAACTATGGCCCATTCCAAATCCTGAATATTGGCAAAGCTCAGTCTATTTTGTATTAACGCACCAACTATAATTACAGCACTAATTACATATGGTATGGTAAGAAAAATTGCCTTATTCTTATTCTCTTGTCTTTGATCATCTAATATTTTTTTTTGATTTTCAGAGATTGGCAAAATTATTGAAAAGCTTGCTTTTTTGTGACTTGTAAAACTTAAATTTTGTTTTATCTCTATTTTTAGAGCATTTTCAGCAAGTTCACTTATCTCGTTGTCTTTGCCACCTCTAATTTTATCATTTATTAATTCCTCTATCGGCTTTTTTCCTTCTTTTATCTTCTGCTTATGCATATATCTCATAGCAGAAGAGGCTGCAAAAGTTGTTAAAAGAATAATAGAAACCAAAGTGTAAATTGGCATGAATGTTGGGTTAAAAATATCTGTAATAAAGCTTAAATTATTACTAGTTATTATTATTGCAGCTACATAAGCCAAAGAAAATTGAAGCCAAGTATTTACAGCTGCTATAGGTAGAGTGTTACTTACGGAATATTTCTTTGCTGCATGCCATAATCTAGGGAAAAAACCAATAGCATCATCTATTTTGGCAAAATTATGATCTACTTTAACACTTAAAGGATTTATTATATCTAAAGGCATAAACTTCCTAGCACCTAATTAATTATATACTAATAACACTTTTAAAACAAGTTTTTTGGCTTATGCCAAGGACGATTAGAACGGACTTTGCTAACCTTTATGCCACTATTTGCTAGCCAAACAGAGTGTGTGCCATATGCCTCTAAGTCAGAGTATTTGATGATTTTAGTATTGCAAGCTGGATAGTTAAACTTGCTTAACTGAATTACTAGATCGACATTGTTACAATTTTCTAAAATATCTTCTCTTTTATGAGCTAGCAACACTGACTTATTATTTCCTTTATTATATGTACAGTCATAATCATTACATTTTAGCCTTTTGTTTGAATTACTGAATTTAGTGTGATTCAAAATTTGATTCTGCCCGTTTTGTTTAGCCCATGTTTTGACAACAAAGTTCCTATTTTTCCTAGTAAGAGAATATAGTAAACTGTCATCTTCTTTTACAGCAAGATTATCAATACTGACCAGGATGTCAGGGGTTCTATACATAGCGCTAGAGAAAATACCCAGCACAATAAAGAAAATTCCAAAAAAACGCCAATTCCTTTCCCACAAGCATAGCCACAATAACCCAAGTGTTATTATAATAATTGATGAGCCAGGAAAAGTGCGAGTGGGAATAACCAAATACTGAAGACTAGCGATTGCATTTGTTATACACAAGATACTGTCAATTGGGCGCTCTATAAATGGCGCTATAATCCATTCAATACCTAAAGGAATCAATAAAACATAAATTATTCCAAGTGGAATAATAATGAGTGTAACTATTGGTATAGCAATCAAATTTGTGATAATGCCACTGATTGAAAAATAGTTAAAATTGTATATTGTGTACGGAACAGTTGCTAAACTTGCTATGACTGAGCTGATCATTATCGACACAAAATATTTTATTATTTTTATTTTGAATAACTTATTAGCATTGATCTGATAGCTGGCAACTAGTGCCAAAACAGCAGAAAATGACATTTGAAAACCTGGCTTTAAGATTGCTTCTGGCTCCACTATGAGTATCACCGAAGCAGCAAACGCAATTGCTATTAATCCTCGATATTTCCTTTCTATGATTATTGCAACAAGTACCAAGATCACCATGATGTAGGCACGCTGAGCAGAAATTTGCATACCGGTAATCAACAAATAAAAGGTAGTTGGCAAGATAGTAAAGAATGCAGATATTTTTTTAGTGTTATATTTAAGAGTCAAAGTTTCAGATATTGCAAATAAATTACGGAATACTATAAAAAATAGACCAGCAACAAACGATAAATGTAAACCAGATATAGCGAATAAATGTGCTATACCTGAATCTCGTATCGCATTCATAGTTTTTTGATCTATCCCGTCTTTTTTGCCAATTAATAATGCAGAGATTATGTCCGCGTGTGGCTTTTTGGTATTTTGCTGTAGGTTTTCATAGATATATTGACGGAAAGATTCTATATACTCTTGAAATTTTCTTGCTTCAGCCTTTTTGTACAGGACTATTTTGCTTGTTGCAAAGCCTGTTGCACTTATTTTCTGATAATATGCTATTCTTGCAAAATCATATGCATATTCCGAAGGCGCAATTTTTGGAGGAAAGAGTTTTGCTGATAATTTTACTTGATCCCCTATTTTAATGCCTTCTTCCGCTTTTGTTTTAACTGATATTCTGATGTTATCCAGCTTGAACTTCGTGTTTTTTATTTCATAAAGCAAAAATTGTTTATATGAGCCCCTATCGTTAATATCCTTCACTGTAGCAACAATATCTTTCACATACCTTTCCTTATCAAGAATATGAGTATTAACTGAATCTGTTCTGAATTTGCTGGCTGTAAATCCTATGAGCACTGCAATTAAAGAAATGCATAATATTGCGTATTTCCTGTATAATATTGCAATCAGAATTAGTATAGGTGAAAGCAAGAGAAAAATAGATATAGTGAAAGCACAGCTTGGTTCAAAATTTAATGAGAAATAGGTTAAAATTCCTGCACACTGAAAAATAGGGAACCACAATATCAAGTTATATTTTTCATTGCACAGATTGTTATGTATATAATTTACTATCATGTTAAGAAAGGTTAATAGATATATAAATATATGTAATAGTGTGATTTTATTCTTTTATTTATTATTATTACGCATATAATAATAAATAAGCAACGACGCGGGATGGAGCAGCTCGGTAGCTCGTCAGGCTCATAACCTGAAGGTCGTAGGTTCAAATCCTACTCCCGCAACCATCTTTCAATTGTACAAATATTGCGATTTCTTTTATTATAATAGCAATGTTATTTCTAACTCAAAGCTTGTTTTTGACCTGTAGGCTCAATCGTAACATTCAGTAAAAAACTCAGGGTATTTATTGACAAAATTATAGCGGCTGCATGCCTTTTTTCTTTTTTCTTATTACATCAATAATTTCACTATACACTTTATTGTTGTCTTTATCTGCAATTCCAGTAATAACATTACATCTATTAGATTCTTTTATAGCTATTTCTTGAAATCCTTTTCGAATTTTATGATAGAAATCAATGCTCATTTCTTCATACTTATTTTTATCCTTTGCTCTGCTGAGTCCAACTTGAACATCAATATCTAAAATAAATGTGATATCTGGATATTTAATTTCCACTAATTTGTGTAAGTCTCTTATTAGACTCAAGTCAACACCTAGTCCATACCCTTGATACGCAATAGTTGAATCGATAAATCGATCACAAATAACTGTCTTTCCCTCTTTAAGAGCTGGTAGTATTAATTCTTTCATATGTTCATATCTCATTGAGGTAAATAATAAAAGTTCAGAGATGGGATCAATATTATCCTTAAGTAGTGATCCTCTTATTTTTTCTGCAAAATCAGTACCACCTGGTTCTCTAGTCAATACGACATTATTTTCACCGTGAATTTGCTTGAAATAATTTGCAAGTAACTCAGACTGTGTTGTTTTACCAGAACCATCTATTCCTTCGAAGGTTATGAACATAAATTTTATAATTACAATGCTAAATGCAAATAGTGTACATAGAAACCATTTGACATTTAAGCAATAAGATCATACATTATATACGGTATACAATTCTCTATGAGCTATGGTTACGCTAGACACTCCTAAGATAGATTTAGACTTTACTGCAAAGAATTTCAATCTCTTGGGAGTGGATAACAAATATTATACATTAAGTGACTGCTATGGGGAAAATGGTCTTATTGTAATGTTTATATGCAATCACTGTCCTTACGTTCAATCAATTATTAGCAATCTAGTAAGCGATGTTAATTTGTTGAAAAAAGATTATCAGGTAAACACCATTGCAATCATGCCAAATGATGTGAATAAGTACCCAGAAGACTCCTTTGAAAACATGATTAATTTTGCAGAGAAAAATAAGTTTACATTTCCATATTTAATTGACAGTAACCAAGAAGTAGCTAAAGAGTATGGTGCTGTTTGTACCCCTGATTTCTTTGGGTTTAACGCTGATTTAAAACTTCGTTATCGTGGACGTTTTAACAATGCAAAAAAAGAGAAAGTTCAAAATTATGAAATAGGAAGTAGTGATTTATTTCAAGCGATGAAATTTATTGCAAAAACTAGCAATCCTCCAATTGACCAAAAATCAAGTATTGGTTGTTCAATAAAATGGTCTAATTCTACAGGTTAAATATTATGCACAGCGGCTCTCAGCATTTGTTTGATATTATAATCTTACTTTCCGCTGCTGTGTTTATAGTCATAGCGTTTTGGAAAATGAATATTAGTCCAGTGCTTGGTTACTTTGTTGCAGGTGCATTGATTGGTTCTCATGGATTTAATCTGATACATTCAGTTGAAGTAATGGATAACTTTGCAGAGTTTGGCGTAGTTTTCCTATTGTTCATTATAGGTCTTGAATTGACATTTGAACGCCTTATCGCTATGCGTAGGCATGTGTTTGGGTTTGGTTCCCTTCAAGTTATAGTTACCATGATAGCAATATGGTGCATTGCTCTTGCCTTTGGAGTAAATACAAACATGGCAGCAGTTATTGGTGGTGGACTTGCACTATCCTCAACAGCAATAGTGTTGCAGGTTCTGCAAGAAAAGGGTTCTCAAGCAAGCCAAGTTGGTAGATTGTCAATAGCAGTGCTACTAATGCAGGACTTTGCAGTGGTACCTCTAATAGTACTAGTGCCCCTGCTTACTGGCAATTCTGAACACAGCTTAATAAGCTCGTTGGCAGGCTCATTAGTGCAAGCAGCTATTGCATTGGTGTTGATATTTGTAACTGGTAGGTTATTACTGAGGCCATTGTTTTCGGTTATTGCCAAAATGGAGAGTAATGAAATCTTTATATCAACAACACTTCTGATAATATTAGGATCAGCATTTATTACTGAACAATTTCATTTATCAATGGCATTAGGCGCATTTGTTGCTGGGTTACTAGTTGCAGAAACAGAACACAGGAATTCGGTAGAACATGCAGTATTGCCATTTAAAGACTTATTTCTTGGTTTATTCTTTATGACTGTTGGCATGTCTATTGATATTGACCTTTTACTCAATAAGTTACCACTCGTTACTTTATTATCAATTATCCTTATCGTTTTAAAGACGTCCATTATATATACATTGTGTAGATTTTTTGGATTTAGAAGTGCACCTGCAATACAAGCTGGATTACTGCTTGCACAAGGCGGTGAATTTGCATTTATTTTATTCCGTTTAGCAGATGAATTAGATGTACTATCAAGTGAAATCGCTCAAGTGCTTATGATGGTAACTACAGTAACTATGGCTTTTACTCCTCTTTTATCGGGAATTGGAGACTGGATAGCAAATTCATTTAGCACTGAAAAAATAATACTAGACGATGAAGCAATCGAAACAGACACACAAGATCTTTATAACCACGTAATAGTTGCCGGGTTTGGTAGAGTGGGATATATGGTAACGAAAATGCTTACTGCAGAGCATTTAAGTTATGTTGTTGTAGATATTCAATCAAAAATAGTGAAAGAAGGAAAAAATGACAGTTTCCCTATATATCTTGGAGATGCTACAAGATATGAAATTTTAAAATCAGTAGGAATAGAAAGAGCTCAAGCTCTTGTGGTTTCAATAAAGAACGAAGTCACTATAAAGAAAATAGTTTCTCTAGTTGCAACAAACTTCCCACATGTAAATATTATAATACGTTTACCAGATTTGAATAATGTGGAGGTTTATAAAGATCTAGGCGCTAGTAAAATTATTCCCGAGACGTCTGAGATTGGATTGCAGCTAGGTGGAGCAGCATTAAGCTTAAGTGGAATTAGCGAAAGCGGAGTTACATCTTTAAAAGGTAAATTTAGAAAAGGCAACTACAGTATGTTAAAAGACCTTGGTAGTGATAAAGATGAATAATCCTCTATCACTTTAATTAGTGATCAGAAAAACACATTTAATTAAGCAACTATACTCTCTAGAAAGGTGAAATTGACCTTATTGTAACTATGAACAAAATAATAATAAAAAAATTTGGTGGTACTTCGCTAACTGACTTAAATCGAGTTGCAAATCTAATAAAAAACGATATTGAAAAAGGTTATAATGTAATTGCTGTTGTATCTGCTGCTGCAGGATTCACTGACCAAATGGCTTTTCAAGCCAGGCAAATTTCAAATTTAAATTGTAGACAAGAGTTATCAGAGTATGATGTCCTGCTTTCAGCAGGAGAACAAATCTCTTGCGGGTTATTAGCTATCACTCTTCTGTCTGTTGGAGTTAATGCTAAATCATGGCTCGCCTGGCAGTTACCAATTGTAACGGATAATTTTTATTCTGAGTCTAAAATAAAAAAGATAAAAATTGACCATGTAAAAAGATCTTTTGCTGAGGGTTATACTGCTGCAATCATTGCTGGTTTTCAGGGTATACACGATGATAGAATCACTACTTTTGGTAGAGGAGGATCTGATATCTCAGCAATTGCCTTTGCTGTAGTCTTTGGTATTAGGACTTGTGAAATTTTTACTGATATTGACGGAATATATACAGCAGACCCAAAAATTGTTCCAAGGGCACGCAAGCTTAAATCTATCTCTTACAATGAAATATTGGAGATGTCGTCATCTGGTGCTAAAATATTGCATAATCGTTCAGTACAACTTGCAATGAAGCATAATATTAAGGTGCAAGTGTTATCCACTTTTGAGGAAGTAGAAGGCACTACAGTACTACACGAAAAAGATGTACTGGAAAGATACTTAATTACTGGAATAACTTATAGCACTCACGAAGCTCTTGTAACTTTTACTAACTTTGCAAATACTCTGGATACTTTAAGAGATATAGCAGGAGCAAACGTTAAAGTTGACATGATACATGGGTCAAGCTTTTTGATTTCTAAATTTGATGTTGATTTAATGACAAAGTTATTGAACAAAAATGAAAATTATGTCGTAAACAATAATATAGCTAAAATTTCAATAATTGGTATTGGTGTTATGTCTAACACTGAAGTGATGTATCGCACACTCAAGGTTTTAAGCGAAAAAAAGATAGAAATACTTGCTGTCACAATGTCCGAAATCAAGATCAGTATAGTTGTTCAAAAAAAACACGCTGAGGCTTTAATTAGAGATTTACATACCGAATATGAGCTTGATGTATGACAGCACGCTTGAAATTTATTTACTTGATAATTCAAAAAACTTGAAAGAGCAAAGATAGTTATTGAAATTATCTTGATTTACATCGGTTATCCAAGTTTGACATTGAATGCTTAACACCTCCTCCATTAACACCTTTCTGTAATCTTTATCCAGATGCGACATTATATCGTCAAGCAGAAGAAGAGGTGCTTTATTGTAATGAATACACCTTGCTTTTACACTAGATAAGATGATAGAAAGCAGTAATAGCTTTTGCTCTCCAGTAGAACAAAGATTTATTGGCATGTCCCCTTTTTGGCAAAAAACCCAAAAATTATCATTATGTACAGAAAAGGTTACTCTACCAGTTAATGAGTCTTTTTCTCTGTTTTCCTTTAGACGATTCTGAAAATATTCTGCAGTATCGTTCAAAGTTAGCTGACTGCTAAATTTCAAACTTGCCTTTGGAAAAAACTCACAAGAATGGTTATCAATTGTGTCTTGTAATATCTTTAAAACAGATGATCGCATACGTAAAATATCAATTGCATTGGTAGCCATGACGTTTTCAAGACTAGAGAGCCAACTTTCGTCCAAAATATTCTCTCTAAGCAATTTACTTCGCTCATGCTTAGCTTTTCTATATTTCATGTAGCAATAGGTGTAATTTTCTTCAAATAGTGAAACTATACGGTCTAAAAATTTTAACCTGTCACTTGGAGAATTAAGAAGAATATAGTCCATTTGTGGAATTAGCCATATTACATTAGATATTCTATACAAAGATGAGTAGCTTGACTGCGTTTTCCCATCAATTTGTATTAATTTCTTATTAAGATTCTTTCCTATACCAATTGAGTTAAGCTCTGCTCCATTGAAAAAATCATAATACACTACCCAACTTTCATTACTGCGCCTATTTTGCATCTCATTGATTTTTGCTTTTTTCATTCCGTTGCTTTTAGCAAGCAATGAGATTGCTTCAAGTATATTAGTTTTTCCAATACCATTTTTGCCAGTTACTACAACTGGTCTATCATCTAAATCCAGTTCAAAGTTTGAATGACTACGAAAGTTATATAATTTCAGTTTTTTTATATAGCAATGGGTAGTCATTCTTTAATTTATATTCTCCTTACTTCTTCTAGAACCTCATCAACATGTCCACTAACTTTTACGTTTTTCCAGATCTTCACTACTTTACCTTTTTTATCGATTAAAAAAGTAGTGCGCTCTATTCCCATATACTTTTTGCCAAACATGCTTTTTTCTACCCAAACACCATATTTTTCCAACATTTCAGCATTTTCATCAGAAACTAAAGAAAATGGCAAAGAATATTTTGCTTTGAAGTTAGCGTGGCACTTAACGCTATCTTTTGATACACCAATTATCACTGTGTCAAGAGAAGAGAAATTTTCTATTTTGTCTCTAAAGCCTTTTGCCTCCATTGTACAGCCCGGAGTATCGTCTTTAGGATAAAAATAAAGGACTACATTTTTTTTATCAAAAAATTCACTCAGCGATAAAATTTCGCCAGAATCTGTTGGCAAACTAAAATCAGGTGCATTATTTCCTACTGTTAATTCCATACTTTGCTCCATTATTAACACTTTTATGGTACTATAGTATATTGTAATAGGAAGGGAGGATAAATGAAAGTAGCTTTTCAAATGGATGAAAATATAAATTTTGAAACTGATACTACATTTGCATTAATAAAAGAAGCGCAGAGGAGAAAGCACGAAATTTTTGTCTATGTTCCTAATAATCTAGCACTCAAGTTAAATCAGTCAATTGCTCTTGCTCAGAAAGTCAGCGTTGATGATTTTGGTTTTACTTCTAAAGAAGATGTAACTATAGATTTGAATGAAATGGATATCATACTTATCAGGCAGGACCCACCTTTTGATATGCGGTACATTACAACAACCTATATCTTAGAAAAGACTACTGCGTTAGTAATAAATAATCCAACAGAAATAAGAAACTGTCCTGAAAAATTAATTACTTCACTATTTCTAGAGCTAATTCCTCCAACTTTGATCACTGAAAATATATCGATGATTAGAAATTTTTGTCACGACTATCAAGATATCATCTTGAAACCACTATATAGCTATGGAGGAAATGACGTAATAAGAATACAAGACCAAAATAGCATTCAAGTGGTAGTCGATCTCATGATTGCAAAATATGAATGTCCTGTAATTGCACAAGCATTTTGTAAAAAGATAAATACAGATAAAAGAATACTGCTACTGGATGGAAAGCCAATAGGAGTAATGAAGCGAGTTCCAAAGTCTAGCGGAGAAATCAGAACAAATATGAGGCTTGGAGCAAGTTTTGAATCTATTGAAATGAATGATAGAGACACTGAAATATGTAATAAAATCGGTCCTGAGCTAAAGAAAAGAGGGCTAATATTTGTTGGTATTGATATTATAGATGACTTCCTTCTTGAAATTAACACAACTTCGCCTACGGGAGTAGTTTATATCAATAAGTTGTATAGTAAATCACTAGAAAAAGAACTATGGGATGCATTTGAAGAAAAAGCAATTCGTCAACTAAGTTCTTGAGCTATTGCCTTAATAAATTCAGTAACTCCATTCCTTATTCTTGTTTTCTTAGTATTATTAGCCATATCACGCAATTTTTGACAATTTTGCAATAAATCAACTAGCAACTCTCCTAGATTCTTTTTCGCGTTACTATTTTGCTCAACCATTACAGCTGCTCCCGAATCTTCAATATGTTTTGCATTATAAAATTGATGGTTATCTTTTGAGTGAGGATAAGGAATATATACAGCAGGACGCTCAGCAAGAGTAATCTCTGCTATTGAAGTTGCCCCCGCTCTGCTAATTACCAAATGAGCATTGGCCAGTTTATTTTCCATATCATCGAAAAACTCACTTAACTCACAATCAATTCCTTCACTTTTGTATAGACTCTTGACCTTGTTTATATTTTTCTTCGTACATTGCTGCGTTACTCTAATCCTCTCTTTTACTTCAACAGGTAGATCACAAATTACGCTGCTCACTACATCATCAAAAAAATTTGCACCCTGACTGCCTGCTATTATTAACACGTTTAAAACTGTTTCAGCTCTAGAATAGCCTTGTGCTTCTATATCGACAAAATTTCCTGTAAAAACGCATTTACTACCTTCTGCATACTTAGTCTCTGGAAAGCTAGTTGCAATTAATTTTGCACTCTTGAAAAAGAATCTATTTACTCTCCCTAAAACTGTGTTTTGTTCATGTAAAACTATAGGTATAGAAAGAATCTTTGCTGCAAGAAGAGTTGGAAAAGAAGCGTAGCTACCAAAACCAATGATTAGCTTTGGTTTTAATTTTCTCGTTTGATACAGTGCTAATACACAACTATACATTAACAAAAAGAGAAACTTCAATTTGTTGCCACTTGGCTTGCACAATGGTAAAATATAACTTTCTATATTGATGGTTTTTTGATCAGTGAATAATATACAATTGTGCCCTTGTACCTTTAGTGCTTTTGCTAAGGTTATAGCTGGAAAAACATGCCCACCTGTACCGCCTGTTGCTAGAATAATAGTCATCTGTAAGTAGTAATTTGATAATAGATTGTTAATTATTTTTTAATACTTTGCATGTAAAATTTTATCAAGCTTTATGATAGTTGAGTTAAAAATGCCTAAAAGTAGTGACAGTAAAAAAGAATCTAACGTAAAAAATAAGCCTCAAGAGCAAAGCAGAAGCGGAGGTTTATTAAAAAACATAATAAAAGCTCTCTTCAATTCGGTTGTTGATCTACCTCAACAAGAACAACTCAATAAAAATATTGATAGACAACAAGGTTTAGATAGTAAAAGAAAAAGCCCAGAGGATCTTAATCGGGAAAAAAAGCTTGAAGTGAAAGAAGCAGCTGAAGGGTTAAAAGAAAAGTTAGAAAAATCTGATATTGGTAATCAATATATTAGAATTGAATCGCCTAATCAGGATACTTGTAGCTCCAAAACGATAGAACGTTAGTTCAACTATTCAGCGATTCACCATCTGCAGCAAGTACTGACTCATGTATCATCTCTGAAATGGTTGGATGAGGAAAAATCGTAGATTTTATGTCGAAGTCTGTTCCTTCTAGTTGCTTTGCAAGAGCAAAATTGCTAATTAACTCTGTTACTTCCGCACCTATCATGTGGCTACCCAGAAGTTCGCCTGTTTTTTTGTCTATAATTGTTTTCACTAAACCTTCAGTTTCACTTAGTGCAATAGATTTACCATTAAAGTTGGAGTGAAATTTTCCTACTTTTATATCGTATCCACTTTTTATTGCCTGTTCCTCAGTAAGGCCAACGTTTGCTACTTGCGGATGAGAGTAAGTGCAATTTGGTATGCACTCTTTTTTTAACTTATGAGCATTTTTACCGGCAATTTTCTCAACACAGATTACAGCTTCATGACTTGCTTTATGCGCTAAACATGGGGGACCAGCTACATCACCTATTGCATACACACTTGATTCACTTGTTTCATACCACTCATTCGTTTCAATGAAACCAGAAGAACTCAACTTAATTTTTGTATTTTCTAAACCTATATTTTCAGTGTTTGCTTGAACGCCAACTGCAACAATCACCCTATCAAATTCTTTGCTCTCACCACTACTTAGTAACACTTGAGCAAAGTCTTTATTTTTAGTCAAAGCTTTTACGCTACTGTTTGTATATATTTTTATCCTTTGTTTTGTGAATATTTCTTGTGCTAAATTTGAAATATCTTTATCTTCCAGCGGCAAAATAGTGTCTTTTACTTCTATAATTGTTACATCAACTCCCAAAGTACTATAAAAACTTGCAAACTCTATTCCTATCGCACCAGAACCTATGATTAGTAGAGATTTTGGTAACTTCTTTGGAGTCATAGCGTGCTGCGCATTCCATATTAAATCTCCATCTACTTCGATTCCAGGAAGATTTCTTGCCCTTACACCTGTTGCTAAAATGATATGCTTGGAAGAAATTTCCTCCTCCTTTTTGTCATTAAGAATTTTTATAGTACGATTACCTGCAAGTTTACCGAAGCCTTGATGGACTTTGATGTTATTTTTTTTCATCAAATACTCAACACCACTTGATAGCTTATCAACAACGTTCCTTGAATATTTCACTATTGATTGTATATCAAAACTTGTATCCTTTACTTTTATGCCAAATTCTTCTGATCTTCTTATTAATCTATAAACTTCAGACGCTCTAAGTAGCGATTTTGTTGGTATACATCCCCAATTTAAGCATATACCACCCAAATTTTCCTCCTTTTCAACAATTGCAGTTTTAAACCCAAGCTGCGCCGCCCTAATTGCTGCTATATAACCACCAGGACCGCTGCCTATAACTGTAATATCATACTCATTCATCAGTTTTTTTCGTGTGCAAAAGACTATATATAACAGATGGAACCCGTATGATCAATGCTCAGGTGTATAGAAGCGACTTGACAAACCTTCCCACGTTCCTTATCATATCAATAAGAGTATTTATCCTTGTTTTTAATCTCTGCAGATTTAACAACAAAATTCAGTAAAAAACTCAGGTATATATTGGCAGATTACATAAAATTATAGCGGCTGCATGTCTTTTTTATTTTTTCTACATTCAGCCAAAACGCGCTTTAAATAAGCGTTAGCACATTATTACAACGCCAATTTACATTATTATAGGGTCAAAACTCACTACTGGGGGATTCTTTTGCCTTTTTTCTATTTGGTAAATTTCTTAATATTTGTAGCTAAAATTTCAGGATGTCATTCCAGCACTTCTTATTACCTGTTCTGGATCCCAGTATCTGGGCACTGGGATGACAAAAACATAAGATGACACCGAAGGGGCTACTCGCATCTTTTTAGCCCAAATCACAATGTTCGTACAGCTGTGACTAGTATGACACCTTCCTTATACAAAAAATTTTTTGATAAAAAAACTGGATTTCAATACTGAGATTACATCCTTTCTAGTGGAGATTGCTCTCAAATCACAATGTTCATACAAATATACTTTATGAATTGCGTTTATAATCTCTAAACACTTCATTAATAGTGTGCCAAGCTTCGGCAGCGTTCGTGTTTGTGGTAATATCAGCAAGAGCCTTCCATAAAGCCCAGGCACGGCCACGAGTCCAAGTGCTAGCATCCAACGGAAGCATTGCACGGAAGATTTTTCGGCTTTCTCCTCTAAGCAGCGTCCAAGCAATCATTAGATCGCAAGCGGGATCGCCGATCCCCAATCCTCCAAAATCAATGACGGCACTCAATTTTCCTTCTTGCACCAATAGGTTGCCAGCGCTAACGTCACCATGGACCCACACTGGCAAACCTTTCCAAGCGCTTGCTAGCGCTGCTTCCCAGAGCTCGATTGCAGCATTGGCATCTATTCTATCTTTTAGAACGGCAATTGCTTGCTTTGTCTCAGCATTATAGGTTGTTAGTACCCCTCCACGATAGAAATTATGTGGTCCGGGAAGAGGCCCATCTGTAGTATCTATGCGTTGTAAAGCAGCGAGAAATTGAGCAAGGCTGGTTGCAAAGTTATTCAGATCTGCTATGTGCACAGATGCAGCGGTGTTGCCATCAATCCATTGGTAAATAGACCATTGCCATGGGTAACCCTCACACGACTCTCCCATTGCCAAAGGCTTTGGAATTGAAAGTGGCAGTAAAGGTGCCAACCTGGGTAACCACTTTTGTTCCTTTTCCACCTGCATTGCATACTTTGCAGCGCTTGGCATACGCACAAGCATGTGATCACCCAGACGAAATGTTCTATTGTCCCATCCACCGGGCACGATTTGGCAGATAGACAGATCTTTAAATTGCGGAAACTGGGTGACAACTAAGCGGTGTACAAATGCAGCATCTACTCTTGCTACTTTTTGCACCAATTGTGCCTTAAATTTCTTTCTTTACAATATATCCTACCTGATACAAACAGGGCTACTATAAGATAAATAAGATTCCATGTTGCTAATGAAACACCAAAAATATAATGAGGCCTGTCACAAGACGGAGAGTAATTGGGGTTTAATAGATTATTTCTCAACTCTTCTATGCTAACGTTACCACTTGCTTGCTCTGTACAGCCTAAAACATCATGAAATAAGTGGAGTTCAAGACCTACATGATAAAAAGATATTATTGCACCAATGAGATAGCTGCAAAACATCGCATAGATTAGGATTTTGTTGTCTTTGAACATGTACGCAACTGCAAGTAGCCCTGTAACATAGTAAACTACTCGCTCGTATATGCATAACTTGCATGGTAGCATATTGAAGAAAGACTCTAGCACATATGCAAAAATCAGAGCAGCGGCACTTGACAGCAAAAAGATTGTAGAACTGTTATTTATATCTGACATAATTAACGAATTACCACAACAACCGAAAAAGTCAACTTTTGTTTAATAATGTTCTATATAATTATAAAGCGACACATATCACTCTATAACTTTTTTATCTAGCCTCTATGTATGTATTCACAGCTAGATACTGATTTAGTTTGCATACTAGTTACAACCCTAGTATCACTATCTATTTTTGCAATTTCTTCTTTGGTATACAATTCATCCTTGTTTTTCGTCCAGCTATTGTCATATTGAGTATCAACTTCTCCTCCATTGGTTTTAAACCCAAATGTTTCTTGCATAAGCAATCTTGCTTCTTCCAAACGTCTGTTGTAACGTTTGTTAGAATCTTGATAGCTAGATATAAGAAGAAGAACGTCATTAGAAAGAGTGAAATATACTATCTCTTCCATAATTTTGTAAATCTCATGTTCTGATAACTTAAACAAAGGATAATCTTTTTGAAACTTATTCTTTACTTCATTGTAAATTTCCATAATTTTTACTCTACCAGCATCGCTTAGAGCAATGATAGCATTTTCAATACTTGCTATACCATCATAGTCATAACCTTTTCTGTCATTTTCAGCAACCAAAAAGCCATGCACAGCCTGAATCTCACCAACTTTCTTATCTTCTTTAGGTAAGATATCAAAATCAAAATAGATCATAGGAGATTTCAATACCAACAACATAAATATACGCATACTGTCTATCTCAACACCAAAATTTTACTTTCTGGAATAGAGTATAGATCTTTGAAATATTGAGATACAGTGTATAAAGGACATTTAGATAGTTCTGTTTTCTTATCTGTTTGTAAGTGAAAGCTAAATTCATACTCTCCTAAATCCAGCTCATTAAAGTCTATAAGCTCTATGTTTTTGTTTGGGTTAAACTCTCTGTTTGATATTTTATTCTCCAACTCTTTACGTTGCGTAGGAGTAAAACCAGATCCATTTATTACTAATTTCACTACACGCGTATCTTCCCTTTTTGCCCAATTGCTCAATCTTTCCAAATATTTTTCTGGAATCGGGTATCCATATCTTTTTGGAAGCCACTGAAATACTAAAGGTGTATCAACCGTGAAAGTATGTGGAGATCCAGGCCTTAAATCTTGTCCTTTATAATTCATAGCAAAAGTACTAAACAAGTTAATACTTTACTATATAATATTAATTTATCAACTACTTATTTAAGTAATATTATTTACTTATTAATAATATTACTAAGATAAAAAAGTATATTATTAGTAAAACAAGATTATCTACTTTACATAGGGGTTTTTATTCTTTTTCAAAAGCAATCTAACTGGTACACCTTCAACAAAGAAGTTTTTTCTAAGACCATTAGTCAAATAACGTTTATAACTCTCATCAACACTTTCCGGGACGTTGCATACCAAAGAAAAAGCTGGAGGTTTGGTGCCAATTTGAGCAATATACTTCATTTTAATCTCTCTACCTTTTATAAGTGGGTGAGAATGTTTTTCCACAGCATCTATTAGCCAATTATTCAGTTTTGCAGTGCTGATCTTCTTGTTTAAGGATTCACTCACTTCAAGACACTTATCTATCACATCACCACAGCGCATACCTTTCAATGCAGAAATTGTTACAGTTGGCACTTCCAAAAATAACCGAGTCACTTCCTGTTGTTTGACAAATTTTATTAACTTACTTCTGTCATCCTTACCTATTAAATCCCACTTATTTAAAACAATGATAATTCCCTTCCCCCCTTTAATTGCAGCTTCAGCAATTGATAAATCCTGCTGCTCAATGCCAAGCAAGGAATCTAACATTAAAATCACTACATGAGAGCGCTTTATTGACTCTATACTTTTTTCAACAAATCTTGATTCTAAGTTATCAACAACATTTGCCTTTCTGCGGATTCCCGCAGTGTCGATGAGAGTGATTAATTTCCCATTATGGTCGTATGAAATATCCACAGAGTCACGCGTGGTACCGGGTTCTGAGCTTACTATTAGTCTGTTTTCTGCAAGTAAACTGTTTAAAAAAGTTGATTTTCCAACGTTTGGGCGACCGATGATTGCAATCCTCAGTCTAATGGACTCACTTTCAGGCAGCTCAGTGCCTTCGCTAAGACCTTCAATCACACCAGCTAATGCATCATAAAGATCAACCATGCCAAGATTATGCTCGGCTGAGATGTATACCGGACCTATGAAATTGAAAAACTGCAAATAATCAACATTTTCCGATTTATGACTTTCACATTTGTTTGCTATTAGTATTACAGGTTTATTTGTTTTTCTCTTCAGCCACTTTGCAAACTCTTTGTTCTGCTCGTTTTGCACTTTTGCATCAACAAGAAAGAAAACTACATCTGCACTCGACAAAGAAAACTCTATTTGTTCAATAACTTGTAGTGAAAAACTGGTTTGGTCATTCCATCCTCCTGTATCTATAACTTTAAACTCTAAATCACTAATTCTTCCAATTCCTTCACGCCTATCTCTCGTTACTCCTGGAATGTCACTAACTACCGCTGCTTTTCTTCCCACCAGCCTATTAAATAGAGTTGACTTGCCTGCATTTGGAAGGCCTATTATGACTATTTTCAGCATAGTTTAAGAGCGTATTTTATAAATAGTAAATTATAATCAAAATTTTTTAATTTAACTATTGACTTGATAGATTATATACCTATCCTAAAATTAGGATATTTTATCTTAAGTTTATTATGTAGAATTGGAGGCGCTATGCATAATGCAAATGAAACTTTAATAATGAATTGCGGTCAAGTTGCTCAATTAACTCCTCAAATTTATAAATTAGGGACACCTTATAACAAAAGGACACGTATATATAACTATATAACTTTAGCTAAAGCATTGGAGAATCTCAATGATCCATCCCGGTCACATGAAAATAAGGAGATTTTTTTGAGTGACAATGATGAAGAAACTAAGAAATTTCTGAGTGTAATTCGAAAAGGAATTGCTGAATATACAGGTAATGATTCTATAGATGTGAGGTTGAGAGGAAAAGAAGATAAATCATTTACTGCATGGGTATCGTTAAAAGAAGGCAGAGGTGAGTTAAAATTTGGTAACTCATTTCCTGGTAAAGCCTTAAAGGATAGTAATCCAAAAATTGGAGCTTTTACATTGGTATCTCCAGAAGATAAAAGGTTGGTGCGTGTTTCACAAAGTGATGATGGTGTAAGGCTTTATCAAATACTAAATGAGTCTTGTATAATTAAATTTAACTGGAAAGTGGGTGATAGAGATTGCAGTATTGCTTTAAATATTAGTGGAAATGGTAACGTATTTTGTACTGATTTAAGTGATAATATAAGTCCTGAGGACTTCGAGGAAAACAAAGCTGTAAAAATAAAAATTGGCTATTATGAGAATAAGAAGATGGATAAATATAATGACATGACTCTAGCAAAATTGGTCTCATTGGCTTCAAACTTACAAGGAATTGAAAGAGAAGTTATAACAATTAATCCATCAACAGGTGTAACAAGTGCAAGTGCACAGAATGTTAGTGAGTCTCAGCATTCTCAAAATATTAAATAGAAATTGCTAGCGCATTAATTATCGTACACATACACCGTTGCATGCAGTAACGGTGTATGTGTATAATCAATAGGATTTGTAAGCTCAATAAAGTTTACAACCAATTTGAAAGTTATTTTACTACATGCAAGACTCTGAAATACTAGAAACTCTAAAGATCAAAACATTAGAAGCCGAAAAAGGAGGAGGTCCTGATAGAGTTAACAAGCAACATGAAAAAGGAAAGCTAACCGCTAGAGAAAGGCTGAGTATATTGCTCGATGAAAATTCATTTCAAGAGTATGATAAGTTTGTGAAGCATCACGCAACTGATTTTGGCATGCAAAATGCTGATTTTTTAGGTGATGGAGTTGTAATTGGCCATGGTACTATTCATGGCAGAAAAGTTTTTGTTTATTCTCAGGATTTCACTGTCTTTGGTGGATCACTTGGTGCATCACATGCAAAAAAAATATGCAAAATTATGGATATGGCAATTAATGCCAGGATTCCAATTATCGGACTAAACGACTCTGGTGGAGCTAGAATTCAAGAGGGAGTAAATTCCCTTGCTGGTTACGGAGAAATTTTTCAAAGGAATGTAAATGCATCAGGCGTTATACCACAAATCTCTCTAATCATGGGCCCATGTGCTGGCGGTGCAGTTTACTCTCCAGCGCTAACCGATTTTATTTTCATGGTAAAAAATAGCTCATACATGTTTATAACCGGACCAGATGTAGTGAAAAAAGTTACCTATGAAGATGTAAGCCACGAAGATCTTGGTGGAGCAAAAATTCATACAAGCAAAACAGGAGTAGCAGATTTTGCGTTCAATAACGATGTTGAAATGCTGCTGAGAATCCGTGAATTCCTTACCTTTTTACCAGTAAATAATCAAGAGTCAACGAAATCTGTACCAATCTGCAACTTAATTGATGATGTTGATGAATCTTTGAACACTCTAGTTCCTAGTAATCCTAATACTCCTTATGATATGTATGAACTTATTGAAAAGGTGTGTGATGAAAGGAAATTTTTTGCACTAAAACCCGATTTTGCCCGTAACATCATAATTGGCTTTGGCAGAATTGGAGGAAATACTATTGGTGTTGTTGCAAATCAACCTATGCACCTTGCAGGATGCTTGGATATTGACTCTTCAAGAAAAGCTGCGAGGTTTGTAAGATTTTGTGACGCATTTAACATTCCCATCATCACACTTATTGATGTTCCAGGTTTCCTGCCAGGTACAAATCAAGAATACAATAATATAATACAACACGGAGCGAAACTGCTTTACGCTTATGCTGAAGCGACCGTGCCGAAAATTAGCCTTATCACTAGAAAAGCGTATGGTGGTGCATATATTGTTATGAACTCAAAGCATTTAAAAGGTGATATAAATTATGCTTGGCCAACTGCTGAAATAGCTGTAATGGGCCCTGAAAGTGCAGTTGAAATTATATTTAGGCATGAAAAAGACCAGCAAACGTTAATCAAAGAATATAAAGAGAAATTTGCTAATCCATTTTTTGCTGCATCACATGGATACATTGATGACATTATAGTGCCAAGTAAAACAAGGCATCACTTTCACAAAGCACTAGAGCTACTTAAAAACAAGAAAGTAGAAAGAATATGGAAGAAGCATGATAATCTTCCTTTGTAACTTTCCTCTCAGTCTTTATTGTAAGGTCTACAGTGCCGTTACACCAAGTTGGATTACCAATAACGCTAACTTTTGGGTTCCTTTTTTCTATAATATATTCTTATAGCTAAAAAATTACTTCCGCATATTCTAAATCTGATTATAATGACAATTAGAGATACTTTTAGAGCTCAAAAATTTATCTTTGTCTGCAGACTTTTTTTTATTAAACAATCAAACTCATAAAAAAATGTAGCGTATCCTCTTCAGCGTATGTGGGTGCATACACACATACTTAATTTCTGTCGTATGTGCATTGCATTTTTTTCTAATCTTTTTTTTTCAAAGGAGGATTTTATGTCCAGAATTCCAGATATTTGACGTTTACTTTAGCTAATAAAAACCAACTGGTACCTGCGGTTTTTATAGCCTCAAAATTTCAATCAAAATTCAACTATCATTCAAAGAAACTTATAGTTATTCTTAGTGTTATTACTGTAGTAACAGCGCTATGATGATAAGAATATACAATCCTTTGTAACTTTCTTCTCAGTCTTTATTATAAGGTGTTCAATAATATGGGAAGAGTAAAGTTTTAAAGAGATAATTAAAATTATCCTTATCACCTACTTAGCAATAAATTATATTTGCTTAATCGTAATTACTTACACTTCTTCAATGTCCTGTTTTATTTATGGCAAACATTAAGCTTAAAAATGTACACAGTCTATTAAATTATATTATTTGTTTTTTCCTTATATACATTCAGTATATGCATTCTGCTATTGCTTTAGATAACTCTTCATCACATTTAAAAAACTCACCTGATTTTTTACCTTTTAGAAAACCTTTTGATAATATAGAAAAAATTATTAGAACTGACAATTTTAGAAGTTTTGATCTTGATAAAAGAAATAAGCTTTATACCAATGCTCATAATAGTATCAGTCTTGTAAATATTATTAATAAAATTATCTTAGCTCAAGATAACTTATTCATACTAGAAAGTAAGCCGTATAATATAGTACTTGTTGATAATCCCAATCTTAGTAGAACTACAGGTGCTGCAGGAAAGGACTATGTAATTATTGAGGGAAGCTTAAAAAAAAATATCAAAGATTATACTAGAGTGATATCACATGAATTAATTCACAGATATATAGGACATATAATAGAGCAAGACAACGATAAGAAAAATGAAATAAAATATAAGTGGTTTTTTGAAGGATTTACGGAATTTTATGGAGTGAAAACCTTACTTGACACGAAACTTATTGATAAAGATGAGTACTTAAAAATAATTAATATTACTTTAAAAGAGTATTTTAATTCTTTAATACCTAATATTGATTTCGAAAAAACAAATCAAAAGCATTTACTTGATCAAAACATAAGCATGTTGAGTTATAACAAAGGTTTTATTCTTGCAATGATAATAGATGAGAAATTAAATGAGGTTAGTAATGGAAGGTATAACTTATTGACTACTATAAATAATATAATAAGTGAAATAACTTCAAAGAAAGTTAATTTTAATGTTGACTTATTTGCAAGTCATTTAAAACATTACTTATCAGAGTCCTTTATAAAAGATATCATAGCCTCTATAAGAGATTCTAGCATACTTCTCAGTTTGTTACCTAGTAGATTACTCAATAAAAATTTAACTTTCCAAGATACTGATAAGTATAGTGATATATGCTTTAACTTAACCAGAAGTCTAGAGCTACAAAAGATACGTGGGGTTAAATTAGGTAGTGATTGCCATAATATGGGACTCAAGGATGGTCAAGAACTAAAGTGTTATAGTATTGACTTTAATAGTGGTAATATTAAGTTAAAAGTCCTTGAAAACAAGATACCGAAAGTTATACATTTGAAAGCAAATAAAATGACGAGTAGCATTCCAATATATAAATAGCTCAGATAAATGCTTGACAAAAGCTATAGTAAACCTAGACTTTGCTATTTTAAGGCAAAATAATTATGGTAAACAATAAAGAAAAACAAGTGGATTTATTATTAGAGCTTCTTAGCGCTAATATCGGTCAAGTTAGTAGTAGTGTCATACTTAAAAGAATAGAAAAGCTTTCAGATAATTTTCATGGTAGAAATAATCACAATAGCCATTGTCAGTTTGATAGAGATGGTGGAGGGCATGGTAATATATGCTGGGCAGATAAGATAAAAGAAGACCTGACTGAGAACTATCATAAAAAGGATAGAGAAATTTCTATATAACTTTTCATTAGAGCTATTTTACGGTAATTATTCAAGAGTTGAAGGATTTGGCAAAAGAAGTCCTTTTGTATTACCGTTAATATGTGTTTCCAATAATGGTAATCTCGGCCCACTAGATGATTTGAGAACATGTGTCCCTCATAAGTTTGTTGAATATAACATAAGCAATACTAGTTGGGCTAAGTTCTCATCAGATAAATTTTTTAATAACTTTTTGAGTGATATGGAAAACAGGCCTGACGATTGTAAGCAGTGTTGTTATGAAAATATTTGTGGTGGGGGAAGTTATGGTAACAGGTTTAACCCTGCCAACGTAAGTTTTAATAATCCTTCAGTATATTGTGAGGGATTTTTGGCAAAGGATTATACAATTTCTTTTAATGCATGGATTTTCTAAAGAAAAATTACGGCAGGTATTATTGAATAGTAATACTGAAAAAGCAGCTTAATGGTAGTGTATAAAAGGTATTTACTAGACGTTTTTCTATAATCTAATTAGCATCTAGAGGATTGACTTTATGAATATCGTCCTCTAAACTGCCGTTACCAAGATTCGAACTTGGGACCTCGTCATTACCAATGACGTACTCTACCACCTGAGCTACAACGGCAAGTTCACGTATTATGATAATGAATAACATGAAAAAAAATAAGGAAAAAGAAGAAGAGAGAAAAAGATTGGCAAAAGCTTTAAAGCAAAATATTCTAAAAAGAAAAAAACAGCAACAGAGTAGACAAGATGCCAGAACTCCCAGAAGTGGAAGTCATCTCTAACTTCTTATTTGATAAAATCAAAAATAAGAAAATAAGCAATGTTACAGTCAATAATTGGAATTTGCGTGTACCAATAACAAAAAATATTGATGATTTGCTAAAGGGCAAAGTTATAAATGATATCAAGCGTAGAGGTAAATATATAATCTCGAATATAGATGCTAGTATGGCTGTAATCATACACCTTGGCATGAGCGGAAAGCTTATATATGTTGAAGACAATCAAGCACAGAACAAACATGATCATGTGATATTCTTATTTTCTGACAACACTTCACTAATCTTTAATGACCCAAGAAGGTTTGGATTAGTGATTGTTTTAAACAGAGAGCAAGAACTAAATTTTTTTAATAACCTAGGAATAGAACCCCTCACAGATGAATTTAATGGAAATTATTTACAGAAGTTGCTACAGAGCAGAAAAGCAAATATCAAATCGGTATTAATGAATAATAAGCTAATAGTTGGCGTAGGTAACATATATGCTTCTGAGAGCTTATTTAGAGCTCGCATATCACCACTTAGGCTAGCACAAGATTTAACATATATAGAGTGCGAAAAACTTGCTATCGAAATAAAAAATACTCTGAGTGATGCAATTGCTGCTGGTGGTTCAACACTGAAAGATTATGCACAACCATCTGGATCTGCTGGATACTTTCAAAATAACTTTTACGTATATGGTAAAGTGCAAAAACCTTGCAGAATCTGCAACAATATCATAACACTTATACGACAAAATGGTCGTAGCACTTATTTTTGCAATGCATGTCAGAATTAAATTTTATTTTTGCATATGACACTCTTACCTGAAAAAGATCCTTTTGATTTGTTCTCAAAGTGGTATCAAGAAGTACTTAATTTTCCGTGTAAAGAGTCAACTGCAATGACGCTAGCAACGTGTAGCAAAGACTGCATTCCATCTGCAAGAGTGGTATTACTAAAGGAGTATAGTAAAGAAGGTTTTGTGTTCTTTACTAACGTAAACAGTAGAAAAGGAAAAGAATTGACTGAGAACCCCAAAGCTGCACTCGTATTTCATTGGACAGAATTTTCTAGACAAGTACGAATTGAAGGAGAAGTTAGGCTTCTAAGCGGCAAAAAGGCTGACGAATATTTCTCCTCTCGAGCACGCGATAGTCAAATTAGCGCGTGGTGCTCAAAACAATCAAGAGTTCTGAAAAATTGGCAAGATTTTGAGCAGGCTATAGAATTGAAAGAGAAAGAATTTCACAATACACAAGTTTCTCGTCCTGACTTTTGGGTGGGATTTTGCGTAATCCCAAAGGTAATTGAATTTTGGCAAGAAGGTGAATATAGGAGACACACTAGATTTAGATATACTCTTGTTGAGAAAAGCAATTGGAAAGTGGAACAATTATATCCCTAACGTTAGAGAAAGCTACTCTGCAGATCAAAAATAAAGATTTATTGTCATCCTGATCAAGTAACTTTTTATGGTTTAAAAACTTGTTGTATGTAATGTATTGTAATACTTACGCAAAATATTTTAGTGCATTCTCAAATATGAGCATTCCATCACCATATTTTGGCATAGCCACTCCTGAACGTTTACATTTTTCTTTTTCAAGAGGCCAGTTGTCCTGCTGAGTAAAAAATATTCCTCTCTCTGGGTGAGGCATTAAAGCTAAAACTCTACCACTTTTGTCTGACAAAGCTGCCAGGTCGTGTATAGATCCGTTTGGATTGTAAGGAAATTGTAAATTTGCATAGTCACCATTTTCATCAACGTAACGCAGTGCAACGGAATTATTTTCAATCAATTGATTCAAAGTATCTTGATCCATAAAAAATTTGCCTTCCCCATGAGCAATAGGGAGATATAGTTCACTCAGGCCCCGTAGCCAAACAGAATTACTCTGCGGATTAACTCTCACTCTAATCCAACGACATTGGTAATTACCTATATCATTAGAGGTTAAAGCTAGATTAGAGAATTCTGGAACTAACTTTACTAATATCTGGCAACCATTACATATCCCTATAATAAGCTTATCCTGAGATAAGAAATTTTGAAATTCGTCTAACAAGTTGTTTTTTATACGCAAAGCAAACGCATTACCAGCACCAGTGTCATCACCATAGGAAAAACCTCCTGGAATTGCAAGTATATTGCTTAATTTCAGTTCACTTGGATTATCTATAATATCATTAATGTGAACGATTTTTACTTCAATATTATTAATACCAAGCTTTCTGCTACATTCCATAAATGCAAATGCAGTTTCTTTTTCGCAATTTAAGCCATAACCAGATAGGATTGTAATTTTCATGAATCAAAAAACTCGAACTTTCTTTTTACAAAATTTGCTATTAAATTCAAAGCAAATAGCATTAACAATAAAGCTATAATTGCAATGGCAGCAAGCTCAATAAATGCAATTTCAGGACTACTTGACCATATGTATATTTGTACAGGTAAAACAGTTGCCGGATCGAAGAAGGATGTAGGTGTATCAGCAATAAATGCTACCATGCCTATCATAAGTAAAGGGGAAGATTCGCCTAAAATCCTTGCAATTGCAAGCACTGCACCATGTATTATCCGTGGCAACGCAATCGGTAAAGAGTGATCCAATATCACCTTGATGTGAGGTGCACCTAGCGCAAACGCTGCATCTTTTATTGCAATAGGAACGTTTGTAAAGGCATTTTTTGTTGCAATAATAATATTAGGCAGCATCATAAATGAAAGAGTCATCCCGCCAACAAGCGGTGAAGAACGGGGTAAACCAAATATGCCCAAGTAGAGAGTCAGTCCTACCACACCAAATATTATCGAAGGCACTGCAGCAAGGTTATTCATGCTAATTTCTACAATACTGGTTATTAGCCTATTTCTAGGCATAAATTCATAAAGACAGATACCTGACATAATTCCTATTGGCAATGCCAACGCTAAGCATACTATAATTGTCATTAATGAACCGATAAATGCCCCTAAAATCCCTGCATTCTCAGGCTCACAAGAATCAGACTTAAGAAACAGAGACTTATTAAAAAATTTTCTTACTCTTCCCTTCTCTTTTAACCAATCAAGTAATTTAGCATAATGATCATTCAAATGTTTATATTTATTTATTGAATTAATTATACTTGACGCGGTAAACCAGATCTCATATTCACCACTATCTTTTACTTTCTTATGAGAAAATTTCTCTAGTTCTTTGTAAGAATTACGACTTAAAATTTCGTCACCGTCTTTAAAATCAGTTCCTTCAAACACCTTACGTAAAGAATTGTTGAGTAAGCCAATGGACTTATATCGTAAATCACCAGGATTATTAGTTAAAATAAGATCAGCATTTATTTCAACTGGTAATAAAATTTTCGTTACTGTTAAAGCACTGTAAGAGTTAACTAATATACTTAGTAATATACATATAGGACACCCAATTGAGACAATCAGTGCTGTAAAAGAGCAAAAGCATAAAATGTTGTTCTTTTTATTTTTTCTTTTTACACGAGCATGTACGCGCTTAGATTGAAGTAACTTAAGAAAGTTTTTCTTTATTATACCCATTTACTTTTCTTTACATGAGGATTTGAAAAGACTTTCCCCTTTTTCCAGTGCTTGAACTGAGATCTAACAGGCTTTGCCTGCAAATAATTTTTATATTTTCCATGAAAGCACAAACCAAAAGGAGAATCTGGATCCCAGTGGGCTTTGTTGCACAGCTCTTCGGATAGTGGGTAATGTATAATAAATTCATGAAGCTATATCAAACTTAGCCATGCCTATTTCAGTAAATTTGTTAAGCAAATAACACTTGAGTAGCAGTTCCTTCTCACGATTAATCTCAGATTTATTCCTAAAACTAAATCCAAATATTTGCTTCAGTCGCGAGAAAAAACTTTCTATATAAGATCTCTTCCAATAATTTATCTCTTTTTTCCACCTCTTCATACCATCTTCATCATATGACTTTATGAGCTTGATTGTAGAATTTCTCTCATTCATATAATCCAACTTTGGATGCTCTACTGCATTATTTTGCGGAGGAATCCTTGTCTTTATGTCAAGCTCATCGCACAGTTTGTATAACTTCTTTCGATTATATGCCCTATCTGCATATATCGTGCTTATGTTATACTTGGTATCCACTCTTTCAATAAGATCACAGGCTCCATAGTGGTCGGAATAAACTCCACTACTGTATTTTGCAGCTATAACTTTTTTACTACCTATCTCTAGCATTACATGTAGCTTTCTTGTTTGCTCATAGCGGCGATACTTTCTATCTGTACCATTTGCCTTACTATGGCCTGGAATATTATTGTAGATGCTGATACCTGTACTATCTATAGCAATTTCAATATCTTCCATATCGTTCTTATCAACTCTGCAGTCGTTGATTTTGATATTAAGCTTTTTAAACCTTCTTGAAGCCTGCGAATAGCTGATAATTTGCAAAATTTTCCCTATTTGCTCAAGATATTTCTCTATAAATCCCACTGTTTGCCTAAGACCAATCCTGAATAGATAGGTTATTATGTGAATTAGAATCACTACTTTGTCGCTGTAGACATTGTTGCCACCTGCTACTTTTGGACTATTTTCGTACCAATTTTCAATGGCATCGTTGATATAATGAAAAACATTTCCCCTTTCTTGAAGAAATTTGTTATATTCATTGCAGTTACTGACTTTCATTCTTATTGGCATATTTTTCCTTTGTCGGCTAAATATCTATTTTATAACAAATTCCATCAGTAACTGCCTGTTCTTTCCTTGAGTGGTGCAACAAAGCCATCCTAGTGTCAAACATTGGGATGACACCACAGCAGGAGGGAAAGTACAGTTGTGCGCCACACACTGGGATAATAAGAGAGAGTTTTGAGATGATACAATTGACATCACTCCCTATTGTATCTACTTAGATTTTTTTTTAACATAAGTAGTACGTTCTTTGATCCTTGCAGCTTTCCCAAATAGCTTGCACAGATAATATAATTTTGCTCTACGGACCTTTCCCTTTCTCATCACTTGTACTGAAATTAATGCAGGAGAGTAAACAAAAAATTGTGATACTATACTTTCTCCATGACTTACCTTTCTAACTGAAAAAGAAGAGTGTAATCCACGATTTCTTTTTGATATACATACGCCCTCAAATATCTGTATACGCTCACCCGTACTATCAACTACCTTAAAAGTGACCTTCAAATCATCGCCAGGACAAAAAGCTGGCATCTCTTTGGCTAACCTTTGTATTTGTTGTTCGTTAAATTTTTCAAGTAAGTTTGTCATTTATCATCTCCATTCAACAATTCAGGTCGACGTTCCTTTGTTCTAACATATGACTGTTCCCTTCTCCAATCACTTATTTTTCTGTGATTGCCAGACAACAGAACCTCAGGAACTTTGTACCTACTCCACTGCTCAGGTCTAGTATATTGAGGATATTCAAGTATACCACCACTATAACTAAAACTTTCTTCAGCAACGCTATCGAAATTATTTACTACACCTGGAAGAAGCCTAATACATGCATCAAGAACCACCATCGCAGCTGGCTCACCTCCCGAAAGTATATAATCTCCAATACTTAACTCATAAGGAGTATACACATCAATTACTCTTTGGTCAACACCTTCAAATCGACCACACAATATTGTTACATGAGGAATTTCTGTTAACTCCTTCGCAATTCTCTGATTAAATTTTGTACCAGATGGAGTCATATAAATAAATCTAGTATTTTTATGAGCAGAAAGCACATTATCAACTGCATTACCAATCACATCTGGGCGCATAACCATCCCTGCTCCACCTCCATATGGAACATCATCCACAGTTGAATGTTTATCTTTAGCAAAAGAACGAATATTTACTATTTCAAGATTCCATATTTTTTTTTCCAACGCTTTTCCGGCAAGAGAATAGTTCAAAAACCCGGGGAACATTTCTGGAAATATGGTTAATATTGTAACACTAAACGTCATTAGCAAATTTGTAGTAAACTAAGCAGCAATTTGATATTATCTTATAGTATACAGCTAAATTAATCATGTCACTGAATAAAACGATATACGAAGGTAAAGCCAAAGTCATTATTGAAACTGAAGACTCATCAACTGTTATACAGTACTTTAAAGATGATGTTACAGCGTTCAACAAGGAAAAATATGAAATTATTGAGGGCAAAGGAATAATTAATAATCATGTTAGTGCTTTTATCATGGAAAAGCTTGAAGAAGCAGGAATTAGCACGCACTTTATAAACACTCTAAACGAAAGAGAACAGCTAGTCAAAAAGCTCAAGATAATACCTCTTGAGGTAGTGGTTAGAAACATTGCAGCTGGCAGCTTTTGCAAACGTTTTAATATCAAAGAAGGTGAGGCACTTACATCTCCTATAATCGAGTTTTTTTACAAAAATGATGACCTAGCCGACCCAATGGTGAATGAAAATCACATATTATATTTTGGTTGGTTATCCCATAAAGAAATGGAAGAAGTTAAAACTACAACTTTAAAGATCAACAAAATCTTAGTCGACCTATTTTCAAATGCAAATATATATTTAGTTGATCTCAAGTTAGAATTTGGCAAATTGATAAACAACAGCACTAAAATCATTTTAGCCGATGAAATCAGCCCTGATAATTGTAGGCTATGGGATAAAAATACTCATAAAAAGCTAGACAAAGATGTTTTCCGTTTAAATCTAGGAAACTTAAAGGAAGCATACTCAGAAGTTGCAAAAAGACTGTCGGTAAAGTTAGACTAACCAAATACTACTCTATCAAGTGGAGGCTGACATGCTTCATCAAGTTTTCCAATAATCTCAATTTTTTCTCCACGCTTTTGGAAATGGCTTTCCACATCCTTCATATTATCGGGATCTACAATCAGTACTATACCTATGCCGCAATTAAATGTTTTTAACATTTCTCTCTTTTCTATTTTACCTTCTTCTTTCAGCCATAAAAATATATCTGGCCATTTCCAAGAATTAATATTTATGTCTACAAATAAATTTCCTGAGAGAATTCTTGGAATATTGTCTATTAACCCGCCACCTGTTATATGCGCAATGCCTTTTACCTTTGGCATAATAGGCAACAAAGAATCAACATATATCTTTGTTGGCTTAAGTAATATTTCACCCCAAGATTTATTATTCCATGGAGATATATCATTATAATTTATACCTAAGCTTTTAAAAATATGGCGCACCAAAGAAAATCCATTTGAGTGAATTCCATTTGATTCTAAACCAACTACACAGTCACCTGCTTTCATTATACTACAATTTGGAAGAATTTGCTTTCGATCAACAACACCAACCACAAACCCTGCAAGGTCATAGTGATTGTTACCATACATTCCAGGCATTTCTGCAGTTTCTCCACCAACTAATGCTATTTTAGATTCCTTGCACCCTTCTGCAATGCCCTGGATTACAGACAATAAAACGTTTTTGTTTAAAACGCCTGTTGCAAAGTAATCAAGGAAAAATAAAGGTGTTGCTCCTTGTGCAAGTAAATCATTTACACACATTGCAACTAAGTCTATACCTATAGTATCATGCTTATTCACCTCTTGAGCTATTAATAGTTTTGTGCCCACTCCATCAGTTGAGGAAACAAGTACTGGATGGTCGTATTTCTTACTCAGCGAAGAAAAGTCAAACAATGCGGAAAATGATCCTACTTCACTAATTACTTCTTCTCCTTTAGTCTTTTCAATAATAGGTTTAACTTTTTTTATTAGTTCATTATATAGTTTAAGGTCTATTCCAGATTTAGCATAAGTATTCATAACGCCTTCACAAATCTTATAATTATTAATACTACATTAATGCTTTGACACAAAAAGCGCAACGAAACTTTCTCTTAAATTGACTACTACATGCCTACCAATATAGGGTTAACTTAAATCATTTATACTTTTATCCAATGAATAAAAACATAATGTTAATAACAGAGTGCCTATCAGGACGAATTCTCCATGATTTTGCTAGTTCTATGCAAGGAATAGTGGGTGGATTGGAAGAGCTTGAAGAAAACAACCCTAATATGCAAAGTGAAGCATTGTCATTGCTTAAAGAAAGCTCCGATGATTTAATATATAAATATAAAGTTATGAAGCAAGCGTATTCTCATTCATCAGATAATTGCAGCTTTGTTAAGACTAAATCCAATATAGAAAATTATTTATTAAAAAAAAAGTAAAGCTTCAGTGGAGAGTAAGTGAATGTCCTACAGAAAACTTAATTGAAAAAATAAATAAGATAATTTCCAATATGGTGATAACTATAATCAGTGCAGTGGCACAAATTGAATTAGTGTCTATTTTACTGACTAAAACAGAAGATAAAACACTACTCACTATAAAAGTAGTAAATGAACATAAATCAATAAGTACATTATTAGTGAGCAAATTAACAAAAAAAAATGATATTCGTTTGGATACAAAAGACATTATTATCTATATGACTTCTTTACTGTTAGAACAGTATAACACTAAAATCAATTGCACTTGTGAAAGTAATTCACTGAATATAGGCTTAACTATAACTTGAGATGGCTTCATATTTCATAAAAGGGAATCGATACTATAAATTTGAATCTTGGGTAAGGAAAGGAAAAATTTTGTGGAGTAACTTAGACATAAAATCTGTAGTTAATTTGCAGGAAGTATTAAATAAACCATACGCGTCAAGTTAAGGAAATATCGTGAAATATAGCAACATTTGAGATGGGCATTTTATTGTCCCAAATTTGGGAGAAAAACCCTGGACTTGAAGTCCATCCTTTTAAGAATATAATTTTAAGGTGAAAAATCTGAAAGAATGTGGAATATTATAGAAAAAGCAGTCACTCTGTATATATATCACATAGTGTGGATAACAAAATATCGATATCCAGTACTAGTTGGAGATATTGGACAGAAAGCTAAAGAAGTTGTACAAGAAGTATGTGCAAATAATCAAGTAGAAATTATCAGAGGTAGAGTTGCGTCAAGTCATGTACACGTATACGTTTCTGTACCCCCATACTTAAGTATTAGTAAGTTAGTGCAGTTAATAAAAGGAAAAAGTTCCAGAAAAATCCAGAAAAACTTTCCAGAGCTAAAAAAGAGATATTGGGTTGTGGGCAGTAGGCTAGTTTGTCAGGACTAGCGGAAATGTAACTGACGAAATGATAAAAAATTATATTGAAAATCACTCTAAAAAAGAAGATAAATTTGGTGACTTTCAAGTCGAAAGTTAGCATTCTATGCTCTCTCTCAATCTTTGGATTTTAATCCATAGTGGTTGAATTGTTACATTTATTTTTTTAGGGAGTTCTTATCTAGAAGAAGATAATTTTTTCAGAAGAATCTATAAATTAATAACTTTATTTAACACTCCCTAATTTACCTCACAACTCATTTTAACATATATGAAAATAATGTTTAAAGAATTTTTTCCTGCAGTAATGAATTATTATGAAGCTTGCATTTTCTGTCGCTTACTACTGGGATAGCTTGACAGTTGCAGTACATGTCTATCAATGATAAAATAAAGATCAGTTTATTTTGATACTATGATTAGGTTACTCTTTGTTGCACTATTATTTCTTTGTGGTGCTGATGCACTTGCAAAACAGGAACCACGACCAATAGCTGGTGATAACCACATAAAGGTAATGAATTATAATCCACAGGCTATACATAAGTACACGGGCTTTTATGGTTATCAATCCAGCATATTGTTTGAGCCAGGGGAGGTAATAGAAAGTCTTTCAATGGGTGATGCAACCGGTTGGCAACTCCTTCCTCAAGGTAATAGATTATTTATTAAGCCTATAGATGATATTGCCGATACTAATGCAACTATAATTACCAATAAAAGAGTTTATTATTTCGAATTTCATGCTGAAGAAGCAAACGGGCTAGATGATCCAAGGTTAGCATATGAAGTAAGGTTTCTTTATCCACTGTTCAACAGTGATGAAATTTATTCAACGAGTAACGGTGATATTCTAGAGCAAGCTATTCATACCACTATCCCTGATATAAGTGATATTGAGGTTATAAAGAAAGGCTTGAATTTTAACTATTCCATCTCGCACGTTAAAGGCAGTCAATCAATAATACCAATTAAGGTTTTTGATGACGGAAAATTTACATATCTACAATTTAATAAAATAAACTCTGATTTCCCGGCAGTTTTTATGGTTGATTCTGCAGGATATGAATCCTTGATAAATTTTCGTACAGTTGATGACTACCTGATAATTGAAAGAGTAAGCTCGGTATTTACCTTAAGAAACGGATCAAGTACAGTCTGCCTGTTTAATGAAAACATACCTTTCAAAAAAGGTAAGTGATTAAAGGCTATAGTATTCTTATAGGTGCAAAATTCTTTCTATGGTGCTTCGTAATTCCATGAAGGCCAATAGCGCTGAGGTGTTCTTTTGTTCCATATCCTTTATTTTTATACCAATTATATTGAGGATGTTTATTATGCAATTCTTCCATAAGCCGATCTCTTGTAACTTTTGCAACGATTGAAGCGGCTGCAATTGATATACTTAAACTATCACCATTCACTATAGATTTTACTTGCCATTTTACTTCAGGTGGTTGATTACCATCAACTAGCACATAATCTAGTTCTAGATTCAAGTTTGCCAACGCACGTTTCATTGAAAGCTTTGTTGCTTGCAAAATATTGTATGAGTTTATTTCTTCTACGCTTGCCATTCCTATACCAAATTTTGCAACAGACGTTATTTTTTCGTATAGAACTTGCCTACACTTAGGGGTTAGCTTTTTTGAGTCGTTTATTCCATCAATAACCGTATCTCTATCAGTAAATATTACAGCTGCAGATATCACTGGACCGGCAAGCGGACCTCTTCCTACTTCATCTACTCCTGCTATAATTCCTGATAATGTATTTTCTAATGAAAAGTCTGGATATTTCATAATTCCTATAATAAGAAAGTTAAAGCAAAAATCGAACAAACGATAGAAATTATCCAAAATTTTATAACTATTGTATTTTCTGACCACCCTTTCTTTTCAAAGTGATGATGTATTGGTGTCATAAGGAAAATTCTTCTTCCTGCTCCATATCTAAATTTTGTATATTTAAAATATGATACCTGAATAATCACAGATAAAGTCTCTATTACAAAGATTATTCCAATAACGGCAAAAAGCATTTCTTTTTTAATTAGAACACTAGTGAGTCCTAAAGCTGCACCGATTGATAGGCTTCCAACATCACCCATAAATATTTTTGCTGGATGTGTGTTAAACCACAAGAAACTTAAAATAGCTCCTATAAATGCAATGCAGAATAAAGTAATGTTTACATCTGTCTGAGTGATGTATGCAATTAGCCCCAAAAAAGCAAAGGAAGTAATGGCTTGAGTTGCAGCAAGGCCATCTAGGCCATCTGTAAGATTCACAGCATTAGAAGAGCCGACAATTACAAATGCAGCAAACGGAAGATATAGATAGCCAAGGTCGATTGCTACTTCTCTAAATAGAGAAATTTTTGTAAAACCTTCAGCAGATTGTAGCTTAAGTATAAACATACAGACCAGAGTAACGACAAACTGAATAAGTATTTTGGTTTTTGCACTTAAACCTCGGTGGTGATTTGTCTTCAATTTTAAATAGTCATCAATAAATCCAAGTAGAGCAAAAAATAGAGTTATAAATACCAGCAATGAAATTTCTGGTGTTAATTGAGTCCAAAGCAGGATTGGTAATAAAGCAGAAGTTAGTATTATTATTCCACCCATAGGTGGTATATTCTTTTTTGTTATTAAATGACTTTCTGGTCCATATGATCTGATTGGTTGTCCATCTTTACTTATCTTTTTTAGAAGTTTTATAAAATAGGGAAAGAGAATAAACCCAAAAATAAATGAGATAAAAAACGTCTTTGTAGATGAGATCACCTGCCTATTCAAAATTAACTAGATATTATACCAAAAGCTTTACCTAATCTCAATTTATACCTTTTTATCAGCTCATTTTATTTGGAGTAAATTTAGTTATTGATTAGCTATAGCAAAGTTTACATACTGATATTTAGTTAATGGTAAGAGGTAGCATATGTTAGATTATATTAAAAAGCTTTTGTGGGCTACTACAGTACCTGATAATGAGAGTAGAGTTAAAAGTTCTTACATGCATATAGTAGAGAAACCTTCTTTTGGTGATGCAGCTTCAAAGTTGAGTAAGGAAGAAAGGTCAGAAGAGCATCTTGTTCTTCTAAAAGGTAAAGGCAATAGCTCTGGTACAACTGTAACAGAAGGATCGTCTAGTATTCAGAATGCAGTATCAGGCAAGAACAAGCGTGAATATATTAAATTAGACAGTGATGAAGAATGGGATAAATTCTTTAAGTTACAGAATGATCCAGACACTAATACTACAAACAAAGAACCTTTTTCTCCGAAGAAAGGAGAATCTCACTATCATGGTAAAGAGATTGTAGGCAAGATTGCTGACCAAATTAAGGCAGAGATATCGAAGGTATATACCATAGAGTCCATAATGATAAAAGAAGGCAAAAGGGAAGGTAATATTGTTTACCCCACCGTGAGAGTTGTGCTACATGCCAATAAAGAAGGAGTAGATATAGCTAAACTTCTAGGCGGTAGTATATGTAAAGAGTATGGTGTAAGAACAATTACATTTTGTTATCCTAATCAAGAAAAAAAGAGAGGGGCATGTTGCTATATTAATAATGATAGTGATAATGAGGAAAGAGTTTATGAAATAATTAGTGGGTTATATGAAATGACTTTAAAGTGGTATGTTGATGGAAGAGAATGCAAAATTAAAGTTAACATTGATGGTAATAATGGTGTAACTCTCCTTGAAGGCAACGGTGTTACTGCAGAGCAGTTGCGTGCAAATAAAGAAGTCAAAATAGGTAAGAGACGTGAACCAAAATCTTTATATGAAGCGTTAGTACCGCAATTGCAACAAAAGAGCTCTGAATCAGTCAAGGTTTTACAGCAGCCTTCAACAGATGTAACAAATGTGACAACAACACCAACTTCTACTTCTCAGAGATGTAGGTATCCTCTTATCTAAATAAGGAAAAGCGAAAATAGTATGAGTTGCTTGCAAATGTAAGTAACTTGTACTTCTATGATGAATAACACAATATTACCAAGAAATTTCTATGAACGGCCAACTTTAACCGTAGCTGGGGAGCTGCTAGGCAAGATGCTGAAATTTTCTAATTTTAGTGGAATAATAACTGAAGTTGAAGCGTATATAGGAATGGATGACCCAGCTTGTCATGCAGCAAGAGGCTATACTAATCGAACCTCAGTAATGTTTGGTACGCCAGGGTTTTCGTACGTATATTTTATATATGGAATGTACTATTGTCTAAATATTGTAACAGAAGCAGAAGGATTCCCAGCAGCAGTGTTAATACGAGGATTAAAGCTCACTGAACCGCTTGAAGCAAATTTAGGCGGGCCAGGCATACTGTGCAAAAAATTAAACATTACAAAAGAACATAATAAACAAGACCTTACTATAAGTCATGAATTTTGTCTCTATGAATATCACCTCAAACCAGATTATGTGTGCACTCCAAGAATCGGAATTAGTAAAGGCAAGGAGAAATTTTGGCGATTTAAAAGTTGCGTTTTAGCAGACATGCCTAAAATCACACTCAACAATAAATATTAGACCTCCTGCATAAACTAGATAAAAAGGCAAATAGCCTTTTATGTTTACCAACAATAGACTTCTTGGATAACCTAAGGATATTTTTTGATCTTCTATGGGGGAGTTGAACATTCCCTTTTTATAAAACTTTTGCATACTCCTATTTAACTTTAATAGCTCTTTATCTTCCTGAAATCTGGATGTTTTATCAATGCATCTTCTATTCAGCCGTTAGCAAGAACTTTCACTTATTCCATAGCTTTGCACTATATGGAAATATGTACGGTATTTACACAAATATTCGAGTGATATTAATAAATATATTTGGTTTTCCTCCTCTTGCCTTTTTCTTGGCCTCTTCCTCTATTAAAATTTCTATTATTTTTCCAATGTTTTTCTTTTTACTCCTCTTAGTCTTCGAAGCTTCTCTTCATCAAGTTTACTTATCTGCTCAAAATTTATACCTTCCCTAATATTGCTTCTACTACTTGTTTCTTAAGTTATCCAAGAAGTCTATTGTCTGTTCAGATACGAGGTAGCTGCTGCCATTTGAAATATTTTATTCACCTAAAATTACATTCTACCTATTTTAAAAGTAGTTTAAAAAAACTTTATAGACTGCATACAAAAGACCTAACATCTTTAGCAATGCCTTCATAAATCCTTACTAAATCCTCACTTAGTATTGAAGGATTTCCACAATCAGAAGCACTACATATTTGCGGATCTAGAGGAACTCTGCTCAAGAGTTTGACTCCCAGCTCTTCAGACATTTTTTTTGCACCACCTTTTCCAAATATGTGTATTTTTGAATTATCTTGAACAAAATAGCTCATATTTTCCACAATGCCGATAATTGGCACGCTGAGCTTTGTGAACATATCATAAATTTTTTGTGCATCGATTAAAGCAAGCTCCTGTGGAGTTGAAACTATTATTGCTCCAGTTAAACTAAAATTCTCCATCAGACTTAAATGTACATCGCCAGTGCCAGGCGGTGTATCAATGATTAAATATTCTATATCAGACCACCTTGTTCCCATTAGCAAATTGTAAAGTGCTTTTGTGATCATAGGTCCACGCCATATTACTGCGCGGTCCTTATCAATAAAATAGCCAATTGAAATAGTATAGAGACCATGTTTCTCTATAGGCATTGCTTTACCACTCTGTATTTCTGGTTTTAATTTCTCAGTGCCCAACATTTTAGGAATCGAAGGACCATATATATCTGCATCAACTAGCGCAACTTTATGTTTTAATTCTGCTAACGAAAGAGCTAGATTTAGTGCAACTGTCGACTTACCCACACCTCCTTTACCAGAAGCAACGACAATTATATTTTTCACTCCTTCGATATGAAGTTTAGCTTTTTGTTGCCTAGCTTGTTTTTGACCAGTAGCAACTACAGTAACCTTTCCTACTCCCGGTATCGCCTTAACAGCTTGCTCACAATTTTTTCTTAATTCTTCATTTGGCTCAGTAACTTCAAGAGCAAAAGCAACATCTTTACCCTTAATAACAATTGAGGATACTACACCAACATTCTTACCACTTTTCTTCTCTATAACCTTTTTTAGGCTCTCTCTTACGATTTCCTCATTAACCTGTGTAAAATTTTTCCAGAACATATGATGAAATTTTTTCTATTGGTGTATACTAACATAGAATAATTAAACTGCACTGACTTTAAAACGAGGTTACAAGAATATGCTAAATCATCAAAATTTAACACGAAAACAAAAAGATTTGTATTTTTAGCTAAAAAGATCTATATGGAATGGAAGGAGCATCAGCGATATCTTGGAAGCAGTTTCAGGAAATGATTTACTAAAGTTCTTATCACTTGATATACTACACAATTTCCAAGAGGTGGGGAACGCACTTTAACACTACTTAGCCTAGCTATACATAGAGACAATAATGAATGTGTTAATTCTATTTAGAACAAGCTCAAAACAATGGTATACTACAAGATATTCTTACTGCTCCAAATATTATAAACTATCAAAATGGTTTGATGTACACCTTAACATCGCTTGGCTTTGCCATACATCATAATAAGGGAAGGTATATTAATGTTATTTTAACAACAGCCCAAGAAAATGGTATATTACAAGATATTCTTTCTTCTAGAAATATTGTACAGTATTTAAATATTATAGCGTGTACTTTAACGCCACTTAACTTTGCTATATATAAAGGCAATAACGAATGTATCAATTCTATTTTAATACGAGTTCAAAATAGTGATACACTACGAAATATCCTTACTTCTAAAGATATTGTGCAGTTTCCAGGCGTGACGTATGTCATTAAACCATTTGCCTTTGCTATATATAAAGGTAATAATGAATGTGTCAATTCTACTTTAATACGAGCTAAAAATAGTAGCATGCTACAAGATGCATTTACTGAAGTAAGTACTGTACTGTTTCCATATGGTAGATATACTTTGAATGCTTGTGAGCTAGCTGTAGTTGTTAATGAGAACAATGCTAGTATTAGGACTGCATTAGATAATGTATCTATTTCTTCTAGGTATGTTAGAGAAAATAGCAAAGTTAATTAATTTCTTAAGTAACTCTTTCTTGCAAGTACTACTTTTTTATGTATCTGTTCAGGCAATGGCGTTAACTTAAGAGAATGAATTAGCAAGCTCTCCTAAAGACATTATGGCGTTTAGGCTTATCTACTTTATTGCGGCTATACAATCTTCACGTTAACTTTAGTGCGTATTTTAAAAAGGGCTTGAAAGTTTTTTGGTGCTAATAAGCACCTGATAAAGTTTCTGTCTCATTACACCAAATAAAACTGAAAAATTTAAACGATACTCAGCAATTTGATCTGGGTTCCAAGGCTCTTGTGCATTACACATATGAAGTATTGCACATGACCAAGTTTGCACAAAATTCTTGTTTCTAAATTTATCCCAGAAAAATTCTCTAATTCTGCTTCTACTTTGAGTCGTTTATAGCACTCCTCTATGTGACACTTAATAGATAAGCTTTACTGATATCTTCTTTATTGAAATAAAATAGAAACCAAAGGTCCTATTTTTTACAGTATTTTATTCCTTAACATCTTTTCTTAAGTTGACGCTATTGGGCTTTGTTGCATCGCTATCTACGATGAATAAAAGATAAAATGTAGAATATCAGTAGCTTATTATTCTAGCATTTATAGTAAGGACAATCAGTAAATATCTAAATTTAAGTAAAAGAAGTTTTACTATCATTCACTAATCTAGCTAGAATTCAAGAATTTCAATGCTTTAGCTATTTTAAGTAGAATTAAATTTACTAGTACAAACAATAAATTACTATTCTTAAATTTAATCAGATAGATTGCAAAAAATAAGATTTTCAATAAGCTGCTTGTATAGTTAGCCTTTCATAGATAGTGATGCAACAAAGCCCGCTGGAATCTAGTTCATATTATATATTTATCTGATAAGTTCCATGTATGTGTAATTTATTTAAATTGACTTCTTATCATATAATTAAATACATTATTGAAAATTAAAGGTAAGGTTATAGCAATGGAAATTTCAAATTGGCACGAATTATTGAGTTTAGTTAATGTTGACAAAGATTTAAGCAAAGATAACGTAATTGAAAAAATACAAAATGAGCTGAAAAGATATTCAAAGGAATATGAAGAGTGGGAAAAGTCTGGCTTTGATATAAATTATGTGTTTAAAGATGGTGAAAAAGCGACTCTTTTGCACTTGGTGGCTTCCTTTAACCTAGAAAATATAGCGAAGGCTCTCATGGAAAAAAGGGCAAATGTTAATGAAAAAGATGTAAAAGGAGATACTCCTTTACATAATACTACTTATCTTGATAGTATAAACATAGCAAACGCTCTCATAGAAAAAGGTGCAGATGTTAATGCAATAAATATATGGAGAAGGACTCCTTTACACTATGCTGCTTTATTTCGCAGTATGGCCATAATAGATGCTCTTGTAGAAAGAGGTGTCAATGTTAATGCAGTAGATATGTGGGGAGAGACTCCTTTATACTATCTTAATTGTCCAGCAATTAAGAAAGGGTGGATTGCCGGTGGAGTAACTGCATTATTAGGTACTGCTATATCTATAGCACTTTTTACAGCCGGAGCAATTACAGCTGAGTTAATACCTATAGTTATAGCAGTAGTTGCAATTACAGCAACAGCATTAATAGTTGGCAATGCTATATATAAATTGTCAAAGCCTGACACTCAAGTTGATAAACCAATCTCAGCAAATCGACAGCAAGAAACTGCTAGCGATAGTAGGGTTGCCTAGCGATTCTGCCACAGTGTCAGCTGCTTTAATGATATCCATTTGTTCCTATAATTGTCTTTTCTTGGCTACCTTATTTTGCTATTCTGCTGAACAGAGACAAATTTACTTTCTTACTTCACTCACTAAAATTTTAATATGTCGTTTCTTTCCTGCAGATAATTTTATAAATGGCTGACCTTTAAAGCTTTCAGAGTTTATTGTATAGTTAACATCGTTTATAGTATTATCATTAACTTTGCATCCATTGCCTTGTATTAAACGCTTTGCCGCACCTTTTGAAGGTTCAAAACCGGTGTCATACAGCAGGTCTATCAAGGGTATACCATTTGCAATTTGTTCTTTTGTAATAGTGTAACCAGAAAGCAATGAACTGTCTTCATTTTCAAAAGCAGAGATTGCAGCAGATCGTGCAAGTTCGGCTTCTTTGCAACCGTGACATATTTTCGTCACTTCTGTTGCCAAAACCTTTTTTGCTTCGTTTGTTTCTTGATCCTTCAAGGACTCTAGTTTTTTAATTTCATCAATTGGTAAATCAGTGAAAAGTCTCAAGAAACGACCAACATCTTGATCATCAACATTGCGAAAATATTGCCAGTAATCATAAGAATTTAGCATGCTGCCATCAAGCCATACTGCCCCACTTTCAGTTTTGCCCATCTTTTTTCCTTGTGCGTTTAATAAAAGAGGTGTGGTAAGACCAAACAGCTCAGGTAAATTTAACTTTTTGCTAAGTTCAATTCCGTTTACTATATTTCCCCATTGGTCTGACCCTCCAATCTGGAAACGACAGCCATACTTTTTATTCAACTCGACAAAATCATAGGCTTGTAACAACATGTAATTAAACTCGAGAAAGCTTAGATTTTGCTCCCTATCTAGCCTAATTTTCACACTATCAAAGCCTAACATGCGATTTACAGAAAAATGTGTCCCTATATCACGCAAAAAGTCTATATATTTTATGTTATCTAACCAATCTGCGTTGTTTACTATGATTGCACCAGTTTTTCCATAATCGAAAGATATCATCTTCTCGAGGGTTTTCTTTATACCAAGTATATTTTGATTGATATCTTCTATCGGCAAGACGCTTCTTGCTTTGTCTTTACCAGATGGGTCACCAATTTTTGTTGTGCCACCTCCAAGTAGAACTATTGGCTTATAACCGAATTTTTGTAGGTGACGGAGCATCATGATTTGAATGAGACTGCCAATATGCAAACTTGGTGCCGTACAATCAAACCCAATGTATGCAATTATATAATTATCTTGTGATAATAGCTGGTCTAACCTATCAATGTTTGTACATTGATATAGGTATCCTCTTTCTTGAATGAAGTTTAAAAACTCGGATTTATGTTTCATAATATGTTATTTTGTGTGTAAACGGTGTTGTTAACGATGGTGTCATTCCAGTGCTTGACGCTGGAATCCAGTTTATTATGAAATTTCATCAAAAATGTTGTATAGTGTGCTCGTTTATGATTAAGTTTTCTAGATTCCAGCGTCAAGCACTGGAATGACACCACCAACTTCATAAGGGTTGCCTTCAAAATTACAACATTTGAAAGTGTATACCAGCTACCTGGATAATCAATTCCATAACTCTTCTATCTTATAATATTCTCTTACTTCTGGCCTGAATAGGTGAACCATTATACCTTGAAAATTCACAATCACCCAGTTACCTTCATCCATACCTTCTACATCTATTTTATCATATTGCTTGAGATTTTTCATCACGTGCTCAGCTAATGCTTTTACATGGCGGCTCGAATCACCGGATGCAATGATCATATATTTTGCAATTACAGTTTTATTCTGTACATCAAAAGTAACTATATCTTGACCTTTGTTTTGATCTATTACATCTACAATTGTATTTTTTATTGATTCTGTATCACCATTCATTATTCTAAATTATATAATTTATCTGTAATGATACACTCAAAATTTCTGAATATGAACTATTTTTGATATGTTTCTAGTGTAACGTTTATAATACATATATTTGTAATATATGATAGTTTTCTGATGGTATGATCATTTACTTAATCGGATTTCCGGGTAGTGGCAAACTTACGATTGCAAAAGAGCTGTGTAATATTATTGATGGGGTGATAGTAGACAATAACCTGTTTAATAATATTATATTTGATATGATTGACTTCAGAAATGCTGAGGTTACAAGTGAAATATGGGAAAAAATTTTTGTGATTAGAGAGAATATGTTAGCAATATTGGAAAAATACCATATAGAATCAAAGCATTATATATTTACAAACGAATTGATAAAAGGTGATTCCTATGATCAAAAAGTATACAACTCAGTGGTGAATTTAAGTAAAAAAATGAACGTGGAGATTCTCCCTGTGGTGTTATATTGTAATAGTGGAGAACTAGTAAAGCGCGTTCAATTAAAGGAAAGAGAGCAGGAGAGAAAAATTACTGATTCAGATTTTGCTATGAGAAGAATTAAAGGAAAGAAACTATTTGTCCCTCAAGGTTCACTTGAAATTGATAGCTCAAACTTAAGCGCAAAAGAAGTTGCAAAAAAAATTGTTGAAAAAATGAATAGTAAAAAAGTAGTTGGAACTTCTATGATAGATAATTTAGCAACAGAGAGTATTTGTGATTAGTGAGGAGAAAGAGTATCGCCCTTGTGTTGGCATAATGTTATTTAACAAACAGGGAAATATTTTTATTGGAAAACGTTTTGATAGTGACTTTTATTGGCAGATGCCACAAGGAGGAGTTGATGAAGGTGAAGAGCTAGAGCAGGCAGCGCTACGTGAGCTATTGGAGGAAGTTGGTACTGATGAAGCAGAAGTTGTGGCTCAAAATAAAGAGTGGATATATTACAACTTACCCGAGGAAGTTATACCGATATGCTGGAATGGGAGATATTCTGGCCAAAAGCAAAGGTGGTTCTTAATGAAATTTTGTGGGAAGGATAAGGATATTAATATTAACTATACTGATCATCCAGAGTTCAAAGAGTGGCGTTGGCAAAATGTGGATGATTTGGTAGCCAGTGCTATACCGTTCAAAAAAGAAGTTTATAAAAAAGTGATAGAAGAGTTTTCTTCTATCATAAAAGGATCTATTTATGATAGTTGATTCTCATTGTCATCTAATTTATTTTTCTGATGATGAAATACCAAAGGTAATTTCAAGAGCAGAGCAAAATGGTGTGAGAATTTTGCATAACATATGTATAAGCATTAATGATATCCCTAAATTATTAAAAATCTCTTCATCCTATGATCAAGTCTACTGCTCCGTTGGTATACATCCGCTTGATACTACTGTGGAAAAAGGTGAGTGTATAAATGCTGATGAATTGATTGAATTTACTAAGGGCAAAAAGGTAATTAGTATCGGTGAAACCGGATTAGATTTTTATAAATCTGATAACAAAAGCAATCAAAAAAAAAGTTTTGCATCACACATAGAAGCGGCAAAAGTAACAGGATTACCTTTAGTTATTCACACTAGAAGTGCTGATAGTGAGATGATTGATATGTTAAATTCAGAAATGAAGAAGGACGCTTTTAGTGGAGTAATGCATTGCTTTGCTTCTTCTAAAGAGCTTGCTTATAAGGCTATGGACTTGGGATTATACATTTCATTTTCTGGAATTATTACTTTTAAAAATGCGAACTTACTAAGAGAAATTGCACAAAATGTGCCACGTGAGCGTGTTTTAGTTGAAACTGATGCACCTTACCTGTCACCTGAGCCTTACAGAGGAAAAAAAAATGAACCAGCAATGGTGAAATACGTTGTGAATTGTTTAGCGAAATTATGGAATGAATCGCCAGAAGAAGTAGCAAAAATAACTACAAATAATTTTTTTAGACTGTTTTCGAAGCTTGAGCTCAAAGAAATTCTATAGGGCAATTAATTTAGCTGACAGAGCTCTTTTACTGCACTTACAGATTTATAAAACATCTCTTGTTCACTATCGTTCATTTTAACTTCTAGAACTTTCTCAACTCCATTTTTGCCAATAATAGTAGGAACACCAATGAATAAGTCTTTCACACCATATTCACCATTAAGATAAGCAGCGCATGGTAATATACGCCTTTTATCTTTTAAGTATGATTCTAGCATGCTTATGGCTGAAGATGCAGGAGCATAGTATGCAGATCCAGATTTAAGTAGATCAACTATTTCTTTTCCACCATTACGAGTGCGCTCAACTATTTCATCAACTTTTCCTCGCGTAATCACACCCATCTCAATGATTTGGGTAAGTGGAATGCCAGCAATTGAAGCATAATTGATTAGTGGTACCATAGTGTCACCATGTCCTCCAAGCACAAAAGCAGATACATCTTCGACAGAAATATTTAACTCACTTGCAAGAAAATAACGAAAACGAGCAGAGTCAAGCACTCCTGCCATACCAACAATCATATTAGTTGGCAGGCTTGAAGATTTGTATACTACTGAAACCATAGCATCTAAAGGATTGGTAACCACTATTACAAATGCGTTTGGAGAATGTTTTTTAATATTTTCCCCAACCTCTTTCATTACTGCAGCATTAGTTTGCAGAAGGTCATCTCTGCTCATTCCAGGTTTTCTGGCAATGCCAGCAGTTATTATAATTGCGTCAGAGTTTTTTATATCTTCATACCTATTTGTACCAGTAATATTGACATTAGATCGATCAATAGGAGATGATTCTGTAATGTCAAGTGCTTTACCTTGTGGTATTCCATCGCTTACATCAAGCAAAATAACATCTCCTAGCTCTCTTAGTGCAATCATATGGGCAAGAGTCCCACCGATATTTCCTGCACCAATCAAAGATATTTTTTTTCTTTGTGCTGTCATTTTCTACTCCTTTATATTTACTTTTGTGGCTTTACTAACTTCCCAAGGGGATAAGCTGTCAAACATACGAAAATCTTGTGGTAAGTCTATAGGATTATATACAACCTTTTTTGCCTCTATATCGTATCTTACTTCCTCGTAGCCAGTGAGAGGAAAATCTTTTAACATTGGATGACCTTTGAATCCATAATCCGTTAAAATCCTACGTAAATCTGGGTGATCAGAAAACTCTATTCCATACATATCAAATACTTCACGCTCAAACCACGAAGCTGCGTTAAATATCTTTGCTACACTTAGAGGTATATCACCTTCACATAACTGAAGCTTTATGTGCACTCTGATATTGTGTACAACGCTGAGCAAATTGTATATTAGCTCGAAACGTTTTTCTCTATCTGGGTAATCAACTCCAAAAACGTCAACTAATAATTCAAGCCTACACTTTTCATCATCACGTAGAAAGAGTAAGTGATTTTCAATGTCATTCAAAGCTGAATATATTACAATAGTGCCATCATTTTTCTGAATACATTCACATTTAGTCTTTTTTTGTATGTATTTTGCAGTTTTATCCATGCTATATATTTTTAGTTCGTTTTATTTTATTTTGTAGACATAGCATTCCATATAGCAACGCCTCAGCAGTTGGAGGGCATCCAGGAACATACACATCAACTGGCACAATTCTATCGCAACCACGGACTACTGAGTAAGAATAATGATAATAGCCACCGCCATTTGCACAACTTCCCATAGAGACGACGTATTTGGGATCTGCCATTTGATCATAAACTTTACGCAATGCTGCTGCCATTTTATTAGTTAACGTGCCAGCAACAATCATAACATCTGCTTGCCTTGGGCTTGCACGAAAGATTATGCCATATCTATCAAGATCATAACGACTGGATGCAGTGTGCATCATCTCTACTGCGCAACATGCAAGACCAAATGTCATTGGCCACAATGAACCAGACCTTGCCCAGTTCATTATATAATCTATTAAATCGCCAAATTTAGTGATAAGAAAACCTTCTTTTTTGTAACGATTCCAGTCGCCATTAGATAAATTTATTCCCATTCCAACGCACCTTTACACCACTCATAAATAAAGCCTATAGTAAGTATTGCAAGGAATATCATCATAGACCAAAATCCGCAATAGCTTATTTTAGATAAAGAAACGGCCCAAGGGAAAAGAAAAGCAATTTCTAAATCGAATATTATGAACAATATTGCAACTAAGTAAAATTTTATGTCGAAACTTTTTCTGGCTCTTGATAAAGGATTAAAGCCACACTCATATGTAGAAAGCTTTTCACCATCTGGGTTACTGACTGCAAGAAACATAGGTAATACACCTAAAGTAAAGGATACTACAATTAATACACAGATAAAAATTAATATGGTTAAATATTCACTCATTTAAAAAACATATAACACTATGAATTTACATGCTTTCCTAATCTTTTACCACCTAAAATATGTATGTGAAAGTGCGGTATAACTTGCTCTCCATCTTTACCGTGATTAGTAACTAATCTATATCCTGTTTTTTCTAAGTTATATTTATGTGCTATTTCTCTAACAGTTTTAAAAAAACTTACTATTTCCTCTTCGGAAGCTTTCAGAACAAAATCATCGTATGAAACGTATTGAGCTTTTGGTATAACTAGAATATGAACTGGTGCATCAGGATACTTATCACGAAAAGCCAGCACATTTTCATTTTTATGTATTTCCTCATAAGACAACTCACCTCTTAATATCTTAGCAAAGATATTAGTGTCATCATAAGCTGTACTACCCATACTTTATTAAATTCCTGGTCCTCTTCTATTTTGCTTATGATTTGGTGTAGAAGGTGGGCTTATTGCTGCTTCACTAGAAGCATCTTCAAGACTTGAAGCGTCGTCTTTTAGCTGTATATCTTGTCCACGCAAAATTGACCCATAGTCCATTTGGTGTCTTTTTGAAAAAGTTTCTATTCTATTTGCCCTTCTTGCAGCAATAACTTCTGGTTGTAAATGATACATATCTCCAGGAACAGTTAGGCTATGATACCTTTCCTCTATTTGAACTTCTTTCATAACACTCTCCATAATTTATTTCCCCCTACCTCTTATGCTTTCGCAACTTTCAAAATCTTGTTTAATAGCTTTTTGCCAATTATTTAAAATTTTCTCTGATGACTTTTCTTTATCCATAGGCCTTACAACTTCCTGTGACTTCTGCTTTTTACTATCATATCCACTATACAACTTTTCTGCAATACCATACAGCAATTTCCGATCTGTGTGAACTTTAAACTCTCCACCAGTAATTTTTGCCAAATTTTTAAGATCACAATCAATCTTATTATAAATTCCTTCAAGAGCGTACTTTTTCATTACTTTTTCATCCATACCTAGATTTTTATCTTTTATTTCTTGGATAATTTTTTCAACATCAACTTCAATTACAATTTTGTTTTCTTCTCTAAAAATAGTTATATTGGGCAGATCTTCCCTTATTTCATCTAATTTCTCTGGACTCAAGTAAGGTATATCCCCCGTTAAAGTTCTTGACGCTAAAAAACTTACCTTACCTTTTTCTTGTTTTGTTATTTGTATGCCGAGGTACTTACTAGCTTCTGTGGTTTTTATAGGTGGGTCATATTTCTCTTCTTCTTTAGGCAAATCACTCACAGCGTTTTTTAATGAAACTTTAGCATCATGCTTCATTTCATCAATTGAAGCAAACGGTTTCTTCATAGGATAAATAAGTGCTTTAGGCACAAGAAAAAACACGCCTTTTATCTTAGCCAAAATAGACTTTTTATTTGACTCATCTTTTGCCATACATACCTCCAAGTCACTTTCTACAATCAGATAGTAAAACACACTCAATTATAGACGAAAATATTTAAGCTTGTATATCTATTATAAGATGAAATTATAGAAATAGCAATCATTATTTGTACATTACCAAAGTATGTAGTATTTTTGCTGCTTTTCTTGTTCAAATTACCTTTAAAGATAAATTATGTTAAAATGGAACGCAAATAATATTATAGATGCTACTGGCGGAAGAGGGGAGGGTGTTTGTAATTCGGTGTATAGCTCAAATATTTCAACGGATACAAGAAGCATAAAAAAAGGTGATTTATTTATTGCTCTCAAGGGAAAGAAATTTGATGGGCATGATTTTCTACATGAAGCATTTTTAAAAGGAGCTGTTGCTGCGGTAGTAAGCGAAGATAAATATAGAAATTTTCCTCTAATTATTGTGCAAGATACTCTAAAAGCTTTGCATAATATGGCATCATATTACATTAGAAATATTCTTGTTAATGCTAAAGTTATCACAATTACAGGTAGTGTTGGGAAAACCACTACAAAAGATATGCTTAACACTGTTTTGTTGCATTATGGAGTATCTCATGTAAATGAAGGTAACTTGAATAATAATATAGGATTGCCTTTTACGATTCTAAAAGCGCCAGAAGACTGCCAGTATTTAATCCTTGAAATAGGAATGAGTAGAGCTGGTGAAATAAAAGAGTTATCGAAGATTAGCAATCCGGATATTGCAGTTATTACCAACATTGAACCTGCGCATGTTGAAAACTTTTCATCTCTACTTGATATTGCGCAAGCGAAATTAGAAATTCTACATGGTATGAAAAATAATGGTACTTTGGTTTTGAATAAGGATAATGAACATTATGATTATCTCTTATCAAATGCTAACAGAAATGTAGTAAGCTTTGGTAAGAATGAAAGTGCTACTGTTTGTTTGTTAGAACTAATAAGAGACGATAACGGTCTAAATTTAAAAATCAAACTGAACAGTGGTCAAATTATGAACTGTAATTTACCTGTAAAAGGCGAACATTTTGCATACTCTGCATTAGTTGTTACAGCAGTTTTGCAAAGTCTCGAACTTGATTTATCTAAATTACCACTAGCACTTGAGAATTTTACTGTAACAGAAGGTAGAGGTAATGTTCATCAAGCTAAATACAATGGAAAATTAGTACATTTGATTAACGACTCCTATAATGCTAACCCTACTTCAATGAAGGCTGCAATAAGAACTTTAGGTACATATTCTAATTTAAGAAAAGTGGCACTACTTGGCGATATGTTAGGACTTGGTAATGAAAGCATAGTATTTCATACAGAATTGCTTGACTCTATAGTAGAACAAAATGTGAATAAAGTTCATACAGTTGGTAAATTTATGTTAGAATTGAATAAACTTTTACCGGAGAATATAAAAGGCATGCATTTCGATGATTCTAACCAATTGAAAAGTAATTTAGCTAATATTGTTCAAGGTAATGATGTAATTTTAGTTAAAGGTTCTCATGGAATGAGAATGGACCTTATAGTGCAGGAATTCACAATAGAATATTAAATAAACTATTGTATTAATTTAAAGTTAAGCTATTGGAAGTTTTAACTGTGATAAAACGTATAATTATTTTTGGTGGAACGGGATTTATAGGAAAACACATCGTAAGACGCTTGGCAGCGGCGGGGTATTTAATAAGAATATTTACTCGTGATCAGGAAAAAGCTGCTTGTCTGAAGTTATGTGGAAATTTAGGACAAATATCAATAATTGAAGGAGATTTTTTTAATGAAAGATCAATTTTAGAAAGTATGGAGGGGTGTGATGTTGTTATAAATTTAGTAGGAATATTATATGAAAAAAGAAAATACGATTTCTATACAGTTCATGTTGGAATAGCTGAAAGAATAGCAAAAGCTGCGCAAATAAAAAATGTATCCATGATGATACATTTTTCTGCCATGGGAATAGAAAATGATAAGTTATCAAAATATGCCCAAAGTAAATTGAAAGGTGAGAAAGCTGTAGCTTCGGCGTTTCAAGGAGCAATGATAATTAAGCCAAGTCTTGTATTCGGTAAAGAAGATAGTTTCTTCAATAAATTTGCAAGATTAGCAACAATTCTTCCTTTTTTGCCGTTAATCGGTAGTGGAATAACGAAGTTTCAGCCGATATGTGTAACAAACTTAGCTGAAGTGGTATACCGTATTATCAGCTTTAATAAGCAAGATAAAAAAATTTATAATATAGGTGGACCAAAAGTTTACTCTTTTAAAAGCTTATTAAAGTTTATTCTGAATGTGACTAACAGAAAGTGTCTACTGATCAATGTACCTTTTCCAATGGCAAGATTGATAGCCTTTTTCTTAGAAAGTAAAGTTGTTTCTGTACTGTTAAAACCTATAACCGGAGATGCAAGCCCTATACTTACTCGAGATCAGGTGAAAGTTATGATGAGTAGTTCAATCGAAAAGTCAGATGATCTCGGAACAATGAAAATTAGACCACTAGCAATTGAAAATGTGGTGCCAGAATACTTGAAAATTTATAGAAAGCATTGATAGAAGAATGTGCCCGGTAGGATTCGAACCTACGACCCACAGCTTAGAAGGCTGTTGCTCTATCCAACTGAGCTACGGGCACACATCATATATAAAATGCTTCTTAGTACACGTGAAGTCAAGTATTTCTTGTGAATATAATGTTTGTGATAATATCTCAAAACTTTGTCAGTACAGCATGTAACGATAAAACTGAGAAAAAAGAAGCGTGGGTAATAGGAAGTCTAATAGCGCAGTAACACAGAACCCCAGGTCAGGCCTGCACCTATTGAAATCAGCAGTACCAGATTTCCTGATTTTATTTTTGATTCTTGTATTGCATAGTCTAAGGCCAGTGGAATTGATGCTGCTGAGGTGTTTGCATGCTTATCAACGGTATTAATCACTTTCTCTATAGGAAAATCTAATTTCTTTACTACTGCTTCAATAATACGAATGTTTGCTTGATGGGGAATTAACCAGTCAATATCAATGATTTTCAAATTATTGCATTTCAGAGTTTCCTCTACTGAGGCTGTTAACTTATCCACTGCATGTTTAAACACTTCTCTTCCATTCATAAGTATCTTTCCAGAATCACGAGTAGAGGATACCCCTCCGTTCGTACATAGTATGTCCACATTGCCATCAGAGTGTAAGTTTGTTGATATGATGCCGCTGCTACCCATTTCTGATTTTATTATCACTGCACCAGCACTATCACCAAAGAGTACACAAGTTGACCTATCTTCCCAGTCAACAATCCTAGACATTATTTCAGCACCAATAACGAGCGCATATTTTATTCTATTGTCAGATTTTATGAGCGAATCAGCAACTGTAACTGCATATATAAAACCAGAGCATGCTGCTTGTACATCAAAAGAAAATGCATTTTTACATTTTAACTTACTTTGTACAATCGTTGCACAGCTAGGCAAAGTTTTGTCAGGTGTTGTTGTTGCAACTATGATCAAACCAATTTCATCTATTGAAATTTTCGCTTTTTCTATAGCATTTTTTGCTGCATTAACAGCTAAATCTGACGTTAGTTCTCCTTCATCTGCTATATGTCTTTGAACTATTCCTGTTCTTTGCCGTATCCATTCATCGTTTGTTTCAACTATCAATGCAATTTCGTTATTACTCAAAATTTTTTTTGGTAGGTAAGAACCAGTGCTCAATATGAAACTTTTATTCAATATGACTTACCCCGTTAATTATCTTCTGGTTCAAATTTTCACTGATTGCATTTACTGCAAATTTTATAGCGTGAGCAAAAGAAATAGCATCAGAATTTCCGTGGCTCTTTATAATGATACCATTTAGCCCTAAAAACATAGCTCCACTTCTAATTTTAGGATTAAAACGCTCTAATGCTTTATTTAGCTTGGGTTTTAACAATATGCCGACAAGCATTTTTGTCATCCATGAATTAAATACTTCCTGTTTTATTAGACTGATAAAAGTACCAGCAGTTGCCTCAGCTGTCTTGAGCATTACATTACCAACAAAACCATCAGCAACAATTACGTCTATATTACCATCTAAAAATTCACTTGCCTCTATATATCCTTTGAAGTTAATACTTGGAGCATTTTTGAGTAACTCAAAAGCTCCTCTTACTGAGTCAGTACCTTTCACTTCCTCTGTACCAATGTTTAGCAAAGCGACTTCAGGATTTTCAACTTTTAATGCTATTTTTGCAAATATACTCCCCATTAATGCAAATTGAAATAATGAGTCAGTATTACAGTCAACATTTGCACCAAGATCAAGCAATGCAAAGCTTTTTGTCTTAGTTGGACAGACAGATGCAATAGCAGGACGATAGATATTGGGTAATGTTCCTAAAATAAATCTGGAGATAGCCATCAATGCTCCAGTGTTGCCTGAAGACACCATCCCAAAAGCTTTACCTTTTTTCACTGCTTCAACAGCTGCCTTCATACTTGAATCTTTGCGATGTCTAAGTGCAAAAGAGGGTTTATCATTTGGAAGAACATTATCAGAGCAATGGGTAAATTCGGAGTTATCGCTTACTTTTTTGTATTTTGAAAGCAAAGGAGATATTTCTTTCTGATCTCCATAAATATGAAAAAAAACTTCAACACCTGAGTCAACAAGATTATCCAAGAAAAAACTAGCACCTTGAATTACGGAAAGAGGTGCAAAATCCCCTCCCATAGCATCAAGTGCGATAGCTATGTTGTTGTTGACCGTGGGTAACATATCATGAGTTACTCCGCCTTTTGTTTAATGAAAACACGTTTTCCTTTGTAACTATTGTCAACTGCTATGTTGTGAGGCAACATGAATTCTCCAGTTGTTGCACATACTACAATATTCTTAGGCTTAATAGCATGATGAGAACGATGCATATTACGCCTTGACTTTGACTTTTTTCTCTTCGGAACTGCCAAAACTTACTCCAATTCAATTATATAACACAATTTATTAGTAGCATGTTTTTTACAAGGAGTAAATAGCAAAATAAATAAGGTTTTCTTATACAATTCAGTCTTATAAACTTAAACTCAAGCATTTTGATCAAAGTATATTGAACTTAAGACATATCTTGACTATACTCTGGCGAAGTTAATAAAAATTTTAATAAAATCAGTAAAACTAATTTTAGCTAAGATAAATGTAAAGTGAGTTCCTTTAATATAGACAGCGTTAGAATAATCGGTAGATGCTTTATGAACTTTCTGTTGAGGATTGGTAACGCATTTGTATTTTTTATTCAATCTCTATACCACTGCTTTATTCCTCCATATTATTTTAGCAATGTGGCAAGACAAATTATAGAGATAGGCTTTTTCTCTTTGCCAATTGTTGGGCTCACTGGAGTTTTTATAGGAGCAGTGATAGTTTTACAGAGTAGCTTAAGTGGTATATTGATTAATCAAGAACAAGTAGTACCTAAACTTGTTGCGATCACTATCATTAAAGAGTTAGGGCCAGTTTTGATCAGCTTAATAATGGTAGGAAAGGTTGGGTCCTCAATTGCAGCAGAAATTGGCACGATGCGCATCACTGAACAAATAGATGCACTTACAACTTTGGACATCAATCCTTTAAAATATTTAATTGTACCAAGAATTCTAGCGTCAGTTATAGTATTTCCAATACTTACAGTATGTGCAGATCTAATAGGAATATTTGGAGGGTATGTCACCGCAGTCTTTGAATTTAACCACAATTTAAATATATACATAAAATATACAGCTCAATTCTTTAATATGTACGATTTTATTGTTGGGCTAATGAAAGCGACTGCTTTTGGAGCCATAATTTCTGTTTCAAGTTGTTATTACGGTTACCATTGTAGGGAAGGTGCACGAGGAGTAGGTATTGCAACAACATCAACTGTTGTTATATCCTCTATATTGATAATTTTAGCAAATTACTTAATTACTTTAATACATGCATAGCCCCATAATATCAATATTGAATATAAGCTTATCCTTTGATGATAGAACGATATTAAACAACATAACTTTCAATATATCGAAAGGAGAATCATTAGTCATACTTGGCGGCTCAGGAAGTGGTAAATCTGTATTAACAAAAATAATTATTGGATTACTGACACCAGACTCAGGGTCTATTAAAATAAATAGTAAAAGCAAAAATAAATTTGGAGTCTTATTTCAAAATTCCGCTTTGTTTGACTACGTTACAGTGTGGGAAAATATATCTTTTAATTATAAAAAGCGCTTTAATATCAGCGAAAAGGAGGCAAAACAGCTAGCAATCGAGAAGTTAAATGATGTTGGACTGGAGGAAAGCATAGCAGATATGTTTCCAATCGAGCTATCAGGCGGAATGAAAAAAAGAGTAGCACTTGCAAGGGCGATTGCGCACAATCCAGAAATTATTGTATTGGATGAGCCAACTTCAGGATTGGACCCAATTATGTCAGATATGGTAAATGAGATAATAATAAAATTATCTAAAGACTTTAACCCTACAATTATCACGATTACACATGATATTCATAGTGCATTTAAAATAGCTGATAAAATAGCAGTATTATATGAAGGGGAGATCATTTCTCACGGAACTGTTCAGGAAATACAAAATACTAACAACGAATATATAAAAAAGTTCATTTATTGTATATAGCTACAGGTTTACAAACGATATTATGGATGCTGTAACTAGCCTAACTTGAGATATCGATAACCTTCGGTCTGTTACTAGTGTAGTGCTACGGTGGTATAGTGTGTTAGCTATAAAACAGCGCATTAAATATAGATAAAGTAACTTGTATCAATTTTGATTATCATGCCAATTCCAACTGAAGAAATTTATTGAATTTATTACTTCACGCTAAAATAATATACTTTACTATTCAACAGCAATTACAACTGATGATTTTATTTCATTCCACTACCTGCTGACTTACTTTCTGCTTAGCATATCCATCAAATCAGATTCTTTGAGTTTACTATGGTCAATTTTACTGAACTTATTCACCATAGAGCTCGTTTGATTATACTGCTTAATTAGAAGATTAACGTCAGTTACACTTGTTCCGGACCCCTTAGAAATTCTAAGTCTTCTTTTGCCATTTAAAATATCTGGATTTTGCCTTTCTTTTTCGGTCATTGAGTTTATGATGGCTATATATTTTTTCACTTTATTGTCATCGGGCACACTGCTACTTAGCTTTTTTGTGAATGAACTAGGAATGAATTTCATTATGTTGCTAATGCCATCCATTTTACTCAGAGTCTTTAACATTCCCACTAGGTCGTTTAGGTCGAATTTACCCTTTTTTACTTTCTTTTGTAACTTATCAATTTCTTCCTGACCAACAATCTCAGCAGCTTTTTCAACCAATGATACAACATCACCCATGCTAAGTATCCTTTTTGCAATTCTATCGGGATAAAAATCATCGAGATCACTTAATTTTTCACCACAAGCAATAAATTTAATTGGACAATCGGTGATCATTTTCATAGAAAGAGCAGCACCACCACGTGCATCACCATCAACACGGGTGAGAATAATGCCGGTTACACCTATTATCTCATTGAATGATTTGGCAATATTGACCGAATCCTGGCCTATCATTGCGTCGGCTACTAAAATAACTTCTGCAGGTGAAGCTATTTCCTTTACGGCTTTCAACTCATTCATCATATTATTATCAATATGAAGCCTGCCTGCGGTGTCTAGTATTAATACATCATAATTTTCGTTCTTTGCTGCTGCCAGTGCCCTTTTTGTAATTGTAACGGGCTTCTCGTCTATTACTACAGGTAAAGTTTGCACATCTATTTGTTTACCTAGCACTTCAAGTTGTTTTTGGGCAGCCGGTCTATAAATGTCTAAAGAAGCGAGCATCACTTTTTTCTTTTGTTTTTTTAACTTTAAAGCAAGCTTCCCTGAGGTGGTTGTTTTACCCGCACCTTGTAGGCCCACCATCATAATCACAGCAGGGGGTTTAGCTGCTAGGTTTAAGTCGCTTTTCTCTGATCCGAGAACTGCAACTAAATTATCCTGCACAATTTTGATTATCATTTGCGATGGAGAAACGCTTTTTATGACTTTTTCCCCAATCACTTTATCTTTAATGTCATTGATGAATTTTTTCGTAACTTCAAGTGAAACGTCAGCTTCAATTAAAGCTATACGTATTTCACGCATGGCAAGGTTAAAATCATCTTCAGAAATGATTGACTTTCCTCTCAGTTTACTAAATACAGAATTTAAACTTTCGGTTAACGATTTAAACATAATAGCGCTAGTAGAATACTCATTAAAAATAGAGAAGAAGCTGAAACAAAACTCACTGAGTTATAACTCAGCACTTCTTTAAGTTTAGTAATATTATTAAAGTATAAACTAGCAAGTGAATTAGTCAAGTTTTGCAGTACGTTGGCAGACATTTCTCTCACTTTAAAGACCAGTTGATTGAACAGCAAGACAGTATAAGGTATGAAAGCTCTAAAAATCCAATCAACATCCATTTTAAAATTTATTCTTGGCAAAAATAACTTGCGTAAAGGAATAAACAATAAAGTGGTACATAGTAATAAATAAAACTGAGACCAAATGTTTTGTGTATTGTACACCAGATCAAAAATTGAAGGTTTATTGTAAATAGGTAAGTAAGGATTGCCAGCGATTACGCATATAAATGCTAAAATAATCATAGTCATTTTGCCTCCCCTCTCTGCTAAAGGTTTTGACTTACTTTTTGCAATAAATAAGTAATAAAGAAACTTTAGCCCAACGCTTAAATGAAGCAGCAAATTTAGAACCTTATATAAATTTTTGTACCCTTTTAAGGCAACAGTGTTCATTTCAATTTCAGCTGTGATATATGATTTACTGATAAATCCAACGGTTCCAGGAAATGCAGCCATTGTAAGTATTGCGATTATAGCACACATGCCTTCCACTGACATCAGTTTACCCACTCCATTAAAACTAATTGTTTTTGTTTGTAAAATAATCGAATTACTGACCACAAACAATAATGATTGATAAACAAGAGAGAAGATTATATGCAGTATCAAAATTGGTATTGCTTTTTCCGAAGGACTGAGCAAACTTCCTGCAATAATCAGCAAGCCCATTTGTCCTACAACGTTATAGCATAAAAATCTGCGAATATTTTGCTCAAGAGAAGCAAATATAATACTGTAAATTGCAGTGATGGCGCCTACAAGCGCTAATATTTCAGTACAATCTTGCCATAGGTTATAAGTGTGTAAAAGTATCACTAAAAAAGAGACTTTAGTGGTAAATAAAGAGAGATATGTGGTGCCATGTAGCGATGCAGCAGGATATGCATCAACAACCCAAAATGAAAAAGGAAAACAAGCGCAGTTTATCAACAAACCCCAAATTATCAGGTTAGTGCTTTGAAGTGCCAATCCTGCTATTAATATAACTCCAACGAAAAAGTGTACACAAGCGTACCTTATTGCAGGTCCACTATCTCTACAGCCAGCTGCGATAGTAAAAAATGCACTGACGGTCATTAATTCACAGAATATTATAACCAATATCATCTGCTTGGATAAAATTGCACAGAGTGAACAGGTAGTGTAAGCAGCAAAAGATAGCATCTCTGAAAAAGTCAAATTTTGTGTTGGTAGAACAGCTAAAAATGCAACTGACAAAAAAGATATTAGTACGATACGAAAAGATAAATCAAAATCTAGAATTGGGAGAGACCAATTTACTGCAATGCTCAAATTTTCAGGTAATTTTAGAACTATAACTATTAATGCAGTCAGTAGAAGTAGCAGTGACGATTTATAAAGTTGCACAATAATTTAAACCAATATGGTTTATGCTATCTTAATATATGAATAAAATCAATTTGCATATTAACCACTAATTAAACTAATTACCATATAATTATATCAGGGTTTAGAGGGTTGTAGAGAAACCGGTCAGATTAGGTTTTTAATCTAATCTGACCGATAGCTTTAATAGTGAGGTAAGCTTTAATATAGCACTCCTAATTCATAGTGCTACACTCGTGCATAATTTATTTTTAATTTGTGCACGAGCATTAGTAAATTATTTACTTTTTGAAATAAAGTTTGGCGTCACTTTAATACCAAGAACTTCAGTAACTCCACCAATTGAAAGTTATTTACTCGCTTTCTCTTAATTATCTGTACAAATCTAATGTAGCTAGTAGTTTTCAATTCACTCATTCAACTTTTATGACCTTTGCAATAGTTGATCCTATTAAAGAATTATTTGTTAATTTAGTTTTTTATGTTTTTTGGATAATGGTATAGATAGGTTCCACTAACAAGTAGCGGAATATTAGATTGTTTTCAGTCTATAGTCAAGTGCTGTAATTACGCATTTGAGCAGCAGATACTGGAACTCAGAAAGCTCTTGAGTAGCTATATAGTGAAAAATTAGATTATAAAATCCTCTAACAGTACATTCTGTGTTGTACCATCATCCACAACTGTGTAATCAATATCACACTTATTGAGCCCACTTAATATCCTATTGTGGAAGTATTTTTCACCATAATCTTCCATAATAACAGTGATATAGTCAACACTGTCAATATCAGGGAGCTTATTACATATTTTTGGATCTTTGACTGCATAGTGTTGCGTAAACTTACACTCATTAACGTCATCTTTACAAAAAGAAATTTTTCCTTTTTGTTTATCATCTGTAGTCATGATAAATCTGTTGCCTTCTTTATCTCTTGCTATAAATTCATAGCTGTTCTTGTCTATAGAGTATTTTTCCTTTGGAAATGACAGTGTTAAGTTGTATGTCATAATGCTACCTTAATAAAAATTATTATTGTAGTATAGATTTATTAATAAATAATATATATTATGATATAATTAGTGCGAAGTGGGTTTACCAGTTGGACCCATAAAGATTATTTCCTCTCCTTCTCTTAAGCCTCTGCACAAATTAGTGGAGCCGCCAGTTTCAAGCACAATAGTGGAAATAATTCCTTTTTTTTTGTCTACTTCAGTGCCGGTTACAGCTATACCTTCCATAGCAAGGGTTGTATTATTGACTTTTCTGCTATTGATTGCAAAATTTTGCAACCTAAAGAATTGTCCGGGTTTAAAATTTTTTGCCGCAAGTGGTGCTTTGATCACTATTTCCACAACTTTGTCAGTTAAATATTGAATTTTTATAATCTTTGCGGTGAATTGCTCTTTGATTCTATTAAAAAATTTTTCGTTAGCCAGGTGTTCTGATATTATTCCAGCGCGTGACGCTTTAGTGTACAAATGCTGCAATTTGTAGGTAATTCGCATAGTAGGTGGTGTTATGCAAGTAGCTGACACTGTAATCCAGTTCTGACTATACAACCATCTGATGTACTCATTCAAAATTAAGTTTTCTGGATCCCAGTGTCTGGGCACTGGAATGACATCTTTTTTGGTGAAAGTTACTCTTACATTACAACATTCATACAAGTGTGCATATGACTCCGAGATTCTAGCTGGAGTGGGAGAAATGAAGCTAACTCTATTCAAAAGCTGAGAAATGATAGGGTAGCCGTTCTTAGCACTTGCCATAGCTTTCACGACGCTGCCGCTATACGAAGGGTGAAGATCACCAAAAAAGCTAATTGTTTTATTGTCTTGCTTATATACCAATATCCTGTCTTTATCCTGCATCTTAGGAGAAAATACTGGATCTATTTCTTTTCCTAATGAGTTTAAATGAATAAAATATCCATTACTTAGTTGAAAATGCTTTTTATCTTCTGTTGCAATAGCCGTGTTTGGTTCAGTGCCTGCTGCTATGAGAATAGAGCGTGCTTTGATACATTTAATTTCGTGGGATTTTGTATCAATCAGTTTTATCAACTCAGCATGATTATATTTGTCTGTAACAATTTCAATAGGCTCTAAGTTTTCAATGAAGTAGATTCCTTCTGACAATGCATTTTGCACCTCTTCGCTATTTAATCGATAGCTCGGTGAATCTTTTAGCTCTTTTCTGTATATAATTTTCACTCCCCCGAAGCTCTTAGTTAGTTCCAATATTTTTGCTTCTCTATTCTCTTTTTTTGCTAACTCTTGCTCTGCTTGGATCAATTTTGCGTGCGATATAAGCTCATTTGCAATTTCATATTCTTCTTCCGTCCAATCTTTTTCAACATATTTCTTTCCATACTTATCAACTAATATCTCATAACGAAGAAGAAATTTTTCTACTTGAATTGGATAATATGCTAAAGCTTCAGTGGCAGTATCAATTGCAGTGAGTCCTGCACCTATGACAACTATCGGCATGCGAACTTGCAGATTTGCTATGGAGTCGAACTTAAGAGCACCGGTAAGTTGTAATGACATCAGAAAATCAGATGCCATGCGCACTCCGCGAGCCAGCATATTCTTTATTTTGATCATTCGTGGCTTGCCAGAGCCAAGTGCTAGTGCGATGTGATCAAAACCCAAGTTGAAGGCATCATCAACATTAATCGTGCCATCAAAACGAATGCCTCCATAAAGTGCGAAATTCTCACGCCTTTCCAGTAGTAATCTAATAATCTTTAAGTAATTTTTATCCCATCGGGAAGTAATGCCATATTCTGCCACCCCACCAAACCCATCTGCCATGCGTTCACTCAATTTTTCGTGTTTGAAATCTTTAATTAGCTGAAAATTATCGATCAAAGGTTCAATCTTTAGTCCATCAATGGCGATAACGTTATGCCCATCGTTTAATAAATGATGAGCTAAATTAAAACCCGCAGGACCAAGTCCTACAACTAGAACGTTTTTTCCAGTATTTTCTTTTGGCAATGGACGCTGAAAATTTAAAGGATTCCAACGGCTAAGCAGAGAATATATTTCAAATCCGTACGGCAAATTGAGTACGTCGTCCAAAATCCTTGTTTCAACCACTGGCACATTTACAGGCTCTTGTTTCTGATATATGCATGAGTTTATGCAATCATTGCATATTCTATTCCCAGTAGCTGCACATAATGGGTTATCTATCATCACAATTGCAAGACTTGCTATGCTATATCCTTCGCTTTTTACCAGATTCATTTCTGATATTTTCTGCTCTAGTGGGCAGCCGTGCAGCTCAACTCTAAGTGGAGACTTTTTGAAAGTGTTGTCATCATTGATTAGCCCCTTTGAGCAGCTGTCCTTACTTTGCTTATGACAAAATATGCAGTAGTGAGCATTATCTAGTGCTTTATTCAAACTCACCTTTTTGCTTGTTAGATCAAAACCATATCTTCTTTTCACCTCATTTGAATACAGAACCTCAACCTCGTCTACTTCTTTTTTCAAGAATGATACGAGATTTTCGTAATCAATTTTCTTATGTATGCTAAATAGTATACTCTGTTTATTTTTTACTCTCCAAACTGCATATTGAGCCGCAAGTTCTATTTCTTCTTTGTGATCCTCTTTATTTTCAAGCCAACTCATTACCTGCTCAGAAAAGTTTTTTTCTGTTGTCGGTAAAGTAATGAAACTATTTAATTTGTTAGTGACATAATCAATATTTGCTACATCAGTGTATTTCTTCAATGCATAACGCTGAACAAATAATCTTTTGCATCTGTATATTACAGCAAAGTCATTGTGTTTTTCCTTTAACTCTTCTACTTCTTTTTCAATATTGAAAAATTTTGCAATAAATTCATCAAGTAAATGTGAGAGATCCATTATTAACTGGCTATTACAACCATCTTTCATCCAAGCTGGAATCCATCCTTCTTGTTTTCTGGATCCCAGTGTCAAGCACTGGGATGAACACTGGGATGACATCGAAGAAGAAGCTGCTTTTTCTCTTGCTTCAACTAATGAATAAAACAAGCTTTCATCGCACGATTTTATGTAATCCAAAAACGCCTTATCTAACTTTATTAATTCATTACGAGTGTATAAGTTTGAAAATGAGATTTTGAAATTCAGTTGCATCTTTATACTATACAGTGTACATACTGTTTCTTATAGATGAAGATTTTATTTATCTTGCAGTTTTGCTAAGATTGTTGCTCCTGCAACCTCTTCTTTTCCAACAGATGCAACACACTTAAATTTGTATACACCTAAACGCAAACCTTCAAAGTTAGATTGAAGAATTAAGGTATCTCCTGGAGTGACTGGCTTTCTGAATTTTGCGTTTTCAATGGACATAAAGTATACAACTTTATTTTCTACTGTTTTTTTACCGAGAACACATATAGCAGATGCTTGAGCTAAAGACTCAATTATCAAAACTCCTGGCATTATCGGATGGCCAGGAAAATGACCAATAAAAAATTGCTCGTTGAAAGTCACGTTTTTAATTGCTTTTATACTCATACCAGGATCGCATTCTATGACCCTATCTACTAAGAGAAAAGGATAAGAATGTGGTAGTATTTTTATAATATCATTGATATTACATTGCATAAGTCTATTCAATGTTTTGCAAAGCAAATTCGGGTATTTCCTTGTTTACATTTTTTAATACTACATCCGATAAATCTACTTCATCCATAGAGTATAAAACTTGATTCTTTTTTGAAATAAATAGTACCAAATCTATGTTGTTTTTTTCTGCTGTTCTTTTAGCAACTTCTTTTATCTTGTTAAAGACACTTTCTACTGCTTCTCTATAATTTTCTTCTAAATGTGACATTTTCTTAGCGTAATTATCCCTAACACTTACAGTATGCTTACTAAATTGTTCTGTCTTTTCTTTTTTTGCTTCTTCTGACAAAAGGTCAAATTCTTCTTTCGATGGCTTAAATTTTTCTAACTCATTTTCAAATTCCTTCTGTAATCTAGAGTTCTGCTCCTTTATTTGTTGTTGTATATTTTGCAGAGCCAGAGATTCATTGATAACCTTATCACTATCAATAATGGCAGCCTTTGTATTAAGCGTGCTCTGAGGTTGATACCCTACAAACTTATACCCCACAAATAAGGAAATAATTAAGGCAATAACTGATGTAAATAACTGTATATATTTCATTTAAATCCCCGCTTCAATAGAAATTTTAACGTTTGTCGATGGTATTATGTCATAAGCTTCCTTTACTAAAGGAAACCCAAAATCTAATCTAATTCTACCAAAAGGAGAAGGCATTGAAAAGCCAAAACCTGGTGATACTCTTATAAGCTTACTATCGTAATATTTCCCACTATATCTCTTCTTTTCATCTAAACCAAAAAGTGTTGCATAGTCAACAAATAGTGAGCCTTTGATACCAGCATAGTCGTATAATTTAGATAGTGGAAAATCTACTTGCTGTGTTAAATTAAAATAAGTTTTGCCTCCCAATGAGCTTTGATTTTTGTCTTCTGCTCTTGGTCCAATGCCGGAAAGGTCAAATCCTCTAATCTCATTACCCCCTTTAAAAAAGTGCTGGCCAATGTTTAGATCTTCATCGGTATAAGAAAAAATATGACCTGCTGCTACTTTAAAGCGCAGTGTTATATCATCATCAATTTTGCTTAATATAGGATGTGTATAAAAAGATAAGAATTCAGATTTTAGGAAATTTACATTTCCTCCCAATCCTGAAATATCCTGATTTAAGCGCAATAAATATCCCTCTTTAGGAGTATAGAGGTTATCCAGTTTATTGTATGATAACGTATATCCCACTGATGAAACCTGATACTCACCTTCTTGATCTCTTATTATCTCAGAGATATCCTCATCTTTTCCACCCTTATTGTCCATGTGTATGTGATTATACTTATAAGAATATTGAAAGGAATTGGTTAGATTTTCTGAGATTTTATATGATACTTTTGCTATTCCTCCCCAGTTGCAGGTATCGAAAGTAGTGTTTGGTTTGTCTTGTTTTTCATAAAAAACACCCATGCCTAGTGAAGTATCAGAGTCGTTAAAATTATTTTCAACAGCGTCTATACTAGTAGAAAGAACATATTGACTTTTTTCAAGAGCAAAAGATACTTCTTTACCACTACCAAATAAATTACGATCTGTGAAATCGGTTTTAACAAATACTCCACCAGGAAGAGACATACCACCTGTTAAAGATAATGAGGCAGTTCTTTTTTCTTTAACATTTAAATCAAGATTCACTGCATTGTCATCCACTGTATAACTATTTATTTTTACTGTTTCAAAGAAATCACTATATATCAATTTTCTACGTGATTTTTGGATCTCAGATGTGTTATATGCGTCACCTTCTGCCATGCTAAGTTTTCTTCTAATTACTTTATCTAAAGTGCGGTCATTGCCATCAATAGTAATTTGGTTTATATAAATCTTTTTACCTGGTAGCACTTTGTAAGTTACATCCACAATATTGTTATGTTGTGTATATTCTGGATTAACTTTTGCAAATATATATCCTTTTTCGCTTAAATGTTTACTTATTTTTTCTGCTGTATTGTTAATTTTAACTCTATTAAATATTTGATTATTTTCCTCTTTGATAAATTCTAATATTTCTTCCCTTAAACTTAAATCCTGAATCTCAGTTTCAATATCAACTTCATTATTTCCAAATAAGTATTGCTGCTTTTCATCAATCAAAAAAGTTAACTCTATTTGGTTATTATTATCAACCTCAACAATTGGTTGGATATTATTTTGAATATATCCCTTAGATGAATAGAAGCGATCAAGCAGTTCTGTGTTAATCAGTAGATATTGAGGTGAATAATGAGTTCCGCTTTTAAAAATGGCTCTAAATAACTTACTAAATATATCATTGCTATGCCTTTTGATAACTTGCTCTAACTCATTTGCTGAAAAGTTTTTATTACCTATAAATCGTAAACCCTTAATTTTAGAAGTTCTTCCTTCTTTTATCTTAAAAATTAGGTTTATCCTATTGCTACCAAGCTTATCTAGCTCATATGCAATTTTAACACCAATTTTACCACTGTTCCTATAAAGAGTAGCTAGATTTATTAAATCGTTTTGTAATTTTGTTTCAGTGAAAATAGTTAGTGATTTTGACTGGATAACGTTATTTAGCAACTCTTTACTGTTAAATAACTTATTGCCTTTCAATATTACTTTGTTAATCAATGGATTCTCATGAATTTTTACTACTAAGTTTTTTTCATCATCGATATAGGCGTTAATACTAGCAAATAACTTTGTTTTATATAAATCTTTTATAACTGAATCTACATCATCATCATTTATATGATTACCTGGTTCTAATTTTGTATAAAACCTTATTATTTGATCACTTACTCGCTCATTGCCAATATACTTAATATTTTTTATCTGTACTTTTTCCTTATTTTCTAGAGCAACAAGTAGAGTGGGAAAAGAAATAAATATTATTATTAGTATGTGAAATAACTTTTTCATATGTATCTTAAAAAAGATGCCTAATATCATTTGTGATTGCAACTGCCATCAACAAAAACAGTATGGTAGCACCAAAAGTGGCTGCATATTTTTGATATTTCAAACTCAAATCTCTACGTATAACTGCTTCTATAATATAATGAAATAAATGCCCACCATCTAGTAGTGGTATTGGCAGCAAGTTAATTGCAGCTAAATTCGCTGAAATAATTGCCATAAAATATAGAACCATAATAAGTCCCTTTTTAGCTGATTGCCCTGAATATTTTGCAATTTTTATTGGCCCACCTATTTCATTTATACTCCTTTTACCAACAACAATTTGAAAGAGTGCTTTGATTGTTAAACACATAGTGTGGTAGGTTTCATTCACTGATAGGCTAGCAGCTCCAAGAAAAGATGACTGTTTTAACCCTATCATATTAATTGAGGTAATTCCTATAGTTTTTCTTTCTATTATGTTACCAAAGACATCTCTATCCTCAACTGTAAACGGAGTTAGAATAGTTCTGTACTCTTCGTTATTTCTGCTATACTTAATTTCTATTCTTGTTTCAGGGTTGGACATTATCACGCGTGAAATATCTTCAAAGTATTTTATTTTGTACTCATTGATCTGTGTAATAGTGTCACCTGGTAATAGGCCAGCTTGCTTTGCTGCACTTTCTTCAATTACATTACCAATTACTGGTGGAGTACGATAATAACCTGCCACGCTGAAAAATATTGTGAAGGCTATAACGGTAAATATCATGTTTGCAAAAGGCCCTGCAAAAACTATTGCTGCTTTTTGATATCGAGGTTTTGTATGGAATGAGTATAATTTTTCTTCTTCAGTTAATTTTTGTTGATCAACAGGAACGCTTGCTGCATTAGTATCCCCTAACATTTTAACGTAACCACCCAATGGAAAGGCACTTAATTTCCATCTAGTTCCAGACTTGTCGTTAAAACCAAAAATTTCAGGACCAAAGCCTATAGAAAAAGATTCAACTTTAACCTTGCATGCTTTAGCGACAATATAATGCCCACATTCATGCACGAATACTATGATAGAAATTATTAAAGAAAACGATAAAAAATAATATATTCCAGCGCTAAGTTGATGAGAAATTAATTCCACCTATGTTTTAAATCTTAATCAAACGTTGAGTATATTAAAATGCGCCTTGCTTGACAAGTATTTAGTTTAGTCTTTAAATTAAAAAAAAGTTTAATGACAATGATAGATATCTCCTTATTAAGAAGAAAACTGATGTATAGGAGTTGGCATAGGGGTTGTAAAGAAACTGATATACTTTTAGGGCATTTTGCATTGAAATATCTTGATAAATTTTCCTTAAGTGAACTAATTGAATACGAAAAAATAGTTGATCTTGATGATTGCGAATTATATTGTTACATAACTCGTAAGAGACTTCTCCCCCCTGATTTGAGTAGTGAGGTAGTCGATTTGATTGCTTCCTTTAATCACTTATGCACCCAATAATCTTGTTTACCCTATCTAATACTTCAGCATATTCTACTCTTTTTTCCTCCTTATACTTTTTGCATTCTTGATTTATTTCGTCTAATCGCTTTGTTAATTCTAAAATTTTGTCTTCGAGAGTCAATGCTGCAAGTAAGAAATTTAATGCATCTGAGCCCTTACCTCCAGTTCTTTGAGATATGGAGCTAACTAGCTTGTTGAAGCTATTAGCAAGTTGTAATAAATGGTCCTTCTTTTTACTTTCGCAAGATATTTTATATGTGTTATTATGTATAACTATTTCTACTACTTGCATATGATGCTATATTGTACAACTTTCAAATTTACAATATAGATTTTCATTCATTTATCAAGAGGGATAACTTTTTACTGCTACGAAAATAAGTTTTAAAGTATTGATGTTTTGCAACCTTCTGTGACGTCAAATTACTTGCTTCTTTCAAGTTATAGCTTCTAATTGAAAAAGAACCAAACCCCCTGATTTCAACTCTATTATGATATTTTAACGTGTTTGAAAACACTCGAAAAAAACTATCAACTATGGCTGCTATAATAACCTTATCTAACAAAAGGTTTTTTTTTGCCACTTTTGCTATTATATCAGATTTCGTTGCCATTTATATGAAGCACAAGAAGTTATTTGGCAGATAATATTATATTATATTTTTCAACACCTACTACTTCAACTTGTATTTTTTCTGATATAGAAAACTTTTTATTTTCTGGTAAATGCTCTTGATCTACTAAAAGGGTTACATTGTTCTCACTTTCAACGATTAGACCATTTTCCTCTCTCTTACTTACAGTAACCTGAATTTTATCCCCTACTTTAACTTTCTCTATCAGTTCTTCAAGAGGATCATACTCTATTTGTTTTACTCCAAGATAAATTCTTGTCCGATCTACGTTAGCCCTTATCACTTTTGCTTCTATTTCATCACCTACATTATACTTTTTTATCTCATCTGAATTGTTTTTCGACCAACTTAGATTTTGCATATAAATTGTTCCTTCTACGTCCTCAGATATCTCAGAATTATCAAAAGTCACAGATATTTGTGAACCATTGTTGCTTTTAACTTTACCAGAAACAATAGAACCAAGAGGATATTTATCAATAAATACTTGCCAAGGATTCTCTACGCACCTTTTTGTGCTTAAACTCATCTTATTTTTAATAATGTCAATACCGAGAATTTTTACATCCACTTCTTGTCCTATTGTTACAAAACTACTAATTGGTAAATTACTCTTGCTCCAAGTTATTTCTGATGAGTGTACCAAACCCGCAATCCCAGGTTTAATCTCAACAATGAATCCACAATCTTTTATACCCGTTACGCATCCTTTGTGTACGCTGTTAATTGGGCATTTTGACTCTAGATCTTGCCAAGGATTGTCTCCTAATTGTTTTACACCCAGGGAGATTTTTCCATTTTCTCTATCTATTTTTATAATTTTAGTTTTTATATGCTGACCACAAGAAAAAATTGCAGATGGATGACTTACATTACTCCAAGAGATATCTGTAATATGTAGCAGTCCATCTATAACTCCCACTGTATCTGATTCATGAATGCCAACAAATGCACCGTAGTGAGTGATGCTTTTTATTTTGCCTTCTACTACATCACCTTCATTTAAAGATTCTAAAAACTTAATTTTTTCACCAGCATGCAACTTCTCTAATACCAGCTTTCTTGATACTACAATATTCCCCTGCTTCTTATCCATTTTAAGAACGATGAATTTTTGTTCAGTTTCAATAAGGTGATTAGCATCTTTTATTTGCTTCAAATCCACATGACTCAGAGGTAAAAACGCACTTATTCCATCACCAAGATCAACAATAAAACCGCATTTAATTGAGCGTTTAATGATTCCTGTTACTTCATCTTTTGTAATTGCGCTTTCTTCCAATTTATTCCATTTTTCGTCTCTGATTGCTTTCTCACGACTAAGAACAACATTACCATGGTAATCTTCAATTCTTTCAACATAAACTCTAATTTTCGCGCCAACAGTGATATCATCATTACAACTGAGCTCCTTAATCAGAATTCTTCCGTCTGACTTTAAACCAACATCAACCACAATATCATTAGAATTTCTTCTTGTGATTATACCTTCTACCACATCTCCTTCTTTGATTTTGTTAGCAAAAGAATCTTCACAAAAGTCATTGTCTTGATTATCAAATTGATCTTGAAATATCTCTTCTATGAACCTATTTGATGATAGCCTCTTGATAGCAACTGTACTTTCCATACCTTTTAATTTTAACTTCATTAGAACTCATATATTATATAATATTAATAATTAGTGACAAGTAAATTCTCATTAATTCATTTCGAGAATTGTTTAAGCTATAAAAGATTAAGTTATGTAAGATATGTTATCTAGGAATAATAATTGGATTAGGTCATTTTCCAGAAGATCTAGGTTGAAGTTGAATGTTTTGGAGAAGTATTCTATTAAAAACAGCAAGGAATCTATAAAAAAGATCGTAGACTTACAAAAAAGAATACGAGTAGAAATAGGTTTCGGTAATGGTGAAAATATGCTCCATCAGGCATTCAATGAATCTGATCTATTATTTATAGGATGTGAGCCTTATTTAAAGGGGGTCTCTTCCTTGCTAAAAAGCATAGAAGCACACAGCATAAAAAATATTTTAATATGGACAGAAGATGCAAGAGAATTAATTGCCAATTTTCCTGACAACAGTGTTGAAAAATTCTTTATTCTCTTTCCAGATCCATGGCCAAAAAGAAGTCACAACAAAAGACGGTTAATTAATACGGAATTTTTAAATTTATTAGCAAAAAAAATACTTGTCACAGGTGAAATATTTATTGCAACTGATCATCAGGATTATGCAGAGTGGATAGAGTTACATATAAAGCAGTGTAATTTTTTAACCTATAAGGAAGATAGTTTTGCAAATTATACCCCAACAAAATACCACAGAAAAGCGCTAGAATATCAGCGTAAAATAAAGTTTTTTAAAGTAAATGTTATATCTAAACTGACTTAGATTTACCTCTGCTTGTTAGTACAGATGTGTACATGACACTCTATAGTGCAAGTAGCCTACCATATACTGGGAATAACAGTTTACTGAATTCTTTAATCTCACAAATAGAAAGATCAATAAACTTGATAAACATCAACATTATCAGCCAGCATTGCTTTTGCAACTTCAATTCTACCTTTTTTATGATCGGTTTGGATAATTTTATAACCTATAGCATTTTGTCTAGCAACCAATCTGGTGCTTCTCTACCTTTTTCCCACTTAGCAAATCTCATCTTTTCTTTTAGGTAATATTCTCTATATGCTTCTATTGGGTTATTACATTTATATCGATCAGGTAACGCTTGTGTAAAAGCTTGTATATCAGCTGATCGAAATATTAGCAAATCCTTGTTATTATCGCACCAATCTATAACTTCTTCGGATTTATGCGTTCTTTTGTATCGCAAGCTATATTCTATACACAATTCTTTTCCATGTTTTATTAACCAATCAAAGTTTCCTTTTGATTGTCTAGCCCATAAAGAACAAGGATGGTTTTTGTGAGTAAGTTTATATGGAACTTCTATATTCTGGTTTGTAATGCTGACTAAAGGATTTGGCTCTTTTAATGCTATTGAAAAAACACTGCTAAGCAATTGAGCAGTTTCTAGCGGCATTTTTACTATGTGCTTATCGCATAACATTTGTGCTGCAGTTACAGGATTTTCGTCTAATATAAAGATATTCATCTAAGCACCCAGAGATAGAATTTTTGCGTAGTATTTATTTCAATAAACCCTAAAATATCATTCAGAAAATGGATAAAACTCAGTTAAAAAAATTATACACAATTCCGAGGAACCTTTTCAAGCTACAATGAACGTATCGCTACCACTCTAGCAATATTATTTCTCACCCACTGAAGATATTGCACGGTACTGTCTACTTGATCGTCGTGACGGATTTCTGGAAACATTAAAATCTCATACTCAAAGTCGCTAAGCCATACTGCTTGGTTAGGGAGAAAAACCCGCTCAGATTCTATAATTGGGACAATTCGGTGAAATCGAGTTAATTTGTCATCATGTGGTACTATTTGAATAATAGGTAAATCACTGTTTTTCCTGAGCTCCTGAACCAATTGCTGACCGCTTGCTTTTGCTTCGATTAAAATTGCGTGTGGCTTCCACCTTGCAGCCAGCGACAGAACTTTCTCTTTAAGTTTTGGATATTCAAGTTTTGCGCGATATACATCGAGTAAATAGAATGTATTATCTACTTTTGTCCAGGTAGTGCAGACACTAAAGTCACTTGTATTGTTTGTTGAAATTGCAGTATCCCAACTTTGTGTTACATGCAAGAGGCTATCAGGAAAATTTTTATAGCGCTTCAACCACTCTCGTTTAATTATAGCACTTGAAAGTGGTAGAGGGTTTTGTTGGTATTGAGCAGCAAAACCATAACTCCCAAGTTCAGCTTTTATCATCTCAATTTCTTCTTTTCCTTCAGTTAGGGAATACAACAATTGACCTTCTTTTCTTGAGTATATTTCCTGTTCATGCTCTGGAATATGATTATTAACTGAATAAATAATCTCCTTATCTTCAGCTATTATTGGTAAACAGACATGATGCCATATGTTTCTTGGTTTACAGAGGAGGTGACCAGTTAAATCTTCTAAATGGAGTCTGTGCATCACAAGAACGATAACTCCTTTTTTTCTGTCGTTGAGCCTGGTTACTAAAGCCTGATCAAACCAGTTTGCAGCACGCTTTCTAAATGTTTCGCTCAAAGCTTGTGCGGGACTTAGTGGATCATCCACGATAATGAAATCTCCACCTTCACCGGTTAATGTTCCCCCAACTGATGTTGCAATCCTACATCCTCTTTGCACTGTTTGAAATTTATATTTAGTGTTTTGATCTTTGCATAATTCTACTTTCGGAAATAGCTCTCTATACCAATCAGATTGCATTATGCACCTGGTATCGAGTGAGTGCTTTTCGCTGAGGAGCCGAGAATAACTTGCAACTATTATTCTTGCAGTTGGCTGATTTCCGAGTATCCATGCGGGCCATGCAACACTTACACAAATAGACTTCATTGAACGCGGAGGCATATTGAATATTATTCTTTTCACTTCACCTGAACTTGCCGCTTCAAGCCTATCCGCTATGACTTTTATATATTGATAATCATTATACTCACACCCCGGTACTACCGTTTGAAAGCATAATTCAATGAATTTTAAAAAGTTTATATTGTTCATAAAATTGAGATTTTGTTGATTTTTTAAGATTTTTTTGTATAATTATAGTGAGAGTTAAAATATGAAAGAAACAAGAGAGCAAACTGAGAGAGAATTTATAAAAACTCAAAACGGGATAAAAATAGAGACAATTACGCTTCTTGGTAAAAATCAAAACAATAATCGAGGTGAAAAACATCTGATATACTTTATTGGTGGAAATAGAGCGTTAAGCCCTGGTAAAGATTATTCCCAAAATTGGAATTGGGCCACAGAGCAATGTACATCTTTTTAATTATCCTGGACTTGGTTTAAGTAAAAACAGTTCATTGATACGTAGCAATAGAGTTAAATCTGGTATAGCAGTTGTAACTAACTTATTGGAAAAAGGTATAAAGCCAGATGATATCATATTGTTTGGAGACTGCCTAGGTGGACATGTGGCTGCAGAGGTTCATAAAAATTTTAAGTATAAGGATATACATTTAAGATGCATCGTTAGCAATGCTGCAAGTTCACTTAAACAAGCTTCTCTTTATTATTTTGGATTCATAGCAAAATTAAAAATTTTTCTTGCTCCGATAATCAAATTGGTACTAAAGATTTTTGGCTGCCACTGGAAGACATATAAAATCGTAAATTCAATTACTCCTTATACAATGTACTTTAATCGAGAGGGAGATAAAACGATAAAACAGCCAGCGCAACTTGCAACAGAAATAGAAAAAATAGATCAAAGCGGTAGAAGAAAAGATTACCAAAAAAAAGAAGTATTTGAAGATTTTGAGGAATATGAAGAATTTTTCAAGCAGTATACAATATTAAGAAAAAATGATGAATATATTGATCCTAAAAAAGCTGAGAAAGATATACATAAATTGCCAATTACGTGCTTAAAATCTTCCAACAAAACTGATTACACTTTTCCTGAGCTGATTAATTTATATATTCAAGCGACAGATGAATATTTTTCTAAACATGGCTCACTAAATAATGAAGAGAAAGTTAAAGCATTTAAAGAAAGTAAATTTTATAAAGATTTTTCAAGCTGTAAAAATTCAAAGGACTTTTTGCATAATTACATGAAGAAGCAAGAGATGTCATTTCAGCATGTGACAATAGAATCTGGGGAAAAAAGACCTTTCTTAACAAGTCAAAGAAGTCTAGGGTAGCGAGCTTTAAACTTTTGACGCATATGCTTTTTTCAACATTTTAGCCATCTGTATCTGTTCAGATGCATGCAAATATTGAAACCAGTGTTTCTTTTCTTGTCATCCGAGTACTGGGATCCAGAAGAATTAATTGTGAACAAATAGCTATACGATATTTTCAATGAAGTTACAAAAAAGCTGGATTCCACACTGGAATGACACCGTCATAAACTGCTAGGCCTTCATAATGTCATTCCAGTCCTCATAGTGTTTATCCCGGCCTTCATAATTTCATCCCAGTGTCCTCTTTCTCTTATCATCCCAGTACTTGATACTGGGATGGCTTTGTTGCACCACTCAAGGAAAGAACAGGCAGTTACTGATGGAATTTGTTATAAAATAGATATTTAGCCGACAAAGGAAAAATATGCCAATAAGAATGAAAGTCAGTAACTGCAATGAATATAACAAATTTCTTCAAGAAAGGGGAAATGTTTTTCATTATATCAACGATGCCATTGAAAATTGGTACGAAAATAGTCCAAAAGTAGCAGGTGGCAACAATGTCTACAGCGACAAAGTAGTGATTCTAATTCACATAATAACCTATCTATTCAGGATTGGTCTTAGGCAAACAGTGGGATTTATAGAGAAATATCTTGAGCAAATAGGGAAAATTTTGCAAATTATCAGCTATTCGCAGGCTTCAAGAAGGTTTAAAAAGCTTAATATCAAAATCAACGACTGCAGAGTTGATAAGAACGATATGGAAGATATTGAAATTGCTATAGATAGTACAGGTATCAGCATCTACAATAATATTCCAGGCCATAGTAAGGCAAATGGTACAGATAGAAAGTATCGCCGCTATGAGCAAACAAGAAAGCTACATGTAATGCTAGAGATAGGTAGTAAAAAAGTTATAGCTGCAAAATACAGTAGTGGAGTTTATTCCGACCACTATGGAGCCTGTGATCTTATTGAAAGAGTGGATACCAAGTATAACATAAGCACGATATATGCAGATAGGGCATATAATCGAAAGAAGTTATACAAACTGTGCGATGAGCTTGACATAAAGACAAGGATTCCTCCGCAAAATAATGCAGTAGAGCATCCAAAGTTGGATTATATGAATGAGAGAAATTCTACAATCAAGCTCATAAAGTCATATGATGAAGATGGTATGAAGAGGTGGAAAAAAGAGATAAATTATTGGAAGAGATCTTATATAGAAAGTTTTTTCTCGCGACTGAAGCAAATATTTGGATTTAGTTTTAGGAATAAATCTGAGATTAATCGTGAGAAGGAACTGCTACTCAAGTGTTATTTGCTTAACAAATTTACTGAAATAGGCATGGCTAAGTTTGATATAGCTTCATGAATTTATTATACATTACCCACTATCCGAAGAGCTGTGCAACAAAGCCTACTGGGATCCAGATGCATGGCTAATGCTGAAACCAATACTCCCTTTTCTTGTCATACGAGTACTGGGACCCAGAAGACTCAGGTAATAAGAACTAGATTCCAGCGCCACGCGCTGGAATGACACCGTCATAAACTGCTAGGTCTTCATAATATCATACCAGTACTGGTATCCAACTAAATTGGTGAACACTTTACAGCATTTTTGATAGAAAGAACTAGATGCCAGTGTCAAGCACTGACCCATTTTTTCCTTAAGTTTTTGCAGCTTGTGTTCTATTACAAAACCACTGCGTTACTAACGAGCGGCAAAATGGTAGCGAATCTAAACTAAAAAAATACATTTTTACACTGCTTGAAAGTCTACTCGATTCAATTTTAAAAACAATTATTGAAACAATTATAATATACTTTGTGCGTGGTTAAGATAGCTCTGGAATAGTATAAAGAACTATGTCATCATTGAAGAGAAATTCATCTGTTGTTTTGTACTCTTTATTAATTTTATAAGAATCATAAACATCGTAATCTGCTTTTGTATGGTAATCACAATATTGAAACTTACCCTCTTTATTGAAAAAGCCAAATTGATCAATTAATGTAGCCATTTTCTCACGTTTTGCTAATTCAAATACATCAGCTGGGCAGTGGCCTGAAGAATCTTGATTAGTAGTTCCTTTTGCAATAAAAAAAGATGGTTTATCGTTAAGCAACTTGCAGAAATTTGGCTTATATCCCTTTTTCATATAGTTTAAACTTGTATACTGGTATTCATCTGGAACATTTGAGTATTGAGAATCATACTTTTTATGTTCAAAAAACTCATTACCTAGGAAATTACAAAATGTTAATTTATAATCATCATTATTACTAGACTTAACGACTTTAAGATAATGAAAGTTTCTAGGAATTTTTATCTCTTCTTCTGTAACGTGATTATGTATGACCAATTGGTCATCAAGCATGCAGTAACCTATTTTTGGTAAAGTAGCTACAAGCTTACCGTTTAACATGATATCTGCTTGATAGATATTATCCGATAATTCTTTTCCCTTTTGCAAAGTAAAATCCTGCCCTGCTTTAGCTGGTGCACTGCATTGCTCAGTTTTAGTTAAGTTTTTTATTATTGTTGATATCTCACTAATTTCTAATATATCATGCTCATTTTTTGTGTATTGATACTTATAGCAACTACCATCTTCACATACTGGAAGACATTTTCCTTCTTCATCTGATATATAGATATAATCACCTTCTATTGTAAAATAAAGTCCACCTTTTTCTTCTTGAATTTTTTGTAGTACTGGGTCATTTTCATCGTTAAAATTGATAAAATTGAGTACTCCAGTTATATCTCTACCAGACAATTTGAGGCCAAAGTTAGGACTATCTTTTATGTTGTAAAGCGAAATCAAGATAGGTTTTGATTCAAGCTTTTCTATAATATTGTTTCTATTTGTACTTATTATAGCTTCTTGTTCTACAATAAGATCCTCTTTAATAGAGTTTCCACTTTCATCAGATCTTTCTGCCTGCAGGGGTAAGTTTCCTTCATATAAAGATATTTTATCTCCCTGCTTCTTTAACTTCAAACCATTAATATCCTCTACTTTAATTGTACCAATATGTGAATTGATAACCTTACTATTTTTGTTTAATATATAATATTCAGCAGGAAGTTTAATCAATTTTTTATAGAGCGGATTTTTATCCTCTATTTTAAATATATGTTTTTCCATGATATTACCTTAAATAACCAACAACTTGCTGATTAATGGCACTTAGGCTACTAGGAGGAGAGACATAACTCATAAAACTCCTTGGCTGCTCATTATCTGCCACTATTTTTTCAGTATTAACGAAAGCTCTTTGCTGCTCATTTAATCTTTTTTCCATATGATCTTTGAAAGTAGCCAAACATTTACTAGTTTGTTTGTAATCAGGTAATGATTTTTTCGCAGCTACACACAAGAACTTCAACAACTCATTATGATTTTCATCATTAAGTAATGACTTATTGATAATGGTTGACTGCAGTTCTACTGGATTAAAATTTAGACTTTTCTTTGAAATGCCGCATTTCACAGCTGTTTCTCCTAATACTTCTTCAAATTTTTTTACAATATCTACTGCATCTATTATTTTTGTCACTCGATTAAGCTCCTCTATTTCATTTTTTACTTTATATTTGTCCTGTCCTACCGCAGGGTAAAAGAAATTTATTACTTGAGATATAAATGAAGTTGGTCTGCTTGCTCCGCTTGTCACTGATGATTTTTTAGTTTCCCTCCTTCTTCTGCGTGCACTACAAACTTGATCTGCAGGATTTGTTGTACAAAACATATCTCTTACGCTACTATGCAATGCTTCCGCATTTTCTGCGGATTGAAGTGCTTGATCAGCAGAATCTTCAGCTTCTCCTGTAAGATTCACTGTTTGATTGTGTAGTATTTTAACCTTATCTTCCGTATCTTTAGCTTGTTTGGCAAAACCTTCTGAAGCATTTTTAGCTGCCTCTGCTGCTTTTTTAGCATCCAGAGTTTCATTTTTTGCTTTTCTTATCTCACGTAAAAACTGATCAGCTAATGTAGCACCTATTCCATCTTCTCCCTTGGAACCTGGCAATCCATTCGCACCTGGAGCTCCGGTATCTCCTTTTGGACCTTGTGGACCTGGCATACCCTTAAGACCAGATCTACCAACTTGACCTTTAGGTCCTTGCAAACCTATCTCTCCCTTAGGTCCTTGCAACCCATTCGCACCTGGTTCTCCTTTGTCACCTTTAGAACCTATCTCTCCTTTCTCACCCATATCACCTTTTATTCCCATGGCTCCGTCTAATCCTTTAGGACCTATATCTCCTTTTTCTCCCTTTGGACCTTGGACTTCTCCTGGATTTTTCCTTAGTTCTTCTGCAATGCTTTGTGTTAGCTCGGTATTATTTGCAAGGTTTTCTACTAATGTATGATTAGAATCACTTAGTAACACATCTGCTAGCTCTTCCATTCTGTTATCAGCTAATGCAATGGCTATTCCTGTTTGAATATCTTGATTACTAATAATTCTTCCTGCAACTTGCTTCTCTAATACTAAATCTCCGCCTTGGTCACGATATTCAAGCACCTGATTAGCAATAGTGCCATTATTAATTAATTTTTGTGCAACTTCTTCAGGACTTGCATCTCTACCTTTATCACCTTTAGACCCAGTATCTCCTTTGTCACCTTTAGAACCTATCTTTCCTTTCTCACCCATATCACCTTTTATTCCCATGGCTCCGTCTAATCCTTTAGGACCAATATCTCCCTTTGTTCCATTTATACCTGGCTCACCTTTTATGCCTGGCTCACCTTTTATGCCTGGCTCTCCCTTAGGACCTTGTGCACCTGGCAATCCATCTGTTCCGGTATCTCCTTTATCACCTTTAGAACCAGTATCTTCTTTGGGACCTTTTATCTTTCCTGGATTTTGTCTCAATTCTTCTGCTATTCCTTCACGTAAGACTGGATCATTTACCAGCACTTTTTTATCTTGATCATCTTTTGCTTCTAGTACTGCTCTTCCTAATTCACCTACTTTTTGAGTGTCAAAGAACTGATGAACAATATTTTCAACTATTGTTTTTGCTGCATTCACATCGCCTTTTAATTTGGCATACTCAAGCAAATACTCAACTAATTTTTCCTTGTCTATTTCTTGCTTCACGATTTCTAGAGCCTTTGGCTGATTATTTAAATCACTATGAAGCAGAAGATACTTAGCAAGTGCCCAATCGCTCACCTTACCTTTTATAAGATTGTGAGCTTCTATCTCGCTCATACTGCTTCTATCAACAAGTAGTTTAGCAAGCTTTTCTGCAAATTTTTCATATTTTTGGAAGGCTATAGGATCGGGATTATTTTTCTTTGTGGCATCGCTTGTTATCTTACTCACAGTATCTTTTATAATGTTTTTTGCTTCCTCTAAAGAAAGTTTACTTACTACTCCTTCAGTAAGTTTTGCTACATCAATTTTATTCACAAGTTCCTGCGAATTAAGATTAATTTTACCGGCAATCTGAGTTGCAAGATTTTCACCTTTGATACCATTTGCGTTAAGAACTGCTTCTCCTAGCTCAGCTTTTTTACTGGTAACTAATTCAGTTGCAATTTCTATAGCACTTGAGGCATCTCCCTTCTCACCTTTTGAGCCAGTATTTCCTTTAGAACCTTCTGGACCAGGAAAACCTCGGTCACCCTTATTACCTTTTGGACCTTGTTCGCCCTTTAACCCCCGTTGACCGTTACGACCTGGTTCGCCCTTTTGGCCTGGAGGACCTTGTACGCCTTTAACTAACGCTTTTAAAGAATCTTCTCGCTTTACACGCTCACCAAAAAGATGTGCTATTCTTTCTGAAAATCCCATGGAATTACTCTGATCTTCTTCCATTATAGCTGCTGCTAAAGGATATAGATGGGCTCTGTTAGAAGAAAATTCGGTAACAACTTGACTAATACTTGGAGTTATTCCATTAGTGCCTTGATTCCCTTTTTCTCCTTTAGGTCCTTGATCACCTTTTGATCCATGCGCACCTGACGATCCAGTATCCCCCTTGTTACCTTGAGGACCAGGCGCTCCATCGAAGCCTCTATCACCTTTTTGTCCCCTTTCACCTGGCTCACCTTTAGGACCTTGTACACCAGTACGTTCTAATCTGTCTATTCTGCGTTTTAAAAGTTCAATTTCTGTTTCTAAATTTATATGTTCTTGAATATTCACATCAACCTCCAAAAAGTTATCAAAATTTTCTAAGTTATAATAATAAGGATATGGACCTGGTCTATTGTCGTGCTCATACCCAAAAGAATTAGGGTTAAAATTATAAAAATTTTTGCATGTGCTATTTTCATACGATATGCAACCAACATAACTATTGCCTAACTTTTTTACTGCGAAATAGGTATCTTGTGCTTTCAAGCTCTCCATTTCATGAAAAGGGAATAACTGGAATGTATTGCTTATACGAGTAAATGCTGAAAGGATATTATTCAATATGCCAACTTTTCCACCAGTTAAATTATATACCTGATTATATACCTGAGCGCTCCTATATAATTTGTATATATTTCTTGATTCTTTAAACAAATAGTCTCCTATTTTTATTTTGAGTCTTCTATCAGGTGAACTTTTAAGATCTTCCAAAATAAGACTAACATTTTCGCTACTAATTATGTCTTTTGGATCTATTAAAACCTTCCTGTTTTCTAGCAGTTCATAATAAGTACTACAGCTTTCATGATTATATGTGTTAACATGTAAACCATTTGTGTAACCATAAGGCATATGATAAATAGTATCTATCATAGTATCTTTGCCATCATAGTAATAATAATAAGGTTGATCAGAGGTAGTAACTAAAGCGAATTTGTAATCATTTCCTACCCTTTCTAGCTTTAATTGTGGCCATTCAGATAAGTTGTTTAGTATACTTGCCACGTCATGCTTCAAATCCCAAATTTGAAAACTCAGGCCAATATTGTTGTCGATGATAATGTAAGATACACTAGGCAGGCTAAATGTTGTTTTGTTATTTAATCTTATTTGTGCAGGTATCCTACGACCAGTTCTATTATTACAATCTTTTTGTGGAATATCTTCCTTTTCTAGTTTAAAACGCATCTCCACCTCCCTTTGCGATTAGATATAATTAATTTATGGGTATTAATTATTGATTAATACTGATGATCAGTAAATATAATTATATTTTACACTAATTTAGTTATAAATTAACTTGTGAAAGAAAGTTGTTTTTTTACAACTGAGCATAAAAATGCTTTGTATTATCGAACTTCTTACCACTCCAGCTCTTTCATCTTATGGATGATATCGTTCCAGTGCTTGATACTGAAATCTAGTTCTTCCATAACCTCGTTGGAAAGGTTTTCAGTATAGGGACAAATTTTATTAATCTACAGAAACACCCTTACCCTCAGGATAAAGAAGCTAGTTAAATTTGTCAAGCAATTTTTTCATGACCAGCTAGATAAATAGCTACTTCTTCAATTTGATTGAGGTGAAAAATTGATTGCCGTTGCGGTAAATAAGCAGCATTACTGAATCTTTGCCGTCTTTTTTTACTGCTGAATCAATTTGTTTTTGAAAATCATTAGTATTTTCAATATCGATTCCATCTAGTTGAATAATTATATCACCTTTCTTAATAACACGTAGTGTAGAATTACTACTACTATCTACACTAGTAACTACTACACCCTTTGTGGGTGCATTGTTTTTTAGTTCTTTTGGCAAATTTGAAACGGTTAAACCACTTATATAACTAGATGTTGATTTATTTTCTTCTTGATTATTACCTGAATCATCATTTGTAGATTCCTCGATTGCAACCTTGATATTGACTTCTTTACCTTTTCTAAGTAACTTAACCTGTACTTTCTTTCCGGGCTCAGTTCGTGAAACCATATGAGGTAATTGCGTCATTCTATCAATTTTTTTGCCGTCAAACTCTAATAGTATATCACCTACTTTGATTCCTCCTTTCTCTGCAGGACTGCCCTTTACTACGCTTGCAACTAATGCACCTTTGATATCTTTTAAACCCAAGGATTCAGCAAATTCTTTTGTTATAGGCTGAACTTGCACGCCAAGCCAACCATGTTTTATTTTTTTACCACTTTTTAATGTGTCAATAATTGAAATAGCTAGATTAGATGGTATAGCAAAGCCTATACCCACGTTACCGCCAGATTCAGATGGGGAATAAATAGCAGTATTAATGCCTATAACTTTTCCATTTAGATGAAATAGTGGTCCCCCTGAGTTACCTCTATTAATTGCAGCATCAGTTTGAATAAATTCATTCATAGTACCAATACTAATGTCTCTAGATCTTGCAGACACAATTCCTGTACTTACAGAGCCACCTAAACCAAAAGGGTTGCCTATTGCAATAACTGTATCACCAACTCTTGCTTTATCAGAATTACCAAATTCAACAAAAGGAAGATCTTTATCAGAATTAATCTTAAGCACAGCAAGATCAGTTTTTGCATCATAGCCTAAAACTTCTGCTTTGAAATAAGTATTATCGTTCATAGTAACTGTAATATCTTGGGCATTTTTAATAACGTGATAGTTGGTTACTATGGTTCCACTTTTATCTATAATAAATCCAGACCCAAGTAACGTCACTTCTCTATTAATGCTAGGAGCTCTATCGAAAAATTGATCAAAATGCTCGAAAAATTCTCTAAAGTCATCAAAGAAATTATTTCTTGGCGTAAAAGGGATTTTAGTTCTACTGTTATTTTCTTGCTTAACTATTTGCTCACTTGAAATATTTACAACTGCGGGAATAAGTTCTTCCACTATATCAGCAAGCCCTTTATTACAACTACATACAGGATCTGCAACTGTTTTTGCAAACAGATTAGCATATGAAGCAAATGAAATTAAAAAATATGCAAATATAGATAAAATAAATGCTTTACTTTTCATAAACTATTTCCATCCCTTGTTCAAAATATCTAAGAAATTATTATTTGGTGAAAGCACAAATTTAGTATTACCCTCAGCAAATGATTTACTGTAAGCTTTCATAGAGCGATAAAAGTTAAAAAACTCTTCATCAACCTTGAATGCCTCATTATAGATTCTAGTTGCTTCAGCATAACCACGGCCTCTTATTTCATGTGATTCTTTTACTGCACTAGAGACAATTCCCCTTTTTAATTTATCAGCTTTTGATCTAATTTCTTGTCCAGCTTGTTCTCCTTCTGCTCTAATTTCTTTTGCTTCCTTTTCTCTTTCAGTTTGCATGCGGCGGAATATTGCAGAACTATTTTCTTCTGGTAGATCTGCTCTCTTAATTCTTACATCTATTATCTCTATGCCAAATTTTCCAGCTTCAGAATAAACTCCACGTTGAATTAATTGCATAACTTCTGATCTCTTTTCATTCAATAAACTAATTAATGAAAATCTTCCTATATTCTCCCTTATGTGAGCTTCTATGACAGGATATAATCTTCTAACTAGCCCTGATTCATTTTTCACAGTCTGATAAAAAGTGATAGGATCTATTATTTTATATTTTGCATAAGCATCTACTATAATACGCTTTTGATCTGCAGTTATCACTTCCCTTGGAGTTTTATCAGGACTTAGATCTAAAATTCTCTTATCAAGAAATTCTACGTTATTTATAAATGGCAATTTAAAATATAAACCACTGTCCCTAACATCTTTTACGACTTTACCGAGTTGTATAACTATTGCTTGTTTTGTTTCTTGAACAACAAAGATTGAATTAGATAATGCAATCAATAATGCAACAAATACAAAAGCAAAAACAATTTTAATATTACTACTCATGACTATTTTCCTAGATTTGTAAGAGGTAAATAAGAGAACATACCTTTCAGATCGTCTGTTATAACAAATTTATCTACCTTGCTAAAAATATTTTCCATAGTTTCAAGATAAATACGATTCTTAACAAGAGAAGGATTTTGTCTATATTCTTCATAAAGAGATAAAAAGCGATTTGCATTACCTTTCGCTTCATTTATTATTTCGTTCTCATATGCTTCTGCATCTAATTTTATCTTTATTGCTTCACCTTTTGCACGAGGTATAATATCATTACTGTAAGCATATGCTTCGTTTATAGTACGCTCCTTATCTGCACGAGCACTTTGTACATCCCTAAATGAGCTAATCACTTTTTCTGGTGGGTCAATTTTTTTCATTTGAACAGATAAAATTTCTATACCCATTTGATATCCATCAAGAATCTGTTGCAATAAAATTCTAGTATCTCTGGAGATTTCAGCCCTACCTTGACCTTCGAGTGCAAAAGAGATCGTATTTTTACCTATTATTTCTCTCATGGCACTTTCAGCAGCATTTTTAACGCTGAAACCAGGTTTATAATCCCGCACTTTGAATAAATAATCTTTGGCATCTCTAACTCGCCACTGGACCTCAAAGTTAACGTTGACTATATTCTCATCTCCGGTAAGCATCACTCCTTCACCACGATCTGTATCTCGCCCATAAGAGCTGCTTATCCCAATTTCTTCACGATTTACTTCTTTAACATTCACTTTAAAAACCTTACCAATAGGGTAGGGAAAGTGATAACGCAAACCAGATGTTTCTGTATTGGAATATTTGCCAAAAGTAAGTTCTATACCTTCCTCACTCGGATGGACAATATAGAAACCAGTACAAAAATAAAACAACAAAACAATAAAAATGATGAAATAAGGTTTTTTCCCTCTATTTCTGGTTAAGCCATTAAAAAAGCATCTTATATCAGACACAGCTTTACTTAAAATATCTTCATTACTTGAACCTGACGGTTTCTTTCCAAGATTCCAAGGATTACGCTCATCCATAAAAATTATTAATTGTATAACTAATACGCTGATATTACTTAATCTTATCAAAAAATGCAAAACTATTTTGTTTGCAGATTAATGATCGGAGTGAAGGATGTGATCATACACTTCCTTTTTCTCTATATTATATGGTCAATTCTACAGAATTTCTGGCTTTTTTTGAATTCTTTATTGTCGTTTTTGATAAGTATCTTTAGTTGTATATTAATTATTAACATAAAAGACAATGCCTGGGATTTAGGAAACTTAATTTTAATCAAGTAGCTGCATAATAAATCATCGTCAAGTAATAGAATGACATTATCTACTATACAAATTACCTGCAAATTGCAATGTTCGAACAATTGTGTATCTGAGTTTTGAGATGACGAAACTAGGGTTGTATAATCTATACACATTTGTGACAATTTCTTACCTTCGCTCAAATAACTTTTCAATATCGCTTAATTTCATTTCTATATAGGTTGGTCTTCCGTGATTGCATTGTCCAGAATATGGTGTTTTTTCTATTTGCCTCAACAACTCATTCATCTCCTCTAATTTCATCTTTCTACCTGCTCTAATTGATCCATGACAAGCAATTGTAGCTAGTATTTTATTTATTTTATCCTCTATAGGTAGAGTATCTTCTATTTCTATTAATCTATCCACTATATCAATTAGCATTTTCTTCACATCTATTGACCCTAAGATTGCAGGTATTTCTTTTACTATGATCGCATTTTCTGATTTAATTTCGATATCAAAGCCCATTTCGAAAAGCTTATCCTTATAAACTTCTATCATTTCCATACCGGCTTGACTTTTGATTTCAACCATTTCAGGCAAAAGAAGTTTTTGTCTTTTTATACTTGATTTCTCCTTTAAGCACTCGTATACTAGTCTTTCATGGGCTGCATGCTGATCTACTATAATTAGTTTGTCTCTTACCTCGGCAATAATATAAGTATTGTAGATTTGACAGTGTGCAAACCCAAGTGGATAGTCCCTTATTAGATCGGTTTGTTTCCTTTCCAAAATTGTAGTTTCTGCTCGTGGAGGAGATTTTTGCATACCAGTATAATCAAACGATTTTGAATGTTCTGATAAGCTTTTTGTCTCTATATTTGGAGAAGTAAATTTTCTCATTAACTGGTTTTCAAAAGGATACGACCTTCTTCCATAAAATTCATTTTTAAGACTAGACCTACTAAAAGGATCTGATGATAGATGATTCGTTTTTGTTCCATTCTGAGCCAATACAGTTTCTGCAAGATCTATTCTCTTTGATAGCACTTTTATTAGCCCTCTTCTCACTATTTCATATATTAGCCTCTTGTTCTGAAACCTTACCTCTGATTTATTTGGATGCACATTTACATCAACTTGATCATACGGTATCTCTAAGTGCAGCGCTGCAAAAGGATATCTATTGCTTGGAATAAGGTCGTGATACGCATAACGAATTGCACCAATAAGTAGATTATCTTTAATTGGTCTACCATTAACAAATGTATAGATCTGAGTTGAATTGCTACGATTGACAGTAGGTTTACAGATGTATCCTGTAAGTCTAATGCCATCTTCTTCTTCACTAATTTGCAAAGAGTTTTCATGAAATTCTTCTTCTACTTCGCATAGCCTGCTAAATAATGAGTTCTGCTTAGCATACTTAAGAAGCTTCTTATTATCGGAGATAAGAGTAAACTCAATTCCATAATTGATCATTGCTAAGTTGTTTACAATATCAACAATGCTTTGTGTTTCTGCCCTTTCGGTTTTGAGAAATTTTAGTCTATTTGGTGTGGCAAAAAATAAATCTCGTACTTCAATATATGTTCCTATCGATAAAGGATAAGGAATAAGCTCTCCTATTTTTTCTCCCCCCTCATACCTTATAGACCATGCTTGATCTGCTTTGCTTGCCTTAGATGATAATTTTATTCTGCTTACTGCTGCAATTGAAGGCAAAGCTTCTCCTCTAAAGCCAAGATGCTTGATCTCTATCAATTCACTGTCACTCAATTTTGAAGTAGCATGGCGCATAAACGCAAGTTCTAAATCATCCTTTTTTACTCCGCTACCATCATCGATTACAGTAATGAGGTTACGCCCACCACTTTCTATCTTAATTTCTATCTCTGAGCTTCTGGCATCTATTGCATTTTCCACTAATTCCTTTACCACACTTGCAGGCCTTTCTATTACCTCTCCTGCTGCTATACGATTTATGGTTTTTGTATCTAAAAGAACTATTGCCATTATAATGTTGGTTTTTCTTTTACTGCTTTAGTTTGCCCCTCTCTCCATTTTTTTAATCTATCTGCAATTTCACTATTAGAAATCGACAATATAGATGCAGCGGTAATAGCGGCATTGCATGCTCCACTCTCTCCTATAGACATTGTTGCAACTGGAACACCTTTTGGCATCTGCACTATAGATAATAGACTATCTAGCCCATTTAATTGCTTGCTATGCACAGGAATACCGATAACAGGTAAATAAGTAAGCGATGCAGTCATACCAGGTAAATGAGCCGCTCCTCCCGCACCAGCTATAATAACCTTAAAGCCTTTTTCTTGAGCAGACTTAGTAAAATTAAAGAGTCTCTCTGGTGTTCTGTGTGCGGATATTATAAATACATCATGTGAAATTCCCAATTCTTTTAATAGGTTAATAGCATGCACCATAGTGCCATAATCCGACTCGCTTCCCATAATTACAGCAACATCCTTTTTCATTTTTTCTGTATTAGACATGATTTTATTTACTAACCAAATAGCATTTCAGAAGCAACAGATATTTAAATTAAATTACGAATATGATATAGCATTCTTATTAAATAGAAACTTTAAAAATTGAAATGAATCCCTATATTAAAATATAGAGGTATAAATTTCGGATATAAGGGTCTATTCATAATCTTTTTAGAAGCAAAGCGGTGGAAGCAAGAAGACGATTTGTAAGCTAGTATTGAATTTTGCTTATCACAATTGTCTACACTTTTCTATAAGAGTATTAGAGACTTACCTTTTGACAATACGGCAAAGATTTCTACAGTTACATCCTTTTATTTGTTTCTTTGCAATTACTTTTTTATATATATTTCAAAACACTTTCTTTACTTCCGCTATGTTTTTTACTTCATTTATTAAAATAATCTTGCCATTTTGAAAACATTGTTGATTCACTGAAGCCACTTTTTAGGACCTGTAACACTATGTAAAATATATCCTAAATCTTCTTGATTTTGTTTCTTTCTACAGAACTCTACTCAGTTTTTCTCCTACTCATCTTGCTCTGTTTTCATAATTTACATACTCTATCTCCGGTTTATTCCTTTCTTGAGATCATGTACAGTCTCTAAAATGAGTTTGTAAAATGATTATTTCTGTATTTTAAACTTTGCAATTTCAACTTATTCTCTTTAATAGTAAGTTTTTTACAAAATAATAGTTTGAAATTACTAGTATTTTGATAAAAATTATAGTCAATTTAAAATTTTGAGTATCAGATAGTTATTGACAAGTTATATACTATTAATATATTGGTATATTAAATATTATGATATAATATTTAATAAAGCTAGTTGGTATGTGAGAGTAAAAATTATGGAAACAATATCATTAAACAATCTGGATAGTGAAGCAATAAAAAAAAAATTGCTGAGCATAATAAGTAAAATTATAGGAAAAAATACTTGGACTCAAGCTTGTGCGGCTGAGAAACTTGGTATTGATCAACCAAAGGTGTCACAAATTAAAAGTGGTAAGACAAGTGGTTTTTCTTTAGAGAGACTGTTAGGTTTTTTGAAAAAGCTTGATCATGAAATAACAATTACAATAACAGAAAATCAATCAGTAAAAGCTAAAGAAGAAAAAGTAGAATGTAGAATTGAATCTCAATAGATCCGAAGTTGACATCTTATTTTTTGTGATATAGTATAAAGTTTATCAAGGTAGTATTTTATGATTGAGTCTATTGTAGAAAAGTGTGTAGAACAGGTACACAACCGTTTTAAATTGGTTCTGCTAGCAAGTCAAAGAACGCATGGTTTGAGTACAGGGGCAAGCGATCCCGTTGAAATGGTTAAGTTTAAAGATCATAAGGATACGATAGTTTCTTTATATGAAATAGCAGAAAAGAAGGTGAATACTCATGAGTTGTTTAACCTTTTGGTGAAAAGGTGCAAGGAGCACATGAAAGGAAACACAGATAATACTTATATTAATAGTCCAAGTAAGCTAGCAAATTTGTTAAATTTTTCTGATCATCAACTTAACACAAGTCTGGATGTAAGTCAAGAAAGCCACGATGATGAAATAGATGATCAAGATAGTGGTGAAGAAGTACCGATTTAGAAATCTGCAGAGGTTATAATAGCTTATAAATGATTAGTATTGCTATCTATGCGCTTTTGTTCTGTATGAGTGTAATGTTATGTTGTATAGTATTTAGGTCAAGTGATGTGTACAATAAGATTTTAGCATTCAATAGTTTATCAACACAAGTAGTTTTACTCATAACAGCAATATCGATTACTCTGAATGATTTTTTTTTAATTGATATAGCATTACTATATGCTAGCATCAGCTTTATATCAACTATAGCGCTAATGAGATTAATGTTGTTTTGATAATTTATGGTAGCATCCATTCTCATATTTTTAGGTGTTTGTTTAATATTCATTTCAAGCGTAGGAGTAGTAGTATTTCCTGATTTCTATACTAGACTACATGCTGCAGGTATTGCAGATTCTAGTGGCGCAATGTTGTTGTTGATTGGTTTTGCTTGGCAAAATGAATTTTCAATCAATACTATTAAAGTTATATTATTGATTTTTATAATATGGATAGCCAATTCAACTAACAGTTATATTTTAGCGCGTACTTATTATAAAAGTAAAGACTATTAAAGAAGGTTAAGATGCTAGAAATACTGAATCTAATATTACTTTTGCTGTTACTCACGGTTACAGTTTTTATAGTTCTTTCGAAACATTTGGTTGTAAGTGCTGTTCTAATGTGTGTATTTAGTTCACTTATTGCACTTATGTACTTGATTATGAATGCGCCAGATGTTGCAATTACTGAAGCTTCTGTTGGTGCAGGATTGAGCACAGTCTTTACGTTTGCAGCACTCTCTTTGGTAAAGAATTACAAAGCAAATTTATCTCATAGCCTCACAACACTTTTTTTTATGTTATTTTTGACTGCATGTTTATCATACTTTATGATTCAATTACCAGATTTTGGCAGTCATAATGCTCCAGTTCACTTGCACGTTGCTCCTTATTATGTAGAAAATACTGAAAAAGCTATTGGTATTCCTAATATAGTGACAGCTGTTTTAGCAAGCTTTCGTGGCTATGACACATTTGGAGAAACTATAGTAGTTTTTACTGCTGCACTTTGTATAATGTTAATATTAGAAGAGAAAGAAAGTGATTAAAGATCCGGTATTAAGTGCAGTAACATTTTTGATGATACCTTTTATCATTTTGTTTGGTTTATACATACAGTTTCATGGTGACTATACTCCAGGTGGAGGTTTTCAGGCGGGAATAATTATTGCTTCTGGGATAATATTATATTCTATGTTATTTGATATACCTACAACTTTAAAAGCAATACCTTACTCTATTATCAAATTTACTAACGTACTAGGTATTTTAACCTATGGAGGAGCTGGTATTATAACAGTTTTATTTGGCCAAAATTTTTTATCCTATAGTATATTGTCAGCTGATAGTAGAACAGGTCAAAAATTGGGTATTTTCTTAGTGGAGCTGGGTGTATTGCTTACCGTCTCTTCTTCCATGTTAATCATATATATAAATTTTGCTCGCAGGAAAAAACAATGACTCTATATAATTATGTAGGCATTACTATATTAATGGTGCTAGGTTTCTATATCATTGTAAATGATAAAAACTTAATCAAAAAAATGATGGGATTAAGTGTCTTACAAGCATCTGTTTTGTTGTTTTACATATCTTTAGGGTATGTAAAAAGTTCTTTACCTCCTATATTGACTTCAAATTTTCACTTATATACCAATCCTATACCTCACGTCTTAATGCTTACTGCTATAGTGGTTGGAATTGCAACATTTTCAGTTGGATTGTCCATAGTAGTAAGAATGGAGAGATTAGTTGATTAAGAAGAGTGTGAATAAATTGACAGTATCTTAAACTATATGAAGTAGCAAGTAACTATAAATTAAGAATAAAACTATAAGCTTGCTAATTGTAAGTTTATTTGATAAATAAGAAATAAAATTATAAACTGTAAAGGTAATGATGTCAACTATTAATGGTACGGAAGATAGGAAAAAGATCATCAAAGATCTTGTAACCAAAAGTATAAGAAAGGGCGGTTTTATCACTTTTGATGATATAAATGATAAGTTGTCAGATGAAAGTTTTCCACCTGATTTTATAGATGATACTATAGCTTTATTGCAAGACTCTGGAATTAACATACTCGAAAGTAGTGAAGATGAGGAAGAAGCTCCTTCTAATGATGATGGTAATAAGCTTGATGATGATGAGACATCGTTGAATACTACTACAACTTTAGTGCAAAATGATGATCCAGTAAGGATTTATTTACAAGATATGAGCTCTGTAAAGCTTTTGTCACGAGCAGATGAAATTAAGATAGCAAAAAAAATTGAATCTGAAAAGCATAACATGTTACGTGCAATAATTGAAACATCAGTGGCATTCAACATGATCAAAACATGGCGTGATGATTTAAGTGGGGGAACTTTTTTGCTGAGAGAAATGATAAATCTAGATGCAATTTATAACTCTGATTTCAATATGGTAGCCAAAGAAGAAAGTGAAGCTGAAGATGTTAAAGATTATGTTGATGATGAGGAAAAAGGCAACGATGAAAAGGGAAATGAGAGTGAAGATATAAGTTCAGCGAATTTAAACATTTCTGTTCTTGAAATGGAAAGTGATTTATTGCCAAAGGTTATCACAGCATTGGATGAGATCATTACTTTAACAAATGAAGCATTGGTATTGAAAAAAAATTCTAAAGATTTCTCTAATGAGCTAGAAAATTTATATAATCAAATATGGTCTGTAGCATTACAAATTCAGTTTAGTGATGCTGCTATTGCCAGAATTACACAAAAACTTTACGAAATAAATAGACTAATCACGTTTGAAGAAGCTAATCTTATTACTGAGGCTAGAAAGTACGATATTGATAGAGAAAGTTTCTATAATATTTATTGTGCTGTGCTTTTAGAGCACGAATTGAGCGAAATCAGTCTTTTAAAGAAGAATGAAAATCATTCCCTTTTTACAGGTGAATTAAAAAATAAATTCTTAAGGTTTATAAACGATAACTATGAATATATAGCTAGTGCCTTAAGAAATATTAAGAGTTATGTACAAGGAGATAAAGTACAAGAGTTTAAGGAGCTAATCAAGAGAATACAAAAACACGAACGAGAAGTCTCTGAAGCAAAGCAAGAGATGATAAAGGCTAATTTAAGGCTAGTGGTTTCAATTGCTAAAAAGTATTCAAAAAGAGGACTTGATCTACTTGACTTGATACAAGAAGGCAATATTGGTCTTATGAAGGCTGTAGATAAGTTTGATTACAAACGTGGATATAAATTTTCGACTTATGGTACTTGGTGGGTAAAACAATCAATAACTAGGGCAATACCTGAACAGTCTAAAGTAGTTAGAATACCAGTTCATATGGTGGAAATTATCAGTAAAATCAATAAAGCATTAAGAAAGATGACTCATGGAATGGGTAGAGAGCCAACATTAGAGGAATTAAGTATAGAATTGGCAATGCCGATAGAAAGAATACGTAAAGTTATGAAAATAGCAAGAGATCCAGTAAGTCTTGAAGCTCCAACAGGAAAGGATGATAGTAGTACCTTCGGTGATTGTATAGAAGATAAGCGAGTTTCTAAACCAGAGGATGCTGCAATACTTGCCGACTTGCGTGGCATTACGACCAATGTTCTTGCAACTTTAACACCAAAAGAAGAAAGAATTCTAAGGATGCGCTTTGGCCTTGGTAAAGATGGAAAGGAGCATACCTTAGAAGAAGTAGGAAAAATTTTTAATGTTACACGTGAAAGAATTAGGCAAATAGAGGCAAAAGCACTACGTAAGTTGAAACATCCAAGCCGTGCTAAAAAACTTAGAGGTTTCTTTTAAGGCAGAAGGGCTGCTCAAAAAATAGGTAAAATTCAGCCAAAGTTCTATAATTTTACCCTATTTTTCTTTTTTTATAGGCTTCATAGAGCAGTATGATTAGATATTGAATGTTATGGCAAATGAAAAGAATAACTCTAATTCAAAGTGTAAAAATTTTTGTGTTCTGGGTGATAGTTTATCTGATAATGGTGTAATTATTGAAATTTTAATAACTTATCCTTTGTAAGAAACGTGAAACTTAATGCCCCTTTTTATTAAGGAGGATTTTTAGCAATGGCCTTACTGTTGTTGAATATGTAGCAAGGTATTTAGGTTTAGAAGAATTTAAGTCATCATGGAGATGCTCATTTTTTGATCGATACTATGAACAGTAAGGTCATAACTATGCGATTTTATATGCAACAGCATCTGAAATTCTTAACCCTATTTTTTCTTATTTCCTCAATAAATTTCGTTTAGTTAATCAGCTAAACGCAGTAATTAAACATCATCCAGACGTAGGTAAAGGAGATTTTATTTTTCATTATAATCGAGGAAATAATATTATGGGTGCCACTGCTTATAACAATGTTAAAGCAGAAAAAGTATTGAAATAAAGCGGTTAGTGAAATATGTAATGCATTTGGTTCTAAATGAATATGGTGTAAAGCATGTGATTGTTGCAAATGTGACTGAGGTTGGTTTGATACTAGCTTTAATAAAGACGAAAAGCAAGAGAGCTGGCTGCAAAGCTTACACAGAGTTTCAATACAAAATTAGCTAATGATTTAGATTATATGAAGAAAGGTGCAGATCTTGAAATAAAAGCATTCGATCTTAATTCTAAAATGAAAAGTATGCTTGGTAAATATAAGAGCAAAGGGTTAAATGATCGAGATGCATACCTATCAAACATCGTAGACCAGTTTGGGGGAGGGTGATTTGGAAAAAGTATAAAGATACTCTTGTTGATATTTAAAGGAAGGCTTGATACTTACTATAATTCTGGATGCAGCACAGAAATACTAAAGGATTATTTCTTTTTTGATTATTTTTATCCAACTGCAGAACCTTATTGTGAAGTTGGTAATGAAATGTATGAGTTGATAAAAAATTAGATTTCTTTTAAACATCTTTACGGTTTGTAGTAACTATCTGCGTAGCTGAATGGTAAAGGGAGGGGGGTAAACAAAGTAATCTAAAATATAGAGAAAATACAACGGTGCTTGATACATAGCTATTGCGATTTTATCCTCTTTTTGTCATTTTAGTGCTAGAATGACATTCTGCGAGTGAAGTTTATTCTTTGATATATTAACTATAAATATAGAGAAGTCTTACTAAATAAAAAGGTAAAAGGAACCTCTGAGTAGTGAAATTTTGACTCTATATTACTGTAAGTGGTGCTGTAATAATGTTCTAACAAGCGCGACTTGGCTGAGTATAGAAAAAATTTAAAAAACCGCTATAATTTTACGTAATCTACCAATAAACACCTAAGTTTTTACTGGATTTTGTGATTGATCCTACAGTCAAAAACAAATTTTGAGTCATAAATACTTTTAGTGCCATAATAAAATAGGGAGGTTTGTCAAGTAAAGTTCTTTATTTCATCAGATGCGCTGCCAAATTGTTATGCAAGCAAGTTTTTTAGTTTTCGTATATCCGAAGTAATTCTTGTGCATTGGCCTTGATTAGAGTCGGACATTCTCTATCATTTAATAATGAATGCAATATTTCAATTGCACCTTTAATGTCGTTACTGTGTATCTTTACTATAGCGATAGCTTCTTGGCTTGAATAAGGGTACACTGCATTTGATTCTAAATTACTAATTTTATCTCTATTTGTTTTTTCACCGCTGGAGTGAAGTAAGCTCATTACTTCTAAGTATTGTGCTAACTCACGCAAAACATCAGGAGCATCTTTATCGTCTGCCAAATCATTATAAATAATAGATGCTGTGTCTGTTGGCATTGAATCTGAGATATGATTGAATGCGCGTTCAAAATTTGCTAAATACTCCCAATTTGAATCTGTTTCTTCTAGCAGTGACTTATTATCTTTTTTTAAGAATAATACTTCGTAAAACCTGTCACCTGCAGTTATAGATTGTTTTGTGTTATCAATGTTGCGCAATAAGTATAATGTGATGCCAACTAACATTGGCGCGAGTGCAAGCAGAAAGATGTATTTTTTCATGGTAATATTCCAAATAGTTATATATTTATACATTAATGCTTTTGATTTGCAAAAACATATTGACATAGTGATTATATCACATAATAATATTCTTAGAGTTGTTTGAATAGTTGGAGATTAAAATATTTCTAAAGTAGAAATAAAGACAGCAGTATTAAGCTAAATTATTTTTTGTCGGATTTATCCGATGTACCCTCAACCTTTTATAGGTTGAAGTCTAAATTTGAGAGTTTGATCCTGGCTCAGAATGAACGCTGGCGGCAGGCCTAACACATGCAAGTCGAACGGAGTTATATTGTAGCTTGCTATGGTATAACTTAGTGGCAGACGGGTGAGTAATGTATAGGAATCTACCTAGTAGTACGGAATAATTGTTGGAAACGGCAACTAATACCGTATACGCCCTACGGGGGAAAAATTTATTGCTATTAGATGAGCCTATATTAGATTAGCTAGTTGGTGGAGTAATAGCCTACCAAGGCAATGATCTATAGCTGATCTGAGAGGATGATCAGCCACACTGGAACTGAGATACGGTCCAGACTCCTACGGGAGGCAGCAGTGGGGAATATTGGACAATGGGCGAAAGCCTGATCCAGCCATGCCGCATGAGTGAAGAAGGCCTTTGGGTTGTAAAGCTCTTTTAGTGAGGAAGATAATGACGGTACTCACAGAAGAAGTCCTGGCTAACTCCGTGCCAGCAGCCGCGGTAATACGGAGAGGGCTAGCGTTATTCGGAATTATTGGGCGTAAAGGGCGCGTAGGCTGGTTAATAAGTTAAAAGTGAAATCCCGAGGCTTAACCTTGGAATTGCTTTTAAAACTATTAATCTAGAGATTGAAAGAGGATAGAGGAATTCCTGATGTAGAGGTAAAATTCGTAAATATTAGGAGGAACACCAGTGGCGAAGGCGTCTATCTGGTTCAAATCTGACGCTGAAGCGCGAAGGCGTGGGGAGCAAACAGGATTAGATACCCTGGTAGTCCACGCTGTAAACGATGAATGTTAAATATGGGGAGTTTACTTTCTGTATTACAGCTAACGCGTTAAACATTCCGCCTGGGGACTACGGTCGCAAGATTAAAACTCAAAGGAATTGACGGGGACCCGCACAAGCGGTGGAGCATGTGGTTTAATTCGATGCAACGCGAAAAACCTTACCACTTCTTGACATGAAAATCATACCTATTCGAAGGGATAGGGTCGGTTCGGCCGGATTTTACACAAGTGTTGCATGGCTGTCGTCAGCTCGTGTCGTGAGATGTTGGGTTAAGTCCCGCAACGAGCGCAACCCTCATCCTTAGTTGCCATCAGGTAATGCTGAGTACTTTAAGGAAACTGCCAGTGATAAGCTGGAGGAAGGTGGGGATGATGTCAAGTCATCATGGCCTTTATGGAGTGGGCTACACACGTGCTACAATGGTGTCTACAATGGGCTGCAAGGTGCGCAAGCCTAAGCTAATCCCTAAAAGACATCTCAGTTCGGATTGTACTCTGCAACTCGAGTACATGAAGTTGGAATCGCTAGTAATCGTGGATCAGCATGCCACGGTGAATACGTTCTCGGGTCTTGTACACACTGCCCGTCACGCCATGGGAATTGGTTTCACTCGAAGCTAATGGCCTAACCGCAAGGAAGGAGTTATTTAAAGTGGGATCAGTGACTGGGGTGAAGTCGTAACAAGGTAGCAGTAGGGGAATCTGCAGCTGGATTACCTCCTTAGGCTTTGTACGTAATTCACCATTTCAAATAATAGTGTCATTATGTACTATACTGCTGTCTTTACTTCTACTTTATTTTTTAATTTCTCGATAACGAAATTTTATGAGTAACAGGCCTCTTTCCCCACATTTACAAATATATAAAGTACAAGTTACTAGTTTTTTTTCTATTATGCATAGATTGACTGGTATCTTGCTATTTCTTTTATTAATCATACTTTCTTGGTATTTTATATTATATGTTTACTCCCCTAAGTTAATTATAGTAAGGTGCTTAAATGCATTATTGTTCACTCCTGTTGCTAAATTAGCTTATATCTTATGCTTTGTAAGCTTTATGTATCATTTTCTCAATGGTATTCGTCATTTATTGTGGGATGCTGGGCTTAATTTAGAAATTGCTAGTGTTTTAAAAAGTGCTATATTACTAACAATAATGCTATTTCTTTCTACTATGGCTTTTATATTTATATGAGTCAATCTGTAAATTCAGTACATCATTGGTGGATCCAGCGTGTTTCTGCGGTGATTTTGTTATTTTTATTTCCTTGGTTTATTTACTCATTTTCTTGCACATTTTATGTTGATAGCCCTTTATCTTTTAATGAAAAATTATTTCAGGCTATTAATCATCCACTAGAGCTTTTGTTTTTTGTTATACTGGTGTTTTGCATTTTTTGGCATGCAGTTCTTGGAATGCAGGTAGTGTGTGAAGATTATATAGACAGCGTACTTCTAAGGATTTTTACAATTACATGCATAAAATACTTATCAAGCATTACTTATATAGTCCTTGCTTTTACGACTTTTTTCTTTTATAGGCATATTTTCTTGTAAAATTGTTAGTTCTGTGTTAGTATATTATTAGTTTACTAATTTTATTATTGAGCTATAGTGATTTTGGTTTGACAACATGTTTGGAGTGTTAAAAAAAGGAGTAGCAGACTTTACGCTTAAAGCAAAAGGTTTATTTGCTTCATCTGAATCTCAAATTTATGTCAAGGATCTTAGGAAGGTAATGACATATACAGATGGAAGAAAATGCAAATATCCAAAGAATTACGATCAGATTGTGAAATCTGGGAAAGTTGTAGAAAGTAAGAATAGTAATGGTGAGACTATATATAAACTTTTGTATGACAAGAAAACTTTTGAATTAGCTCTTGTCGAGAAAACGGATGATAGGTCCTATTTTACCATTGACTTTTTAGTTAATCGGGAAAAAAACAAGGATGTTAAGCATTATGGTGGCTACTATAAACCATTTGGGTTTTCAAAAATTGATCTTGAAAAACATATTCCAATTTTTGAAGCTCGGGAAAAAGATGATAAGTTTGAGCTAACTAATTCCTCTTTTCTTGCTAAAAAAGGCTGCTTCATCAATGATGACACGGGAGAAGTTGATGAGAAAGATAGAGATGAAAAAGGAAGAAATGGAAAATTACTATACGCTAGTGATTACAAGAAGCTAAGCACCCATTTTTCAGAAATTAGAGATCAGGATGGTAATCTAGAGCTAGATAAAAGTCTGATATCTGTTCCTATTGTTTTTGTTGCGGGTTTAGCTAAGATTTGTGCTAGAATGCTGACTTTTATTCCTATGAAATTAGGAGAGAATTTGATAGCTAGAAAAAATCGAGTTGCAAAATCTTTTGGTTATCTTTTTTTCACTCCTGCAGTGGTAGTAAAAAATTTAGTAAATATGGGAGCTACAATACTTAAGGTTCCAATTTTATTATTTGTAGAAAATGAGAAAAAGTATGGTAATGCTTATCTTACTATGTCGAAACACCAATTGAAAGAATGTTGGAAAGAGGCAAAAAGTGACTTTAATATTATTAAAGGTGAAGAAGGGCTAAAGCCGGAGCAGAAGGATCATAAGCCACTCAGTATAGTGGGCACATGGGATGAGCTTGACGCTAGAAGTCTAGGTATTGAAAGAGACTTGGAAAAGGCGCTGAATAAAAGTAGTGAAAGTATAGATAAATCCAGAGAACCAGGTGTTGGAGAAAGCTTAAAGGAGAAGCCGCAAAACAAAACTGATAAAAAAATAGCTGCAGCCGTTAATCAAAAAAGCAGCACTCCTCATATTGATAGAGAGATAGAAAGAAGACAAGACTCATCACGAAATGTAGGGATTCCATAATGCTCGTAGTCAACCATCACTTTAAATTACTTTTTACTTTAATCATCTCACAATAAAAACTTGCATGCATTTTGCCGTTAGTATAAGATATTAATCAAATAATTAATATCTTAATTAAATGCGCCCTGTAATACTGTGTGGTGGTAGTGGCAGCAGACTTTGGCCTCTATCTAAGCCAAAGCAATTTCAGAAAATATTTAGTCAGAATACTATGTTTCACAACACTTTGTTGAGGCTAAAAGGCGATTATATGCCACCCATCATTACCACAAATATACAATATGAGTCATTATTGATGCAGGAATTACATGCATTACAGGAATGTAAAGTAGTTTTTGAACCAGTTAAAATTGGGACAGCGGCAGCAATACTAATTGCTGTGCTTCTCTGCGATAGGAACGAGACAATCTTAGTTCTGCCTTCAGACCATTTTATAGGTGATTTGAATAGTTTTTATGTTTCTATTGAGAAAGCGTCTAAGCTAGCCTCTGAAACTGACTCTATAGTCACTTTTGGGGTAAAGCCTCATGAATTCAATTCTGAATACGGCTATATAAATGCAGTATATGGTCAGAAAGAAAAATGTCATATAGTAAAAGATTTTACAGAAAAACCCGAGCGTAAGGTAAGTAACGATCATTATTGGAACTCTGGAATATTTGTGTTTAGAGCAAAACGCTATATAGATGAGATAAAAAAAATTGCTCCGACTCTCTATAATTTATGTTGTGAAAGTATGAAGCATTTTGTATCACGAGAGAGATTTCTGTATTTAGAACAGCAAAATTGTTCAGGAATGGGTGATACATCTATTGATCACCTAGTGATAGAAAAAGCAGAAAATATTGTAATGATAGAAGCCAATTTCGATTGGATGGATGTTGGCACTTGGGGTTCAGTTTTAGAGTTAAGTAAGAGATTTAATAAGAATTTTGAGTCGTTTCAAGCTGTAATCAAAGGAAGAGAGCCAGTTTTGATGACAGAAAATGATGCAAAAAATTTACTAGGTAGAGTTTATAAACGGCCAAGTAAGAGCCTAATGTTGTTCATTAATAAAGTTAAGGAAGTAAAGCCAATAAGGAAAGAGGTTAAGCCATGGGGATTTTATAGTGTAGTTTTAATGGGCAAGGATTTTCTTATAAAATACCTTTTTATAAATCCACTGAGCTGCACTTCTAAGCAATTTCACCACTATAGAGATGAGTACCATATAATACTATCAGGGGTTGGATGCGTGAGTTTAGATGACAAAACATATGCTATAACAAAAAATCATGTAGTAGAGATTCCAAGGAAGGTGTTTCATAAAATTGAGAATAAAAGTACAAGATTTCCTCTTGAGATAGTTGAGTTTCAGGTAGGAAAGTTTTTATCTGATAATGATATAGTAAGATTGGACGATATATATGGAAGGTCTTAATATAGAACATTGAATATATTCTATAAGCTTGCTAAATTTAGACAACCTCATTTGAGGTAAAGGAAAAATTACAGTTATATGAAGCATAAAAAGTATGATATTTAAATCTTAGTATAATGTCTATTGCCTTTGAATTTACTATGGCTATTCGCTATTTGCGAGCAAAGAATTCTAGATTTTGCTCTATAATGGCCTTGTTTTCTATTATTGGTATTGCTCTTGGAGTTGCAACGCTAATAGTAGTAATGTCTGTAATGAATGGGTTCAGAGCAAAGCTGCTCGACTCTGTACTTGGCATTAATGGTCATATTAATGTTTACTTTGATAGAAGCATAAATTCAGATTACCACGCAGTGTTAAAATCTATTGAGAAAATCCCAGGTGTATTAAAAGCTACTTCTATGACCAATGATCAAGTGATCGTTGCAGCAAATAGTGGAATTGTGGGTAGCGTAGTCCGTGGTGTGTCAACTAAAGACTTACTTAATAATACTATCGTTAAGAATAATGTAATTATGGGTAACGTGGAAAAATTCGATGAAGGTATCATAATAGGGGCAAGATTAGCAGAAGCTTTGAATATTGATTATGGTGATAACATTATGCTTATATCACCTGAAGGATTTGATGCACTGTCTGGTGAAATACCAAAAATGAAAGAATATAAAGTTGTAGCAATATTTGATATGGGTATGTTTGAGTACGACAATACCTTAATGTATATGCCCATAAAGTCAGCTAAAGCTTTTTTTAATTATAAAGATAATGTGAGAAATATAGAAGTGTTTGTAGATGATATTGCTATGGCTAATAAGCTAGCAAACGCTATAGCAAAAGAAACAGGAATGAGAGCTGAAAGTTGGCAGTCTCAGCAAAGCCATTATGTTAATGCTTTAAAGACTGAAAGAAATGTGATGTTTTTAATTCTCACTTTAATTATAGTTGTAGCAGCATTTAATATTGTTTCAAATTTGATGATGATAGTGCAAGAAAAGAAATCTGCAATTGCAATTATGCGTACGTTTGGTGCAACAAGCGGAAGCATTATGCGCATATTTTGTGCTTGTGGATTGCTGATTGGTTTTACAGGAACTTGTCTTGGCTCTATTATAGGGGTTGTTTTTTCTCTCAATATTGAAAGTATTAGAGTGTTTTTAGAAAACATTACCAACATCAAACTGTTTGATCCTATGATATACTTTTTTTCAAGTTTGCCAGTGATATTAGTCTCTCAAGATGTGATTAACATTTCTGCACTTGCATTGTTCTTATCATTTTTAGCGACAATTCCTCCTGCATTACAAGCAGCTGCTCAAGATCCTGTGGAGATATTACGTTATGAATGATACTTGGAGAAAATGCATAGGTTGGTTCTTAATTATATTGTTGTTTGTTAGCTATATTACAATAAATAACATAATATTTTTTAAAATAAATCAGCAAGAGAGTGAAAATAGTATAAGTATTGTAACGGAAAAGATAGATGAACTTAAAATGTTGCTTGAAGTTAATCAAATTAAGGTAGAGAAAAAGATATTTGATTTAAAGAGAAATCTGCACACTCAATGTGAGCAAGGTGACGGTAGTTCAAGACATAAGAACCTCGCAAAGTTGCTGCTACTTGTGATTAAGATGAAGAATTCGTTATTGCAAGAAGCCAAGTTTGATAATCATATAAATTCAATAAAGCCTTTGATATCAGAGCTTGACGATCCAGAAATAGAAAATGCAGTCAATGAATTGGAAAATTTGAAAGAGGTAGATACTTTATGCGGGTTGAAATTGTCTTTTGAGAAGAACATGACTGTTATTAACTACAATAAAAGTAACTTGTTTAAAAAAATCATTTCAAATTGGATCAAGATAGATGATCGTAGTGATCCACTCAGGTTAAAGCTTGCGGAAATTGAAGAATTAATAAGCGATAATGATTGGCAGAGCATAGCCACCGCAATAAGTGACTTAACATACCCAGAATTCAAACCATGGCTTAATAAATTGAATGATTTTATTGTAGCTTTCAAGAATACTTCAATAATATATCGTCACTTATTACAATACATCTCATGATTTATTTTATAATTTTTGCTTTTTCGTTTTTATTTGGCATATGGATCAAGGTAAGTGGTGAAGTAATAAAATTGGAATTAGGCAATTACACTATAAGTATTGATCTATATTTCGTTATTCTTGCTTGCGTAGTCTTATTATTTTTATTGATTGCAGTTGCACGTTTTTGTTCTTCTATTTCATCAACATTTGCTAACATAAAAAATAGAAGAAGAAGTAGGGAAGAATTGCTTCTCTTTGAAGCTTTCTTTAGCTTAGATTTAGGTAATATAGAGAACACCAATAAGCTAATTAAAAATCTAAATGAAGAAAGTGATAAATTATCTTTAGTAAAGCTCTTTAATTCAGGTAAAACGGGAAATTACAGCTTTTTCAGCCATAATTTAACGAGTATTGCAAGTAAAAATCGCAACTTAGCTCTACTTCTGATCAATAAACTGATTATTCACCTAAAGCAAGAAAGGTTAGTCTTTCAAAAATTTATAGAATATTGCTCTAGTTCAATTAATGATAAAATTTTGTCTATTCCCTTTCAAATAGAGCATTGTATATTGCAAGAAGATTGGATAAATGCAATTTCAAAGTTAAAGGAAGCTATCAAATTCAATATTTTTCTTCCCTTTGATCGTAAAAAGATGTTAGCGGTTTTTTATTGCGCTTTAGCAAAGCAATACGAAAGTAAAGGAAGTTTTTGCAAAGCTATAGATTATTTAGCTAAAGCACAAAGTTATTATGCAACTTTTCAGCCCATCAATTATTTAAAGGCAGAATTATATATCAAGCTTGAAAAAATCAGAAAAGCTTCCACAGTATTAGAGGAAGAGTATAGAGTAAATCCTACTCCTCAATCAGCTAGAATGTATATCAAGTTAAATAATAAAGGCGCTGAAAGACTATATAACTTACGCCCTGATTATTATTTTAGTTATTGCTTGCTTGCTTTGTCTTCAATTAGCTTAGGGAAATATGATCTTGCAAGTCAGCATTTAGATATTGCTATGAAAAAAGCTAATTACATATCAATCTACCTTGTTATGGTACAGCTCAAGATTATGCTACAAGAGTATGATCAAGCAATTTACTGGCTAAATAAGATGAACTCAGAAGCTGTGCCTGATCCAGGTTGGAAATGTGTTGATTGTAATAAAGAGCTAAAGCAATGGGATTATAAGTGCTCAAGTTGCAATAGTCTTAATTGTATTTACCTTATATTATAAGACTCCATAAGGTGTGATACTTTTACATCGAGATTGCTTTAATATAATCTTTATCTCAAAACAGTAAATCTGTGAGTTTCTTAGTTAGGTTTGATTCCAATGTCAAAAAAACTTGTTTTTAGACATTACCAGTTATATATTTTAATAAATTAGAATTATATATAAAATGAAGAGCTTAAAGGAATTATCCTTAAGAATTAAAAATATTAAGTCTGTGCAGAAAATCACGAAAATAATGCAAATGGTTTCTGCAGCAAAATTATTACAAAGCCAAAAGAAATTATCAAATTCAAAATTGCATATATCTAAGCTGCATAGCATTATTTCTTCACTAGCGCTATCAGCGGATCAAGAATTACTAGCAAGAATTCTAAATATCAATAATGAAGATTCTTTCCTAGTATTTATTATTGCATCTGATCGTGGTTTATGTGGCAGCTTCAACTCCTCTGTTGTTAAATTTAGTCAGGAGCATATAAACAAATTAATTGCAAATGATAAGAAAGTAGACATTGTTTTTTTTGGTAAGAAAGCTTTTGAGACAGGCAAAAATAGATTTAATTCTAAAAATATCTTGAAGGTTGAAAATAGTAAGGGAATCACACTAAAGCGTGTGGAAGCCTTGGTTAGTGATATAGATCTAAGTAAATACAATAAAGTTAAGGTTTTTTACAGTAAATTCTATAATACCTTCATGCAAAAGCCAATATTAGAAACAATAAAACCATGGAGTAAAGACTCATTATTAATTGATAATTCTGTAGTTAGTCCTCTAACAGATTACAGCTATGAGTATGAACCACAAAATATTGAGTTTATTTTAAAATCTTTGACTCAAGATTATGTTACAGCTTCTCTTTATTCTGCTTTACTTGAAAGTGCAGCAAGTGAAAATAGTGCTAGGATGGTTGCTATGGAATCAGCAAACAGAAATACAAAAGAAATGCTAAATAAACTAGCATTACTTTATAATCGTTCTCGTCAAGCAGCAATTACAACTGATTTGATTGAAGTTATAGGTGGTGCAGAATCTTTATAGAAACTCAAGGAATGAAAAATGAATATATTAAATGTTGCAGCAGATATCACTAAACTAATAAAAAAGCAGAATCAAGACGCAGAAGTTACAATATATGAAACTAATAAGACCTCGGTTTCTCAGCGTCTATCAAAAATTGAACAAATATCACAATCTAAAAACTGTACTGTCGGAATTAGAGCTATAGCAGGTAAGAACAAAGCTGCGTATATTTCCACAAACGATTTGAATAATCTTAGTAGTGCAGTGAGCCAAGTGGTGGAAATGGCAAAGAATGCCCAGGAAGATCCTTATATTAGTTTTGCTGTAGATGGCAGTAATTATATCTCTTCTGCAGATTTAAATATCTCAGATAATAATGTTGTAACAATTGATAACTTAAAAGAAATTACTGAAGCTACAGAAAATTCAGCTCTTGCACATAAAAATATTATTAATTCCGAAGGAGCTTCATCTTCACATACTTCAGTAAATACAGTATTATCAACCGTTTCTGGTTTTGTTGGTTCATTTAGTAAGTCAACTTTTGTTAATCAGGTTTCTGTTGTTGCTGGAGAAAAGAATGAAATGAAAATAGGCTACGATTACGATGTAGCATGCAACTTCAGTGATTTAAAAACACCGGAGTCAATAGGGAAAGAAGCAGCAAAAAGAGCAATAGATCAATTGGGTTCATGTACAATCAGGACAGGCAAATTTCCGGTTGTTTTTGAAAAAAGAGCAGCAAAAGAGCTAGTAAAGAGCTTTGCTTCTGCCATAAATGGTAGCAATATTGTAAATAATAGCTCTTTTTTGAGAAATAGTTTAAATAATCAAATTTTTAATACTGAGATTAGCATTATTGATGACCCATTGTTACCAAGGGGTATAACATCAAGACCGTTTGACGGGGAAGGAATAATGAGTAGAAGAAATGAATTTGTAAAAAATGGAGTACTGCAAAACTGGATTTTAGATCTATATTCGGCTAGGAAATTAAACTTGGAAACGACCGCAAATGCAACTCGTGCAAGTAATGCTGCAATTATTCCTTCAGCTAGTAATTTCTATTTCAAAAATGGTAATAGATCGTTTAAGGAATTAATTGAGGAAGTAAAAGAAGGAATATATGTAACTGATTTATTTGGTTTTGGTGTTAATTTAATCAATGGCGATTATAGTCAAGGTGCATGCGGATTTTTTATAGAAAATGGTAAAATAACGTATCCAATACACGAGATTACTGTTGCCGACAATTTGAAAAATATGTTTAGCAATTTAGTTGTTGCAAATGACCTAACTTTCTGTGGGCAGTTTAATTCACCAACGATTAAAGTTAGCGAAATGACAGTAGCAGGTTCACTTAGTGATTAAAAATTTTAGTTGCATTAAGTACAATAATTGTGTACTATTACTATGTAATGTTAAGAATAGACTATGGAGTATAGAAGTTTAGTTGCAGTAACTAAGCTTAAAGCATTCTAAATCGTAATTTCAAAGTTTTTCATCACATTAATAATGTTAGTTAGTAGTTTAGGAGTTATCCATATGGAATTTGGTAATATAAAATGGTTTAATGTTGAAAAAGGCTATGGTTTCATCAAGCCAGAAGGTAAAGGTGAGGACGTTTTTGTACATGTTAGTACATTAGAACGTTCAGGAATAAGACCTGATGAACTTCGAGGAGAGGATAAAAAGAGAGGAATGAAAGGGGAAAGAGTAAGTTATGAGCTTAAAGAAGAGCGTGGTAGGAACGGAGAAGATAAAAAGTCTGCAATAAATTTAAGATTGGAAGATTAGTCTATCGTGAAGCTTTTTAATAGGGTAATGTATTGTGAGTAATTTTCATGAAATGGGGCTTCCAACTTTGCTTAGGCAAGCTCTAAGTAAAAATAATCTTTGTGTTCCAACCCCGATTCAGGTGCAAGCGATTCCTCTAGCTCTTCAGGGCAAAGATATTCTTGGGTCTGCTCAAACGGGAACTGGAAAAACCTTAGCGTTTGCTATTCCACTGGTTGCTAAATTGATGAATGAGCCAAGCATTGGTTCAGCTTTAGTCATCGTGCCAACCAGAGAGCTTGCTCATCAGGTAACAAGTGAGATAAGAAAACTCTTATCTCAAAGTTCTTTACTAAGAGTTGCTTTGTTGATCGGAGGCGAGCCTATTTTTAGGCAGCTAAATCAGCTTCAGAAAAAACCACAAATTATAATAGGTACTCCTGGTCGTATTATAGACCATATTGAGCGTAAAACTTTAGTTACTCGGAATGTTGGTATTCTTGTGCTTGATGAGACGGATCGTATGTTTGATATGGGCTTTGGAATTCAGATTGAAGAAATTATGAAGCATTTGCCTAAAATAAGGCAAACTCTTATGTTTTCTGCAACTCTTCCTGGAGAAATAGTAAAACTTACTGAAAAATATCTTAATCAACCAGAGCGTATTTCTGTCGATTGCCAGGCTACAACTTCTGTAAAAATTAAACAAGAAGTTGTTTATGCATCAGAATCAGAAAAATATGGCAAGCTTGTTACACAATTATGTCAGCGCAAAGGATCAATCATTATTTTTGTCAAAACAAAGCGAGGAGCGGATCAGCTAGCTGACAAATTGCACAAAGATGACTATAGCGCTTTGGCAATTCATGGTGATTTAAGGCAGCACAAGCGTGAAAGAGTCATTGATTCTTTTCGTCGTGGCCGCAATCAAATCATGGTTGCAACAGATGTTGCTTCTCGCGGTCTTGATATTCCGCACATTCAACATGTTATCAATTATGATGTACCACAATCGCAAGCTGATTATGTTCATCGTATAGGTAGAACTGCACGTGCGGGAGCTGAAGGATTTGCATTATCTTTTGTTACACCTCAAGATAAGAGAAGACTGCCTGCACTAGCAGATAAAGAAGGAGAGCCAAATTTTGATTGTAGTATGCAATCTCAAAAACGTAACAGCAAAAAGATCTTTAAAAGGCCAAGTACGTTAAAGGCTAAATACGGTAGAAAAAAGATCAATGTATTTAAGAAGAAAAGCAGAGTACTAGAAAAAGCGTATTAATGTACTTAACTATTCTTCTATTCTTTAAAAACTCCAGTAAACTTGCTGCAAAGTGAAGTGATTGGAGGATGGTAGAAAGAATATATAGCTAGCCCAAATTAGATTTACCTACAATTTGATAATCTTAATTCTGCTGCTTATAACGTTTTGAGATTATCACAACGGTATAATGTTAGGCTGTGTGGACTATAATCTGTAGCTTAATTCAATTTGGCTACAACGAGCTGCTAGATTTCAGTTTTTTTAATAATTGTGTGCTACTAATTATATATAAATTTACACTTTTAAAGAGAATAGATGATTTCTAAAAATTTAGAGGCAAGTTTAAATAGAGCGTTACAGATTGCTTCTGATTGTAAGCTTAAATATGCAAAAGTGGAACATTTGTTGCTAGCATTAATCAAAGATGTGGATGTAAATTATGTTTTATCAAGATGTAACATCAGAGCTGGTGAAATCATAAATATAGATAATATTATATTAAGGAATGATCGTGGTAATAATGCAAAAGGTTTTTTACAAGACAACTCCGAATTAACTGTCAATAAAGTTGAGCCTGATGTGCTATTTCAACGCATAATACATAAAGCCATGATACGAGCTCATCGTCTGGGAAGAAAAGAAATAAATGGAGCAAGTATTCTATTAGAGATTCTGTCTGAGCAAGATTTATACATTGAAGAGCTATTATGCAAACAGAATGCAAAGGATTCTAATTTGATTTATAACATATCCAATATAAAATATTCAGGTGATATAGAAGAATATGTAACTAATCGCAAGATAAAACTTGATAAGAATAACGATATCTCTACTGTAGCAAATAAAAGTGAATTATTAAAAGATGAAGAAGTTCTACAAAATTATTGTAGAAATTTAAATGATTATGCAAGAAGCAAAAAAATAGATTATGTCATTGGTCGTGATTATGAATTAAATCGCACTATAGAAATCTTGCTAAGACGCAGAAAAAATAACCCTTTATATGTCGGAGAACCAGGTGTTGGTAAAACAACAATAGTTGAAGGCTTGGTATTGAAAATTATTGAAGGTAGTGTTCCGAGTGCACTGAGATCCAGCATAATTTATGCTTTGGATTTAGGATCACTTCTTGCAGGAACACGCTATAGAGGTGACTTCGAAGAGAGAATAAAATCTATAATAAAAGTAATTGAGGCAAAACCTGGCGCTATTCTTTTCATTGATGAAATACACACTATTATTGGAGCAGGTTCAACAAGTGGCAGCTTTCTTGATGCTGGCAATCTGCTCAAACCTGCACTTGCAAGAGGTGCGTTGCGTTGTATAGGTGCAACTACATATAGAGAATATAGCAATAGCTTTGAAAAGGATAAAGCATTAGCAAGGAGGTTTCAAAAAATTAATGTAAAAGAGTCTTCTATTAATGATACAGTAAAGATACTAGATGGTATAAAGCATTACTATGAAAGGTATCATGGAGTATATTACACGAAACATGCCATTAAATCTGCAGCTGAACTTTCACACAAGTATATTACTGGGCGAATATTACCTGATAAAGCAGTTGATGTTATAGATGAAGCAGGGGCATATTGTAAGTTACAAAAAAGCAGGCGAAAAATTATAAACAGTAGAGACATTAAGAGTACTATCGCTAGGATTACAAACGTACCTTGCGGGTTTGATGATATGCAAAGAGTAAAATCTTTGAAAGAAAATCTCAATAGGGCCATTTTTGGTCAAGAGCAAGCGATAGAGTTTCTCGTTAATTCTATTAAAATTGCTAAATCTGGTCTGAGAAGTTACAATAAACCCTTGGCAAAGTATCTTTTTGCAGGGCCAACTGGTGTAGGTAAGACTGAGCTTGCGAAGCAGCTAGCACAAAATATGGGTATGAACCTTATTCGGTTTGATATGTCTGAGTATATGGAACCTCACACAATATCTAGAATGATTGGTTCCCCTCCTGGATATGTGGGTTACGACCAAGGTGGATTGCTTACAGAATCTGTATCTAATAATCAATATAGCGTAGTACTTCTTGATGAAATTGAGAAAGCTCATAGTGATATTTATAATATATTACTACAAATCATGGATTATGGTTGTGTTACAGACACTTACGGACGTAAGGTTAATTTTTCCAATACGATTTTAATTATGACAACCAATGCAGGGGCATTTGAACGTAACAAAAGTTCTATTGGCTTTGGGTATAAAAACTTTAACATCAGTGACAGCGAAAAAGCAATGGAACGGGTTTTTAGCCCCGAATTTCGTAATCGTCTTGATGCAGTCATTTCCTTTTCTGATTTGGATGCGGATGTCATTTTGCACATTGTGGATAAATTTATTCAGGAATTAAAAAAACAACTTGTGCAAAAGGGTATAAGCTGCTCAGTGGAAGAAGAAGTAAAGTCTTATCTTGCGCAAACAGGTTATAGCAAAGAAATGGGAGCACGCCCAATAGAGAGGCTGATTGAAAAAGAGATAAAAAGTCATTTGGCTGAAGAAATACTGAATCGTCGATTAATTAAAGGAAAGAAATTAAGGATTTATATTGGTAAACACGGAATTGCTTTTGATATAGTTTAAATTCTTGCTTGAGTATTAAATTTGTAGTATAGTCACTATTTTTTAATGAGGCTATAGTGGCAAGTTTAACCAGAAATCAATATTACAGTAATCAAGATTTACGGAATTTATTTTCAAGGCTGGGAATAAAAGCGGAAGAAGTAATAAGCCAGGAGTTTGATGATGTACTTAAGTTAGTTGAGCGGCGCTTTAGAAGAGCTTCATTAAAATGTCACCCTGATAAAGTAGTAGGAGAGAAAGAGAAAAAAATAGCTGAAGAAAAGTTTAAAAAACTTAGTGCAGATAAAGATAAGCTAGAGAAATATCTTAACGACTTAAAAGCAGCTGGCATATCTATAACATTACAGCGAGAAGTGCAGGAAAAACAAAGGAGAATCAATGAGATTCTATTGCGTAGAGAGAAAGCTGTGAATAGAGCATGTTTATTTTTTATATTAGCAAATGTGGTACTTGGTCCGTCGCCTCAAGTCAAATATTGCTTATCACAACTTGCTAACAGTGGCAAAGTGCAAAATATTGCTTATAAATTTTATGCATTCAGCATTGGAGTTTGGCCATGGTTATTTATTATATCCTTTTGTAGTATTATCTATGCAGCAAGTAAACAAAGAGGCTCACAAGAAGGAAATCTAGATAGGTTAAATAGAAGATACAATCTACTTATTGCTGCTGATAATTATGTAATATGTATATCAGCAGCGTTTGCTGTATGCAGTTTAATGTCGGAAGTTGCACAAAATGGCTGGCCTGTTCAATATGGAACGATGCTAATAGCTAATTTAGCATTAGATTTATTACTTATTGCTTTACTTAGGACTTTTGTGAAAGCTTTTGAACTATATGGTGAATACTGTATGGCTTTGTTGCACCACTCAAGGAAAGAACAGGCAGTTACTGATGGAATTTGTTATAAAATAGATATTTAGCCGACAAAGGAAAAATATGCCAATAAGAATGAAAGTCAGTAACTGCAATGAATATAACAAATTTCTTCAAGAAAGGGGAAATGTTTTTCATTATATCAACGATGCCATTGAAAATTGGTACGAAAATAGTCCAAAAGTAGCAGGTGGCAACAATGTCTACAGCGACAAAGTAGTGATTCTAATTCACATAATAACCTATCTATTCAGGATTGGTCTTAGGCAAACAGTGGGATTTATAGAGAAATATCTTGAGCAAATAGGGAAAATTTTGCAAATTATCAGCTATTCGCAGGCTTCAAGAAGGTTTAAAAAGCTTAATATCAAAATCAACGACTGCAGAGTTGATAAGAACGATATGGAAGATATTGAAATTGCTATAGATAGTACAGGTATCAGCATCTACAATAATATTCCAGGCCATAGTAAGGCAAATGGTACAGATAGAAAGTATCGCCGCTATGAGCAAACAAGAAAGCTACATGTAATGCTAGAGATAGGTAGTAAAAAAGTTATAGCTGCAAAATACAGTAGTGGAGTTTATTCCGACCACTATGGAGCCTGTGATCTTATTGAAAGAGTGGATACCAAGTATAACATAAGCACGATATATGCAGATAGGGCATATAATCGAAAGAAGTTATACAAACTGTGCGATGAGCTTGACATAAAGACAAGGATTCCTCCGCAAAATAATGCAGTAGAGCATCCAAAGTTGGATTATATGAATGAGAGAAATTCTACAATCAAGCTCATAAAGTCATATGATGAAGATGGTATGAAGAGGTGGAAAAAAGAGATAAATTATTGGAAGAGATCTTATATAGAAAGTTTTTTCTCGCGACTGAAGCAAATATTTGGATTTAGTTTTAGGAATAAATCTGAGATTAATCGTGAGAAGGAACTGCTACTCAAGTGTTATTTGCTTAACAAATTTACTGAAATAGGCATGGCTAAGTTTGATATAGCTTCATGAATTTATTATACATTACCCACTATCCGAAGAGCTGTGCAACAAAGCCCACTGGGATCCAGCCTTTACTTAACAATAAAAACTTAGCATAACTTTCGTGCTCAAAAAATTCCTGAATTCCAGCATCAAGTGCTATCTCTATAGGACTACTAACTAATCCAGAATATTAAAAAATTCACCAAGCGAAAAAAAGGCAAAAGAATCCCCCAGTAGTGAGTTTTGACCCTATAATAATGTAAATCGGCATTGTAATAATGTGCTAACGCTTATTTAAAGCGCGTTTTGGCTGAATGTAGAAAAAATAAAAAAGACATGCAGCCGCTATAATTTTATGTAATCTGCCAATATATACCTGAGTTTTTTACTGAATTTTGTTGTTAAATCTGCAGAGATTAAAAACAAGGATAAACACTCTTATTGTTATGATAAGAAGATTGATGAGATTTGTAAAGTAACTTTTTCTGCTCTTATTGAATCCAACACGCTACTATTATGTAAGAGTGCTATAATTATTAATTTATTGACTAATTATGTTTTTTATTTCACTCTACATTAAAAAATTTACTCATGCATAGTAGTAACATAGAAACTAAGAAAAAATACGAAATTGAGGGTTTACCTAAGTTTTTTAAGGATAGATCTAAAGAAATAAGTAAAGCATTTTCTAATGAAGTGCTGGAGATTAGCACCATTCGCTCAAAAAATATTACAAGTGATACGCAAGAGTTTTCATTTAAGCTCAAGCTACTGACAGAGGTAAACCCTAATACAATATTACCTCAAATAAAACATTTGATTGACTTTTTTGAAACCAGCCTTTCTCAGGAGAAAAACTTCACAGCCAATATAAAAGTAGCAAAAGAAAGTGAAGAATTATATAATAACTACCATAAAGCTAATAAAACTGTAGAAGAATTCATAAATAATGCTCCAATTCAAATCCTCATGCAGGGCATAACGATAACGCTACAAACAAACGTTAAAAACATCAACCTCAATAGCTTGCAACAAATCGAGATATTCTTGAATAAGCAGCTAAAACATGTAGAAAAAGCCAAAAGTGAGGAGCAAAGTCAAGATACATTACAAATAGAAGAAACTGAAAATAAAAACGAAAATGTGATTGAAAAAAGAAACACGCAAGATAAACAAATTGTGCAAGGTTCGTTTGGCTACAATATAGCAAGTAACAGAAAGCAAATTACACGTGCACCAGTAATTGTTGCTGCAATGCATGAAAATATTTCCTGGTTTAGGTCTCTTTTTCAGCCATTCAATTTTTTTAATACGGCACAATTCTTTTTCCCACAACTGCCCAAATTTTCTATACAGAGTAACAATATGCCACCTGGTGTTATTCCAGCACTTGACCAAGAAGAGAAAGAACCAGTGTCAGCCACTCGGATAACAGAGGGTAGTATAGGAAATTTAGTCCCTCAAGAAACAGAGCGGGATATAGGTCAAACCAGGTCGCACACAGATTATTTTAAAACTAACAGAAAAAAGAAGTCAAAAAAGCAAGCTCAAGAACTATCAGAAGAAGAAAAACAATCTATCGTAAAACAAGCTCAAAATGATGCTAGAGTAGCTATGATAGATAACCAGATTGAGCGTAGAGAAAAAAAACTCGATGAAATATTTATTGAAGTGATGAATGGATATAAAAATCAAGACCCAGAGACATTTCACAATATTTTCAACTTAATATTTAATATTGTTTACTTTCAAGATAAACAATTACATGAAGTATTAGAATCAGATGAGATATCAGAAGTGCTAGAGGTACTCAAAAGGCCACAACCTCCTAATAACTCACTTCTAGGTAAAGAATACTTACAAAAGCAAGTATATAGAAAAACAGTGCAATTGCTCAAATTAGTTTCGGGCATTCCTATACAATCTTCTCCACAGCCTCGAAATATTTCTCATGAAATTTTGCCAAGCAAAGCTGTAGAACATTTACCAAAAACAAATGAAGCTAAAACTCGATTGCCTACTAATATTGGGCTCAAATCACCATTAAAAACTGTATTTTCCTCGAAAGAGACTTATCTTTGTCTATTTTTAGTAGCAGCTTCTATATCAGCACTCTGGCTATGGCACTTGCCGCTGGGAAAAGTGTCAATTTTAAAGGAATTGGTGCCAACAGAAAAAAGGAAAAGTATCGGTCTAACATTAAACATAGGGTTACCGATATTAATTACACTGTGCGTTTTGAACCTGGCTTACTTTCTATATTCTGAATATTCTGTAGAATCTATTAAGCAGATAAGTGAAAAAGATCTTCCTTTGCACATCTAACAAATAAGATCTTTTGTGATATAATTATTTATTTTATTGCATGTTTAAAGGAATTATCCAAGATATTGGCACTATAACTGATATCACTATCCACCCTAACTCTGATCAAATCTTCCATATTGAGACACAAAATTTATCCTCTATAAACAAAGGAGATTCAATATCCTGCTCCGGAGTGTGTTTAACTGTTGTCGACATAATGAGCAATGTATTCACAGTTCAAGTATCTCAAGAAACTATGAAGGTTTCTAACTTAAATATGTGGAAAATAGGAAAAAAAATAAACCTAGAACAAGCAATGAAACTGAGTGACAGAATTGACGGCCACTTGGTTCAGGGTCATGTGGATGACACAACAGAAATTTTAACAATCAATCAAAATTTAGAATCTCATGAAATCAGACTATCATGCCCACAAGAATTAATTAAATTTATTACAAAAAAAGGCTCTGTAACGCTAGATGGAGTTTCCCTTACAGTAAATTCAGTTGTCGATCAAGAATTCACTGTGAATATAATTCCCTATACATGGAAAAACACAACTTTTCAGCATAATAAAACAGGTAATTACCTAAATTTAGAAGTTGATATGATTGCCCGGTACTTAGACCAGCTGATAAAATATCAATACAATTAATTTTACAACTTTGTTATTTACAACTATTATATCTTGAAAATCATATAGATACAAAATATGTTTTTCGATAGCCTAATTATCTTTATTATTGTCTTGTGTGTAATAATATCGATAACTAGAGGTTTTATAAAAGAGCTATGTGCATTAATGTTCTTGCTCTTATCAGTCTTTTTGACAGCTAGTTACTATGATTTTTTTATTATAAATTATAGTAAGTATTTTAACTCTAAAGTTACACAAAACATACTTTCTACAATCTCTGTATTTATTATACTTAATCTTACATTCATGACAATGAATAACTGGCTAATGTACATATTATCACCTATAAGGTTGGGATTAATGGATAGAGTTACTGGAATCTTTGTCGGAGCACTCAGAGGAATATTGCTTTCTTATGTACTATTTTTTGCTGTGCACTTATATTGCCACACAGTATATGATAAAAAAGAGGGAGAGTCTAAAATAGACGCAGAAGACATATTGCCCAATTGGATAATAAATTCACACTCTTATCAGGCTTTATTTGTGACAACAGAAGAAGTAATTAACATGTATGTACCAGAGTCATTGATACTAAAAATAAAAGAGATTGGTGAGGAAATGGTTGATCAAGAAAAACCTCAAAACAATAAAGAAAAGTGAGTGTTGATTTTCTATAGCTAAACTAGCCTAGACAGCTATTATCCACAGCAGTGCGCCATAGGTTACCAATTCCTATTACTAATCAAACAAAACTGCAAACATTGACGAAGAAGTAAATCATCAAAAAAATTTAAATGTATAATTTTAGTTCATCAATGTAATAAAACAAAACTTTTTTAGTGAGTTCAAAATCTTCTAAGGTATTTCCTTCACATCTTGCTGTTATGCAGTTTTGCGTATTTGATACTCTAAGAAGCCACCAACCTTTATCATCAGTTACCTTAATTCCATCAAGCTCTGAAAATACAATGTTTTGCTGCTTTAGTGTCTCCTTGATTGATTCAATTATTTGAAATTTTTTCTCATCCTTCACCACAATTTTCACTTCATGAGTGATATATAACTTTGGTAAATCTTCAATCGCCTCAGATAGGCTTTGGTTTTTCTTAAGTAAAATGTCAATGGCTTTAATAGCAGAATATAGTCCATCATCAAAACCCAGCTCAGAAAAGAAAAAATGCCCACTCAGTTCACCGGCAAACTTGGCCCCTTCTTCTACCATCTTTTTCTTAACTAGTGAGTGTCCAGTGGCACAGGTAATTATTTGTCCTCCTAATTTGCTAACGAAATCATGCACTTTCATACTCATTTTTACGTTGGCAATAACTTTGCTTTTTGGGTATTCCGCCAATACTTCACGTGAAAAAATCATAAACAAGTGATCATTGGAAACAACATTACCTTTATTATCAATCAAGCGTACCCTATCACCATCACCATCAAGTGCAATACCAAGATCACATTTATCTTTCTTGACAATACTGATTAACTGAGCAAGATTTTTTTCTTCTATGGGATCTGGGTCATGCAGTGGAAACGTCCCATCTATAGAGTTATTGGTTATGATGTGTATATGACTTGGTAAAACTTTTTCAATATACCTTACAATTGTTGGACTATTGCCAAAATCCCAAGCTATTTTTAGTTTTTGTGTAGCGTTATTCTTGAGCGCATTTTTTAATATGTTAACGTACTCACTATATATATTCGTGTTAATTAAGCTTCCAATTTTCGTGCTGTTTTTAATTGTATTGCCTATAATTTCCTTCATTTCTTGATCTGAGTAAACTTTTTTACTACTGAAAAATTTAAAGCCGTTATATTCTCTGGGGTTATGAGAAGCAGTGATCATAATCCCAAGATCTGCCTGCATTGTTGCAGCGTAGAGCATAGGTGAAGAACAGAGCCCAACGCGTATAACATTCGCACCGGATAAAATCAAGCCTCTGATTAATTCTTTTTCTATACTTGGTGAATCTATCCTGCTGTCATAGCCTACACAAACGTTAGCTGCAGTTTGACCGAATTTTCTACCTATTTCATACCCATCACTGATTTGCAGGTCTCTGCCTACCACACCTCTAATATCGTATTTTCTTATAATATTATTGTCCATACTGCACTTCTTGGAGTGGTTAATATATAACATTCCCGTCAAATACTCAAGTTTATTTAACTATAAAATTAGTTGATTTTTTAAAAAAATATGTTAATATTATAACATAGCTCTCTAAAAATAAAAATTATGCCAAAAGAAAATTTACTTGTAACTGAAAATCAAGGTTTAGATGTAGATGAGCAAAAGAAAAATGATATTTTAAGTTTCATTGAACTTTGCAACAATTTTCAGGATTTTATAAAAAAATTAGAGGAAGAAAACTTAATTTGGTATTTTATTGGCCCTTTACGCAAAGATAAGGACATTAAAGAACAGATAAATTTAAAGTGGGAAAATGAGTTTCAAAAGTTTGAGCAATCAATAAATGCAACACATAAAAAATTCGCAGAATCTCTACCAAGTGAAAATTTCTTAGTATATACAACACAAGATAATGAATTTAAAATTAGATTTGAAAATAAAGAAAAACCAATAGAGATTAGCACCCTTTTAAGAGCCAGTGACGAAGGCAAGGTTTATAACCTATCTTTAGGGAAAGATAGTCAAATAACTGCAACCAAAAAAGGCAGCGAAAGGCACTATGATTTTACTGGTTCAAGCTCATGTGAGATGACCATTAACTGGCAAGCTAAGGATTCTAAAGGCAATAGCGTAGATTGTAGCATGACTGTAGAAGTAAATTCTAAGGGCATAAAAAGAGTGATTGATAAATCAAAATTTGGAGAAATAACCGACCCAGAAGAGGTATTAAAATTAGTTGAGCAGAATAAAGAAGTTTTTATCAATGGCAAAACTCTATATCAAACTTTCACTGACATGGTCAAAAGTGTGAACAATCAGCAAACACCAGCAGAGGAAACATTTACAAAAAATTCACCACAGTCACCTATACCAAGTAGCAGTGGATATTCCTCTCCTGATTCGCGTAGAAGTTCTTTTTCCGCTGAGAGGGAATTTGGTGATGAAGAGTCTGAAATCACTGATGAATACATTGACGACGGTTACGATCAACAAAAAATGTACAAAGATTATTACAGAAAGTATGAGCCAGAGGGATTAAAAGGTGTAGATGAGACTATAAATGAAATTAACAAACTTGTAAAGCAGAATTATGATCTAATCTCGGAACGTGATTACCTGAGAAATGCAATTAACGAACAACAGCAAGCAATATTTGAAAGAGATCAAAAAATCAAGGAACAAGATGCTTATATTAAGTCACTTACAGAGAAACTCAAAAAATCAGAAGAACTTAATCAAAAGATACAAAAGGAAGGTAATACAGAAATAAGAACACTAAGTGAAGAAAAGCAAGATTTGGGAAAAGAAGTCACAAGACTTAAAGATGAATTGAAAAGAAAGGAAAAAGAGTTAGCTAAAAAAGATCAAGACATTAAGCAATTAGAACGAAAGGTAAGCACACTAGAACAAAGTCAAAAAGATAAAAATGCTAGAATAACAGATTTAATTAATCAATTGAAAGATAAAGAAAGCGAGATTCAGTCAACAAATAGAATAAATGAGGAACTACAGGAAAAATTTAAGCAAAGTGAAGCTAAGTTAAGTGCACTAGAAAAAAAGAATGCAAATTTGGAAAATAATCTAAAGAAAATATTGGTAGAAGGTTCACAAGATAATCATGAAAAGCAGTTGGTAGAACAATGGATGGAAGCAAAAAATGAAAACGAAGAATTGACTGATACAGTAAATCAATTAGCTAGAGAATTAAATCAACTGCAAAAAGAAAAGGGGAATTTAGAAAGGAAAATTTGGCAACTTGAATCTGGAAGATCACTTGCAGATGAGATGAGTGAGATAAATAGGAATGAAGAAATAGATAAGCTTAAACAACAGTTTAAGGCAAAGGAGGGTATGTTACAAGAAGAGCTAAAGTCTGTTAAAGAAGCTCTAGAGAAATTGCAGGACATATTACAGCAGGAAAAAGATCTGGCAGCTATCTCAACTCAAACTGAAGTTGAATATGAAAGTAGAGGAATCCAGGCAAGTAATCACGAAACTACAGTTCCTAAAACACAAGACCAAGGTACACAAGCTGCGGATAAATCTTCAAGCAAAAGAATTAGTAAATTAGAAAAGGAAAATAAAAATTTGGCTAGGGACAAACTAACTATATCTGAGCAACTAAAACAAAAAATAAAAGAGATTGGTGAGTTAAAGAAAAATTCAAAGCAATTACAAGAAGAAAATAAACAACTAAAACAAGAAGTTATACCGCAAAACATTATGGATTGGCCTGTTCCAATGCCATACGATGGACTGGGAAAAGATCCAATAAAGCCGACTAAGGTAAATACAGAATTATCAGATCCAAAATCCACCCCTGCTGAGATTCCTGAAAAATCCACCCCTTCAAAATGATAAGTTTTGCTTCAACTATAGCCAGTCCAAACGAGATATTATATTGCAACAATCACTAATTTTCTGTGCTTTCAAAAAAACACATCAAGCAAAATCATTTGAAAGCAAGTGGACATTGTTAGGTTAATTAACCCTAACTTAAGAATCATGTATATACAATATTAGTATGTTTAATTAATAGTGAGGTTAAAAATGTCACCTAGTGAAATAAAATCTAACTCACGTCCTGTTGAAGCTCAACAAGATAATTTTGGTGTTAGTACAATTATGCAAGATTCATTAAGTGCAGATATTGTTCATGATTCTAAAAAACTAAAGGAAAGAATTACTGACTTGTTAAAAGGAGATACAGAATTCTCCAAGATGAAAAAAGGAGATCAGGCTCTTGTAGTAGGTACAGCAAGTGGATTATTTGCAGCAGTGCTACCACTTTTGGCAGTTGGTGCAACGCTTGCTATACCAGGTGCTATAGTTGGTCTTACTTTATTTTTCGCTGCGAAAGTTGCTGTAAAAGCAGTTCTATCTGGATATAAAGGACTCAAATGGTCAGCAGAAAAAACAGTTGAAGGGGCGAAGCATATTGGCGGAAAAATTAAGGATGGCTATGAGTATTCAGCAGATTCGCTGAAGAGAGGTGCTAGTTTTGTAAGCGAGGGAGCAGCAAACAAATTATATAAGGCAGCTGGTAAGGAAGACTATTCAGATAAACTGAAAAGGTTTACTCCAAAACAGATTGGAAAATCTGACGAAATAAGAAAGGATTTGAAAGAAATTTTTGCTGATAAAGGGAATAATTCTGGGTTAATAAAAGATATACTTTCTGGAATATCATCAAGGATCGATTCAAAAATAAAAGAAAAAGCAGAATCAGGGCAGATTGATCAGACTTTTGAAAGGCTGCTAGAGCAAGAAAAATTCATTAGTGGTTTAAGTAAAGAAAGTTTGCATAACTTATTGACACAAAGGTCATTACCTAAAGATACTTATCTCATCGATAGTATTTTCTCTGAACATCATGATGAGATTAAGGAAGTTATTAAGGAATGCAAAGAAAATCATTTGTACTCAAGCGTAAGCAACATGTTTGATAAAGCCGAAAAAAAAGCTAACAAGCCCTCTGTCAAAGGTTTGATTAGGTCTACATCATCACCCTTACCTCTTTCACTAAGGAGAAGCAACTCTGAGCAATCTCACAACTTATCAGGAAGCAGTTCAATGAATTCTTTAAGCACTACTAGCAGCGAAGCGGAGTTGTTAAACCCTAGTGAGCACAAGGAAGTAAAAGCACCTACTTCATTCTTTGGTAGGATGTTCTCGTCAAAAGGTAGCAAAAAGCCAGAAGAAGTTACTTGCACAGGATATAAAAAGATTTCTGAGGATGAGGTGACATTCGCAGAGATAGGAAATAGCCGTTTTTATGTTGCTCCGGAGAAACCGCCAAGAAGCAATTCAATGGGTTCTTTAAGCACTGACAGTACTGCTACAACTTCTAGCTTTGCCAGTTACCGTCATAATTCTGATAGTGGGTTCAATTCACCAAGTTCTTCTACTCCACAAAGACAAAGTCCTTCTCAAGAAACAAGATTTGGTCTAGGAGTTACGGAAGAGCTCACTGAGAAGTTGGAAAAACGACGTGCGATTGTAGATCAACCAAACGTAGAATCTGTTCAACAAAAAGCTGAGCCTAGTAAAGGATAAACAAAACCGCTTATCATTCTAAAAGGATGTTACTCAATGAGTAACATCCTTTTTCCATTTGATCAAAATGTTCGCTTATTTAAGATCAGTTTTCTAGCACTGGGCCAATTGTTGAGTTTCTCTTGCCTTTTTCATAGGTTACGCAAGAAACTTAAAAAATAAAAGTTTTTATTCAATAATTTGTGTATAAGGGATATTATTTTACTGCTAGTGAAATAAACCAGAATGAAGTCTATTTTATTGACAAGGCCTTTATTAGATTCGTTGAGCACAAGAAGCACGCTAAAAAAATATGGATACAAAGTTTTTATAGAACCAGTATTCACAATAAAGTACTTAAATCCTGATATATCTACGTATGAATTTGACGTTGTGATATCTACAAGTAAAAACAGTGTGAAGGCTTTCAGTCAAATATGCAAAGAGGATGGCTTTCCAATTATTACGGTTGGTAATTCAACTATGCAGGCTGCAAAAAATTTGGGATTTTCCGATATAATCTCAGCAGACAGCAACGTTGATGGTCTGATATCATTCATAAAATCTCATTATTCAAATGCAATAAAGTTCTTATATATAAGGGGACAAGAAGTATCATGTGACCTAAAAAAGAGATTATCTGAAGAAGGTTTTAACGTAAGAGAAGTTGTACTCTATAAAACAATTACTAAAAGGAGTCTAACTAATAGGTGTAAAAATTTACTATTGGACGGTAAAATTGATAGCGTTGCTTTTTTTTCCTCACAAACTGCAAGGGTATTTTGTTCATTAGTTCTAAAAAGTGGGCTATCTCCTGTGATTAATAATACAGTTGCATATACCATGAGTAAAAACATTGCTGATAGTTTAAAGTTAATCAAGTGGAAAAAAATTATAACATCGAGGTTGCCCACAGGGGAGAGTTTAATTGATATAATTAATAAGGATTGTTGATGCTAAAGATTGCAACTTGGAATGTAAACTCCATACGTAAAAGAATTAACCAACTTTGTAGTTTTATAGTTGATAGTCAGATAGATATAGTTTTGCTGCAAGAGATAAAATGTACAGAAGAGCAATTTCCTTATGCAGAGATAGAAAAGTTAGGATATGAATATGCTGTCTATGGACAGGTTGCAAGAAATGGTGTTTGTGTTTTATCTAAATATCCAATACTGGAAAAATTAAAAATTGATATTGTGGAAAGTCATCAAGAAGCACGTTATATAGAGTGTGTGATAAAACACACCAATAATAAGGTAAGGGTAGGAAGTGTATACGTTCCAAACGGTCAAAGCCCAGACTCTCATACGTTTGAGTATAAACTCAAGTTTTTTGATAACCTATATGAAAGGATGGGCACTTTGTTGAAAAATGAAGAGTTAACTATTATAGCTGGCGATTATAATGTTGCACTGGATGAAATTGATGTTTTTGATTCAAATTTATTAAATGGCCAAGTGTGCTTTCATATAAAAGAGCGTGAGAAGTTAAGAGCAATCTTGAATCTTGGATTTAAAGAGGCGTTTAGAATATCTCACCCAAATTTGCAACAATTCACTTGGTGGAATTATCAAGGCAATTCACTCAGAAACAATCAAGGAATGCGAATAGATCATATGCTGCTATCGCCACAAGCTGCAGATAAATTGGAAATATGTTACATAGATGATAGGTTGCGTAAACTAGAAAACCCATCTGATCATACTCCCGTTGTATGTGTTATAAAACAATAAAAGACCTATTACACAATTCACCTTTGGCAAATAGGTCTTACTTGACTGCTGTCTTTTCTGTGCTTTTGGCTGGCTGATCTATAGTAATTTTTCCATCAAGCATAGTAAGCTGCTCACCCCCTTTATTTCCCACCTGAGGAGCTTGTTCCGGAGTAGGTTGTTTTTTACTCCCGTCAGCAATTGTTTCAAGAGAGCTTTCAATTGGGGTTTTTAAAATATCATCAATACCCTTGCGAATTTTTTCATTCAATTTTGCTCTCTTTTCTGTATCATCTTTATCTGGTGAGCTAGGGTCATATAAAGTACCTGGCCTATTATTTGAAAAAAGAACTTCAATTCCTCCCTTTACAGCAAATATTGTACCAATAACAGCAGCAACTATCGCAAGTGTAGTAGGACCAAAAATTAATATTGAAGCAATGGAAAAAAGAATAGGAAGAAAAACCTTACGTAAGCACTTTGTTACCATCTCTTGATCACTAAGTAGTGGTTCATCCTCTTCTTTTTTATCTCCACCTAAAAATGGTATTTTTTCTTTCACTCCATCCATAAAGGAGCCAGAAATATTTTTCGGGTCTATTTTTATTCCCAATGGGAACCCAACAAGTTTTATTAGTAAATCTTTAGCTTCTGTACCACGTACATCATCTAAGCATTCCTCTACTACTTGCTTTACTTTACTATCTTCCTCTCCAGCCAATTTTTTCTCTCTAACTTCTTTAAATATAGAAAGTAAAAACTGACAAAAATTCTCTTCACTGAGTGGTCTTATTTTTTCCGGATTGACATTAGTTAGTAGTATCTTCTTATAAGCTAATATAAAATAATCAGTTATTCCTTTGCTCTCCTTTAATTTGGCTTTAACTTCTAATACTTTTACAAAGTAATCGTAAATTTCCTTATGTTCCTTCTTGAAGAGCATCTCATTTTGCCCGGTCACCTGAGTAGATGACTCTAAAGGCTTATTTTTTGCTTTTGGAACTGTCATAACGATCTATTTGTACTAACCTATGCTATAATTATAGCATATTTTTCGCATTAATTCAAATTTCTTAGAACCTGTCTTGAAAGGGAAAAAAGAAAAGAATAAAGCAAGAAATAGAAAAGTAACAAATGATAAGGGAATGTAAAAAATTGCTTCCATATATTTTAAATCTGATTATAATTACAGTTAGAGATATTTTAAGAGCTCAAAATCTATCTTTGTCTGCAGACTTTTCAGTCAAATTTTTAATCAAAAAGCGTAGCGTATCTTCTTTAGTGCATGTAAATATGCTTAATCTCTGTTGTATGTGCGCTGCACTTTTTTCTAATCTTTTTTTTACACAGGGGGATTTTATGTCCAGAATTCCAGATATTTGACCCTTACTTTAGCTAAAAACCAATAGGCGCCTATTGTTTAACGCTAATTAAAATAAAAATTTTTCTAATATATAGAAAAATCACTGTTTACTGAAAACGGGGCAAGAAAGCTGCTAATGTCACAGAATTTTAGGTAAACGTTGTTTGCTTAACGTGCTCTCCTTACTTCAAGAACTCTTTAATATGACTACTATTATACTTGCGAAATTAACCACTCAAGGCATCCGTTCAGGGGTGTGGCAAAATAAGGTAAAAGTGAATTTACAACAATAAGGCAGTGCCCAGACACTGGAATCCAGCCTTTTGTAGTCTCATTGAAAGCGTTGCTTTTAATATCTATGATTAGGTTGCTTGTGAGCACCAGTGTCAAGCACTGGGATGACATTACTTTTGCTTCAATATTTACACATTAGCCATGCATCTGAACAGATACTACTTAAGTCCTTTCAAGACAGGTTCTTAGGGTCTACGGTATAATTAAGAAAAGCCCCAGTTGTCGCTAATTTTTATTTCTACTTCAAGTGGTATAGAAATTTCTACTGCATTTTCCATTATATCTTTCATAAGTTTTACTGTTTCTTGCACTCTGCTCTCTTCCACTTCTACAAGTAATTCATCATGAACCTGGAGGATTATTTTACCTGACTTTAACTGATCAAAAAGCCGAATCATCGCGCGTTTTATTATATCAGCGGCAGTTCCCTGCAGTGGTGCATTTATTGCTGCCCTTTCTGCAAATTGTCTTAGATAAGGAATTTTATTGTTGATGTCTCTTACAAAACATCTTCTACCAAACAAAGTCTCTACATAACCATGATTTCTCGCGATAGATACTGCTTTTTCCATATAGACCTTTATTTCTGGGTAACAAGAAAAATAGTAATTAATGTATTCAGCAGCCTCTTGAAAGGTAATGCCAAGTCGCTTTGCAAGGCCAAATGGACTAATGCCATATATAATGCCAAAATTAATGGTTTTTGCTTTGCGTCTTAATTGCTCATCTATTTCTTGCACTCCAAAAACTTGTCTTGCAGTGATATCATGAATATCTTGCCTGTTTGCAAAAGCTTCTTTAAATGCGGTAACATTTGCAACGTGTGCCAGGAGTTTTAATTCTATTTGTGAATAGTCGGCAGAAATTATCTTGCAACCTTTTGGTGCAATAAATGCTTGTCTGATGAAATTTCCTTCTTCGCTCCTGATAGGAATATTCTGCAAGTTAGGGTTGCTCGAGCTCAGCCTTCCAGTTGCAGTCACAGTTGTTGAGAAACTTGTGTGTATTCTACCATCAATAGGATCAACTTGCTTTATTAGCGCATCAGTGTAGGTACCCTTTAATTTACTTAAATGTCGCCAATTTAAAATTTTACTTGCAATTTCTACTCCTTCTTCTTCAAGAGCCTCTAGAACTTCATAATTAGTGCTATACGACCCAGATTTTGACTTTTTCTTTTTACTTAGCTCCATTTTATTAAACAAAACATCACTTAATTGTTTTGGCGATGCAATGTTGAATTTTTCTCCTGCTAAATTATGTATATCGTTTTCAAGTACAGCAATTAGCTGCTCAAACTTATCAGACAATTCCTGTAGTTTTTGAATATTGAGCAGTATTCCATTTTGCTCCATATCAAATATTACTTTCATGAGAGGTCTATCAAAGCGCTCGTAAATCGTAAAAAGTTTTTCCTGAAATAATCTTTGTGTCAGTTTCTCATGGATCGCTATTAAAATTTTTGCCGAGAAAGTTTCTACATTTTTACTTAAATTGTGTGCAATTATGTTTGGAATGCTGTGATCATGCTTACCTGTGTCAAGGTTGTATGACATGATCATCAGGTCATCAATTGAGTCTAGCACTCTCTCTATTGTAGGAAATATTTCTCTGATCTTTCTAATATCATGTACTATTTTAAGCACCCCATTTGAAAATAAAGTTGAATTTATTATAGTAAGTGCATCTTGTAGGCAGCTTTGATCTATGTAGAAAATATTATCCTCACTACAAGATAAGGAGATTTTGTTCAATCTATTGTTTTCAAAGTGGCAATGAATTGCAATTTTACCTTCATATCTGCAATGCTCCAAAAATTTTTCTAATTCTTCACTACTATATTCTGTTTTCTCTTTTGTGCTAGATCCACTATAAGAAAAGAGCTTTTCTACTTTTCCTATCAATGAATTAAATTCATATTTCTTCAAAAAGGATAACAATTTTTCCATATTTGGAGGATGAACTTCATATTTTACAATATCATGTTGAAGATCTACTTTTTTGCATAGTGACAAAAGTTCTCTTGAAATTAGTGCTTTTTCCTTATGCTCAGTAAGAATATTACGAACTCTTGTTTGCTCAATGTTATTGATGTTTTCTATAATGTTATCCAACGAATCAAATTTATCCAGCAATTTAGCTGCAGTTTTTGGGCCTATTCCTGGAACACCTGGAATGTTATCAGATGCATCTCCAGTTAGAGAAAATAAATCAAGAAGCTTATTTGAATTTACACCAAATTTTTCTATCACTTGTTTTTCATCTACGTATATATTTTTGATAGGATCAAATATTAGAATGTTGTAATTCAAAAGTTGAAATAAGTCTTTATCTGATGAGACTACTACTACTTTAAAGTCTTCGTGGTTGGCATATTTTGCAGCTAGTGTTGCAATTATGTCATCTGCTTCATAGCCTTCAATCTCTTCATAGCTGAAGTTAAAAGCTTCTACCGCTTCTCTCAGTATTGTAAATTGTGGAATTAGATCCTCAGGAGGTGTTACTCTGTTTGCTTTATACTCAGAATATAAACTGTGCCTGAAATTTTTTTTGCCAGAATCAAGTGCTATAGTTAAGTAGTCCGAATGGGAAATATACTTCAGAACCATATTAAGAAAACCGTACACAGCACCTACTGGAATACCAGCTGTGGTAGTCAAATGATGCAAAACGTAATAAGCTCTGAAAAGAAAACCATAACCATCAATGATTGTGAAAGTTTTTTCTTGCATTGTAGATATTTATGTGTGCTTTTGATGGTCTGTTATTTAGCTGTAAAAATCAAGCTCTTGTTTCCTATAGCCAAAATAATCATAATGCTATAGTTACTATAAGAAAACATATTACGTAAGGGAATTAACTATTCTGCCACAATTTTGCTCTATCACACTTGCCATATTTAATATTCCAGCTTCATCGTAATAATTTCCAATTACTTGTAAAGCAAGTGGTAAGCCTTCATTGGAAAGTCCAACAGGAACAGAAATAGCAGGTAACCCTGCTAAGCTTGCCGGCACGGTAAACACATCATTGATGCACATAATTAGCGGGTCTGGCTTTTCATTTAAGCCAAAAGCCTCTGTTGGAGCAGATGGCACAAGTATGTAATCTATTTTTTCAAACGCTTTTATAAAATCATTTCTGATTAATGCCCTAATGCACTGTGCTTTTTCATAATACTCATTGTAATGACCTGAAGAAAGAGCATAAGAACCAATTAAAATTCTCCTTTTCACTTCTTTACCAAAACCTTCTGCTCTTGTTAGCGAATACATTTCTTCAAGGGTATCAGCATCAACCCTGAATCCGTAACGTACACCATCATAGCGAGCAAGGTTAGATGAAGTTTCAGCAGAACAAATTAGATAGTAAACCGGTATCGCATATTTAGTATGAGGCAGAGTAATGTCAACAACTTCAGCACCATTTTCTTTTAAATTGGAAGAAACTTTTTCCCAATGATGAACGATTTCTTCTGAAATTCCATCCATCTTATACTCTTTTGGTATACCAATGCGCTTACCCTTAATATCACCATTTATAAAACTGGAAAATTTAGGCACTGTCCTTTTGCTCGATGTTGAATCTTTTTCATCATAGCCACAAATTATTTCAAGCATTAATGCTGAATCAGAAACGGAACGAGTAATTACTCCTGCTTGATCGAGAGAACTTGCAAACGCAATCATACCAAAACGCGAACACCTTCCATAAGTTGGCTTTATTCCAACAACTCCACAATAAGCTGCTGGTTGGCGTACAGAACCACCAGTATCACTTCCTAGTGCTCCAGCACATAAAAACCCAGCAACTGATGCTGCAGATCCACCAGATGATCCACCAGGAACAACTTTTTCTCCGTCACTTTTTCTAATCCATACATTTTTAACAGGACCAAAATAGCTGTTTGTGTTCGCAGAACCCATAGCAAACTCATCCATGTTAAGTTTACCAAGCATGGCTGCTCCATTTTTAAAAAGCAAGTTAGATACCGTAGATTCATAAGTAGGGATGAAATTTTCCAGCATTTTTGAGCATGCTGTTGTTTTTATTCCTTTTGTACAGAATAAATCTTTAACACCAACTGGTATGCCCATAAGTGGTGAAATATTATCTTTTTGTTTCAAGAAGTATTCATCTGCTATTTTAGCAGCTTTTATCGCGATTTCTGGGGTTTTTGTTACAAATGCATTTAGTTGCTCATTTTCAACTGCATTAACATGCGTCTCTACAAGCTCAACAGCAGAAAAATCCCCCCGCCTTAGTCCATCATGCATCTCTGTAATAGTGAGCCTTCTCAATTCATTCATTAATATTCAATTTAGCAAGGTGTTAATTATAACAACAATAGGGCAGAAAATCTATATATTTATGATCGAAAACGGAAATACAACCGAGATCAATTCAGATTTCTGAAATGGATTGGTTAGTAGTACGTTTTAAATAGCCGGTTTGGCACACAATGCTAAGCCATAAGGGTTTAGCGTTTCTAAAATCAAATATCAACATCATGCACGTTAAGTGCATTGTTATTTATAAAGTCACGACGTGGTTCAACTATATCACCCATTAACACCGAAAATATACTATCTGCTTCTTCACAATCTTTTATTTCAACTTTTAACAGAGTTCTAGTTTCTGGATTGAGTGTAGTTTCCCAAAGCTGATCAGCATTCATTTCACCAAGGCCTTTAAATCTCTGCAGAGTTAAACCTTTTTTACCATAATCCATCACTATTTTTGCGAGTGCACTTGGAGACTTTATTTTTATTTCAGTTTCTTGCGACTGTAAAAATGAATCACCATTAAATAAGTCAATTATGTTATCAAGAGAACTCAATATATTCCGTATTTCTTTACTTTCAAGCATACTAAGCGAGAATACATATTTGTCTGCTAACCCTTGAAACAATTTAGCAATGTGAATTTCCTCATCTTTTACTTCTACTTCCCAATTATATTCACTATACATCAATTTTAAATATTTTAATATCTCATCAGCAGACAATAGAGCATTCTTTTTGCTTAAAATTAGCAATGATTCTAAGAGATCTTTTGGTATTTCCCTATCATAATTTTTGCTAATGTTTGAAATAATGAGGCACTTATTCAAAACGAAACGCAAATCTTTGCCTACACCATTTAATGTTAATCTTTTAATCGCTGAATTTACTATATACTCTTCAAAAGTTTCATCATCTTTGATATAAGTATCTTTAGCATTTTTTGTAACTTTATAGAGCGGTGGCTGCGCTATGTATAAATACCCTTTCTCAATTACTTCACGCATATGTCTAAAAAAGAAAGTTAGAATCAAAGTTCTTATATGCGAGCCATCAACGTCTGCGTCTGTCATAATGATAATTTTATGATACCTAGTTTTTTCAATATCGAAGTGCTCACTCCCTATTCCAGCCCCAATTGCCGTGATCAGAGAGCCAATTTCTGCAGATGAAAAAATACGATCCAGCCCTGCACGTTCTACGTTTAGAATTTTCCCTCTTAAAGCAAGTACCGCCTGTGTTTTACGATTACGTCCCTGCTTTGCAGTACCACCTGCGGAATTACCCTCTACTATAAACAATTCCGATAACTCAGGAACTTTTTCCTGACAATCGGCAAGCTTTCCCGGTAGAGTTGCAATATTAATATTGTTTTTATTTTTAACTAACTCTCGTGCTTTTCTTGCGGCTTCTCTTCCTTTTGCTGACCTAATCGCTCTTTCTACTATACTTGCTGCTAACTTGGGGTCAGTTTCAAGTATTGTACTCAACTTGTCAAAAACTATGCTCTCTACAACTGCCCGCGCTTCAGAACTGACCAATTTATCTTTTGTCTGTGAAGAAAATTTAGGATCAGGCATCTTGAGAGATAAAACACAAGTTAAGCCTTCTCTAACATCTTCTCCAGTCAAATTCACTTTTGCCTTCTTCAAAAAACCTTCATTGTTTGCATAGTTATTGATACATCTGGTTAGTGCAGATCTAAACCCTGCCAAATGCGTACCACCATCCCGTTGTCTTATATTATTTGTGAAGCATAGCATATTCTCATAGTAGGAATCATTCCACTCCATTGATATTTCTACACTGGTACCTAGATCTTTTACATTATCTCTAATGCTGGCAATTTTAGTAACATGTGTCTTATTCTTGTCTAAGTACCGTACAAAATTAGCTGTACCAAAATTATCTTCAGACTCTTTACTATCGTTAAAATGAGACTCTACATGTGGTTTATTACGGAGATCACGCAAAATTATCTCAATATTTGAGTTTAAAAATGCCAATTCTCTGATGCGACTCTCAAGAGTGGAGTAACTAAAATCAATACTACTAAAAGTCCCCGTTGATGGCATAAACGTTACTCTAGTTCCTCTTTTATTTGTGTTTTCATTAATTATCTTTAAAGATTCAATAGACTCACCATCTTCAAAGCGCATAAAATGTTCTTTTTTATTGCGCCAGATGGTTAATTCCAGCCAACTTGATAATGCATTCACAACTGAAATTCCAACACCATGTAATCCTCCGGAAACCTTATAGGTATTGCTGTCAAATTTACCTCCTGCATGCAATTGGGTCATTATTACTTCTGCTGCCGATATTCCTTCCTCTGGATGAATGTCTGTTGGAATGCCACGACCGTTGTCGGTTACAGAAACTGAACCATCTTCATTTATGCTAACTTCAATCTTACTACAATAACCAGCTAAAGACTCATCTATCGCATTATCAACAACCTCATACACCATATGGTGCAAGCCTGATCCATCATCAGTGTCACCAATATACATACCTGGACGCTTTCTTACAGCATCAAGACCTCTTAGGATTTTTATTGCGTCGGCGTTGTAGTTACTTTCCATGGAATTGCTTTATTTATAAATATTAATTAATATTACATTTGTATGTGCTGATTAGCAACATCTTTAAGTTGAGAGAAGGATCCTTGACATGTAGATAAAACATAACATATCACCTACACGAAGTGGTTTTACATGTTATTTCAATACATAAACTTAAGTTCAAATAATCATACAAAACTCTGCTTCATATTTTAAAATAAATGGCGACAATCAAATACAATTTACCTTCTCCTTTCAATTGGACTTTCTAGCTCAACACAGGATAAGTTGCTCATACACTCTTCTAATATTTCATTCTTTTTATCATTGTTTAATCTATTGCTGAACTCTTGACACCTTCTCTCAAGAGCTGAATGCGTAGTCATAATATACCTTACTGTTTCAGATGATAACTCTGGTAACTCGCTACGGATCCTTTCTTGTTCTGTTCCAGAGAAATTGGTGAAATTGGCTCTGGCCATTTCAGGGAATTTTTGTGTGATCGTTTCTTTTATCATTTCTCTAGCCTCTTCTCCATCGAGTGTAATAACCACTGATGGATGTAAGCCAGATAAAGACTCAAATAATTTATTGTATGTTCCACCTGCACAACTTTGACCTTGATTACCATAAGTTGTTGCAGCGTCTACAAGACCTTTTACAAACATATCCTTTCTATTTTTTATGCCTGCATCACTCAAAGGAATTCTTTGATTCTCTGTTCCTGTATTTCTATCATTGCAGGCTTTCCAACATAAAATAGCTGCTTGCTTTAATGTTAACTTACTATGATTGTCTTTAAAATTATCTCCTGTTCTATTGATAAATCTTAAGCATTCAAGTGCATGAGATTTATCGCCTTCTGTAAATTCATTTGATTGTTTGATGTACTCTTCAATGTCGGTTGTGTTGCCTCTATTTAGCTGTACATAGAATTCATCTTTGCTTAAATTCTCTTTATACTTTTCTATGAGTCTATCAACACTCAAGTTTATACTAGCAACTGCACTTGGGTCATGAGTAGTTTGTGCCATAAAAGGAATGGCTGCTAAATCTTGAAAGAAAATAGGCCTTTCTTCCTCTGAATTTGTTGTATTAAATCGTTAAACTGCTGTATTTCTTCAATGAGTGATTTGTTTAGCAAACATAAGCACAATATAGGCAGTACCAAAAGCACACAGGAATTAATAATGTGTATAATTAAAAAAATGCTTAATGTTATTCTAATAACATTTTTTGGCCACGCTGATAATCTTTTTTCATTTTCCCTTGGTTTGAAAAAATAATTTACTAATGATAAATACAAAGAGAGCTGTACAAGAAGAAAAAATGAAGGAATCATACTTACTAATAAAACTATATTAATGAATCTTTTAATTTTATTAGTGTTGTTGTAAGCATTTTGCACTCTTTCTATTAAAGCCTGTGCTCTATTTCTATTTTGCTGTTGATTATTATTTTGACCTGCAAACATACCCTATTCTAACATTAACATATCATACTATAGAAAGAATGTAAATAAAGCAAGGAATTTAGAGCTGCTTTTATTTTTGTTTGATTGGGGATACCACTTCTATACTTTCCGCTCCATCTAAGGTACTATTTGGTTTTTCTACAGTAATCTTGGGAGTTACTTTATTCTCGATATCTGCTCCATATGAGCTAAGTACTTCAATGGCCTTTTCATTCCCACTATTGAGTGCAATATCCAAGGCATCCATTCCAGCTTTATTTTTGTGATTGATAAAATTCTTCAACCGATCTCTACCAAAGCTTTCTATATATTGTTTAATGATGAGTTCCACTACTTTTCCAGGACAATTATTAGCAGCAGGAAAAAGTATTGTGTTGTTATTATTATCTTTTTTCGTTATGTCTGCTTTGAGTTTATTTATCAAATACTCGATAACTTCTACTCTGCTATCATCCTTTGCTTCAGTGCATTGCCTAATAGCTAAAAATAAAGCTGTACGCCCATTATTATCAATATCTTCAATATTCTGTCCCTTGTCAACTAAGGCTTGTATTACACTTTTATTTCCATATAAAGTAGCAAGGTGAAAAGGTGTATGTCCTTCAGTGCTTTCTCTTTCATCAATTGACGCACCATTGCTAGCTAGCAATTCTATAAACTCTGGCGTGTTTGCAAAAATTGCAAGGTGCATTGGTGTTAAGTCATCTTTGCCATGATTTCCAGTTTTTGCGTTAACGTTTGCTCCGTTATTTATCAGCAATTTCGCTATTTCAAACTGCTTATACCCGATAGCAATATGTAGTGGTGTACGATTACGTTCATAATTATCATTGACATTTGCACCAAACTTTATTAGCAGCTCTGTAGTTTCAATATCACCCATCCGAATTGCAGAGTATAAGGAAGGAGATTCATCTTTTTCTATTTCCCCTGTCATACGAAATTAAGAACACAACAATTCATATATTATTAAGAATTATTATTAAGTTTTTATTAAAATAATATTAACAATAGCTAAGAAATTAAATTTTCATTAAAAATTAATCTCTATCAATGGTTATATAAGCAAATGTTTATATAACCATTCCAAAAGTGAAGAAGTGAAAAAAAGCTTTTCATGAGAAATTATAAATGATAAATTGTTAATAATGAATTATCGAGAATAAATTATGTGCTTTGGTTTACCTAACATAAACAGAGAAGGTTATTTATTTATAGTTGTTTCCTTTATCGTAACATGTATAGCATTCTCTATATCTTGGGGAGCTGGAATTACTTGCTTATTTCCAACGTTATTATGTACCTATTTTTTTCGTGATCCAGCAAGAGCTGTACCAAACAATAAGGACTTTATATTAAGTCCTGCTGATGGTGTAATTTCAAAGATAGAAGAAGTTAGTTACTCTTTATCAGAAGAGAATGAAGAAGAAAAGAAGTTTACGCTTGTTAGCATATTTCTAAGTGTTTTGAATGTCCACGTTAATCGTATACCAATATCTGGTACAATAAAGGAAATGAGTTATAAAAAAGGCAAGTTTGTTTCCGCAATAAGCAATAGGTCTAGTAATGAGAATGAAAAGCAGGTTATTGCGATTGAATATGAGAAGGGAAAAGAAATCATTGTAGAGCAAATAGCTGGATTTATTGCACGCCGTATTGTTTGTAATTTGAGGACATCTCAGAGTGTAAAAGCAGGTGAACGATTTGGAATTATAAGATTTGGTAGCAGAGTAAATATTTATATTCCCATTGGCATAGGAGTAAGAGTTTCAGAAGGGCAAACTGTTATTGGCGGTGAAACAATTATAGCAGATTTTAATAAACAAGAAAAGCTTACTTTTGATGTTATATGAATAACGATGAAAGTAACAGTAAATTTTTACCTATTACCAAGTTATTCCCAAACTTTATAACTTTATTAGGTTTATGTGCTGGCCTTACTTCACTTAAATTCACATTTAATGAACAATGGGAATTTTCAGCAATTTTTATTATCATTGCAGCAATAATAGATGGAATGGATGGCAGAATAGCCAGAATTTTAAAATCAACCAGCGATTTTGGAGCACAACTCGATTCTTTTGCAGATTTTCTAAATTTTGGTTCAGCACCTGCTTTTCTTTTATATTTTTGGAAGTTAAATGAAATTAAAGTTGTAGGATGGATTTTAGTAATGATATATGTAATCTGCATATCAATAAGACTTGCAAGATTCAATGTTTCGCTACATTTAGAGCAATTATACTGGAAAAAATTTTTCTTTTCTGGTGTTCCAGCCCCTGTATGCGCTTTACTTGTTCTGTTTCCAATAATTATTACCTTTCAATCTCATGAAAGTGAATATCTACTTCTTATAGAGCAATTTTTTAACGTAAAGAATACAGCTTGTTACTTTTTGACCATCTCATTTTTTTCGATAAGTCATATTCCAACTTTCTCTGCAAAATACATTTATGTCCCTAAAAGTTTATCCTATATATTTGTGTCATTTTTTGGAATATTGATCATACTGTTTATAAGCAAGCCCTGGATAACACTACCAATTTTAGGTGTAGTTTATATCTTGACTATTCCAATAAGTATCGGACTTTATATACATTACGCATATAAAACTAGTCAGCTACATAAAAAATAGTGAGCAGCATGATTATAAAAGTAACTGATCTATTAAACTCTTTTTTATATATAAAGATATTCAACATACCATTTATAATTATTTGGGTAATTGCAACTGGGGTTTTTTGTACGATTCGATTCAAATTCATTAACTTTAGGTTGTTCAAATATGGAATACAAACACTATTCAACCTAGAGAGCCATAATAATAACGGCATAATCACCCACATTCAGGCATTTGCAACGGTAATTTCAGGAACAGTTGGTCTTGGAACAATATCAGGAGTTGCAATAGCTATTACAATAGGGGGGCCAAGTGCAGTTTTTTGGATGATAATTACCGGAGTACTTGGCATGTCAATAAAATTTGCTGAAGTAGTGCTTGCATTTACTCATCGCTCTGAAAACACAACTGGTGGGGCTTTTTATTATATGGAACATGGACTTGCAAAGATTGGATTTATGAAGACTGGCAAATTCCTTGCATTTATCTACGCAGTTATGCTGCTTGTTGCAATGATTCTAGGCGGCATACCATTTCAGGCAAATCAAATTGCAGCGTTGTCAAGTAACTTATTTGAATACAACACATCTGTTATTATCTCGCTATTTGTATTAATTGTAATACTGGGAGGAATAAAGCGAATTGCTTTAGTTGCAACAGGTTTAGGGCCGATCATGATAATGTTATATATAGGCATGTGTATATATTTAATCTGTGTAAACGGAAATAATCTACTGAATGCTCTATCTATAATATTTCAAGATATCTTTAACAAATCAGCTATAGGAGGTGGAGTATTGAGTGGATTAATAGCAGGGGTAAGAAGGTCAGTGTTTGCTAATGAAGCAGGTACTGGAACAGCAGCTATAGCACATTCGATTGTAAAAGAGAAAGACCCAGTTAAAGTTGGAAGTGTTGCAATGATTGCACCATTTGTAGACACAATATTAGTCTCATTTTTGACTGGTATTGTGATAATTATCACCGATATGCATATCACTAATACCGTAGGTGATATTACGTTAGTTAGCTCAGCATTTTCAACAGCCTTGCCTTTATTGAGCAAGCTAGCTCTTCCGCTGATAATGTTTTCCTTTGCATTTTCCACAATAATAGCTTACTATTACTACTGTGAAGTTGCCCTGTTGTACTTATTTGGTAACAAAAAAGTACTGATATTGTTCCAAATTCTTATAGTGGGTTCAGTGTATATCAGTTGTATGTCAAAAAATATAGAATTTATATCTTATTTAGGCGATAGCCTGTTTATGTGCCTTATGATTCCAAATGCTGTTGCAATATATCTACTGAGAAGGGAAGTCTTAAATACAATAGATTCTTATTACAAAAGGTATTAAACATGATTTATAGATTGCTTTGCATGATGTTATTTTGCCTATCGTTTAACGATGTATACGCTGCTTCAGTTTTTCATAAAAGTTATGACACTGCATTAAATGGAGTAAGCAACTTCATGAATGAAGTGTTGTTTTTCAAGATCTTTCACGTACCATTTATAATTCTTTTATTGGCCTTTGGTTATATATTTCTAACACTACGTTTTAGATTTCTCAACATAAGGATGTTTAAGCATGCGTTCGCTATTTTATGTGGAAAATATGACACAGATCATCATGATGGTCACATTACGCATTTTCAGGCATTTGTAACCGCGCTATCAAGCACAGTAGGTCTTGGAACTGTTGCTGGTGTTGCAATTGCAATTTCAATGGGAGGGCCAGGAGCGGTACCTTGGATGATGATCACAGGCTTTTTTGGTATGTCTGCAAAATTCGCTGAAGTGACTTTAGCATTCAGGCACAGAACAGAAGGTCAAGAGCAGTTATTCAGTGGTCCCTTTCAATATATAAGAAATGGACTAGAGGAATTTGGATTTAAGAAGCTTGGTATTGTGATAGCTGCAATATATGCAGTGTTTTTTGTATTGTCAGGTCTTGGTGGAAGTGTAGCATTTCAGACTAATCAAATGGTTTCAATATTATCTGGCTATTCAAGCTGGATAGATAGTCATCCTTGGGTTCTTTCCTTCATAATTTCTACATTACTTGCTCTAGTGATTATCGGTGGAATCAGGAGAATAGCTAGAGTATCTTCTGCACTAGTGCCTATTATGTCACTCATATATATTTTGAGTTGTTTCACGATTATTGCATTCAATATTCACAATTTTAGCAATACATTAAAAATATTGTTTTCCAGTATGATAGACTTCAATGCTGTTGGTGGTGGAGTAGTAGGAGCATTTGTCGCTGGGATTCAAAGGGCAATTTTTGCCAGTGAAGCAGGTGTTGGTTCTGCTGCAATTACTCACGCTGTAGCTAAAGATGAGGAGCCGGTTAGGACTGGTCTAGTTGCTATGATAGAACCATGCTTCGATACAATGTTAATTTGTTGTTTGACAGGAATAACAATAGTAATAACAGGCGCATACCAGACTGGCATTGGCGAGGGAATATTGATCACCCAAAAAGCATTTGAAACAGTTTCTTCTTGGTTTCCTATACTTTTAACCATCGCTGCGCCTTTGTTTGCGTTTTCCTCAGTAATTTCATTTGTATATTGTTGTGAAATGGGATGGCTGTATTTGTTTGGTGTAAAAAGTGTAGTAATATATCGTATAGCGGTGGTGGTAGTTGCATTTTTGTCAGGTTTGTCTAAAGATATAATGGCTATTGCTAATATTGGTGGTGCTTTATTCTCTTGTTTAGCACTCATCAATATGACAGCACTTATACTGTTTAGCAATCAGATTAATGATGAAGTTCAATGCTATCTAAAAAGACTGAGGAATAACAAGATCAACTAGATTTTTAGTATAATGGAGAAATATATAATTCTTATATTATCTTACGTAATCGGTTCAATACCGTTTAGCTTAATTATTGCAAAAATAAATGGTATAAATTTAAGAGAAGTAGGTTCAGGAAACATTGGTGCTACAAATGTTGCAAGAACAGGAAATAAGAGACTTGCTGTCCTCGCATTATTTTTAGACTCTTTGAAAGGATTTGTCGCGGTTTATACAGCACAACAATTTTGTGATAATAACGATTTTTATATATATGTATCTGCAATTTTAGCAGTTCTAGGGCATATGTTTCCTATTTGGCTAAGGTTCAATGGAGGAAAGGGAGTTGCAACAACTTTGGGAGTTTTGATAGCACTTAACATTTCTATAGCATTAGCATTTGTATTTGTCTGGCTAATAGTATTTTTTATCTTTCGGTACTCCTCTCTTGCTTCCTTGGCTGCTACTGCAGCAGCTGTTATAGCATCTTTCTTTTTTCAAAAGGAGTTATTCCTTATACTACTCACTGTAGCGATATTAATTTTCTTGAAGCATTACAAAAATATTGCAAATCTTCTGCAAGGCAGAGAACGTAAGTTTTTATGAGCTATGTCTCATTCCTTCTACTACATTACTAGCGGATACTCCATGTGAGAGACGACTTGAGACTACTTCTTCTACTTCTTTTATTATTTCTTCCATGTTTTTTCCACTTTTTTTACATGCATCATCAAGTGCTAATTTTAGCTTACGTATATCATACTCTTCTAGCATCTTATTCATTTCTTCTTTCGTTATCTCTAATTTTTTTAGTAAGATGTTCTCCATTATTTCTCTTTTATCACCTTTATATTGTCCATTTAGTCTGTTATATGCAATGCAACACTTCCTTTCTCGTGGCAAGGCTGACAGATTTTGCAATGTAGCATCTATTTGAGCTTCTATAGGGTTAACTTTCCTAGCCTTTTCAGCAGTTTCTGACCTAAATTTCTCTACTTCTTCTTTTATTATTTCGTCAGCTATTCCCTTAGCTTCATTCAAAAATGAATCCTTAAGAGAAAAATCTATCCTAAGTAAATTTTGGTTTAAAAGCTTCAAAAAGACTTTTTCTTTGATATTTTCGAGTTGGTCATCTAAAGCATGCTCCTGCAGTCTATCTCTCATGTGCTTACCCAACACAAAGTGCTCTAATTTATTTAACTTTACAGAGCTGATATTTTTCATTAATGTCAGCACAATTTGTTCACTATACTGAGAAGTAAAACTTAGCAACCTTCTCATTAAAGGAACGCTTACTTCTGCAATAAAATCATCAACTATTTTTTGACTTTTATCATCTTCATAATTATTTTGGGCGTTATGCCAAGCCCTAAGAATTTCTTTACTGTTCTTCTTATTTTTTAGCCTGTCTAACATAAACTTACGTGCTTCATTTTCTGCTTCTGTAAGGAGCATTTGTCTAGGTGGTGTAAATTTAATCTCTGGATCGGAATGAATACCCTCTAATGTACTTAACATTCTGTAGATAACACCAGTAAAACATGTGTTAGGAATTCGTTCTTTTCTAGAGAAAGTTTGGCTATCTAGTAAATTTGCAATCAACGCGTCTTTTTTATTTTTTACAGCTTCTCTATCTCCATCATTGCAGGCTCTAAGAACTAACAGAAGAATTTGTCCACCAGTGAAGCCAGAGCTATGTTTCTCATTACCTTTGCAAAAATCTTGCAAAAACATTACTAATTTTCCCTTATTCTCATTACTAAATGGTTGGCCATCAAGCATATGTAAGTGATTTATATATTCAATAAATTCTTTAAATCCCTCATTATTAATAGTGTCTTCAGATACTTGTTCAGTATATTTATCTTTTAATTTGTCAATATTTTTAATGATATCATTATTTAATTGATGGGGTAGTAAATGTTCAAGCTTAATATCAAAGCTATTGACTAGCCCACGTGAGTTTTCTTTTATGCCTTCTAAAAAGAAACTAATAGCAGCTTTGAGTAACGTAAATGGATTAAAATCCTTTGGCCTTAATTCACTTTGTAATAGAATTAAAATCATTGCAAGTGGTATTGTTGCAAGTAACGAAACAAGCAGGAAAGTAGTTGTAAAAGTTATATATGTTATAGAGGCAAAAAATAAAAGGAAAGATGCTATCTTAATTTTATTTTTCTCAAAAAATATTTCCCAATATTCCTTTTTACTTATTTTTTCCTGCTTTGCAGCTTTTATGTCTTTATAAACGTAAAAAGTTTTTATTTCAGATCTAAAAAACAATGTGGCAAAAGATAAAAAGACATTGGCAGGATTAACTAAAATGCTTAAAGAAACAAAAGCTGCGAAGTAACTTGCTGTCTTTAATCTGTAAGAATCCTTTCCAGGAAATTGTATTTGGGAAACACCTATCATAGCCTACTCTCTATAATATTATGATATTGTAGTAATAACAAATAGCCTATAGATGTCAATGCTTAAGTATTTTACTGTCTACGCACTCATCGTATTCAATTTCAACTGTAGAGTGCGCAATTTCGAACCTATTTAATAGTATTTTTTTTATCTCATACAAAATATTAGTGTGTTGTCCATTTTGCTTTATCTTGGCATGCATAGTAAGTATAAAATAATTATCAGATAGTGACCATGCATGTATATGATGCACATCTATCACTTCAGGTAACTTAGATACAATCTCACTTTTTATCTCCTCAGCAGATACACTCTCAGGTGTACCTTCAAGGAGTATATGGCAAGAATTCTTGAGAATTTTATATCCACTGTTTAAGATTATTACACTGACAAATACTGACAAAATAGGGTCCACTATTTGCCATCCGGTAAACATGATAATTATGGATGCAAGTATAGCAGCTACAGAACCTAAAATATCTCCGATAACATGCAATACAGCACTTTTTATGTTTATATTACTTTCGCATTTACTATGTAATATAAAAAAGACTATAATGTTAGAGATCAGGCCAAGTGTGGCAATTATTAGCATTACTTTCCATTCAACATTGACCGGACAAATGAATCTCTTTATTGATTCAATTATAATGACCGCTGCAATGAAAAATAGAGTTAAACCATTAACAAATGCTGCAATTATCTGCAATCTGTGATACCCATATGACCTCTGTAAATCAGATTTCTTAGCTGAAAATTTGTGTGCTATCCAGCTTAAAACCAAGGCAAAAAGATCAGTGAGCATATGTCCTGCATCTGATAGTAGAGCAAGCGAATGTGAAATTACTCCACCTGCTATCTCCATAAGCATTGTTATTGCGACTATTATTATGGAATAAATTAAGCGCTTGGACTCTGCTATTGAGTGTTTGCCATTGTGCACTGCTGTCATATAAAATCTTTTTATGAGCAAAAATCGTGGGTAACACTGGGCTCGAACCAGCGACCCCTTGCACGTCAAGCAAGTGCTCTACCAACTGAGCTAATTACCCATCGTAGCTTTAGTATAGTGCTTCAGTGAAATGAAAGTCAATTTGCTTTTAGACTTCTTGCTGAATGAAACTCCTTGACAAACCTTCCCACTTTCCTTATCATACCAATAAGAGTACTTATCCTTGTTTTTGATCCTCGCGGGTTCAACAACAAAAATTCAGTAAAAAACTCAGATATTTATTGGCAAATTACATAAAAATTATAGCGGCTGCATGTCTTTTTTATTTTTTCTACATTCAGCCAAATCGCGCTTGTTAGGACATTATTACAACGCCAATTTACATTATAAAACTCGCTACTAAAGGATTTTTTTACCTTTTTTTCTACTCAGTAAATTTCTTAATTATAATTCCGCTACTTATTAACAGCCATGGAATTTTAGCTATATTCTCGATTTTTCATATTGAGTTAACTATCTATACTTTTTTATTAAGATATAAATTATATCAATATGAGAATTTACACTTTCTTAGCGGAAGTAGCTTTATGCTTGATATTGTAAAGACTAATAAATTAGGGGTTAAAGTAATGACAATCAATCGACAAGTAAATAAAAATATATCTAAAGATGAATATTTTAACAACAAGCATATCATAGAAGTTAAAGATTTAAATATCAAAGTAGAGGTTCATTCTCATGATTTAAGAACAAGTAAAGTTGCTCACATTGAAAGTGAGATAAGAGAAACAGCTACTAATTTTAAAGATGCATTTAAGCTGGAGCCTGGTAGCTCAGAACAAACATTCAAAATTTATGTGTTTGATGATAAGGCTGATTACACTCACCTTGGTGGAAGCGAACGTTTTGGTTCTTACCTTGGAGATGAAGGTGGTAAATGTTACTACAAAGGAGAAGCTGATATTTTTGCTGAGATGTATGTCTATCAGCAAGGTGGCGTTCATAACCTTCAGCATGAATTTGCACATGGTTTAACTTACTTGGCTACAGGAGGAAAATCTCTACCTACAGTATTAATGGAGGGAATTGCAGATTACTTTGAACATCATTCAGATCACAAGTTCAATGCTCAAGGGTCAAGCATTGATAAAACTGAAGCCACAAATTTGGATCTAGGTGGAATTTTAAATTTACAATACTCAGCCAATGGTGAAGAAAACAGTTTAGTGTATAAAACTGGTCATGCGTTGATAATGTACTTACAGGAAAAAGATCCTAGTTTATTAAGAGACTACCTAGATGCTTTACGTCAAGGTAACTCAGATGAATCAAAAAGTTTCTTGAAAGACATAAAAGGACATGATGCTGACTTCAAAAGTTGGCTTGCTGAGAATGATACAGAAACTGCAATGGAACATCTCAACGCTTTGCAAGTTACAAAAGGAGATTTTATAGCAACTGGTCAAGAAATAGTGGGTGGAGAAATTAAAAACATATCCTACTATAAAGCAAATATAGAAAAGATAGATGGAGAAAACGTTGGAAGTTTTTCTCCTGTAGAACATGTTGCATTTTATGATGTTGCTCGTGCTATTAATAGGGCAACAAATGATAACCTCGATATATCAAAGGAATATCATTTTTTAAAGGTAGTAAAAACTCCTGATGGACAGGATAAACTAACTTACTCTGATCAACAAGGTAATGAATATCAAAACAGTCAAGAGTATAAAATGCAAGCTTTGAGGATATTATCAAAATATGGTGAAGATCTTAGAAAATCTTACTATGATGGGAAAGAAGACTTAGATAAGCAGAAGGATATAAAATATAATGATGTGTTGAAAAGCCTTCGTGAACAGGAAGAAACACAGCGTCATGATGCATACGAGCAATACAAAAGAGGAGAGATCTCTTATGAGAAATTTGTAGAAAAATGCAATTCAGCCAGCACTAATTATCATAATGAAGGTAAGAGATTATATAATGCTACACAGGACAAATATACACAACTGAAAGATGATTTGCTTGATAAAACCATAAACGCTGGCTTGAAACAAGTAAAAGAAACTCAGAACATTGACGTAGAAAAGATGTTAGAAGAGATGGTTAATATCGATCCAAACCTAATCAGAGGTGCTCATATTAATCTACAAGAAGGTAAAGTTTTCTCTATCAAAGCTCTTGGTCACGGAGATATGGGTGCACTATCTATATATGATGGGAATACAAAGCTTGGAGAGTTGTCGAGCGAATCGGGCTTTTTTAAGCAAGTTGAAGGTCAAACTAAAGAAACTTTTGTTTTTGAGGACATATTGCACAACTTGAATACTCAATATGACGGTGGTGCTTATATGGCTATTACAAAAGAAAATGGTCATTATAAAGCTTCTCTGATAGATGGCAGAACAGTTGAACGTGATGAATACTTTGATGAAGCACATTTACATGAAAATGAATTGTTGCATCCTAGCACTGGACACATTCAAAAAGATTTAGATTCTCTGCTTCTTAGAGGGACCAAAATTCTAAATTATCAGGATTCAAAGCATGCTCAATATTCTGATGAGCAAAGAGAAAGCGGTGTAATCGTAGAAAAAGGAACATTATTGGATGATAAAGGGACTGATAGAACAGACGACGATGTATACGAAGCGGTTGTAAAGCAAGGAGGCGAAAATCTACATGCATTCAAAAATATGGGCTTCTATATCACTGAAGAGATGAAAAATGAAAGAGGTGAAGTTGTAAATGGGAGTAACTTATTCATTCATGATCACGGAAAAAATGTACGCTATCAGTTACCTGAAGAAGTTACTCATCTAAAGTTAGTGCAAAAGGATGAAGGATACAAATTAGTGCCAGCTGATGAACGTGGTAATGAATATAGGTATGATGCTCAAGGTAATACTATACCAGAAGAATACAAATATATCAACCCAGTATTTGCACATGAATATGAAAAGAGAGATTATTCTCATAAACATATAAATGTGGGCCTTATAAACTTAGAAAAATATGCCCCTGGTAAACTTTTTACCATTAAACATGATCCAAATGATTATCAGATACAAAGAAACTCGAGTGGTGAAATAGTGAGAATCAACAATCAAAGATATTTCACTAAAGTAAAACTATTTGATGGTGATACTGATGAAGAAATAGGAATGTTATCTAATAATTTCCATAACTTCAAAGGAAAAATATTCTTTTCTGCTGATTATAACTACAGCTATAATGATTTCCTCGCATCTGTTTCTCCTCAAGTTGAAATTGAGAATATGGGAAATGGAAGCAAAAAAATAACTTTCGATCAAGGCAGTGGCGATATCGGTGATACTAACAGAGGCTACACGGACTATCAGAGAATATTCACAAAAGAGAAACAAACCGAAAGTCCAAAAGGGCAAGTAAGTGAAACTAAGACAGAAGTTCATAGTACTACTAATGTTGTTGCTGAAGAGAGAAACGACAACAGTGAAATACAGTCTGATCAACCACAAATTCCAACAAGGGCAAAAAGGTCAGCTTCAGTGGAGGAGAAAGAGCAGGTAGTGTTGAAAGACACAATCTTGAAAATAGAAAAGAGCTATGATAGAGATGTAGAAGGAAAGCATAAGGCAAATGTAATCATAGATTATAATGATGTGAAAGCCTTGTATAATAGAGCAGAAGGAGCAGATAAGCAATCTGTGTTAGATTTTTGGAACAAACTGCATACATCGGATTATAAGATTGGTGCTTTGCCGGAAGACAAGTATTACTTTAAAGATGGCAAATTTCTAATTCACGATAGTGACACGAAAAAGCTTATAGTGTTACCTGAAGATAAGGTATCCATCAAAATAATGAAGGATGGTGATAGTTATAGTTTGGCTATATCAAATGGTAATGGCAAAGTAATAAGCAGCATTAGTAAAATAGATAATCCAAATTACGAATTGCTATCAGATTCAAGTCACTTCAGCTTAGAAACACAAGATAACTTTGAGTTATTAGATCAACATCATGAATATAATCTCTATCTAGAGAATGGTTTTGTGAAAATGTTCGACTGCGCAAGCGATCACGTTTATCACGATCATAACTCAGCCTATATCTAATATATAAGGAGGGCCCTGCCCTCTTTTTGTTATTCCAATGCCCAGACACTGGCATCCAGTAAATTTGCTAGTATAAAAGTAATCAACGTTTCTTATGATGGAAAAATGGATTCCAGTGTCAAGCACTGGAATAACACCAAAGGGGCTACTAGGATGACATCGTCTGCTACATACTTAGATCACAAGAGAAGAATTCTGAAGCGAAAAGCTTCAAGGAAATCTTATGCAAAATCTAGTATTTACGGAATTTATATTATTTTCATGCACATTATGGTTTTTATAATTAACGGAAAGTGATATGGCTAGTTTAACTTTTAAAGACAACTCTGGAGGAAATGTACCATCCCCTAACATTAAAAGCATAATTTATGAAGATGCTGCACAGAATAAGTATACCTTTGGTGTAGACAATGCTACTAATGTTTTCAACACTTTTAAGTATGAACCTAATGGTGCTGCTGAAATAGATTACAGTGCTACAGCAACAAAGTTCATGACTGGAGGTGCAATTGCTACATTATTAGGTATTGGAACTAATGTAGATGCAATAAAAACTAAGACTGATTCTATTCCAGCTGACTTAAGCGCTGACTTAGTTACCATAAAAACTCAAGTCGGAACAGATCTGATATCAGGAATAAAGGCTAAGACTGATAAGATTACAGATACCTTCGGAGCTGATGTCACTGCTATAAAGGCTAAAACTGATACTATTCCAGCTGACTTAACAGCTAAAGTAACTGCTATAGAAACTGCTACAAATTCTGCTAATTTAGGAGATAAGGTTACTGCAATACAAACTAAGACTGATAAGATTACAGATACCTTAGGAGCTGATGTCACTGCTATAAAGGCTAAAACTGATACTATTCCAGCTGACTTAACAGCTAAAGTAACTGCTATAGAAACTGCTACAAATTCTGCTAATTTAGGAGATAAGGTTACTGCAATACAAACTAAGACTGATAAGATTACAGATACCTTAGGAGCTGATGTCACTGCTATAAAGGCTAAAACTGATACTATTCCAGCTGACTTAACAGCTAAAGTAACTGCCATAGAAACTGCTACAAATGCTGCTAATTTAGGAGACAAGGTTACTGCAATACAAACTAAAACTGATAAGATTACAGATACCTTAGGAGCTGATGTCACTGATATAAAGGCTAAGACTGTATTTATTCCAGATACCTTTACTGCTGATGTTGCTGCTATAAAAGATGCTACAAGTGCTGCTAATTTAGGAAAGAAGGTTACTGCAATACAAACTAAGACTGATAAGATTACAGATACCTTCGGAGCTGATGTCACTGCTATAAAGGCTAAGACTGATAAGATGCCTGCTGATTTAGGAACTGAGTTAGGTAATTTAGCTAAATCTGCTGAACTAGCTCCTTTAGCTAAATCTGCCGATGTTACTGCTATAAAGGCTAAAACTGATACTATTCCAGCTGACTTAACAGCTAAAGTAACTGCTATAGAAACTGCTACAAATTCTGCTAATTTAGGAGATAAGGTTACTGCAATACAAACTAAGACTGATAAGATTACAGATACCTTAGGAGCTGATGTCACTGCTATAAAGGCTAAGACTGATAAGATGCCTGCTGACTTAAACGCTGAGTTAATTAAGTTAACTACAATAGGAAATGCTATAAATGATAATGGTAACGTCACTGAAGCTGCTAAAGCTGTACTAGAGAGCAGTTTCAAGAAAGCTATTAAAGAAGCTGGAGAAGATGGTAGCGAATGGCTTAAAAATGAGATAAAAGAGATAGTGTCACAGCCATCCTTCGAGATTCCAACAGATTCAAGTTCACCTCTTTCTTGGGATTGGTAATGTAAGTGCTAGTGAATGACATCGCAAGATGTCATTCACTGTTGTCATTCCAGTATCACATGCTGGAATGACATCCTTGTTTTATTGCAACTAATTTGCAGTGATTTTTGTTTTAATGTAAATGGAATATAGTCCTATTGCTGCTGCGTTTGAAACATTTAGACTATCAATTACGTTTGACATTGGAATTTTTAAAAGATAATCACAACTTTCTTTCACTAATCTCCGCATTCCTTTCTCTTCAGAACCAAAAATAATTACTCTTTTTTGCCCAAAATTCTTTATTTCATCTATATTTTCCTTTGCATTGCAATCAAACCCATAACACCAGTAGCCTATCTTTTTTAAAGACTCCATCGTTTTTACTATGTTTGTAACGTATATTAGAGGAACAATATCCAGTGCTCCACTTGCTGCTTTTGCGATAGATGCATTTTCGCTCGGTGAATGGTGATGTGGTAAAACCAGTGCATCAATGTTGAAACAAGCTGAGGTTCTTAAAATCGACCCTATATTGTGTGTATCAGTAATTTGATCTAAAATGACTATAGTAGAGCTGTCACCTGAACCTTCAGCTATTTCTTCGATATTTAAGCTGTGAAAAATAGGAGCAACTTTTAAAGCAATTCCTTGATGATTGACACCTTTGGGTAAAACATCATTGAACATTTTGTTCTCTACCAGTCGAGGTTTAATGCCCTTACTATCTGCACATTGTTTAATTTCTTTCTCAAATTCTCTGTAGAAATTTTCTGTTACTAACAGTTCTATACACCGCCTATTTTTGTTTCTTAATGCTGAAATACAAGTGTGCTTTCCATATATCCAACAGTTTTCATTAGCTTTTGATGATTTCATCTCATTATTGAAAATCAGTTTTTTATAGAATAAGCAATATTTTACTGTGTTTATATATTGTTGTAAAATTATGCAGTTCAATTAATGAATTTATGTCAGATGATGAGTTAGATTGGCAAAAAAATGTTAAGCCAATAGAATGTGGAAAAGTTACTTTGAAAGTTGATCACAAAGTAAATATAAAATCTATGATTGATAAAGGTGCCTCTAGTTTACAAGAAAATTTTCTTAATACTGATAATGGTGATTCATCATTTTGTCTTGACTACAATACAAAATTAAAGATCGATAGGGGCAAATATTTTATAAGCGATAAACTCGATTTGCATGGCTATAGTATAGATAATGCTTATTGTAAATTGATAGATTTTATTATCAAAAATTATCAAGCAAGGAATAGGTGCTTATTAGTAATTACGGGGCATGGTAATAGTACAGATAAAATAGACACTATAAAGAATAGCTTAAATAAGTGGTTGAATGACACAAAAGTTCGAAATATGATCTTATACTATCAGCAAGCCATAAAAAAACATGGTGGCAAAGGAGCTTTTTATGTCTTATTAAGAAGAAATAAAGGTTAATTTTAGAGTACCTATTTAGGAGTACCTTTCTTAGAATTCACGTGTTGAAGAATGATTTCTGCTAAACCTTTACTAATTCCAGGTACGTTTTGAATTTCAGCTAGAGAAGCTTTGCTTATATTTTCTACAGAACCAAAATGAGACATGAGTGCCTTCTTTCTTTTACTGCCAACACCGGATATTTCACTTAATTGTGAAGCAAAAAACTGTTTATCGCGTTTTTTTCTATGCGAAGTTATCGCAAAACGGTGAGCTTCATTACGCAGCAATTGTAAATAAAGCATGACCTTACTGTCACTTGCTAGAGTAAATTCTTCTCTGTCCGGCACATAAAATCTTTCATTTCCTGCATTACGATCATGACCCTTTGCCATACAAGCAAAAGGAACTTTTATATTCAATATTTCCAACACATTCTGCACTATGGAAACATGTCCTGGACCGCCATCAATCAGTAAAAAATCAGGGATTATATCTTTTATATTGCCAGAGAAACGTCTAGTCAGCACTTCTCTCATCATTTTATAGTCATCACCTGAAATTTCTTCTTTTATAGTAAATTTTTTGTATTCACTTTTTAAAAAACCTTCCTGCCCTGCAACAATCATCACACCAACTTGTTGATTTCCAGATATATGGCTATTATCATAAACCTCGATACGCTTTGGAATATTTGGTAACGAGAAAATCTTCCTAAGCTCTTCGAGCTTTTCTAGGTTATTTCTATAATCAGTAAGCTTCTGTTCTAGACTATGCTGAGAATTATTGTAAATAAAATTCAACAAATCACGTTCTTTACTATTTTTCGCATGCAAAACTTTTATTGATTTTTGAGTAAGAGCATAAAGTGCTTGTTCTATAATTTCCTTATCCTTAATAAAATCGGGAACGTAAATTTGCGCTGGTGGTGTGTTAACTGGATTATACAAATTGACCAAAAAGGTGGATAAAATTTCATCATTTGAATGATCACTACAATTCTCAATGAAGTAAGGAATGCTTCCATAGTTACCTTTATCTCTGAAAGATAGTACACCAATGCATGCTAAGTCTGCCTCACGTACAACGCTAAAGAAATCTGCATCTTCTTCAAAAGAAAAATCCATTGGCTGCATTTGAATTTGCTGAAGAAATTTCAATCGATCTCTATAGACAGCAGCAAGCTCGTAGTTCATTTCCCTACTGCACTTTTCCATTGTAGAAAATAGCTGTCTTTGCACTTCTTTATTCCTTCCTAGCAGAGTATCTTGTGCTTGTTTTACTGATTTGCAGTAATCATCTTTTGTAATTTTATCTACGCATGGTGCTGAACAGCGCTTAACTTGATACTCAAGACATGGTCTTTTTGTTGAAGAGAAATATTGATCTGAACATACTCTTAAGAGAAAAGCTTTTTGCAATGATAATATAGTGTTCTTAACAGCAGCAGCAGATGGAAAAGGGCCGTAGTAATGAAACTCATTCTTCTTAAACTTACCTCTATATTTCGCTATTCTTGGATAATCATGCTTAGAAATTGTTATATAAGGATAAGATTTTCCATCCCTAAGCAAAATATTATAAGATGGTTTTAACGATTTTATTAACTGTGCTTCAAGAAGCAATGCTTCGATTTCATTCTCAGTGATGAATATTTCAACCTTAATAACCTGTGAGATCATTACTCTGATTCGTTCAGAAAGGTTTTCGAATTGAAGGTAGTCAGATAATCTCGACTTCAAGTTTTTTGCTTTACCAATGTATAAAACCTTACTCTTATCTCCAATCATCTTATAAACGCCACAGGATTGTGGAGATGATTTGATTTGTTCCTTATATTGCCTGAGCATTTATCAATTGTTTAACCTGTATAAGGTTAAACTCTGCTACTAAATGAAAGGTAGAAACAACATTTGCAAGCAAAGATAACCTGTTTATTCTAAGCTCATTAGAATCACAGTTAATCTTTACACTGTCCATAAATTGATTGATAAATGGAGCAAAACGAGCAAGTTCATCAAGCGCTGTATTAAAGTCGTTATTTTCTATCGCTTGTTTGATGTTTTTACAAGCAGCTATAGCACAATTTGATAGCGCAATCTCCTCATCTTCAATCAAAAACTTCTTACTGTAAGATGCATTATAAGTAGTGCCATCACTTTTTCTCACTTTGCTCATCATGTTACTGGCTCTTTTATAAGTGCTTAGAACCTGTTCACCTTCTTTTGTACTAAGATAACGATCCAATATCACAGTTTGCTTTTCCGCTTTCAGCAGATCATTAATATCGACTTTATATAGTATTGAATCTACAACATCTTGCCTTATATTTCTATTTTTTAAAATAATCTTGAACCTTTCTAAGCAGAATTTAAATACTAGTTCTAAAATTTGTTTTTCACTTGGCTTATCAACTGGAGTTATATTTTTATTCAATAGAAGCCTTGAACATAAAGATACTGACTTATCTATCAGCAATCTAATTGGAATATGCAAATTATTTTCAAGTATTGTTCTAATTATACCAATTGTCATTCTACGCAAACCAAACTGATCATACGAACCAGAGATTTTCTCACCTGCTGCAATTAAGCCAACCAAACTATCCATTTTGTCTGCAATAGCTACAGCAATCGCAGTAGGAGATCTAGGGCATTCTTGGTCCGATCCAATTGGCTTATAGTGCTCAGTTATAGCTTCCACTACTTCTTTATCCTCTTGAAAATAAGAAGCGTAGTATCCACTCATTACTCCTTGCAATCCCGGAAATTCTTTCACTATCAACGTTGCAAGATCTGCCTTTGCTAAATATGCAGCACGTTCAACTTTAATTAATGAAGCATGTGGAATAAATATCGCTATATACTTTGAAAGAGCGATAATACGCTTCACTTTTTCTTCTACGCTACCGAGCGAAGCATGAAATGAAATAGAGCTCAATTTTTTGACATAGTAATCTAGGTTTTCCTTCTTGTCTTGAGATATCAAAAACTGGGCATCAGCAAGACGTGCTTCTAATATTCTTTCATGGCCTTTGACAACTTCATTGTTGTTAACATTTACAACAGTAACAAAATGTGATATTTTCTGTCCATCACTTAAAGCAAGATACTTTTGCTGCGTATTAATTATACTAAGTATTACTTTCTTCGGTAATTCTGATGATTTTACTTTACCAAATAATACTATTGGCCACTCTATAAGCCCTGCCAATTCATTAAGTAAATAATCATTTTTTTCAAGTTGTAAGTTCTCCTCTTTTGTAAACTTATTAATCTGATCTAGTATAAATTGCTTTCTTTTGTCCAACTGGAGAATGACATTATTTTTTTCTAACAATTCAAAATAGTCTTTGGGTGTTTTAACAGTAAGTACTGCATCACCTGAAAGAAACCTATGACCATACGTCACGTTGCATGCTGTAACCCCTGCAAAAGATATAGGTATTATTTCGTCATTTAAAATACATAGAATATTTTTAATTGGCCTAACCCATCTCTCTTTTCTTTCACTCCATCTCATACTCTTTGGCCAAGAAAAGTTTTTTAGCATTTCCTCCAGTTGATTTTTGAGAAACCCGTTGATGTTAAATAAGCAGCTTTCTCTCTTAATGAAGTAAAAATCTTCATCATTTACTTTGCGAATGAGTAAATCTTCTTCACCTTTCCGATTTTTTCTCAAAAAACCTTCGATAGCACTTTTCGGTGCATTAACTCTTGGTCCTTTAATTTCATTGTTAGAATCTTTTAGCTCTAAAGCACTTATGCTATCAATAAAAAGAGCAATGCGACGTGCAGTCACATAAACTTCTATAGATGCAAATTTCACATTATTTTTACTAAAAGCATTAGTGATATAGCTCTTAACCTGAGCTGCAGATGAATTCTGCATTCTTGATGGAATTTCTTCTGAAAGACATTCAAACAATAATTGTGACAACATATTCTACTTTGCTCTATATAATTCACAGCATTTTTTTGTTAACTCTCTCACTCTACCAATATAGGCTGTACGTTCATTCACACCAAGCACACCTCTTGCATCAAGTAGATTAAGTAGATGGCTCGTTTTAATACATTGGTCATAAGCTGCTATCGGCAATTCTTTTTCAACAAGGAATTGACACAGTTTTTCTGTATCCTCAAACTGCTGTTGTACTACTTTAGTATCATAATAATCAAGTGCCAGGTAAGAAAACTCTCGCTCTCTTTGTTTAAAAATATCTCCATAAGTTACACCATTATCGTTCCACATTATGTCGTAAACATTATCTACACCCTGTATGCACATTGCTAAACGCTCTAACCCATATGCTACTTCACCAGGAATTATTCTGCAGTCAATACCTCCCACTTGCTGTATATAAGTAAGTTGTGTTACTTCCATTCCGTTGCATGTAACCTCCCAACCAAGACCGGATGCGCCAACACTTGGGTTTTCCCAATCATCTTCAATAAACTTAATATCATATTCTTTTGTCGATACACCAAGAGCTTTTAAGCTATTTAAGTAAATATCTTGCAAATTGCTGCCAGATGGTTTTATTATAACTTGGTATTGATGATGCTGATATAAACGATTAGGGTTGTCGCCATAGCGTCCGTCTGCAGGTCTGATTACTGGTTGTAGATACGCAATTTTTGTTGATTTTTCGTCAATCGCTGACATGATTGTTGCGGGATGTAGTGTTCCAGCTCCAACTTCAGACGTATATGGATGAAGTATAGTACACCCTTCATCTGCCCAAAAATCTTGTAATCCCTTTATTATATCCTGTAGATTCACGCAAACTGTATATCTTTTAAACTGAATACATAAGCAAATAAGTACTATTCTATACTTATTTTTTTAATAGTGCCATGAAAATAGTCACTCAAGGCTATTGAACTTTCTTTTACATACTCAAATATGCTTTTGTTTAAAACAATCGCATCATGCATAGTCAGATCGCAGAATATAAATGCAGTCAAGTACAATAAAATCACTGCATAAAACACATGAAAAATCCCTTCAAATGTGATTGATATTGCATTGTTATAACTAAGCTGTATCGTACTTATCGGCCATGGTTTTATTACTTCTACAATATTAAAAAATAAATAAGGTATTATAAAGAAAAAGAACAAATGCATAAGATCATTAAACCAAAATGGACATTGAAGTATTGCCTTGCATATACTTAAATAGAATTTACTTACAATATAATAAATTGACATTATTGCCGGCATCGAAAACGCAACAGTCATCACCTGTCCTGATGCTATTTGTATTACTATATTCTCATCACTGCTGGCTGAAGGATCTTGAGTATGAAAAATAGATATGCCAACTAATTGCAGCACTAACATAACTATTGCTAGCTTGGTAAAAATAGCAGCTACAACTATGCCTGAATTCGGCATTTTATATAGTATAAAATCACCTCCGTATGTAAGCATTAATATAATGTCGGTAATAAATAATATTAGAAAAGAAGACCAATAATGCTGCCAACCCGGTAAATATCCTACTCCTAAAAAAGAGCTTACTATTTTGGCAGGAAAAACCTTGCCTAGCATCTTACCCAAAAATTGAAAAAAAATCCCCATGTCCTAACTAACACTTGACTTATATTTTTCACAATACTGAATTGTAATGGACTTATCAATACACTTCTTGCATAGAAAAAAGGCAAATAGTTAAAAACGATCTAAACCGTTGCCCCTTTATACTAGTAGCCTCCTTTTTTGTCATCCCAGTGCTCCGACACTGGGATCCAGCCTTTCTTACCAATAAAAACTTAGAATAAGATCTCCTTTGTGCTCAAAAAACTTCTGGATTCCAGTGGGCTTTGTTGCACAGCTCTTCGGATAGTGGGTAATGTATAATAAATTCATGAAGCTATATCAAACTTAGCCATGCCTATTTCAGTAAATTTGTTAAGCAAATAACACTTGAGTAGCAGTTCCTTCTCACGATTAATCTCAGATTTATTCCTAAAACTAAATCCAAATATTTGCTTCAGTCGCGAGAAAAAACTTTCTATATAAGATCTCTTCCAATAATTTATCTCTTTTTTCCACCTCTTCATACCATCTTCATCATATGACTTTATGAGCTTGATTGTAGAATTTCTCTCATTCATATAATCCAACTTTGGATGCTCTACTGCATTATTTTGCGGAGGAATCCTTGTCTTTATGTCAAGCTCATCGCACAGTTTGTATAACTTCTTTCGATTATATGCCCTATCTGCATATATCGTGCTTATGTTATACTTGGTATCCACTCTTTCAATAAGATCACAGGCTCCATAGTGGTCGGAATAAACTCCACTACTGTATTTTGCAGCTATAACTTTTTTACTACCTATCTCTAGCATTACATGTAGCTTTCTTGTTTGCTCATAGCGGCGATACTTTCTATCTGTACCATTTGCCTTACTATGGCCTGGAATATTATTGTAGATGCTGATACCTGTACTATCTATAGCAATTTCAATATCTTCCATATCGTTCTTATCAACTCTGCAGTCGTTGATTTTGATATTAAGCTTTTTAAACCTTCTTGAAGCCTGCGAATAGCTGATAATTTGCAAAATTTTCCCTATTTGCTCAAGATATTTCTCTATAAATCCCACTGTTTGCCTAAGACCAATCCTGAATAGATAGGTTATTATGTGAATTAGAATCACTACTTTGTCGCTGTAGACATTGTTGCCACCTGCTACTTTTGGACTATTTTCGTACCAATTTTCAATGGCATCGTTGATATAATGAAAAACATTTCCCCTTTCTTGAAGAAATTTGTTATATTCATTGCAGTTACTGACTTTCATTCTTATTGGCATATTTTTCCTTTGTCGGCTAAATATCTATTTTATAACAAATTCCATCAGTAACTGCCTGTTCTTTCCTTGAGTGGTGCAACAAAGCCATCCCAGTGTCAGCTACTTGAATGACATCTTTAATCTCCGCATAGCTATGCGTCACGCGCTGGCCTGAAGCTTTAACTATAAATATTAAAAAATTTACCAAGCTAGAAAAAGGCAAAAGAATCCCCTAGTAACCCCAACTATGGATTAGCCAGCAAAGAAAGGCATAGAAATAGAGGGCTTTTTCGACTGCATGGAATAGGAAATCAGAACAGAAAAAAACATGAATTAGGAAATTTGTTGGCGATCTGTGTCTTGTGTGCTCAATCTCAAATTTGTTTTTCAAGGAGTCGAAAACAGTCTCAACAATCGATCTTTTCCTTAGTAAAATCTTCTCTTTAAGTGAAATGAGTACGTTTTTCATACCTTTTTTTACTTTAGTGACGAGTTTTAGGCCTCTATCAAAGAGTTTCTCAAAGAGCTCTTTCTTTATATAGCCCTTATCTCCAAACAAAAGTCCGGTCAGTCTTTTAGTGAGAGTTGGCACAGGTTTTCTGTCATCAACGTTACCTTTGGTTAGAGTAAGTGCTTGAATTTCTCCAATTTCATTAATTACCAAGTGCAATTTAAAGCCAAAAAACCAACCATATGTGCTCTTACTAATTTCTGCCAAACCATCAAAAACTTTGTTCTTGGAGATTCTTTTTTTGTGGCAAACAGCGATTGTAGAAGTGTCTATGTAGGCAATACCTGTCATTTTTGCTTGTTTGCAGAACCATTGCAAAAGTAATGCTAAATACCATAAAACCCGTGATTTAAGAGCGATAAATCGGTCATATGTTGGCAATTTAGAAAACTCAGATTTATAAAGTGGCAGATAAAGTAGGTAAAAAGCTTTGAAACTTTTGCAAGGGGATTGATGATATAATAGAATTATGGTGAGAATTTCCGAAGTCCGGTATTCTAGTTGGTTTTCTTCCTTTTGATAGGAGCATATTAGCAAAACTATCATCGACTGTGCGACAAAAATCCTCGACGCAACAGTAAAGTTCTGTAATATCTTTCTTCATGGGTAACCTCTTAATTATTGATAAAATACTTGAGCTTACCCTGTTTTCCTCTTCTTAGCTGCACTTTTATCTCTTTATTTAATCCATAGTTGGGGTTAGTAGTGAGTTTTGACCCTATAATAATGTAAATTGGCATTATAATAATGTGCTAACGCTTAAAATAAGCGTGTTTTGGCTGAATGTAGAAAAAATAAAAAAGACATGCAGCCGCTATAATTTTATGTAATCTGCCAATATATACCTGAGTTTTTTACTGAATTTTTGTTGTTAAATCTGCAGAGATTAAAAACAAGGATAAATACTCTTATTGATATGGTAAGGAAAGTGGGAAGGTTTGTCAAGTCACTTCGGCCAGCTACCTACTTAGATGTTCCACACTGCTAAGTAGATACCAAATTTTTTGCAACATCAAGTGCAGCATAGGTAAATATTGCACTTGCACCTGCACGTTTAAAACCAATTAAGGACTCATAAATCACTCTGTTATAATCCAACCAGCCATTATTTGCTGCAGCTTTTATCATTGCGTATTCACCGCTTACTTGGTAAGCAAAAATCGGAAAATTGAACTTGTCACTTGCTGTTTTTATTATATCTAAGTATGGCATACCCGGCTTTATCATAATAAAATCTGCACCTTCATTTATATCCATTTCAATTTCGCAGATTGCTTCGCGTGCATTTCGATAATCCATTTGATAACCACTTTTGTCGATGAAATTTGATGATGCGCACGAACCGACAACTTGCCTGAATGGCGCATAGAAGCTAGAACAGTACTTTACTGCATAGGACAATATTGACACATTCTGAAAGTTATTATCATCCAATGTTTTTCTTATTTTTTCTATCCTGCCATCCATCATATCAGAAGGAGCAACTATATCGCATCCTGCTTTTGCTAAAACAAGCGCTTGCTTACACAATATTGACACAGTTTCATCATTTTCCACATCCATCTTGCCGTCTTTTAAAATGCCATCATGACCGTGAGTAGTGTATGGATCTAGTGCAATGTCTGCAATAATGCCAATATCAAGTACCTTCGATTTTACAGCATGAATTGCTTTGCAGATTAAATTATCAGGATTATATGCTTCCTCAGCTTTTTCAGATTTTAGTTTACTATCAACTACAGGAAAAATTGCAACAGCATTAATCCCCGAGTCCTTAGCTTTCTGAACTATAGAAATTAATCCATCTATTGAATAACATTTGATATCAGGTAAGCCAGAAATTGGCTCAATTGTTTCTTCTCCGTCATGAACAAATAAGGGAAAAATCAAATCATTTACTGATAAAGTGATTTCACTTGTTAAATTGCGAATCCACTTGCCTGAGCGCCTGCGTCTTAATCTTATGTTTGGAAAGTTAAACATTGGACCCAGGCAAGTTCCCAGTAAAAAGCAACACTCCTGAAATGAGTATTACCCAAAGCACTGATATCGGTAGAAACACTTTCCAACCAAGACGCATTAGTTGGTCATATCTGTAACGGGGTATTGTTGCCCTGATCCAAATAAATATGAACAATAATAAAACTATCTTCAAAACGAACCAAATCAAACCTGGAATTTTATATAGTAAACTAAGCTCTAGTGGAGGATACCACCCTCCTAGAAAGAATATTGTCATCACAGCGCTTGCTAAAATCATATTTGCATACTCTCCTAGAAAAAAGAGAGCAAAAGGCATTGATGAATATTCGACGTTATACCCAGAGACAAGCTCTGCTTCAGCTTCTGGTAAGTCAAATGGGTGACGGTTAGTTTCTGCAAGCAAAGAAATAAAAAATATTATTCCTATAGGCATCATCAGCAAATCAATCCAAAATGGCATATTATGTTTCGCTACCACCATCTCTGCAAGATTCAACGTACCAGTTGTAATAACAACTGTAGCAACTATTAGACCTATTGAAACTTCATATGAAATCATTTGAGCAGCTGACCTTATAGCGCCAAGAAATGCATAATTAGAATTACTAGACCAGCCTGCAATAATAATGCCATATATTCCCAAAGAGGATATAGCTAGCACATAAAGCACTCCAACATTAATATTTGCTATTACCTTAGGGATTATTACCTGCTGTCCATTTTCTGTAATTATTTCAGCTCCAAATGGTATAACTGCCCAGGAAATTAATGCTAAAATAAAGGTGAGCATTGGAGCCATAATAAACAGTATGGTGTTTGCTCTAAATGGTATTATCGGCTCTTTAATTATCAATTTGATAGCATCTGCAAATGTCTGTAGTAGCCCAAATGGCCCTACTACACTTGGACCATGCCTTAGTTGAATTGCACCAATAACTTTACGCTCAAAGTACACTAAATATGCTACTGAAAGCAAAAGTGGAATAAGAAGAAAAAGAATATCAAATATCAAGTACATGCAACCCTAAATCAAAAAAATAGTTCATAATTGTGGCAATAAAAAATACAGCAAATGCTCTAGACACACAAGACAATGTCCCTATTGAAATCAATAGGACAACACTTTTCTGTATAGCATTTAGCTTAATAGAATAGTAAAATGATATGCATATGAATGACACTAGTGACATCATAATTAAGGTCATTGTGAGAGGCAAATAATTCCCTCTTCCCTCGGTAACTATAATAAATGTTATTGGCATCCATACATATCCTTCCGTAAATAGTGCAATAATATCATTGATAAAATCAACTAGCTTATAAACGAACTGTTTTTCTAATGTATTTTGTTCTTTACACAAAAATATAGAGTTTAATTTTCGTTGAAAATATACCAGAGTTATTAGTAATAATGGTGTTAGAATAAATAAAATATTAAGTAGAGTGTTCATAAAAATCCTTAGTACAATCTGCCATTATTTTTGAAGCGCGACTTATTGAGTCTGTCATATAAAAATTACACTTTTTTAGAGTGAAAGAGATATTACTTAATTTTATTTCATCACAGGTAATTGGTACCCATTTGTTTTTCACCACTTGGTCAGCATCTCTAAACTGTGGACCAATAGTGTATAATTTCTTCCTCACATCAAATAAATTATCGTATAGTAAGGAAAGGCCCAAATATTGGGATAAATTTTTTATAATCAACCAATCTTCCTTTGCTTCACCAGGAGGAAAAACAGCTAAATTTGTTCTCTGTACTCGCCCTTCAGTATTTACATAAGTTGCATATTTTTCTGTGTATGCAGCTCCAGGTAGAATGACATCTGCTATATGCGCTCCCCTATCACCATGGTGGCCTTGATAAATTACAAATGTACTTTCTAACTTTGATATATCAATTTCATCTGCGCCAAGAAGATAAACTACTTCTATCTCACCACTTTCTGCCTGTTTTAGCATCTGATTAATGTCTTTTCCACCTTTGCTAGGAACGAATCCAATATCGAGTCCACCAACCCTTGCTGCAGCCTTATGCAGTACGTTAAAGCCATTCCAGTCATCTCTGATCATGTTAAATTTTTCTGCAATTTTGCCAGCTAGAGCTAAAACTGATTCAGAATCATCTCTTATTAATGCATCTTGACCGATAATTAGCATAGGGTTCTGAGCCGCACTCAGTAACTCGCAGAATTTGTGATTTCCCTCTTCTATTTCTTTTAGAACGTTTGGACCATCACCTAATCTTTCAACATTATATAGATATTCAAGATTAGGACCAATATTTGCAATAGTGAAATTACCTTGTAAATATCTCTTTCTCAATCTTGCGTTAATTATTGGTGCTTCTATTCTTGGATTTGTATTTATAAGCAGACATAAATCTGCATTTTCTATACCCTCAATAGTGGTGTTGAATACATATGACCCACGATTATTTGGTATAAGCTTTGCTCCATCTTGCCTACAATCTATATTCCCCGAGCCGAGCTTCTGCATCACTTCTTTGAGTAGAAGCATAGACTCACAATCTGCTAAATCACCTGCAATTGCAGCTATTTTATTTGATTTTGTATTCTTTAATTTCTTTGCAGCAACAGTTAGTGCTTCATTCCAATCAACTGGGGCTAATTTACCATCTTTTTTTACATAAGGTTGATCAAGACGCTGAACTTTTAGTCCATCATAGGCAAAACGGGTTTTATCTGATATCCATTCTTCATTTACCTCTTCGCTCAGCCTTGGTAATATTCGCATAACTTCCAGGCCACGATAATCAACTCTAATGCTACTTCCCACAGCATCTAGCACATCTATAGTCTCACAATGTGATAGCTCCCATGGACGCGCTGTAAAGGAGTAAGGCTTTGAAGTTAAAGCCCCTACCGGGCAGAGATCTATAATATTCCCAGATAATTCAGAGCTAATATGCCTTTTTATGTAAGTACTAATCTCTATATTTTCTCCCCTGCCAATTCCTCCAAGTTCATTTGTACCTGCAACATCGGACAAAAATCTAACACATCGAGTACAATGAATGCATCTATTCATTGCAGTTCCAATCAGTGGACCAAAATGTTTTTTTGGCACAGCTCTTTTATGCTCATCAAGTCTGCTTATTCCTTTCCCATAAGCCATTGTTATATCTTGCAAATCGCACTCACCACCTTGATCACAAATTGGACAATCAAGTGGATGATTAATTAGTAAAAATTCGAGCACTCCTTCACGCGCCTTTTTTACCTTGGGAGTATCCGTGTGAATAACCATACCCTCTGCAACTGGCATTGCACAAGAAGCTACTGGTTTTGGAGGGCCACCCTCAACTTCAACCAAACACATTCTGCAGTTACCAGCAATTGCTAAACGCTCATGATAACAAAACCGCGGAACTTCAACGCCCACAACTTCACAAGCTTGAATTATAGTGAGCCCATGCTCTACTTCACATTCCTTAGAATTAATAGTAACTTTAACCACAACTACTATACAGCTTCCCACTTTATAGGATTGCCGCTTACCTCATCTTCAACTAGATTGCCGTTATCGTATTGAGCAGACATATAGTTCATACGTGAATCACGGTCTATATATCTAACCGGCTTTACCGGTTTATCCTTATACATTTTTTGTTCTGCTTTCTTACGCTGAGTAGGGTTATTTTTACTAGCTGTTTTCGCTTTTCCGCCTGCTGCCATATAAACTCCTAAAAACTTCCTATTTTATTCTAACACTTAAGTATATACCGTCAATACCCAATAGCTTTAAAGTTTTAATAGTCCATCATTACAATCATCATTTGAACAAAATACTTTCTCTTGATGCTGCTCAAGTGTGTAACTTTAGAATCCCCAAAAAAGAAAATGTAAGTTACTTTGATGATATCATTTTCTACGTCTTATAAATAGACATTCATGTAGCCGTAAATTAAGCTATAAACTCAATACAAAGATCCTTAATTATTAATCTCATAGTACTTCTCAACCAACTTATTTAGCAACCTTACACCGAAACCTACTGCCCCTCTTGGAGAAATATCAGTGCCTTTTTCGTGCCAAGCAGTGCCTGCAATGTCTAAATGTGCCCAACAAGTGTCGTTTACAAAACGCTGTAGAAACTGTGCAGCCATTATACTATCTCCACCAGAACCTGCAGGAGCTATATTTTGCACATCAGCAATCGGCGAATCAATAATTTTGTTATAAGTTTCATTCATAGGAAAACGCCATAATTTCTCATTTACTTCATTTCCTACATCAATCAGATGATTCGCTAATTCATCGTTATTTGAAAAAAGACCAGCATATTCATTATTTCCCAGTGCAACCACTATAGCACCAGTTAAAGTTGCAAGGTCGATCATAAATTTCGGTGCAAATCTATCTTGTGTATACCATAAAGCATCTGCAAGTATGAGCCTTCCTTCTGCATCAGTGTTCAACACTTCTATCGTCTGTCCAGACATCGAAGTTACTACATCACTTGGTCTTTGAGCATTACCGTCCACTGCATTTTCTGCAAGTGCAACTACACCAACTGCATTTACCTTTGCTTTTCGTCCAGCTAGAGTACGCATCACCCCAACCACAGTAGCAGAACCCGCCATGTCATATTTCATTGACTCCATGCCACGCGAAGGCTTGAGTGACACTCCACCAGTATCAAACGTTATGCCTTTACCCACAAAAGCTACAGGCTTTTGTTCCTTGAAAGCTCCATTCCATTTGATCACTACTAATTTTGGCTCTTTACTACTTCCCTGTGCTACCCCAAGCAATGCTCCCATTTTTTTCTCTTCCATCTGCTTCTTACCAAGCACTTCGATTTCAAGGCCAAGCTTAGTAAGCTCGGTTTTTATATAATCAGCATAGGATTCTGGATATAAAACATTAGGTGGTTCAATGGTAAGAGTACGTGCAAGAAATATGCCTTCACCTTCTTGTCTTAAACGCTCAAATGATTTTTCAGCACTACTGAATTGCTCATCTTTCGTTAGCACTGTGATCTCCTCTACTTCTGTAACTTTTTCATCCTTTTTGGTTTTATACTTATCAAATTTAAAACTGCGCAAAAATGCACCGTATGCAACATTTGCTGCATTGCCTTCGATTGAGATTGCCGCTCGCTTGATTCTTAATCTGCTTAGCTCACAATATATTTTACCACCAATATTTAATCCTTTGCTTTCATCCCATTCATCTCTCATTCCAAGACCAGCAACTATAATATTTTTTCCCTCTGATGAAGTAACGGAGAAAAATTCACCAAAACCTCCATTAAAATCACTAAATTTCTTGATGTTATCTATAGCTTGCTTATCTTGTAGAACATTAGTTATGAGCTTATCACCCTCAAAAAAACCTACCACTAGCGTCTCAAAATCGGGTAAAGCTTTAGAAATTGTTATCTTCATCGTTGACATCTCCGTTGCAAATAATTGTAAGCTGCACATAAAGCATAGTAAAAACATTAGTAAGATATTTTTCATATACATTTTAAGTACAATAGCGCTTAAGACTACTATGAACTCCGCTGATATGCAAGGGCTTTATCTTTTATCAGAAAATTTGTTATGCCCACCTAGGGTTATATTAAATGTGTAGGTCTTCATAGCCTGATTGTTATAAGTAAATGGTGCTATCAGAAGGCTTGCAAGTCCACTCTCAATAAGATTACCAAGAAGAAGATCATCACAGTTATCGCAATTATGATCAGCAAAAAACATTTGTGTTGTGAATTCTGGAAAATCTGGATGTTGGACCAAAAAGTTGATGTGTGGAGCCCTATCACCAATTTTACCTGGTACTATTGTAATAAAATTATAATAGCCAAGGTTATTTACTACAAATCTTCCTGATCCAGCAAAATTTGGATCAAGCTCCACATTTTCATCATAATAGCTCATGCCAAGTGAGTCTGCGTGCCATATAGAAACCACAGCATTTTGTATCGGTAAGCAATTTACATCAGTAACTCTACCCACTACATTTATTAATTCTCCTGATGCATTATTTGGAGAGCCAGGTTTTCTTCTTAAATTATTTGAAGAGTTAAAGCTTTTTGGCCTTGTTTCAAGATCATAAATCCCTGGAGTTTCAATACAATTAAGCAAAATAGGATCAGCTGCAAATAATGACAAATCGAATATAAATTGTACTAAAAACGCTAATAAGATATTTTTTACATTCATTTTGTTTATAGTGCTTTTATCAGAATTATAGCAACCTTTTTCTTTTATTAAAGACAAGACTTTCTTTGAAGCCTCCTTAGAATCACAACTATCCTTTCAATGTATGAGTTTTAGGTTTTAGTACTGCATACACAACTGCACGGACTTCCAATTTAGAAATTGCAAATCAATCCAAACACGCAAGTTTAATGTTACCGCCACATGCTGTAGTGTTGACACTTACAACCTTTTCTATAGAAAAACGTTGCAGATAATTAGGACCACCAGCTTTTGGTCCGGTACCTGACAGTCCTCTACCGCCAAATGGTTGTGTCCCAACTGCTGCACCTATTTGATTGCGATTGATGTATACATTTCCAACTGATATTTTCTTGCTTATTAAAGCGATCTGACTTTGTACACGGCTTTGCAAAGAAAACGTAAGTCCATATCCTGTATTGTTTATATCACTTATAACTTCATTTAACTGCGACTTATTAAAACGTATGATATGTAAAATAGGCCCAAACACTTCTTGCTTTAATTGCGAAATTTTTTGTATCTCATAAATGTACGGAGGAAAGAAATAACCATTATAAGAATTTGTATCCATTGGTACCTTGAACAAAAGGTTTGAATCTTCATCCCTTGATATTTTTTCCGTATGTTTAGTGAGCATATCAATAGATGCTTTGTCAATTATTGGACCAATATCTGTGCTCAGTTGTATTGGGTCACCTATCTTTAGTTCTTGAGCTGCATTGCATATCATTTTTACCTGTTTTTCTGCTATATCTTCTTGAATAAATAGCACTCTGAGAGCAGAACAACGTTGACCGCCACTGCGAAATGCAGAAATTAAAACATCCTTAGTTACCTGCTCTAAAAGAGCAGAACTATCAACAATCATAGCATTTAATCCACCAGTCTCAGCGATAAGTGGCACAATAGGACCATCTCTACTAGCAAGCATTCGATTAATTATTTGAGCAGTTTGTGTTGAACCAGTAAAAGCTACACCGGAAATTCTATTATCTGGTACTAATGTTTTACCTAAATACCAACCATCCCCTGGAATAAGGTGTAGCACATTTTTTGGTATTCCAGCTTCGTGTAGTATCTTAACGGCTTCATAGGCAATAATCGGCGTTTGCTCTGCCGGTTTTGCCAGCACTGCATTACCTGCTGCAAGTGCAGCTGAAACCTGTCCAATGAAGATAGCGAGTGGAAAATTCCACGGTGATATGCATAAGAAAACTCCTCTGCCTTCAAAAAAGATGAAGTTATCTTCACCTGTTGGACCTGGCAATTTTTTCCAGTCATTCAGTTCATTTTTTGCTATCATTGCATAATAGCGCAAAAAGTCGATTGCCTCTCTTACTTCTGCTATTGCATCGGATAAAATTTTTCCTGCTTCTACAATCAGAATATAAATTAACTCTTTCATCCTTTCCTCAAGCAAATCTGCAGCTTTTTCAAGGCATTTAGCGCGCTCTTCTGCTGAAACATTCTGCCACTTAGTAAAAGCACTATGTGCTATTTCAAGAGCATTTAAAGCATGAGCACTTGTTGCACTTGACACTTCTCCAATTACATTTTCCAAATGTGCAGGATTCACTACTTCGGTAAATTCCGCACTGTCAAGAAACGACTCTCCATCAATTATTGGGCCAACTTGCCATTTCTTTTCACTAAATTCCCTTATATCATTTGCAAATTGTGAAACTGCAATTGAATCGCTAATATCCATTCCCAAGGAGTTTTTTCTTTCCTCTCCAAAAATATCTCGTGGCAACGGAATGCTTGGATGAGGCTCATATTCTAAGCTTTTTACTTTTTCTAATGGATCTGAGACTAATTCTTCAATTTTAACGTCAGAATCATTTACTTGATTGACAAACGAGCTATTAGCTCCATTTTCAAGAAGACGCCTAATAAGGTATGGCAATAAATCACTATGTTTACCAACTGGTGCATATATACGACAATTGATGCTTGTTGCAAGTTCTGAAATTGCATAATCATACAAACTTTTACCCATTCCATGTAAGCGCTGAAACTCAAACCCAGGATGATTTTTATCGGCAAGCTCTATTATAGTAGCAAAAGTATAAGCATTATGAGTTCCAAAACATGGATAAAAGTGATTCTCTTTGCTTAAAAGTTTCTGCGCACAGGCAAGGTAGCATACATCTGTGTGGCTTTTTCTAGTAAACACCGGATAACCAATTAACCCTAATTCTTGTGTGCGCTTGATTTCCGAGTCCCAATATGCTCCTTTCACAAGTCTCACCATAACCTTATGCTTTGATCGAATGGCAACATCTTCAACAAAATCAAGAACAGACAAAGCACGTTTTTGATACGCTTGCACAGCTAGACCAAGCCCTTCCCACTCAGAAAGTGACTCATCAAGACGCAACTGTTCAAATAACACGAGCGACATCTCAAGCCTTTCTGATTCTTCTGCATCTATACAAAGTGAAATGTTATATTTCTTCGCTTCATGACACAGTTCCAGCAACTTAGCTCTCAGCTCTTCAGCTATATTACCAAATTGGCTAAATTCATAACGTGAGTGCAGTGAAGACAATTTGATTGAAACCCCTTGAGATTTAAAGCAATCATTTATGTCAGCAGATTCACCTATGGCTTTTATTGCATGCATGTATAAATTAAAATACTCTTCCGCATCCTCAACTGTGCAAGCAGATTCACCAAGCATATCAAAAGAGCATAAATACTTACTGTAGTCATCTGATTTCACACTTTCCAATGCTTTTTCTATAGTTTCTCCAACAATAAAATGCTTGCCAAGAATGGATATTGCTTGTTTCACCGCTTTGCGGATTATTGGCTCTCCTAAATTTTTCAATAACCTGGAAATTATGTGATAGAATTTTGAATCCTCTTCATTGTTTCTCAATATACTGCTTCCTATAATTAAACTCCATGTAGAAGCATTAACAAACAATGAAGAGGAACGCCCCAGGTGTTTATTCCATTCTTGGTTGGCAATTTTATCTTTGATCAATTCATCTATTGTGTAATCGTCTGGTATTCTAAGTAATGATTCAGCAAGACACATTAGCGCTACTCCTTCTTCGTTAGAAAGTGAGTACTGTTGTATAAAAGAATCTATAATGCCTAATTTACTACCTCTAATCTTTTCGACAATTTGTTTTGCAATATTGTAAATTATGTTTTTTGAATCAGCCGAAAGTTCTGATTTTTCTACAAGATAGCGTATGTGACTTTTTTCATCAGCACGATAAAATGCCTGCAATTGTTTTCGTAATGCGTTAGGTTCTTGTATAGAACTGATCATAATTATCTACAAAACACCCTTTACCATATATAAGATAAGATTATATCATAACTTTACATCGAATAAATTACTATTTAAATAAAGAGCCAGAATCGATTCAAAAAACCTAGTTGATGACTGTGATAGCTCAAAAGGACTGCGCAAGTATATAGCTCAACACTCCACCACTAATCAAGTACTTAACCTCAGTTGCAGTTTGTACACAGCACTTGAGTTGAATGGATTGCTCTGAATCATCCTTTCTTTTAATGATACATTCTAGATTTCCATTTGGTACTACTTCACCTTTTATGCTCACTATCTCACTACCATCAAATATCTTTCTCGTTACTCCATCCTGAAATGCAAGTGGAAGAACACCCATACCGACCAAATTGGACCTATGTATGCGTTCAAAACTTTCTGCAATCACAGCTTTAATTCCCAGCAATGCAGTACCCTTTGCTGCCCAATCCCTACTTGAACCCGTACCATATTCTTTTCCTGCAATGACAACTAATGGAACAGCTTCTCTTTTATATTGCATTGCTGCATCAAAAATTGACATAGTTTCTTGAGAAGGAATATGTTTTGTATAGCCACCCTCAGCGCTCACCATTTTATTTCTTATTCTGATATTAGCAAAGGTTCCACGCATCATTACGTTGTGGTTACCGCGGCGAGATCCATATGAATTGAAATCTTGCGGTTCAACTCCAAGACCTTTTAAATATATGCCTGCAGGACTATTTGAGGCAATATTTCCAGCAGGGGAAATGTGGTCGGTAGTGACGCTATCGCCAAACATCGCTAGTATTTGCGCATTCTTTATATCAACTATGTTGCTTTTATTGTTCTTAGTCGATAAATTATCAAAATAGGGAGGGTTTTGTATATAAGTGCTTTTCGCGTCCCAATCATAGATTTCACCTTTCTCACACTTTATCTTTTGCCAATGCTCATCACCAGAAAAAACATCCTTATACTTTTGTATGAACATTTCACGCGTCACAACACTTTTAACACAGCTCTCAACTTCATTATTTGTTGGCCATATATCTTTGAGATAGACATCATTTCCATTCTTATCTTTGCATATTGAATCTTTTGTCAAATCAATTTGCACAGTGCCTGCAAGTGCATATGCAACAATAAGTGGCGGAGATGCCAAGTAATTAGCTTTGACTAACGGATGAATTCTTCCTTCAAAGTTACGATTGCCAGACAAAACTGCAGCAACAGTTAAGTTTTTGTTTTTTATATCATCCTCTATATCCTTATTAAGTGGACCAGAATTTCCAATGCAAGTTGTGCAGCCATATCCAACTAGATTAAAACCCAAAGCATTTAGATCTACCTGCAATCCAGACTTTTCTAAATATTCTGTCACAACTTGTGACCCTGGAGCAAGAGAAGTTTTAACCCAAGGCTTTGATTTTAATCCAAGTTTAATTGCATTACGAGCTACAAGACCTGCAGCAATCATCACACTTGGATTTGAGGTGTTAGTGCAGCTTGTTATTGCTGCAATCACTACGCTGCCACTCTGGAGCTGATCGCCGTAGATAGGTTCCAACGGAGGTCTGTTTGTCTCATTAATAGGAAAAGATGTAGAAAAAGATTCCGCTACTTCTGAAAGGAAAATCTTATCCTGTGGTCTTTTAGGACCAGCCATCACTGGCTTTACGCTTGATAAATCAAGCTCTAGTGTGTCAAAAAATGCTAACTCATTACTGCTACGCCACAATCCCTGCTCTTTTGAATAGACTTCAACTAATTTGATCAGCTCTTCTGGTCGCCCTGTTAAATGTAAATAATCGAGTGTTTTCTGATCAATTGGAAAAAACCCACAAGTTGCACCATACTCTGGAGCCATGTTAGCTATGGTTGCTCTATCTGCCAAAGATAAATAATCTAAACCATCACCATAAAATTCTACAAATTTGCCAACAACGCCTTTTGTTCTCAGGATATTAGTAATCGTTAGCACTAGATCAGTTGCTGTTACTCCCTCTGAAAGTCTTCCTATTAATTTAAATCCTACTACTTCTGGAATTACCATACTAATTGGTTGACCAAGCATCACAGACTCAGCTTCTATTCCACCAACACCCCAACCAAGAACCGATAAACCATTTACCATAGTAGTGTGACTATCTGTACCGACTAAGGTATCTGGATATAGAACTCCGCTATCGTTACATACAACTTGCGCTAAATATTCAAGATTCACTTGGTGGCAAATTCCAGTACCTGGTGGCACTACTCTAAAATTTGTGAAGGATGACTCTCCCCATTTTAAGAATTGATACCTCTCCAAATTTCTTTTTACTTCCAGTGCAACGTTTTTACCAAATGCAGAAGTGCTTCCGTAACTATCTACTTGAACAGAGTGATCGATCACAAGATCAACAGGTACAGATGGATTTATTTTGCTGGGGTTACCTCCGTTTTTCTTCACATAATTACGCATTGAAGCTAAGTCAACGACAGCAGGAACTCCTGTGAAATCCTGCATCAAAACCCTTGCTGGCTTGTAGCTAATTTCGTGATTAATGTGTTTCTTGACGCAATTTGCTAATATCTTTATGTCATCTAATTTAACGCTTACTCCATCTTCGTTGCGCAATAAATTTTCAAGCAATACCTTGAGTGAACAAGGCAATTTTGTTAAATTTACTCCTAAAAATTTACCAGCGTTACTTAGGTTAAAGTAGTTATATAACCTTCCATCAATATTTAAAGTCGTCTTTGCATTTAAAGAATTGTTCATCCTGTATTAGTTAAAATTGGAATTACTAGCGCTACTTTTTTGTTGTTGACTTTGCTGCTGATACATAGTTTCAAAATCTATAGGATCTAGCATAAGTGGAGGAAACCCACCACTACTTGTAGTTCTTGCAATTATTTCTCTTGCAAAAGGGAAAAGAAAAGTAGGTCCACCAATAAATAAAGCTTGTCTCACCTCTTCCTCACTTAGCTCTGTAAAATTTTCTATTGAAAAAATACCGCAATACTTTACCTCGCAAATGAAAGCTATATCATCTTTTACATCTTCATCTTTTACCGTTGCTTTGGCTTCTATATGCAAAGTAATTTCATGAAAAGGCTTTTCTTCACTTATTCCTTTTTTATTTTCTGTTCCTTCTAATTTTGCTGAATTAATATTAACCATTACATTAATATCAGGAGCTTTACTAGAAGGAAGGAATGGCGAATTTGGATTCTCAAACGAAAAATCTTTGACATACTGACCATGAATTTTCATTTTGTGTTGTGACATTTCTTACGTCTCCTTTAATTAAGTTGAGATGTTTAATACTTTCTTATATAATATATTCATTTACAAATGAATAGTAAACCTAACTATAGGTTAATATGAAAAACATATTTTTATCAATAATTAATAATATTTAGATACTTTATATATCAAGGAGTTAAGTTACCATGATAGAGCTTGTAATATATGCTTTACTAGCGGCGTTTATTTTTTCACGCTTATATAATTCTTTAGGAAGATCAGCCAGTCTCAACCTAAAAAAGCTAACAGGTGTATTGGATGTAAGTCAAAGTAAAGAAGATGTGGTAGAAAATATCGAAGATTATATTTATAGCAACGACAAAAGTTCAATAGAAACTACTTATGAACAAATATTACAAAAAAACAAAGAGTTTTCTATTTCCAATTTTATAGAAGGTTCAAGCATAGCTTTTGAATTAATAATAAAATATTTTAACCAAGGAAATTTACCTCAATTAAAATCCCTTCTGGACAAAGACTTATATAACAGTTTTGTGGATAAGATTAAACATCGTAAAGAGACACATGAGTCCATAATTGTTTCTATCGTTTCACAAAAGATCTTAGAAATAAAGTTAGTAAAAAACGTAATATTTATTGCAGTATATTTCCTTTCAGAGCAAATTAACTTCGTTAAGAATAACGAAGGAAACATCACATCAGGTAGCATGTCTACTATTAACAAAGTTGAAGATGTATGGCAATTCAAAAAAAATATTAATTCATCAGATCTAACTTGGTTACTTGTTTCTATTAACTATAAGAAGGCAAGTACTGATAAAAATTTAACAACAAATGACAACTGATGAAAAGTAGGCTACGAGAAATAGTACTTGATACTGAAACTACAGGTCTTGATACTAAATCTGGCCATCGAATTATTGAGATAGGATGTGTAGAACTAATTAATCGTATTCCAACAGGTAAAACATTTCATCGATATCTCAATCCAGAAAGAGATATACCTTACCACTCATTTAAGATTCATGGTATTAGTGAGGAATTTTTGGAAGATAAACCACTATTCTCAGATGTTGCACTTGAATTTCTTGACTTCATATCCAATGACATTTTGGTGATTCATAATGCTGAATTCGATGTTAAGTTCCTTAATATGGAGTTAGGCAAGTTAAATGCTGGGTTAATTTCCTCAGATAGAGTGCTAGATACATTACCACTTGCAAGAAAAAAGTTTGTAGGATCACCTGCTTCTTTAAATGCATTATGCAAGCGTTTTGATATATCGCTAGAAGGTAGAGAGTTACACGGAGCATTAGTTGATGCTCAATTGCTTGCAAAGGTCTATGTTGAGCTTACAGGAGGATTGCAAACCTTTTTATTTAATAATGAATGTGCTCAGGACAATAACTCTACGTTTATTCAACATAAAGTGCGTAATTTAGCTCGCAGAGAACATTCACCAAGTATTAAAGAAATTGATGAGCATAAGAAATTGTTAGATAAAATTAACAACCCACTTTGGAAGGAATATATTGAATCAATCAACTAATCAATATATGATTTAACTTTATTGGAAACGCTTTAATGATAAAGTTTATAAGGTTATTGTCTAGTTTGCTAATAACAGTAGCAGCTATCTTCTTAGGTTATTGTTATTTTACTAAGCAAGGCATATTTGTTTCACAAAATACAGAAATTAAAATAGGTGGGGATTTTTCTTTGATTAACCAAAACGGGCAAATAGTACGCAGTAGTGATTTCAAAGATAAGTATATGATGATTTTTTTTGGATTTTCCTCATGTAAAAGAATTTGCCCTATGAACCTTGGAATAATTTCAGAAACACTTGCAAAGTTAGACGAGAAAACTGACAACAAGCTACAAACATTTTTTATCACAGTTGATCCTGAGCGCGATAATACAGAAAGGCTTAAAGAATTTCAGCAGCAATTTGACCATAGAATACAAATGCTCACTGGTGAAAGACAAAAAATAGATGAAGTAGTTGCAAAGTATAAAGTATATGCAAGTAAAGTAGATGGAGAAGAGGAAATTAACCATTCTTCAATGATATACCTTATTAGCCCTGAAGGAAAATATGTCACACACTTTGTAGCTGATTTAAATTCAGATGAAAGTCAATCTGATAAGATTCTGGCTGAGATAAAAAAATATGTAAGCTGAACTAAAGAGCTTAGCTTACTTTAAATTTATGCTAACAGCTATTTTGATTAAACTAAGTCGTTTTTTTAATTTTTTCTAGGATCAACTCAGCAGCTTTTTGTTCAGCAATTTTCTTACTAGGAGCGCATGCAGAAACTTTGTCATAACTCTCTATGCAAACTGATATAGTAAATTCAGGATTGTGTGCTGGTCCAGTTTGTTTTACAAGCTCATACTTCGGTAAAGGTAATTTATTTCTCTGAGTCCATTCTTGCAGTGAAGTTTTAGGATCTTGAGGAGGATCGAGGATGTCCTTAGCTAGCTTTTCCCAATGTCGGATAATAAATTTCTCAACACTCTCAAGTCCGCCGTCAATATAAATTGCACCTATTAGTGCTTCAAGCGAATTTTCTAAATTTTTTAAGTTACATTTTCCTCCGTTACAACGTTCACTATTATTCATGATAATAAAGTTACCTAACTCTATTTCTTTAGCAACATTAGCAATGGTACTGCCACAAACTAAATCCGTTTTTCTTTTTGCCAATGCTCCTTCTTTTTCTTCAGGAAACATTTTAAACAGCATAACAGACACAACCATATTCAAAACACTATCGCCCAAAAACTCTAGCCTTTCGTAGCTTACAACCTGGTCTTCGCTATTTCTCTTATTTACGCTTGGGTGAGTTAATGCCTCTTCTAATATTGCATAATCTGTAAATTTATAATTAATAACTTTAGATATTGTATCGTTCAAAACTCTCATATTAATCATTCAATAGAAAAGCACTCTCTATCATACCTCTACACTAAAAAGTTAGCTCTACTTTACTAAAACAATATCAATAACTTCCAAAATTAATGTATACAACCCACTGCTTCAGTAATGTTACTAAATCCATCTCTTTTTACCAATTCTGCAAGCTCCAGATTGATTTTGTTCACAACTTGATGCCCCTGGTATACAAGAGCAGTGTACAGTTGTACTAAAGAGGCTCCTGCCTTTATTTTTTCATATGCATCAACACCACTTGAAATTCCTCCGCATCCTATCAATAGAATTCTGCTTTTAGTAAGCTTGTACATGTCACTCAATAACTCGGTTGAAAGTTGAAATAATGGCCTGCCGCTCAACCCACCACTCTCATTATAGTAAGAATCTCGACTTATCGTAGTGTTGCTTACTATTAAGCCGTCAATTTTATATTCTAGTGTAAGCTCAGCGATATTTTCTTTTGTTTGCTGATCTATATCTGGAGAAATTTTTAATATTATCGGTATGGATTCAGAGCTATCGATTGATTTCCGGGTTAGAGTGATAGATTTCAACAATTTGGATAATTCTTGTTTATTGTGCAAATCGCGCAAGTTAGGTGTGTTTGGGGATGAGATGTTCAGTACTATATAATTGCTCTTTCCATATACTATCTTTATTAAGTCAACATAATCGCTGATTTGGTCCTTTGATGTACTGTTTCTTCCTATATTTATACCAAAAATACAATTACCAAGTTTAGTTTCACTTATCTGTTTAAGAAAATAGTCTACTCCTTTATTATTAAATCCCAATCTATTAATTATTCCTTCATCTTTAATTAATCGAAAAATTCTCGGTTTTTTGTTTCCATATTGGGGATGTTTAGTTACAGTACCAGCCTCAATAAATCCAAAACCAAATGAGAGCATCGGCTTTACAACTTCCGCATTTTTATCAAAACCTGCAGCAAGACCTACAGGACTCCTAATTTTATTACCAAAAAAGTTTACATTTAAAGACTTAGGTAGTTCTATAGGTTTCCTACAGGGCATCTTTTTTAACGCCGTTATTACCAAGGAGTGAGCGATTTCAGGCGGCAGTAAAAACAATAAATTACGTAATATCATTTTGTAAAACACTTTGCTTATTTTTAGTTTATTTTTTACCATGCAACAAGAATAACTTAGAAAGCTTGAGGTTTATCAAAATAGTAAGTATATAGTTTCTATGGGTAGTAAAAACTAATTTTTCTGAAGGGAAACCAGAACTTGATCAGTATTTTCATCTACTAATTCGAGGTAGCCAAATTTGTTAATTTGAGATTTTATTAGTATAGGAATCTTATTTCGATTTAAATAAAATCCCTGTTTTGATTGTTTATTAATCCGCAACCTTACATCCCCATTTTTCCAAGCAAGCATCTTATTTATTCCAGATTTTTCTTTACAATTATCTTCATTTACAAATCCTAAGTATTCATCTTCTGAAGAAGATATTGCAATCTCGCATATTCTATACCCTACCCAATTCCCTAGATATGGATCAGTATCGTCTTTTTCGTGAAGCTTGAACTCTCCTTTGACATATTCCCATGGAGCTTTTGCATCACCTACCTTTTTTAGAAAGAGTACGTCCTGATCAAAGTTTATAATGGTCCTTGTATGAAATGTTGTTAAGCTTGTGTCCCATAATAGTTTTTCTGTGATGCTAAAATGCTCTTTATCCTTTTGCATATTTTGAAATGATACGATTATCACATCTGCTCCAACTTCTCTTCCATAGTTAACATATTGACTAGCACGCCCATGTTTGGCTGTGAATGATGACTTACCTATTAACAGAAAGTCATTAAATAACGCATTATATATACTCTGTGCACTGTAAGCTGTACCGACGTAAACCGGCTGTTTGTTGGATGAAGGGTACTTTTCTGGTGCAAGATGAGTATACGAGCTCTTTAATAAATAGTGAAAAGTGCAACTGGTAAGCAAGAAGGGCAAACCAATCAATAATAAAACTTCTGTTAATCTCTTTGGCATTTTACTGCTTATATTTTGAATATAGTATCTTATTTTTTTAAATATTTCATTAAAAGCCACACTTCTTGTTAAAATTTCAGAAGAAAAAACGATCTAATTGGAGTAAGAGGCCGGGACCGGAATTGAACCGGTATAAAAGGATTTGCAGTCCTCCGCATAAGCCATTCTGCCACCCAGCCGTTTTTTATGCGTAGATATTAATTATATCTTTTAGCATAGATAAAGCATCCTCTTTTTTTCTTTGAAAAGTGTTGCGCCCGATAATTGAACCATTACCACCACCTTGCTTAATTTCTTTTGCCTCATTGTATATATCATCCACTGACTTTGACTCACCACCAGAGAAAACTACTATTCTTTTTCCTGCAAAGCAAGACTTTTTAATATATTCAATTCTTTTAGATAATGATTCAATATTTTCTATTTTTTCTCTTTCCAGATGATTGGTTGGAAGTTTTACTTTTATTATGTTGGCACCGAGCAAAGCCGCTATATGCGCAGCATAGGCAATCACATCAACTGCTGTTTCACCTTCTTTGGAAACCCCTTCACCACGTGGATAAGACCATAGCACTACAACAAGGCCACAAGATTTAGCCTCAGCTATAATTTTGCGAGCTTCTTCCATCATATCAAAACACTTAGCAGAACCAGGATATATAGTAAACCCAACAGCCATGCAGCCCAAACGCAGCGCATCTTTTACAGAGGCAGTTATTGCTTGATCTGAAGTTAAGCTTTTTGAGTGCAAAGAGTTAGCGCTATTAAGCTTCAAAATAAGTGGTAGCATTCCAGCATAAGTTGAAGCACCAGCTTCGATCATACCAAGCGGAGCAGCGTATGCACTTACTCCTGAATCAACTGCAAGCTGAAAATGATAATGTGGATCGTAAGCATTAGGGTTAACTTCAAAACTTTTTATTGGTCCGTGCTCAAATCCCTGGTCTACAGGGAGAATTACTAACTTGCCAGTTCCACCAAGTTTCCCATGCATAAGAATGCGAGTAAGATTCGCTTTTACTCCAGGGTTTTCACTTTCGTAGTAACTTAGGATTTGTTTTACTTCTTCACTCATTAATATCTTCAAATTTACTCAAAGTGTAGCAAAAACTATAGTTGAAGCAAAGACCTTTTTATGCTCTTGTTCCTACGCCTATATTTAAAGGTGTAACTTTAGGATCAGTAGTATGCTGTTGTGGTTTTTCTTGAACTAAATCTTCAAAATACATTTTAACAATAGGAAGAACGAGCGGCATAAGTACTAATTTGTAGTCATACCATGCAAATTTTTCTTTATAACTAAATTCCGCATCTTCTTCATATAAACACTGGATACAGTATGGCTTTGTTGCACAGCTCTTCGGATAGTGGGTAATGTATAATAAATTCATGAAGCTATATCAAACTTAGCCATGCCTATTTCAGTAAATTTGTTAAGCAAATAACACTTGAGTAGCAGTTCCTTCTCACGATTAATCTCAGATTTATTCCTAAAACTAAATCCAAATATTTGCTTCAGTCGCGAGAAAAAACTTTCTATATAAGATCTCTTCCAATAATTTATCTCTTTTTTCCACCTCTTCATACCATCTTCATCATATGACTTTATGAGCTTGATTGTAGAATTTCTCTCATTCATATAATCCAACTTTGGATGCTCTACTGCATTATTTTGCGGAGGAATCCTTGTCTTTATGTCAAGCTCATCGCACAGTTTGTATAACTTCTTTCGATTATATGCCCTATCTGCATATATCGTGCTTATGTTATACTTGGTATCCACTCTTTCAATAAGATCACAGGCTCCATAGTGGTCGGAATAAACTCCACTACTGTATTTTGCAGCTATAACTTTTTTACTACCTATCTCTAGCATTACATGTAGCTTTCTTGTTTGCTCATAGCGGCGATACTTTCTATCTGTACCATTTGCCTTACTATGGCCTGGAATATTATTGTAGATGCTGATACCTGTACTATCTATAGCAATTTCAATATCTTCCATATCGTTCTTATCAACTCTGCAGTCGTTGATTTTGATATTAAGCTTTTTAAACCTTCTTGAAGCCTGCGAATAGCTGATAATTTGCAAAATTTTCCCTATTTGCTCAAGATATTTCTCTATAAATCCCACTGTTTGCCTAAGACCAATCCTGAATAGATAGGTTATTATGTGAATTAGAATCACTACTTTGTCGCTGTAGACATTGTTGCCACCTGCTACTTTTGGACTATTTTCGTACCAATTTTCAATGGCATCGTTGATATAATGAAAAACATTTCCCCTTTCTTGAAGAAATTTGTTATATTCATTGCAGTTACTGACTTTCATTCTTATTGGCATATTTTTCCTTTGTCGGCTAAATATCTATTTTATAACAAATTCCATCAGTAACTGCCTGTTCTTTCCTTGAGTGGTGCAACAAAGCCATTCCAGTGTCGGAGCACTGGAATGACAGAAGAAGGAAACACTCGGATAGGGGCAATTTTAATGATACCAATCATAGAGATCAGCTACTCTGATGACAACTTTTTATCCAAATAGTTTTATTGATGATATTAAAGATTGCACTATAATGAAAGTTTAAGCTAGCGTTTTTAAGGTGAATAAAGAGCTAATAAGTGAAATACCTTTACTTGAAGATAAGGCAGTTTCTGAGATTGAAAATGCTGCTTCTTTGAAGGATTTAGAAAAAGTTAGGTTGTCATACTTGGGGAGAAAGGGTGTAGTAAAAGCTTATTTCGATGACTTAAAGAATATAGATGATGCAGGAGAGAAACGCGACCTAGGTGCAGTGATTAATGTTTTACGCAATAAGATAGACCAGCTTATAACAAGCAAAGAAAATGAACTGAAAGATAAAGAAGTTAAGTTAAAACTGCAAAATGAAGCAGTTGATATCACACTGCCTGTCAGACCAGAAAGAATTGGCAAGATTCATCCACTCAGTAAAGTTATAAGTGAAGTGAAGCTCATTTTTGCGCATATGGGCTTTAAAGCAGTTGATGGTCCTGATATTGAAGATGAATTTTACGTATTTGATGCATTAAATACTCCAAGTCACCACCCTGCACGAGAGGAGCAAGATACCTTCTATTTAAGGAATAAAATAAATGATAAAAGAATGGTGCTGCGCACTCATACCTCATCTGTGCAGATTAGAACCATGGAAAAGACAAAAACTTTTCCAATTAAAATAGTGGCTGCAGGCAGGGTATACAGAAATGACTTTGATGCAACTCACACTCCTATGTTTCATCAGATAGAAGGACTTTATGTTAATGAAAATGTCAATATGGGCCAATTAAAATTTACTATTCATTGCTTCCTTAGTAAATTTTTCGGAGATAAGGGTCTAAGAATACGCTTTCGTAATAGTTTTTTCCCTTTTACTGAACCTTCTGCGGAAGTGGACATAAGCTATAAAGATAGTAAATGGATTGAAGTACTTGGATGTGGTATGGTGCATCCAAATGTCTTTAAAAATGTTGGAATAGACGATACTAAATACAGTGGCTTTGCATTTGGGATTGGTATAGAAAGGCTAGCAATGCTGAAATATCAAATTAGTGATCTAAGGAGCTTTTACGACAATAGAGTTAGTTGGCTCAACCATTATGGTTTTCATTTTTCGTCTTTAAGATAAGTGACAAATAAATCTTATACATTTGTTGTACTTGCTGCTGGGCATAGTGAACGAATGAATTCAAGCTTGCCTAAGGTTCTGCACAAAATAGGTAATTTCTCCATGCTTGAGCATGTCATTTACAATGCAAAGCAGCTGAATCCTGAAAAAATAGTTATTGTAGTCGATTTGCCTTTAACTCAAAGGCTGAAATGCTTTGAGGGTATAAAACTCATTACACAAGAGTCAACGCTCGGCACGGGAGATGCAGTCAAAATTGCAATGAGGAACCTGAAAGAATTGTCAGATATAGTTGTTGTGCAGTATGGGGATACTCCACTAATAAAAAGCAGCACAATAACTAAAATGATAAGCTGCTTAGGAGAGAGCAATGCTTTAGTTTGTCTTGGGTTTAAAACTAATAATAAAGGATACGGTAGACTAATTATTGAGAACGGTTCCCTAAGAGAAATCGTAGAAGCACAAAATGGTAGAAATAATGATGAGGAATTTCTTGCTAATGCTGGAATAATGGTTGCACGTGAAAAGAATCTACGTGAATTGGTGGAGAAAATAGAGTGTAATAACCAAGCTCATGAATATTACTTGACCGATATCGTTGCCATTGCAGTAAAGAGTAATTTAAATGTCGGCTATGTTATTGCTGATGAGGAGGAGGCAACTGGCATAAATAATAGGAATGACCTTGCAACGGCCGAGTTTTACTTTCAAGAAGAAAAAAGAAAGTTTTTCACTAACTCTGGAGTAACGCTTGTTGCTCCAGAAACTGTTTTCTTCTCTCTTGATACGCAAATTGGTATGGATTCGATTGTTTACCCATACGTTTTTTTTGGTCCTGGAGTAAAAATAGGATCTGGTGTTAGGGTTGGTCCATTTGCCAAATGTGAAAATACAACAATAGGTGATGGTGCAATCATAGGTAATTTTGTTGAAACAAAAGCAAGTGATATAGGTATAAATACTAAGATAAAGCATTTAAGTTATATAGGAAATACTCAGGTAGGGCAGGGGAGTAACATAGGTGCAGGTACCGTTATTTGTAATTATGATGGGAAAAAGAAACATAGAACAAATATTGGAAGCAATTGTTTTATTGGTGCCAATAGTTCATTAATTGCACCGCTTAATGTTCATGATGACTCTCTAGTTGCAGCAGGTAGCGTTGTAGTCAAAGATGTGCCAAAGGGAAGTCTGGCAATTGCAAGAGAAAGACAAATAACAAAAAAAATAAAATAATTCCAATTTTTTACTTGCAATTTATACTATTTTTAATATTTATATGCTTGTATATGCATATATTAATCTTTGGAGGATAAAAATGAAAAAGTTACTTACTTTGTTGGCTTGCTGTTCTTTGTCAGCACCGTCTTTTGGAGTTGATTGGGTTAAAGATAGAACCTACACCTCTTCGTCATATGGCATGCTTGGTGTTAATTATGATCTTGGCTATCATTGTACAGATAGCATTAAAATTTCATTTGGTCCTGCAGTTAAACTTGTTATGAGTGAAGGGATTTTAGACGCGGGACTTATGACAAAGCTTCATTATCATTATAAATTTGAAAATACAGATATTACTTCTTATGTTACTTTTGGTGTAGGAGGTGGAGCTAAAGTATCTCAACCAGCACAGCAAGGTCAACAGCCAGACGTAAAAAAGTTTTTTTCCTACCAGATAGGTGCTGGTATTAATCTTCCACTTTCTGAGAGAACGAATGTTTTCGCTGGCTATAAACTTCACAAGTTCAGTAATTTTTCTCATGGGTTTGAACTTGGAATGAGTTTTAATTTATAAGCTCCGATTGAATGTTTTTAGTGAAAGCTTGAGTTTTTGTTAACGTCGTAAAGTTTTCATGAGACTAAGAGAATTTGAGAGTAGTCAAGTTTTAAAACTTGACTACTCTCCACGAGGAAAAGCAGATAAAGGTAGAAGTATTTCATGTTTTTATTTATATTGACAGTATGTGTAACATCATTTACGATTAGTGTTAATAACAATAATTGATATTTGTCATGTTTGCAGTAATCGAAACTGGTGGAAAGCAGTATTTAGTAAAAAAAGGCAGCATAATTAAAGTAGAAAGATTACAAGCTGAAGAAAAAGAGGAAGTGGAAATCAATAAAGTGATTTGTGTTTCAAACAATGGCTTATCTTGTTCATCTAATGCTGTTGTTAAAGCTGAAGTACTGGAGCAGTGTAGAGATAAAAAAATTATAATCTTTAAGAAAAAGAGAAGAAAAAATTACCGTAGGAAAAATGGTCATAGGCAGTATATTACTGTTCTTCGTATCAATGAAATTAGTCTTCAAAAGTAAGAGGTAAGATATGGCAACTAAAAAATCAGGTGGTAGTTCCTGTAATGGTAGAGATTCGGCAGGGCGTCGACTCGGGATAAAGAAGAATGGTGAGGTTATTCCAGGTAACATAATTGTACGTCAAAGAGGTACAAAATTTCATCCTGGAAAGAATGTTGGTATGGGTAAAGATCATACGATTTTTGCTAAAACGAAAGGCTGGGTGAGTTTTAGAAAATCAGCAAATAAAAAGACGTTTATTGATGTTGTGCTTACAGATGATATGCAAGCCTTGGCTTGAATAGATACGGGTCTGTAGCTCAGGTGGTTAGAGCGCACGCCTGATAAGCGTGAGGTCGGAGGTTCAACTCTTCCCAGACCCACCATTTAAATTTGCAATAGTTTTGATATCGTGTAACTAAGCGATGGTTTTACATAAGAATTCAGTAACCAGTGAATCAGTAGCAGCCGGTCATCCAGACAAAGTAGCAGAACAGATTTCAGATGCAATACTTGACGAATACCTTTTTAATGACTCTTCCTCTCGTACTGCAATAGAGACTTTAGTTACTAAAGATAATGTTATTATAGCTGGGGAAGTATTTGGGCCGAACATTGAAAATAGCAAGATTGAAAGTATTGTACGGAATACAATAAAAGATATTGGTTATGAGCATGATGGTTTCCACTGGGAAACAGTGAAAGTAAATATATTACTACATGAACAATCAAATGACATTGCAATAGGTGTGGATCAAGGTGCTGGGGATCAGGGCATAATGTATGGCTATGCAACAATAGAGACAGAAAGCCTCATGCCAGCACCCATTTTTTATGCACACTCGATTCTGAGAAATATCATGAGTATGGTCAAAGGGGTAAAGCTTGGTCCGGATGCAAAATCGCAAATCACTTTGGCGTATGAGAATAACCTTCCAGTGCGTGCTGAAAGTATTGTTGTTTCAATACAGCATCTTGAGGATCTGAGTCAATCGAAAGTGAAGGAAATAATTTATCCTTACATAGCTTCATCTTTACCTGAAGGGTGGATGTGCCCTAAAGAAAATCTCTTAGTCAATCCAACAGGTAGATTTGTTATTGGTGGACCAGTTGGTGATTGTGGATTAACCGGACGAAAAATTATGGTTGATACTTATGGAGGCTATATTCCACACGGTGGAGGAGCGTTTTCTGGAAAAGATGCAACAAAAGTTGATAGATCCGCAGCTTATATGGCGAGATACCTTGCTAAAAATATTGTCTTTGCAGGTTTAGCTGAACGTTGTCTTGTGCAGCTTTCTTATGCAATTGGTGTCTCAAAACCTACTTCATTTTACATTGATACATTTGGCACGAATACAATAGATGAAGAGAGGATTAAAGGGTTTATTGAAGGTAACATAGATTTATCAACTAAAGGCATAATAAGACATTTATCACTTAATCGTCCTATATATAAACGTACAGCCTGCTATGGGCATTTTGGTAAAAAGTTAGAAAGTGATGGTGGATTTTCTTGGGAAGGTGTGGACTTATCTACTGATTTTTGTAAAGAATTTAATATAGAAGAAGAAAAGAGAGAATTTCTTTAAACTATTAAACTCTTTTATTTCTAGCTTGATACTGATATAATAACTTATTATAAATTGTAAGTAACTTTTTAGTAACTATACTAATTTTAATATTTATGAGGCTTACAAGATGTCCAACAAACCAAAAGAAGAATTTTATGATATTGCTATAAAAGAATCATCTGATCTTATTGAAGAAATAAAAGAACATCCTTTCAATGTTGAATTGATAAACAATACGCTAGATTATGAAAAGTTCAAAATTTATCTTCAGCAGGATTTTTTATATTTAGTGGACTGTACTCGTGCTTTATTGATTATTGCAGCTAAAGTTGATGACATTGAAATAATGGGCAGTTTGGTTAATGTAGCAAGGGGAACATTTGCGGTTCGAAAGCAGTATACTGAATATTTTGAGACTTGTGATTTATCCGATAATCATAAAAAATCAAAATCTTGTTCTGCTTTTACTGATTTTTTTATGCGTGCTGCATATCATAATTCTGTTGCTGAAGCTTTAGCAGCGTCTTATCCTTGTTTTAATATATACCAAATTATTATAAATCATATGGTAGGAGAGGTTATGCCTAAAAAAGTTGAAGATCACAGATATCAAGGGTGGATTGATATCTATAATAACACAGTAATGAATGCTACGATTAATCAAGTTACTGACGTTGCAAATAATCTATATGCAAAGGCTGGTGATTGTGAGAGGAAAAAGATGCGTGAGTTTTTTAAGAGAGGTCTAGAGCTAGAAATAATGTTTTGGGATGAGATGTATTCTCTAGCATAATCTGTAGTATTAACACTAAATTATATTCTAGTTTATGTGATGTTTAGTGGTATAATTAAGAGTTATTATGGGTCAAATCTTTTAAAGGATATTATTGAGCATCCTTTCAATGTTGAATTAGCAAATAATACTTTAAACATAGAAAACTTCAAATTTTATATACAACAAGATGCATTCTTTTTAGCTGATTATGTTCGTACTGTTTTAATGACTGCATCAAAAATGGAGAGTTGTAATAACATTGTTCCATTGATTGGGGTGGCTAAAGGAGGAATAGAGATTATGAGAGTGTTATACGACCACTACTTTACTGTATACTCCATAAATCGTGGAGAAAAGTCGCTTGAATGTTTCAATTTTACTAACTTTCTTTTGTCTACTTCGTATAGCGACATTTATGAAGCTGTAACAGTTCTTTACTCTTGCCATTTTATATATAAAATTATTGTTGATAATATGAGAAATAAAATTAAAAAAAATAATAGATATAAGGATTGGTTTGATTTTTTTGGCGGTAGTTTGATGGAATCTGGATGTGTTGCTTTGGAAGATATTGTTGACGAGTATTGTAACAAAGCAAGGGAAAGTGAAAGAACCAGAATGCTTGAATTATTTAAAATAACTGCACAATTTGAGTTAGACTTTTGGAATAGCGCATATAATTTTTCAAAATTTGATCAAGATTTTAAGAAATATTGACAATTTTAAGCTAATTTGTATGCTTGATATGTATTTTTGAAGGTGATATGAAAAGTAAAGAACATGATTTTCATTTAGTGGACCCAAGTCCCTGGCCAATTGCTATATCAGCAGCAATTCTTGTTCTTGCACTTGGATTAGTTGGTACACTCCATAAACAAATTTCTGGAATATTTGGTTTAGTTTTGGGAATCTCTGCGGTATCAGGAGTGCTGTTTTATTGGTGGAGAGATGTAATAAGAGAAGCAATTTATGATAAATGCCATACTGCCATTGTAAAACATGGACTCAAGCTTGCAATGTACTTATTTATCCTCTCGGAAGTTGTGTTTTTTATAGCGTTCTTTTGTTCATTCTTTAAAGCCTGGCTTGATCCGGTTTTTTTATTTGAAGCGTTTTCTCCTACAAAAAAAGTTGAATGGCCCCCTGAAGGGATTTTACCACCGGATCCGTGGTCGTTACCATTTATGAATACACTAATATTATTACTTTCTGGTACAACGATTACTTCAGCACATCATTTTTTACTTGAAAATGATCAAAAGAGCATGATTAAAATGCTGTCTATAACTATATTGCTTGGGATGTTCTTTATAATAGTGCAAGCAATTGAGTATTATGAAGCAAGTTTTTCTCTACAAGAAGCGGGAGAGAAACTTATCTATACATCCAACTTTTACATGATTACTGGTTTTCATTGTGTACATGTTATAATAGGGATAATATTCTTGTCAGTATGTTTATTTAGAGCTCGAAAAAATCAGATTACACCTCAAGATCATTTATGTTTTGAGTTTGCTTCTTGGTATTGGCACTTCGTTGATGTAGTTTGGATATTTTTATTTTTGTTTGTTTATTGGCTCAGCATTTATTAAGTGATTAAGATAATAGGTCTAGATCCAGGAATAAGCAAAACTGGTTGGGCAATTATCAATCTGGAAGAAAAAAATAGTATTGAATTTTTGGGTGGTGGTGCCATATCAACTGATAGTAAGTTGGTTACAGGTGAGCGTTTACATATAATTTTTGAAGAATTAAAGAAAGTAATTTCTCTATACTCTCCAAATGAAGCTGCAGTAGAGAAAATTTTTGTTAATAAGAACCCAAAATCTTCGCTAACTTTAGGATATGCAAGAGCAATTGCAATTTTAATATTACGAATGACGGATTTACCCATGAATGAATATGATGCAAACTATATAAAAAAGAGCATTACTGGAAATGGTCATGCTGATAAGGATCAGATTATATTTATGGTGAAGCAAATAGTTAAAAACTTAAATATAAAATGTCATCATACTGCTGATGCTCTTGCTACAGCAATTTGTCATGCTTATACGAGAAGTTCTTGTTTTATTGAATAGTTTTACATGAATTCAGTTGAAAAAACTATTTGATGGTATTTATCTTATCTAACGTTCGTTGCAGAATAATACATGCAGCAATTTTATCATCTATTTTTTTTGATTTTGTGATTGATATTCCAGTAATTTTTAGTGCGTGAGTTGCAAGAGATGTTGATAGACTTTCGTCTTGTAGGTATATGTGTACTTTACATTTTTTTATTATTTTATTTGCAAACTGGATTATTGCTTTACACCATTCAGTCTCTTGGTCATCTATTTTGAATGGTAGTCCTATTACCATTGATCCAGCTTCATTTTCTTTAAGCACTCTATTTAGATAACCTAAATCTTTGCTCATATTTCTTCTATAATATATACTATGAGCTGTAGCTATAAGCTGTGTTTTATCACTAAATGCTATGCCTATTTGTTTTTCTCCCATATCAAGGCACATTATACGTTTATCTCTTGGAATAGACTTTAGAAATTCATCTGGATTTCTATGTAGCATCTATGAAAACATAACTTTTGTACAATTGTATTTTTGTGACAGTAAGTTATGTACAGTCTACTGGCATGATAGACATTCATCATAATTAATATCTGTTTTTTGTTGCAATATTTCACTTTTTTTGAATATGTCATGTGAGACCTTGTCAGCTCTCTGCATTGATTGTGATCTGCAGTAATACAAGCTTTTTAATCCTTTTTTCCAAGCAAGCATATGTATTTTGTGTAAGTAACGTTTATGCACATTGGCAGGTAAGAACAGATTTACTGATTGAGATTGACAAATATAAGGAGTTCTATCACTTGCATGTTCTATGATCCATTGTTGATCAAGTTCGTATGCTGTTTTAAATGTCAGTTTTTCATGCTTGCTAAGAAAATCTAAATGCTGAACAGAACCCTCATTTGTTGAAATTGAGGACCATATTTCATCATTGTCTTGATTTTTTTCTGCTAGTAGTTTTTGCAAGAATTTATTTCGTACTACAAATGAACCTGTAAGTGTCTTCTGTATAAATACGTTTGCTGCATATGGCTCTATTCCAGGGGAAGTGTTGCCTGCGATAATCGAAATTGAGGCAGTTGGAGCAATAGCGAGCTTATGTGTAAACCTTTCCATTAGATCGATTTCTTTAGCATCAAGACATGGCCCTTTTTCTTCTGCTAATTTTTTAGAAACTACATCTGCTTGCTCGCGCAAATGCTTAAATACTTTTTTATTCCATTGTTGGGCTGTTACTGATTCAAAAGGAACCATTTTACTTTGTAAAAATGAATGAAAACCCATCACGCCAAGACCGATACTACGCTCTCTTATTGCGGAATATTTTGCTCGCTGTATTTCATTTGGTGCTTGGTTTATGAAATCCTCTAATACATTATCAAGAAAACGCATTATATCTTCTATGAAAAGCTCATTATCTTTCCATTCTTCGTAGTATTCAAGATTTACGGATGATAAACAACATACAGCAGTGCGTGACTTTTTCAGGTGATCGTAACCTGTAGTTAAAGTTATTTCACTGCATAGGTTTGACATTTTGATGTCTAAGTTGAGTTTTTTGTAAGATTCTGGCTTATTGTTATTTGTTGCATCAAGGAAAATAATGTAAGGTTCTCCAGTTTCAACTCTTGCTGTTAATATTTTAATCCATATATCCCGTGCTTTTACTGTTGAAATAACTTTATTGTTATGAGGGCTTATTAAATCCCATTCTTGATCATCTTCAACAGCTTGCATAAACTTATCTGTTACTATTACAGCATGATGTATATTTAATGCCTTGCGATTTGGGTCACCACCAGTTGGCTTACGTAAATCTAGAAACTCTTCTATTTCTGGATGCCATACAGGAAGATAAACTGCTGAGCTTCCTCTTCTTAAGGATCCTTGGCTGATTGCAAGCGTCAGAGCATTTTGTACTACGATAAATGGCACAATTCCTGATGTTTTACCGCTACCTTTGACACTTTCACCAATTGAACGTAAATTTCCCCAATAACTACCTATTCCACCACCACGTGCAGCGAGCCAAACATTTTCATTCCATAAATCAACTATTCCCTGCAAGCTATCTTCAGTTTCGTTAAGAAAGCAGGAAATAGGCAATCCTCTCTTGGTACCACCATTACTAAGTATTGGAGTTGAAGGCATGAACCATAAATTGCTCATGTAATCATAAAGACGCTGTGCATGCTCTTTATTATCAGAGTAGTAATTGGCAATACGTATAAAGAGATCTTGATAACTTTCATTTTCTATTAAATACCTGTCCAATAGAACTGCTTTTCCAAAATCAGTTAATTTACTATCCTTTGCGTAGTTAATAGCAATGTAATTCATAAGACTCCCTTTATGATAATATAGACATTTATTTGAGCGATTTCTCGATTAAGTTGTTAAATTTTTTTGTGGATACTGTAATGCAAACAAGATACCATCAACTTGGCTGCCATATATTTTACAGTAACTCATTTGACTTATTTGCATATTTGTTTCTTTTGCAACATGCTGAATATAATCTTCTGAGTGACGAAAATAATCTCCTTTGTTTACAAAGTCAATACCTTTACCTTCCTTTCTTCTTACTAAACATACAATAACCCCTTTTTTGTTTGTCAATCCTTTTGCTAGTTCCAATTCTGCTAGAAAATCATGTAGATAGTGTAGCACTTCAGCAAAGATAATTACATCATACTGCTGGTTGTTCTCTTGTTTAAGAAACTCTTTCATTTCTGTATGTATTAACTCATCGTAAACAGGTTTACCTTTTATAAGGCATCCTCTTGCAATATTGAGCATTCTATTTGAGATGTCAACTCCTGTTATGCGACTTCTAGTATTACTTATTTTTAGGAAGTGACCACATATTCCAGTACCGCAACCAAGGTCGAGTATATTCAGTTTAGAAGTGGAGTTGTTAAAGACTTTTGTAATTATCATGTGTACGAGTTCATGCCCTCTGTATTGTTTGGCAATTAGCCAATGCTCAACAAAATATTCACCTGTGTAATCAAAATATTGTTTTATGAGATTTTCAGGCAATTCCACAATATCTGATGTGTTTGTTATTTTCTTTATATAGTAAGAAGCTTCTTTATGACTACTATCTAATTTTAGGGTTTTTGTTAAATAATTATAAGCTTTGTTAGTATTGCCTACTGCAAAATGACATCTTCCGATATTATACCAGACTAGAGGTAAATTAGGGTAGAATATGCTAATTAACCAAAATCTTAACTTTGCATCTGATATATTACCTTTATAGAAGTGATATAACCCGATTTCAGTGTTGGTATTTAACAGGTTTTTAGATTTTTCAAGAAACACTACAATTTCTTTATGGAGAGTACTGTATTTATCCATAATGAAATTTTTTACTTTTTTACTATTTAATAAGCCAGTGAGCTTGGATATACAATTTAAAGCAAAGTTTTTTATAAAAGATAGATTACTTTTCATACATTAGAAATACTCCAAATGTTCATTTTCATTTTTAGGTAACTAATTTTAACACATTTTATCTTACAAAATATCTTTTTCATTAATTTTTCTGTACATATCAATTTGTCAAATATTTCTTAGATTATAATGTTTAAGATTGCTGGTATATTGTTGTTGATAATAATAGGTAAATGTTTTGTGTAAAAAGGCGTTGACATATGATTTATCAGATTGTAACATATAAAAGATTAGTTTTTAGATGTTTGAAAAGTTTTATGGTAGAGATTATTTAATCTCAATTCAATTGTAAGTTAATATTTAACTCTGCATATTCTACATATAGTCAGATAAATAAATTATTAAGAGCACTTGATGGATGCCTTGGCGTTAAGAGGCGATGAAGGACGTGGCAGGCTGCGATAAGCTGTGGGAAATTGTCAACAAATTTTGATCCGCAGATTTCCGAATGGGGAAACCCAACTAGCTTAGCTAGTTATTATATACTAAGTATATAAAGCAAACTTGGTGAACTGAAATATCTAAGTAGCCAAAGGAAAAGAAATCAACCGAGATTCTGTTAGTAGTGACGAGCGAAAGCGGAAAAGGCTAGTGATTTAAAAATAAGAATTAGAATACTCTGGAAATGGTAACCATAGAAGGTGATAGTCCTGTATAAATAGAAAGTTTTTAAATCCTTGAGTAGAGCGGGGCACGTGAAATCCTGTTTGAATATGGGGGGACCATCCTCCAAGCCTAAATACTCCTTAACGACCGATAGTGAACAAGTACCGTGAGGGAAAGGTGAAAAGAACCCCGGGAGGGGAGTGAAATAGAATCTGAAATCAAGTGCTTACAAACAGTTGGAGCTCTATATCAATTTATTGATATTTAGAGTGACAGCGTACCTTTTGCATAATGGGTCAGCGAGTTAATCTATGAAGCAAGCTTAAGCCGGTAGGTGTAGGCGTAGCGAAAGCAAGTCTGAATAGGGCGTTTAGTTTTATGGATTAGACCCGAAACCAAGTGATCTAGTCATGACCAGATTGAAGGTATGGTAAAACATACTGAAGGATCGAACCAGTTAATGTTGCAACATTATTGGATGAGTTGTGATTAGGGGTGAAAGGCCAATCAAACTTGGAAATAGCTGGTTCTCCGCGAAATCTATTTAGGTAGAGCGTTGTATTTATGTTGTTGGGGGTAGAGCACTGGATAGACTAGGGGGATTCATCATCTTACCAAATCTAACCAAACTCCGAATACCAATAATTAATTATACAGCAGACACACTATGGGTGCTAAGTCCGTGGTGGAAAGGGAAACAGCCCAGATCACTATCTAAGGTCCCAAAATTACAGCTAAGTGGGAAAGGAAGTAGAAAAACCATTACAGCTAGGAGGTTGGCTTGGAAGCAGCCATCCTTTAAAGAAAGCGTAACAGCTCACTTGTCTAAATAAGTTTTTCTGCGCCGAAAATGTACCGGGGCTAAAGCTGTATACCGAAGATGTGGGTGCTTATTAATTTCGATTAATAGGCGCGGTAGCGGAGCGTTCCGTAAGTCTGTGAAGGTGGTTTGTAAAAACTGCTGGAGATATCGGAAGTGAGAATGCTGACATAAGTAGCGTAAAAGAGTGTGAAAAACACTCTCACCAAAAATCTAAGGGTTCCTACGTTAAGTTAATCTGCGTAGGGTTAGTCGGTTCCTAAGGCGAGTCCGTAAAGGAGTAGTCGATGGCAATTAGGTTAATATTCCTAAACCTCTTAAGTGTGACGGGTTTTGTATTTGTATAGGTCTTATTGGATTGATCTATGCTTAAAAGAAGCTCCAGGAAATAGCACTTATATTTATGAGGCCGTACCGTAAACCGACACTGGTGGATGAGTAGAGTATACTAAGGTGTTGAAAGAATGATGTTGAAGGAACTCGGCAAATTATACCTGTAACTTCGGAAGAAGGGTAACCTGCTTTTAGGCAACTATAAGTAGGTGGCACAAAATAGGGAGTAGCGACTGTTTACTAAAAACACAGGACTCTGCAAACACGTAAGTGGAAGTATAGGGTCTGACGCCTGCCCGGTGCTGGAAGGTTAATAGGAGGGGTGCAAGCTCTGAATTGAAGCCCCAGTAAACGGCGGCCGTAACACTGACGGTCCTAAGGTAGCGAAATTCCTTGTCGGGTAAGTTCCGACCCGCACGAATGGCGTAACGATTTCTCCACTGTCTCCAACATCACTTCAGCGAAATTGAATTCCCCGTGCAGATGCGGGGTACCCGCGGTTAGACGAAGAGACCCCGTGCACCTTTACTATAGCTTTACATTGCTATTAAAAGTGTGATGTGCAGGATAGGTGGGAGACTTTGAAGTTATGGCGCTAGCTATAATGGAGTTAACCTTGAGATACCACCCTTTACACTTTTGATATCTAACTATGTTTCATTATCTGGAACTAGGACATTGTATGGTGGGTAGTTTGACTGGGGCGGTCGCCTCCTAAAAAGTAACGGAGGCGTGCGAAGGTAAGCTAGAGCTGGTCGGAAATCAGCTTGATAGTACAATGGCATAAGCTTGCCTGACTGCGAGGCTGACAAGCCAAGCAGAGACGAAAGTCGGTCATAGTGATCCGGTAATTCTGTATGGAAGGGTTATCGCTCAACGGATAAAAGGTACGCCGGGGATAACAGGCTGATGGTGTTCGAGAGTTCATATCGACGACACCGTTTGGCACCTCGATGTCGACTCATCACATCCTGGGGCTGGAGAAGGTCCCAAGGGTTCGGCTGTTCGCCGATTAAAGTGTTACGTGAGTTGGGTTTAGAACGTCGTGAGACAGTTCGGTTTCTATCTGCCGTGGGTGAAGGAAATTTGAGAAGATCTGACTCTAGTACGAGAGGACCGAGATGTATATACCTCTGGTGTACCAGCTGTTATGCCAATAGCATCGCTGGGTAGCTATGTATAGATGGGATAATTGCTGAAAGCATATAAGCAAGAAACCCTCTTCAAAAAAATTTCCCAATTAAGGCCGTGGGAGACTACCACGTTGATAGGCTAGGTGTAGAAGCATGGTAACATGTGAAGCTAACTGGTACTAATAGCCTGATTGATTTATTTGCTTTCTATATGTGCATATGCAGTGTTAAATATTAAATTAAAATTTATTAAGTCAGAAATTTTTGTTGACTTGGTGGCTATAGCAAAAATGAACCACCCGATCTCATTTCGAACTCGGAAGTGAAACTTTTTAGCGCCGATGATACTTAAAAAGGGAAAGTAGGTCGTTGCCAAGTTTATAAAAATTTCTTCTTATTTATATCTTTTCAGTAGAGCGATGAAACAGGGTAAACATAGAGTAGCTGTGAGGTAATATAACTGATCTTTTAGAACTCTGCGAAAACTTTAAGATAAAAGTAGAAAATTTAAAAGTAGAATTTGTCACTTATTTCCAAATTAGGAGGAGAGATAGCAACATTTAACAAATCATCAAACAATTGATCTTCCGAAAATCAAACTTTATATAATTGAATATTAATTAAGTTGTTGGAGATGAGGAGAAAGAAGAAGTAGCAAACTACCAAAAAGCAGATACATTTGGTCCAATAGTTAGGTGATAATTGTAGCACTCAGTGGATCTTATAAAAATTCAAAACGTGAAAATTATAAGTGATATTTTTAATGTGAATTGAAAGCGTATCAAATAGTGAATATAGAATTCCCTCAAATGCAAAAAGGTGTATGAGCAAATCGAATAAGAAAAGTGAGGTTTTGCGCATCAACGTGTTATAATAAAGGTAAACTTGGTTAGTGCTGAAGCAATACTGCAAGTTTTAAAGGGAAAGAAGATTTAAAAGACAGTGTATGTTGCAATCGTAATAGTCGCTGAAAGGTACTTTGAAACATAGCTGGACTATTGAAGTTAAAATTCTGGGCTGTTACTTAAAAAACGCATCCACTGAATTATTTATGCTAAAAAAAGCTTTATTAAAAAATGAAACAGAAGTGTAAGAAAGTTGCAAAACGTATAAGGTATTACTTGAAGCTACCTATCTGAAGCAACTGGAGCTTCTCAAGTTGCGAAAAATATTTTAAAATCTGAAAGAATGATGTGAAATTTTTTAAGTAAACCAGAAAGTATTCCACTATCACGCTGAACAGCAAATTAGGCATTATATCGTTTACTGTAAAAGCTCATATTTTACGTAATCAGAGCTAGGAACTTGAAAGGATAATTTCATTATACTTAACATGGAAACAAAGAGAACTATACAATCTCCTACCTATCGTTTCTTCAACCACTTCCCTGAACGGGTACTTTTATCAAACTATTCTCTTATTGTAATGAGTTGCTTCTATATTAAAATTTAGCAATTTCCCTCTAGGATTATCTTTATTTTGTTCTAAATATTGGCTTTGTTCAAATGCCATTCCCCATTGTGTACGATAGCTAGACTTTCTATATTCATAAAAACTCTCTTCAGCATTATTTGTATCGAGCTTTTTATCTTGTTTTTTTATACTTTCTACCTCAAGCACCCACATCTATTAATTTATTTTAAAAACCTCACTTATCTTATCATAAAAAATATAGCTGTAAATACTTTAGTGAAAATTCCTTCTTATTTTATCTTTCTTTAAGCAAATATTGAGGTCTTTTTGTAAATTTTTATAGCCTGCTTGCATAATGTTTTGATGGGTTAGTATTATGTAATAGTATCCTACATTACTTATATTAGAAATGCTAACTTTAGCTAGCATTCGTAATTGCCTTTTTATTTTATTTCTTTTTGCTGCTTTTCCGACTTTTTTACTGATAGCCAGACCTACTCTAATAACATGAATATACTTTTCAGGTTCTCTTTCTTTTATAGCATATAGTGATATATATACCCCTCGATAAAAAAGACTGTAAGATGCTAATCTGTTTTTAAAAGCAAAGGAAAACTCTTTTTTTTTATGCTTACTATGCGCATAATTTATTACACCCTAATGAGCGACGCTTATTAAGAATTTTTCTTCCAGCTTTTGTTGACATACGTGAACGAAATCCATGTTTGTGCTTTTTTTTTAAAATTTTTGGTTGTAATGTTCTTTTCATTGTTTTTATATTAATATGACTATTTATTTTAAACTATTTTGCTCTATTGTCAAATAATGGTCAACTTCTGTGGCATTCTTGTTGAATAAAATTTGATATATGGAAAAATGAATTTAATTATAGGCGTACTTGTTTTACTAGTCCTTTTATTTTGTTTGAGTAAGTTTCAAGCAGTAAGTAAAGTTAAGTCTTATATATATTTGAGTTGTATGTGGATGCTACCTTGTTTGTTAGCATTCTATGATGGTTATTTTATAACTTCTATTTCTATAGCGTTACTTTTTTTTATGCTGATTTTTATCCTTAAAGGTAAAAGAAATAAGATGGTAAAATTTTTGTTATTTATGGCTTTAGCAATATCACTTTTTATCACTTTATTTATAATGCTATCTATTTTTGTTCAGTCCATTTCTTTTTTTAATAAAGTAGCTATTTCAGAATTCTTATTTTGCTTAAAATGGAAGCATAATGTAGCTATTATTGGTGAAGGAGAGGTGGGGTGTTTTGGTATAGCGCCACTTTTAGTGGGGACATTACTTATAACTATTGTAGCAATGTTAGTTGCGGTGCCGTTTGGTTTATTTTCTGCAATATATATTAGTGAGTATGCGAGTGAAAAAGTGCGTTATGTTATTAATACAGCCTTACAGGTTTTGTCTGCTATTCCTACTGTTGTATATGGATACTTCTCAGTTATATTTTTGTCTTTTTTTATAAAGCAGGTAGCAAATTTTTTTAATTTAAGTATACACTCAGAAAGTGCTTTGATTGCTGGTTTATCGATCGGGGTAATGATTCTTCCTTTTATTATTTCTTTGCTTGAAGATGCTATAAGATCTGTTCCAAAAAGTTTACGTTATGGTTTTATGGCGCTTGGCGCAACACCAGCGGAAACTATATGGCATATAACAATACCTTATGCAATGCCTACAATTTTAAGTGCAATTTTATTATCAATTTCAAGAGTAATAGGTGAAACAATGATTGTACTAATGGCTGTGGGAATCAATGCAAATTTGACCTTTAATCCTCTCAATTCAGTTACTACTATCACTGTACAAATTGCTACATTACTTAACGGAGATCAGGATTTCAATAGTGTGCAAACTCTTGCTGCTTATGCGCTTAGTTTGGTGCTGTTTGTTATTACTTGGCTATTGAATGCATTTGCATTGTTTATAATGAAACGTAACTAGTAAGTGTTTTAATATTGCAAAATTTCTGTTAATAATATAAGATTTATTTTCTTTAGAAGTTCTTTTATAGAATTGTAGTGTTAGGTGATGAAAGAGATGAGTACAGGTAAAGTAGTTAAAATAACTCAAGCAGTTGTTGATTTAAAATTTGAAGACGGGTTGCCTAAGATATTTAATGCTTTAAAAAGCAAACTAAAATATAAGGGCAAGGAGCTAGTTTTAGAGGTTTCACAGCATATAGGTGACAATATAGTTCGTTGCATTGCTATGGATAGCACAGATGGTATGTCAAGAGGTGATGAGTTTGTTGATACAGGTGCACCAATATCAGTTCCGGTTGGACGCTCAACTTTAGGAAGGATTTTTAATGTTGTAGGGGAGCTTATAGATGAGTGTGGTCCGCTAAAAGGAAAGTATGATTTAGAACCTATACATAGATCACCTCCAAGCTTTACTGAGCAGAAGATACAGGAAGAAGTTTTAGTTACAGGAATAAAGGTTATAGATCTTCTTGCTCCTTATCTTAAAGGAGGAAAAATTGGCTTATTTGGTGGAGCTGGTGTTGGTAAAACAGTTCTGATAATGGAGCTGATTAACAACATAGCAAAAGCTCATAAAGGATTTTCTGTGTTTGCTGGAGTAGGAGAGAGAACGCGTGAAGGTAATGATCTTTATAACGAGATGATTACTTCGAATGTAATAGATATAAATGAGCACGAAAAATCTCAAGCCGTTTTGGTTTATGGTCAAATGAATGAACCTCCTGGAGCAAGGGCTAGGGTTGCTTTAACAGCACTAACTATGGCGGAGTATTTTCGTGATCATGAAAATCAAGATGTTCTATTTTTTGTAGATAATATCTTCCGTTTTACTCAAGCTGGCTCTGAAATTTCTGCTTTGCTTGGAAGAATACCGTCGGCTGTTGGTTATCAGCCAACTCTTGCGACTGATATGGGCGCTATGCAAGAGAGAATAGCCTCAACTACTGCTGGTTCTATTACTTCTGTACAGGCTATATATGTTCCTGCAGACGATTTGACCGATCCAGCTCCAGCAACGACATTCTCTCATCTTGATGCCACTACAGTATTGTCAAGGCAGATAGCTGAAATGGGTATATATCCTGCTGTTGATCCACTTGAATCAACTTCTCAGTCTTTATCTGCTGAAATCATTGGTGAAGAGCATTATAATGTGGCTTCTGAAGTGAAACGTATATTGCAAACTTATAAGTCGCTGCAAGATATTATCGCAATACTTGGTATGGATGAACTATCTGATGAAGATAAAATTATTGTTGATAGAGCTCGTAAAATTCAGAAGTTTCTTTCTCAACCTTTTCATGTTGCGGAGGTATTTACTGGCATGTCTGGCAAATTTGTTTCACTTTCTGATACTATTTCTAGTTTTAAAGGAATTATTGAAGGTAAATATGATCACCTGCCAGAAGCTGCTTTTTATATGGTGGGAAGTATAAGTGAAGCAATAGAAAAGGCTGAATCAATAAAAGCTGAAGTTGGAGCCGGACATTAAAGATTATGAACACTTTTAAGGTGCAATTTTTTTCTCCTGATAATCGAATTTCATTCGATGAAGTGGTTTCGCTTTCAGTGAATGGGCTTGAAGGAGAGCTAGTGATTTTAGCTTACCATTCTCTTTACTTAATTTATTTATTGCCTGGTATAATTACTGCTCAAATGATTAACCAGACAAAGGAAAAAGTTGTAATTGATAATGGTATATTAGAGGTTGCAAATAATAATTGTAGCATTATAACGAATCAAATTCAGGTTTTTGATCATTTGACTCATGATGAGGAATCATTAAAAGATAAGAGAGTTGGTATATATTTAAGTTATCTTGATGTCAAATCTCTTTAGGGCTCTTTTTTGTTAAAGAAATAAGTCTACTCTTGTCATCTCAATGTTTGTCGTTCAAGTAGCTGACACACAACTCGGATGACAAGAGGGGCTACTTGAATAAAGAAGCCGCTGGTCTCATGTGCATCTTTAAACATTTTCACGCTGACTTTGGCTACACACCTTTGAGGGACTGCTGATGAAGTCTAGAAGTGAATTACAACAATCATCATCACTATAAAATGCACTATCAGAGCTTGAAGATCTAGATTTTCTTTCTGCATTATCAACTTCCCCTACAAGCTGATCAGATATTTTTGCACGATTGTTCAAAGGTTCCTGTTGAGAAATCTCTGTACTTAACATTTCTACTTGGTTATTTAGATGTTGCTCTTTACCGTTTAGCTCTTCTCTTTCTCCCGTTATTCTTTCAATTTCCATATCTTTAATCTTTTCTTTCAATATTTCAATCTCATTCTCATACTCTTCAAACTTTGGTTCTATAAATGAACGGTATTGATCCATTATTTCTTCTTCCATCTCCTGCCGTAACTGTTCTCTTTGCCTCTCAATTTGCTCATCTTTAGTCTCTAGCTCTCCCTCTGACGATTTAAAATCCCACTTTTCATCCCACTCTAGCTCACTTACCTCTTGTTCATCAGATTCTAAATGTGCGTTATGCTCACTTTGCAAATTTTGCATTTGAGGTTTTAAATTCGTTAAACGTTCATCCTGCCGTAACTGTTCTTCTTGACTCTTAATCTGCTTATTTTTAAGCTCTACCTCGTTCTTTAACTCTTCATATTTCCACTTTAGCTGATCTACCTCTTGTTTATAAGATTCCAGATTTGTGTTGTACTTATAATCTAAGCATTGAATTGTAGATTTTAAATTCTGTATATCTTTCCAATTTTCATCTAATATATCTCCTGCTTCCTCTTCCGCTTTTTTAAACTGTTTCAATTTATCTTCCAGTTTTTCATTTTTTGCATTAGCAATTGTTAACTTTTTCTCTAGATCTTTCTTTCCTTCATTTGCACTTTCAAGTTCTTGTATTTTCTCTTGCAGCTCTGTTGATATATTTTCTAGCTTCTCATCTTTTTGTGTTAGTCCAATTTGCAATTTTACGTTTTTTTGCTTTTCTTCTTCAAGTTTATTCTGTAAATCACTATTGCACTTCTCTAATTCTTCAATTTCTTGCTTAGCCTCCATGAGTTCCTGTTCTGATTTTTTTTGCTTTATTATGCAATTACTTAACAGCTGGTCTAATTCCTCTTGCAATTTTCTTACCTCACTTGTCAACTCTTCTTTTTCTGCATTAGCAACTTCCAGCCTCTTCTTTAGATCTTCTTTTTCTTCTTCATACACACTCTCAAGTTTTTGCGCTCTTTCTTCCAGCTCTGTTGACATATTTGCTAGCTTTTCATTTTTTTGTGTCAGTTCAGCTTGCAATTTTGCATTTTTTTGCTTTTCCTCTCCAAGTTCATTCTGTAAATCACTATTATGCTTTTCAAATTCTTGCTCAGCCTTGTCGAGCCTATATTTTAAATTCGTTAAGCGCTCATTCTCTTCGATCATTATACGTTCTGCTTGCTCGCTCTCTATCTGCAATGTATCTTCCAGTTTCTTATTTTTTACATTGGCAACTTCCAGCTTTTTCTTCAGGTCTTTCTTTTCTTCATATGCACCTTCAAGTTCTTGCGCTCTTTCTTGCAGCTCTGTTGACATATTTGCTAGTTTTTCATCTTTTTGTGTCAGTTCAGTTTGTAATTTTGCATTTTTTTGCTTTTCTTCTCCAAGTTTATTCTGTAAATCACTATTATGCTTTTTTAACTCTTCAAATTTTTGCTCAGCATCTTCGAGTCTACATTGTAAGTTGTTTCTCTGCTGATTTAACTCTCTAATTTCTTGCTTTTCTTCTCCAAGTTCATTCTGTAAGTCACTATTGTGCTTTTCTAACTCTTCAAGTTCTTGTTCAGCCTTGTCGAACCTATATCGTAATTCGTTCCTCTGCTCATTTAATTCTCTAATTTCTTGTTCAGCTTTTGTAAGCTTTTGATCTAGTTGTTGTGAGTTAACTTCTGTTTGCGCTGCAGCTTCTTGCAAATTAACTTCTGTCTGAGTTTCAGTTTCTTGAGAGCCAATTCCTGTTTGAGTCTTAACGTGTTGCACAGAGACCTCTGTTTGAGTTTCAGTGTGCTGTGAATTAACTTCTGTTTGAGTTGCAATTGCCTGAGTTGCAATCTGCTGTGGATTAACCTCTGATACATTGTTGCTAGTGAAAGAAAGAATAGGATTGCTTTTAGCATCATTTTCAAGATCTTTCATCTTTTCGTCTTGATTGATTACGATATGTTCGTTATTTTGCAGATTACTAACAGCCGGTGCAATGTTAGCATTTTTGTTCTTTTTCAATAATGCTTTTACAGCATCATGTAGAGAGAGGTCTTGAGTATATAATTCCTCATTTTGTCTTATTAATTCCCAAAACTCCTCAGGTGGCGATTCAAAATCTTTACCATTAAACTGTAGTACTTTAGTTATACCAGAATTACTTACATTCATAACCATAGTACAGGTAAAAGTTTTCCCATCCTTGTCCTGCACAGGCCAAGTGCTTGTCATTTCATAATATGCACCCTCTTTAAATTCATAATGTCTTTCCTTACCTTTTCGGTAAGCGTATATGTCATGCTTTTTATTGCAATAAATATTCAATGTGCTAATATCCCTTTCTTGCTGTAAGATATCACTAATTCTTATTGGCTCACTTCTATTGTAATTAATAAGATTAATGTTTAACACTTTATCAGAATTGTTAGTTTCTACATAAAAAGCTCGAAGGTCTATGTCTTTGTCTCTAAAATACTTACTTACAGCTTTTTTTGCCTGATTTGCTAATTCTATAAAGTTTTTTTTAAAGCTCTTGTTGAAAGATAGATCTATATATGCTTGCTTAAAATTTTCATCATTTGTCAAATCCATGAGCAAGTCATAAATCTCCCATTTGTCCTGATAGTATTCTTCTAAAACAGTAATGCTATTTTTTCTTTTCAGTTCTGCTAATATGTTTTTCAATGTCAGGAAATTTGTTGACATAGTATACCCCCTATTACTATTGTTTTGATAATATATTTACTTTGGGAGTGATTAACTCCTTTTGTATTAACCTTTTTAGTTGAATTTAATTGCGAGCGTTAAACTCGATCTTAGTCATTTTGTTTATTGTTCCCCACTATCTATTTGTGTTACTATACTAATAGTAGCACTAAGTTTTAGGCTATGCAAGAATTTCTATTGAACGTAAAGCTAGTAAACTTCAGAAATTTGGTATGCTAATTCTGTTGCAACTAATTCATGTTTATTACCAGAGGTATACTGTGTCTCAGTTCAATATTTTCTTTCCTAACAGACTTAGAATTGAGTTGAGTTAAAAATACGATTTTATTTAATACTTTTCAAAGATGACAATATTTTGTAAAAATAGGTTTTTAATAGGACAATAATATGGAAATTTTTCTTGATAGTGTTGATTTGAATGAAATTAAGGAGCTAAAAGAGTTCATTGATGGTATAACAACTAATCCTTCTTTAATAGCAAAATCTGGACATAAAGATAAGTACGAAGATTTAGTAAGCGAAATATGTTCTATTATAAAAGGACCTGTTAGTGTTGAAGTTGTTGCAGATAGCCATGAAGATATGGTTAAGGAAGGCCTTAAGTTAGCGAAAATCGCTAGTAATATCGTAGTAAAGTTACCTCTTACACATGAAGGATTAATTTCTTGTAAAAAGTTGTGGACAGAACATAAAATACCTGCTAACATTACATTATGTTTTTCTCCTGGACAAGCACTGTTTGCCGCTAAGGCCGGTGCTTGTTTTATTTCTCCCTTTGTTGGTCGCCTTGATGATATAAGCTATGATGGCTTATCGCTAATAGAAGATATATGCACTATATATTCTAATTATAATTTTAAGACAAAAGTTCTTGTTGCATCAGTAAGAAGTCCAGCACATGTAATAGAAGCTGCACGGATTGGTGCTCATTCAATTACTGTGCCAGCAAAAATACTTAGACAGTTAATTAATCATCCACTTACTGATCAAGGGCTCGCAATATTTGAAAAAGACTGGGGCGTAAAACAATAAATGACATTGCTAAAAAAGACATAAAAACACAGTAATTTATATAAAAAGGACATAGGTACCATCTGTCCTTTAAAGACATGTAGGTCAATGATATGCGTAATTCAGTGTTTTAAACATGATAGTCCTCCACTAATAAAAAAGATTGAGAAAAATGTATACAGCTACGACCGAAGTATAGCTAAAATATATTTTAACTGAAGATTATAGATTAATTGAATTGAAAAGTCTGCAGACGAAGATAGATTCCGAGCTCTAGAACACCTTCACTGTGCATGGTAACAAAACTATTAGAGTTTGTTAAGTAATTTTTTATCGTAATTTTACGAACGTGCCATGCCAGTAATTATATCTAGTTAAATTTGTAAAGTAATACAGTGTTTTCGATAGTTATAAAAAAGCTGGATTTCAGTACTGGAGTAACATTTTGGAAATTGGGATGAAAAGAGGGAAAGTACTGGTTTGAAATTAAGTTTTCTGGATGCCAGTGGGCTTTGTTGCACCACTCAAGGAAAGAACAGGCAGTTACTGATGGAATTTGTTATAAAATAGATATTTAGCCGACAAAGGAAAAATATGCCAATAAGAATGAAAGTCAGTAACTGCAATGAATATAACAAATTTCTTCAAGAAAGGGGAAATGTTTTTCATTATATCAACGATGCCATTGAAAATTGGTACGAAAATAGTCCAAAAGTAGCAGGTGGCAACAATGTCTACAGCGACAAAGTAGTGATTCTAATTCACATAATAACCTATCTATTCAGGATTGGTCTTAGGCAAACAGTGGGATTTATAGAGAAATATCTTGAGCAAATAGGGAAAATTTTGCAAATTATCAGCTATTCGCAGGCTTCAAGAAGGTTTAAAAAGCTTAATATCAAAATCAACGACTGCAGAGTTGATAAGAACGATATGGAAGATATTGAAATTGCTATAGATAGTACAGGTATCAGCATCTACAATAATATTCCAGGCCATAGTAAGGCAAATGGTACAGATAGAAAGTATCGCCGCTATGAGCAAACAAGAAAGCTACATGTAATGCTAGAGATAGGTAGTAAAAAAGTTATAGCTGCAAAATACAGTAGTGGAGTTTATTCCGACCACTATGGAGCCTGTGATCTTATTGAAAGAGTGGATACCAAGTATAACATAAGCACGATATATGCAGATAGGGCATATAATCGAAAGAAGTTATACAAACTGTGCGATGAGCTTGACATAAAGACAAGGATTCCTCCGCAAAATAATGCAGTAGAGCATCCAAAGTTGGATTATATGAATGAGAGAAATTCTACAATCAAGCTCATAAAGTCATATGATGAAGATGGTATGAAGAGGTGGAAAAAAGAGATAAATTATTGGAAGAGATCTTATATAGAAAGTTTTTTCTCGCGACTGAAGCAAATATTTGGATTTAGTTTTAGGAATAAATCTGAGATTAATCGTGAGAAGGAACTGCTACTCAAGTGTTATTTGCTTAACAAATTTACTGAAATAGGCATGGCTAAGTTTGATATAGCTTCATGAATTTATTATACATTACCCACTATCCGAAGAGCTGTGCAACAAAGCCATTCCAGTGCTGGAATGACAAGAGAGGAGCTCCAGGTACAGCTGTTACCTATAGAATGGCAGTACTAAAATGATAACAAACTGAATGACATATTTAATCTCTATACAGATGTACATCACGCACCGATTTCCATTCAAGGTAATGTCATTCCAGCATTAGAATCCAGTTAGATTTGCGAGTATAAAAGTAATACAACATTTTTGATGATGGAAGCCATTACTAGGATAACAAGAAAGGAAGTGCTGATTTCAGTGTTTATACGTTAGCCATGCATCTAAAAATTTATAAACAAAAGATTACACTTCACAACTTTGTGATGGAATAAGTTTTTCAATGCTGTTGACGCAAAACTCAGTTGTATTATTAGCTATTTCATCGAATTTATAATTTATATCCTTACCTATTTTTTCATCTTTAATATATTCATACAGAGCTAAAATAGCTATAGTTGAACATATTGCGATGAAACCAACTTTTGCTGTAATAAGTAATGATATCCCACCTGCAAGTATGGACACTGCTCCAATAGCTAGGTTTATAATTTTATTTTGTGTTGATTGATTCTCTTTATCCTCTAAAACGTTTGATATTGCTTTTGAGGCAATTTTTATTGCTATTGCTGTAGTTGAGATTATAACAAACATCATAGCTATTTTTGCTAAGAGAAAAATTGATGGTAGCATTATTACAAGAAACAGTGAAGCACCTCCTATAAATAACCATTTCTCATTTATTTTTTTAGACTGATCTGTATTATTAGGCATTGCAACCCTCCACTTTCATTAACAGTTTATTCATATAATATGAAACATGCGATAGTCAAGATGTTTTTGTGTGGAGAAGCTTGCGATTGAGTTTTGAAGAGCTTTAGCTTTACAAGATGGTAGATTTGGTGATTATCGTAAGATTCTTGCAGTCATTTTAGTGGGAAGAATTTGTAAAATATGAAAAAATAACCGCCAGAAAATTGGAAACGCTATAACTTTCTTTCCTTTAAATATACTTTTTAAAATATATGCTGCAGCTTTTTCTGGCTCCCATATGAAGGGAAGTGGTTTATTAGACTTAAACATATCTGTTTTTACTGGCCCTGGCATTATGGTGATAAACTTTGTGCTACTGTTAGAATATTGGATTTTTAGTGATTGAAAACAACTTTTTAGTGCTGCTTTGCTGGCACAGTATGCAGAAGCATGTGGTGTTGCATGCATAGCAACAAGAGAAGATATAACCGCAAAAGTTGCCAAGGAATTATGATGAATCCATTCTTCAATCCAGTTGATAACTCCAAAATAATTGGTTTCAAATGTTTTTCTATGAATGTTGGTATGAAACTTATCTTCTATTTCGCCACATCCTGCATTAAGAAAAAAGAGATTTGGTATAATATTTTGCTTTTTTAAAAAATCAGACGAGTTTTTAATATTTTCACTTTTGCTTACATCACATGTTATAGGTAAAAAATTACTACCTAATTCTTCTTTTAATTTTTCCAGTTTTTCAGTGCGCCTTGCAATGCCAACCACAAACCATCGATCTTTAATGAGCAACCGTGCTAGACTTTCTCCAATGCCAGATGATGCTCCTGTAATGAGACAAGTTTTTCTATCCATGTGAATTTATATAACATGAAGTATGAATGTAATGACTATTGCCTATTCACACAAGTTAAGTTTGCTATAATTTTCCTAAATAATAAAAAAAGAAAGCTACTTATAATTTTGAATTTTATATAAACTTAAAGGGAAATTTAGTATTTGCTTACTTGTAATTTAAAATTCTTATATAATATTTTAAATGAGTTGAGAGAATTAAATGCAGGATGCAGCTTTAGTTTTACAAGATGGCAAGTACTTTTTGGGAAAATCGGTAGGTAAAAGAGGCAAATGTATAGGTGAAGTTTGTTTTACCACTGGTATGACAGGTTATCAGCATACTATAACAGATCCTTCTTTTGCTGATCAAATAATAGCGTTCACTTTTCCTCATATTGGTAATGTTGGAATAAATCACAAAGATAATGAAGGAGAAAAAGTTTTTGCAAGTGGTGTGGTTATGCGTGAACTTTCTCCTATGTCTCACTCTTCTTCATATATTAGTTTAAATGATTGGTTGGAGAAAAATAATGTAGTTGGGATATCGGGAATTGATACTAGAGCTTTGACGAGATATTTGAGAAAACATGGATCTCAAAATGGAATGATATGTCCGTCAAGTGAGGTACATATATTAGATGAATTGAAGAAATACAAATCTGTAAATGGAATAGAAATAACTAAGAAAGTCAGTTTAAGTAATAACTTTCAAAGCGTTCTTAATGCAAAATATAGGGTTGTAATTGTTGATTTCGGTGTAAAAAATAGTATAATCTCACGCTTAGTAGAACTTGATTGTGCGGTTGAATTAGTCAAACCAGATACAGGTTTTGCTCACAAAATATTAAGCATGAATCCAGATGGTATAGTGCTTTCAAATGGCCCTGGTGATCCACAAGAGATAGGAGAGAGTGTAACTTCAGAAATAGAAATTATTGTGAAATCTAAAATACCAGTTTTTGGCATATGCCTGGGCCATCAATTACTTGCAGTTACTTTGGGAGCAAAGACTGTCAAGATGGATATTGGTCATCGAGGGAGTAATCATCCAGTTTATGATCTGGAGAGTAAAAAAGTTGAGATAACTAGCCAAAATCATGGTTTTGTTGTTGATTCAGCTTCTCTTCCAAGTAACGTTGAAGTTACTCAGATTTCTCTATTTGATAATAGTGTAGAGGGGATAATGATGAAGGATTACCCAGTCTTTTCTACTCAATACCATCCAGAAGAAGCGCCAGGTACACATGATTCACATTACTTATTTGGGCGTTTTATTGACAATATTTTGTTATATAAAAGTAAAATCTAACTGAAATCAGTTAGATTAGCTTTTATTACTTGATCTTTTGGATTTGGATGTTTAATATTAGGAATAATAAAACTTAAGTTAAGGTAGTGTTCTCTTAACAGATTTTTGTGGAGGAGTGACCGAGTGGTTAAAGGTAACAGACTGTAAATCTGTCCGCATTGCGTACGTAGGTTCGAATCCTACCTCCTCCATTGTGCGGGTATAGCTCAATGGTAGAGCTCTAGCCTTCCAAGCTAGTGACGTGGGTTCGATTCCCACTATCCGCTCTTTTTTTTGTTGTATTTATATAAAATCAACATATTATTTGTTGATGTATTTATATTTTAGGTAGAAGAGTTAAAATTATGACAGCGATAGTAGAAGCATTTGGAAAGCCGCATGTAAACGTGGGAACGATAGGACATGTGGATCATGGGAAGACAACGTTAACAGCGGCGATAACAAAGCATTATGGTAATTTTGTAGCATATGATCAAATAGATAAAGCGCCAGAAGAAAGAAAGAGAGGTATAACAATAGCAACAGCGCATGTTGAATATCAAACAGAAAAGAGACACTATGCACACGTTGATTGCCCTGGACATGCTGATTATGTAAAGAATATGATAGTAGGTGCAGCACAGATGGATGCAGCGATATTGGTAGTGTCAGGGGTTGATGGGCCGATGCCACAAACGAGAGAGCATATATTGCTGGCAAAACAGGTGGGTGTTGGATATATCGTGGTATATATAAATAAAGCTGATGTTGCTGATGCTGATATGATAGATTTGGTAGAGATGGAAGTGAGAGAGTTGCTGAGTAAGTATGGATTTCCAGGTGATGAAGTGCCTATGATAGTTGGGTCTGCGTTAAAAGCATTAGAGGATGATAGTAGTGAGTATGGAAAGAAATCAATAGATAAATTGATGGAGAAGTTAGATGAGTATGTGGCAGTACCTCCAAGGCCTATAGATTTGCCGTTTTTGTTGCCAATAGAAGATGTATTTTCAATATCGGGCCGAGGTACGGTAGTAACAGGAAGAATAGAGAAGGGGGAGATAAAGGCAGGAGATGAGATAGAGATAATAGGTCTGAAAGCGACGCAAAAGACGATATGTACTGGTGTTGAGATGTTTAAGAAGTTGCTAGATAAGGGAAGTGCAGGACTCAATGTAGGAATACTACTAAGAGGAACAAAGAGAGAAGAAGTGGAGAGAGGGCAAGTATTGGCAAAACCAGGGACAATAACCCCGCATAAGAAATTTAATGCGGAGGTGTATATATTGAAGAAAGAAGAAGGAGGAAGGCATACACCATTTTTTGGAAATTATCAGCCACAGTTTTATTTAAGGACAACGGATGTAACTGGGAGCATAAAATTGCTAGATGGAAAGGAGATGGTAATGCCAGGGGACAATGTAAGTATAGAAGTGGAGTTGCAAGTACCAATAGCAATGGATAAAGGATTACGTTTTGCGATAAGAGAAGGTGGTAGAACTGTTGGTTCTGGCGTTGTTTCGGAAATTTTAGAATGAGTATAATAACTAAGATGAAGCAAGATATATATATTAGAATCAAAGCTTTCGATTGTTCTTTGTTGGAAAAGTGTATTCGCGAGTTTATTGATCAATTAAAGCAGTTTAATGCAGATTTATCTGGTCCGATTGCGTTGCCAAGAAAAGATTCTAAATTTACTGTTAATAGGTCTCCTCATGTTGATAAAAAATCTCGTGAGCAATTTGAAATGAGAATTTCTAAGCGGTTAATTATTGTACATAATCCTACTTCTACTATGATGAAGATGCTTGCAGATTTATCTTTTTCTGCTGGTGTAGAAGTGGATTTAAAGGTTAAGGAAGTCAATATTTAGGAAAAGGAAATGAAGAGAATAAATTCGCTTAGGAGAATTGGTTTGTTAATGACCAATGTTGGCCATACTGCTATGTATTTTGATAATAGTCGCATGGCTGTAACCTTATTGCATCTCAGCGAAACTTATATTATCGATATAAAAGGACAAGATAAATGTGGCTACAATTCAGTCATTTTAGGCACAGGGGATTTAAAAAAAATAGCAAAACCTCAGTTGGAATATTTAAAGAAAAAGGGTATAAATAGTAAATGTAAATTATACGAAAGTAGATTAACTGATCTATTCGGAATAGAATGTGGTAAAAAGGTGGGGGTTAATCATTTTGTAGTTGGTCAATATCTTGACATTACGGGTTATTCTTTAGGCAAAGGGTTTGCTGGTGTGATGAAGCGGCATAACTTCAGTGGGCTTAGGGCATCTCATGGCGTTTCTATTGCTCATAGATCACAAGGTTCTACTGGTCAATGTCAAGATCCTGGTAGAGTATTCAAGGGGAAGAAAATGGCTGGTCATTTAGGTAATAGCAGAGTGACTGTACAGAATATGAAAATATTATCCATTGATTATGAAAATAGCATAATTGCTGTAAAGGGTAATAATGTTCCTGGGTTTAAAAGCTCTTATGTTTTTGTGAGAGATGCAGTTAAAAAGCCTTTACATAAAGATGTTCCTTTTCCAGTAGGTCTGCTGTTGAATATGAGTGATGATGCTAATAATTTGGTGAGTTAGTTATGGAATGTGAATTAGTTGATCTATCTAATAATAATGTAGGTAGTGTTGAGCTTAATCCCTTGATATTTTCTGCCAAGCAAAAATTGAGTATTTTGCATGATATAGTGAGATGGCAATTAGCAAAGAGAAGAGTTGGTGCTCATAAAACAAAGGGTATCAGTGATGTTTCTGGTACAACAGCTAAGCCGTATGGTCAAAAACGTACCGGTAGGGCGAGACAGGGGAGCTTGCGATCTCCTCAGTTTAGAGGTGGTGGAATTATTTTTGGTCCTGTTGTGAGGAGTCATGCTTATTCTCTTAATAAAAAAGTACGTAAATTTGGTTTGAAAATTGCTTTATCTCTAAAATATTTAAATAATCAAGTTGTTGTTCTTGATAGTTTAAATGTTGATGTGAAGAAAACATCTAAAATGTGTGAATATATTAAAAATTTTAAATTTTCTTCTTTTTTAATAGTTGGTGATTATGGAGATGATTTGTTACGTGCTGCTAAAAATTTGCATTATGTAGATTTAATCAAACCTATTGGGTTAAATGTTTTTGATATATTGAATCATGAATGCGTGATGTTAACAAAAGACACTTTAAAGCATCTTGAAGGTAGATTGTTATGATTAAATATAATAATATAATAAAATCTCCTGTAATCACAGAAAAGGCTTCTCTTTTAAGAGAGAAGTTTAATAAATACTCTTTGTATGTTTTTGTAAATGTAAATAAGCGTCAAATAAAATCGGCAATAGAGTCTTTATTTAATGTCAGAATTTCTTCTATAAATGTTATTAGAGTTAAACCTAAATATAGACGTTTCAGGGGTGTGGTTGGTTGTAAAAAACAGAGAAAAAAGGTTTATTTTTCTTTGATGGATGGTCAAAAATTAGATATAATGAGCGTTTAATATGGGTATGAAATTTTTTAATCCTGTTACTCCGTCTTCTCGTGGGACTATATTAATAAGTAAAATTGGTTTATCAAAAGATAAGCCGGAGAAGTCTCTTGTATTTGGCAAGAAATCCAGTGGTGGAAGAAATAATCATGGTAGAATTACAACTCGTCACAGGGGTGGTGGTCACAAGAAGAAGTATAGAGTTATAGATTTTAAACGTAATAGAAGTGATCAGGGTATAGTTGAGAAAATAGAGTATGATCCAAATAGAAGTGGGTTTTTAGCATTAATATCATATAAGGAAGATGATATTAAATCTTATATATTAGCTCCTCAAGGTATGAAGCCTGGTGATGTTGTGACAGCTGGAGATGATGCTGATATTTTGCCAGGGAATTGTTTACTACTCAAGCATATACCTGTTGGTTCTTTCGTTCATAATGTTGAGCTGAAGCCAGGTAATGGTGCTGCGATTGCTAGAGCTGCTGGTTGTTATGCACAAATCGTTGGTCGTGATGGCCAATATGTTTTATTACGACTCAGGTCTGGTCAAATTAGGTTGATTTTATCTTCTTGCAAGGCTACTATTGGTGTAGTATCTAACCCTGACCATAAGAATAGAAAGTTGGGTAAAGCTGGGAGAAGTAGGTGGCTTGGGATTAGACCTGGTGTACGTGGAGTTGCAATGAATCCGGTTGACCATCCTCATGGAGGTGGAGAGGGAAAAACTTCTGGCGGTCGTCATCCTGTTACTCCTTGGGGTGTTGCAACAAAAGGAAAAAAAACTAGGAAAAAAAATAAATCTAGTGATAAGTATATAAAAAAATTGAAAGGTTAATTTATGAGTAGATCTGTATGGAAACCACCTTTTTTACACCCATCTGTACTAAGATTAGTTCAGAGAGCTTTAAAAGAGGGTTCTATTAATAAGGTGATAAAAATTCATTCCAGGGCTTCTGTAATTCTTCCTAATTGTTTGGGTTTAAAATTTGCTGTTTATAATGGTAAAGATTACATTCCTGTTAGTGTTGATAATCAGAATATGATAGGTCATAAATTCGGTGAATTTTCACCTACTCGTAAATTTACTGGGCATGGTGGTGATAAAAAGGCAACAAGAAGGTAGGCAATTGATATGAAAAATAGGGATATAATAGTTGAGGCTGGTTCTAAGGTTTTAAGATCAACTCCTCGCAAATTAAATTTGGTTGCTGATTTAGTGCGTAATAAAAAAGTTTCTTTTGCTAATGTACAATTAAGATTTTGTGAAAAAAAGGCTGCCGGTTTTATAATGAAGGTGTTGAATTCTGCAATTGCTAATGCTCAAAATAATTATGGATTGAACGTTGATAATTTATATATAAAGGAAATTTTAATAGGTAAGTCACTTACTTTGCGTAGAGTATATCCAAAAGCTATGGGTAGGGCTAATAGAATGAGCAAATTTTATAGTAATATAACTATAAAATTGAAAGAAATTGTATGATTTATAGAAATGGAAAATTAATAAGGAAAGTGTAAAAATATGGGACAGAAGGTTAATCCTAAAGTATTTAGATTGCAAATAAATAGTAATACCTGGGATTCTGTTTGGTGTGCTACGGACGATTATAAACAGAAATTGCATCAAGATCTATTTATTCGCAGTTATATAAATGAATCCTTTAAGCATGCTGGTATTTCTAAAGTAACTGTAGAGCGTACAGTTACTTTAGTGTCTGTAATAATACATTCTTCTAAGCCTGGAGTTATAATAGGTAAGAAAGGTTTGGATGTTGAGAAGATAAAGCAAAAAATAGCTAAAAAAGTAGAAAGTAGTGTCGAAGTGAATGTAGTAGGAGTTAAAAAGTCTGAAATAGATGCAGTTTTAATATCAAGGAATATTACACATCAGCTAGAAAAAAGGATTTCATGTAGAAGAGCGATGAAAAAAGCTATTCAAAATTGTTTGAAGATGGGTGCTGAGGGTATTAAAGTAAGTTGCTCTGGGCGTCTTGGCGGAGCTGAAATAGCTCGTACTGAATGGTACAAAGAAGGTCGTTTGCCTTTACACACTTTGCGTGCTAATATAGATTATGCTTTTTGTGAAGCGAAGACTATATGTGGTATTATAGGAGTTAAAGTTTGGGTTTATGTTGGTAGTTAAGGTATATTGAGATGTTTGTTCCCAAAAAGAGTAAATATAAAAAGGTATTTAAGGGGAGAGTAAAGGGTAATGCTAAGGGTGGTAGCACGCTGTCTTTTGGAGATTATGGATTAAAAGCTATGGAAGTAGGTAAGGTTCAGTCCAAGCATATTGAAACTGCAAGGCGCGTAATATCTAGAACGTTAAAACGCTCTGGTAAAGTATGGATAAGAATTTTTCCTGATACTCCGGTTAGTAAAAAGCCAGCAGATGTACGTATGGGTAAAGGGAAAGGTGGTGTTGAATTTTGGGTATTTAAAGCTAAGCCCGGTAGGATTTTGTTTGAAATTAGTAGTGATGTTCCCATGCATTTAGCAAGATTGGCGCTTGAAAAAGCGACTGCTAAGCTTCCTATGAAGTGTAAATTTATATCTAATCATAATTGAATGGAGTTGCAATGGATATAGTTAAATTTGAATCAGAATCTTCACAAGGATTACATGAACTTCTTGTGAGTTTGAGGAAAGAATTTGTTAATTTGGCTTTTCAAAAAAAGCTGGGCCAGTGCAACAATTTTTCGCGTTTTAGCTTAATAAGAAAGAGCATAGCTCGTAGTCTAACTGTATTAAATAGAAGAAAGAGAGAGGGAAAAAATGCCTAAGAAGGTTTTTTGTGGTGTCGTAACTAATGCTGAGTCTGATAAGACTGTAAAGGTTTCGGTGTTACAAGTGTATAAGGATAGGCTGTATAAAAAAGTTATTAAAAAATACAAGAAGTATACAGCACATGATGAGAATAATAGTTGCAAAAAGGGAGATAGGGTTTTAATACAGGAACATAAGCCTATTTCTGTTACTAAAAAATGGGTTGTTATCAATAGCTAAAAAGGAATAGGTATTTATATGATTCAAAAAAATACATTGTTAGAAGTAGCTGATAATTCTGGTGCGCGTGCAGTGCTTTGTATTGGCTTGTTAGGTGGTAGGAAATCTGCATCTGTAGGTGATACGATTATTATATCTACTAAGTCTATTAATCCAAAAGGTAAAGTTGAAAAAGGAAAAGTATATAAAGCAGTTGTTGTTAGAGTAAAAAATAGTGTTAAGAAATCTGATGGTTCTGTAATTCGTTTTTCTAGCAATGCTGTGGTTTTAATTAATGATCAAGGTGAACCACTTGGCACTCGGGTGTTTGGTCCAGTAAAAAAGTTGTTATCTGGTTCTTTTATGAAAATAATGTCATTAGCTGATGAGGTTTTATAATGAGTGCTAAAATAAAAAGTGGTGATGATATTATAGTTTTAACTGGTAAAGATAAGAGAAAAATTGGTAAGGTAATCAAAGTTATAATACGTGATGCTAAAAAGAAAGTAGTTGTTTCTGGCGTAAATGTGTGTAAGAGACATACTAAACCAAGAGCTGGTAGTGGTGGTGGTATATTGAATAAAGAGTTAGCTATTGATGTATCCAATGTTGCAATATTGGATCCTAAGTGTAAAACTCCCACTAAAGTAGGATTTAAGATTATAGATGGTAGAAAAGTGCGTTTTGCAAAAGTTTCTGGAGAAGTGATAGATTAGGTTGATATGTTTAAACAGTTGTATAAAGATAATATAGTAAAATCTTTAAAGGATAAGTTTAATTACAGCAATGTAATGCAAGTGCCTAAACTTGTCAAGGTGTGTATCAATATGGGCGTTGGAGATGCTGCTACGGACAATAAAGCGATAAATGAGCCATTTGATAATCTACATTCGATTGCTGGGCAAAAGCCTGTGTTAACCTTTGCAAAAAAATCTATTTCTGGTTTCAAAATTAGAAAAGGTGCAACTGTAGGTTGTAAAGTGACTTTGCGTAGAAACAAAATGTATGAATTCTTAGAAAGATTAATATATATTGCTTTGCCAAGGGAAAAAGATTTTAGAGGGTTTAGTGTGAAGCAATTTGATGGTCATGGTAATTTTTCCTTTGGTATCAAGGAGCATATATCATTTTTAGAAATAGACTATGATAAAATAAGTAAAATTAGAGGTATGGATATTAATATTATAACAAGTGCAGTTAGTGATAAGGAAGCAAAGGAATTATTACTGGCTCTTAAATTCCCTTTTTTTGATAATTGAGAGAAAATATATATGGCAAAAAAATCCATGATACAGAAGAATCTTCGTAGAATAAAGTTATGCGATCAATATAGGGAGAGAAGGGAAGAATTAAAATCTATAATGAATAATAAGGATTTATCTATTGCAAAAAGGTTTGCAGCTCAAAGTAAGCTGATTAAAAAATTGCCTAGAGATTCTTCTAAAATCAGAATTAGGAATAGATGCGCTTTAACTGGTAGGCCGAGAGGAGTATATAGAAAATTTGGTTTATGTAGGATTGTTTTACGTGATTTGTGTTCTTTTGGACAAGTTCCAGGGGTTACAAAATCTAGTTGGTAAATGTGATATAAGGAGTGTAATAGTGTCGTTATCTGATGGTATTGGTGATTTTTTAACAAGAATACGTAATGCTCAATTGGCAATGCATAGGGAAACAAGAGTCCTATTCTCTAAAGTGAATTCTTCTATATTGAAGATCTTAAAAGAGGAAGGGTATATTCTTAATTATGAAAAGCAAGAGAGTGATAGTATCCCTTCCCTTGTTGTGCAGTTGAAGTATTATGATAAATCACCTGTGATTAATGATATAGCTAGGGTATCAAAGCCCGGTTGTCGTTATTATTCTAAGTGTAAGGACATTTCTAAAGCGTATAATGGTCTTGGAATTTTTATTATATCTACACCGAAAGGAGTGATGACCGATTATAATGCACGTAGATTAAAAGTTGGTGGAGAAGTTTTGTGTCGTGTATTTTAAATGATAGGAGAAATGTATGTCTCGTATAGGTGCCGCACCTATCAATATTCCTGCTGATCTTTCAGTTGAATATAATAATGGTAGGGTATTAATAAGAAGTGTTAGGGCAGAAAAAGAGCTGAACTTGTGTAGTGGCATTCTGTGTCAGATAGTTGATAACCAATTGTTACTTTCTGTTGATCAAGGCAGGGATGATTATGATAAAATAAAATCTATATGGGGCACTTATAGAAGTAATATTAATAACATGATTAACGGTATGGTTAATGATTTTTCTGTTGATCTTGAGATCAATGGTGTGGGGTATAAAGCAGAATGTGATGATAAGTATTTGACTTTATATCTTGGTTATAGTCATAATATTAAGTATAAAGTGCCTAAAGACGTTGAGATTAAGTGTATAAAGCCAACTCATTTAGTGATTCGCGGTATGGATAAGCAAAAAGTCTATATGGTGGCTTCTGATATATGCAAAATTAGAAAATATGATCCTTATAAAGGTAAGGGTATTGTAATAAAAGGCAAATTTATGCTGCGTAAGGTTGTAAATAAAAAGAAGTAATTAAAATGAAAAGATTGTATAATTTTTTAAGTAGCTATGAAAAAAGGAAACTTCGTAATAGAGCGAAGCTCGATAAGAGCGCTGGGCGTTTACGTATATCCATATTTAAGTCTAATAAACATTTCTATGTTCAGTTGATTAACGATGCAAAAGGAACAACCCTAGCTTCTGCTTCTACTTTGGATGATAAAATTAGGAATGTATGTAAAGGTAGGGTTAATGCTGAAACTATAAAACAGGTTTCTTCTTTATTGATTGAGCGTCTCCCTAGTACAAAATTGCAGCAGCGGTTCGTCTTTGATCGGGGGGCATATAAGTATACAGGATTGATTTCTCAATTTGCTGAAGCTTTAAGAAGCTCTGGATTTGAATTTTAGAAGGTTTGAAGTATGGCTGTAAAGAATTTACAAAATAATAATGATTTATCAGAACTTTTGGTTTCAGTCCGAAGGGTAACAACGGTTACTAAAGGTGGTAGAAGATTTTCATTTTCAACTTTGGTTGTTGTTGGTGATGGTAAGGGTAGGGTAGGATGTGGAATAGGTAAACACGCAGAGGTTGCTGAAGCAAGAGTGAAAGCTTTAAATGCTGCAAAGAAGTCGATGATTAGGGTGTACTTACGTGAAGGTAGAACTTTACATCATGATATTAAAGCTAAATTCTGTTCTGGTGAGATAGTTTTAAGAGCTGCAAGAGCTGGAACAGGTATTATTGCTGGTGGAGCAATGAGGTCGGTTTTTGAGGTATTAGGTATAAAGGATGTGGTAGCTAAGTCTACTAGATCAAATGATCCTCATAATATTATATGTGCAGTATTTAAGGCTTTTGATGTTATGTTATCTCCTCGCCAAGTGGCAGGTAAGAGGGGTAAAAAGATTAGTGAGATAGTTGGAAATAGGTAAACTATGAATGATGCTGTAAAATTAAATTCTATATTTACCAAATTATCTAAGAAAAAGAAGCCTAAATTATTAGGTAGAGGTATTGGTTGTGGTAAAGGTAAAACATCCGGTAGGGGGCATAAAGGGCAGAAAGCGAGAAGTGGCGTTTCTATAAATGGTTTTGAAGGTGGACAGCAGTCTATATATACTCGTTTACCTAAAAGAGGTTTTAAGCCTATACGCAAAAACTTATACTCTATATTTAATGTTGGGGATGTACAGTGCTTAATGGAAGCTAAAAAAATAGTCAAGGATTCTATCATAGATAAGGAGCTACTGCATAAGTTAGGTTTTATCAGATCTGTTAAAAGTAAAATCAAACTTCTTAATAAGGGTAAATTAAGCGAAAAATTTGTGTTTCATGTTGATTTTGCATCAGAAGCTGCAAAAAGATCTGTAGCTTCAGTTGGTGGTAGTGTAGAAATACTATCGTAAATCATGAACAGTAAATTTGCATTTAATAGTTTGGATTCTACGCTGTTATATAAAAGTGATTTACTAAAGCGTATATTTTTTACTCTAATGGCTTTAGTTTGTTATCGTTTAGGCACTTATGTTCCTATTCCTGGAATTAATCTTGATATAATCAATGATATATTTCCCAAAGAGAGTTCTGGTGTTTTTGGAGTATTTAATTTATTTTCTGGTGGCGCTTTAGCTAGAATGACGATCTTAGCGTTAAACGTTATGCCATACATAGTTGCATCCATAGTTATGCAATTATTATCTTCTGCCGTTAAAGGAATCAATGAAATTAAAAATGACGGAGAGTTGGGACGTCGAAAGATGAACTCTTATATACGCTATATGACTATAGTGTTTTGTATCTTTCAATCAATTACGATCTTAATAGGGTTAGAAAGAATGAATATAGAAGGGGTATTAGTTGTAGTTGAACCTGGTATTATGTTTCGTACTATAGGTGTCTTTAGCCTTTTAGGTGGAACTATATTTTTAATATGGCTTGGTGAGCGGATCAGTGTGAGCGGTATAGGCAATGGTATCTCATTAATCATTTTTACTGGCATAACATCTGAATTACATAATGCTTTATCATCTCTGCTAACATTAAATAAAAATGGTAGTATGTCGTTTTTCATTACCCTTTTTGTTATAGCATTGTTTTTTTTACTGCTCCTTTTAGTCATTTTTACAGAATCTTCTTATAGAAAGGTAATTGTTCAATATCCCAAAAAACAGTTTAAAAAATTACATAATGATGATTTTACTTACATTCCATTGAAGATCAATTTATCTGGTGTAATACCAACTATTTTTGCTAACGCAATTTTATTAACGCCTATTTCAATTGCAAATTTCTATAAGGGTCATGCCATTGCTGATTTTATTTTAAACTACTTTATGGAAAATAAAGTGATGTACATTATAACTTACTTAATACTCATAGTACTTTTTAATTTTTTCTATACCAATTTTATATTTAATCCAGAGGAAAATGCTGATTTTCTTAGGAAAAATGGTGGTTTTATTCCTGGTAGAGGGCCTGGAAAACATACTTCTGATTATCTTCAAGATATAGTTTTTAAATTAACATTTATTGGGTCTGCGTATTTGGTGGTAATATGTACTATACCTGAAATTATGAGGTATCATTATGATATACCATTTATTTTTGGTGGGACGAGCTTGCTGATTATAGTTAACGTTATTACTGATACTATTATGCAAGTACAATCTTATGTTTTTTCAAATAGGTACGATAGTTGGATAAAGAAATATGAGTCTAAAACAAGGAAGCTAAAGTGATTATTACAATTTTTGGTCCTCCTGGCTCTGGTAAGGGTACTCAGTCCAGTTTGTTAATAGCAAAGTATAATTTTAAATTAGTTTCAGTAGGAGATTTATTAAGGAATATTATATCTAGTGGGAGTAAATTAGGTAAAGGAATAAAGGATACTGTTGAATCTGGTAATTTAATTCAAGATGAAGTTATATGTAAATTATTGTGTGACCAGCTTGCATTAATAGATGGTGATTTTTTGTTAGATGGTTTTCCAAGAAATTTAAATCAAGCTCATTTTTTAACTCAAGTTTTGCAAAAAAGATGCAATAGGGATGTTGATCTTGTAATTGAGTTGCAGCTTGACGATAATATTGCAATTGATAGATTAAAAGATCGTCTTACTTGTTTGGATTGTAAAAGTATATATAGTATATCTTCTTTTAAGAATACTACTTGTGCTAAATGTAAAAGTACGAGATTGGAGAAGAGAATTGATGATGCTAATATGCTTGCAATTAATAAGAGGATAAGAGAATATCATTCTCAGATAGAGGGTTTGCGCGAGTATTATAAGGACAAGTTGTTAACAATTAACGCTAATTTGAGTGTTGATAGAGTAATGCAAGAGATTGAAAGTAAAATTTCTTGTAATTTGATTTGACTATAAGTTGTTTTATGGTATAAATTAAGAGTTATTATTAATAAAGTATCGAGGTATCAGTGGCACGTATTGCAGGCATAAATATTCCAGTGAAGAAGTGTGTTCCTTTTGCATTAACTTATATACATGGTATAGGTATTACTACTGCGAATATAATTTGTCGTAGCTGTAAAATTGATGAGCGTAAGCGTGTTTTAGAATTACAAGATGAAGATATAGAGAAAATTAGTAGTTTTATTAGGCAAAAATATGTCATAGAGGGTGAGCTCAGAAAAAAAGTAGCTATGGATATAAAATCTTTAATGGAAATCGGTTGCTATAGAGGATTAAGGCATAGAAAAGGTTTGCCTGTGAGGGGACAAAGAACCCATACTAATGCTAAAACTCGTAAAGGCAGATCTAAATTGCCTATTGCTGGAAAAAAATAAAATTTGTTATTATCGTGAGTTTTTATGAAAAAAGTTAAAACGGTTGGTAAGAATACAAAAAGGTTTATTACTGGTATTGTCCATATTCGTGCAACTTTTAATAATACTTTTGTAAATGTGACTGATGTTTGTGGTAATACGCTTTACCAGACTTCTGTTGGTGCATGTGGTTTTTCTGGTTCGAGAAAATCCACACCTTATGCTGCAGGTAAGGTTGCCGATTCTGCTGCGAAGAAAGTAATAGAGAGATTTGGTATGAAGGTTGTTTCTGTAATAATTCGTGGTCCTGGTTTTGGTGCAGAAGCTGCAGTTAAAGCACTTCGGAATTGTGGATTGACTGTCACTTCAATTGCAGATAAAACGGCGATACCTCATAATGGGTGTAGACTAAGGAAAAAAAGAAGAGTATAGGATATTTGGAAGGTTTTTGTATGTATTATAGTGATAATGTCTCTTTCTGTGGAAATTTAGATAGATTAACTAAGCCTAATGCGATTAAGGTAATATCAGGTGATTCAAGTAAAAAAAGTGATATAGTTCTAGAACCTTTGGAAAGTGGTTTTGCTTTAACGTTGGGTCATGCATTAAGGCGTGTAATGTTGTCTTCTCTTCGCGGTAGTGCTGTTTATGGAATAAAAATTGAAGGCGTGAATCATGAATTTACTTCGATCCAAGGAGTTAGGGAAGACATAACTGATATAGCATTAAATATGGGCATGTTGAGATGTAAGTTAAATAACACGTCTAATAAGTGCTTAAATTTGAGCGCTAAAGGGCCTTGTCAAGTATTAGCTGGAATGATAGAAACTGATGACCAATGCTCTATTGTTAATAAAGATTTGGTGATATGTACACTAGGTCAAGATGTGGAGCTTAACATTACTATATATATTGCTAGTGGAAAAGGTTATCTTTCTGTAAATAAATATAAAGAAAATGAATTTTTAAAGTCTATGAATGAACAAGATTTAATTGGTTTTATTCCAGTTAATGCTTTATATAGTCCTGTTGAGAGGGTTTCGTATAGAGTAGAGAATAGTCGTGTTGGTCAAGTTACTGATAAAGATAAGCTGATATTGTCAATTGAAACTGATGGTACAATCTCTCCAAGTCAAGCTGTTGACTATGCTGCAAGAATATTACAGGAGCAATTTCAGCCTTTTATTAGTTCTGATATGAGTTATAAAAAATCGCAAGTTTCTTTGTCTAGTGGTGCTAAAGATTTGGGCTATGATCCTGTTCTATTGCGTAAAGTAGATGAAATGGAATTATCTGTTAGATCTCATAACTGTCTGAAAAATGAAAATATCACTTATATAGGTGATCTTGTGCAAAAGACGGAAGTTGAAATGTTAAGAACTGCTAATTTTGGCCGAAAGTCTTTGAATGAAATCAAGGCAATTTTAAATAATTCAGGTTTGTCTTTGGGTATGAATATACCAAATTGGCCGCCTAAGGATATAGATGAACTGGCTAAACAACATACTGATGAGGATTAGGTAGTATATGAAACATGGAATAAAGAAAAATAAACTGTCTCGTTGTACCGAGCATAGGTTATCAATGTTAAAGAATCTATCTATCTCGTTAATTAATCATGAGCAGATTGTAACTACTTTACCAAAGGCTAAAGCACTTCGTCCATATGTGGAAAAGTTTATTACAATTGCTAAGAATAACGATTCTTTACATGGTAGAAGGCTTTTGCTTTCACGTCTTCATAATAGTAAGTTAGTAGTTGATAAATTATTAAGCGTTCTAGCTAATCGTTATCAAGACCGTAAAGGTGGATATTCTAGAATAATAAAATTTGGTACTCGAAAGGGTGATTGCGCTCCAATGGCAGTGATAGAGCTAGTTGATAGAGATATTTCAGCAAAAGGTGAGATTTATAGTAAAAATAAAAAAGGAAGCAAAGTAGTTACACAAAGCTAATTATTCTTTTTATGGTAAGTAGGTTACGCTATTTTGTAGGTTACTTTGGAGAATTGTTAGTTTCGATATATTTAAAGCTGAAATTCTATAATGTTATAAAACGTCGCTTCCGTTGTAAGTTGGGTGAAATTGACTTAATTGTATCTAAAAAAAGGGAGCTGATTTTTATAGAAGTTAAAACAAGTTTATTTGGAAAAGAAGTACCGATATCTCATTTTCAGTGTCAGTCTATTATAAATTCTTCTAAATATTTCTTAAGTAAAAATCTTGATTTTTTAGATTATTCAGTCAGATATGATTTATGTTTTCTTTCCTTAAGGAGAAGACCTATTTATATAAAAAATGCTTGGATTGAATAATGGTAGCTAAAATAATTTAGATTTACTAGAACAGGTAATTGAATATGAAAAACAATAATTTAGTTTCATCTTATGCTAGAGCACTGTTTCATGTCTCAGGAAGCAGATTAGGTATTATAAGAAAAGAAGTAGAATTTTTGTTAGCTTTTTTTAAAGATCAAGATGTTTTTGTGTATCTATCTCATCCTATGGTTTCTCTTTTGCACAAAAAAGAAGCGATACTTTCTATAAAGGAGAACTTGAGTGAAAACTTAGTCAAATTTATTATGGTTACACTTGCAAACAAGCGCTCCCGTTTATTAATCCTTATATTAGAAAAATTCTTAAATCTTGTAAGGGAAAGTGAAAATGAATTGGAAATTACTATAAAATCAGCAGAGATTTTAAAGAAACCTGATATAAAAATAATTACTGAATCTTTGAACTTTCTTGGTAAAATAATAAAAGTCAGTCATGTGGTTGATCCTTCTATACTAGGTGGCTTTGTAGTTAGGTATGGTTTTAACGTGATTGATGCTTCGCTTAAGAGTTATTTGGATAGATTGGTTGATTTGAGTAAAATGGAAATGTTGAAAATAAGGAATTGTATATGAAGAATAGCATAAATGCCTCTGAAGTAGTAAACATAATAAAAGAGAAGGTTGAGACATTTGATAATCCTATAAAACGAGAAAATATAGGTGAAGTAATTTCAGTAACCGATGGTATCACATTGGTCTATGGGCTGGAAAAAGCAAAGTTTGGTGAAAAGGTATCTTTTGCAAGCGGTGTAGAAGGAATAGTTCTTGATTTAGATCATGATACAGCTGGAATAGTTGTGCTTGGCAATGACCGTGATGTAAAAGAAGGGGACGTTGTAAAATGTAGTGGTGATGTTGTACAGGTGCCTGTAGGTCATGAATTATTAGGGAGAGTTGTAAATGCATTAGGCGATCCTATAGACGATGGCGGAGAAATTAGAGCCAAGAACAAAATGTATATAGAATCTAAAGCGCCAGGTATTATTGACCGTAAATCTGTGCATGAACCTCTGCAGACAGGAATTAAAATTATAGATTTGTTGATTCCTATAGGTAGAGGGCAACGTGAATTAATTATTGGCGATAGACAAATTGGTAAAACCACTATTGCGATTGATACTATTATCAATCAGAAGAAGATTAATGATGAGGTAAACGAAAATCAAAAAATTTACTGTGTTTATGTTGCTATTGGACAAAAAATTTCGACAGTAGCAAAAGTGGTGAATAAGCTAAAAGAAAGTGGAGCATTAGAGTATACAACCGTAGTTGTGGCTAGCGCATCTGACTGCGCGCCTATGCAATTTTTAGCACCTTATACCGGTTGCACTATTGGAGAATTTTTCCGTGATAATGGAATGCATTGCTTGGTGGTATATGATGATTTATCTAAGCATGCTGTGGCATATAGGCAGATGTCCTTATTGCTCAGACGTCCTCCTGGTCGTGAAGCTTATCCTGGAGATATATTCTATGTACACTCTCGCTTGCTTGAAAGAGCTGCCAAAATGTCTGATGAAAAAGGACAGGGATCTTTGACTGCTTTGCCGATTATTGAGACTCAGGCTGGTGATGTATCTGCATATGTTCCAACTAATGTGATTTCAATTACCGATGGACAAATTTTTCTTGAGTCTGAATTGTTTCACAAAGGATTTCGCCCTGCAGTGAATATAGGTTTATCGGTTTCTCGGGTTGGCTCTGCTGCACAATTGAAATCTGTGAAAAAAGTTGCTGGTTCTATAAAGCTGAGTTTGGCCCAATATAGAGAACTGGAAGACTTTGCTAAATTTGGTTCTGATCTTGATGCTACTGTTCAATTGTCCTTAAACAAAGGTAAATACCTTATTGAATTATTAAAGCAAAAACAGTATTCACCTATGCAAATAGAAGAGCAAGTATTGCTTATGTATATCTTTTCTAATCTGTATGGTCAATTAAATAAGGTACAGGTGAGCAACATCAATAGGTTCGAGTGTGATCTTATCAATTATTTTCAAACTGTTCACCCTGGAGTTTTAAAAAAGTTGTCGGGTGACATGAATGATGATATAAAAGATGATATTCTTGGTATTGTGAGTGATTTTGTCACTCAATTTAATTGCGTTTAGGCGGTGATTATGACTTCATCCATTGTTAACAAGTTTCCTATTACAAGGGAAGGTTTTGAGAGTATGCAAGTCGAACTTGAGAAATTAAAGGAAGAAAAACCTTCTATCATACAGGCTATTTCTGATGCTCGTGATCAAGGCGATTTATCAGAAAATGCAGAATATCATGCAGCACGGGAGAGATTAAGTTTTATTGAAGGCCGTATAATTGAGGTAGAAAGTAAACTTTCACATGCAGAAGTGATAGAAGTAAAAAATTTGTCTGGTGATACAGTAATGTTTGGTGCAACTGTTACGGTAAGCATGCTCGGTGATGATAACAGTGAAATTGAATATGTTTATAAGATTGTAGGTGGATATGAAGCTGATGCTTCAAAGCAGTTGATCTCTACGGATTCACCACTCGGTAGTGCTTTAATTGGCAAAAAAGTTGGTGAGTATGTGGAAGTGATAGTGCCAAATGGAGAGAAATTGTATAAAATAGTTAAGATTGAGTTTAAGTAAATCATGGTACAAGTAACTTATCCTTCAATTAGTCTACCTGGTATTTCTTCTGTGGAAGATGTATTGAGGGATGCTAGTTCTGGTAAATTATTCATTTTAGTTGACGATGAAAACAGAGAGAATGAAGGTGATCTGATTGTATTAGCTGAGAAATTAGAGCCAGAACATGTGGCTTTTATGGTTAGATACGGTACAGGGATTGTTTGCTTAGCAATGACTAAAGTTCACATGAAAAGGTTAGGCCTTAGTTTCATGGAAAAAAAAAATGTTGGTGAAAATCATACTGCTTTTACTACATCAATTGATGCACGTTATGGTATTACTACGGGTGTTTCAGCTGAGGATAGAACAAAAACTATACATGTTGCTATTGATAAAAATAGAACTCAGGATGACATTATAACTCCCGGTCATATTTTTCCTGTGATTGCACATGAGGGTGGAGTAGAGCAACGTGCTGGTCATACTGAAGCAAGTGTTGAGATAGCTAAGTTAGTGGGATGTAATCATTCTGCAGTTATTTGTGAATTAGTGAATGATGATGGCTCTATGATGCGCTTACCCCAGTTGCTTGAATTTGCTGAACAACATAATATTAAGTTAACTACCATTGATAAACTTATCAGTTACGTTCAAAATTTAAACTAGCGTTTATAGATTCGTATAGTTTAAGTGTTAAAATATAAAATTCCTCAAAGTTATACAAACAAGGAATTTCCATGTCTAAGCTTTTTGTTTTACTATTTTTTTTCGTATACTGTAATAGCGCTTACTCTGTTAGTATTATTAGAGATAGTGAAGTGGAAGCGGTAGTTAAGGATCTAGCGCAACCTTTATTTTCTGCTGCGGGTATTGATAATGATAAAATAAAAGTTTTTATAGTTGATGATAGATCGATTAATGCTTTTGTAATTAACAATAATAGCATTTTCATTCATTTAGGGCTTTTACAATATTCGACTGAACCTTATGTCTTACTTGGTATATTAGCACATGAAATTGCTCATATATCTGCTGGTCATGTATTACAAATGAGTAGTGCTGTAGGTTATTTTCAATCAATAGCAATGATTAGTTATATGGTAGGATTAGTTTCTAGTATTGTCATTAACCCTCAGGTTGCGAGTGCAATCTTGCTTAGTGGTGTAACGCTTAGTTCAAGGTTGTTTTTTAACTATTCTCAAGAGCAAGAGAGTGTAGCAGATAGCTATGCTTTAAGATACCTAGATGAATCTGGCTATGATAATTTGGGTATGAAAGAGATTTTTGACTATTTTAAGAGTATTGAGCATGAAAACACTGAAGAGTATTTCCGCACTCACCCACTTAGTGATAAGCGTATATTTGCTGTACAGAATTATAAGGTTAAAAACAATATAAAACCAATCCTTGCAGATAAATTGCTGAAGTTTGAGCGTATGGTTGCAAAGCTAGACTCTTTTTTTGCTCCTATTCATGTGTTATCTAATAAATATGAAGGTAGTTCTAAGTATGTAAATGCTGTAATTCACTATAGGCAAGGAAAGATAGAAGAGGCTATTACTAAAGTTAATTCATTGATTCAAGAGTCACGCAATGATCCTTATTTATATGAATTAAAAGCGGAGATGTTATACAAAGCTGGAAATTTAAGTGAAGCAATAAAAATGTATGAAGAATCACTTAGATATTTATCTGAGAAGAATAACTATTTAGTGAAACTTGCGTTATCTCATACTTTATTATTACACGGTGAAATAGAGAAGGCAATTTTTTACCTAGAGCAGGTTGCAAACGTAGAAACAAATAACGCCTTTGTCTGGAAGTATTTAAGTATTGCATATAAACGTAGCGCTGATATGGCAATGTATTATTTTGCTTTGACGAAAAAGGCTTGTATTGAAGGTAATTTAGAGAAATTTATGAAGTACGCTGAGTTAGCTATTAAAACTTTACCGAAAGACAGTCATTATTTGTTACAGATTGAAGACATGAAGGAACAATACACACAAAAACATCCTGATTTTTAAGTTATTTTTCCCCACACTTGCTCAACATACTATCTTGTTTAATGCTATCGGGTATAATTTTCATTATAATCGCTTTGGCACCAAAAAATACACCACAAAACATACCTAGGGCAAAGAGAGCTGGCCATGGCATTCTACCAAATATTGCAAGCAAAGCTGCACCTATTATGACTACAGTCATAAGTGGCCCACCTATTCCCCAAATATAACCAATAATATTGCATATTACTTGGGCAGTTGTATCATCTATATCAGTAGCAGCATTTGCGTAATCTGAAAAAGAGAGAAACAGCACTATACACAAAGCATTAAAAAATTTTTTTATTATATAGCTCATTCTTTTGCCTCCAAGTAATAAACTAACGCGAAAATAAATTTATATATATACTTATTGTAAAGTAAAACTTATAATTTGTCCATAAATAAGTGTTGCTACATAAATAGCCCACCATTGATGTTAAGCACATGTCCCGTTATATATTTTGCCTCATCGCTTGCTAAAAACAATACTCCTGCTGCTATTTCTTTTCCTGTTCCCACTCTTTTCATTGGGATGTTATCTAATATTTTTTCCTTTTGTCCTTCATTTAAAACTTCAGTCATTTTAGTATCTATAAATCCAGGAGCAATGCAATTTACTGTTACACCGCGACTTGCAACTTCTTTTGCTATAGATTTGCTCATAGCTATTATTCCAGCTTTTGATGCTGCATAATTTACTTGCCCGGCATTTCCTGTCAATCCTACTATTGAAGAAATATTTATGATTCTTCCCCAATTATTTTTAATTAATTTCTTGCATGCTTCTCTATTTAGCTTAAATGTGGAGGTCAAATTAATATCAATCACCTTTTGCCATGCTTCATCTGTCATTCTCAACAATAAGCTGTCTTGTGTAATTCCTGCATTGCATATGAGTCCATCAAAGCCTTTCATCAACTCACTTGCTTTATTTATTAGTTGATTTACCTCTTCAGGATTTGATAAGTTGCAAGGAAGTACGTGAATGTTTTTTTCATATTTTTTAGCAACTTCTTCGAGTATTTCTTTTTTTGTACTAGAAATACATAAAGTTGCTCTGGCCTTATGCATAATTTCTACAATTGCCTGGCCTATTCCGCCTGATGCACCAGTAATCAGAAATTTCTTATTCTCTAATCCAAACATAATAATTTTTATTTGTTCCAGCTCTTAACAGAATATTAAAAGACTTGCAATAGATTTTTTGCATAACTTTCATTTAATAGAAGCTTCTTGATAAATCTTGTGTTTATTGGCGAAATTATGGCGGCTGCATGCCTTTTTTTATTTTTTTCTATTCAGCCTAAACACGCTTCGTTTAAGCGTTAGCACATTATCAATTACAGTAATAAAATCAGCACCATGTGGATTCTTTTGCCTTTTTTTGATTGGTAAATTTCTTAACACTTATAGCTAAAGTAATTTAAGAGAGCCAGCGCGTGACTAGTTCTTATTACTTGATCAGTCTTCTGGATCCCAGTGTCTGGGCACTGGGATGACAGGAGTGTGAGATAAGGCTACATTCATACTCTAACAGGTATGACGGTGTCATTCCAGCACTTGACACTGGGATGGCTTTGTTGCACAGCTCTTCGGATAGTGGGTAATGTATAATAAATTCATGAAGCTATATCAAACTTAGCCATGCCTATTTCAGTAAATTTGTTAAGCAAATAACACTTGAGTAGCAGTTCCTTCTCACGATTAATCTCAGATTTATTCCTAAAACTAAATCCAAATATTTGCTTCAGTCGCGAGAAAAAACTTTCTATATAAGATCTCTTCCAATAATTTATCTCTTTTTTCCACCTCTTCATACCATCTTCATCATATGACTTTATGAGCTTGATTGTAGAATTTCTCTCATTCATATAATCCAACTTTGGATGCTCTACTGCATTATTTTGCGGAGGAATCCTTGTCTTTATGTCAAGCTCATCGCACAGTTTGTATAACTTCTTTCGATTATATGCCCTATCTGCATATATCGTGCTTATGTTATACTTGGTATCCACTCTTTCAATAAGATCACAGGCTCCATAGTGGTCGGAATAAACTCCACTACTGTATTTTGCAGCTATAACTTTTTTACTACCTATCTCTAGCATTACATGTAGCTTTCTTGTTTGCTCATAGCGGCGATACTTTCTATCTGTACCATTTGCCTTACTATGGCCTGGAATATTATTGTAGATGCTGATACCTGTACTATCTATAGCAATTTCAATATCTTCCATATCGTTCTTATCAACTCTGCAGTCGTTGATTTTGATATTAAGCTTTTTAAACCTTCTTGAAGCCTGCGAATAGCTGATAATTTGCAAAATTTTCCCTATTTGCTCAAGATATTTCTCTATAAATCCCACTGTTTGCCTAAGACCAATCCTGAATAGATAGGTTATTATGTGAATTAGAATCACTACTTTGTCGCTGTAGACATTGTTGCCACCTGCTACTTTTGGACTATTTTCGTACCAATTTTCAATGGCATCGTTGATATAATGAAAAACATTTCCCCTTTCTTGAAGAAATTTGTTATATTCATTGCAGTTACTGACTTTCATTCTTATTGGCATATTTTTCCTTTGTCGGCTAAATATCTATTTTATAACAAATTCCATCAGTAACTGCCTGTTCTTTCCTTGAGTGGTGCAACAAAGCCATTCCAGCGTCATGCGCTGGAATGACATCATAGAGGTCATTGAGATGACAGAAAAGAGTACTGGAATGAAAGGAAAAGAGGCTATTTAATTGTGCTGAATTTTACAAAATTTATTACTCCTGCCTGACAAATTTATTAGAATAGTATGTATAGTATGTTTATTAGTGAAAATCCGAAAAAAATGCAAGAAAAGTTAATATATTACTTTAGCCAAAGCAACTGTGAAGGTAATGCAGCAATGAGAAATCTACTAGGAGGGAAGGGAGCAAATCTGGCAGAGATGTGTAACATTGGCATTCCTGTTCCACCTGGTTTTACAATTTCCACTGCTGTTTGTCAGGCCTATTGTCAAGATAATGAATTGTCTTGTGATCTACGTAACGAGATAAAAAACTACATGGCGATGCTCGAAAGTGACATCGGTTGTAAATTCGGGGATTCAAATAATCCTTTATTAGTTTCCATACGCTCTGGTAGTGTGAATTCAATGCCGGGCATGCTCGATACAGTCCTAAATGTTGGCCTAAATGATGCAACCGTTGTTGGGCTTGCAAAAAAAAGTGGCGAACGTTTTGCCTATGATAGCTACTGTCGTTTCATCATGATGTACTCGAGTGTTGTACTACAGCTTGACCATCACTTATTTCAAGACATTGTTGATAGTGAACAGCAAAAAAGTGGAGCAAAAAGCTTAGCTGATCTTAATGTTGATGTTTTAAAGAAAATTGTTAATGATTTTAAAGAGATAGTATGTGAAAAAACTGGAAAGCATTTCCCGCAGAACGTTGAAGAGCAATTGTTAAACTCGGTTAATGCAGTATTTGCCTCTTGGAAAAACGATAGGGCTGTTTCCTATAGAAGAATACATAATATTCCTGAAAACCTTGGAACAGCGGTCAACGTGCAAGCAATGGTTTTTGGTAATTTAAATGATAATTCTGCAACCGGCGTGATATTTACACGTAATCCTTCAACTGGAGAAAAAAAGCTTTTTGGTGAGTTTTTAGTTAATGCTCAGGGTGAGGATGTGGTTTCTGGTGTTTATACTCCTATGCCAATTGACGGGGAGCAAGAAAGTACCATGGAGAAGTTGCTACCAAGTGTCTACCGAGAATTATGCGCGGTATGTGAAAAACTTGAAAGTCATAATAAGGACATGCAGGATATCGAATTTACTGTACAGGACGGTAAGTTATGGATTTTGCAGACTAGGTCTGGCAAGCGCACAGCCGAAGCTGCTATTCGCATAATAGTTGATATGGTAAACGAAGGAGTGATTACAAAAGAGGAAGGAATATTGAGAATTGATCCAAAAACTTTTGACAATTTATTGCATCCAGTTCTTGATGTTAAAATCGATCAAGAAGTAATAGGCAAAGGACTGCCAGCTTCTCCAGGTGTTGCTTCTGGATATGTAGTATTCAGTGCAAGTGATGCTGAAAAAGCTGCAGAGCAGGGTAAAAAAGTAATTTTGGTAAGATCAGAGACGAGCCCTGAAGATATTAATGGAATGAATGCTGCAAGTGGAATAGTAACAGCGCGAGGAGGTATGACCTCGCATGCCGCTGTTGTAACTCGTGGAATGGGTAAACCATGCATTTGTAGTCTAAATGGACTTTATATTGATAAAGATGAAAAATTTCTTTCTATGGGGGATATAAAAGTAAATAAAGGTGAATCAATCACCATCAATGGAGGAACAGGAGAGGTTATGCTTGGTATTCTTCCTACAATTTTGCCTGAATTATCTCAAGAATTCAAAACGATAATTAACTGGGTAGATGAAATCAAAACAGTGAAGGTGAGAGCGAATGCTGATACTCCAAAAGATGCAAAAATTGCAAAAGAATTCGGTTCAGAAGGTATAGGATTATGTCGCACAGAACATATGTTTTTTGCTAGTGATAGAATCGGATTCATTCAAAAGTTGATAATAGCTGATGATGAAAATGAAAGGACAAATGCATTAAATAAACTCGAAGAAATGCAAAAGTCTGATTTCAAAGAAATATTTTCTATTATGGAGGGCAGGGAGGTTACTATACGTTTACTTGATCCACCTCTACATGAGTTTTTGCCCCACAATCAATCTATTATAGAGAAAATTGCCAAATCACTGAATAAGTCAGTTGAATCAGTAAAAAATAAAATAGCACAGTTATCAGAAAAAAATCCAATGCTTGGCCATCGAGGTTGTAGACTTGCTATTTCTCATCCTGAAATATATGGCATGCAAATTAGGGCAATACTCAGTGCTGCAAGTGAATTAAGGAAAGAAAAGAAGATAGAAGTGAAACCTGAAATCATGATTCCTTTTATCATGAGTGAGAAAGAGTTTATTCTGATATGCGAGTTAATAAAGAAAGAAGCCGAAAATTTCGATGTGAACTATTCAATTGGAACGATGATAGAACTGCCAAGAGCAGCACTTATTGCTGACAAACTCGCAAAACACGCAGAATTTTTTAGTTTTGGCACTAATGATTTAACACAAACAACTATGGGACTTTCACGAGATGATTCAGTTAATTTCCTCGATTCTTATAAGGAAAGCAACATATTCAAAAACGATCCCTTTGAGGTGCTAGATGTCGAAGGGGTAGGGGAATTAATCAGAATAGCTATCGAAAGGGGCAAAAAAACCAGAAAAGAAATTAAACTTGGTATATGTGGAGAGCATGGAGCGAATCCACAGTCCATAGAGTTTTTCATCAAATCAGGGGTTGATTATGTGTCATGCTCGCCTTATAGAGTACTGGTTGCAAAATTAGTGGCAGCACAGCTTAGCATAAGTTTGTTGGGTAAATAGCGATAACTAACTGTGCGAACATAGATTCGGCTAACAAGTAGCGGAATGATGATTTTTCAAATTGTCGATAAATCTAAGTCAGTTTAGCTATTTTGCTGCTGCTTTTTCTTTTCTTAATATCTTAAGAAAGATTGACTTTTTGTCTAAAATAATAAATATAGGATAAAATAATAGTGAGTGAGGTAAAAATGTCAATATCAAAAGAACGTAAGGAATATTTACTAGAAAAGTTTAAATATGCTGCCAAAGAATTTGGCAAGTCTGGTACAAAGTCCAATCATCTAGCAGTACCAAAGGAACAGCAACTCTCTATTGATTTAGGTAATAGAAAAGTTTTTGGTATCATAAATAAGATTCTGTATTGGATAGAGAATAATTTTACTTATTTTTTTCCACGATATAATTTGTTTCCAGAAGTTGGAGTTGAAGGAAGAAAAATTCCTGGAACTAATACAAGGGTTAAGTATTTTAACTCTGATGAACAATTTGATCAAAGAAAATTTATTGGCGAGCAAGATGGGGAACTTAAGTTATACAACTTAGAGGGCAAATTATATGATACAACTGATAAAATTAGTAAGGGTAAAAAAGGTTGTGTAGCTTATGTTATCACGCTTGATGGAAAATTAGTAACTCATGAACATATTAATGTTAACAAAAGCGAATGGGCTTATCGTCATTCAACTCTTGCAGGCGGTAAGCCGATTTTATGTTCTGGTTTAATGAAAGTGGTAAATGGTAAAATAACTTATATAGACAATAATAGCGGGCATTATAAACCAGAATCAGCAAACTTATACAATGCAGTGAAAAAGTTAGAAGGTCTATTTTCGAAAGATGCGAAAGTTGTTTGCTTACCATATTGGATTAGCTTGAAAAAACAAATTCCGCTTATACGCAAAATTAATCTAGCCAAACGAGAGCCAGTAGAGGAATTCTTGAAAAGGATGGAGAAAAAAGGGAAAGATGGATTGACTCAATATAAAAGACATTTTGAAAAGATAAAGAAATTTAATGAGCAATATGAACAAAAATTCCTTCTTGCAAACTATAAGTCACCTACAAATGAACTGTCCTACAAACCAACTATACATAAAAAACACAGATTGAAATACTCTGAATATATTAACTTACACCTTAATTTTTTGAAAGAGTTTGATGAAAGTCCTGAAGTGCAAAAAATAGCAATAGAACATTCAATAAGAAGGGTTATTGGAGCAAATTATGGCCATAAGCCTACAGTTGCGCTTGCTAAGGCACAGGTAATAGATAAAGATGGAAAGCTGCAAGAAACGGACGAAATAGTAGGTATAAATGTTGCTTTTCACCATGAGAATGATCGTGATGGCTTTGCTAAACTTCTAGATTTTAAAAAGTATAGCTATATTTGCGAACCTCATTTGCAAGATAAAAAAAATAGAGCAGATATGGAAAAATTAATGCCCAATAAACATGCAGTTTTTATGAGTACAGACCAGGCTAATAAATTTATAAAGGGCACTTTACAAATTAAAATTGATAGTGTTGAGCAATTGGGTGTTGGTTTAGTGATGGGCTAAAGCTCTGTTTAAATATATATTTAGTTTTGTTACAATATTCTTATTTTCATCATATAATATGATGGAAATTTTATGCACAACTTTTTTATTTGATTAAAAATTGCATTTTTGCAATAAAAACTTATTTATTGTAAGAAAACTTGCTCATATAAAACTATTTATAGAGTGACAATAGCTGTGTTATACTTACACTTCTGATTCGAAAATTTATGCAGTTATTTCTAACAAGATTGGTCAATAAATTTTACTGTTTAAGGATGAGAAACAAAGTAATCATCGTTTCCGGTATTGCTCTTATTCTACTGTTTTTTATCAACAGTACATTTTTAAAAAAAGATCAGGCGGTTCATAGTGATAATCCAATTAGTAGTTTTTCATTAAAAACTCAGGATTATACTCCACAAAATCGCACTGTATATTTAAATTTTTCTGGTACGGTAAATCCCTTGCATAGGGTCAGCCTTGTCTCAAGAACAAGTGGTCAAGTTATTGCTATTTATTTGTCTGATGGTGAAAAAGTAAAAAGAGGCGATGTAATTTTAAAGATAGAAGATTATGACAGAGTTGAGCAAGTTGAAAAAGCCAAAGCTTTATTAAATCAGCGTGAAATTGAGTATGATTCCTCTCGAAAATTGAATACAAAAGGGTATGGAGCACAGATAAGAGTGGAATCAGCTTTTACTGCATTGCAGAGTGCAAAAGCTGACCTAAAAAGGCTAGAGTTGGATTTAGAAAATACTGCGATTAAATCCCCTATTGATGGTTATGTAGATAAGATCAACGTAAATGAAGGGGATTTTGTTAATCTTGGACATAAGATAACTGACATAGTTAATTTTGATCAGGTTCTTGTGGTGTTATATGTTTCAGAAAATGAAGTAAATAAAATAAAGCTAGGTAGCACAGCGCAAATTAATTTGCTAGACGGAAGGGAATTAGTAGGTGAAGTGAGTTTTATTAGTAAAATTGCTGAGCCTAAAACTGGATCTTATAGAGTGGAGGTAAAGGTAACTGATAATGAGATTATATCCTTGCAAGGACTGACTGCTAGTGTAGGCCTCCCTTCAGGTGAAAGATTTGCATATAAAATTCCCTCTTCAGCTTTGAGCTTAAATGACGATGGTATTCTTGGAATAAAGATTGTTGATGACAATAATTATGTAGTATTTACACCAATAGAAATTGTTGACCATGAAGACGATGGAGTTTGGGTAGTCGCAAATAATGAAAGTAAGCCTATAAAGTTAATAACATTGGGTCATCTATTTGTTAAGCCTGGTGATAAGGTTTAGCTTGTATATACACTTTTAGTAAAAATCAGATAAAATTCCGTGTTAGCAATAATTATAAAAATACTTACTAATATACTTATCTAAGTATTGACAATTATTAACAAGAAAGCTAGTTGTATAAATGTTTTATAAAAAAAGAGTGTATTATATGCCACGTATTAGTGAAGAAAAGTATAAGCGTTATCGTGAGTTGAATAACCTTGACTTAAATAAAAAGTTAAAAGAAGCTATAAATGAGCTAGATTATAATAAGATAAGGAGTATTATTTTTGACAATGAATTGGAGTCAATTGACGATGAAATATATGGTGCATTATTTTTGAATAAATATCCTAGCTTTCCCAAATTTTTACTTATGCTAGGAGACAGTAGTTCAAGTGATGTAGTTAACTTTTTTATACAACATGTTCCAAGTAAACTTTTGTGTGGAGAAGGCCCTAGAAATAGTTTGGGTAATATTCCATGCATAGAATTTATCTTTAGTTACAGACAAGACGCAATACCTACTCTATTAGAGGCTGTTTCAAAATCAGACAGAGACGATACTATCGTATTTGGAAAAGGTTTAGTTTCTAGTGTAAAGAAGAGAATAGAAAACATTGAGAGTAATGGGAGCCCTTATTATAGAAATGAATCTTGTGCAGCATATTCTTGTTCTGATAATCCACAAGATTACTACGATGCAAAAGAGGCTATTGAAGAATATTGCACACAAAATGTTAATGGTGATTACGAAATCGTTCCAGACTATCTTTTTACTATAAAAGATCAACCTCGAGAGCTAAAGCGATTGTTTATAGATATTGCTGCTGCCATAAGAAGTGATAGTCTTGATAAAGTGCAAAGTGGTCTGAAAGCAATTGAAGCAAGTGTTCCTAAAGCTGATCTGCGCATTATTGATAAAATCAGTACGTCATTAAGTTCTCTAATAAAAAAGGCTAAACAAAATGTAAATATGGTACGCGCTATTAGTGATGTACAGGCAAATATTACTTGGCCTGGTACATTTCTTAAAGAGAATGTCTTATGTACAAATAGTGTACAAAAGTCAAAAAACTAAAGTTTTTAATCAGGCTAGGTGTGAGGCACGCCTATTTTTTTCTTGCTTATTTCCTTACTAAACAATCTGTTTTTCTTTCAATAAACTCTGTAATTCACCTTTTTCATACATCTCGCGGATTATGTCACAGCCACCAATAAACTCTCCCTTTATATATATTTGTGGAATTGTTGGCCAATCAGAAAAACTTTTTATGGACTGACGTATTTCATCATTCTCAAGTACGTTGATGCATTTAAACTTTACATTCAAATTTTTGAGAATTGATACGACGAGCCCAGAGAATCCGCATTGAGGAAAGTCAGAGGTGCCTTTCATATACAGCACTACATCGTTTTCTGCTATGTCTTTTTTTATTTGTTCAAAGTTGTTCATAAATATCACCTTAATTTTAAGCTCCAGTTTCTAGTTGCAATGCATGTATAGATTGACCTTCAAGAGCCTTATATACCATTCTATGTTGTTCTATTTTTGTCCTTCCAGAAAAACACTGGGAAGTTATTTTTAAATGGTAGTGATCATCATCTCCAGCAAGATCCTTAATCTTTATATCGGCACCAGGGAATGACTGTTTGATAATTTTCTCTAATTCATGAACTGCAACAACCATTGATTCACTTTAAATTACAATACTCTTATTCTAAATCTAAAACAACTGAGCGCAATAAAAAATTGCTACATAAAAAATAGAAGTATGTTAGCATAAAAGTGAAATTATGTGAGGTTTATATGGCGAATAAAAGATTTAAATTTACATACCTACTAACTTTGCTCACTTTTTCATTTAGGTGCTTATCTTATGATAGTGAAATAAATAATTTAAAGAATTTTTATATTCAAGCTAACTATTTTGGAGCATTTTTCAATGCAATAGGTTCTCTAAAAGGAAAAGAAGATGCAGGTGAAAATGTAACGGAAGGTGTTTTTAGCTTTAATGAGGAGGAGAGGATTGAGGCTGGATATAGTCCTAAATACGTTCCAGGACTTGCAGGTGGTGCTTCAATAGGATATGTATTCAAAAATATGAGAGTTGATCTTGAAGTTCTATATTCTCAGACTAACTTAGATGATGAAGATTACTCAGATAAAGGAAAAGCAAGATATATTGAACTTCGTCGTAATGATGATGTTTCTGTTGGAACAGAACGTAAATCACCTTGGAGAAGTGGAAAAGTTGATATTGAAATTCAAGAAAAGCCGCCTAATGTTCAAGTAAAGTTCAAAGCTGCATTTAAGATGAAAAATGAAGGTTTTAATAATTTGGCTGGAATGATCAATGTGTATAATGATTTTAACGTCGGAGAAATGCTCTGCATTCCATATTTTGGAGTTGGTGCAGGTGTAACTAAGGTTAAATTTTTAGGAAAAACCAGATATGCTTTGGCTTACCAAGCAAAGCTTGGTGTTAATTATCCACTTACAACAAACACTCAAGCGTTTGCTGGTTTACGCTATTTTGGTATTCTTGGTAACGAATTTAAAGGTATTCTGCCAGTAGCAAAGATACTAGCTGGCGAAAAATATATTCCTGCTGGTAAAAGCAATGAAGTTGATGAAACTGCACGTATGCAATCAACAACTACAACAATTACCAATAGGTTTGGCATATATGGCTTAGAGTTTGGATTGGTTTATCGCTTTTAAATTTATCCAATTACGTATGTGAAGACAATAAATTGAGCGTGCTGAGAGCCTTAGCGAGGCGAGATTTTAATTGACTTGCATACTCATTCCAGTCCTCTATTTCCTTTCTTGCCACACCTGAGGTAACGGCAGCTTTTGCAACAGCAGGAGATACCATAGAAATTAATCTTGGATCAAATGGAGTAGGTATTATATATTCACGTCCATAGCTCATTTTACGACCGCCATAGGCTGCAGATATCTCATTTGGCACTGGCTCACGGGCAAGCTTCGCTATTGCATCTGCAGCTGCAATTTTCATTTCTTCATTTATTGTCGTTGCATGTACATCAAGTGCTCCTCTGAATATATAAGGAAACCCCATTACGTTATTGACTTGGTTGTTATAGTCTGACCTACCAGTTGCAATTATTGCATCTGGCCTTACAGACTTTGCAAACTCAGGCCTTATTTCTGGATCAGGATTAGCAAGAGCAAAAATGATCGGGTCTTTACCCATGCTTTTTAACATCTCTTCGCTGAGCACATCCTTTGCAGAGAGTCCGATGAATACATCAGCGCCTTTTATGGCATCAAGTAGAGAACGTTCTTTAGTGTCAATTGCATATTTTTCCTTCCACTTATTCATGTCCTCTTTTCTGTCTTTGTGTATTACTCCTTGTTTGTCACATAGCACTATGTTCTTAGCGCCCATGGACTTTAGTATTTCCAAACACGCAATACCAGCTGCTCCAGCACCATTCATGATGATCTTGACATTCTCTAATTTCTTTTCAGCAATATCGAGGGCATTTTCTATACCAGCTGCAACAACTACTGCAGTGCCATGTTGATCATCGTGGAACACCGGAATATCCATCAACTCATTTAGACGTTTCTCTATTATAAAACAATCAGGAGATCTTATATCTTCTAGATTTATTCCCCCCCAACTTGGACCAAGATACCTTACTGCATTGATGAAATCTTCTATGTTTTCTGTGTCAACTTCTATATCAATTGCATCAATGTCAGCAAAACGCTTAAATAAAACAGCTTTGCCTTCCATGACGGGTTTTGAAGCAAGAGGACCGATATTGCCAAGTCCCAGCACTGCGGTGCCATTTGAAATGACAGCCACATAATTGCTTTTTGCCGTGTAATCATAAACAGCTTTAGGATTTTTAGCTATTGCAAGGCATGGGGCTGCAACACCAGGGGAATAAGCAAGTGATAGGTCATGCTGTGTGGATAAGGGTTTTGTTGGTATAACTGATACCTTACCAGGTTTACCACTTTTATTATGGTACTTAAGTGCTTCTTGTTTTGTGGTGTTATCTAAATCATTATTCATGCTTTGAGCTTATTGTTAGTAATTTCCTAAGTATATGGGGTTTTTATGAATGTTCAACTATTAGCTTGTGAACTCTATTGTACTTCTGTATAAATTTATCTACTACGTAGGGTGATGTGACATGCTTAAGAAAAACGTGCCTAATTTGCTAACAATTTCTCGTGCGCTCGCAATACCGGCAATAATATCAAGCTTTTATATAGAGAGTAAGTATGCAAGTCTAATAACAATATTGATCTTTATGTTTGCGTGCATTACAGATTTTTTTGATGGTTATTTAGCGCGTGCATGGAAAGTCCAATCGAATTTTGGCAAATTATTTGATCCAATTGCCGACAAGTTAGTAGTAGCTTCAACAATAATCATGCTAGTTTATAAGCATAAGATAGATGATATTACAATTATACCGTCAGTTATAATTGTTTGTAGGGAGATATTAGTTTCAGGCTTGCGGGAGTTCTTGATAGCTACAAACGTTAGTTTACCTGTGAGTAAGGCTGGGAAAATTAAAACATTTTTGCAGATGGTTGCTATAGTAGCGTTAATAATGAGTGATTATGAAGCAACTAAATATATAGGTGTGGTTTGCTTATGGGCTGCGGCTGTTATGACTATGTGGTCAGGCTATAATTACGTTCTAGCTGGCATCAAACAGATTGACTAAATTGCTTAAGAGTATACAAAGAAAGTTAATAATTTCATAACATTGACTTAGTAATTAAAATCCTATATAATGTATTAGTTCATAAGTTGGTCTGTTCATATGACTAGTATTACAGGCACTAAGTTTTTTTTAAAAAGATCCAAAGGTAAAAAAGGTGCTAAAATGGAAGATTTTTTCTGGGATTTTTGGCCAACAGTTGATGAAGAAGTCAGAAAAGAAAGAGAGGAAGAAAAAAGCAAAAAGCTCGAACAAGAACTATTAACACTAAAAAAAAGAGAGCTACATAGGAAATGTGTATCATTGGTAACAATGGTTCCATTTGCATTATTGATGGCAATTGAGCTCGAAAAAACATGTAGCGATCAGGTATTACTTGGCCTTATAAGCAGCTCATTAGGCCATACTATATTACCTTTCACAGTCTTATCCCTTATTTGCACGCTATATTTAATTTATAATAATAGAAAAATAGCACAAAAAGAACGAGAATTGGAGAATATTGAAAGTGGGAAAACAGTAGAAAAAGAAAAGAGAGACCTTCCTTGTACCGTTGATGATTACTTTAACTATGCTGATGCTGCTTTAGTTACATTAGTTATTGTGGCTAGCATAGTAGGTGAAGCATTGGAGCAAGGAATAATAGGAGACGTAGCTTTTTCAATTTCTAGTCTATTTTACTTTGTAGCGAGTGCTACTTTCTGCTATCGCGAGTACAAGAAAAGTAAAAAATATGAAGTAGAAAAAGAGCAAGACTTTGATGAGAAGTTTGAAAAAAAGACAAGCAATATGTCTTCAGCTAAGTTAATGCTCGCTGGTTCTTCTTTATTACTAATCAGGAAAATAATATTGATTTCTGGAGTAGCATTAGCATCATCTGCTGTTGGGCCTGCTTTAGGTCTGGTAGGTATTGCTCTTTTGATGGTAGGAAGTGGATTGATCACACATTCTTATAGTAGAAAGCTAGAGAACGTAGAAGTGAGTGGAAAGGGTGTTGCAATAGGTGGTGGTGCGAGCAATATAGGTAATGGTGGCCAAGAGACGCTTTTCGTTCGATGATAATGCCAAAAATTTGTTTATTTAGGTAATATTTAGTCTATACTTTATTTTGATCAAAAAAAATCTTATGTATAAGACTTTAATCATATGCTTTTTTCTTCTGACTTGCCCCTTCACGCAGTTATATGCGAATGATCTTGAACACACTGAAACTGAACTATATGAGGAGGCAGTTAAGCTTTATGATCAGAAAAAATATAAGCAAGCTATTAGAGCATTTCAAAAGATAGAGGATTTGTATCCTTTATCTTATTGGGCAATGAAAGCAAAATTATTATCTGGAGTTTCTTACTATAATATGGGTAACTACAGCAGTGCTGCAAGTGATATAGATGATTATATATACGTTTATCCAAATGGTGAAGATTTGCCATATGTATATTACTTAAGAGTACTATCTTATTACATGCAAATTAATAAAGTGCAGCTTGGGCAACAAATTGCATATAAAACTTTAGAGCTAGCTACTGAATATATTAATCTTTTTCCGAATAGCGAATATATAGAAGAGATCAAAGAAAAAGAAAAATTAATCACAGAACATATATCAAAAAAAGAGTATTCTATTGGTGAATTTTACCTAAAGCGTGGTGAATATTTAGCAGCAATTAAGCGTTTTCAAGATATGATAAGCAATAAAGATTCTAAATATTCTTCTAGAGTTATTAGTTATTTAATAACAGCTCACTTAGCTCTTGGCCTTGACTTAGAAGCTGAGCAGTATGAAAATATGTTAGTAGAAGGGGTGAATTAGTTTTCTTATGGCTGGTCATTCACAGTTTTCAAATATAAAACATCGAAAAGGTGCTCAGGATGCAAAGCGCTCGCAAAAATTTACGAAGCTCATTAGGGAAATAACAGTTGCTGCAAAACAAGGGCTAACTGATCCCGAGCTTAATCCACGTCTTCGCTCTGCTATCTTTTCTGCGCGAAAGGAAAATCTACCAAAAGATAAAATAGAAACAGCAATAAAAAATGCAGCTGGTAACGTTGCTGGAGAAAGTTATGAAGAAATACAATATGAAGGCTGCGGACCTTCTGGTGCTGCACTTATTGTCCATGCTCTGACAAATAATCGCAACCGAACTGCTTCTGAGATACGTTATATCTTTTCTCGCAAAGGCGGTAATTTGGGAGAAACAGGATGTGTGAGTTACCTTTTCGATCATGTAGGCTTAATTGTCTATAAAGCAGAGGGTATAAATTTTGAAGATTTATTTAACTATGGAATTGAATTAGAAGTATTGAATGTTGAGGAAAATAACAAGGAAGAATTATATGTTATAACTTGTGAAGTGAAAGATTTTGGTAGAGTGCGTGATGCTTTCTATACAAAATTTGGAGAACCAGAACTTGCTCGTCTTTCATGGCAACCAAAGGACCTGATTGAAGTTAGCGACAAAGAATTAATTGATAAATTATCTATATTAGTTGAAGAGCTAGAAGATAATGATGATGTGCAGTATGTTGAAGGTAATTTTATTTTTGCTGATAAACTATGAGGCTGGTAATACTTCCACTGCTTTGTATTTTACCAGCATATGCAACTGAAACATTTGCGCAGAAATACTATTGTCATTCCAGTGCCCAGACACTGGAAATTGATTGTAAACAGCACGCTATACAACATTTTCGATTAAAAAACTGTTCAAGCACTGGAATAACAGAAAGCAACCTAAACCACTTTCCAGCGTTACTTCAGCACGGGATCAGAAAAAAAAAAGCTGCTTTGGTGACAGAAAGTGATAGAAAGTTGTTATTCATATCCAGTGACATAAAATCCTCTTTTTTTGACGCAGAAGGTTTGGCGCCAAATACAGTAATGAGATTAATCGACATATATAAAGGTTATGGTGTAGATTTTAAAAAAGACATTGTGCCCAAAAGCAAGTTGGAAGTTCTGTGTGAGAGTGATCAGAAGGCTGAAGAAAAAATTTTATATACTTCACTAACAACAAGCAATAAAGCTATAAGTTTATATTATTATGAGTCACAAAACGGCAAAGAAGAGTATTTTAATAAAGAGGGGATAAGCTTAAAGAGTTTCGTAAGTCCTTTAAACGGAGATTTTCGTATATCCTCGAATTTTGGTAATAGAAAGCATCCCATTCATGGTAAAATTGCTTTTCATAAAGGAGTAGATTATGCAGCTAAACTTGGCACTCCTATACACGCCACTGCAGAAGGTGTAATAGAATATATAGGAAAGAATGGTGGCTATGGGAATTACATCAAAATAAAGCACAACAATAAATATTCAACTTGTTACGCACATATAAGCAAATTTAGTAGCGATGTAAAGTTAGGCTCTAAAGTAAAGCAGGGACAAATCATTGCTTATGTTGGCAGCACTGGTGTTGCAACAGGACCTCATTTACATTATGAAGTTATATATAATGGTAAACATATTGATCCGCTTACGATAGCTCATGGCAATGAGATAAAGTTGCCTGATTGTGAATTAAGAGAGTTTAAATTATTTGTAAGTAAGGTAGATGAAATAATCAGCAGAGAGGGTGCAAGTGAAAAAGCAATCTGATGAAGACAGTACAGATAAAAATACAATAAATGATAGAAATCTAAGTAAAATTCGGGCTTTTCCTGTACTAATAGCGCTAGGGTTAATTTTATTGGTACTTTTTGTGTATGACAGCACAATTGCACTTGGAGTTGCTGCTGTTTCAATATTGACTTTTTCTCAAGGATTTTTCGTTAATGATCCTAATGAAGCAAGAGTGATAGAGTTTTTTGGTCATTATATTGGAACTTATTTTAAGTCTGGAATATGCGTAACGCTTCCGTTTTCGAGTAAATATAGAGTTTCTTTGAAATTTCAGAATATCAATACAGAAAAAATTAAAGTTAATGATGCTAATGGAAGTCCGATAGAGATTTCAGTAGTAATTGTTTGGAGAGTGAGCAGTCCTGCGAAGGCATATTATAATGTTAATAATTATCATGATTTTGTTTTTGTGCAAAGTGACTCGGTAATTAGAGAACTGGCAAGTAATTATCCGTATGATAGCGAAAACGATGAAGAATCTTTGCGTAAAAACTCTGACAAAATTTCAAATGAATTGCGGTCAATGCTACAACAAAGATTGAATATTTCTGGAATTGAAATTGCAGAAGCAAGAATATCGCATTTGGCCTATTCATCTGAGATTGCACAAGCAATGCTGAGGCGTCAACAAGCACATGCCATCACCTCTGCAAGAAAGCATATAGTGCAAAATGCAATAGGAATTATCGAAGAAGTAATAGCCCATTTTGAAAAAAATAAAAGCTTACAATTGGATGGAAAACAAAAGGTTCAATTGATAAACAATTTGCTAGTTGCTCTGATCTCTGAGCAGGATGCACAGCCGACTATTAGTTTGGATAATAATTAGCATAGAAGCCGATTGGGTTTCATGAATGCAAGTCACTGTTAATTTCTTGATTAATAGACTAAATGATGTTATAAATTACACGCATTAGGGGTGCTCTAAAAAAGCTGAGAGTACATAAAGTACAACCCTTTGAACCTGATCTTGTTAAAACAAACGTAGGAAAATGTATGTATATAAATATTGAAGAATGCTTTGGCTTCATCGCGTTCATTACATCTCTCATTGGGTTATTGCCTCAAGTATATAGAGCATATATCACAAAACTTACTCGTGACGTATCGATGCTAATGTTGGTGAATTATCTTATTTTTTCATCATCTTGGCTTATTTACGGTATTTGTCAGGGTTTAACTTTTATGATACTCAGTAATATTGCTGGATTAGTGATCAGTATAATATCAATTGTTCAAAAATGTTACTACGATGCAAAAACTGCACGAAGCGTTTTATAACCATATGCTACATTGTAGCGTGGAGCAAGAATATCGTTCTATTGTAGTACTAAATGGAGAAATACCTGATTCATCGTTTTTTAAACAAGATATACCTGTTATTGCTGTAGATGGAGGAGCAAATAAGCTTCTATCAATTGGCGTAAAACCTGATCTTGTAATAGGAGATTTGGATAGTATAAATCCGAATTTACGTGCTAACTTAAATACAGTATATCTACCTGATCAAGATTATTGCGACTTTTCTAAAGCAATGGCTCACTTAAAAACAGTAAAGTTATTGCCATCAATAGTAACGGGTATTACTGGAGGAGCAATTGATCATATACTACAAAATATCAACATTTTTTCAAGTACAGATAGTATCTTTTATATGCCTTCGCCTTCCATGGTGGGGTACGCCTTACAAAAAGGTATTAGCTATTTTTCCTCTTTGCTAAAAAATACTAAAATATCCTTACTTGGTATACCGAAAGCTCAAATATCAACTAAAGGATTACAATGGGAACTATGCCATAGTAACCTTGCTTTTCCAGGAAAGAATTCTTGCTTTAATCGAAGTCTAGGCAATGAGTTATCTATAGAAATACACAGCGGCGTGTGTTTAGCAATGATATATTTAGAAGCAGTAAATGATGATGGTGTGTATTGAGTTAAAACATTAAGAAAAAAAAAGTAGAAAAACCGTGTTAACACTAATTCTAAAAACTACAGGCGCCTGTTGTTAGCTAAAGTAAAGGTCAAATATCTGGAATTCTGGACATAAAATCCTCCTGTATAAAAAAGATTCAGAATGTACACACAACAGATGTAGCTGAATTTTTATTGAAAAATTGGTTAAAAGGTCTGCAGACCAAGATAAATTTTGAGCTCTCTAAATATCTCTACCATCATTATAATGGCATCTTGAGTATGCGGAAGCAATTTTTTCATTAAAATAAAAAATTTTATTCTACAGCTTAAAAAGGAGTTTGCTAATTTTCACACTGAATCGGATTTCACTACTCAAACCTAGAAACTTTAATGTATCAAGGTATCTGTTCAGGGGAATGTTCAAGTCAGTGCTCCCTTTCTTGTCATTCCAGTACTGGAATGGCTTTGTTGCACCACTCAAGGAAAGAACAGGCAGTTACTGATGGAATTTGTTATAAAATAGATATTTAGCCGACAAAGGAAAAATATGCCAATAAGAATGAAAGTCAGTAACTGCAATGAATATAACAAATTTCTTCAAGAAAGGGGAAATGTTTTTCATTATATCAACGATGCCATTGAAAATTGGTACGAAAATAGTCCAAAAGTAGCAGGTGGCAACAATGTCTACAGCGACAAAGTAGTGATTCTAATTCACATAATAACCTATCTATTCAGGATTGGTCTTAGGCAAACAGTGGGATTTATAGAGAAATATCTTGAGCAAATAGGGAAAATTTTGCAAATTATCAGCTATTCGCAGGCTTCAAGAAGGTTTAAAAAGCTTAATATCAAAATCAACGACTGCAGAGTTGATAAGAACGATATGGAAGATATTGAAATTGCTATAGATAGTACAGGTATCAGCATCTACAATAATATTCCAGGCCATAGTAAGGCAAATGGTACAGATAGAAAGTATCGCCGCTATGAGCAAACAAGAAAGCTACATGTAATGCTAGAGATAGGTAGTAAAAAAGTTATAGCTGCAAAATACAGTAGTGGAGTTTATTCCGACCACTATGGAGCCTGTGATCTTATTGAAAGAGTGGATACCAAGTATAACATAAGCACGATATATGCAGATAGGGCATATAATCGAAAGAAGTTATACAAACTGTGCGATGAGCTTGACATAAAGACAAGGATTCCTCCGCAAAATAATGCAGTAGAGCATCCAAAGTTGGATTATATGAATGAGAGAAATTCTACAATCAAGCTCATAAAGTCATATGATGAAGATGGTATGAAGAGGTGGAAAAAAGAGATAAATTATTGGAAGAGATCTTATATAGAAAGTTTTTTCTCGCGACTGAAGCAAATATTTGGATTTAGTTTTAGGAATAAATCTGAGATTAATCGTGAGAAGGAACTGCTACTCAAGTGTTATTTGCTTAACAAATTTACTGAAATAGGCATGGCTAAGTTTGATATAGCTTCATGAATTTATTATACATTACCCACTATCCGAAGAGCTGTGCAACAAAGCCCACTGGAATCCATTATACTCCGTAAATTTAACTGGGTGCCAGTGTCAGCTACTTTCATGACATCAACTGATTTTCCTTTGAATGCCAGTTATGCAAGAAATCTATTATATAATATTATTGTCACCCTCTTGATAGTTTGTTAGCTCCTCTCCTCCTGAGTTACTTGGTGCAATTATTTGATCATATTCAGTTGATGGTTCATCAGATCCAAACAACCATGAAAAAAAGCCACCAAAAAATGATGCAATTAAAGAAAAGGGCTTCATAATTATATTAAGCAAATTATCGAAAAAAGAGCTCGGTTGCTCTTCATTTGTCGATACTCTATTTTGTGTAGGTTCTGCATAAGGAAGATGTCCATTATCAGCAGCTTCAATTTTTACATCACTTTCTTCTTCTGCACTGATCTCCTGTGATTCTTCCTCTTGTTCTTGTAAACTTAGTTGGGCATTACCTTCTTGCTCAGCATCTTCCTCTTGACCTACTTCATTATCTTTTGATGCTATACTGTCATCAATTTTTTTGGGGGGTTTTAGTAATAGAGTTTTTATTTCTTCTGTGCTAGCTAAATCTAAAGGAGTCTTTCCATATTTATCTTGTGCATTAACATTTGCTTCTGCGTTTATTAGAGCTTCTACTATCTCTTTTCTATCATAGTTTGCAGCCCAATGTAAAGGAGTCCTCTCATCCTTATCTACTGCGTTAACATTTACTTCTGCGTTTATTAGAGCTTTTACTATCTCTTTTCTACCATATCCTGCAGCCCAATGTAAAGGAGTCCTCTCATCCTTATCTACTGCATTAACATTTGCCTTCATTCCTATTAGAATATCGACCATCTTTTCACGGCTCCACGATACATTAGGCAATGTATTCCAGTTGTTTTTTTCAATTACCAGGTGTAAAGGAGTCTTTCCATCTATATTTTGTAAATTAACATTGATACTTTCTACTTTCAGTAGATCGTCCAATTCAGGTATCTCCATCGCTTTCTTTTTTAAAAAAAAATGCAAAGGAGTCTCTTTATTTTTATCTGTTAGATTAACATTGATGCCTTTTTTGTTCAGTAGAGTATAGAATTTATCTGTATCTATATCTAGGTCTATTTTTTGAAGAATTAAATGTAAAGGGGTTTCTCCTGCATTATTTTGTGCATTAACGTCTGCTCCTTTATCAAGTAGAAATTTTACTATCTTTTCTGTATCTTTATATCTACTTTTAGCAGCAAAATGTAAAGGGGTACTTAGATCATCACTTTGTGCATCAACCTTTGCTCCTTTGCTGAGTAGAAATTCTACTACGTCTTTATGTCCATATTTAGCAGCAAAATGTAAAGGGGTGCTTAGATCATCACTTTGTGCATCAACCTTTGCTCCTTTACTGAATAGAAATTCTACTACACCTTTATGTCCATTTTGAGCAGCCAAATGTAGAGGAGTCTCTTCAAATTCATTTTTTGCATCAATTTTTGCTCCTTTGCTGAGTAGAAATTCCACTACGTCTTTATGTCCATTTTGAGCAGATAAGTGTAGAGGGGTCTCTTCAAATTCATTTTCTGCGTTAACCTGTACTTTTTCTTCTCTATTTAACAGATTTTCTACATCATCAATATTACCGCTTTTAGCAGCTTCAAGCAATTTGTCATTGGCATCTTTTATGCTTTGTAATAGATTTTTTATTTCTTCTGTCTTAGCTAAATCTAAAGGAGTCTGTCCTTTATCATTTTTTGTATTAACATTTGCTTCTTTCTTTAATAGGTCTTCTACTGCTTTCAAGTCGCCAAGTCTGGCAGCCAGATGTAGAGAAACCTTACAATGCTCAGCTTTTACTTCTTCGTATTTATTTAACACGTGGCGTTCTCGAGAAGAGTCATAAGCAATAAAATCTGCTCCATTATCTAATAGAACTTTTGCTATATAAGAATGATTATTTTTAACAGCCCAATATAGAGAATTACCTTGAGATCCATCATATGCATTAACATCAGCTTCTTCAATTATTAGGCGCTTTGCTTCATTAAGATCACCTCTTTTAGCAGCATCAAGTAAAGCAGCATCTATATTTCTGATTGAATAATTCATTTAACACTTCTCTATAAAATTGCATTACTATAGTAAGGTAATTAATAATTCATGAAATCTGGGTTGTAGAAATAATGATTATCCTTCGTGTTTTTCAGTATATTTAAGTAAACTATATATAAGAATTACAATTATAGAACATACAACTGTTAATAGTAAATTTGGTAAAATGCCATAAGAAAAGAATTTTCCTACTATGTATATTCCAACAGCCCCAAACATCATATTGCAAAATGAGAGAACTGCACTACCAAGCCCTATACTTTTGACCGTTTCTAAAGCAGAAGTTACGTTATTGCTGATTACGAGTGCAAGCCCGATATTGCTCGGAATCCAAGTAACTTGAAGAATAAGTACACTTAACTTGTTTGTGAGATAAAAATATACCAATAAACCATCCGATATCATCGGTAATACCAAACCTATTATTAACATCTTGCTCACTCCTATTTTTGGTACGTACCTTCTATTAATTAAAGTTCCAATTATGTAAAATATAACTATGATTGATATGAGATAGCCAAAATATTGTACTTCAACGCCCATTGATTCAAATATGAACGGGTAGTTAGCAATGTATGCCCAAAGCCACATGAAAGTTAATCCATGAATGGCTGAAAACCCAAGGAAACGATAATTCTTAAATATTAATATATACTGCTTGAAGATATTAATACTGGCTTTACTTTTATTTACGGTCACCGTTTCTTGTAGTTTCGAGTAAATAAAAATGAGCATAGTAATTGCAGCAAGTGATATGATAAAAAACAAAAATTTCCAACTATAACCATGTGAAATTATATAACTGCCTACCACTGGAGCTATTCCAGGTGAAAGCGCTACTACCATATTTAACTTTGAGATTACTCTTGAGTATTCACTACCTGAGTACATATCCCTGATTGCTGCATATCCGACAACGCCTGCAACACCAGCTCCAGCTCCTTGTATAAAACGGATTAATATTAAAAGTATAATATTATCAGCTATGCAACATACAATACTTGCCAAAGTAAAAATTGTCATACCAATAAGCATTATTAGGCGCCTACCATAATAGTCTGACAATGGGCCATAAATTAATCCAGATATTGCAATTCCTAATAAATTTAAACTGATCGTAAGCTGCGCTATATTACCTTTCACCTTAAAATAGTTGGCAATACTTGGCAATGCAACTGAGTATAAGTCTGTTGCCATATCAACAACTGCTACAGATAATATCATAATAAGAGAGATGATATTTTGTGAAAAAGCTGTCGACACTAATGATTTACTGGATTAAATATGTTTAATTGTAGTATATTTTTCTCATTAGTATATTAATTTAACTGCTAAAGTTTAAAATAATTATGTAAGCAATCTCTATATAAAATATGGATAAATCACAACTAGTTAAAGAGGTTTTCGATTCTGTAGCAAATTGCTACGACATCATGAATGATATAATGAGTTTTGGAATGCACAGGCTATGGAAGGATAAGATGGTAAATAGTGTGCATTTTAAAAAGCACTCCAAGGTTTTGGATATTGCTGGAGGAACCGGAGATATAGCTATAAGAATAGCAAGAGGGGAGCCAAGTGCTCAAGTTACAGTATGTGATATAAATCAAAACATGCTGGACAAAGGGTGTGATAAAGCTATAAATTCAAATCAGCTAAATTTCAATTGGGTATGTGCAAATGCAGAGAGTTTACCATTTGAAGATTCCGAATTTGATTATTATACAGTAGCTTTTGGTATTCGAAACTTTTCCGACCGTAAGAGGGCTTTAAGTGAAGCATATAGGGTATTGAAGCAAAATGGACAATTTGTCTGCTTGGAATTTGCCCCTATGCATTATCAAAATGAGATATTCACCAAATTTTATGACTTATACTCATTTAAAGTAATTCCTAAAATTGGCAGCATAGTTGCTAAAGATAAGGGTTCTTATGAATATCTAGTAAAAAGCATAAGAGAATTTCCAACTCAGACTAACTTTAAAATGGAAATTGAAGAGGTAGGCTTTAAGAATGTTGAGTTCCACAATATGAGTTATGGAATAGTAGCATTACATATTGGAACAAAATAAACTCTGGTCTATTCAGTAGTTTTTTTGCTAACTTTCTGTAATTTCGCAGCGTTTTTCCTTCAGAAGCTAAAGTTTCTTGAACGTATTGTTCTAAGGAAGTACACTGTAGACTAATGCTGTAACTTTTTCCTGAAGCTAAATACTTAACTTTAAAATAAAATGCAATCTAACATTAAGCAGTTATTTTACTATATAAAACCTAGTTTACATTATTTTACCGTAGCGTTTATTGCAGTTCTATTTTCAGCTTTAACGATTCTTCTTTTTGGTAGGGGCTTAAGCAACATAATTGATTCTGGCGCAGAGCATAATTTTACTACTAATCTATTAGTTGCAATACTGATAGTTTTAGGCATCTCTCTCACTGCATTTATTCGGTTATATTTCATTGGCATTGGAAGCGAAAAAGTTATCGCAAGAATCAGATATGACTTATATAGCAGTATTACTGATTTACAACCAAGTTTCTTTGAGAATACAGGTGTGCAAGATGTTATCTCAGCACTCATTACTGATACCTCTGCATTGCAATCGATAATAAACAGCAGCTTATTGACAATATTGAGGAATGCAGTGGTACTAACTGGTAGTGTTGCAATGCTGTTATACACAAATCTACATTTAACCGCATATGCAGCTGCAATAATACCTATACTGCTCATTGTCATGACTTCACTTGGGAAAAAAGTACGCAATTATGCACGCTTTGCTCAGGATAAATTAAGTGAGCTTGCATCATTTAGTGAGGAAAATTTTAGATCTATAGTAACTATCAAATCGTTTGTACTCGAAGAAAATGAAAAAATCCATTTTCAGAAACATCTAAACTCAGTATCAAAATCATACGTAAAATTAGTACTCTTGCGTGCTATTTTAGTAACTCTAGTTATCACGTGTGTGATAGGTTCGCTAGTTGTTTTGCTTTTTTTGGGAATAAAAGAAGTCTTAAGTAATAATATGACCATTGGAGAACTCTCCTCATTTGTGTTTTATTCAGCACTTGCTGCAGGGGCTGTAAACAATCTAAGCGATAACATCAGTGATTTGCAACGAGGTCTTGGAATTGTAGAGCGTTTATTTGAATTTATGAACATGAAAAGCTCTATATTAGATAATGATAATCCTATAAGGATCAATAGTGTTCAAAAAGGAATTTCGTTTAACGATGTAACATTTTTTTATGCTGATAAGCCAGCATTAAATAACGTATCATTTTCTATAGAGGCAGGCCAATCAGTATCAATTGTTGGACCATCTGGCAGTGGCAAGAGCACCATTTTAAAGCTTTTGCTCCGTTTTCACGATCCAAGTGAAGGCAGTATTACTATCGATGGACAGAATATTAAGACAATTGCGCTAAATGATCTAAGATCGCTGTTTGGCTTAGTACCACAAGATCACATGATATTTTCTTGCTCAATAATGGAAAATATACTATATGGTAAACCAGATGCTGAATATGAAGAGGTGAAGCAAGCAGCTATCAGTGCGTATGCAATGGAATTTATTGATAAGCTGCCGGATAAATTTGATACATTTGTAGGAAAAAGAGGACTAAAGCTTTCCGAAGGACAAAAGCAACGTATTATAATAGCAAGAGCAATACTGAAAAATCCTCAGGTTTTAATACTGGATGAAGCAACCTCTGCCCTTGATTATAAAAGTGAGAACCTCGTGCAAAAAGCACTGAGCAAATTAATGCAAAACAGAACAACAATTATAATCACACACAGACTATCAACCGCACTCAAAACTGACAAGATTATAGTGATCAATCATGGAAGAGTAGAGGAAGTAGGAACTCATGACTCTCTAATGAGTAAAGATGGGCTGTATGCAAAATTGGTGAAGATATAGTAAAAACTGAAGGAAAATTTGAGTCATACTTGTTGGTTGTTATGCTAAATTTGGCAATCTGGTTGTTAAATCTTTAATTATTTTGACCTATAATAGTTCTATAATATTTTTAGAGGATTATTATGATTCATATTCGTAACGCTTTGCCAAAACAGCATATGACTTCTTATGCGTTAAAAGTACCAGCATTCTCGCATATGCAGTCTCATATGCTTGCACATGCACCTAATTTACACCATGGCCAATTTGATTTATATCATAATCATTTTGGTTTGCATAATAATTATCATGATACATTCTACAATTATCATGATACATTCCACAATTATCATGATGGATTTGGTTTTCTCTATTAGAGAATTATTGACTCATGTTCCAATAAGCTTACTTAAAGATATGGCAGACTGTCCAGTTTATAATAAGTTTTTTTATTTGATTTTATTTAATTTTAACATAACCATTTCAGGAGGTTTATATGTCTCATAACTCACATATCAACATATTATCTAATAACGATATTAAAAGTGGCAACAATACTGATAAAAAGAAATTTACATTACATGTAGATCAGTCCGTCTTAGATAAGACCACCAATATAATCAACGAAGAAGAACTTATAGTTGAAGAAAAAAAAACTACAGGTGGTGAAGAGGAACCTACAGGTGGTGAAGAGGAACCTACAGGTGATGGAGAAAAAACTAAAGGTGATGAGGTTAAGTCTATAGTGGATGAGGTTAAAAAACTGATAGAGGAAATAAGAGTTGTAGTGGACGAAGTTAAACCTAAGGTTGATGAAGAGAAACCTACAGGTGATGGAGAAAAAACTAAAGGTGATGAGGTTAAGTCTATAGTGGATGAGGTTAAAAAACTGATAGAGGAAATAAGAGTTGTAGTGGACGAAGTTAAACCTAAGGTTGATGAAGAGAAACCTACAGGTGATGGAGAAAAAACTAAAGGTGATGAGGTTAAGTCTATAGTGGATGAGGTTAAAAAACTGATAGAGGAAATAAGAGTTGTAGTGGACGAAGTTAAACCTAAGGTTGATGAAGAGAAACCTACAGGTGATGGAGAAAAAACTAAAGGTGATGAGGTTAAGTCTATAGTGGATGAGGTTAAAAAACTGATAGAGGAAATAAGAGTTGTAGTGGACGAAGTTAAACCTAAGGTTGATGAAGAGAAACCTACAGGTGATGAGGATAAGTCTATAATGGATGAGATTAAGGAGCTTATAGTAGATGGGATAAAACTCATAATGGATGAAGTTAAACCTAAGGTTGATGACACGATAGATAAGGAAAAGCTTACGGTGGATAAGGTTAGGGAACTTATCGAAGATAGGATTAAATCTGTAATAGATGAGAAAAAACCTACTGTAGATGAAGAAAAGTCTATCATGAATGAGATCAAAGAACTTATAGTAGATGGAATAAAGCTTATAATGGATGAAGTTAAACCTAAGGTTGATGACACGATAGATAAGGAAAAGCTTACGGTGGATAAGGTTAGGGAACTTATCGAAGATAGGATTAAATCTGTAATAGATGAGAAAAAACCTACTGTAGATGAAGAAAAGTCTATCATGAATGAGATCAAAGAACTTATAGTAGATGGAATAAAGCTTATAATGGATGAAGTTAAACCTAAGGTTGATGACAAAGTAGGTAAAGACAAATCTATAGAAAGTGAGTGGAAACCTATAATGGATGAAATTAAACTCATAATAGATAAGGTTATACCTACGTTAGATGAGAAAAAACCTACGGTGCAAGAAGAAAAGCTTACGATGGATAAGGTTATGAAACTTATCAAAGATGAGGTTACTACTATAAATGAGAAAAAACACACAGAAAATGAGGTTAAATCTGCAATAGATGGAATGAAACAATCTATAATAGATGGAATTAAATCTGTAATAGATGAGAAAAAACCTACAGTAAATGAGGTTAAACCTGTAATATGTGAGTTTAAGCCTATAATTGATAATTACCCGCATTACAAACATCATCATGATCAGTATTTCAATAGTTATCATGGCAGTCCTTGTCATAGTGGTTACGATGCAGGATGGAATCACTGTGGTTCTGGCCACAAGGTAATGTTCAATGCATTACCTGATACAGGATATTTAGGATATTCTGACTATTTGTACTAATTAGCTTCCCTAGTCGTACAGCCGTACTATCAGCAAGTAGTGTAAATTATTTACCATGGATAGAGATGCATAACATGCATCTCTATCCACTGATTGCTTCTTAATAATTCTTTGAACGTTCCCTTTGAATGCACACTTCAAGTAAGTATAAACAGCCGATGTAAGATAACCCTTCAACTTCCCCCACTTATTCGCTATACTGCTACAGGTTTTGTAGCTTTTTAGTTAATGAACATTTTTAAGCGTATTTTCTCTCTGATTTTCAGTAAATTAAATGAATTGAAACGAAGAGGTATCATAAATATAAGTGCAGAAAATTTTATTGTGGAACCTCCAAGCAATAGAGCACATGGTGATATTTACACAAATGTTGCTATGGTGCTTGCAAAGCATGAAAAAAAGAATCCAATTGAGATTGCAGGGATCTTAGCAAGAGAATTTAAACCTTTTGATGAAGTTGCAGAAGTGGAAATAGCAAGCCCCGGTTTTATCAATATGCACTTAAAAATGGAAGTATGGCATGGGATTTTAAAACAAATAAATGAGCTAAAAACAGAGTTTGGCACTCTAAATATTGGAAATAATCAAGCTGTCAATGTTGAATTTGTATCGGCAAATCCAACAGGTCCTCTGCATATTGGTCATGCAAGAGGGGCAGTGTTTGGTGATGTTCTGGCAAATTTACTAAAGAAAGTTGGCTATAATGTTACTAAGGAGTACTATATCAATGACGCTGGAGCGCAGATAGATACGCTAATTCGGTCAGTATATTTGCGGTATAAGGAAGCTCTGGGAGAAAAAATTAGCATTGAAAAGGGTTTATACCCAGGTGAATATTTAAAGCCAATAGGAGAGGGATTAGCTAAAAAATATGGCAAGGAGCTTAGAGCAGAGGAAGATAACCAGATAATTAGAGAATATACTTTAAGTTCTATTTTAGAACTCATAAAGGAGGACATGAGCTTGCTTGGAGTAAATCATGATGTCTTTACTTCAGAGTATGAGCTACGTGGCAAAATCGAAGAGAGTATAAAGATATTATCTGACAAGGGTCTAGTGTATGAAGGGTACCTGGAGAAACCAAAAGGCAAAGAAAGTGAAAATTGGACTTCCAGAAAAGAAATGTTATTTCGCTCTACAAAATTTGGCGATGATGTTGACCGCGCATTGAAGAAAGAGGACGGCAGTTGGACTTATTTTGCCTCAGATATCGCTTACCATTTTGATAAGATATCGCGTGGTTTTAACAATATGATCGTAGAGCTTGGTAGTGACCACGGTGGTTATGTCAAAAGGCTAAAAGCAGTCGTCTCTGCGCTCAGTGATGATCAAGCAAAAATAGAGGTAAAACTGCATAATATTGTGAATTTTTTCGAGAATGAAAAACCTGTTAAGATGTCCAAAAGATCAGGAAATTTTCTTACAGCTAGGGATGTAGTGGAAGAGGTTGGCAGGGATATAACTCGTTTTATAATGTTAACACGCAAGAATGATATGGTCTTGGATTTTGATTTTGCTAAAGTTAAAGAACAGTCAAAAGACAACCCTATTTTTTATGTGCAATATGCGCACGCCCGTGCTCATTCGTTAATGCGTAATGCTCCAAAAGAGCTCCCAACAGCAGATCCTTCACTTTTAAAGACCGATGGGGAGCTCTTCCTCATAAAAATCTTAGCAAAGTGGCCAGATGTGGTAGAAATAGCGGCAAGGCTCTATGAGCCACACAGAATCACTTTCTACTTACTTGAAGTTGCAGAAGCGTTTCACGTTTTATGGGGGTATGGCAAAAGTGATTTAAACATGCGGTTCATACTAGAAGATAACTTGAACCTCACCGCTGCAAGAATGTTTCTCGTACAAGCCTTAGCGCACGTAATCGCTTCTGGGCTTTCTATTTTTAATATAGAGCCTTTGAAAGAGATGTGTTAATTTTAAGGCCAAAAATTATACAAGAGGTCTGTTAAAATCACGTATATCGATTGTCTTGAAGTCACACAGTTGTTCTGTAGAGCTATGTCCTGTAATAATTACTATACCGTTTTGCTCAGAGCGTATTGAGATTAGATTTAATATTAATTCACACGTTGCACTGTCGAGATTACAAAATGGTTCGTCTATCAGCCAAACGTTTGCATTAGAAATTAAGAGGCGAGCAAGCGCAACTCTTCTTTTCCAACCTGCAGAAAGTTCACTATATTTGATATTAAGTACAGGTTGCAACTGTAAGCAACAAACGGCTGCCATAATTAATTCTCTAGTATTCCGTATTCTTGCCCAGAATTGTATGTTTTCACCAACTGTTGAGCTATCTTTACAGGCATTTTTATGGCCTATATAGACCATGGAAGGTATATAGGATTTTAGGTCATCATATATATCTTTTCCACAGTACATTATATTACCTGACACTGGCGGCAAAAGTCCAGATAAACTTCTGATTAAGCTGGTTTTGCCGCTACCATTTGGACCAGTGATTAAGATTTTTGATTTTGGTTCAGCTTTAAAATTGAGGTTTTTAAATAATACTTTGTTATTACGAGCACAGAATAGATTTTTACATTCAAGCATCTATTGGACCTTTAAAGAGAACTTGGAGCCTAAACACTTCAGTGTATGAACATTCGATAGCTTGCATAACAAACAGTCAGTGTTTGACATACAACTGTACGAACATTGGGTTTGTAGGTAGCAGATGGTGTCATCCCAGTGCTTGACACTGGGATCCAGAAATTTTAAGTAAGCACGCTGAGCTGGTTGGCATAAAAGTAGTTGCTTTATGTTAAAATTAATATTTTTAACTAGATTACATGAAGAGCTGGATCCCAGTGTCGAGCACTGGGATGACACCCTTATACTTGACTGACTATAACACTTAAGAAGTTTAATGCCAGAAAGCAGGTTATACAACGGATACGTCATCTGCCTTTTCCTCTATATTTACCCTTAGTTGAAGACTGAGCTTTTATAAATAGCTCCCAAAATCCTTTCTTATCACCTTCTCTGTGTATCAATTGTGCAAAATGTTTCATTAAACTATTACCCATCATAACCATCTTTGTCCATTTGCCTAACGGTTTTGCTATATCAACTATTTCTAGATCTTCTTTGTAAACTTGCATATTCTTTTGTTTCTCCTTTAGCATTTCCTGTTGTTTCATCAACTCTTTTTGCTTATTTTTTTGATACAATTCATTAAATCTTCTATTTTCTTCCCACTCTTCTTTGAGAACTTTTAGAGGAAATATAATTTTCCTAATATGATTTTTGTATATTTTTCTCAAAAAGAGAGATACTGCAATTATAGCAAGTAATATCGTGCTATATGTAATGATTTGTCCGAACGGCATTTTTATACTCAGCTTATTGGCAAGCGGTATTTACAATTATACCATAACTATAGAAATTTTACAATTTTTTTCTGGATAAAGATAGTAGACTAAAAATTTCTAAAGGACAAAAGCAACGTATTTACGTACAGGCTATCAACTACTACACTCAAAACTGACAAGTGATTAATCATTGGAGAGTAGAGGAATCACGGCTCTCTAATGAATAAAGATGGACTGTGTCAAGCTGGTGAGTAAGGTGGAAATTGAATAATTGTTGGTTATCATGCTAGATCTAAAATATAAGTTATAAAATTTTTAATCATTTTGGCTTATAATAATTTCTGAGTTAACCTGAGATTTCCTGAACTGTGGTTTCTTTTACCCATGTTGAATTCTCAGCTTTTATACTCTAATTTAATTCCAGTTTTGACTGTATAGGAGGTCACAATGTCAAACAATATCTATAGCGATCAAGTTAATAATAGTAATTTATATGCCAACAAACTTTTTTATGGTGAAGAGGGTGAGCAAGTCGAAAATCTAGGAGATCAGTTTGCGGGAGAAGAGGATGCTGTGGAATCACAAAAAGAAATTACAAAATTAGAAGAAGAAGTTGATAAGTTAAAAAAACAAGTTCAAGAAGAAAGAAGGTAGAGGCAGAATTTAAAGATAAGTTAAAAGAAGCTGAGAGTGAAGCTAATAAGGTAAAAGAAGAAAATGATAAGTTAAAAAAACAAGTTCAAGAAGAAAGAGAGAATGTAGAGGCAGAATTTAAAGGTAAGTTAAAAGAAGCTGAGAATGAAGCAAAAGCAGAAGTTGATAAATTAAAAAAACAAGTTCAAGAAGAAAGAGAGAAGGTAGAACAAACTAAGAATGAAGCTGAGGCAACAAAAAATGAGTTAATACAGTGTAAAAAAAATGCTGAGAAGATGAAAGAAAACGGTGGACAGGCAATTAATCAGGAAAAATGTGATGATATTAAAGCAGAAGCTGAACAAGCAAAATTAGAAGCTAAACTAGCAAAAGAGGAAATTTTGAGGTACAAAATTGAACAGGAGAAAGAAGAAGTGATGCAGAGTAAGATTGAAGAAGTAAAAGAAGAACTTTTAAAGTGTAAAATTAACATGGCAAAAGCAGAGACTGAGTGGTATAAAAAAGCAGCTGAAGAATGTAAAAATGAGAAAAGAATCGGTAAAGATAAACCTAGTATTAGGGGAGAGGATGAAAATGATAGAGGCAAACATGTTACCAATGAAGGAGGGAATGAAAGTGGAGAAATTACATCTCGAGAAATAACACCAGATCTTAGCCTACCAGGAATTTGTGGGCCTAAGGCTACTTTGTATAAATCGAATAATAAGATAGGTTGTCAAGGTTTTAATACATCTGATTTATTAAAAGAACTCTATCCTGAGATGTATAGTAATTCTAAAATTGTGCCATATATAGAAAAGGGATCAGAGGGTGTTTATAGTGCAGTAAATTTTAAATTTGCCTTTACTGATACTATTAGTTCAGCAGCCAACTTTGGTAATACGAAATGTCTTAAATGTATTGATAGTCCACAAGAGTTAGCTTGTCAGGACGAGAAGGTTAAGAGTTTCTGCCAATCTGGCAATGATTATACTAATAAAGAATTAAACAAGAATTTTTTTTCTAGAGAATCATGTCCTGATCTCATCAAAGACCCCAGTGGAGCAAGTATTGTGAAAGCAAAACAAGTTGCACCATTGATACTTGTTAATACCTCAGGACAAATGATAGATAAAGAGGGCAATAATACTCAAGTACAATATAATTCATTAAAGCCTTATCTAAAGCTTAATGGTAAAATCAGGGACTGTGGAAATGATCAAAAGTGTAAAGATTATAATGCAATTATGGAGAAAGTTGTATGGGATAGTGATAAGGAAGTACTATTAAAAGCTGTCTTTGATAATGTGCAAAGAACAACTCCTTACTCTTATGATAATGAGGTTGGTTCTTTTCCCATTGATAATGAGTTGATATAAGAGAGAATGTTCTCTGGATTTTTTAGTTCAGAGAACACTTTTGTAGAAAAATAGAGTTGGTGACCTTACTCAAAAAAAAGTAGAGAAGAAGTTTTTGTTGTGAGAATAAATTTAGCAGAGTTTATAATATAATATTTAAGTTATTTATGATAAAAAATAGATTTTTTGCATAACCAGCCAGTCTGGGATTTAGCAAGAAAATCTAGATTCCAGCGGGCTTTGTTGCACCACTCAAGGAAAGAACAGGCAGTTACTGATGGAATTTGTTATAAAATAGATATTTAGCCGACAAAGGAAAAATATGCCAATAAGAATGAAAGTCAGTAACTGCAATGAATATAACAAATTTCTTCAAGAAAGGGGAAATGTTTTTCATTATATCAACGATGCCATTGAAAATTGGTACGAAAATAGTCCAAAAGTAGCAGGTGGCAACAATGTCTACAGCGACAAAGTAGTGATTCTAATTCACATAATAACCTATCTATTCAGGATTGGTCTTAGGCAAACAGTGGGATTTATAGAGAAATATCTTGAGCAAATAGGGAAAATTTTGCAAATTATCAGCTATTCGCAGGCTTCAAGAAGGTTTAAAAAGCTTAATATCAAAATCAACGACTGCAGAGTTGATAAGAACGATATGGAAGATATTGAAATTGCTATAGATAGTACAGGTATCAGCATCTACAATAATATTCCAGGCCATAGTAAGGCAAATGGTACAGATAGAAAGTATCGCCGCTATGAGCAAACAAGAAAGCTACATGTAATGCTAGAGATAGGTAGTAAAAAAGTTATAGCTGCAAAATACAGTAGTGGAGTTTATTCCGACCACTATGGAGCCTGTGATCTTATTGAAAGAGTGGATACCAAGTATAACATAAGCACGATATATGCAGATAGGGCATATAATCGAAAGAAGTTATACAAACTGTGCGATGAGCTTGACATAAAGACAAGGATTCCTCCGCAAAATAATGCAGTAGAGCATCCAAAGTTGGATTATATGAATGAGAGAAATTCTACAATCAAGCTCATAAAGTCATATGATGAAGATGGTATGAAGAGGTGGAAAAAAGAGATAAATTATTGGAAGAGATCTTATATAGAAAGTTTTTTCTCGCGACTGAAGCAAATATTTGGATTTAGTTTTAGGAATAAATCTGAGATTAATCGTGAGAAGGAACTGCTACTCAAGTGTTATTTGCTTAACAAATTTACTGAAATAGGCATGGCTAAGTTTGATATAGCTTCATGAATTTATTATACATTACCCACTATCCGAAGAGCTGTGCAACAAAGCCCACTGGGATCCAGAAAAATTTACAAGTAAACTGAGCTTATGCTAAATTCAATGAGATTAAATGAAAACCAGCATCAAGTGCTGGAATGACACCTTACCTGAACAGATAAATCACTAGCACGTTCGTTCACAATAACTTGAGAGAAGCTTACATCATTAATAACTGTATTTGCTCTATACAGAAAACCACATCCTATTGCAAAAAAAAGCAACGAAGTTGCAGCAAGTGGAACCGGGTTGTCAACTACGAAACATAGACCAACAGCAAATACTCCAGATAACAAAAAAGCACAAGCATAATGTGTATTAAACAAGACTTGATCTGACACTTTAAAAAAGTAAGTTATAAAATAATAAAAGAAAGGAGTGTTAGATATGAGTACGATACAAACAAAAATACTAAAACCAAAGTTAGGGTTATTAGAACTAGCAAAGCAATTAGGTAACGTATCACAAGCGTGTAAGGTGATGGGTTATTCGCGTGATACATTTTATCGATTTAAGGAGTTATATGAAAGTGGGGGAGAAGGAGCATTACATGAAATAAGTAAGAAAAAACCCCTATTAGCAAACAGAGTTTCCGAAGATATAGAAAGGGCAATAATTGGCATAGCTACAGAATTTCCAGCATATGGACAACAAAGAGCTGCAAATGAGCTGAGAAAAAGGGGTGTAATAATTTCCGAAGGTGGCGTAAGATCTGTATGGCTAAGAAATGACATTGAAACGTTCAAAAAAAGACTTAAAGCCCTTGAAGCAAAGGTTGCACAAGACGGCATAATTTTAACTGAAGAGCAACTTGCAGCATTGGAAAAAGTTAAAGAGCAAAGAGAAGCTCACGGTGAAATTGAAACAGAACATTCAGGTTATTTAGGGTCTCAAGATACTTATTACGTAGGCAATATCAAGGGCGTTGGGCGCATTTACCAGCAGACTTTTATTGATACATATTCGAGAGTGGCTTTTGCTAAGCTTTATACAGATAAAACTGCTATTACCGCTGCCGACTTGCTGAATGATAGAGTAATACCATTTTTTGATGTACAAAACGTGCCATTATTGCGCATTTTGACTGATAGAGGTACAGAATATTGTGGTAAACCAGAAAATCACGCTTATCAGCTTTATTTGGGAATTGAAAATATTGATCATTCAAGAACTAAAGCCAATTCACCACAAACTAATGGCATATGCGAAAGGTTTCATAAAACTATGCAAGATGAGTGTTACAATATTATCTTTAGAAAGAAAATCTACAGTTCTTTAGAAGATTTGCAGATAGATGTTGATCATTGGTTACGCTCTTACAATGAGACCAGGCCTCACTCAGGTAAATATTGCTATGGTAAAACGCCTATGCAGACTTTTCTTGATAGCAAACACATTGCTTTTCAGAAAAATATTAGTAACGTTAAACAAGAGACTGATATTAGTTTTCAATTCTTCTGTCAGTTAATTCGTTGCTGTCAGATTAAGTTGTGTCTAGTACAACTCAAAAAATATTGAAACAATCTCACACATCTTAAACTAAGTTCTCAATTTCTCAAAGAAATCTTTTAATAAAAGAGAACATTTTGTTTCTAATATTCCACCATAAACTTCAGGTATGTGGTTACAGAATTGAAATATTCTAGTGCCGTTTTCAACTCCTCCACCTTTGGGATTGTAAGCCCCGAAGTACAGACGTTTAATTTTTGCAAAAGAGATAGCTTGAGCGCACATCGGGCACGGCTCTAACGTTACGTACATTTCAGCTTCATAAAGCGTGGAAGTTGAAAATGCTTGTCTAATTGTTAACATTTCTGCATGTGCAGTTGGATCATTAGATATATTGTGTGCAGAGGAGATGATATTGTTTCCATTAACTATTACAGCGCCTATTGGCACTTCGCCATCTTTCTGAGCAAGTTTTGCTTGCTCTATGGCAAGTTCCATGTATTGGTACTTAAACATTAGGTGCTTGGGTAAATATAATTTTCTTTTCTTGGCTTTTCTATTTTTTCTAGGTTATAGAATTCACTAAGGACTATTGTCCTTTTTACAAGGCTATCTATTTCTCGCTTTAAATATTTTTTTATTTCTTCTACCGATTTTAGTTCGTTTATAGCTACAACTACTTCTTCCATTATATCCTCTATAATTTGATCTTCCTCTAATTTATATATTATTTGTTCTACATGCCTATTCAATTCCTCGAAGGTCGCAGATCCATATGTAATGCTATCTTTACTATTTCTTAGTAACATTTTACCTCTCTATTAGAATAGAGTTTATTAAGTTCTATTAAACTCTATTGTCAATAGTTGCCTTAATAAATGATGTAAAGAGAGGATGAGGAGAAAATGGTCTTGATTGAAATTCTGGATGAAATTGCACACCAATAAACCATGAGTGATTTTTTAGCTCCACTGCCTCTATGCATGTTTTATCTTCTGATATACCACTGCATATCATTCCATTCTCTTCTAAGTTATTTTTATAATCTAAATTAACTATATATCTGTGTCTGTGTCTTTCTGAAATAGTGACACTACTATACACATTTGCCATTTTTGAATTTGGATTTACATTACACTTGTATGTTCCAAGTCTCATGGTTCCACCAAGATCAACGTTCTTACCATCAGCGAGCTTGATGATTGGGTGTTTGCAAGTATAAAATTCTTCAGAGTGTACATCTTCAAGCTTAATAACGTTACGAGCAAATTCAATCACTGCAAGCTGCATACCAAGACATATTCCTAAAAAAGGAATGTTATTTACACGGGCATAGTTTATTGCTAATATTTTACCTTCTATTCCATTATCACCAAATCCTCCTGGAACAAGGACTGAATTAGAGCTTTGTAATTTTTCTCTGATAAACTTTGCATCTATAGATTTTCCATTCTCTTCTCTTGAGTTGACCCAATTTATCTTCACTCTAGCTTTATTACTAATTGCACCATGGTTTAATGCTTCAATCAGTGATTTATATGCGTCAGGAAATTCAGTATATTTTCCTACTATGGAAACGATAACTTCTTGTGTTGGATGTTTCATAGAGTGTACTATTTGGTCCCATTCAGGTAAGCTTGGTTTTGGCTTACTTAAGTGAAAGTGATCCAAAATTTGTGCCCCGAGCCCACATTGATTATACAAGGACGGTAACTCGTATATATGGTTTACATCAGGAGCAGGTATTACGTTAGATAAAGAAACATTGCAAAGATTGGCTATCTTTTCTTTTTGATTATCGGAAATTTCTTTTTCACTGCGACATAATATAATATCTGGTTGTAACCCCGCAGAGTTTAACTCTCGAACTGAATGCTGTGTCGGTTTTGTCTTTAATTCTTGTGCTGCAGTGAGATATGGTATTAAAGTTAAGTGAATAAGGATAACTTTTTGCTTTCCTAGTTTATAATTAACTTGGCGTATAGCTTCCAAAAACGGTTGGCTTTCAATATCACCTACGGTTCCGCCTATTTCGCATATTACAAAATCTAAATCTTCTGTACCATTAAAAATGAAAGATTTGATTAAATCTGTCACATGAGGAATGATTTGCACAGTTTTGCCTAGATAATCACCACACCTTTCCTTCTTTAATAATTTATTATATACTTTACCAGTTGTTATATTGTCGTCCTTGGTTGCTTTAATTTTAGTAAAACGCTCGTAATGTCCAAGGTCTAAATCAGTTTCAGCACCATCCTCAGTAACAAATACTTCCCCGTGCTGAGCTGGGCTCATTGTTCCAGGATCAATGTTGAGATATGGGTCAAGCTTTCTGATGCGAACATTGAATCCATGAGCTTGAAGAAGTGCTCCCACACTTGAAGCAACTAAACCCTTACCAAGTGATGAAACAACTCCACCTGTAACAAAGATAAACTTGGTTTCTTTCATTAATTTTCAAATGGAACAGAAGTTGATTGGCCTTCTTGCTTCTTTTCTGATATAATCTTCTCTGCAATTGATTTTTTATGTACATCTTTTGAACATAATCCTGATAGTAACAGTGTATTTATAATGAACAATCCAGCAACTATAGAAGTTATTCTACTGAGTGGATTTTCAGAAGACTTTACCGGAATTATTGAATTCATTTGCTGTTGTGAATTACTAAAGCCACTTAATGAACTACTTCCAGGTGGCTGCAGGAGTACTAAAATTACCAATACAACAACTAATATTATTTGAAGTACACTAAGTACTGTTACTGACATTATGAATAGAGCTAAAAATAAAGATTTTAGGAGCATAAGGATCATAAGTCAAGAATATCTTTACCCGAGTAACTTGACTACTGGAACCCAAGTATGTATTAAACCTTATTTAAATTATGAGCTATCAAATTTTAAAATACAAAGATTATGAACCAAAAATGGATGAAAGTTCTTTTATCGCAGATGGTGTGCGTATCATAGGTAACGTTGAAATAGGAAGGAATGCGAGTATCTGGTTTAATTGTGTGATCAGAGGAGATGTTGGATCAATCAAAATAGGTGATGAAACGAATATTCAAGATGGCACCGTAATTCATGTAGATAGAAATCCAGGCGGTGACACGATTATTGGTAGTATAGTGACGGTTGGACATTTTTGTGTGTTACATGCATGCACGATACATGATAAAGCATTTATTGGTATGGGCTCTGTTATAATGGATCATGCGATTGTCGAGTCTGGAGCTATGGTAGCTGCTGGCTCACTGGTGACACATGGAAAAGTGATAAAAAGTGGTGAAGTATGGGCTGGCAGGCCAGCACAATTCTTCAAAAAAATGTCAGATGAGGAAATAAAACATATTACACAATCTGCACAAAATTATATCATGCTGATGAAAGAATATAAGGCTATATGCTAGGTTGAGAAATCTTCAGCTCTGATGCACATTCTACGTTAACTACTTCAAAAGTTTCTTCAACTATATAATGCTTATCAATATAAGCTTCTTCAACTCTAGGAATATGCTGATTAATAAAACTACCTCTGACTAGAATATCCTTTACTGGCCAGTTTGTTTCTATCTGAGTACCTGATGATTTAGCTGCACATTTTGTCCATGCTGACGTTAGAAAAAGAGATATAGTATTGTTTGAGTTAAGAAAGAAATTTACACGACTCCTGCAGTATTCAAGCGATTTGCCCACTGGATAATCTGGTATTTCACCTACAACCTTTCTTATTAACCAATTGCACTCTTTGGTAAATATGCTTGCTTCTTTTGGAACTTGTAGCGGTATTATAATATCATTGCTAATTCTATTTTCTTCTTGAGAAAAAAGTTCGGTGTAAGCTCCTTTTTTACTGTGTTTCTCAACATACTTAGGAAAATAAATATTGAGATATTCAGAGTGTAATTCTATTCGACTTTTCTGATCATTTTCTAAGATAAACGTATATTTATCACCATTTTGCTTAAGTTCGCATAACTTAAATTTACTAAGGTCAGAGTCTGGAAATGACTTTTCAATTTCAAAAGCAAGTGTAAGAGTGTGCGTTGTGTGATCAAATTCATTTTTTTCTTGTAGACCATCTTGTAGACTATAGTACTTATTTTTTTCATACTCTTTTCCTTCTATGTTAGCACTCACTTCCTCTTCATCCAAATTTTCAATAGCATCAAAAAATTCTTCTTCATCCAGATCTCTTTCTTTTTCACCTGGCTCTTGTTCTTTCAGAGAATCATACCATACATCCTCTTCATTAACTTTCTCCTCTATTGTATTTTCTACACTTATTTTTCTTGTATGATCATTTCCATTGCTAGCAGTTGTTTGATGATGTGTATCGTTAGTTTGAAAAAAGCTCTTTACTTTTGATATTAAGCTAATCCATGAAAGTCTGACTTGATTAAGTAGCCATTTAAAACTCTTCATTGTTTTACCCCAACCTAATTACTAAAAATTGTAACAGAATAAATTAAATATGTCAATAAGATACACAAATTGTACTAACTGGGAATTAGTGGCAGCACTTAACATCTGTGTAAATTTTGACATAGGCGTTTTCTGCATTTTAACCAAATCAGTAAGGAGAACACCATTGATATTCTCCTTTTAGAAGCAACTTGAATAAAACTGATAAAGTTTGAATTAAAGTGTGATTAGGAAAGTGAGTGATGAGAACTCTTTATTGTCCCAAATTTGGGAGAAAAACCCTGGACTTGAAGTCCATCCTTTTAAGAATATAATTTTAAGGTGAAAAATCTGAAAGAATGTGGAATATTATAGAAAAAGCAGTCACTCTGTATATATATCACATAGTGTGGATAACAAAATATCGATATCCAGTACTAGTTGGAGATATTGGACAGAAAGCTAAAGAAGTTGTACAAGAAGTATGTGCAAATAATCAAGTAGAAATTAATCTGTATTAAACAAGACTTGATCTGACACTTTAAAAAAGTAAGTTATAAAATAATAAAAGAAAGGAGTGTTAGATATGAGTACGATACAAACAAAAATACTAAAACCAAAGTTAGGGTTATTAGAACTAGCAAAGCAATTAGGTAACGTATCACAAGCGTGTAAGGTGATGGGTTATTCGCGTGATACATTTTATCGATTTAAGGAGTTATATGAAAGTGGGGGAGAAGGAGCATTACATGAAATAAGTAAGAAAAAACCCCTATTAGCAAACAGAGTTTCCGAAGATATAGAAAGGGCAATAATTGGCATAGCTACAGAATTTCCAGCATATGGACAACAAAGAGCTGCAAATGAGCTGAGAAAAAGGGGTGTAATAATTTCCGAAGGTGGCGTAAGATCTGTATGGCTAAGAAATGACATTGAAACGTTCAAAAAAAGACTTAAAGCCCTTGAAGCAAAGGTTGCACAAGACGGCATAATTTTAACTGAAGAGCAACTTGCAGCATTGGAAAAAGTTAAAGAGCAAAGAGAAGCTCACGGTGAAATTGAAACAGAACATTCAGGTTATTTAGGGTCTCAAGATACTTATTACGTAGGCAATATCAAGGGCGTTGGGCGCATTTACCAGCAGACTTTTATTGATACATATTCGAGAGTGGCTTTTGCTAAGCTTTATACAGATAAAACTGCTATTACCGCTGCCGACTTGCTGAATGATAGAGTAATACCATTTTTTGATGTACAAAACGTGCCATTATTGCGCATTTTGACTGATAGAGGTACAGAATATTGTGGTAAACCAGAAAATCACGCTTATCAGCTTTATTTGGGAATTGAAAATATTGATCATTCAAGAACTAAAGCCAATTCACCACAAACTAATGGCATATGCGAAAGGTTTCATAAAACTATGCAAGATGAGTGTTACAATATTATCTTTAGAAAGAAAATCTACAGTTCTTTAGAAGATTTGCAGATAGATGTTGATCATTGGTTACGCTCTTACAATGAGACCAGGCCTCACTCAGGTAAATATTGCTATGGTAAAACGCCTATGCAGACTTTTCTTGATAGCAAACACATTGCTTTTCAGAAAAATATTAGTAACGTTAAACAAGAGACTGATATTAGTTTTCAATTCTTCTGTCAGTTAATTCGTTGCTGTCAGATTAAGTTGTGTCTAGTACAGTTCTAAAAAGTAGAATCCGTTCAGCAGGGTGACAAAATAAGATAGAAAAGACAGCCATAGAAATAAATGGTGTCATCCCCTGTCATCCCAGTACTTGACACTGGAATGACACCATTTTTGCTTCGATATTTACACATTAGCCATGCATCTGAACGGATACAAAAGTAGAATTTAGAATTCTATCTAAAAGGATACCGAAAAAGAGCAGGAGTCCTATCTGGGAATTATTTTTAAATATGGACATGCATTGATTAGAATCGTCTGGATTGAAATTTTTGTGTTGGTGGTGAAATATGAATCCTATGGCAAGTAAAGCAATATAAAAGATGTTATTTAATGATGATAGTATACCAGCGTACAACCATGCCATTAAGGATATTAAATAAAATCTTTTCAACCAAGATTTTGTTGTATTACCAAAATATAATGCAGTAGATTTCATTCCTAATTTCTCATCATCTTTTTTATCTTGATGAGCGTATATAGTATCATAACTAAGCGTCCAAAAGACGCATCCTATATAAAATAGCAAGGATTCTATGCTAATCTGGTTTGTTATTGCTGCTGAACCCATGAGTGATCCCATGTTGAAAGTAAACCCTAAAAACAATTGTGGCCACCAAACGTAACGCTTTAGCAAGGGGTAGATAACTATCATGCACATTGAAATTATTCCAAGTATAAGAGTAGTTTTATTGGTTAATAATAAGATTACCAGGGCAATAGACAGTAACAGTGAAAGTAAAGCCAAAGCCTGCTTTATGTTTAATGCACCACTTGCAAGTGGCCTATATTTTGTTCGTTCAACGTGCGCATCTATTTCTCTATCGAAGATATCATTGATTATGCACCCTGCGGGTCTCATTAAAAATGCACCTATAGTAAACAAAACAAGGAGAAAAAGAGCCTGATACGATAGAGAAGTTGAGGCTAAAAGAATGCCGCTTAAGCTAGAAAATAGCACAAGCCACAAACCTGTTAAACTGTGTATTCTCATTAATGAGAAATAATGGTTGAAATACATTAATTAAGTGTGATTATGTAATATTTTGCTTACATTGACAAAATTATCGAATGCTAAATCAGGCTTAAAAACTAACTCAGGTATAAATCGCAAATCAACATAACACAATATAGATTTACGTATTGACCATGCAGATTGGTTCATTTCATTAACAACAGTGCTGATATCATCATTATCATTTTGGATGTTTAATGAAGATAACACAATATATACATCTGCTTTCTTCAAATCTTTGCTTAGCTTTACATCAGATACTACTACTTTTTCATTAAGAACATTACCTTCCATTAAGACTTTTGATATTGCCCTATGTAATACCGATGCTACTTTTAGGTTTCTAATTTCCTTTTTCATATTCAACTACTATAACGTCCTTTCTTCTTGCACTAATTGATAAGCTTCCAAAATGTCTCCAACTTTAATATCGATATTACCCTCTAGCGATATTCCGCATTCAAAATTTACACCCACTTCTTTAACGTCATCTTTAAATCTACGTAGTGCTTTTAACTTTCCTTCATGCACCAATTTGCTGCCACGTACTACCTTAATTAGAGAATCTTTTTTTATAACTCCATCAGTGACATAACATCCGATGATATTACCGGCTTTGGATGAATTAAATATTTGCCTTACAGATGCAGAACCAACACGAACCTCTCGTGTAACAGGCTTTAACATTTTAGTTAGATACATCCTCATGTCTTCAATAAGCTCATATATTATATTGTAAGTATGTATTTCTATACCTTTTTGTTTTGCTAATTCTCTGATTTTTGAATCCACTTTTACATTAAAAGCTAAAATTACTGCGCTTGATGCTTCTGCAAGCAGCACATCTGAATCTGTTACTCCTCCTACTGCTTTGTGTAGAATATTTAATTTCACTTGATCTTTACCAAGCTTATCAATTGAGCTTGATATTGCTTCAATAGAACCAGTGACATCGCACTTTAAAACTACAGATAGTTCTTCTGTTTCACTATCATTACGACTGAATATATCTAAATTACTGTCGTCTAAATCTTCTTGCTTTTTCTTGATTAATTCTAACCTGTATTCAACAATTTCACGAGCCTGCCTTTCAGAGTTTACAACAACAAATTTATCTCCAGCATTTGGTACACCATTTAAACCAGTAACTTCAACTGGAGTAGAAGGTAGTGACGCTTTTTCTCTTTGACCAAGGTGATTAACCATACTGCGTACTTTGCTGTATGTTGTACCAACTATCAATATGTCACCAATCTTTAATGTTCCTTCTTCAACTATTAATGTAGCTGATATTCCTTTAGCTTTATCTATTTTGGACTCTATTACCCATCCAAGTGCTCGACAATCCTCTATTCCTTCTAGCGTCATTAATTCAGCAATTAATAAAATTGCCTCTTCTAGTTTATCTAAGTTGATTTTCTTTTTTGCTGATACTGGCACAATTATAACATCACCACCAAGTTCTTCGGGGATGAGGTCATACTGAGGCAAACTATTAATTATTCTTTCTACATCGCCAGGTTGTGATTTATCAATTTTATTAATGGCAACTATAATAGAGACATTTGCTGCTTTTGCATGGTTTATTGCTTCAACTGTTTGTTTCATGATTCCATCATCAGCTGCAACTACTATCACAACTATATTAGTAATATTGGCACCACGTGCACGCATTGCAGTAAACGCCTCATGCCCTGGTGTATCAATGAAAGTAATTTTTTGCTTATTTTTTGTCGTTAATTGATAAGCACCTATATGTTGAGTGATGCCACCTGACTCTTTTTCTGCAACATTGGATTCACGAAATGCATCAAGCAATGATGTTTTACCATGATCCACATGTCCCATAAAAGTAACGATAGGTGGTTTTGGTCTTTTAGGTAAGTTTTCTCTGTTGCTTATGAAGAGTAAATTCTTTTCTTTATCAGCATCACTTACTCGTTTAGCCGTATGATTAAATTTTTTTGCTATTTCGCATGCTATATCTGGATCTACTAGATCATCTACTCTATAGCTCTCCCCAACTTCTTCTTTGAGCATTTTTAGCACACTCTTGCTATCTTCTGCCATACGAATAGATAACTCCCTGATAGTTATTTTGTCTGGTATAATAACTTCTCTTGCTATATTTTTACCCTTAGTAAACTTTGATTGTTTACTTCTTATACCAAATTTTTGCTTAAATACAGGGAGGTGTTCATTTCTTTCATCTATTGCCTGTGTAATTACTAGCTTAGAATGCTTAGAGTATATATCTTTGCTAGCTTTAAAAGACTTTTTATCATTGTTCTCATATTCAATACTATCTTCTTTTTGTTCAACTGAGTTAGTATTACTTAAAACTTCCTTATTTATTTCTTTAGGTACAGAGTGTGATTCATTTTTATCTTCAGCTTCTTGATTGCTTTCTTCTTTTTTTATTTTCTCTTCTTGTTCTCTCTGATTCCTTTCTTTCAGCAAAGTAGCATTCTGTACAGCATTAATGCGGGAAATTTGTTCTTTTTCAGTTAAAGAGCCTAATTTACTCTCGTCAAATAAACTATATTCTTCTGCAGAATGAATTTTTCTTCTTTTTTTTACTATTGTAGTACCAGTACTTTGACTATCTAAAGAGTTTAAATTAATGTCTAATTTAAGCTTGCTTAAGCCTTGTAGGGTTAATTTTTTATTACTGATATCTTCATTATTCATATTGTTTTTATATTAATCCAAGCTTTTTACGTGCTTCTATGATTATTAAATCTGCTGTATCTTTTAGATTGTCTTTATTATTAGTTGAGGAAGAGAGTATGCTACAAAACTCATAATTTGATAAATCTGCTATGTCCTCTAAAGTTTTAATATTATGTTTACTAAGAGCAATTTTATTATCTATTGATAAGGCTAAGTTGATTACATCGTCTTCCATACCTAAATTTTTTAGCTCTTCTATTTTTCTATCATTCTCTGCTTTCAGGTAATTATTTGCTCTATTATGAAGTTCATTTGCAATATCTTCATTGAAGCCCTCTATTGAAGCAAGTTCCTTAATTGAAGTGTTAGATATATCTTCTACACTTGAAAAACCTTCTGTTACCAATAATTGGCCCATAATCTCTTCTAAGTTTAAAGCTTCAGCAAATAAAACTGAACATTGACTAAATTCTTTGTTTCTTCTTTCTGATTCTTGCTGAGTGCTTAATATCTCAATTTTCCATCCAACAAGCTCTGAAGCTAATCTTACATTCTGACCCTTTTTTCCTATAGCTAAACTCAATTGATCTTCAGCAACTATTAACTCTATACAATTTTCATTTTCGTCAATAATGACCTTTGATACTTCTGCAGGAGTAATGGCTTTAATAACAAATTGACCCAAATCTGATGAGTAATGTATGACGTCGATTTTTTCACCGTTTAATTCGTGTATAATAATTTTTATTCTATCTCCTTTAACTCCAACGCAAGCACCTACTGGATCGATATTCTTATCAGATGAAAAAACAGCAACTTTAGATCTTGAACCAGCGTCTCTAGCTATACCTTTAATTGTTATCAATCCGTCAGCAACTTCTGGTACTTCTTGATTCAACAATGCCTCTAAAAAGCCTTCATGAGTCCTAGAAAGAATGATTTGACGTCCATCGTCAGAGCGCTTAACAGCCTGTATGTAAGCTTTAACCTTATCGCCTTCACGAAATGACTCACCACCAATTAAGTTTCGTAAAGGGAGGTATGCTCCAATTCCGTTTATGTCTATAATAAGATCTGAATATTCTACTTGTTTAACGATGCCATACCTCATTTCTCCTACCTTATCTTTAAATTCCTCATATTGCTTTTTTAACTCTTCATTTTTGATTATTTCAGAAATCTTTTGCTGGGCAATTCTTGCTGAAACAAGATCAGTGTTAAGAGAAATCAACTCACTAATAGTATCTCCAACTTTTGCATCTTCTTTTATTAACTTAGCTTGTGTCAACTTAATTAAGTCACACTCATTTTCATTTGATTCATCATTAATGACTTTTAGTTGTCTATATGAGGTAACTTTGCCTGTGTTTCTATCTATATTAACTACAATTTTACTTTTGCTACCATACTTTTGTTGAGCTACTGCTTCGATAGCACTTTTAAGTGCATTTATTATAATATTAAAATCCAAACCTTTTTGAAGTGAGAGCTCTCCCGCTGTTTTTATTACATCAAGGCTTCCAACTATGTTATTCTTGTTGCTTTTCTGCTTAACACTGCTTTTACGATTAGCAATCATATAAATAAATCCAATTTAATTAGTTATAATTATAGCTTCAACAGGTAAAGAACGCTATCTTAAATGTTAAATGATTGCTAATTTAAGTCAAGTTTTTTCATGTCTTTGTATGATAAGCAATGCCGGAGTAAAGAATAAAGTTAAGACCGTTGCAGCCAATATTCCACTTGCTATGGTTGCTGAAATATCAACCCACCACTGGCTTGATGGAGCATCATATGTGATTTGTAGCGTAAAAAAACTGATATTTAACCTAGTAATCATCGGTATTAAACCAAGAACTGTAGTTGCAACGGTAAGTAGTATTGGCCTGATGCGAGAAATTGAAGCGTTTATTATACATTGCTTAATGTTATTTTTGCGCACCTTAATTTGCTGATGAAAGGCATCAAGCAATAGTATATTATTATTCACTATAATTCCTGCTAAAGCAATTATCCCCACTCCACACATGACAACTACAAAAACTTTCTGAATAAGAAAGAAAATGAAAAATACACATGTTGTTGATAAAAACACTGCTGTCATTACGATAAATGTATAGTATATGTTGTTAAACTGTGCCACTAGCACCAATATCATCAATGTAATTGCTAATATAAAAGCCTTTAATAAAAATGCTCCTGATTTTTGTTGATCTTCCTTATCACCTTTGAAATCAATCTTTACTCCTTTACTACAGTCTTGAGTAATCGAATTTTGAATGAACTTAACTCTTTCATCAACAAGATAGCCAGTATCAACGTCAGCAGAGATTGTTACTGTGCGTGATCCATCAATCCTACTTAGTTTATTTGCCTTTTTTTCGGGAACGTATTTCACTATGCTACTCATAGAATATGGTCCATTTGCTGTATTAATAAAAAGGTTATCTATAGTTTTCATGTTGCGATTCTTTCTGGGAAAGCGTAGTACAATATCAATTTCTTCATCTGCGTTATTTGGTCTATATTTTCCAATTAATACTCCATTTGTAACCATCTTTATAAAATCACCGATGGTTGCAACACTTACTCCAGAGCTTGTAGCCTTACTCTTATCAATACTCATATTCCACTCTATTTCAGGTGCTGATCTACTATCTTGAATATTTATAAATCCAGATGAAGGTTGGTCCATAATTTTTAGGATTTTCTCTGCTACTGAATTCAAGTTGGATGCACTTCCGCTTAAGTTAATTTGTATTGGCTTGTCAGCTGATGGTCCTGACTTTTGTTCCTGTACATCAATTATTACTCCTTTTATGTTTTGTACACTACTCCTTATATCATTTAGTATTTGCGTAGCTTTGCGCCTGCAGCGCCAATCTACAAGTTCCAATTGAATTTTGGCAATAACGTTGTCTGAAAATTTTCCTGATCGAGCATAAAAAACATAAATTTCCTTTTCAACACCCAAAATACGTTCTTCTACTTTCTTAAGTATCAAATCTCGTTCTTTGGCTGATAAGCTTTCTTTTACTTTAACGCTGATTAAAATGTTATCTGAATCTACATTCGGAAAGAACTTTAATCCAGGACCAAAAGTAAAATATAATATACTAGACAAAAATAAAACAAACACAACAACACATACAAATTTTTTGGGGTGATCTAAGACTTTCTCTAACATACGTACATAAGTTCTTATTATAAGCCCAGTATTTTTTACCTCACCACTTTCTATAGCACTCATTCTTATTATTTCTTTTTTTGAAGTTATTGAAGGTTTACCAAATATTGCACCAAGTGTTGGTATAAAAACCAAAGCCATAATTAGCGATCCAGTTAAAGTTAGAATTATTGTAATTGGTATGTACTGCATAAATTTACCGACTGTATCGGGCCAGAGTAACAGAGGGAAAAACACTGCTAATTTAGTCAATGTTGATGATAAAACTGGATAAAACATATCATGAACTGAGGTGCAAAAGGCTTCTACTTTATCCATGCCACAAATCATCTTTCTATCAGCATATTCGCTGATTACAATTGCATCATCAACCAGCATGCCAACTGCCATAATTAAACTGAAGAGCACAACTATATTTAGAGTAATACCCATGAGGTAAAGAGCCATTATTCCTATTAGAAAGGAGCCAGGTATTGATAGTGCAACAAGAATAGCAGCCCTTGTTCCCATAAAGAGCATTATTATGGTTAATATTAGTAATACGGCAAATATTATACCATTTTCCAAGTCGTCAAGCACATCACGTACATTTTTTGACTGGTCATTCAAATAAACTACTTTTAAATTTTCAGGTAATTGATCTTTTGCTTTGTCCATTAAGTATTTTACTTGATTTACCGTGTCTATTATGTTTTTTCCATTACGTTTTGAAATTTCTAGTACAATGCTAGGTAGTCCATTAATACGAGCAAATCCTTGGTGATCCTCAAACCCAAGGTATACTTTTGCTATATCTTTGATTCTCAAAACTGCATCACTTTGAGATCTAATAGGAATATTCATAATATCTTCTATGTCTTTTAATAACCCTGATATTTTAATCGAATATTTACCGGTATCATTTTCTAGTGATCCGGCTCCTACCAATCTGTTGTTGTTTGATATAGCTTGAAATATCTCATTTGATTGAATGTTATATTTTGTTAGAACTGTGGGCTCAATTATAACTTCCACTGTTTCTTTACGCATACCTGCTACTTCAACTTTAAGAACATTTGGCAGAGATTCTATTTCTTTCTTTAGTTTGCGTGCTATTTCAGTTAAAGTTCTTTCCGGCAAATTACCAATCAAGCCAACGTTTAGTATCGGAAATAAGCTCAAGTCTATTTCATTGATTATCGGAGATTCTGCTTCAATAGGTAATTTTGATTTTATGTTTAAAAGCTTTGAACGGACATTATCGAGCACTTCTTTATTATTATACTCTGTTCTAAATTCGATTATCATGTGAGCACCATCATTAGTTGCAAAAGCTCTCAATTCTTTTACACCTTCGATGGATCTTAGTTCATTTTCTATAGGAAGCACTAATAGCTTTTCACTATCCTCGACAGAAATACCAGGAAACCCGACAAATACACTAATTATAGGAATCTGTATATCAGGATTGCTTTCTCTTGGCATCTTTATATAAGTGTATGAGCCGAAGGTAAAAATCACGATAAGCAATAATATTACTGTTCTATTCCTCTCTACAAGTAAGCTTTTCATGCCAAACATTATACGTATTTATATCATATTATAGCTAAGATAAATTATATATTAATTAATCCTCATATAGCTTTATGTAAATGATTAAAATTTTTACAGTTTTGCAAGCGTAAGAAAATTTCTATATAATATGACTTTAGTATGGTATTTGAGGGATTATTGTGGTAGCAGTTTTAAGTGTGATAGAAGGCAAGAATAAAGCGATCGTATCTGGGTTGGTTGGTGTTTCATCAACTTTAGTATTTTTAACAATGATTCACATTGCTGCAAAGATAGCCATTATAGTTACTGCTGCTGCAGTTACTTACGCATTACTTTCATTGCTTAATAAAGCAAGACCTAAGTCTGTTAAAACTGATGATATGTCAGAAGATGAAGGGTATAGCAGTGTTGATGAAGGTGAAGAAAAAGATACCGTAAAAGAACCAAAAAGAACTGAAACTGAGCTAGAAGAAGAATTAAAAAATAAAAGAGCAGAAGAAGAAATGAAAAATGGACTACCTAAACATATGGATTTCAAAGGTAATTCACTTTCTAAAAGTGCTGATACTACAGATAGTCATTTCGTTTCTAGTGCTACAAATATTGTTATGGAACCTTTACCTAAACACATGGATGCACTTGGTAATCCACTTCCTGAGCAGCCACCGAGCAACCTTACCAATATAGGGCTTGGATCATCTAAAAGTACGCAGAAACTATCTGCTGCAGACTTACTATTACAGTATGGGAATGTAAATAATGATGTGAGGAAAGTGCTAGAATGGCCAATTACCTCAAAGGAGTTTAATGGGTTAGGGTTTAACAGGTAGTTGCTATATCAAACTCTCCATCTTATATTGAGGATCAGATGCAATGCCATACACTCTATTTGGCGGAGCAATTTTGTTCTCTATACCAAAAACTATACCTTCAATTATTGCTGTGAGTACTTTTTCAAGGTTACAATCTGCTCCAGGAACACGGTGCTCTAGGCGGCATCTTTTGGAATCGTTGCCAAAATAGGGAATTCTTATCGCAGCAGTTCTGTTATTCACTCCCCAACTAATCGTAGTTGGAGTATGAATATCTGGGTACTGAAATCTTAAATATGAATCATCATTTGGAGCAAAAAACAACATATGTTTTTTCATCATTGCACATAATCCACCTATGCTGTGAATCAGGTGGTCACTATATTTTTGCTTATTGCCATAAAATAAGTTATTATTATTTGAATCCATGAGGCTAACATGTACATTTAGTGCGCTGCCTGCTCTATCCAAATAAGGTTTTGCTTTAAAAGAAACATTACCATCGAACTCTTGTGCTGTTCCAATCAGTAATTTTTTTACTAACTCAAAATGCATAATTAAATTATCAGGACTCGTATAACAATCACTTTTTATCTCGTATTGGTTTAAAGAACTCTCTTTCTCACAAAAAAATCCAAGAGAAGCTATTTTATTTTTGATGCTATTCAGAAATAAATATTCTTTTTTTATTCCCTCAGTGTAAAACTCCAGTTCAATACCGAATACAGTATTATGACTCAAATTACTTAATATAATCACAAATTTACTTCAATAAATTTATACTAAATCAGCTATATTTATACAAGTACTTTACTTATTTATCAGTAAATTTAATATCTTATTTATACATAATATATTACTATTTTTTAATAACATACTTCTAATCCTCGGTACAAGCGACATTTACAAATTGATTGTTTTTATTTCAAAAAAATGATCAATTTTAGTGCTTTTATACTCTTTACAACTCGTCAAAAAATCCTCATAATTTTAGATATGTATTAAGTAGTTTAGCTTTTTATCTTACAGCAAGCTATTGATTATCTTGCATCTTTCTGATTATTGTTCTTTCTTGGTGTGGTAT